>NZ_JCASIN010000003.1:0-433648 GCF_059685915.1 Telluria sp. LT2P34
ATAGTCATCGAACTAAGGCAGCATTATCCCTTGCCCGGCCTGCTTAAGCTCGCTGGCCTGGCGCGCAGCACCTTCTACTACCAGCAAAAAGTGGCGCAGGTCGAGGATAAGCATCAGAGTGTGAAGAAGCAGATCGGTGCGATCTTCGCGCGCCATCAGGGGCGATACGGCTATCGACGCATCACCGAAACGCTCCGGCAACTGGGCCAGAAAATCAACCACAAGACGGTGCAAAGCTTGATGGGACAGCTGGGCCTTAAATCTCTCGTTCGACCCAAGAAATACCGCTCGTACAAGGGCGAAGTGGGGTGTGCTGCCCCGCACGTCCTGAAGCGGAAATTTGAAGCAACGCAGGCCAATCAGAAGTGGGTGACAGACGTCACTGAGTTCAATGTCGCCGGGGAGAAGTTGTACCTGTCTCCAGTCATGGATTTGTACAACGGTGAAATCGTCGCGTTCGAGACTGCCAGGCGTCCAGCGTTCGAACTTGTTGGTGCCATGCTCAACAAGGCACTAGCAAAGCTCAAGGCCGGCGAACGGCCGATGCTGCATTCGGATCAGGGGTGGCAATACCGAATGCCAGCATTTCAGCGGGCTCTGCGAGAAAAGAATGTCCAGCAAAGCATGTCTCGCAAAGGCAACTGCCTGGACAATGCAGCGATGGAGAGCTTCTTTGCCGTCCTCAAGTCAGAGTTCTTTTACCTGAACAAATTCAGCAGTTTCGACGAACTGCAAACCGGCCTCAGGAAGTACATCCACTACTACAATCACGACCGCATCAAGATGAAACTAAAAGGGCTGAGTCCTGTGCAATACAGAACCCAGCCCTTGGCCGCCTAGCAAACTTAACCGTCCAACTTTAGGGGGTCAGTTCATGCTGGCCCGGTTTTTTTTCGTCCCCGTTTTTTATCCTCGTTTATCGCAAGGGCAGGCGCCCGCCGAACGGCAGCCGCGCCGCCAGGCGCAGGAAGCAGGCCTCGAACCACCACTTTCGCTGTTCGGTTAGCTGGCCCGCCAGCCAGGTGCAGGCGACGATCGTCAGCGCCAGCGCCGCCACGTCCACGACGCTGTCGCGCGCATGCGGGTAATAGGTCATCCACAACTGCATCACCAGCGCATGCGCTAGGTAGAGCGTGAAGGTGTAGGAGGCGAGGGCGCGCACTGGACGCTCGATGCGCAGCAGGCTGGAAAACACCGCGCTCTTCGCGCACAGGAAGTTGACGACGACGAGCATGCAGACCAGGTAGTCGGCCAGGTAGCGGTCGGCGCTTTTCAGGGGCAGGCCGGGGAAGGGCCAGGTGGCATTGGCCAGCGAACGCAGCGCGAAGTCCGTGCCCGATACCTTGAACAGGACCAGCAGCGCCAGCGTGGCGCACCAGCCGGCCAGCGCCAGCGGGCGCTTGATGACCAGTGTTTTCTGCCAGCGGTACACCAGTACGCCGCTGCCCCATACCGGCAGCAGCAACCACAGTTTCGGGCCCATGAGCAGCAACAGCGAAGCGGCGACCAGGATGCGGCGTCGCCCGCGCAGGTAGAACAGCGCGCCGAACAGCACGTAATACCAGACCTCGTAGCCGAGCGACCAGTAGGGCCCCAGCAGCGGCGGCGGCTCGGAAATGGTCCACAGTTCGCCCATGAACAGCAGGTGCAGTGGCAGGTAGAGCCAGGGCTTGGCAAGCTGGTAGAAGTGGTCCCGGGGTATCACGCCGCTTGCGGCCATCACCACGGTGGCAAAAAAGGCCAGCAGCAGGACCGGCAGCGCCACCGAATAGATGCGGGTGCAGCGCGCCACGCAATAGGCGCCCAGCCCGCCGTCCTTGCGCTCGGTCGTGTAGGCGATCACGAAGCCGGACAGCACGAAGAAGATCACCACCGATTCACGGCCGAGATTGAGCAGCAGCGAAGCATGCCTGGCGTCGATCGCTCCGTAGTAGATGAAATGGCTGGCCACGACCAGCAGTGCCGCGAGCAGGCGGCAGCAGTCGAGGTAAAGCGACAGGGGTCGGGAGAGGGGTGGAACCGGGTGTGCCATAGGAGTGCCTGGTTATGCAGCTGCAATCATAGCGCATGCAGTACCGCAACATGCCAAAAAAACAACAACTCACTGGCAGCAGCTTACTGAAAGAAACGCTATGTGTGCAACTGTGCGCAGAATTCCCGCAGCATCTGCTCGCCTTCGGGCCAGTCTCCATAGCCGGCGTCGGTATTGACATGGTCGGCGGCGCCGATTTCGACATAGCGGCTGCCCCAGGCCGCGGCAAGGGCCTGCGCACGCTCGCGCGTGACGAAAGGGTCGTCGGTACTGGCGAGAACGATGCTGGGGAAGGGAAGGGGAGACAGCGGGATCGGGGCAAAGCCATTCGCGTCGATCGGATACGACGGCGCTTCGACGTCGCTCGGGGCGACGAGAAAGGCGCCGGCCGCGCGCAGGGGCGAGCTTGAAGCGGCCCAGTGCGCGGCCAGGATGCAGCCCAGGCTGTGCGCCACCAGTACCGGCGCGCCGTCGCAGCTGGCGACGGCGGCATCCATTTCGGCGACCCATTCGTCGCGGCCGGGATTGTTCCAGTCGCGGTGTTCGAGGCGACGCCATTGCGGATGACGGGCATGCCACAGCGATTGCCAGTGCCCCGGGCCGGAATTCCACAGGCCGGGCAAGATCAGCACATCCTTCATCGGGTCATCCATGGCAGCTCCGCATTATGTGTCAGGCCATTCTACGCGTGCTCACAGGGCGGTGCGCAGCGCGAACAGTTCCGGAAACAACACCACGTCGAGCATCTTGCGCAGGTAGCTCACGCCCGCGGTACCGCCGGTGCCGGTCTTGAAGCCGATGATGCGCTCGACGGTGGTCACATGACGGAAGCGCCAGAAGCGGAAAGCCGTCTCCAGGTCGACCAGTTTCTCGGCCAGTTCGTAGAGCGCCCAGTGCTTGTCCGGCGCCTGGTAGACCGCGAGCCAGGCCGCTTTCACCGATTCGTCGTGTTCGGTCGGCAGGGTCGGGTCGCGCGCCAGGCGTTCCTGCGAGATGCCGAAGCTGCTCCGCGCCAGCAGGTGAATCGCTTCGTCGTAGACCGAGGCGGTATGCAGCTCGCGTTCCAGGATGGCATGCGCCGCCGGGTTCTTCTCGTGCACGCCGAGGAGCGCGCCGTTCTTGTTCCCGAGGATGAATTCGAGTTCGCGGTACTGGTGCGACTGGAAGCCGGACGAAGCGCCCAGGTAGGGCCGGATCGCCGTGTATTCCGAAGGCGTCATCGTCGCCAGCACGTCCCAGGCATGCACCAGCTGGTCCATGATGCGGGCCACGCGCGCCAGCATCTTGAAGGCCGGATCGAGTTCGCCCGCGCGCAGGTGGACCCGCACCGCCGCCAGCTCGTGCAGCATCAGCTTGACCCAGAGTTCGCTGGTCTGGTGCTGGATGATGAACAGCATCTCGTTGTGGTTGGGCGAGAGCGGATGCTGGGCCGACAGGATCTGGCCGAGGCCCAGGTAGTCGCCATAGCTCATCGACTCCTTGAAATCCATTTTCGCGCCGTGCCAGTCGGCGGCCTTGTCCTGGTCGTCGTTCATGTCACGGCACCGCGCTCTGCGGCGACATCGTAATCTTCGCGCTCGAGGATGTCGTGCAGGATCGCGACCGCATCCCAGACGTCGACGAAACGCGTGTACAGGGGCGTGAAGCCGAAGCGCATGATCTGCGGCTCGCGGTAGTCGCCGATCACGCCGCGCGCGATCAGGGCCGCCATCACGGCGTAGCCGTGCGGGTGGGTGAAGCTGACCTGGCTGCCGCGGCGCGCGTGTTCGCGCGGGGTCACCAGGCCGAGCGGGTGGCCGGCGCAGACGGATTCGACCAGGTCGATGAAGAGGTCGGTCAGCGCCAGCGACTTGGCGCGGATCGCCGCCATGTCGGTTTCCTCGAACACTTCCAGGCCGCATTCCACCAGCGCCAGCGACAGCACCGGCTGGGTGCCGCACAGTGCGCGGCCGATGCCGTCGACGGGCGCAAACCCGGGCGCCATCGCAAACGGCGTGGCGTGGCTCCACCAGCCGGTGAGCGGGTGCCGGAAACCGGCCTGGTGGCGCTCGGGCACCCAGATGAAGGCCGGGGCGCCGGGACCGGCGTTCAGGTATTTATAGGTGCAGCCGACGGCGAAGTCGGCGTTCGCCGCGCGCAGGTCGAGCGGCACCGCGCCGGCCGAGTGGGCCAGGTCCCAGACGACCAGGGCGCCCGCGGCCTGCGCTTGGCGGGTCAGCTCCGTCATGTCGTGCTGGTAGCCGGTGCGGTAATTGACGTGGGTGAGCATGACGACGGCGCAATCGGCGTCGATCGCGCTCGCCAATTCCTCGCTTGAATCGACCAGGCGCACGCGGTAGCCGCGCTCGAGCCAGCTGGCCAGGCCTTCGGCCATATAGATATCGGTCGGGAAGTTGCTGCGCTCGGTGACGATGACCCGCCGCGCCGCCTGCGCACCCTCGGCCTGCATCCGCAGCGCGGCGGCCAGGGCCTTGAACAGGTTCAGCGAGGTGGTGTCGGTGACGACGACTTCGCCGGCGCCGGCGCCGATCAGGGGCGCCAGCCGGTCCCCCAGGCGTTTCGGCATGTCGAACCAGCCGGCCGTGTTCCAGCTGCGGATCAGGTCCTGGCCCCATTCGAAGGCGACCACCTCGTGGGCCCGGGCCAGCGCCGCGCGCGGACGCGCGCCAAGCGAATTGCCGTCCAGGTAGATGACGCCGTCCGGCAAGTCGAAGCGTTCGCGCAGGGGCGCCAGCGGGTCTTGCGCATCGCGCGCGAGGCAGTCGGCGCGCGAGCTGAGGCCACTGAGAATGCGGGTAACTGAGGTGTCGTTCATAGTCCCTTCGAGGATCGTGGGCGGGGAAGCCGTTCGGGCGGGAGTGTAGCAAGAAAATTATTTTGCCAACAAGCCTAAAGTTCCGGCGGCAGCGGCCGTTAAAGAAGTACAGGCGGTGCAGTAGAGGGCGATGAAAAAATATTCAAAAATATTTTCGAAAAACCCTCAAGTTCTTGCCAACGCTGCCGTTAAAGGTTCAGAGCGGCAGGAAACAAGTCTGAAAAATAGTTCGGAACAGCCCTAAAGTTCTTCGTTTGGTTGACGTAAACCAACACATGGGCAGGTCGCCGGAAAAGTCCGGGCAGGAAAAACGACCCAGCTTGCATCATCGAATTTGCCTCCGTTTCATAGGAGCGCCTCCTCCATCCGCCAGGGTTTGTCAGACAAACTCCTATGGCGGATTTCGTCTTTGGCGGACGCCAAATACAGCGTTCGTCCGATTCCGGAAAAGTTTCCATACAGTCAGAATCTATCTCACTGGCAACACACACGGTGCCAGAGATAACGATAGACGGAGAATGGAAAATGACTGCAAACGACATGATGGCTGAAATCCGCGATGCCAACCTGAGCTACCTGATGCTGGCCCAGCAAATGATCCGCAGCGACAAAGTCACCGCCATTTTCCGCCTCGGTATCTCGACCGACATCGCCGACCTGATCGAAGGCATGAGCAATGCCCAGATCCTGAAGCTCGCCGGCGGCAACATGATGCTGGCCCGCTTCCGCTTCGACGACACCGCCATCCTGTCGATGCTCACCAGTCACACCAAGGACCGCGCCCTGGCCCAGTCGCACGCCGCCATCCTGATGGCCGGTCAGCCAGCCGAAGAAATTGCCTAAAAGATCGCTGGGCGGGAGTCCGGTGGTGTAGGATGATCGGACTGAAGCGGAGCGGTAATGAGCAAAAAAAGCGTCGTATCTGAAGCGCAGGAAATCCAGCTTGCGATTGAACTGATCAACCTGGGAGCGCGCCTGCAGCTCCTCGAGAGCGAAGTCTCGCTGTCGCGCGAGCGCCTGATCAAGCTGTACAAGGAACTGAAGGGCATGTCGCCCCCAAAAGGGATGTTGCCGTTCTCGACCGACTGGTTCCTGACCTGGCAGCCGAACATCCATTCCTCGCTGTTCATCAACATCCACGACTTCCTGATCGAACATGCCGGCGCTACCGGTGTCCAGGCCGTGATGAAAGCCTACAAACTCTACCTCGAACAAATGCCGGCCGAGCCTGGCGAAGAGCCGCTGCTCTCGCTGACCCGCGCCTGGACCCTGGTGCGTTTCTTCCAAAGCAACATGCTGGCGCTGGCGTCTTGCAACAAATGCAAGGGCAAGTTCGTCGTCAACGCCTTCGACCTGAACGGCGATTACCTGTGCGGGCTGTGCCACATGCCTTCACGCGCCGGCAAGACGCGCAAGGCCAAGGATGCGGCCAATGCCGAAGCCGCCCGGGTCGAAGCCGAAGCCGAAGCCCGCCAGGGCGGCAGCCAGGGCCACGCGCCCGCGCCCGATTGTTGAACCCCGATTCCTGACGATGGCCGGTTTGCCCTCGCTGCGCGCCTTGCTGTGCCAGGCGGCAGCGTTTCCGCTGACCCTGGCCAGCGTCTACCTGCTGGCACGCGCCGGCGCCCAGCCTTCCTATCTCGCCGCTGCGCTGCTGCAGGGCGCGTTCGCCGCCTTGCTGACCTGGCGCTGGCGACTTGCCCCGTGGTGGATCGCGATCGGCGGCCTGTTTCCACTGGCGCTGTTCGGCGCCGCCACGCTCGCGCTGCCCCCCGGCCTGTTCCTCGGCATCTTTCTCTTCATGCTGCTGCTGTACTGGTCGACCTTCCGCACCCAGGTGCCGTATTACCCGTCCGGCAAGTCGGCCTGGGCGACCGTGGCGGAGCAGCTGCCGCAGGGCAGGCCGATCCGCGTGATCGATATCGGCAGCGGCCTCGGCGGGCTGGTGCTCGACCTGGCGCGGCGCCGGCCCGACGCCGAGGTCACCGGGATCGAGCTCGCGCCCCTGCCGTGGCTGGCAAGCTGGCTGCGCGCGCGTGCCGGCGGCAGCCGTGCCCGTTTCATCCGCGGCGACTACGACAGCCTCGATTTCGGCAGCTTCGACGTGGTCTTTGCCTACCTGTCGCCGGCCGCCATGAGCGCGCTGTGGCGAAAGGCGCAGCGCGAGATGCGCCCCGGCAGCATGTTGATGAGTTACGAGTTCGGCGTCGAGGGTCATCCCCCGACCTTATCGCTCTGTCATCACGATACGGGCCGGACTCTTTACATATGGCACTTTTAAGAGACACAAGCGGCCTTTTTACTTGCCCGTAGGCTATTCTCAAGCTATTGTTTCAGATGCAGTAGTTCCGCAAGTAAATATTTTTTCTGAGACAACTTTTCTCGAAAACGCGACTTCCCTGGCCCATGCCCAGGCCATGTACCGGTCACCATCGGCCGTCTTCTGGAGCACTATTTGTTAGTCATTATTGGTTACGTCATCGTGTGCGCCTCGGTGTTCGGCGGCTTCATCCTCGCCGGCGGCCACGCGGCCATCCTGTTCCAGCCGATCGAGCTGTTGATGATCGGCGGCGCGGCGGTCGGCGCTTTCTTTGTCGGTAACAATAACAAGTCGATCAAGGCGACCATGAAGGCGCTGCCGGGCCTGTTCAAGGGTTCGCCGTACACGCGCGAGATGTACATGGAGCTGATGTCGCTGCTGTTCGACATACTCTCGAAAGTGCGCAAGGAAGGCCTGATGTCGATCGAAGGCGACATCGAAGCGCCGGAAGCGAGCCCCCTGTTCTCGAAATACCCGCTGGTGCTGGCCGACCATCACATCATCGAATTCATCGCCGACTACCTGCGCCTGATGGTCTCGGGGAACATGGACGCGTTCCAGATCGAGAACCTGATGGACAACGAAATCGATACCCACCACCACGAAGGCGCGGTGCCGGCCCACGTGATTGCCAAACTCGGCGACGGTTTGCCGGCCTTCGGCATCGTCGCCGCCGTCATGGGCGTGGTGCACACGATGGAATCGGTGGGCATTCCGCCGGCCGAACTGGGTATCCTGATCGCGAAAGCCCTGGTCGGCACCTTCCTCGGCATCTTGCTGGCCTACGGTTTCGTGGCGCCGCTGTCGAGCCTGGCCGAGCAGAAGCTGGACGAATCCTCGAAGATGTTCCAGTGCGTGAAAGTCACGCTGCTGGCCAGCCTGAACGGCTACGCACCGGCGCTGGCCATCGAATTCGGCCGCAAGGTACTGTATTCGACCGAGCGCCCGACGTTTGCCGAGCTTGAAGAGCACATCAAGAAGTCGAAGAGCAAGTAAGGGGAGCATCTGATGGCCGATGAAGGAATGCGCCCGATTATCGTCAAGCGGATCAAGAAGACCGCTGGCGGGCACCATGGCGGCGCCTGGAAGATCGCCTACGCCGACTTCGTGACGGCGATGATGGCCTTCTTCCTGCTCATGTGGCTGCTGGGCTCGACCTCCAAGGGCGACCTCGACGGCATTGCGGAACACTTCAAGAACCCGCTGAAGGTGGCGATGGAAGGCGGCTCCGGCTCCGGCGACAGCTCCTCGGTCATCAAGGGCGGCGGCACCGACCTGACGCGCCGCAACGGCCAGGTCAACAAGGGCGATACCGAGACCAACAAGAAGACCTACGACCTGAACGCCGCCAAGGCCGCGCTCGAAAAGGCCGAGGGCGAGCGCCTGAAAACGCTGAAAGCAAAGATCGAGTCGGTCATTGAAGCGAATCCCCTGCTCAAGAAATACCAGAACCAGCTGCTGCTCGACATCACCAGCGAAGGCCTGCGCATCCAGATCGTGGACGAGCAGAACCGCCCGATGTTCGCGCTGGCCAAGGCGACGCTGCAGCCCTACACGGGCGAAATCCTGAACGTGCTCGGCTTCGTGCTGAACGACGTGCCGAACCGGATCGGCCTGTCCGGCCACACCGATTCCACGCCGTATTTCAGCGACGCCGGTTACAGTAACTGGGAGCTCTCGGCCGACCGCGCCAACGCCTCGCGGCGCGCGCTGGTCGTGGGCGGCCTGGCCGACGAGAAGATCCTGCGCGTGGTGGGCCTGGCGGCGGCGGCGCCGCTCGACCGGGCCGACCCGTTCAACCCGATTAACCGCCGCATCAGCATCATCGTGATGAACAAGCGCACCGAAGACGCGGTGATGCGCGACGCGGCCACGCTCGACGTGCCTGGCGCGGACGGCAAGGCGGCCGCGCGGGCGGTAGCCGCAGCGCTGCCACCGGCGACGAAATAAAGCGCGCGACAGGAATCGAGGAACATGATGGCAAGAAAAAAGATTTTAGGCTCGCACGTGAAGCGCCTGCTGTCGGGCGTGTCCACGCACGGCCGGCGCCACCTGAGCGAGGTCGAGACCGACCTGCGCCAGACCGAGCTGCTGCTCGAGGAAGCGGTCGACAAGCTGACCACGAGCTTCATGGCGATCCACCAGGCGGTGGGCGCGCGCCAGGAAGCGATCGACCGCCTGCTGGCCGGCGGCACGCCGAGCGCCGAGGATTCGGCGCAGCTGGCCGCGATGTCGGGCGAAATCGGCACCCACGTCAATTCGGCGATCACCAGCATGCAGTTCCAGGACATGACGAGCCAGCTCATCGACCGTACCCTGAAGCGCGTGACGGGCCTGCGCGAATTCCTCGGCACGCTCGACGAACACGGCGCGGACATCCGGCCCGAGACGGGCAGCGACGAAATCGTCGAGCGCCTCGGCAAGGTCAGCATGGCGCTGGCGATCCAGTCCCTCGAACTGCGCAGCGTCCTGCGCAAGTCGGTCGAACAGCAGCATCTCGAAAGCGGCGATATTGAACTGTTCTAAGAGCGTTCCAGCAGTGTTTGACAAATCGCGCGCAACCCACACTACGAAAAGAGCAGGAGCACAACATGGCTAAAACAATTCTCGCGGTCGACGATTCGAGCTCGCTGCGCCAGATGGTGGCGTTCAGCCTGAAAGCGGCCGGTTACCAGGTTCTTGAAGCGGTCGACGGCCAGGACGGCCTGGACAAGGCTAGAAACCAGGTGGTCGACCTGGTGCTGACCGACCAGAACATGCCGCGCATGGACGGCCTGACCCTGATCAAGCACCTGCGCGGCCTGCCCGAGTACCAGAAAGTGCCGATCCTGATGCTGACCACCGAGTCCTCCGACGAAATGAAATCGAAGGGTCGCGCGGCCGGTGCGAATGGCTGGCTGGTCAAGCCCTTCGACCCCCAGCGCCTGATCGAGGTCGTCAAAAAAGTCATCGGCTGATCGCATGCCGCAGCATCGAATGCACCAGGTTTTTTGCAGGGTTTCACCATGACGATCGACATCAGCCAGTTTTACCAGGTCTTTTTCGACGAAGCCGAAGAGCTGCTCGCCGAAATGGAGCGGCTGCTGCTGGCCGTCGACGTCGCCGCGCCCGATGCCGAAGACCTGAACGCCATCTTCCGCACCGCCCACTCGGTCAAGGGCGGCGCCTCGACCTTCGGCATCACCGACATGAGCGAAGTGACGCACGTGCTCGAGTCCCTGCTGGACCGTATCCGCAAGGGCGAAATGGCGCTCACGGCGCAGCACGTGGACGCTTTCCTGGCCGCCAAGGACACGCTCAAGATGCAGCTCGACGGCCACCGCAACGGCGCCCCCGTCGACCAGGACAGCGTCGCCAATGTGCGCATGATGCTGCACGACCTGTCGGAAGGCCTGGTGCCGGCCGCGACGATGGTGGCGCCATCCTTCCTGCACGCCGAGCCCAAGGCCCAGGCCGTGGCCGGCGAAGGCGCGCGCCGCTACCGGATCGAGCTGCCCGTGGTCGAGCAGCGCGACGTGAATGCGCTCGTGGACGAACTCGGCCTGATGGGCCGGGTATCGGTCACGCCGCTCGGCGGCGGGCGCAGCGCGCTGGTGATCACGACCCACGAGAGCCTGGACGACGTCGTCGCCATCTGCTCCTTCGTGCTCGACCCGAACGACCTCAAGATTTTCGAGGCGCCGCCCCTGACGCCGGAACAGCGGGCGCTGGAAGCGCTTGAGCGCGCGCGCATCGAGGACGAGCAGGGCTACGGCTTCTTCGACCTGGCCGACGAGCAAGCGGCGCCGCCCGCGGAAGTGTCCGACGACGAACGCGGCTACGGCTTCTTCCAGCCGATCGAGCAGATCCGCGCGCTGGCCGGCGTCGATGCCGCGCCGGCGCAGGCGCAGGCCAGCGTGGCCGACAAATTCGTCGAGAGTGTCGACATCGTCGAAAAGAAGGCGGCCAGGCGCGACGAGAAGGGCGCCGAGTCGTCCTCGATCCGCGTCTCGGTGGAAAAGGTCGACCAGCTCATCAACCTGATCGGCGAACTGGTGATCACCCAGGCGATGATCGAGCAGCGTTCGAGCGGGCTTGACCCGATGCTGCACGAGCGCCTGCTGTCCTCGGTCTCCCAGCTCACGCGCAACACCCGCGAGCTGCAGGAAGCGGTGATGTCGATCCGCATGATGCCGATGGACTTCGTGTTCTCGCGCTTCCCGCGCATGGTGCGCGACCTGGCCGGCAAACTCGGCAAGAAGGTCGACTTCATCACGCACGGCGCCGCGACCGAACTGGACAAGGGCCTGATCGAGCGCATCGTCGACCCGCTGACCCACCTGGTGAGGAACAGCATCGACCACGGCATCGAACTGCCGGAAATCCGGCGCGCCGCCGGCAAGTCCGACGCCGGGCGCCTGTTCCTGTCGGCCGGCCACCAGGGCGGCAACATCGTCATCGAAGTGGCCGACGACGGCGCCGGCCTGAACCGCGAGCGCATCCTCGCCAAGGCGGCGCAGAACGGTATTCCAGTCAGCGACAACATGCCCGACGCCGAAGTCTGGCAACTGATCTTCGCGCCAGGCTTTTCCACGGCCGACGTGGTGACCGATGTCTCGGGCCGCGGCGTCGGTATGGATGTTGTCAAACGTAATATCACTTCCATGGGCGGCTCGGTCGACATCCGCTCCGCCCGTGGTTTCGGCACCACGATTTCCATCTCTTTACCGCTGACACTGGCCATTTTGGATGGAATGACGATACGTTGCGGTACGGAAATCTATATCCTTCCATTAGGCTATGTCGTCGAGTCGCTGCAGCCGCGCCGCGAAGACCTGCGCGACATCGCCGGGCGCGGGCAAGTGCTGAAGGTACGCGGCGAATACCTGCCGCTGATCGCACTGCATGGCGTGTTCGGCATCGACGCCCGCGTGACCGATCCGGCCGAGGGCATTGTCGTCATCCTCGAATCCGAGGGCCGGCGCGCCGCCTTGCTGATCGACGACCTGGTGGGCCAGCAGCATGTGGTCGTGAAGAACCTGGAGGCGAACTACCGCAAGGTGGCCGGCATTTCCGGGGCGACGATCCTGGGCGACGGCGGCGTCTCGCTGATTCTCGACGTGGCGGCGCTGGTGCGCTCGTCGCGCCAGCTGGCCGGCGACGCCATCGCCTGAAATGCAATTGAAACTACGTTGAACTAAGTTACTAACCAGGAAAACACCATGTCCATGTCCATGAGCCAAACCATTTCGAATGCCACCGACGGCGCCGGCAGCGAATACCTTGCCTTCACGCTCGGCCTCGAGGAATACGGCATTGACATCCTGAAAGTGCAGGAAATCCGCGGCTACGAAGCGGTCACCCGCATCGCCAACGCGCCCGAATTCATCAAGGGCGTGATCAACCTGCGCGGCATCATCATCCCGGTGGTGGACATGCGCATCAAGTTCAAGCTCGGCACGCCGACCTACGACCAGTTCACGGTGGTCATCATCCTGAACATCGCCGGCCGCGTGATGGGCATGGTGGTCGACAGCGTCTCGGACGTCACCACGCTCACGCCCGAGCAGGTCAAGCCGGCTCCGGACCTGGGCACGACCTTCAGCGCCGACTACCTGATCGGCCTGGGCACGATCGACGAACGCATGCTGATCCTGGTCGACATCGACCGCCTGATGTCCTCAAGCGAAATGGGCTTGATCGATTCCAAGCTCGCTGCATAAGGGCACCGAGCAACCGCCGGCCCCTCTGGCCGGCAACAATGAAGGCAAACCACAGTGCCGTTACAGAAATCCGATACGGTCAAGGAATTTGACTTCAAGCGCGCCGACTTCGAGCGCGTGCGCGCCCTGATCTATAGCCGTGCCGGCATCTCGCTGGCCGACAGCAAGCAGGAAATGGTCTACAGCCGCCTGGCGCGGCGCCTGCGCGCGACCGGCATCCAGTCCTTCGCCACCTACCTCGACGAACTCGAAGCGGGCCGCATGAAGGAGGAGTGGGAGTCCTTCACCAATGCGCTGACGACGAACCTGACCTCGTTCTTCCGCGAAGCCCACCATTTTCCGCTGCTGGCCGAGCATGCGATGGCCGTGCGCGGACGCGAGAATGTGAGTGCGAACGCGCCTTTGACGATCTGGTGCTCGGCCAGTTCCACCGGCGAAGAGCCGTACTCGATCGCCATGACGCTGTGCGAGGCCTTCGATACCCTGACCCCGCCGGTGCGGGTGATCGCCACCGATATCGATACCAGTGTGCTGGCCACGGCAAGCGAAGGCATGTACGGGCTCGACCGGATCGAAAAACTGGCGCCCGAGCGCCTGAAGCGCTTTTTCTTGCGCGGCAAGGGACGGCACGAAGGCATGGTGCGCGTGCGGCCGGAACTGCGCCAGCTGGTCACCTTCCGCCAGTTGAACTTGCTTGGCGAGAATTGGGCCTTGAAGGAACCCTTCGACGCCATTTTTTGCCGCAACGTGATGATTTACTTTGATAAGGAAACGCAGCGCAAGATCCTGGCGCGCTTCGTGCCCCTGATGAAGCCGCACGCGCTGCTGTTCGCGGGCCATTCCGAAAATTTCCTCTACGTTTCCAACTCGCTGCGTCTGCGCGGCAAGACAGTCTACGAACTTAACGAAGGTCGCGGCTAGCGCCAGGCTCGGGCACTCCCTCATGCATCCCAATCACCAGTTCGCCACCAACGTCTATTACGACCGCACCTTCGATTGCGAAGCGGCGAAGATCCTGCCGGGCGAGTATTACTACACTGGCAGCAACATGCTGATCGTGACCGTGCTCGGCTCCTGCGTGTCGGCCTGCATCCGCGACCGCGTCACGGGTCTCGGCGGAATGAACCACTTCATGCTGCCCGACGGCGGCGGCGACGCCGGCAGTCCGGTATCGGCCTCGATGCGCTACGGCACCTTTGCGATGGAAATCCTGATCAACGACCTGCTGAAAGCCGGCGCGCGGCGCGAGCACCTGGAAGCGAAAGTGTTCGGCGGCGGCGCCGTACTGAGGGGCTTCACGGCAATGAATGTGGGCGAACGCAATGCCGCCTTCGTGATGCAGTTCCTGAAAACCGAACGCATCCCGGTGCTGGCCGAAGACTTGAACGACATCCATCCGCGCAAGGTGTATTTCTTCCCGCGCACGGGCAAGGTGTTGGTCAAGAAACTCATGCAAACCCGGAACGACACGCTCGCCAAACGCGAGCTCGACTATGCCAAGCGGCTCAAGGTCGAGCCGGTCGGCGGCGAGATCGATTTGTTCTGACAACCTGGGATATGACGATGAAAATTAAGGTCCTGATCGTCGACGACTCGGCCCTGATCCGCAGCGTGATGAGCGAGATTGTCAATTCGCAGCCGGACATGGAAGTGGTCGCCACGGCGCCCGATCCGCTCGTCGCGCGCGAACTGATCAAGCAACACAACCCGGACGTGCTGACCCTCGACGTCGAGATGCCGAAGATGGATGGCCTCGACTTCCTGGAAAAACTGATGCGCCTGCGTCCGATGCCGGTGCTGATGGTCTCCAGCCTGACCGAGCGCGGCTCGGAAATCACGCTGCGCGCGCTGGAGCTGGGCGCCGTCGATTTCGTCACCAAGCCGAAGCTGTCGATCCAGGCCGGCATGCGCGAGTACACCGAGCTGATCGCCGACAAGATCCGCGCCGCATCCAAGGCGCGCGTCAAGCGCGCCAGCGCCAGTTCCGCACCGACGACCGCCTTGCCGCAGCTGCGCAGCCCGCTGACTTCGTCGGAAAAACTGATCATCATCGGCGCCTCGACCGGCGGCACCGAGGCGATCCGCGAATTCCTGATGCAGATGCCGTCGGACTGCCCGGGCATCCTGATCGCCCAGCACATGCCGGAAGGTTTTACGACCTCGTTCGCGCGCCGCCTCGATTCGCTGTGCAAGATCCGCGTGATCGAAGCGGCCGGCAACGAACGTGTCCTGCCCGGCCACGCCTACATCGCTCCGGGCCACTCGCACCTGCTGCTGACCCGCTCCGGCGCCAACTACATGACCAAGATCGAGCAAAGCGAGCCGGTCAACCGGCACCGGCCCTCGGTCGACGTGCTGTTTCGCTCGGCAGCCTTGGCGGCCGGCAAGAACGCCGTCGGCGTGATCCTGACGGGCATGGGAAAAGACGGCGCTGCTGGTATGCTGGAAATGAAAAACGCAGGCGCGCAGAATTTCGCCCAGGACGAAGCGTCCTGCGTCGTCTTCGGCATGCCGCGCGAAGCCATTGCCATCGGCGCCGCCCACGAAGTGGCCCCCTTGACGGCGCTGCCGGGACTCGTGCTCGGCCATATGGCGGCGCACGGCGGCCGAGCGTTGCGTGTTTGATCCGGATCGACTCTTTTCCGCCGCTTTTATCGCCGTACGGCAACAAAACTGCTAGACTTGAGCTTGCTTGACTCAAGCCACACTAACCAAAGTAAGAGAATCAACGGAGTAATTCATGGCAGATCCAAAGATGCGTTTCCTGGTTGTTGACGATTTCTCGACGATGCGCCGCATCGTCCGGAATCTGTTGAAGGAACTGGGTTACGCGAACGTCGACGAAGCGGAAGACGGCGTCATGGCGCTGGCCAAGCTGCGCAGCGAGACTTTCGACTTCGTGGTCTCCGACTGGAACATGCCGAACATGGACGGCCTGACCATGCTGCAGAACATTCGTGCCGATCCGGCGCTGGCCAAGCTGCCGGTGCTGATGGTGACCGCCGAAGCGAAGAAGGAAAACATCATCGCGGCGGCCCAGGCCGGCGCCAGCGGCTACGTCGTCAAGCCGTTCACCGCGGCCACGCTCGACGAAAAGCTGAACAAGATTTTCGAGAAAATGGAAAAGGCGTAATCATGCTCCAGCCAAGCGCCGAGGCAGTGTCGCACGAGGAAGTGCTGTGCCGGGTAGGCCACATGACGCGCACGCTGCACGACAGCCTGCGCGGCCTGGGCCTGGACAAGCTGGTTGAAAAAGCGGCGAGCGACATTCCGAACGCGCGCGACCGCCTCGACTATGTGGCGCGGCTGTCGGAGCAGGCCGCCAAGCGCGTGCTCGACGCGACCGACACGGCCAGCCCGCTGCAGGACGCGATCGAAAGCCGCAGCGCGGAGATCGGCAGTGCCTGGCAGGCGTTGCTCGACAGCGGTACGGCCGGCGAGTCGGACTGGAAAGCCCTGGCTGAGCGCAGCGTCAAGGCGATGGCGGAAAACGAGCGGGCGGCAACGGCCACCCGCGCCGAGCTGATGAACATCATGCTGGCCCAGGATTTCCAGGATTTGACGGGCCAGGTGATCGGCAAGATCACCTCGATCGCGCAAGACCTCGAAAAACAGCTGGTGCAGGTGCTGATCGATTTCGCCCCGAGCGAAATCAAGCGCGACCTCGACAATGGCCTGTTGAACGGGCCGCAGATCAAGCCTGAGGGCAACGTCGAAGTCGTGGCGAACCAGGGGCAGGTCGACGACCTCCTCGACAGCCTGGGCTTCTAGGAGCGCCTAATAAAACCCTCATGACGGCGTTGCATCGTCTCGCCGTACTAGCGTACTGTCTTCGACGACGCGCCTTGCCCTGAGCATTTTCTTAGGCGCCCTGTTTTTTTCGCGACTGTATCCATGCAACACACTAATTACATTGTTCGCGAACCGCTGCTCGATTCTGCGCAGCGGGTCATCGGTTACGAACTGCTGTGGCAGCGGGGCGGCCTGCCGGTTCCCGACGCCGAGCTGGAAACCCTGGTCGGCTTCGTTGCCGAGCACGTCCAGCACGAGGAGCACGGCTGGCTGCTGCGCGACAAGCAGCTTTACCTCGACGCCGTCCCGGCCATGCTCTCGACCGACGCGCTGTTCGCGCTGCCGCCCGAGCACACCGTGCTGTCGCTGCAGGCACGCCACCTGATGGACCCGCAATCGCGCGCCGCGATCCAGGCCGTGCGCACCGGCGGCGTCGGCATCTCGCTGCGCGGGCTGGAACCGAAACACATCACCAAGGCGCTGGCGCCGTACGCCTCCCACGTCGAGATGCGCTTTGCCGGCATCAACGTGGCCGAGCAGGCGCGCAGCTATGCGGCGGCGAAGGGATCTAACCTGCGCATGCTGGGCCGCCCGGTGAGCAACTGGATCGACTACGACGCCTGCGCCACGCTCGGCCTGGACGCCTTCGTGGGCAAGCTGCACCTGACGCCGCGCCCCGGCAACACGGTCACGGGCCTGAACCCGGGCCAGACCATCATCCTGCAGCTGATGCAGATGGTGCAGAACAACGAGGACATCCCCAAGCTGGAAAGCGTGCTCAAGCGCGACCCGGCACTCACCTACAAGCTGCTGCGCAACATCAACTCGGCCGGTTTCGGCGCCGGGCGCGACGTGCAGTCGATCCGCCAGGCCATCAGCCTGATGGGCTATGCGCCGCTCTACCGCTGGCTGACCCTGCTGCTGGCCGGCGCCAGCGAAAGCGGCTATTCGCCGGTGCTGATGGAAACGGCCGTGGTGCGCGGCCGCCTGACCGAGCTGCTCGGCCTGCACACGCTGCCGAAAGGCGAGGGCGAAAACCTGTTCGTCGCCGGCATGTTTTCCCTGCTCGACCGCCTGCTCGGCCTGCCGATGCAGCAAGTGCTGGAAACCATCCCGCTGCCACCCGAAGTCGTGCGCGCCCTGCTGCGCCGCGAAGGCATGTACGGGCAGTATCTGGCCCTGGCGGAAGCCTGCGAGCTCAGTTCGAACCTGGTCGGCTCGCTGGCCGAGTCGCTCGGCCTGACTCCCTACGATGTCAACAAGGCGCACCTGTCGGCGCTGGCCTGGGCGCAGGCGGTGACGCAGTAGGGTTTGTGCTGTTCATGTGGGCATTGAACGCGTGAGCGGGGGACCGCCCACCCTACGTCGAGCTTGACTGTAGGGTGGGCGGCTCTGCCGCTCACGCGTTCAAGCACCGCCTGAACACCCGGCGCGCTCAACGCCCCCGATTCGACGTCACCAGCCGCTCCAGCGTCTGCCGCATCTGCATTTCGATGTTGTCGATGCTGCAGCCGACTTGCACCTGCTCGCCCAATAGAAAACTGCGGAAAGGCCGCAGCAGGCGAATCTCGAGGTCGGCAACGATCGCCAAGGCCGGGCCCAGTTGCAGGTGCACGCCTTTCAGTTTGCGGCCCAGGTGCAGCTCGGCGGCCTGCTCGGGGGTGGCGCGCAGGCCGACGCCGCCGACCGAGTAATCGCATAGCGGCAACTCGAATTGCTTGTTCATCAGCGTGAACGTGGCCGCATGGCTGCCGTTGACCGGGGTGTCGAGGCGGGGCGCGGCGCGCCGGTTCAGGACCAGGCAGGTGTCGGGGAACACGGCGGGCACCAGGTTCGGCTGGCCGGGCGCGCTGCCCCAGCCGCTGTCGAGGTCGAATTGCAGCTTGGCGTTGCCGCCCAGGGCGGCGACGAAAGTCGCGCGGCCGGGCGCGAGTACGCCATCGCTGGCAATGTCGAGCACGAAATGCGGCTCTTCCGGATCGACCGAGGCGATGCGCGCCAGCAGCGGCTCGACCTGGCCGGCGGGGAAGATGGTGATCGGCTCGCCCGACTCGGCCAGCGTCGCCAGCGTTTCGCCGATGTCGAAGGGGTCGCGCATTTCATGCGGCGACATGGTCGGCGCGATGCGCGCCAGCTGGTCGCCCGGGCGCGGCACGCCCTTGCGGGGCGGACGGGGAGGGTGGTCTGTCACGGCGGTAGTCATGGGCTGCATGGCCTCAGATTTCGAGGTTGTCGATCAGGCGCGTCGTGCCGAGCTTGGCGGCTGCGAGCACGACCAGCGGCGTGCCTTGCGCCAGGTCGCCGGCCGAGGGCGGCTGCAGGTCGATGCGCTTGCGTACCGAAATATAGTCCGGCTTCCAGCCCCGTGCGGCCAGTTGCGCCATCGCTTCGCGCTCGACCGAGAAGATGTCGAGGTGGCCGCCGCGGATCTCGTCGGCGACGAAGTTCAGGCCCCGGTACAGGGCCGGCGCCTCGGCGCGTTCCTCGGGCGACAGGTACATGTTGCGCGACGACAGGGCCAGGCCGTCCTCGGCGCGGTAGGTTTCCGCACCGATGATTTCGGTCGGCAGGGCGAACTGGCGCGCCATGTTGCGTACGATCATCAGCTGCTGGTAATCCTTCTTGCCGAACACGGCCACGCGCGGCTGGACGCAGGAGAACAGTTTCGTGACCACCGTGCACACGCCGCCAAAAAAGCCCGGACGGAATTCGCCTTCCAGGGTATTGCCCAGCATGTCCGGCGGCTGCACGCGGTATTCCTGCGGTTCCGGATACAGGTCTTTCTCGGTCGGCGCGAACAGCACATACACGCCTTCCTTTTCCAGCTTCTCGACGTCGGCCTGGAAGGTGCGCGGATATTTTTCGAAGTCTTCGTTCGGGCCGAATTGCAGGCGGTTGACAAAAATCGAGGCAACGACCGGGTCGCCGTGCTTGCGTGCCAAGCGCATCAGCGACAGGTGGCCTTCGTGCAGGTTGCCCATCGTCGGCACGAAAGCGGTGCGCAGCTGGCCGCGCATCTGGTCGCGCAGCTCCTCAATGGTCGTAATGATTTTCATGTGTGTGGAGGCTTAAAAGTGAAAATGTGCTGGACGGTCTGGCTGGCTCATGCCGGCGAGTATGCCAGTCGCACGTAAATCGGCGCGAACGGTTCGGCCTGGGTAATCTCGACCAGGGTTTCCTTGGCCAGCTCGAGCAGGGCAACGAAGTGCACGACGACGATCGGCACCGACGCTTGTCCTGCGAACAGCTCGCCGAACTCGACGAAGCGTTGCGACTGCAGCGTGCGCAGGATGGCCGACATGTGCTCGCGCACCGACAATTCCTGGCGCCCGATCCGGTGGTGCTGGGTCAGCTTGGCGCGGCGGATCACGTCGAGCCAGGCGCGCTGCAGGTCGTAGGGGTCGACCACGGGCAGGACCGGCGTCAGGCTCTGCTCCACGTGCAGCGATGGCCGCTGGAAATCGCGTCCTTCCTGGGGCAGCGTGCCGAGCGTCAGCGCGGCGGTCTTGATCTGTTCGTATTCCAGCAGGCGCCGCACCAGTTCGGCGCGCGGGTCGCCGCCATCGTCGACCAGCTCGTCCTGCCGCTTGGGCAGCAGCATCCTCGACTTGATCTCGATCAGCATCGCAGCCATCAACAGGTATTCGGCAGCCAGTTCCAGATTGCTCTTGCGGATCTGCTCGACATAAACCAGGTATTGCAGGGTGACCTGCGCCATCGGGATGTCGAGGATGTTGAAGTTCTGCTTGCGGATCAGGTAGAGCAGCAGGTCGAGCGGCCCCTCGAAAGCGTCGAGAAAGACCTCGAGCGCATCCGGTGGAATGTAGAGGTCGGTGGGCATGCGCAGCAGCGGCTCGCCGTACAGGCGCGCAGTGGCCGCCAACGTGGCGGCGGCGGCGACATCGTCGAGGCCGGAGGGATCGGATGGCAATGTTTCCGGCGCATCCGGCGCGGCCTGTTCCGGCAGCATGCCCGTCAGCCTTTACACCTTGTTCTGGTAGGGATAGGCCCCCTGGCGCAGGCGCGACTGCTTCAATCGCTCTTCTTCGTCGAGCGAGATCGGCAGCTTGTCCCACAGCAGCGAACGGCCTTCCTGCTGGCGCTCTTCGATGCCAGGGGTGGTCGATTTCAGTTCATCGATGAACTTGGTATGGTCGGACACGTATCCGTTAAATTTAGGCATGAGAGTAAGTAGTCAGTCGATGTGGGTTCAAGGATGCAGCGCGTTCAGCTGGCGCGCGATGATGTCATGGTTCAGCCACAGTACCGGCGCAATTTTTTCCGACGCGCCATGGAACATCAGCGGCCCGGCGCCTTCCAGCACGAGCGAGGACAGGTGATCGGTGATCAGGGCCTTGCGGTCCTTGTGCAGGTCGGTAATCGCTTCCGAGGTGCCGATCATGACGTCGGCCAGCGCCGGGGTATTGTCCATCGGCCAGGCTTCGAAATTGCGGAACTGGGCGCTGGTCGGGTCGTTGTTATAGCCTTCGATCATGTCGAGCAGCGACTGCAGGGAAGTGCCTTCGCCCAAAAGTTCCTGGCAGATTGCCCATTGCTTCTCTGCCCATTCTCCGCCGCCTTCTTTTTTGAGCGCGGTCAGCAGCGGGAACAGCGACAGTTCGACACCGACGAAAATGTCGGACGAATTGGTGCGGATTTCCGGGCAGTTGAAGACGGTGGCAAGCACACCGGACTTCCAGGCGGCCTGGGCGATGCTTTCCAGGCGCATCTTGGCATAGCCCTGGGTGTAATTCGTGTAGGTCTGCCACCGGTACTGCCCGCCGATCAGGATCTCGGTGCCGTGGTAGCCGTAGGCCGTGTAGCGCACTTCGCCGCCCGCGGCCGTCACGCGCTCGCGGATCGCGCTCGAGGCGTCGATCAGGTATTTCAGCGTGTTGGCGCTGACTTCGTCGAAGTTCATCAGGATCAGCTTGCCGAGATCGCTGTCGAGCAGGGCGCGCGAAGACATGAAGCGCTCACCGCGGCCTTTGTAGATGCGGTTGGCAATGGCGAGGAACGCCTTGATCCGGGGAATGCCGCCGGCCATGGTATGGGCGAAGAAGACATTCGCGCCTGCCGGGACCAGTTTGTCGACCTCGGCCATGACCTGGGCGGCCGAGCTGGTGAAGCGGCGCACGCCGGCTTCGCGGCAGCGCTCGATCTTTTCCCAGTCCAGCTTGTCTTCCTGCCAGCCCTTCAGGGTCACGCCGGACAGCATTTCGGTCGGGTTCTGCTCGCCTTCGGGAGCGTCCATGTCGAAGCCGGCCATCAGCGGCACATTGATGATGCGCCCGCCGAGCTTTTCTTCGGCTTCGAGCAGCTCTTCAGCGTTGAGCGCGCGCAGGGCGCCGGTCTCGTCGCGGCGGCCGACGGTGATGCCGACCATGGTCATGCCAGCCTTGCGCGCCTCATCGATCAGGCCGTTCACATAGCCGCGGCCGAACAATTCGCCGAACAGGACGAAGACGTCGCCCTTGCGAAACACGTTGGCCTGCGGGATGTGGCGGAGGGGAGACAATTCGGTCATTTTTTTGGCTACCTATCAAGGGTTTGAAGGGGCGTTAGTCTGAAAGCGTGTTTCTTTTGGGAACGCCCGCATTATAACGCCGCCGCAAGGGTGTCAGCGGATGCGCATGCCGGGAGTCGCGCCCGGCATCGGGTCGAGCAGGTACAGGCCCGGGTTGGTCTTTTCGTCCGCCGCCGAGGCGCACAGCACCATGCCTTCGGAGACGCCGAATTTCATCTTGCGCGGCGCCAGGTTGGCGACCATCACCGTCAGTTTGCCGATCAGGTCTTCCGGCTGGTGCGCCGACTTGATGCCCGAGAACACATTGCGGTGGCGGCCTTCGCCCATGTCGAGCGTCAGGCGCAGCAGCTTGCTCGATCCCTCGACGTGTTCGCAGTTGACGATCTTCGCCACGCGCAGGTCGATTTTCGTGAAATCGTCGATCGTGATTTCGGGAGCGAGTTCTTCGATCGTGTCCTCGTCACTGTCAACCGGGGCCAGGGCGGCGACCGCCAGCGAGGCGTCCGACACGACCGCGGCCGGCTTGTCGAACAGGCTTTCGACCATCTTGGCGTCGACGCGCTGCATCAGGTGGCTGTAGGCGCCGATGCTGCGGCCCAGCATCGTGCTGTGCACCAGCTCGCCTTCGGTGTCGGCCCAGCTGAAGGACGCGTCGCCCAGGAATTCGGCCACGCGCGCGGCCACTTGCGGCAGCACCGGCGAGAGCATGATGGTGAGCTGGCGGAACAGGATCAGGGCGGCGGTGCAGACATCGTGCAGCTCGGCCAGCCTGGTCTCGTCCTTGGCCAGGATCCATGGCTTGTTCTCGTCGACGAACTGGTTGGTGACGTCGGCGATCTCCATGATCTCGCGCAGTGCGCGGCCGTAGTCACGCGCTTCGAAGGCGGCGGCGATATTCGCCTGGCGCGCCGTGCCGTGGAAGTACAGCGCTTTCGCGATCCACGATTTGGCGTTGTCCGACAGGTCCGAAGCGAGCTTGCCGTCGAATTTCTTGGCGATGAAGCCGGCGCAGCGGCTGGCGATGTTGACGTACTTGCCGATCAGGTCGCTGTTCACGCGGGCGACGAAATCCTCGCCGCTGAAGTCGAGGTCCTCGACCTTGGCATTGAGCTTGAAGGCCAGGTAATAGCGCAGCCATTCCGGATTCATGCCCAGTTCCAGGTAGCGCAGCGGCGAGATGCCGGTGCCGCGCGACTTCGACATCTTTTCGTTGTTCACGGTCAGGTGGCCGTGCACCGCCACTTTCAGCTTGTCGATGATCGGGTGGCCGGAGAAATTCAGCATCGCCGGCCAGAACAGCAGGTGGAAGGAGACGATGTCCTTGCCGATGAAGTGAACCTGCTCGGACGCGGGATCGTTCAGGAAAGCGGCGAAGTCGAGACCCTGCCTGTCGAAATAATTCTTCAGGGACGCCAGGTAACCGACCGGCGCGTCCAGCCACACATAGAAGAATTTGCCCGGCGCATCGGGAATCGGGATGCCGAAATAGGGCGCGTCGCGCGAAATATCCCAGTCGGCCAGTTTTTCGCCGGACTCGCCCAGCCACTCGGAGACCTTGTTGACCATTTCAGGCTGCAGGCGGCCCGGGGTATTCAGCCAGTCCTTGAGGAAATGGAAGCAGCGCGGGTCGGACAGCTTGAAGAAATACTGCTCGGAGGGCTTCAGGATCGGGGTCGAGCCGGTGAAGACCGAGAAAGGATTGACCAGTTCGGTCGGCTGGTAGGCGGCGCCGCAGACTTCGCAATTGTCGCCGTACTGGTCTTTCGCGCCGCATTTCGGGCATTCGCCCTTGATGTTGCGGTCGGCGAGGAACATGCCCTTGACCGGGTCGAAGAAGCGGTCGACGGTTTTGGTGACGATCAGGCCGGCATCGCGCAGGCGGCGGTAGATGCCGTGGGACAGCTCGACGTTTTCCGGCGAATCGGTCGAATACCAGTTGTCAAAAGCAATATGGAAGCCGTCCAGGTACTGGGCGCGGCCGGCGGCGATCTTCGCCACGAATTCCTGGGGCGTGATGCCTTCCTTTTCGGCGGCGATCATGATCGGCGTGCCGTGGGTGTCGTCGGCGCAGACGAAGTGCACCTGCCTCTGAACGTCGCCGTCGCGCTGCATTCGCTGGAAGCGGACCCAGATGTCGGCCTGGATGTACTCCATCATGTGACCGATGTGGAAGGCGGCGTTGGCGTAGGGCAGTGCGGTAGTGACGAACAGCTTGCGGGTCATGGTCGAAACGCTCGGTAGGATAAAAAAGAAACCATTTTACCAGTGGATAGCCGCAAGAACCTATCCCAGCAGGGGCTGTGGCCGGGTTCGCGTCATCGGATAAAAGCGCGGCGCAGGAAAATCCTGCTTTTTTTGCTACACTGCGCTCATCACATTCGGAGAAACACATGAGCATCACTGCGGACGACGTCAAGGCGGCATTGTCGAAGGTTATCGATCCCAATACCGGCAAGGACTTCGTGTCCTCGCGGTCCATCAAGAACATCCAGGTCGACGGCGCCGATGTTGCGCTCGACCTCGAACTCGGTTACCCGGCCAAGAGCCAGATCGCCGCGCTGCGCGCTGCGGTCGTGAACGGCGTGAAAACCATCCCGGGCGTGGGCAACGTCAGCGTCGCCGTGCAGGTCAAGATCCTGTCGCATGCGGTGCAGCGTGGCCTGAAGACCATGCCGAACGTGAAGAACATCATTGCGGTCGCTTCGGGCAAGGGCGGCGTCGGCAAGTCGACCACCGCCGTGAACCTGGCCCTGGCGCTGGCTGCAGAGGGCGCCAGCGTCGGCATCCTGGATGCCGACATCTACGGTCCGTCGCAGCCGACCATGCTCGGGATTAACGCGCGTCCGGAAAGCCTGGACGGCAAGACCATGGAGCCGCTGGAAAACCACGGCGTGCAGGTGTCCTCGATCGGCTTCATGATCGATCCGGACGAGCCGATGGTATGGCGCGGCCCGATGGTCACCCAAGCGCTGCAGCAACTCCTCGACCAGACCAACTGGCGCGACCTCGATTACCTGATCGTCGACATGCCGCCGGGTACCGGCGACATCCAGTTGACGCTGTCGCAAAAGGTGCCGGTCACGGGCGCCGTGATCGTCACCACGCCGCAGGACATCGCCCTGCTGGACGCGCGCAAGGGCCTGAAAATGTTCGAGAAGGTCGGCATTCCGATCATCGGCGTGGTGGAAAACATGAGCACCCATATCTGCTCGAACTGCGGCCATACCGAAGCCATCTTCGGCCAGGGCGGCGGCGAAAAGATGTGCCGCGACTTCGGCGTCGACTTCCTCGGCGCGCTGCCGCTGACGATGGCGATTCGCGAGCAGGCCGATTCGGGCCGCCCGACCGTGGTGGCCGATCCGGACGGCGCCGTGTCGGCCGTGTACAAGGCCATCGCGCGCAAGGTGGCGGTCAAGGTCGCGGAAAAAGCGAAAGACATGACCAGCAAATTCCCTACCATCGTCGTCAAGAACGATTAAGTTCCCGCACAGCCCGACCGCCCGCCACCCTCTGCGGTGGGCGGCTCGACCCTTCAAGCCGCGTTCAAGCACAGCAAACACCGCGCGACGTGCCGTGTCGCCGACCCGCCACAACTTCGCCCGTCAAGCGCGCTGCATGATTTTCGTTCTTGTGTCTGCGCAAAAATAAAGTCTGTAGGAAACTTGCTTCCTACACTGGCGTTTGATCTCACTCGCCGGGGCCGCTTGCGGCCAGACCAAGCACACATGAACAGCACCTGCGCCAGGTGGAGCGACCGTTACCTGGCCGCCACCCATTGGTTCATTCCCGCCGACTGCCTTGGCGGCCCGGCAGCTGCCCGCCTGCGCGCCGAAAACGTCGTCAACGCCGCGCTGCTGGCGGGCACCGTGGGACCCTTCTATGCGCTCGCCTACCATCTGCTGGGCTTCAGCGCGGCGGCGCTCGAGATCCTGCTGTGCTGCGCCTGCATGCTGGCTTCGCCGCTGCTGCTGCGCGCCAGCGGCAGCGTGCGCGCCGCGCGCGAACTGTTCCTGTGCGCGCTGTTCTTCAACTTTACCTGGCTGAGCTATCACCTGGGCGGCATCGGCGCGCCGACCGCGAGCTGGCTGATCACGGCGCCGCTGGTGGCGATGTTCCTGGGCGGTGTCGCCAGCGGCCTGTGCTGGCTGGCGCTGAGCTGCGCCGCCGCGATCGCGATCTATGCTCTGCCCGGCGCAGGCCATGCGCTGCCCGGCAATCCGGTGTCGAACATGGCGCTGCTTTACCTGGCCTGCCACCTGGGGCTGTTCGTGGTGGTGCTGGTGTTCGCCTTGCTGGTCGAGCTGACCAAGACCCAGGGCTTCGTCAAGCTCGAGCAAGCGCTGGGCACCATTAACGAACTGGCGATCCGCGACGAGCTGACCGGCGTGCATAACCGCCGTTACCTGATGAGCCTGATCGACAAGGAAAAGGAACGCAGCGACCGCAACGGCCGGGCTTTTTGCCTGTGCCTGCTCGACATCGACTTTTTCAAGCGGGTCAACGATACCTGGGGCCACAGCGCCGGCGACGCCGTCCTGCGCGCCTTTGCCCGCACCGTGCAGGCGCAGGTGCGCGGCAGCGACTGTTTCGGCCGTTACGGCGGCGAGGAATTCATGCTGATGCTGCCCGAGACGCCGGTCGTCGACGCCCTGGTGCTGATCGAGCGGGTGCGCGACGCCATCGAGCAGCTGCGTTGCCTCGAGGGCGGCAGCGAGATCGCGCTGACGGTGTCGGTCGGCGTGGCCGAGTACCGCATGGGCGAAGCGGTCGCCCATGCGGTCGCGCGTGCCGACGAGGCGCTCTACCTGGCCAAGTCGAGCGGGCGCAACCGCGTGGTATGCCATGGGCGCGACGATGCCCAGGGTCTGCTGGCGCCATGCGGCAGCGCAGCTGGGGTATTCACCTTGCCCGATCGGCAGGACCTAGGCGCCAGTGTCGGACGCCTGCTCGACAACGTGCATTGCGACCAGTTGACGGGCCTCCTGAACCGGCGCCTGCTGCGCGACCGCCTGCGCCACGCGATGGACCGGGCCAACCGCAACCGGCGCCTGGTCGCGCTGCTGCTCCTGAATATCAACGGTTTCAAGGAAGTGAACGACGCCCTCGGCTACGAGGCCGGCGATGCGCTGCTGGTGCAGGCAGGACGCATGGTGCGCGAATGCCTGCGCGATTGCGACACGGTGGCGCGCTGGAGCGGCGACGAGTTCGTGGCCCTGCTGGAAGACCTGGGCGCCGAGACCGATGCGCGCCAGGTGGTGGAAAAGATCCTCGACCGCTTCGGGCTGCCGCTGACGCTGGGCGAGCGCGAATGCTTCATCACCCTATCGGTCGGGGTGGCCCTGTATCCGGCGGCCGACTGCGACCTCGACATGCTGCTCAAGCGCGCCGACATCGCCATGCGCGGCGCGCGCGCCTGGGGCGAAAACAGCGTGCAGGTGTATTCAAGCGCCGCCTGCGAGCCGAAAAGCGAGCGCCTTGCCCTGAAAAACGGCCTGCGCGATGCACTGGCGCGCGGCCAGCTCTTCCTCGAATACCAGCCCCAGGTCGATCTGGCCACGCGCCGCATCAATGGCGTCGAGGCGCTGCTGCGCTGGCAGCACCCGGCCTACGGGCGCATCGCCCCCGGCCGCTTCATTGCGCTGGCCGAGGAAACCGGCATGATCGTGCCGATCGGCGACTGGGTGCTGCGTACCGCCTGCGCCCAGAACCGGGCCTGGCGCGAGGCCGGCTTCCCCGCCGTGAAGATGGCGGTCAACCTCTCGGCGCGCCAGCTGCGCTCCCCCGGCATGGCGGCGCGCGTGATGGAGATCGTGCGCGAGGCGCGCATGCCCCCGGGCTGCCTCGACCTCGAGATCACCGAAGGCGTCCTGATCGACGACGTCGAGGCGAACCGCAAGGTGCTGGACGAACTGCGCGCGGCCGGGGTGCTGGTGTCGATCGACGATTTCGGCACCGGTTACTCGAGCCTGAACTACCTGTCCGAGCTGCCTGTCGACATCCTGAAAATGGATGGCATGTTCGTGCGCCGCCTCGGCGCCAGCCTGCGCGCCCGGCCGTATGCGATCGCCGAGACGATCGTGGCGATGGCGCACCGGCTCGAGCTGAAAGTGATCGCCGAATGCGTCGAGACCGCCGAGCAGCTGGCCGACCTCGACGCGATGTGCTGCGACGAAGCGCAGGGCTACCTGTTCCACCGCCCGCTGCCGGCCGAGGGGGTGGGCGCATTGCTGGCGCGCCAGGCGGCCGCTGCCGAGGGCCCGGCTGCCGGGCCAGCCGAAGCGCCGGCGGCGAGCCTGGCCTGAACTGTCTTACCCCTTCCTTATCCATCGTCGAGGAAACCACCGTGAACGAGCAAACAATCGTGTTCGAAGGCGCCGCCGACATCGCGGCGCTGCAGGCCTGCGGTGCGCTGCGCGGCAGCACCAAAGGGTTCGCGCAGCCGTGCGGCCCGGACCTGATGCGCCGGGTCGAGCCCCTGGATGACTGGTGCGCCCTGCGCGCCGCCTATGGCCTGTGGCAGAACGGGCGGTCGTTCGAGGGCGCGCCGGCGGCCGAGGCCTGCGTGCGCGATGAAGGCGCCGACTCCAGCACGGCCACGCGCGGCGTGAATTTCGCGTCCAGTGATTATCTGTCGCTCGCTTCGCACCCGGCCGTGCGCGAAGCGGCCGCCGCGGCGCTGCACGACGCCGGGCCGCACAGCGCCGGCGCCGCCGGCCTGCTCGGCAACGGCCGCCTGTCGCTGGCGCTGGAGGCGGCGCTGGGCGCGCTGCTGCAGCTCGAGCACCTTACCCTGTTCCCGAGCGGCTGGGGCGCGGTCTTCGGCGCCGTCACGGCGCTGGTGCATGCGCGCGACTACATCGTCATCGACGAGCAGGCCGGCGCTGCGCTGCGCCAGGCCGCCGGCGCGGCAACCCGCAACGTCGTGCCGCATCGCCACCTCGACACCGGCCACGTGCGCGAGCTGCTGGCGGCCATCCGCGCGCGCGACCTCGACAACGGCATCCTGGTGGTTGCCGAAGGCCTGTTCGGCGTGGATGCCGACGTGCCGGACCTGCCCCTGATGCAGCACCTGTGCCGCGAATACGGCGCCACCCTGCTGGTCGACGTGGCGCACGACCTGGGTGCGACCGGCCCCGGGGGCGCCGGCTCGCTGGGCCAGCAGAAAATGCTGGGCAAGGCCGACCTCGTGGTCGGCGCCTTCTCGAAAACCTTCGCCGCCAACGGCGGTTTCGTGGCGAGCAGGTCGCGCGCCGTGAAACGCCAGCTGCAGCTGTTCGCCGGACCGTATTCCGCCTCGAGCGCGCTGTCGCCGGTGCAAGCGGCCTGCGTGCTGGAAGCCTTGCGTATCGTTCGCAGTGCCGAGGGGGAGGTCTTGCGCGCGGCGCTGCTGAACAATGCCGTGAACCTGCGCGCGCACCTGGCGGAGACCGGCATGCGCTGCCTCGGGCTGCCGGCGCCGATCGTGCCGCTGTGGATCGGCAGCGAGCAGGTGGCGCGCCTGGCCGGGCGCGCGCTGGCGCGCGAGGGCGTGTTCGCCGACGTGCTCGAGTTCCCCGGTGCGGCGCGCCTGCGCATGCAGGTCATGGCCGGGCACCGGCCCGCCCAGCTGCGCCACGGCGCGCGCGCCATCGGCTCGGCCGTTGCCGGCGCCGGCGCCGCGCTGGGCGTCGAACCGGCCTGCGCACCGCAGGGCTACAGGCGGCGCGGCCCCTGAAAAAGAGGAGGGGAGCACCGGAAGCGCCACGGCGGCCGCACCCGGCACATCAAGGTAAAATGGCCGTTTTCTCATTTCGGCTTTCACCATGACCGTCCGCACTCCCGTCCGCACCCGCTTCGCCCCCAGCCCGACTGGCTATCTCCACCTCGGCGGCGCGCGCACCGCGCTGTATTCCTGGGCCTATGCCCGCCATTTCGGCGGCACATTCATCCTGCGCATCGAGGACACGGACCTCGAACGCTCGACGCCGGAAGCGGTGCAGGCGATCCTCGACGGTATGCAGTGGCTCGGCCTGGCGCACGACGAAGGCCCGTTCTACCAGATGCAGCGCATGGACCGTTACCGCGAGGTGGTGAAAGGCATGCTCGACGCCGGCACGGCCTACCTGTGCTATTGCTCGCCCGACGAAGTCGAAGCGATGCGCGAGCGGATGCGCGCATCCGGCGAGAAGCCGCGCTACGACGGCACTTGGCGTCCGGAAGCGGGCAAGACCTTGCCTGCCGTGCCCGAGGGCGTAAAACCCGTCGTGCGCTTCAAGAATCCGCTGGACGGCGAAGTGACCTGGAACGATGTCGTCAAGGGCCCGATCACGATCGCCAACAAGGAACTCGACGACCTGATCATCGCCCGTCCCGACGGCACCCCGACCTATAATTTCTGCGTGTCTGTCGACGACTGGGATATGCAAATCACGCACGTGCTGCGCGGCGACGACCACGTCAACAACACGCCGCGCCAGATCAACATCCTGCGCGCGCTCGGCGCCGAGCTGCCGGAATACGGCCACCTGCCGATGATCCTCGGCGCGGACGGCCAGAAACTGTCCAAGCGCCACGGCGCGGTCAGCGTGATGGATTATCCGGAGCAGGGCTACCTGCCGGAAGCGATGCTCAACTATCTGGCGCGCCTGGGCTGGAGTCATGGCGACGACGAGATCTTCTCGATGGCGCAGTTCACCGAGTGGTTCAACCTCGAGCACCTGACCGCCTCCGCCGCCCAGTTCAATCCGGAAAAGCTGGCCTGGCTGAACAACCACTACATCAAGGCCGCCGACAACGAACGCCTGGCCGGGCTGGTGCGTCCGAAAATGACGGGCGCCGATGTCGATGGCGCGCCAAACCTGCCTGCCGTGCTGGCCCTGGTGAAGGACCGCGCCAACACGATCAACGAACTGGCCGATGCGGCGATGCTGTTCTACCGCCAGCCGCAGCCGGATGCGGCCCTGCTGGCCCAGCACCTGACGGATGCCGTACGCCCGGCGCTGGCCGCTTTTGCCGAGCGCTGCCAGAGCGTCGAGTGGACCAAGGCGGCGCTCGCCGCAATGCTCAAGGAAGTGCTGGCGGCCCATGGTCTGAAGATGCCGCAGATCGCCATGCCGCTGCGCCTGCTCGTCACCGGCCAGCTGCAAACCCCGGCGATTGATGCGGTGCTGGAACTGTTCGGGCGCGAGGTCGTCCTGGCCCGCGTCACGAAAGGCATGTGATCGTCAAATCGGTATTTGCGTAATGCAAGAACCCCCGCTATAATGCTCGCACTTCAGCAGTACGGGGGGTATAGCTCAGCTGGGAGAGCGCTTGCATGGCATGCAAGAGGTCAGCGGTTCGATCCCGCTTACCTCCACCAATTCCTGAAGTGTTGTGAGTAGTAATAACGGTAGTTCCAGGGTCCCCATCGTCTAGAGGCCTAGGACATCACCCTTTCACGGTGAGTACCGGGGTTCGAATCCCCGTGGGGACGCCAAGGTTTTGGCAGAGTGTGTCAGAAGCTGCGCCAGCGGCAGCGGTAGTGGAAGTGAAGCGTTAAAAGCAGTATGTTATGATGTTGTTTGCCCGTGGGGGGTATAGCTCAGCTGGGAGAGCGCTTGCATGGCATGCAAGAGGTCAGCGGTTCGATCCCGCTTACCTCCACCACGTAGCCACAGTAGTCCAGCAAGATCGGCAGTCCAGGGTCCCCATCGTCTAGAGGCCTAGGACATCACCCTTTCACGGTGAGTACCGGGGTTCGAATCCCCGTGGGGACGCCAAGAATTTGGCAGGTGTAAGTTAACAGAGTAAAGTAGTGCAAACAGTTTTAGGTCCCCATCGTCTAGAGGCCTAGGACATCACCCTTTCACGGTGAGTACCGGGGTTCGAATCCCCGTGGGGACGCCAGTCAGCAGTAGCAGTACAAGCGATAGCAAAAGCCGCCTCGAGCGGCTTTTGCTTTTTTGCGTTGAATGTTCCTTTCCCCTTTCGTTTGCCTTACCAGCCCTGCGGCGGCATGCCGCCCATCGGGAAGCCGAGACCGAGCGATTGCAGGCCCAGCGGCGCCTGGCCGAACATCTGCGGCATGCCGGCGTAGACCCCGATGCCACCGTCTGCCCCCGGGCCACCCGCCATCGCGCCGATCATCGTCTGCCACGACATGGCCTGCTGGCCAGGTATCAGGGGCAGGCCAAGCGCGGACGGCGCATCGGGCAGGCCGCTGCCGATGCGGGCGGCGTCGCCCAGCGTGACCCTGCGCGCACTCATCCGGATCACCTGGAACAGCCGCTCCACCCGTTCCGGCGAGCGTGCCCGCGCCATTCCCTGGAATTCCGGCCGGTGCGCCAGGATCAGCGCCGCCAGTCCGGTGACATGGGGCGCCGCCATCGAAGTACCGTCCCAGGCCGCAAAATTATTCGGCGGCACTGCCGAAACGATCGCCACGCCGGGCGCGCATACATCCACCTGGGGACCGAAGCAGCTGAAGCGGGCTGTGAAGTAACCCTGGGCGTCGACGTCCGGTCCGATGGTCTCGCCGTGGTAGCTGTCGGCAGGAAATTCACCAAGCTTGCCGATGGCCGACACCGCCAGAACATGCGACGAAGCCGCCGGATACTGCACAGGGCCGCTGGAATTGCCCGCCGCCGCGATGCAGGCGACGCCGGCCTGTTTCGCCCGCACGATCTGGCGTTCGAGCGCTTCCGAGAATGCGCCGCCGCCCAGGCTCAGGTTGACCACGTCGATCTCGTGCTCGATGCAGTATTCAAGGGCCTCGATGAGTTGGCTGATCTGCCCGCCCGGGAAGAGCTTGCAGACATGGATCTCGGCGTCCGGAGCGAAGCCGCGGATGCCCCAGGCCGGATCGGCCGCGCCGATGACGCCGGCGCAATGCGAGCCATGGCCGAGCGTGTCCTCGGTCCAAGTGGTCGGGTCGACGCGCTTGTTGACGATGTCGAAGCCGGCGCCGATCCGGTTCAAACTGCCGTGGGTGGTGGCCGCGCCGGAATCGACGACCGCGATCTTGACGCCGCGGCCGCGGAACTGCGGCGGCAAGCCGTCGAGCCGCATGGCGCGCGCGCCCCAGCCCGTCGCGTTTTGCTGCGGGAAGTTCGGCAGCGTCGGCGAATCCGACAGCGCGTGCAGCAGCACGATGTTCGAGGCATTGAGGCCGATATCGGGGTCGCGCTGGTAGAAGCTCCAGTAATCGGCGCGCGGCTTTACGTACAGCCCGCTGATCGCGTGCGGATCGTCGCCGTACAGGCGCAGGCGCACGCTGCCGTCGGCGCCGGTCACGCCGGTGGCAGGCAGCATGCCGCCGAACAGCGAGACCTCGGCGTCGGCCAGCGGCGAGCCGTTCTGGCCGAGCACGACGAGCGTTACCTCGACGCTCGGGCCGTTATATGGCGTCAGCGAGGACACGAGGTCGGGCCGGCGCAGCATCGGGTCGGACAAGTACAGGTGCTGATCGCGTTCGACCAGCAGGCGCCCGCCGCCGCGCTGGAGCAGTTCGCCCGCCTTCTGGTCGGTCATGCGCGCGACAAGGATGCCTTCGCCGGCGCCATCGGCGGCGGCGGCGCCGATGGCGCTGCGTGCGCCGACGGTTTCCACCACGTCGATGTCGGGATTGGCCTGCAGCGCCTGTTCCACCACCGACAGGGACAGGGGCGCGATGCCGAGGGCGGCCATGTTCATGGGACTCAGGCTCGAGGCGAGCTGGCGCGGCGCAACCAGGTATTTTTTCTTGCGCTCGACGACGGCCCGGCCGGGTCCGTCAGGGGTGGGTAGGGAGCTTGCGCCCTCGCTGCCCTCCGGCGTTGAGGCGGGGCGGTCCGGCGCTTCTCCGGCCCCGCCAATGGGAGTTTTTGGCATGTCGATGTCCTTTCGATCACCTGCCGCCAGCGTCAGAACAGGGACAGCGGGCGGTCGGGTTCGATCATCAGTTGATGGAGGGTGCGCTGCCTGAGCAGCTCGATCGTCGTGGTGTCGCATTCGACGACGACGGTATGTGGCGGGCCTGAGGGCGGGCCAATCGTGTCCACCAGGCGCACGGCGGCGTCGTTGCGGATGCTGTCGATAAAACTGAGGAGCGCGCCGTTGTCTTGCGCGGCGCGCACGATATAGCGTTCCTGGGAAGCGGTGTCGCCGGAGATCGGCATCGGGCGGTCCTCCGTTATCCCCTTCCGCGCCCGAAGGCGGACGGGAGGGGGAGTCATTCATAAGGTGAGGGGTATGCGATCGTTGTCCCGCTTACCCGCCGCGGGCAGTGCCCGCCCGCGGCGGGCGCGTGCTCAATGGACGGTTTGCTGGCTCGCCAGCTGCGCTTGCTGCGCCTGGGCGTAGGCGCTCCACGGATCGGCCGAGAACGGCAGCATGCTGCCGAGCTGGCCGGCGATGCCGCCGATGGTGCTGCCGAGCTGCTGGTTGCCCAGCTGGCTGCCGATGAAGCCGCCAACCGGCTGTGCATACTGGCCGATCATGTTGCTCAGCCAGCCTTGTGGCGCCAGTTGGCCTTGCCCGGTCTGCTGCTGTGCTTGCTGGGACAATTGCTGCTGCAGGACGGCAGCCTGTTGCTGCACCTGTTGCAGCGCCTGTTGCAGCTGCTGGTGCTGCATCTGCAGTTGCTGCAGCTGCTGCATGATGGCGGCCTGCTGGCCTCCACCCTGTGCGTCGGCCGAGAATGGCAGCAGGCCGCCGAGGCCCGACAGCCCGCCGACAACATTGCCCAGGGTTGCGTTGCCGGTGACGCTGCCGAGCAGGTTGCCGGCCGGCTTGCCGTATTTCTGGATCAGGCCGCCGAAAAAGCCCTGCGGCGCCAGTTGCTGTCCTCCCTGCTGTTGTTGCAGCTGCTGCAGCTGTTGCATTTGCTGAAGCTGTTGCAGCTGCTGGAGCTGCTGGAGTTGCTGGAGCTGCTGCTGCTGCTGCTGCTGCTGCTGCTGCTGCTGCGCAGCAGGATCGGCGCCGAATGGCAGCAGGCTGCCGCCGATGCCGCCGGCGACTTCGCCGATGCGGCTGCCGAGGTTGGGATTGCCGAAGATACCGCCAATCCCGCGGCCGATCGCGTTGCCGATCGGTGCACCAAACATTCCGCCGAACAAGCCCTGAGGCCCGAACTGAGGCTGTCCCATTCCTGGTTGTTGAAATTCGTTCATGCTGCACTCCCTGGTTTCGGATGCGGCTGCCGGCAACAGTACCGGCGCTCGGCACGCGTCTGCGTGCCCGGCTGATGTTCATTCCCCTTACGCACCTGCTGCAAGCGGCCGCGTAGATGGCGTGGGCGTCCCGGTAAGGTCGGGCGCGCACGGAGGGCAGGGTAGTGGCGCGGAGCGCCCGTCTCCTGCAGGTAGCAATTGGACTAAGGTGGGGCAGCGAAGTTTGGGCGACAGCGACGCAATTCGTTCATCCGTCGTCTGCTTTGCGCTAGCGCAGAAAAAGGTGAAACAAGCCAGGTCCATCGCCGCCGCGACCCATCCAGGAACGCGGCCCGGATCGGTTAAAATGCGCTTCAGGCCGGCCCTACCGTCTTTCACCTTCACCACATGCACGTTTCCCACCATCCCCACCGCATTTCGCTGGCCATTTTCTGCACGGTTGTCGACAACTATGGCGACATCGGCATTTGCTGGCGCCTGGCGCGGCAGTTGCAGAGCGAGCACGGCGTCGCGGTCACACTCTGGGTCGACGACCTCGCCAGCTTCCGCCGTATCTGTTCCGAAGTGGACCCGGCTGCCGGCGAGCAAACCGTGCAGGGCGTGCTCGTGCGTCACTGGCATGGCCTGGAAGGAAGTTACACCCCGCAGGACGTCGCCGATATCGTCATCGAATTTTTCGCCTGCGATATTCCCCCCGGTTACATCGACGCGATGGCGCAATGCCTGCCACGGCCGGTCTGGCTCAACCTCGAAGGGCTGAGCGCCGAAGAATGGGTCGAAGGCTGCCACCGGCTCCCTTCGATGCATCCGCGCCTGAAACTGACCAAGCATTTTTTCTTCCCGGGTTATACGGCGCGCACCGGCGGCCTGCTGCGCGAGCGCGCGCTCGATACCGCGCGCCAGGCCTTCCTGTCCGATCCGCGCCAGGCCCGGTCCTTCCTGGCCGGACTGGGACTGGCGCAGTCCGAGACCGATGCGCTGAAAGTGTCCTTGTTTTGCTACCCGCATGCCCCGGTGGCCGCGCTGTTCGAGGTGTGGCGGGCAGGCGCGGAGGCGATCACCTGCCTGGTGCCCGAGGGCGTCGCCGCGCAGGCGGTGGAAGATTTTCTCGGCGCCGAAGGCGTCGCCGGCGTAGTAGCGACGCGCGGCGCGCTGACGGTACGCGTCTTGCCCTTCCTGGCACAGCCCGATTACGACCGCCTGCTCTGGGCCTGCGACCTGAACTTCGTGCGCGGCGAGGATTCCTGGGTGCGCGCCCAGTGGGCCGGCAAGCCCTTCGTCTGGCATATCTATCCGCAGGACGACCAGCTGCATCACAAGAAACTGCGCGCTTTCCTTGGCCGCTACAGCGCCGGACTCGACAGCGTGGCGGCGTTTTCGCTGCACTGGAACGGAGTGGTGGAGGAGGGCGACCTGGCCGCCCTGTGGCATGCCCTGCGCGCCGACGGCGCCGGCATCGAGGCGCGGGCTGCTGAATGGCACACCGAGATGGCCAAGAACGGCGACCTGGCCTCGAACCTGCTCTCCTTTGCCTCTTCACTATCGGCGTCACCCCGGTAGGCAGGCCAGGCGTTACGTGATATCATGCCCGGTTACTGCAACCCCTTTTTTTAGATTACTCAGACTCCTATGAAACCCGCAAAAGAGATCCGTGTCGGCAACATCATCATGGTTGATGAAAAGCCTTTTATCGTGCTGCGTTCTGACGTCAACGGCTCGAGCCGCACGGGCTTCACCTACAAGTGGAAGATGAAGAATCTTCTGACCGGCGCCCCGCTGGAAAACGTGTTCCGCGGCGACGACAAGTTCGACGTCGTCGTCCTCGACAAGAAGCCGGTCACCTACTCGTACTTCGCCGATCCGCTGTACGTCTTCATGGACGCCGACTACGAACAGTTCGAAATCGAAGAAGAGAACCTGGGCGACGCGATTCACTACCTGAAAGACAGCATGGAATGCGAAGCCGTGTTCTATGACGGCAAGGCCATCTCGGTCGAACTGCCGACCACGATCGCGCGCAAGGTCATCTATTCGGAGCCTGCAGTCAAGGGCAATACTTCGGGCAACGTCCTGAAGGAAGCGAAGATCGAGAACGCCATCGAAGCCCATCAGCACATCGTCATGGTGCCGCTGTTCGTGAGCCAGGATGACACCATCGAAATCGATACCCGCACCAACGAATACAAGCGCGTGGTCCGCAACTAATTTGCCACCAAGTCGCAACCAGGTCATCACTGACCGGCTTGCCCGCCGCCTGTAAAGAACGCTGCCCTCACCGGCAGCGTTTTTTTTCGTCCATGCATTGCCGCACTGCTATGCTAATGCTTTCATATAAAACAAGGGGAGACGCATGGACCGCAGGGATTTCGTTCGACTGGGTGTGGCCGCGGGAGCCGTTGCCGGCGCCGCCAGTTCTGCCGGCGCGGCGCCGAAACGGGCAGCCGCTGTTGATGACTTGCTCGATGCTGGCGTGCGCGAGCAGTCCGCCGCGATGGCCGCCGGCAAGCTGAGCTCGCAACAGCTGGTCAAGCGCTACCTGGCCCGGATCGCCGCCATCGACAAGGCCGGCCCGCGCCTCAATTCCGTCATCGAACTCAATCCCGACGCGCTCCGGATTGCCGCCGAACTCGACCGTGAACGCGGCGCCGGCAAGCTGCGCGGTCCGCTGCACGGCATCCCGGTCCTGCTCAAGGACAACATCGCTACCGGCGACCGGATGAGCACGAGCGCCGGGTCGCTGGCCCTGGCCGGCGTACGCGCCAACCGCGACGCCTTCATCGTCGAGCGCCTGCGCGCCGCCGGCGCCGTCATCATCGGCAAGACCAACCTGTCGGAATGGGCGAACATGCGCTCGACCCATTCGGTCAGCGGCTGGAGCGGACGCGGCGGCCAGACCCGCAATCCGCATGCGCTCGACCGCAACACCAGCGGCTCGAGTTCCGGTTCCGGGGCGGCCATCGCCGCCAGCCTGGCCACGCTGGCGGTCGGCACCGAGACCGACGGCTCGATCGTCTCGCCGTCCTCGAGCTGCGGCATCGTCGGCCTGAAGCCGACGCTCGGGCTGCTCAGCCGCAGCGGCATCATCCCGATCGCGCACTCGCAGGACACGGCCGGCCCGATGACGCGCAGCGTCGCCGATGCCGCCCTGATGCTGGCGGCGATGACCGGCGTCGACGCGGCCGATGCGGTAACCGGGGAAAGCCGGGGCAAGGTCGCCGACTATGCCGCGGCCCTGCGTACCGACGGGCTGCGCGGCAAGCGCATCGGCGTCGCCCGCAATTTCTTCGGCGGCAGCACGGCCATCGACGCGATCGTCGAAAAGGAACTCGCCGTGCTCAAGGAGCAGGGCGCGATCCTGGTCGAGGTCAAGGTGCCGAACACCGACAAGTACAACGAAACCGAAGTCGAAGTGCTGCTGCACGAATTCAAGCCGGACCTGGCGGCCTATCTGGCAGCCTACGCGCCGCACGCGCCAATCAAGAACATGGCCGACGTAATCGCCTTTAACATCAAGAATGCCGACCGCGAAATGCCGTATTTCGGCCAGGAGCACCTGATCGCCGCCGAAAAGCGGCCAGGTCTCGACGCCAAAGCCTACCGCGAAGCGCTGGCCAACAACCTGCGCTACTCGCGCGAGGAGGGCATCGACAAGGTCATGCGCGAGCACAAACTCGACGCGCTGGTGGCGCCCACCGGGGGCGTCGCCTGGCTGACCGACTACATCAACGGCGACCATTACGGCATGAGCTTCTCGTCGCCGGCCGCGGTGGCGGGCTATCCGCACATCACGGTGCCGGCCGGCTTCACGCGCGGCCTGCCGGTCGGGCTGTCGTTCGTCGGCGGCGCGTACAGCGAAGCGACGCTGATCGGCATGGCCTATGCCTACGAGCAGGCCAGCATGCGCCGGCGGGCGCCGGTGTATCCGGCCTCGGTGAACATCCGGGCGTAAAAAAAACGGCCCGGGAAATCCGGGCCGCTCGCCTGACCTTGCCGGCCGCCGGCTTACCCGCGCTTGGCCCGTTCGTAGGCCGGGCCCCACAGCGGGTGACCCTGTTCGCCCGACTCCAGCGTGAAATCCGGATCGATCTTGAAGGCCCGCTCGAAGGCTTCTTCGCACTGCTTCGGGCGCGAGGTCACGCAATAGCTGAAGGCCGTGTATTTCAACGCCGTCACCCGCGTGCGCGCCGGGGCGTCGCGCAGCTCGTTGGCGCCGAGGCGGCGGATCGCGCCATTGAAGTCGCCCTCGTTGTAGAGCCGGATGCCTTCGCGCAGCGCCACTTGTTCGGCCTGTGCTTCGGCACGCGTTTCCGCACGCGTTTCGGCGCGCGCGTTGCGCTCGCTGTCGCGCCGGATTGCACGGCTGTGCTCGCGCTCGGCCTCGCGCTTGACGGCATTCTTGTGATCGCGTTGCGGCTTGGTCTCGAACAGGGGTTCGAGCTGGGCGCAGCCGGTCAATGCGCCTGCCGCCAGCAGGATGCACAAGCAGCGTGCGTGGAGGGTGTGGGTCATGGCAACTCCCTGTTTGGCGCGGTCGTGAAGTCATGCGTGATCGTGGTCGATTCGCGCGATCCGGCGTCGACGGTCAGGACGTGATCCGGGAAATTCGGATTGACGATCTGGATCGTGTGCAGGCCCTTGCCCAGCGTCAGCCGCTTGACCGGCGGGCTGACGCCGCGGTCGATGCCGTCCACGTAGACCGTGCCCCAGGGCTTGATGACCAGCTTGTAGGTGGTGCCGTTGACGACGGCGTCGCCCGGCCTGGCCGGCGCCGCGGTGGGTGCCGGTGGCGGCGCGGAAGCCAGCGCTCCCGGCGCCGCTTCCGGCGCCGCTGCAGGCAGGGTGGGATCGCCCGGGACCGGAACAAGGTCGTCCGCGGGCGCAGCCTCGGTCGCGGCGGCCGTGGGCGCCACTACCGTCTCGCCCGGCTCCAGTCCGCGCACGGCGGGTTCGGCCGGCGGCAGCGACTGCGCCGCCACCTCGTCCGCCTTGCGCTGTTCCAGATAGGACACGAGGGCGGTGCCGCCTGCGAGCAGCACGATCGCGGCGCCTGCGACCCAGCCCCAGCGCTGCAGGCCGGACCTGGCGCGCGGCGGCGCCGATGGCGCGCGGGTACGGGCAGCTTCCTCGCTGAGCCGCGCGGCGGTAGCCGCTTCGAGCGTGGTGGCCGGCTTCGCGGATGCGGTATTGCCGAGCGGGCCGGGAACGGGGGCGCTGGCAGCGGCGGGCGTGCGCAGCAGCGGCTCGGTGGATGGGGCGGGGACCGCCCCGGCGCCGGGCAGGTTCGCCGGCGGCTCGGCGCGGCGCTCGGGAACGGCTGCCTGTGCTGCCGCGGCGCCGGTCACGGCGTCGGTGGCGGATGGGGTATGCAGGCGTGCCGGTTCGGGCGCAGGGGGAGCCTCGGGCGCCGGGCTCGGGGCCTGGGTCGACGCATGGACCGGCGCATCGCCGCTGCCGGCCTCGATGCCCAGCAGGGCGCGCATGTCGTCGGCCGTTTTCGGGCGCAGGCGCATGTTCGGCCCCAGGCAGCGGTCGAGGCCGTTCGTGAGCGTGCTGCTGTAGTTGTCGTAGAGGCGCGGGCCGAGCGGCCCGTCCGGCGGCAGTTCGGCGGTGATGGCGTAATGCACCACCAGCGCCAGCGCATGCAGGTCGGCCGCCAGGGTCGTGGCGCTCGCGGCGCCGACGTCTTCGGCGGCGGGCAGCAGCAGCGGCTCGTTATTGGCGAGCATCACGATCGTGTCCGGCGAGATCGGGCGATGCGGGGCGCCGGTCGCGTACTGCCGCTCGATCGAATCGAGGGTGCGGCGCAACAGGTCGCGGCACCAGGCCTCGTTGATCAGCGCCGGGCTGTGCTCGACAATATCGCGGACCGTGCGGCCGTCCGCGAAGGGAGTATAGATGGTGGTAGTTGGGCTGGTCATTTTGCTAAAGATTTATTTTTAGCAAATATGCCAGATTTACGCCAAGCGCGTCGCTTTTGAAGCAAACGTGCGCAACGGAGCGCCGGTTTTATACGTCGAGGAAGCGCATCTTGAAGCTTCGGCCTTTGAAGTTGCCGAAGTCCGGTCCCAGGCGGTTGCCGGCGTTGAGTTTCCGGAACGCGTCCTGGGCAACCTCGCGTGCGAGGGCGACATAGGTCTGGAATTCGGTGACGTTGATCTTGCCGACCTGCTCCTTCGTCAAGCCGGCGTCGCCGGTGAGGGCGCCCAGCACGTCGCCGGGGCGCAGCTTGTCCTTCTTGCCGCCGGCGATGATGAGGGTGGTCATCGGCGCCGGCTCAGCAGGCAGCACGCTGTCGCCCAGGTCGTCGACCTTGTACCAGTCGAACTCCGTATCCTGGTACTGCTCGATCAGGCGCACCCATTTCTTTTCGTTCGGCGCGCACAGGGAAAGGGCCAGGCCGGTTTCCTCGCCACGGCCGGTGCGGCCGATGCGGTGCACGTGGACTTCGGCATCCTTCGAGACGTCGACGTTGATGACGGCTTCCAGGTTGGCGATGTCGAGCCCGCGCGCGGCCACGTCGGTTGCCACCAGCACCGAGCAGCTGCGGTTGGCGAACAGGATCAGGATTTCGTCGCGTTCGCGCTGTTCGAGTTCGCCGTACAGGGCCAGCGCCGAAAAACCCTGCTCGCGCAGCGCGTCGGCCAATTCGCGGCAGTGCGCTTTCGTGTTGCAGAAGGCAAGCGTCGAGACGGGACGGTAATGGCGCAGCAGGCGCGCCACGGCTTCGTCGCGGTTGTCGAAACCGACTTCATAAAAGCGCTGCTCGATCTTGCTGGCGTCGTGCTGGGACTCGACCGCGATTTCCATCGGGTCGTTCAGGAAGCCGGCAGTGGCGTGGCGGATGTCGTCCGGATAGGTAGCCGAAAAGAGCAGGGTCTGGCGGCGCTGCGGGCAGGCGCTGACGATGCCGGCGATCTCGTCGAAGAAGCCCATGTCGGTCATGCGGTCGGCTTCATCGAGCACCAGGGTCTGCACCTTGGAGAGGTCGAGCGTGGCGCGGCCCAGGTGGTCGCGGATGCGGCCCGGCGTGCCGACCACGATGTGGGCGCCATGTTCGAGCGAAGCGATTTGCGGGCGCATGGAGGTGCCGCCGGTGAGCGTGAGGATCTTGACGTTGCCGACGCCGCGCGCCAGGCGCCGCAGTTCGCCGGCCACCTGGTCGGCCAGTTCGCGCGTCGGGCACAGCACCAGGCCCTGGATCGCGAACCAGGCTGGATTGAGCTTGTGCAGGATGCCGATGCCGAAGGCGGCGGTCTTGCCGCTGCCGGTCTTGGCCTGAGCGATCAGGTCGCGCCCTTCGAGGACGGCAGGCAGGCTGGCGGCCTGGATGTCGGTCATCTCGTGGTAGCCGAGGGCGCCGAGGTTATCCAGGAATGGCTGCGCCAGCGGCAGTGCGGAAAAAGAAGTGGTCGGTGTTGTCATCGGGAGTCCGGCGCCCAGACCGGCAGGCCGGTCAGATCAAGGTTATCGTCGCGGCGCCAGACTGGCAGGCCGGTGGTGTCGGTTTCTTCGAACAGGGACGTCTGTTCCTGTTTCATGGAGGTGCGTGGGGAACGTGCTGTGGTGCGCGGAACTTCCCCGGCGCCGGCTTCGAGCGGGGCGGCCGGTTCGAAACCCGGCAGATCGATCGTTGCGTTATCTTTCTTGTCTCTCATCCGGCGTCGCTAGGCCCAGAAAACAAAAGCCCAACTGCAAGAGTCGGGCTCGGGGTATTACTCAGTTCGAACTAGTGTTTGGTTGCGGGGACAGGATTTGAACCTGTGACCTTCGGGTTATGAGCCCGACGAGCTGCCAGACTGCTCCACCCCGCAGCGCTATTGTACTGCTTCGCGCGCCAGGATGCAAATGTCTGTGCAAATTAGTCGCTTGCGGGGCTTGATGCGCTCCGCAGCCGCCACAAGGAAGTGATTTCGCGCGAGCGTGCGGCGTGCAGCGGATCGTCCGCATCGGAGGCTTTGGCGTGCGTCGGGCGCACGTCGTCGCGGACGATCACGGCCAGGCCGGCGTCGGCGATCCATGCCGACAGCTGCGCGCGCGAGCGCAGGCCGAGGTGCTCGGCGAGGTCGGACAAAATCAGCCAGGCTTCGCCAGCGGGCGCCAGGTGCGCCTTCACGCCCGCGAGAAAGCCGCGCAGCATGCGGCTGTCCGGATCGTAGATCGCGTATTCGATGGCGGAACTGGGCTTGCCCGGCAGCCAGGGCGGATTGCAGACCACGATATCGGCCCGGCCCTCGGGGAACAGGTCCGCTTTGACTATCTCGACCTGGCCTGCCAGTCCGAGACGATCGATGTTTTCGCGCGCGCAGCCCAGGGCACGGTCGTCCATGTCGGTCGCGACGATGCGTTTGATCCCACGCCGCGCCAGCACGCTTGATAACACACCTGTACCGGCGCCGATATCGAAGGCGACGGCCGCTGTCGAAGGCAGCGGCGCGCGCGCCACCAGGTCGACGTATTCGCCGCGCACTGGCGAAAACACGCCGTACCAGGGATGGATCCTTGCGTCCAGCGCGGGAACCGGCACGCCCTTGCTGCGCCACTCGTGCGCGCCGATCAGGCCGAGCAGCTCGCGCAGGGAAATGACGAAGGGTTCGCTGGCCGCGCCATAGGCCTCGTTACAGGCCTGGCGCACGTCCGGCGCGCGGCGCAGTGGAATCGTGTAATCGGCATCGAAAGGAATCACCAGCATCGCCAGCGTACGGGCGCGCTGCAGCTGCGCCAGGCGGTGGCGGTGGAAAGACTCGGTCAGCGTCGGCGCGACTTTATCGCCCTTTGGACGTTTTGCGCGCGCGCCCTTGTGGTCGATCCGGCGCGCCAGCGCCTGCAGCAGCTGGCGCGCATTTTGGAAGTCGCCGCGCCAGAGCAGGGCAGTGCCGTCGAGGGCGAGGCGGTAGGCCGTGTCCGCGGCCATGGTGTCGTCGGCGATGACGACCTTTTTCGGCGCCGGCCAGCCACTCTCCGAGCGCCACAGGGCCGAGCGCTTGTCTGTGCCGGCTTCCCCGCCTTCGATCCACTCGATGCGCGTCATATTAATGGTGGTGCTGCCAGTTGGCGGCGTCGCCCGCTTCGAGGAAGGACTTGACCGCCTGCGGGCTGCCAGTGGCATGGCGTTTCACCTCGCCGCAGCCGCAGATGCCCTGGTAAGGCTGGATGTGCGAGCAGGCCGACACTTTTTGCAGGTAGACGGTGACGGGTTTGGCGCACTTGGCGCATTTGAAGGTGAGGGTGCGGGCGGGTTTCATGGTGTTTTGGCGTAGATGGGCAAAGGCGGCATTGTACAACGGCGCGTTTTTTGGCTTATACGCCCACGCTGACGGCGCTGCTGCCGCCGCCGGTCGGCCGCACCTGGATCTTGGCCGCGATCCGCTCCGTCATTTCATGCACGTGCGAGATCACGCCCACCTTGCGGCCCATCGACTGCAGCGCGTCGAGGGCGTCCATCGCGATGCCGAGGGTCTCGCTGTCGAGCGAGCCGAAGCCCTCGTCGATGAACAGCGACTCGACCCGCACCCGGTTCGAGGACAGCGAGGCCAGGCCGAGCGCCAGGGCCAGCGACACCAGGAAGGATTCGCCACCCGAGAGCGAATTGACCGAGCGGATTTCGCCGCCCATGTCCTGGTCGCGCACCATCAGGCCGAGCGAGGGCGCGCCGGCGTTGTCGACCCGCTCCAGGCGGTAGCGTTTCGCCAGTTGTCCGAGGTGGCTGTTGGCGTAGCCGAGCAGCACGTCGAGCGTGAACTGCTGGGCGTAGTTGCGGAATTTCTTGCCGTCGGCCGAGCCGATCAGCTCGGACAAGCGGCCCCAGCGCTGTTCGATGGCCTGCTGGCACTCGATTTCCGCCAGCATCGACTGCGCCCTGGTGCGCCGCTCGTCGTCCTGGGCCGCCTGCAGGCGTAGACCGGTGGCCCGTTCGTGGACGGCGCTGCGCTCTTCCAGCACCGCTTCGAGTGCGTCGGCGACGGCTGCTGCCTCGAGCATCATGCCATCGGGCGCCACACTTTCCTGGTGCAGGTCGCGCTGGGCCTTGCGCTCGGCCAGCACGGCCTGCGCCCTTGCCAGCGCCGCGTCGAGTTCGGCCAGCGCGCTGCGCTCCTGGGCCAGCCAGGCGGCGCCCACCGCCAGCAGGCTGGCCAGCTGCGCCTGGTTGGCGACCGGCTCCAGGTCGGCGTGGTGGGCGGCGTAGTCTTCCAGCCAGTCGGCCAGGCGCGCGCCGGCGTCGCGGGCGTCGTCCTGGAGTGCGCCGATGCGCTCCTGGGCCTGGCTCAGGGTGCTGCGCACGCGGGTCTCGCGCTGGGCGGCCTCGTTCGAGGCCGCCTGGCGCAATGCCAGGGCTTCGCGTGCGCCGGTCACGGTGCGGCGCAGGCTTTGCTCGACCTCGCCCACGGCGTGGCCGTCGAACAGGGCGGCGCGCGCCAGGCGCCGCTCGCGCAGTTCGGCGTCGCTGCGCTCGAAGGCCGCCAGGGCGGCGGCGGCGGCGGCGGCCGCGTGCTCGGCGCGCACGGCCGCTTCGCGCGCGTTCGACGCCAGTGCCGCCAGCGCGGCGCGCTGCTCGGCCAGCCCGGCCGCTTGCGTGCTCCATGCACCCGCTTCATTCGCGCGCGCCGCTTGCCAGCGGGCCGGATCGCGGCGCCAGGCATCCTGCCAGCCATCGCCGGCAAACCCGGCCACCACAGGATCGAGCTCGGCCAGCAGGGCGGCGAGCGCCGCGCGCTCGCGTTCCAGCTGGGCGGACAGGGTCTTGTGCTCGATCTCGAAGTTCGAGAGGCCGTTCTGGGCGGCTCCAGCCAGCTCGGCCAGGCGCAGCTGCTCGGCATTGGCCGCGTCGAACGCGGCCTGCGCGGCCTCGCGCGCGTGCACCGCCTGGCGCGCCGCCTGCTGGCGCGTCTCGATCGCGTCCAGGGCTTGCTGCACGGCGGCGTTTTGCGCTTCGAACCAGGGCTGGCGCGCGCCCGCGGGCGGCGCTTCCGGGGCCAGCGGGCCGGCGCTCCAGGCGGCGTCGAGCTCCTCGAGCTCAAGCAGCAGCGCGGCGCTTTCCTTGCCGAGCGCGGCCAGCCGCTCATCCAGGGCGTCAAGCTGCGTGCGCCGCCTGGCCTGGTCGCTCAGGTTGTTCTGGACCGCCGCGCGCCGTTCGGCCAGCTGGGCGCGCAGCATGTCGAAGACGGCATGCAGGCGTTCGTCCTGGTGCGCATACGGATGGGTTGCGCTGCCGCAGACCGGGCAGGGTTCGTCCTCGACCAGCGCGGCGCGCAGGTCTTCGACCTTGTCGGCGACCGCCCGTTCGGCCGCGCCGAGCGCAGCTTCGGCCTGGTCGGCGGCGGCGGCCAGCGCCGCGGTGGCGGCCAGCGTGGCGGCAAGTCCCGTGTCGGCCTCGCGGCGCGCCGCTGCCGTCTGTTCGCGTTCGGCATCGATGCGGGCCAGGCGTTCGCGCGCCAGGTGCAGCTGTTTCGCGATGCGCGCGGCGGCCGCCAGGGCTTCGCGCCGTGCATCGAGGCGCTGGCGTTCGGCGTGCAGGGCGTCGAGGTCGAAGCCGGCCAGGGTGGCGACGGCCCCCTGGCGCGCGGCATCGAGTGCGGCGATGCGGCTGGCGCCGTGGCGGGCGGATTCGAGCGCCGCTTCGAGCGTGGCGGCCGCGTTGACGCGCGCCCGCTCGAGCTTTGCCAGGGCGGCGATATTCGCCGCCTCTGCGCCGGCCGCCTGCGCCGCCTGGCCGAACAATTTGTCCCAGCGCGGCCATTGCGCGGCCAGGGCCTCGTGCTGGCGGTGCGCCGCCAGCCATGCAAGGCTGGCGTTTTCAGCGGCGCGGGTGCGTGCCAGCTGGGCGTCGGCCTCCAGCAGCGCCGCGCGCGTGGCGGCGGCTGCGCGCGCGGTGTCGTCGCGTGCTGCCGCCAGGGTGGAATGCGTCTCGAGCAGGGTGGCGACGGTGGCGTCGAGCGCCTTGGCCGCATCGAGTTGGGCGGCGGCCTGCGCCTGCGCGGCTTCCGCCGTTTCCAATGCCAGCGTCGCGGCCTGCACCCCCTGCGCGGCCTGGCGCGCCGCTTCCTGGACGCGCGCCAATTCCGCCTGGCCGTTCGCCAGCGTCGTCTCGAGCTGGACGCGCTCGGCCTCGAAACGCGCCAGTTCGGCCATCAGCGGGCGCGCAGTTTGCACTTCTTCGAGGGTGGACAGGCGCAGGCGGCGTTCATTCGCCGCCGCCACCGCCGCGCGCCCCTCCTGCAGCAGGTGTTCCGCCTGCGCTTCGTTCTGGCGCAGCCGTTCGCTTTCCTGGTGCCAGCGCAGCTGGGCTTCGAGCAGGGCGCGCCGGACGTCGACCGCCTGCAGCGCGGCGTCCGCCGCCGCGCGCTCGGCGTCGAGAATCTCGCGCGCCTCGAATGCCAGCGGCGCGTGGTCCGCCAGGCGCGAGGCCAGGCGCCGCACGGCGTCCTGCTCCAGCTTGTAGCGCTCGTAGGCGCGCTTTGAAATGGCGCTGTAGACGGCGCTGCCGGTGAGTGTTTCCAGCAGTTCGCCGCGCTCGTTCTCGTCGGTTTTCAAAAAGGCCGAAAACTCGTTCTGGGCCAGCAGCACCGAGCGCGTGAACTGCTCGAAGGACAAGCCGATGCGCGCCGCGATTTCGGCCTGGGTTTCGGTCTTGGTGCTGCCCAGCGGCGCCAGTTCCGGCAGCCGGTGCAGAGTCTGGTTCGAGGCCTGCAGCAGGCCGCTGACCTTGTTGCGCGAGCGCCGCACGCTCCAGCGCGCGCGGTAGCGGATGCCGTCGTTGCCGACGAAATCGACTTCGGCATGGCCCTCGGCGGCGCCGCGCCGCAGCAGGTTACGGGCGTCGGTGGTCGAGACGCTTTCGCCGCCGGCGTCGGGCAGGGCCCCGCGGCTGCTCTTCCATTGCAGGCGCGGCGTGTTGCCGTACAGGGCCAGGCAGAGGGCGTCGAGCAGGGTGCTTTTGCCGGCGCCGGTCGGGCCGCAGATCGCGAACAGGCCGCTCGAGGCCAGCGGCTCGCTCTCGAAGTCGACCGTGAACTCGCTGGCGAGCGAGGCCAGGTTGCGCCCGCTGATGCGCAGGATCTTCATGTGCGCTCTCCATCGCCCGGCAGCATCAGTTCGGCGAACGCCGACAACTGATCGCCCGGCGCATCCTCGCCGAAGCGCTGCTGCCACAGGCGGCGGAAGATGTCGTCCGGCTGCAGCTGGGCCAGCTGGTCGAGCGTCAGGGCGTCGTGGCCATCCTGCGCGGCGACGAGCTTGCGCGTCGGTTCGATCTTCGCCAGGCGCAGCGCCTTGCCGGCGATCGCCGCCTCGACCTGGGCGCGCAGGCTCGGCTCGGGGCCTTCGAGCAGCACCCGCACTTCCAGGTAGGGCCGGCGTTCGAGCGGCAAACCAGGCTCCGGCTCCAGGTTCTCGAGCGCGGCCAGCACCTCGGCCAGCGGCGCCGGCTTGGGCGGGACCCGCAGCAGCTCGACCGCGCGCGGCACGTACAGCGGCGTGACTTCCTTCGCCACCGCGCCGTCGAGGTCGATGCGCAGCACCTGGTGCTGGTAGCCGACTTCGGCGAAGGACAGCGGCAAGGGGCTGCCGCAATAGCGCAGGTGCTCCTTCTTGCCGACGCGCTGCGCCAGGTGCAGGTGGCCGAGCGCGGCGTAGGCGATGTCGGGATCGAACATCGAGGCCGGCAGCGCTTCGGTGCCGCCGATGACGATGCGGCGCTCGGAATCGACCGAGGACTGCCCGTCGACCATGTGGCAATGGCCCATTACCAGGATCGCCTGGCCGGGTTCGCGCCGCGCCTGCGCCAGTGCAAAGGCTTGCTGGTAGAGCAGGGCGATGCCATTCAGGTAGGCGTCGCCCTCGGCGTCGGCGCGCGGCACGTCGCCCGGGCGCAGGAAAGGAATGCCGAGGCACCAGGCCTTGACTTGTCCGGCGCGGTCGCGCAGCGGCACCACCAGGCGCTCGAGGTCGATCGCGCCGTCCGGCCCGCGCACCACGTTGCCGATCACGACGGTGCCGTGTGCTTCCAGCAGCGGACCGGGCGCTTCCAGCCGGCCCGGCGAATCGTGGTTGCCGGCGATCACGACAATTTGCAGGTGCGGCGTGCGCGACTTCGCCCGCTGCAGGAAACGGTAGAGCTGGCGCTGGGCGGCCGACGAGGGATTGGCGTTGTCGAAAATGTCGCCCGCGATCAGCAGTGCGTCGGCCTGTTCCCGCACGATGGTATCGAGCAACCAGTCGAGGAAGCACTCGTGCTCGTAGCTGCGGTCGTAATTGTGCAGGGTCTGGCCGAGATGCCAGTCTGAAGTGTGCAACAGCCGCATGGGAGTCGAAATCTGGGGAAATTGGGAGTCGGCTGCACTATAACGCAGCCACGACGCAGCTTCAAAAAAAATCCGGAACGGGCGCGGCCCGGCACGGGAATCTCATTAGAATCATTGCATGAGCGGATTAATCCTGTCGATCGGCGCCGCCCGCGCCCTGCACCTGGCGGCCCAGGGCCTGTTGCAGCCGCGCCGGTGCAAGGCGACCAAGGCCGATGTGCTGAATGCGATCCGGCGCATGGGCCTGTTGCAGATCGACACCATCAACGTGGTGGCGCGCAGTCCGTATTTCGTGCTGTGGAGCCGGCTCGGCGACTACGCCCCCGCGTGGCTGGACGAATTGCTGGCGGAGGGCAAGCTGTTCGAGTACTGGGCCCACGAAGCCTGCTTCATTCCGAGCGAGGATTATGGACTCTACCGCCACCGCATGCTCGATCCGGCCGCCATGGGCTGGAAATATTCAGGCGCCTGGATGCGCGAGCGCAGCGGCGAAGTGGCGGCGCTGCTGGCGCATATCCGCACCCACGGTCCGGTGCGCTCGTCGGATTTCGAGCGCACCGACGCCAAGGCAGGCGCCAAGGGGGAAAACTGGTGGCAGTGGAAGCCCGAAAAGCGTTCGCTCGAGGGTTTGTTTACTTCCGGCGCCCTGATGGTGGCGCGCCGCCACCATTTCCAGCGCGTCTACGACCTGGCAGAGCGCGTACTGCCGGGCTGGGACGACGCCCGCATGCCCGCATTGGCAGAGGTGCGGCGCGCTTTCGTGCTGCAGGCGGTCAAGGCGCTGGGCCTGGCGCGCGCAAGCTGGATTCCCGACTATCACCGTACCCGGCGCCCGCATGTCGACCTGGCGGCGCTGGTGACGCAAGGCCTGCTGTTGCGCGTCCGCGTCGATGGCTGGGACGAGCCGGTGTATATCCACCCGGATCACGCCGGGCTCGCCGCGCAAGCTGGCGCCGGCGCCTTGCGGCCGAGCCTCACGACGCTCCTGTCGCCCTTCGATCCGGTGGTCTGGGACCGGCGCCGGGCCCTGGAACTGTTCGGTTTCGATTACCGGCTCGAATGCTATACGCCGGCGGCGAAGCGCCGTTACGGCTATTTCACCTTGCCGCTGCTGCGGCGCGGCGTGCTGGTCGGGCGCGTCGACGCCAAGGCGCACCGGAAAACCGGCGTGTTCGAGGTGAAAACGGTGTGGTTCGAGCCGGGCCTGCGCATGAGCGACGCGCTGCTGCGCGACGTGGCGCAGGCCTTGCTCCGCTGTGCGCGCTGGCATGCCTGCCCGGCCGTGCAGCTGGGCCGCACCGAGCCTGCCGGGCTGGCGCCGGCCCTGGCCGCGGCCATCGGGATGGCTGAAAAAGCGCTAACGCGCGTGGCCGCAGCCGGTTGACTCACTGGCATCTCGCGATCGCGGAGTTTGCGCAAGATCAAACCCAGCATGTCGGCGCTCCCTAAACTACTAGTTCTTTCAGGCTGAAGAATAGAAAAACAAACAACGGCCTGTCCCAAAACCAGTATGTCCAGCCGGGCTGTGCCCCTTCCGGGGAGCATTTGCCTGCGTTGACGACGTCGAGAGGAGACTGAATGCTTACCGCCACCTACACGCTCATTGCCCTGTCTGTCGAGCAAACAAACATGCGCGTCGGCCTGCACGCCGTCGAGCAGCTCGTGCAAAAAGGCTACACACGCCGGAGCGCGCTCACCACTGGCCAGGCCGAGTATGTGTGCGACACGCTGCGCCGCCTGTATGAACAATGTCATCGCCGCAAGTTCGACAAATTCCTGATGCCGGCCCTGCGCCGCGCCGGGGCCGGCGCCAATCCGCTGCTGTGCGAACTCGACATGCTCAGCCGCAGTGCGGCCGAGGCGCTCGACACGGCGTGCAAGCTGCTGAGCGAGGGCGTCGACAATGAAGAGCGCGTCGATGCGTTCTGCCTGGCGGTCGAGCGTTTTTGCGCCGCGCTGACGGTGCGCTTTGAACGCGAAGAGCGCGAACTGTTCCCGGTCGCCCGTGCCGCAATCGCCGGCGACGCCTGGTTCGCGGTTGCCAACCAGATGCTGGCGCACGACGCGTATGCCGAGGAGCACCGCGGCCGGCCGGCGCCGCCGGCCAGCCGCCCGGCGCGGGTCGAACGGGTTCACCGCCAAGGTCCGCCCTTGAGCCTGGCGCACTGAGCTTTGCCCACCGAGCCGGGGCGCGCCTGCCGGGTGCGGTAGAAAAGCTGTCATCGTTCTTTGCTATGATGAGGGTTTTGAAACTGCGACTTCATCATGTTCGAATTCCTTTTCAAGCGTCAGGGCGACAAGACCGGTGGCAAGCCCGTGGGCAAAGTCCAGGGCAAGGCCGACGCCAGACCTGAAGGCAAGCCGGACGGCAAGCGCCCTGGCAAGCCCGAGGCCGCCGCCACTGCGCCGGTCGAGGCCGCAGCCGGCCAGCGCGATGCCAAAGCAGGACGCGAGCAGCAGGCCGAACAGCTCCAGCAGCTGAAGTCCCAGGGCGGCGACGAATCCGGCGTCGTCGACTTCATTCTCCATTCCGATTACGCCGAACTGCGCCTCGCCGCGGCCGAGCTGCTGCACAGCCGCAGCGCGCTCGAACGCGTGCACACGGCCATGCGCAACATCGACCGCCGTGTCGCCAAACTGACGCAGTCGCGCCTGGACGCGATCCGCCACCACGAAGCGGAACTCGCCCGTGGCCACGCGATGCTGGAACAGGCCAGGGCACTGCTGCAGGACGAACACCTGACACCGAACCAGGTCGCCGACCTCGACCGCAAGTGGGCAGTCATCGCCGCCCCCGAATTGCAGGACGCCTTCGCCCCGGTGCGCATGGCTCTGGGCGCGCGCCTCGAAGCGCAAGTGCAGCTGCAGCGCGCCATGATCGATCGCCTGGCCGCGCTGCGCCGCCTCGATCCGGACGCGCTCAATGCCGCCGAACTGGCAGCCATCCTGGAGCGCATGGCGCAGGAACAGGAAGCGGCGCTTGCTCACCCGGAACGGATTTCCCTGCCACGCGCGCTTGTCGCCGAGCTCGCCATCGAGCAGGCGCGCGCGCAAGGCCTGCTGGCGACGCTGGAACAGGCACGGGCGGCGCTGGCCGCACGCGAGGCCATGCTTGCCGAATGGCAGGCCCAGCCGGTAGAAGAGTTGAGCGCCGAGACCTTGCGCCGCGCCTGGCAGGCATTGCCGGCGCCGGCGCCAGCGCAAAACGCGGCCACGGCCGCACTCCAGGAACGCTTCGATGCCTTGCTGGCGAGTCTGCCGCAAGCAGCGCACAAGCCACACGACAAGCCACGCGCTCAGCCACGTGATCAGCCGCGCGAGGGCGCCCGTGCGGCGCGCGGCGCCAGGGCCACGGCCGACACGGTGCCTGAGGACGGCGACGCGGTGGACGCCAGCACGCACGAGGCGCATGTGGGCGCGGGCGAAGACGGCGCGCATGCCGCCGAGGCCCGGCCCGGCCAGGAAAAAAGACGCGGCGCCGACCAGGCCTTCCTCGACACGCTCGACGCGCTGGAAGCGGCCCTGCAGCAAGGCTCGCTGGCCCATGCCGCTGAACTCGACAAGGTGCTCAAGGAGAGCAAGGGCAAGGGCATGCGCCTCACAAGCGAGCAGTCCGACCGCCTGGCGCACCTGCGCGCCGAGCTCAAGCGCCTGTCGGACTGGGCGCGCTGGGGCGGCAATGTTTCGCGCGAGGAACTGATCAAGACCGTGGAAGCGTTGTCGACCCAGAAGCTGGCGATGGCCGAACTGGCGAAAAAGGTCGGCAGCATGCGCGAGCGCTGGAAGGCGCTCGACAGCCTGTCCGGCGCCGCCCCGAAAAGCCTTTGGGAACGTTTCGACCAGGCCTGCACGGTGGCCTATGCCCCGGCGGCCGCCCATTTCAAGCACCTGGCCGACGAGCGCCATGCGAATGCCGCGCTCGGCGAAGCGCTGGTGCTGGAAGCCAATGCCGAAATCGCGCGCCTGCAATCCGGGGACGCCGACTGGAAGCACGTGGCCGGCACCGTCCAGCGCCTGCGCCTGACCTGGAGCCATTTGGGCGCCATCGACCGCAAGGACAAGAAACGCCTCGACCAGCAATTCGCGGCCGCCCTCACCACGCTGCAGGGGCCGCTCGAAGAGCAGCGCAAGGCCGAGATGAGCGGACGCGAACAACTCATCGACGAGGTCGCCGCGCTCGACCCGCAGGACCGCCACGCCATCGACCGCCTGCGCGAAATCCAGGCACGCTGGCAAGAGCATGCACGCGCGCTGCCGCTCGAACGCAAGGCCGAGCAGGCGCTGTGGGCGCGCTTTCGCGCCGAATGCGACGCGCTGTTTGCCCGGCGCAAGGACAGCGTCCATGCGGCCGACATCGAACGGCGCGCCCACGAAACTGTCAAGGAAGCGATCAGCGCGCGTCTGGAAGCCGCCGCGCCCGAGGTCACCCCGGCCGGCGCCGGCAAGCTGCTGCGCGAGGCGGCCGCCGAATGGCAGGCCATCGGCCCGGTGCCGCGCGCCCACGAAGCACGCGTCGAAAAACGCTACCACGAGGCCGTCGCCCGGGTGCAGCACCACGCCGACCTCGCACGCCGCGCGGCCGGCTCCGCACTGGCCGGCGCCCTGCGCGACAAGCTGCGCGCCTGCCAGGAGCTGGAAGCCGCCGTCGCCGAGCTGGAGCAGGAAGTCTCAAGCAGCGCCTGGCGCCAGCGCTGGGCCGCCTTGCTGCCTGCCGGACCCGAGTACGACCCCGTGCTCGAGGCCCGCTTCGCAGCGGCCCTGTATGCCGTCGACAGCGACCGCACAGCCTATGCGCGCCTGCTCGAAGACAATCGCACGACCCTGCTGAACGAGTTGCTGCGCCAGGAAGTCGCGGCCGGGGTCGACAGCGGCGCCGAATTCGCACGCGAGCGCCTGAAACTTCAGGTCGAAGCCTTGCAGTCGACCCTGAAAAGCGGCGCGGTCAAACAACACGGCGCGCATGGGCCGGGCCAGCGCCACGACGGGCTGCATGCCGTGTGCGCGCTGCCGGCGCTGGCCGACGAGCGCACCGCGCTGCGCGTGGAGCAGCTGGTGATGCGGATGGGCGCCAAATGAGCGCCGTCAGGGTGCAAACCGGGGACTTCGACCTCGGCCTGGAACTGGCGCGCCTGCGCGAGGGCGATCCGCGCGTCGGCGCCGTGGTCAGTTTCGTCGGCACCGTGCGCGACATGAACGAGGGCGCTGCCGTCTCCACGCTCGAACTCGAACATTACCCCGGCATGACCGAACGGGCGCTGGAAGACATCGTCGACCAGGCCAGGGCGCGGTGGCCGCTGTACGACGCGCTGGTGATCCACCGGGTCGGCCCGATGGCGCCGATGGAGCAGATCGTGCTGGTGGCCTGCAGCGCGGCGCACCGCGGCGAGGCCTTCGCCGCCTGCGAATTCATCATCGACTACCTGAAGACGGACGCGCCGTTCTGGAAGAAGGAGCAAACGCCGCAAGGGGCGCGCTGGGTCGACGCCCGCATCTCCGACGACAGCGCCAAAGCCAAGTGGGCGGCAGCCTGAACTGGCTTGCGGTCGCGGCGGTGGGCGGCGGCGCGGCCGTCGGCGCCTGGCTGCGCTGGGGACTCGGCCTGTGGCTCGCCAGCGCGCACGCCCAGCTGCAGGCCGGCACCCTGGCGGCCAACCTTGTCGGCGGCTACCTGATCGGGATCGCACTCGGCTTTTTCTCGAGCCACCCGCATCTGTCGCCGGAGTGGCGCCTGTTGCTCGTCACCGGCTTCCTCGGCGGCCTGACCACCTTTTCCAGCTTTTCCGGCGAGTCGATGACGCTGCTGCAGCGCGGCGACTACGGCTGGGCGGTGGCCCACACGATACTGCACCTGGCCGGGTCGCTCCTGCTGTGCATCGCCGGTTTTGCGACCTGGCGCGCCCTGCGCGGCTGAAACGGGCCGGGCACGCTTCAGTTCGTCATTCGATTGAACACTTCGCGCGCCGCCAATCCACCGCCGCCGATCAGCAGGGTGAAATAGATGATCGTGACGATGTTGCTGATATGGCCCAGCAACACGCAGACGCCATCGCGCTGCAGCAGGCCGATGGCGAAGAACAGCAGCGCCACGGCCGGGAAGGTATTGCTGAACGGGATCAGGCCGAAGGGCATCATCAAGAGCACGGCGCCCAGGATCAGTGACGCGTTGTTCAGGTGCTGGATCGGGCCGTTGGCCACCAGCCAGTGGATGCGATTCGGGCGGCTCACGCGCTCGAGCTTTTGCAGCCAGGGCAGGGCCTTGCGCAGCAGCGGGCGCAGCTTTCTGGTGGCGATGGTGCGGTGCTTGATTTTCGACGGGATCCACAGGTCGCGTCCGGACAGGCGGCTCACCCCGATGAGCAGGATGGCGGCGCCGAACACCGTGCTTACGCCGGGAATCGACACGGGAATCAGGAACACCAGCGTCAGCAGGGCGGTCAGGATCAACAGGCCGTCGTTGCCGACCTGATGGATCAGTTCGCTGAGCGTGATGCCGCTGCGGGGCATCGAGCGGACCAGGGCGCGCAGCCGTTTAGAAACGGGTTCGTCCTGGGTGATGTTGTCGTCGTCGTTAGGCATGTTGTCGGTCCGGGGTTGCAGCTGGTGGAAGTCGGGCAACAGTATAACGAGCGCAGGCGCCTGACGCGGAACATTAGAAAAACACGAAGTTTCCTGACGCAAAAATGCGACGGCCCTTTGTAGGACGATGCTGACTGCGGCACGGCCGCATCTTGAAATGCGGCGCGCCATCCCAATTTGTTTCCTAGTTAAGATAATCCTCTAGGGAGCACAAAATGCGGCAAGACAAATTGACGACCAAGCTGCAGGAAGCGCTGGCGGATGCCCAGAGCCTGGCGGTCGGCAACGACAATCAATATATCGAACCGGTGCACCTGCTGGTCGCCCTGCTGAACCAGGACGACGGTGGCGCCCGCTCGCTGCTGCAGCGTGCCGGCGTGAATGTCGGCGCGCTCGGCACGGCGCTGAAGAACGCTGTCGAGCGCCTGCCGAAGGTCTCTGGCACTGGCGGCGAGACCCGGGTCGGGCGCGAGCTCGTGGCCTTGCTCAACCTCGCGGACCGCGAATCGCAGAAGCGCGGCGACCAGTTCCTGTCTTCCGAAATGATCCTGCTGGCGCTGACGGAGGATAAATCCGACGCCGGCCGCCTGGCGCGCGAGCACGGGCTGGCGCGCAAATCGCTGGAATCGGCCATTTCCGCCGTGCGCGGCGGCGAGAACGTCAGTTCGCAGGATGCCGAGGGCCAGCGCGAATCGCTGAAAAAATACACGCTTGACCTGACCGAACGCGCCCGCATGGGCAAACTCGACCCCGTGATCGGCCGCGACGACGAAATCCGCCGCGCCATCCAGGTGCTGCAGCGCCGCACCAAGAACAATCCGGTGTTGATCGGCGAGCCGGGCGTCGGCAAGACCGCCATCGTCGAGGGCCTGGCCCAGCGCATCGTGAACGGCGAAGTGCCCGATTCCCTGAAGGGCAAGCGCGTGCTCTCGCTCGACATGGCGGCGCTGCTGGCCGGCGCCAAGTACCGCGGCGAATTCGAGGAGCGCCTGAAAAGCGTGCTCAAGGAGCTGGCCCAGGACGAGGGCCAGACCATCGTCTTCATCGACGAACTCCACACCATGGTCGGCGCCGGCAAGGCCGAAGGCGCGATGGATGCCGGGAACATGCTGAAACCCGCCCTGGCGCGCGGCGAGCTGCACTGCGTCGGCGCCACCACGCTCGACGAATACCGCAAGTATGTCGAAAAGGACGCCGCGCTCGAGCGCCGCTTCCAGAAGATCATCGTCGACGAGCCGACGGTGGAGGCGACGATCGCCATCCTGCGCGGCCTGCAGGAGAAATACGAACTGCACCACAAGGTCGAGATCACCGACCCGGCGATCATCGCCGCGGCCGAACTGTCGCACCGTTATATCAGCGACCGCTTCCTGCCGGACAAGGCGATCGACCTGATCGACGAGGCGGCGTCGAAAATCAAGATCGAGATCGACTCCAAGCCGGAAGTGATGGACAAGCTCGAGCGCCGCCTGATCCAGCTGAAGATCGAGCGCGAAGCCGTGCGCCGCGAGACCGACGAAGCTTCGCAGCGCCGCATGGAGCTGATCGGCGAGGAGATCGCGCGCCTCGAGCGCGAGTACAACGATTTCGAGGAAATCCTGAAGGCGGAAAAGGCCGCGGTGCAGGGCACGACCCATATCAAGGAAGAGATCGAGCGCATCCGCTTCCAGATGGAGGAAGCCAAGCGCCAGAGCAACTGGCAGGTGGTCTCTGAGCTCCAGTACGGACAGCTGCCCCAGCTCGAAGCGCAACTCAAGCAGGCGGAGGAGGCGACCTTGCGGGCGGAAAGCGACGGCAGCGCCAAGCCCAAGCTGCTGCGCACCCAGGTCGGCGCCGAGGAAATCGCCGAAGTGGTGTCGCGCGCGACCGGCATTCCCGTGTCGCGCATGATGCAGGGCGAGCGCGACAAGCTTCTGCACATCGAGGAAAAGCTGCACGAGCGCGTGGTCGGCCAGGACGAAGCGATCGAGGCGGTGTCGGATGCGATCCGCCGTTCGCGCGCCGGCCTGTCGGATCCGAACCGCCCCTACGGTTCCTTCATGTTCCTGGGGCCGACCGGCGTCGGCAAGACCGAACTGTGCAAGGCCCTCGCGTCCTTCCTGTTCGATACCGAGGAGTCGATGATCCGCATCGACATGAGCGAATTCATGGAGAAGCATTCGGTCGCCCGCCTGATCGGCGCGCCGCCGGGCTATGTCGGCTACGAGGAGGGCGGTTACCTGACCGAAGCCGTGCGCCGCAAACCCTACAGCGTGATCCTGCTCGATGAAATCGAAAAGGCGCACCCGGACGTGTTCAACGTGCTGCTGCAGGTACTCGACGACGGCCGCATGACCGATGGCCAGGGCCGCACCGTCGACTTCAAGAACACGGTGATCGTGATGACCTCGAACCTCGGTTCGCACAAGATCCAGTCGATGGACACCGACGAGCCGGCGGTGGTCAAGATGGCGGTCATGGCCGAGGTGCGCGGACACTTCCGTCCGGAGTTCATCAACCGCATCGACGACATCGTGGTCTTCCATGCGCTGGACGAAAAGAACATCGGCGCGATCGCCCGCATCCAGCTGCGCAGCCTGGAAGAGCGCCTGGCGAAGATGGAAATGACGCTCGACATCGACGAGGACGCGCTGCAGAAAATCGCCGATGCCGGTTTCGATCCGGTGTATGGCGCGCGGCCTTTGAAGCGCGCGATCCAGCAGCAGATCGAAAATCCGCTGTCGAAAGCGATCCTGTCGGGCCGCTTCGGGCCGAAGGACAGGATCGCCGTGCGGGTGCGCGGCGGGCAGCTGGCCTTCGGCGACGAGCCGGTGGTGGAGTTGGCGAAGTAAGCCGCTTGTAAGCACAAGCAAAGGAGCGCAGCGATGCGCTCCTTTTTTTTTCGTCAAATCGATGCACCATTTTGGGGCGCACTGGAGTGTTTTAAAAAAAACAAGCAAATCCGGAACGTCATACAATCAATTCTGCATGTTTCGTCAGTGCTCCACTGCCGCTACGACCCATTTTTGAGAAGGAAAGACGATGCCCGACTTCGATTCAAACCGGCGCCAGCTGCTGAAAGCGTCCGCCGTGGCCGTCGGCGGCGTCGCCGCCGCCGCCCAGCTCGCGCCCAACGCCGAGGCTGCCGCCGTCGCACAGGTAGCAGCTCCTGGCGCTCCCGCAACGATGAGCATCCGGCTGCGCGTGAATGGCGCCGAACACCAGTTGATGGTCGACCCGCGCACCACCTTGCTCGATGCGCTGCGCGAGCGCCTGCACCTGACCGGCAGCAAGAAGGGCTGCGACCAGGGCCAGTGCGGCGCCTGCACCGTGATCGTCGACGGACGCCGGGTCACCTCCTGCCTGACCCTGGCCGTCATGCAGGAAGGCCACGAGATCACCACCATCGAAGGCCTCGGCAACGCCGCCAACCTGCATCCGCTGCAGGCGGCCTTCATCAAGCACGACGGCTTCCAGTGCGGCTTCTGCACGCCGGGCCAGATCTGCTCGGCCGTCGGCATGCTCGATGAAATGCGCGCCGGTGCCCCGAGTCACGTGACGGCGGACCTGAACGCGCCTGTGCAGGCCAGCCCGATCGAATTTCGCGAGCGCATGAGCGGCAACCTGTGCCGCTGCGGCGCCTACTCGAACATCCAGGAAGCGATCGCGGAAGTTGCCGGCGTCGCCTCGGGTGCACCATCGGCCGCGCCGCGCGGGGGGATGAAAGCATGAAATCATTCACCTACGAACGCGCCACTTCGCCGGCGCAAGCCGCGGCCACGGCCGCGCGCATCCCTAATTCGCGCTTCATTGCCGGCGGCACCAACCTGCTGGACCTGATGAAGCTGCAGATCGAAACGCCGGCCCACCTGATCGACGTCAACGACCTCGCCCTCGACCGGATCGAGCCGACATCGAACGGCGGCCTGCGCATCGGCGCTCTGGTGAGGAACAGCGACCTGGCCGCCGACGCCCGCGTGCGGCGCGACTACGGCGTGCTGACCCGCGCGCTGGTGGCCGGCGCCTCGGGCCAGCTGCGCAACCAGGCAACCACCGCCGGCAACCTGCTGCAGCGCACGCGCTGCCCGTATTTCTACGATACCAACCAGCCCTGCAACAAGCGCAAACCCGGCAGCGGCTGCGGCGCGCTGCAGGGCTTTTCGCGCCTGCACGCGATTGTCGGCCAGAGCGAGCTGTGCATCGCCACCCACCCGAGCGACATGGCCGTCGCCATGCGCGTGCTCGACGCCCAGGTGGAAACCGTGAGTCCGGACGGCGCCACCCGCGTGATCCCGATTGCCGACTTCCACCGTCTGCCCGGCAAGACGCCGCAGATCGACCACAACCTGAAACCGGGCGAGCTGATCACGGCTGTGACCTTGCCGGCGCCGATTGGCGGCATGCAGGTCTACAGCAAGGTGCGCGACCGGGCCTCGTATGCTTTTGCGCTGGTGTCGGTGGCGGCCATCGTGCAGCGCGACGGCAGCGGGCGCATGGCGCTGGGCGGCGTCGCCCACAAGCCCTGGCGCGTCGAAGCGGCCGAAGCGTCCATGCCGCGCGGCGCCGAAGCCTATGCGGCCGCCTTGCTGGCAGGCGCACGCACGACCGAGCACAACGCATATAAAGTACCGCTGGCGACGCGCGCGATCGCTTCAATCATCGCCGACGCAAAAAAAGGGTAAGCCATGAAATTCAACGATCCCGCAAGCACCAATCCGATCGACCAGTTGAAGGTCGTGGGCCAGCCGATCAGCCGCATCGACGGTCCCCTGAAAACCACGGGCACCGCGCCCTATGCCATGGACCGCCACGACGTGGTGCCGAACCAGGCCCACGGCTATATCGTCGGTTCGGCCATCCCCAAAGGGCGCATCGTCTCGATGGACATGACGGCGGCGAAAGCGGCGCCCGGCGTGATCGCCATCGTCAACGCGGCGAACGCCGGCAAGCTCCACAAGGGCAATTTCAACACGGCCCTGCTGCTGGGCGGCCCGCGCATCGAGCACTATCACCAGGCGGTGGCGCTGGTCGTTGCCGAAACCTTCGAGCAGGCGCGCGCCGCCGCCCACCTGCTACGCATCAATTACGAGCGCGACGCGGGCGTGTATGACCTGGAAGCGGTGCGCAACAAGGCCGCCGCGCCGAAAAAGGACAGCTCGGCCGAAACCAGGGTCGGCAACTTCACGGGCGCCTTTGCCTCGGCGCCAGTCAAGCTCGATGCCGAATACCATACTGCCCATGAGTCGCATTCGATGATGGAGCCGCACGCCAGCGTCGCGGCCTGGGACGGCGACCGGCTGACCCTGTGGACCTCGAACCAGATGATCGCCTGGGGCAAGGGCGACGTGGCCAAGACCCTGGGCATCCCGAAAGACAAGGTGCACCTCATGTCGCCGTACATCGGCGGCGGCTTCGGTTCCAAGCTGTTCGTGCGCGCCGACGCCGTTCTGGCCGCCCTCGGCGCGAAAGCGGCGCGACGCCCGGTGCGGGTGACGATGCAGCGCGCGCTGATCCCGAACAACACCACCCATCGCTCGGCCACCATCCAGCGCATCCGCATCGGCGCCACGCGCGAGGGCAAGATCACGGCCATCGCCCACGATACGGCGTCCGGCAACCTGCCCGAAGGCAGCCCGGAAAACGGCTCGACCCAGACCCGCACCCTGTATGCGGGCGAGCACCGCATGACCTCGAACCGCGTGGCCAGCATGGACCTGCCGGAAGCGAACGCGATGCGCGCCCCCGGCGAAGCGCCCGGCATGGCGGCGCTGGAAATCGCGATGGACGAGATGGCGGAAAAGCTCGGCATCGACCCGGTGCAGTTCCGCATCCTGAACGATACCCAGGTAGTGCCGGACAACCCGGAAAAGCCGCCGTCAAACGACCCGCAATCGAAGAAGCCCGAAGAAAAAAAGAAGCACAACCCGCATCCGCCGTTCTCGCAGCGCCAGTTCATCAAATGCCTGCAGACGGGCGCAGAGCGTTTTGGCTGGAACAAGCGCTCGGCCAAGCCGGGACAGGTGCGCGACGGGCGCTGGCTGGTCGGCGTCGGCATGGCCGCGGCCATCCGCGACAACATGCTGACCAAATCCGCGGCGCGCGTGCGCCTCGACCGGCGCGGTTTCCTGACCGTGGAAACCGACATGACCGACATCGGCACCGGCAGCTACACCATCATCGCGCAAACGGCCAGCGAGATGATGGGCGTGCCGATGGAGCGCGTGAAGGTGCGCCTGGGCGATTCCAGCTTCCCGGCGTCCTGCGGTTCGGGCGGGCAGTGGGGCGGGAATAATTCGACGGCCGGCGTCTATGCCGCCTGCATGAAGCTGCGCGAGGCGGTTGCCAAGGGCGCCGGCTTCGACCCGGAACGCGCCATCTTCGCCGACGGCCTGGTGCGCGCCGGCGACAAGAGCATGCCCCTGGCCCAGGCCGTGGGCGAGCGCGAACTGGTCGCGGAAGACATGATCGAATACGGCGACATCAGCGAGCGCTTCCAGCAGTCGACCTTCGGCGCGCATTTCGTCGAAGTGGGCGTCGACGCCGTCACCTGCGAAGTGCGGGTGCGGCGCATGCTGGCCGTCTGCGCGGCCGGGCGCATCCTGAACCCGAAAACGGCGCGCAGCCAGGTGATCGGCGCGATGACGATGGGCGTGGGCGCGGCGCTGATGGAGGAACTGGCGGTCGACAAGCGCCTCGGCTTCTTCGTCAACCACGACCTGGCCGGCTACGAGGTGCCGGTGCATGCCGACATCCCGCACCAGGAAGTCATTTTCATCGACGAGACCGATCCGATGTCGTCGCCGATGAAGGCCAAGGGTATCGCCGAGCTGGGCATCTGCGGCGTGGCGGCGGCGATCGCCAACGCCGTCTACAACGCCACCGGGGTACGTGTGCGCAGCTATCCGGTCACCCTGGACAAGCTGATCACGAAGATGCCGCTGTCGGTGTAAGCGTGACAAAGGGAGAGATTCTATCGGTTCGGTTCGAGTAAGATGTTGCAATTCTGAAATTACTCCACCACCCGGATCTCTCCATGCATCGACATCGTAGTCTGGCAGTGCTCGCCTGGGCCTGCCTGTCATTATTGGTCGCGTGCGGCGGCGGTGGCGGTCCGGTGGATCAGGTTCCCGTTGTTCCGCCGCCGATCGTCGTGATCAATCCGCCGCCGGCCCCGGGTGAAAGCTCGCTCATTCCTGAAGCCGGCCCGCTTGGGGCGGTCCTCCATGCTGACGCGGCGCCGCTGCGCGTCTTGCGCGCCGGTGCGGTGTGGTCTTATCGCGGACTGGACCAGACCGGTGGCAGTTCACCGGCCGACAACCTGATTTATTCCAACAAGGTCAGCCTGGCCGGTTCGGATGACCTGGGATATGTTTAGCATGGCACCAACGTGTTCAACGACGGCGTCGACCAGACTGAGGGCCTGCGCTTCGACCGAGGTGCGTACACGGCCAGCCTGATCGCGGAATTGTCGGAAAACGGCCCGCGAATCGCCGAAACGGTCGCCGAGTTGCGCAGTCCGGTCCGGGTCAACGACCTGTACGGAAGCTTCGAGCGCAAGAATGTCGATATCGGCAGTGACCTCGACGGCGACCGCCTGAACGAAACGGCCACACTCGCGATGTATTCGCGGGTCATGGGCAGGGAGAGTGTCGACCTGCCCAACCGCCGCGGCGTCGAGGCCGTTCGCGTGGACGCGACGCTGCGCGTTCGCCTGACGCCCAGCACGACCCGGATTGCCTTGCCCGTGTATGAGGTCGTTCAGAGCACCTGGTATGCGCCGGGAATCGGCGTCGTCAAGCGGCGGCTCGAAGAGCCGAACGACACCGACGGCCTGCCCAACAGAGTGGTCACGGAAGTGCTGGAAAACTGGGACGGGCTGACCGAAGGCCTGGGATACCTGCCGACGCAAGTGGCCGCGGCGCCGCCATCCTCGGCGCTGGCCGGCAGCGCATTGCAGTTTCCGATCGACGCCGTCGGCTTCGATACCCACGCGGTCGTGGCCGGCTACCTGCCAGAGCGGCCAAGCTCGCTCGGCATCGTGCTGGCCCAGATCGACGCACGCGGGGTGATGGTGGCCGCCCGCAGCTACGCGATGGGCGAGCTGTTCCCGGGCGCCCCCTGGGTGGTCCAGCCGCGCCTGGTGCGTAGCGGCAACGAACTGCGCTTGTTTGCGCAGCTGGGCAACAGCGCTGTGGGCATGCTGGCGCTCGACGCCACCGGCCAGCGCATCCTGCGCCCGCCTGTCACCCTGCTGACCGATTCCGCCATGACCCTCGACTACGACCGTATCGGCTACCGGGTAGTGGCTGACGGCGCCGGCTTCTGGCTCGCCTGGCTGCGCTCCACCCAGGAGCCGGACGGACGCTACTTGCGCTCGACCCTCGCTGCCCGCTTCGGCGACGATGGACAGGCGCGCGGTGCTCCGCTGGTCGTCATGGAGCCGGTCGCCGCCGACATCCACAACCTCAGCATGGCCATCGATGGCAAGCAGCTTGGCCTGTCGTGGTACGAGGGCAACCTGCCGGCGATCCGCCGCCGACTGGCCACGATCGACACCGGCAGCATGGTGCTGTCGCGCAGCACGCTCGACCTTCCCGAAGAAGCGTGTCTGGTGGCCAACATGATCAGTTTGCAGCCTGGACTGGCTATCACCTGCTGGAAGAACAATCTTTCGCCCCTGTCGGCCGCTCGCGTCGACGCCAACGGCCGGCTGCTGCTGGCCAATGGCACTGGATTGGCGGGGGAGGCGTTCAAGGCGCCCTGGCTTGACTCCCTCAACGGCGGTGCGTTCGGCTCCGGGGGTACTGGCGAACTGAACGTGGTTGCCAGGCAGTTTGCGCCCTATTGGCCGGGCGACTCCGCCGACGGCTTCAACACCGTCTTGCGTTCGAATAGTGGCGGCGGCCCGCTGGCGGCGAGCGAACCGGTGCTCCTGGCGAGGCTGCGAGAGCCGACCGGCGATGTGATCGCCACGCTGCAACTTGGCAATCGCCTGCTGCTGCTCGGCAATGGCAATAATGCTTACCTGACCACCACGCTTGTCTGGCTGGCGAAGTAAGCCCTGCTCGGCCGGCGCCTCGCCTGCAGGCGCGCCGGCTTTTGACTACACTGGCTGTCTTCGTCTTTTTAATTGGTCGGCAACCCCATGAGTACAACAAGCCTGCGCCAGGATGCGCGTGTGATCGGCCTGGTCGGTGTTTCGCACGGGGTGTCGCACTTTTTCCACCTGATCCTGGCGGGCTTGTTTCCCTGGCTGAAGACGGCGTTCGCCTTGTCGTATGCCGAGCTGGGCCTCTTGATGACCGTGTTTTTCGTGGTCTCGAGCGTCGGCCAGGCCTTGTCGGGCTTCGTCGTCGACCGCGTCGGCGCGCGCCGGGTGCTGTTTGCCGGGCATGCCCTGCTGGGGATCGCGGCGCTGCTGCTGGCGAGCGCGCCCAACTACGCGGTCTTGATGCTGGGCTCGCTCCTGGCCGGCTGCGGCAATGCCGTGTTCCACCCGGCGGGCTATACGCTCCTGAACCACAACGTGTCGAAGGAGCGCTTGCCCCATGCCTTTTCGGTGCACGGTATCGCAGGCAATATCGGCTGGGCCGCCGCGCCGCTGTTCCTGGCAGGTATCGCTACGCTCTCGAGCTGGCGCATCGCGCTGCTCTCAAGCGCCGCGATTCCGTTTTGCATGCTGGCGATCCTGCTGCTCAACAGCAAAGCCCTCGCGGCACGCGCCACGCCGCAGCCGCAAGGCCCGCAGGCGGCCGGTGGTTCCTTCGCTTTCCTGCGCCTGCCGCAAGTGTGGATGTGTTTCGGTTTCTTTTTCCTGACCTCGGTGGCGCTGGGCGGCATCCAGGCCTTTTCGTCGACCAGCCTGATTGCGCTGTACGGCATTTCCCTGGCGACGGCAGCCAGCGCCTACACCAGCTTCATGCTGTCCTCGGCGCTGGGCATGGTGGCCGGCGGCTTCCTGGCTACCAAAACCCACAACCACGGACGCACGATCGCCATTGCCTTCGTGGTCGCGGCCGCGCTCGCGCTGCTGCTCTCAAGCAGCAGCGTGCCGGGGCCGATGGTGGTGGTCGTGATGGGGGCGATGGGCCTGGCGATGGGAGTGGCCGGGCCTTCGCGCGATTTGCTGATCCGCGCCGCCGCGCCGCCAAACGCGAGCGGACGGGTGTTCGGCATCGTCTATTCGGGCCTGGACAGCGGCATGGCCCTCGGCCCCTTCCTGTTCGGCACCCTGATGGACGACGGGCAACCGGCTGCGCTCTTCATCGGCGTGGCGCTGTTCCAGACGCTGGCGATCGCCACCGCCGTGGGCGCGGGCGCGAACGGCCGCGCACCGCTGCCGCAGAAGGCCTGAGCAGCTTCAGCGGCGCCTGCGCCAGGCGATCAAGGCCAGGCCGGCCAGCATCAGGGCGAAGGTTTGCGGTTCCGGGATGGACGTTGGCGGCACTGTCCCGTCCGGCGGTGGCGGGGCGACACCGGCGGGAACATCCAGGGACATCAGGCTACCGATCTTGTCGCCCCTGCTGTCGAGGAAGTTGACTTTCAGGTGAGGCTGGTCCAGGTCCGGGGCGCCGGTGAAAGCAAAGCTGAACAGCATGTTGTCGGTCAGCCGGATCGGAGCACCATAGATACACAGCACTTTGTCGTCCGCATTCTTGCCGCCGCCCTCACAACCGTTCGCGTTGAGTTCGCTTGAATCCAGTTGCCATGCCGCGGCGCCTGCCGGTGCGCCGACGAGCGAAACGCTGTCGAAGCGGCCCACTTCCTTGACGCCGATGGCACCGAGCGTGCGGGCGCCGGCCCAGTCACCGCTGCGTTTTGCCGCATCGATTTCCAGGGTCAGGACGTTCTGGCTCCAGGTCGTCGTGAAGACCACGTCCTGGAAGCGCAACACGCCGGCCTGAGCCGAACTCACTAGGGTAGTGGCGGCAAGCGCCAGGATCAGCTTGCGAAAAGTCGTTTTCAAAATACATTCCCTCTGATTAGGCGCTGGTGTTCCTGCGCTCTGTTGTTGTAAGTACTAGCTAGAAACATGCTGCACGGAAAGATGCTGTAGGTCAACAAATTACAAAGAAAAGAAACTAAAAAGTTCGAATTGCAAGATTGTGCAAACCTTTCGTCTCGTTTCCGCACGAAAATTCGCCGTAATGCCCTGGACCATCATTTCACCATGTGAAATATAGCTTCCACTGGGTGACAAGCTGCAGCACGAATGCAGGTCCTGCGATTCTCATTCTGAGAAATTTCTTTCCGCATCGTGAAATATAAATTCCAAGTCATTGTTTTTAAATAGAATAAAAATAATCAGCTGTCTTATATAAGACCTATTGTGCTCTGCACAACCTGATCTATGATTTGTCTCAGGGATTTCATTTCGCAATTAAGCAGTTTTCACTATCAGGAGAATCAAATGGCAACTCGTGAACAGCAAATCGCAGCCCTGAAAACCGACTGGGAAACCAATCCACGCTGGAAGGGTGTCGTGCGCAACTACACGGCCGAGGATGTGGTGCGCCTGCGCGGCTCGCTCCAGATCGAGCACACCCTGGCCAAGCGCGGCGCCGAAAAGCTGTGGGATCTTGTCAACAACGAGCCCTTCGTCAACGCCCTGGGCGCCCTGACCGGCAACCAGGCGATGCAGCAGGTGAAGGCCGGCCTGAAGGCCATTTACCTGTCGGGCTGGCAAGTCGCGGGCGACGCCAACGTGGCCGGCGAGATGTACCCGGACCAGTCGCTGTATCCGGCCAACTCGGTGCCGCTGGTGGTGCGCCGCATTAACAATACCTTCCAGCGCGCCGACCAGATTCAATGGTCGGAAGGCAAGGACGACATTGATTACTTCGCACCGATCGTGGCCGATGCCGAAGCCGGTTTTGGCGGCGTGCTCAACGCCTTCGAGCTGATGAAGTCGATGATCGAAGCGGGCGCCGCCGGCGTGCACTTCGAAGACCAGCTGGCCTCGGTCAAGAAATGCGGCCACATGGGCGGCAAAGTGCTGGTGCCCTCGCGCGAAGCGGTCGAAAAGCTCACCGCCGCGCGCCTGGCGGCCGACGTGATGGGCACTTCGACCCTGGTCATTGCCCGTACCGATGCCGAGGCGGCCGACCTGCTCACGTCCGACGTCGACCCGATCGACCAGCCATTCTGCACCGGCGAACGCACCGTGGAAGGTTTCTACAAGGTGCGTCCGGGTATCGACCAGGCGATTTCGCGCGCGCTGGCCTATGCCCCGTTCGCCGACCTGGTCTGGTGCGAGACCGGCAAGCCGGACCTGGCCTTCGCCAAGCAGTTCGCCGATGCCGTGCACGCCAAGTTCCCGGGCAAGATGCTGGCCTATAACTGCTCGCCTTCGTTCAACTGGAAGAAGAACCTGGACGATGCGACCATCGCCAAGTTCCAGAAAGAACTCGGCGCGATGGGCTACAAGTTCCAGTTCATCACGCTGGCCGGCTTCCACTCGCTGAACTACGGCATGTTCAACCTGGCCCACGGTTATGCGCGCCGCGGCATGTCGGCTTTCGTGGAGCTGCAGGAAGCGGAATTCACCGCTGCCGAGAAGGGCTTCACGGCGGTGAAACACCAGCGCGAAGTCGGCACCGGTTATTTCGACGCCGTGACCCAGGCCATCCAGCAGAACCAGAGCTCGACCACGGCGCTGCATGGATCGACCGAGGACGAGCAGTTCTTCGACGAGAAGAAAGTCGCTTAAAGAGCGCTGGCACGTCACTCCATAGCGGCCCGGCGTCCAGCCGGGTTGCACCCCAGCCGCAGCGGCACACGCCCTGCGGCTTTTTACATTTACGCGCGATTATTTTGGCTGCGTGCGGTTGTAGTGGATAATGGCGACAATTGCGCCGCCCGCTCGGCGGCATCTGCATCTACCCTATTTTTTTGGAATTTCCCCTATGTTGAGCTACCGCCACGCCTTTCACGCGGGTAATCACGCCGACGTCCTCAAGCACTTCGTCCAGGTGCAGCTTCACCTGTACATGAACCAGAAGGACACGGCCTACACCTATATCGACACCCATTCGGGCGCCGGCGTGTATGCGCTCGACAGTTCGTTCGCGACCAAGAAGGCCGAGTTCGATACCGGTATCGGTCCGCTCTGGTCGCGCACCGATATCCCGCCGGCGCTGGCCGACTACCTCAACCTGGTCAAGGGCATGAACCCGAGCGGCAAGATGCGCTACTACCCGGGCTCCCCCTATGTGGCCGACCAGATGACGCGGCCCGACGACCGCCTGCGCCTGTTCGAACTGCATCCCGCCGACAGCAAGATTTTGGCGGAAAACTTCCGCAAGGTCGAAGCGCACAAGGCGGAGCAGGGCGAGCGAGCGCGCGGCCGGCGCGTGATGATCGAGCGCGGCGACGGCTTCCACAGCATGAAAGCCCTGCTGCCGCCGCCATCGCGCCGCGCGCTGGTGCTGATCGACCCGCCCTATGAAATGAAGGACGATTACCGCAAGGTGAAGGATGCGATCGAGGATGCGCTCGGGCGCTTCCCGGCCGGCATCTATGCCGTCTGGTACCCGCTGCTGCAGCGCATGGAATCGCGCCAGTTCGCCGACCGCCTCAAGCGCCTGCCGGCCAAGGAATGGCTGAACGTGACGCTGACGGTGTCGACCCCGGGACCGGATGGTTTCGGCCTGCACAGCAGCGGCATGTTCATCCTGAATCCGCCGTACACGCTCGAGCCGCTGCTGCGCGAGACCCTGCCTTACCTGGTCAAGGTGCTGGGCAAGGATGCGGGCGCTACCTTCGTGATCGAGCGCGGCACCCAGGTCACGGGTGCGGCATCGGGCCGGGTCGGCGCCGGCGGCGCGGCGCGCCAGCCGGTCGGCAATGCACGCCGCGCCAGCCCTTTGTCGGGCACGGGCAGCCTGCGCTTGCCAGGCCAGCCTTCGGTGCAGCGGATGGCCGAGGAAGCCGCGGCCGCGGCCGACGCGCGCCGCCCGATCGGCGCACCGAGCGCCAAGCTTGCCACGCCCAACACACGTGCCGACGCCAGCACCGCCTCCAAGGTGGAAGCGGCCTCGCGTGCCAAGCGCTTTTCACGCCCGGTGGCGGACGGGGCGGCTCCACGCGCACCCGCCGCACGGCCGCAGGCGAGCGGCGCGGCTGGCCGGCCGGCGACCCCGCGGCCCGCTGGCGGCGGCGCCGCTCCGGCGCGCTCGCGCAAGCCACGCTGAGCCGAAGCCTGTCAAGCGCCGGCTCTGCCGCTAGTCAGCTCCGTATAGTGCATCCGACACGGCGCGTGCGCGCAACAGCGCACGCCGGCCGCCCGCCCGATTTCGATGTAAAAATGTAAAGATTGACTATTTTGGTGTATAGTCGACGAGGTGTGCGAGTACGTGCGCCTGCTGTCGCGCCTGCCGCGCGACAATTGTTTTCAGGAGCTTCCATGCATGCCGAAGTAAGGGCAGTATCGGCCACGATACCGTCCGACGAATTTTTCCTCGCGCGTCAGCCGATTCTCGGCCGCGACCAGCATCTGGTTGCCTTTGAGCTATTGTTTCGCGCTGCAGGCGAGCACGATGACGCGCGCCTGACCGACGGCGCCGCCGCAACCGCCGCCGTCATTTCCCACGCCTCGCAGCTTGGGTTGTCGCAGGTGGTCGGGGAGAAATTGGCATTCGTGAACGTCGATGAAGTCGTCCTGATGAGCGATTTTGTCCGATTCCTGCCTCCGAATAAGGTTATCCTCGAAATCCTCGAGACCGTCAAGCCGACCCAGCCGTTGCTGGCCCGCGTGGCCGAGCTGAAACGGCTCGGCTTCAAGTTCGCGCTGGACGACGTGGTCGAGCACACCAGCGAGGTCGAGCAGCTGCTCCACCTCGTCGATGTCGTCAAGATCGACCTGCAAGGCGTGAGCGTCGAGGCCCTGGGCCCGCTGGTGGCGTCGATGCACGCGGCCGGCAAGAAGCTGCTGGCTGAAAAGGTCGAAACGCAGAGCGAGTTCCGCCTGTGCCAGGAGCTCGGCTTCGATTTTTTCCAGGGTTATTATTTTGCCCGGCCCGATATCCTCAGCGGCCGCAAGATTGCGCCTTCGAAACTGGTGATCCTGCACCTGCTCGAGCTGATCAACAGCCCGGCCGACAACAGCGTGATCGAAACGGCCGTCAAGCGCGATGCGCTGATCAGCCTGAACCTGCTACGCCTGGTCAACAGCCGCGCCGCGGGTCCGGAAGACCGGATCGAATCGGTCGCGGAAGCATTAAGCAAGCTCGGCCGCAAGCAGTTGCGCCGCTGGCTCGAGATCCTGATGTATACCACCTCGGGCAATCCGGACGAACTGGCCTCGCCGCTGCTGCAGCTGGCCACCACGCGCGGCAAGCTGCTCGAGCTGATGTCGCTGCAGGTGCGCCCGGGCGACATTGTCGGCGCCGAACGCGCCTTCACGGTGGGCATCATGTCCCTGGCCGACGCGCTGTTTTCGATGCCGATGGCCGAGGTGCTTGACAATGTCGAGCTGGCCGCCGACGTGCGCGCCGCGCTGCTGGAACGCGCCGGCGACCTCGGCACCATGCTCGACCTCGTCGAGCGCCTGGAAAAAGCCGATACCGACCGCCAGTTCACGGCCGCCCTGCGCAAGCTGCAGCTGAGCTCGAAACAGGTGCGCGAGATCGAGCTGGCGGCGTTTGATTGGGTCCGCGAGCTGGTGAGCGAAGCGTAGGGGTCATCGAGGCCACTGGCCTCGACCACCCCTACGCCAAAAACAGGAACACCGTCGGCTTCTTGTGAAAGTCCGGCGCCTTGCCCGCCGCCAGTTGCGCCTTCCACTTTGCCGCCGTCAGCGTGCGGATCGATTCGCTCGGCAGCGAGAGGTCGGTGGCCACGCACACGAGCGTGCCCGGCTGGCAGCTGCTGACCAGGGCCTCGAGCATCTGGCCGTTGCGGTAGGGCGTCTCGATCAGCAACTGCGTCTGTTTTTCGCTCCGCGAGCGGGTTTCCAGTTCGCGGATGCGCTTGCTGCGGGCGGCGGCGTCGGTCGGCAAATAGCCATTGAAGGCAAAACTTTGGCCGTTCAGGCCGCTTGCCATGACCGCCAGCAGCAACGAGGACGGCCCGACCAGCGGGCGCACCGTGATCCCGTTGGCGTGCGCCAGGCGCACCAGGTCGGCGCCGGGATCGGCCACGGCCGGCACGCCGGCCTCGGAGACCAGCCCGGCGTCTTCGCCTTGCAGCAGCGGCTGGAGCAATTGCTCCAGCATCGAGGCGGGTGTGTTGACGTTCAGTTCCGCGATCCGGATTTCCTGCAGCGCCGTGGCCAGCGGATGGTCGATGGCGACGAGTTTTAAAAAGGCGCGCGCGGTTTTCGCGTTTTCAGCGACGAAATAGCCGAGTTGCGAGGCAATTGCCTGCACCTGGCCGGGCAGGACGTGGGACAGGGCGCCGGGAACGGCGTCGGTGGGGCCAAGGGTATTCGGGATCAGGTAGAGGGTGCCGGGCATTGGTTCGTTAGTGAAGCTTGGTTAAGAGTTGCGGATGCCGAAGAAAGCGACCCCGGCGCGGCGCAGCATGCCGCTCAGGGCGATCAGGGGCAGGCCGGTGAGGGCGGTCGGGTCGCTCGATTCGATGCGCTCGAGCAGGGCGATGCCGAGCCCTTCGTTCTTGGCGCTGCCGGCGCAGTCATAGGGCTGCTCGATGCGCAGGTAGGCGTCGAGCTCGGCATCCGGCAGGTCGCGAAAGCGCACGAAGACCTGCACGTTTTCGCGCTGGGCCAGCCTGGCCGCCTCGACGGGATCCGTGACGCGTCCATCCCACAGGCACAGCGCCGTGTGGAACACGACTTCGCGCCCGCGCATGGTTTGCAACTGCCGCAGGGCGCGCGCGTGGTCGCCGGGTTTGCCGATCTGTTCGCCGTCGAGCGTGGCGACCTGGTCGGAGCCGATGACGAGCGCGCCCGGATGCAGGCGGGCGATCGCGCCGGCCTTGGCCTGCGCCAGGCGCAGCGCGGTCGCCTCGGGAGCTTCGCCCGGCGCCGGGGTTTCGTCGATCTGCGGCGCGATCGCCTCGAAGGGAAGCTGCAGGCGTTGCAGCAGTTCGCGGCGATAGGCCGAGCTCGATGCAAGGATCAGGCGCGGCTGGGTAGAACTTGGTATCATGTCGGACCGTCTCGGATCGATGCTTTGCAGGCCTGCAACGGCTGTGCCGCTGCGGGCCAAAAAAACGCGCCAAGCCTTTGACTAGGCGGGGATAAGCCTGTTATTATCGCAGGTTTTCCGGGGACGTTTTCTGCAATGAGCGCTTTTGTCATCGACGCCTTTGAGTTCTGCCGTACCAAAGGCTATCGCGAAGGAGTGACCCCGGTCACGGAAATGTCCCGCCTGGCAGCCGATTGCGCCAATAATACCGGCGAGATCTCCTGGTCGATCCAGGGCGGCAGTACCCCGCAAGGCTATCCGACCATGGTCCTGTCCGTGGCCGGTCCGGTCCAGTTGGTATGCCAGCGTTGCCTGGCCCCGTTCGACTACCATATCGATTCGTCGACCCAGCTGGTTTTGGGGCGCGACGATGCGGAAGCCGACAGCTTCGAGGAAATCCTCGACGACGACAGCGTCGACGTGATCGTCGGCAGCCATGCTGCCGATATCCGCGAGCTGCTCGAAGATGAAGCCCTGCTGGCCTTGCCGCAGGCGCCGAAACACCAGATTTGTCCCGACACCAGTGTGCTTGACACCCTGAAGTCTGAAAAGGTCTCGCCCTTCGCCGGCTTGAAGACCCTGAAATCCGAATAAGCCAATTGGCAGCAAGTAGTTAGCAGTTGTAGTCAACGCGTGCACAGTCGAGTATGTCAGGGCAGCGTTTTAAACATGCCGGTAATCGTGAGATTGCCGGTTGGATACTCGATGTGCATGTTTTTGCAAATCGATTGTGTTAGAATTTTCGAACTTTAGTATTAGGAGTCATCATGGCAGTTCAGCAGAACAAGAAATCCCCTTCGAAGCGCGGTATGCACCGTTCGCACGATTTCCTGGTTGCCCCCAACCTGGCAGTCGAGCCGACCACCGGTGAAACCCACCTGCGTCACCACATCAGCCCGAACGGCTTTTACCGTGGTCGCAAAGTCCTGAAGACCAAGAACGACGAGTAATCGCCGTCTTGTTTTTCGTACCATGAAAGCGGTGCAACGTATGTTGAGTGCGTGGCGCCGCTTTTTCTTTGTACCCGGTGCACCTTGTGCGCCCTCACGGCTGCCTCAGCGCTTGTCAGGCGCCGTCATCGCGTCCCGGCGCGCATGCACCCAGCCGCTCGCCACGTGCGATTCGCGGTTTTACCCCACAGATGACAATTAAAATATCCATCGACTGCATGGGCGGAGACCACGGTCCTTCCGTCACGATTCCCGCAGCGTTATCGTTCCTGAAACAGCAGCCCGAGGCCGAACTGATCCTGGTTGGCCTCGAAGACGTGCTGCGTGCGGAACTGAAAAAACACCATGCCGGCGCCAATCCGCGCCTCTCGGTCCGTCACGCTTCCGAAGTGGTGGCGATGGACGATCCGGTCGAAGTCGCGCTGCGCCGCAAGAAGGATTCCTCGATGCGCGTCGCCGTCGAGCTGGTCAAGGACGGCAGCGCCCATGCCTGCGTCTCGGCCGGCAATACCGGCGCGCTGATGGCGGTGTCGCGCTACGTCCTGAAGACGATGGCCGGCGTCGACCGCCCGGCGATCTGCTCGATCCTGCCGAACCAGAAGAATGGCCCGACCTACATGCTCGACCTCGGCGCCAACGTCGATTGCGAGCCGCACCACCTGCACCAGTTCGCGATCATGGGCTCGGTCCTGTTCTCGGCGATGGAAGGCGTTGCCAGGCCGACCATCGGCCTCCTGAACGTCGGCACCGAAGAGATCAAGGGCAATGAGGTCGTCAAGAATACCGCGGCCCTGCTGCGCGCCGATCATGCGCGCGGCGTGCTGAACTTTTACGGCAACGTCGAGGGCAACGACATCTTCAAGGGCACGACGAATGTCGTCGTCTGCGACGGTTTCGTGGGGAACGTTACCCTGAAAGCCATCGAAGGCCTGTCGCGTTTCATGAAAACGGTGTTCAAGCAAAGCGCACTGTCGATGCTGGGCGCGCTGATCGCCCGCGGCGCGCTGAAAAAGCTGAACCCGGAGCGCTACAACGGCGCTGGTTTACTGGGCCTGAAGGGCCTGGTCTTCAAAAGCCATGGCGGCGCGAATGCCTATGCCTTCGAATGGGCGCTGAAACGCGCTTTCGATGCGGCGAAAAATAATGTACAAGAGCAACTGTCGACGATGATCGCCGATTTGATGCCAGACACGCCCGGCGCCCAGCGCCAGGGTTGATCCATAACGGAATAACACCGAAACACGACGACGGATGGGTGGAGATGCAATGACTGTCTACAGCAAAATCATCGGCACCGGCAGTTATCTGCCGGCACGCAGGGTCAGCAACGACCAGCTGGCTGTGGAGCTGGCCGAACGCGGCATCGAAACCTCGGACGAATGGATCAGTTCGCGTAGCGGTATCTCTGCACGCTACTACGCCGCCGCCGACCAGAACTCGTCGGACCTCGCCGTCCTGGCCGCAGGGCGCGCGCTGGAAATGGCCGGCAAGACGGCGCAGGACGTCGACATGGTGATCGTGGCCAGCTCGACCCCTGACTTCCAGGGCAGTTTCCCGAGCACCGCCTGCATCGTCCAGCGCAAACTCGGCATGACCAACCACAGCGCAGCCTTCGACGTGCAGGCCGTCTGCAGCGGCTTCGTGTACGCGATGGCCACCGCCGACGCCTTCATCAAGGCCGGCATGCACCGCACGGTGCTGGTGATCGGCTCCGAAGTGTTTTCGCGCATCCTGAATTTCGACGACCGCACCACCTGCGTGCTGTTCGGCGACGGCGCCGGCGCCGTGGTGATGGCGGCCTCGAACGAGCCGGGCATCCTGGCGGCCAAGCTGCATGCCGACGGTACCCATTCCGACATCCTCTCGATTCCCCCGAATCCCGCCGGCAGCCCGGCCAGCGGCGGCTTCCTGCACATGGACGGCCAGGCCGTCTTCAAGCTGGCGGTCACGGTGCTCGAGGAAGTGGCGACCGAAGTGCTGGACGCGGCGCAGATGAAGGCGTCGGATGTGGACTGGCTGATCCCGCACCAGGCCAATATCCGCATCATGAAGAGCACCGCCAAGAAACTCGGCCTGCCGCTCGATCGCATGGTGGTGACGGTGGACGAGCACGGCAATACCTCGGCCGCGTCGATTCCGCTGGCGCTCGACCTTGCAGTGCGCGATGGTCGCGTCAAGCCGGGCGACAATGTCTTGATGGAAGGCGTCGGCGGTGGTTTCACCTGGGGCGCGGTGTTGGCACGCATGTAATCACGTACTAAAGGAAAAATAACAAGATGAGCACATTCGCATTCCTGTTCACCGGCCAGGGCGCGCAAGCGGTCGGCATGCTGAACGGCTTCGCCGGCAACCCGGTGGTCGCGCAAACGGTCGCCGAGGCGTCCGACGCGCTCGGCATGGACCTGGGCCGCCTGATCGCCGAGGGCCCGAAGGAAGAACTCGACCTCACCACCAACACCCAGCCGGTGATGCTGACCGCGGCCGTGGCCGTGTACCGCGCCTGGATCGCCGCCGGCGGAGCGGTGCCATCGGTCGTCGCCGGCCACAGCCTGGGCGAATATTCGGCGCTGGTCGCCGCCGGCGTCATCGATTTCAAGGATGCGGTGCCGCTGGTGCGCTTTCGCGCGCAGTCGATGCAGGAAGCGGTGCCGGTCGGGCAGGGCGGCATGGCCGTCGTGCTCGGTTTATCCGCGGACGAGGTGCGCGCTGTCTGCCTCGAAGCTGCCCAGGGCGAGGTGGTCGAAGCGGTCAACTTCAACGAGCCGACCCAGATCGTGATCGCCGGCCATGCCGCCGCGATCGACCGCGCCTGCGAAATCGCCAAGGCCAGGGGCGCCAAGCGCGCCATGAAGCTGTCGGTTTCCGCCCCGTTCCACTCGTCGCTGCTCAAGCCCGCCTCGGACCGCCTGCGCGATTACATGGCCGGCTTGAGATTCCACGCACCCCGCATCGATTTGATCAACAATGTCGACGTGGCGATCGTGAAGGATCCGGAAGCGATCAAGGACGCCCTGGTGCGCCAGGCGGCCGGCGCCGTGCGCTGGGTCGAGACGATGCAGAAGATGGCCGCCGCGGGCGTCACCCAGGTGATCGAATGCGCGCCAAGCAAGACCCTGATCGGCATGGCCAAGCGCATCGATCCGGTGCTGGCCGGGGAAGCGCTGCTCGACCAGGCTTCGCTCGAGCGGGTGCTGGCAAGTATCAACGCTTCGTAATAGAAAAGAACAGGAATCACATGAATCTGGATAAACAAGTCGCCCTCGTCACCGGCGCCTCGCGTGGTATCGGCAAAGCCATTGCACTCGAACTGGCACGCCAGGGCGCCACCGTCGTCGGCACCGCCACCAGCGACGCCGGCGCCGAAGCGATCAGCGCTTATCTCGCCGAATTCGGCGGCAAGGGCGTCGTGCTCGACGTCACCGACGCGGCGCGCTGCACGGCCGTCGTCGACGAGGTACAAAAGACCGTCGGCCCGCTTGCCATCCTGGTCAACAATGCCGGCATCACCCAGGACAACCTGGCCATGCGCATGAAGGATGAAGAGTGGGACAGCGTGATTGCGACCAACCTGACGGCCGTCGGCCGCCTGTCGCGCGCCGTCCTGCGCGGCATGATGAAGGCCAAGCATGGCCGCATCATCAATATCACCTCGGTGGTGGGCTCCTCGGGCAACCCGGGCCAGATGAATTACGCCGCCGCCAAGGCCGGCGTGGCCGGCATGACGCGCGCCCTGGCGCGTGAAATCGGCAGCCGCAACATTACCGTCAATTGCGTGGCGCCGGGCTTCATCGACACCGACATGACCAAGGGACTGGGCGAAGGCCAGCACGAAGCGCTGCTGACCCAAATTCCGCTGGGCCGCCTCGGCCAGCCCGAAGACATCGCCCATGCCGTGGCTTTCCTGGCCGGCCCGACCGCCGCCTACGTCACCGGAACCACGCTGCACGTGAATGGCGGCATGTACATGAATTAAGGATGAGCATTGCCGAACAGGAAAAATGGTGCGCACGCTTGAGCATGCCTCATTTTAATTGGCGGCAGGTTCTCATCTTTTAGCAGGAGTTTCGGCCGAATTAGCGTCAGACGCCGAAAATAGTTTTTCAGTGCGCAAACCTGATAAAATGCGCGCACTTTCCGCAACACATACCTAATGGAGCTATAACATGTCGGATATCGAACAACGCGTTAAAAAAATCGTCGCTGAGCAACTGGGTGTTGCAGAAGCCGACATCAAAATCGAGTCCTCGTTTGTCGACGACCTCGGCGCAGATTCCCTGGACACCGTTGAGCTGGTGATGGCCCTGGAAGACGAGTTCGAAATGGAAATCCCTGACGAGCAGGCTGAGAAGATCACCACCGTCAAGCAAGCGATCGACTACGCGACCGCACACGTCAAGGCTTAAGCTGTTATAGTTTCCGGGAGATTCGCTTGAGCCGTTCACGCAACCGCCGCGTTGTCATTACCGGCCTGGGCTGCATTTCACCAATCGGCAACACGATTGCCGAGGCGTGGGATGCAGCGCTGGCTGGCAAGTCAGGCATTGCCAACATCACCAAGTTCGATGCGACGCCGTTTTCGACCCGTTTTGCGGGCGAAGTCAAAGGCTTCAATATCGAGGATTACCTCCCCGCCAAGGAAGCCCGGAACATGGATACGTTTATCCATTTCGGGATGGCAGCGGGCATCGAGGCGCTGCAGGATTCGGGACTCGAAGTTACTGAAGAAAATGCCGACCGTATCGGCGTGATTGTCGGCTCCGGCATCGGCGGCTTGCCGCGGATCGAAGAGCAGAAGGACGAGTACGACAAGCGCGGCCCGCGCCGCATTTCGCCCTTCTTCGTACCGGCATCGATCATCAACATGATCTCGGGCGATCTTTCCATTAAATACGGCCTGCGCGGTCCGAACCTCGCCATCGTCACGGCCTGTACCACGGGCCTGCACTGCATTGGCGCGGCTGGCCGCCTGATCGAATACGGCGATGCCGACGTGATGATCGCAGGCGGCGCCGAATCGACCATCTCGCCGCTGGGCCTGGGTGGTTTTGCCTCGGCACGCGCACTGTCGTCGCGCAACGACGACCCGGCCACGGCCTCGCGTCCCTGGGACCGCGACCGCGACGGCTTCGTGCTGGGCGAGGGCGCCGGTGTCATGGTGCTCGAAGAGTACGAGCACGCCAAGGCGCGCGGCGCGAAGATCTATGCCGAGCTGCTGGGCTTCGGCATGAGCGCCGATGCCAACCACATCACCGCGCCGATGGAAGACGGCAGTGGCGCCAGCCGTTGCATGGTGTCGGCCATGAGCAATGCCGGCATCAATCCGGACCAGGTGCATTACGTCAATGCACACGGCACCTCGACGCCCCTGGGCGACCTGGCGGAAGTGCAGGGCATCAAGCGTACCTTCGGCGACCATGCGCACAAGCTGGTGGTCAACTCGACCAAGTCGATGACCGGCCACCTGCTGGGCGGCGCCGGCGGCATCGAGTCGGTGTTCACGGTGCTGGCGATCAAGAACCAGGTATCGCCTCCGACGATCAACCTGTTCAACCAGGACCCGGCTTGCGACCTGGATTTCGTGGCCAACACGGCGCGCGACATGCAGATCGATTACGCCGTCAAAAATTCCTTCGGTTTCGGCGGTACCAACGGTACCCTCGTGTTCGCCAAGGTGTAAGGGCCGGAACGGGAGCATGCTCCCGGTCTGAACCTGTCGCGCCCGGTCTTGTCTAACAAATCGGGCGCCTGACCCTGCCGCATCCCGCGCGCGGCAGGCGTTCCGCTTCTCCATTCTTCTCCTATGTCACTTGCCGTGTCCGCGCGCATCGCGCCGTCACGCAGCCTGCGCACGATGCTTGCGCTGTTTGCGCTGGCCAACCTCGTCGCAAGTCTGGTTGTCGCTTTCATCACACAGCAACAGTTCGTCGGCGCTAGCGTATCCGCCGTGTTTTTCCTCGTTGCAGGACTGCTTTCCCTGCACGGATGCCTTAGCGCGACAAAGACGCACCGGATTGATGTATCTGGAACCGGCGCCATCCGCCTGACGGTACAACAGGAGATGAGGGCCGAGGTTTTGGCCCCAAGCGGAATCGTCGTCATGCTGTTGCCTGAAACGCTGGTCTGGTCGCACATCCTGCTATTGCATCTGAGCGATGTGCATGGAAAAAGAACGGTGGTGCCGGTGCTGCACGACAGCCTGCCACCCTCCGACTACCGGGCACTGCGGGTCGCAATTGGCCACGTGTACGGGCGCGTCGCGCCGGCGGCAACGACGAACGAAATACTTTGAACTTATTGCAACCAGCCAACTCTTAGCATTGGGGAGGCCTCGAGAACCGTAGCGAGCGGAAGGGCTGCTGGTCAAGAAGCGCAGTCGTACGAAGGTACGACGAGCTATCGCCTTGGCAGCGCAGACCGGTAGACCGACGCGCAGTAGGTTATCGAGGTCTCCCCCGGGGTGGGGCGGCCGAGGGGCGTCTCAGTGACAACAGAACGCGAGGGTGATCAACTGCTGGTCGAACGCGTCCAGGCCGGTGACCGGCAGGCGTTCGATTTGTTGGTGGCAAAGTATCAGCGCAGGCTGATGCGTCTGGTGTCGCGCCTCGTGCACGACCCTGCCGAAGCGGAAGATGTTGTGCAAGAAACCTTTATTAAAGCGTTTCGGGCTCTGCGGCACTTTCGTGGCGAGTCGGCGTTTTATACTTGGCTATATCGCATAGGAATTAATACAGCAAAGAATTTTCTGGTCACGCAAGGCAGGCGCGCGCCGACCTCGACCGAGGCAGATTCGGAACGTGCTGAGGGGTTTGACGATGCGGACAGCTTGCGCGACATAAACACACCCGAATCGGTGTTGGCGAGCAAGCAGATCGCGTACACGGTCAATGCAGCAATGGAAGCGCTACCGCTGGAACTGCGGACGGCGATTGTCCTGCGCGAAATTGAGGGTTTAAGCTACGAGGAAATCTCCGAAGTGATGGCCTGTCCAATTGGCACGGTGCGCAGCAGGATTTTCAGGGCGCGCGAAGTCATAGCCGAGAAACTGAGGCCTTTGCTTGACTTTCCCACTGACAAACGTCGGTAGGTAGCGATGATCGCAAGGCGAAAACCTTGCTCTTTCAGGGTTTTCGGAAACCTGGGTATTTTTGGTAATTTTGGATCACGCAGCCACTGATGGAACCACCGATGGACACGAACAAGAAAAACCGCGAGCGTATCTCCGCCCTCTGTGACGACGCGCTGCCAAAAGACGACCACGAACTTGCCAGCGCCGCGCTCCTGACAAGCGAGGGGCGGGCAGCATGGGAAGTCTATCACCTCATCGGCGACATGCTGCGCACCGGAGAGTCCGCCGACTTGTCGCCGGGTTTTTCGAAGCGCCTGGCTGCCCGCCTTGCCGCCGAGCCGCTGCACCCGCGCCGCGCTGCCAGTACCGAAGCCGAACATGCTGGCAAGCCGGCGGTGCTGGCCGCATCCTCGCCATCCTCCTGAGGCGGTCCACGCTGCACAAGCGGCCGCGCTCCCCTGAGCGGGACAGGCATGGCGGCGATGCCTTGCCCGGGCTGGCGTGACCCGCATCTGACCCTTCCTCGCATCACAACTCTGCGCGACAAGCCATGGGGTTTCGGCTTACCATAAGGTCAATTTCCGTCCTTATTCCTGACTCCCATGACAAGCAAATTCCCTCGCCTAGTCCTGTCGGCCCTGCTGTTGGCGTGCGCCGGCCTGTCCACCCCTGGCGCCGCGATCGGCGCCGCACCCGTTCCCACGCCGGTGGTGACCGGCTTGCCGGACTTTTCCGACCTGATCGACAAGGCCGGGCCGGCGGTGGTCAACATCCGCACGACCGAGCGGGTGCGCAGCGGGCAGGGTGGTCCGGGCGAGGAGGAAATGCAGGAATTCCTGCGCCGTTTCTTCGGCCAGCCGATTCCGCGCCGGCGCTCGCCCCAGCCGCAGGGAGAGCAGGAGGTGCAGCGCGGCGTCGGGTCCGGCTTCATCATTTCCGATGACGGCTATGTGCTGACCAATGCCCACGTCGTCGATGGCGCCGACGAAGTGACGGTCACGCTGACCGACCGCCGCGAGTTCAAGGCCAAGGTGCTTGGCTCGGACCGCCGCTCCGATGTCGCCCTGTTGAAAGTCAGCGGCGCCAACCTGCCTTACCTGCGCACGGGCGACTCGAGCAAGATCCGGGTCGGCGAGTGGGTGATCGCCATCGGTTCGCCTTTCAACCTCGACAATACAGTTACTGCCGGCATCATTTCCGCGAAATCGCGCGATACCGGCGAATTCCTGCCCCTGATCCAGAGCGACGTCGCCGTCAATCCCGGCAATTCGGGCGGGCCCCTGATCAATATGCGTGGCGAAGTCATCGGCATCAATTCGCAGATCGCCACCCTGTCCGGCGCCTATAACGGCATTTCCTTCGCCGTGCCGATCGACGAAGTGATGCGCGTGGCTGACCAGCTCAAGAAAACCGGCACCGTCACGCGCGGGCGCCTTGGCGTACAAATCAGCGAGGTGACGCGCGACGTCGCCGAGTCGCTGGGCCTGGGCAAGGCGCGCGGCGCCGAAGTGTCGATGGTCGAGCCGGGCGGCCCGGCGGAAAAGGGCGGCATCAAGGTCGGCGACATCATCCTGAAATTCAATGGCCAGGCCATCGAAACAACGCGCGATCTGCCGCGCATCGTGGGCGCCTCGAAAATCGGCACGCGCGCCACCGTGACCGTGTGGCGCCGCGGCGCCCAGCTCGACGTGCCCGTCACCATCGTTGCCCTCGAGGACGAGAAAACGGCTGCTGCCAAGCCACAGCCGAACAAGCCTGCCCCGGGCGCTGCGACGAACGCGCTCGGCCTGCAAGTGACGAACCTGACGGCCGAGCAGCGGCGCACCTTGCGCGTCGAGGGCGGTGTCGCGGTCGAGGCGTCCGCGGGCAGGGCGGCCACGGCCGGCATCCGGGCGGGCGACCTGATCCTGCAGGTGAACAACGTCGAGATCAAGGACGCGGCCCAGTTCAACGCGCTGGCGGGCAAACTCGACCCGAAGAAGAGCATCGCGGTGCTGGTGCGGCGTGACAACGTCACGCAGTACATCGTCATCAAGCCTGCCAGGTAAGGGCGTTCGCCTTGACGTTTACCTTATATTCGCGCAGCTGGTGCCACCTTTGCGAGGACATGCTGGCCGCCTTGCAGGCCATGGCGCCGCCGGGCCGGCCCTTCGAGGTCGACGTCATCGACGTCGATGCCGACCCGGTGCTCGAAGCGCGCTTCAACGAGCTGGTGCCGGTGCTCTACGGCCGGCTCGACGAGCCTGAGCTATGCCATTATTTCCTCGACGAAGCCGCCGTGCGGCGGTATATCGGACAGAACCGCGGATAAAGCGCGGACCAAGCGCCGATGAACCGGGCTTTCTACCTCGAAATCCGGTAAAATGCAGGGTTGAAAAAAGCCCCCGTCGCTGTCGCGGCGGCTTCTCAGCTTAATATCCGTTGCACTCAGTTGAATTCAGGCGCTCGCCTGGGGTAGACACGACCCCCGATGGAGCGCTTTTTTCGTATTGCGCCGGCAGTTTCGGCGCCGGCCGGCCACCCGCCTGCGGCCTCGCCCCTTTTTGGTTTTGAGCTTTGTTAATGAACAACATACGTAACTTCTCCATCATCGCCCACATCGACCACGGTAAATCGACCCTGGCCGACCGCATCATCCAGCTGTGCGGCGGCCTGTCGGACCGAGAAATGGACGCGCAGGTGCTCGACTCGATGGACCTGGAGCGCGAGCGCGGCATTACGATCAAGGCGCAGACCGCCGCCCTGCAATACAAGGCGCGCGACGGCCAGGTCTACAACCTGAACCTGATCGACACCCCCGGCCACGTCGACTTCAGCTACGAAGTCTCGCGCTCGCTGTCGGCCTGCGAAGGCGCGCTGCTGGTCGTCGACGCGTCCCAGGGTGTCGAGGCGCAGACGGTGGCCAACTGCTACACCGCGCTCGACCTGGGCGTGGAAGTGGTGCCGGTCCTGAACAAGATCGACCTGCCGCATGCCGATCCTGACAATGCCAAGAAGGAAATCGAAGACGTCATCGGCATCGATGCTTCGGAAGCGGTCATGTGCTCGGCCAAGTCCGGCCTCGGCGTGGAAGACGTGCTGGAAGACCTGATCAAGCGCGTGCCGCCGCCGACAGGCGACGTCGACGCGCCGCTGCAGGCTCTGATCGTCGACTCCTGGTACGACCCGTATGTCGGCGTCGTGATGCTGGTGCGCGTCGTCAACGGCACGCTGCGCCCGAAAGACAAGATCCTCCTGATGGCGACCGAATCGGTGAACCTGGTCGAAAGCATCGGCGTCTTCACGCCGCGCTCGGTCTCGCTGCCTTCCCTCTCCGCCGGCCAGGTGGGCTTCATCATCGCCGGCATCAAGGAACTGAAGGCGGCCAAGGTGGGCGACACGGTCACCCTGGCGAATCGTCCCGCCGCCGCGCCGCTGCCGGGCTTCAAGGAAGTCCAGCCGCAGGTCTTCGCCGGTCTGTTCCCGGTCGAAGCGAACCAGTACGACGCGCTGCGCGATTCGCTCGAAAAGCTCAAGCTCAACGATGCTGCGCTGATGTACGAGCCGGAAGTGTCGCAGGCGCTGGGCTTCGGCTTCCGCTGCGGCTTCCTCGGTTTGCTGCACATGGAAATCGTGCAGGAGCGCCTCGAGCGCGAATTCGACATGGACCTGATCACCACCGCGCCGACCGTCGTGTACGAGGTCGAGATGCGCGATGGCAGCATCATCCGCGTCGACAATCCTTCGAAGATGCCCGAGCCCTCGAAAATCAACGAAGTGCGCGAACCGATCGTCGACGTCAATCTGTACATGCCGCAAGAATATGTGGGCTCGGTGATGACGCTGTGTAACGGCAAGCGCGGCCTCCAGATGGACATGGCCTACCACGGGCGCCAGGTCAAGCTGCATTACGAAATCCCGATGGCCGAGATCGTGCTCGACTTCTTCGATCGCCTGAAATCGACGTCGCGCGGCTATGCCTCGATGGACTACGAGTTCAAGGAATACCGTTCGGCCGACGTGGTCAAGGTCGACATGCTGATCAACAGCGAACGGGTCGACGCGCTGGCGATCATCGTGCACCGCGCCAACGCGCCTTACCGCGGACGCCAGGTGGCCGCGAAAATGCGCGAACTGATCCCGCGCCAGATGTTCGACGTGGCGATTCAGGCCGCCATCGGCGCCACCATCATCTCGCGCGAAAACGTCAAGGCGCTGCGCAAGAACGTGCTGGCGAAATGCTATGGCGGCGACATCAGCCGCAAGAAGAAACTGCTTGAGAAACAAAAAGCCGGTAAAAAACGGATGAAACAGGTAGGTTCGGTGGAAATTCCACAAGAAGCCTTCCTCGCCATCCTCCAAGTGGAAGACAAATAAACTATGCAATCGATCCTGGCGAATTTCGCGCTCATTCTGCTCGTGCTCATGGTGATCACGGGCGCCATCTGGTTCTGGGACGTCTTCGTGCTGTCCAAACAGCGCCGCGCCGCGGCCAACGCCGCACTGGCCGAGTACGATGCACGCGCCGCCAAGCTCACCAGCGAAGGCATCAAGGTCGAGAACAACAAGCGCGCCTCGATCGAAGCGGCCTTCCTGCGCCAGCCAACCTGGGTCGAGTACTCCGGCAGCTTCTTCCCGGTGATCGCCATCGTGTTCTTCCTGCGCTCTTTCCTGTGGGAGCCGTTCAAGATCCCGTCGAGCTCGATGGTGCCGACCCTGGAGATCGGCGACCTGATCCTCGTGAACAAGTACACCTATGGTATTCGCCTGCCGATCATCAACAAGAAGATCGTCGAGCTGAACAATCCAGAGCGCGGCGACGTCATGGTCTTCAAGTATCCGAAGGACATGACCCAGGATTACATCAAGCGCGTCATCGGCGTGCCCGGCGACACCATCACCTACGAAAACAAGCGCCTGACGGTGAACGGCAAGCCGGTCGAGTACACGCCGCTCGACGACTATCTCGATTCCGACAATCCGGTCTACCACAAGCATTTCATCGAAAAACTGCCGGGCAGCCAGCACCGCATCCTGAATTCGGAACCGGCGCGCGCCTTCAACCTCGACGCGGTGGAGAACTTCCCGCAACGCGAAGCCTGCGACTATTCGTACGATAAATTTACCTGTATCGTACCGGCAGGCAATTACTTCATGATGGGCGACAACCGTGACAACAGTGCGGACAGCCGTTATTGGGGTTTTGTTCCCGACAAAAATATCGTCGGCAAGGCTTTCCTGGTGTGGATGAACTTCAGCGATCCGAAGCGCATCGGCAGCATCCAGTGAAGCGCACCGGCGTCGCCAAGGAAACAATATGCGAACAAATATGATCAGCAGGCTGCGCGAGCGGAAACAATTGGGCCTGAACCGGCAGCGGGGTTTCTCGCTGAGCGGTCTGATCGTCGTGCTGATGGTGCTGGGCCTGTTCGTCGTGCTGGCCATCAAGATCGTGCCGTCCTTCCTCGAATACCGTTCGGTGCGCGACGGCATTGCCCGGGCCAAGGCCGCAGGCGGCTCGGCTGTCGAAATGCAGCAGGCTTTCGACAAGTTTGCTGAAATCAACGACGTCGATGCCGTGCGCGGCCGTGACCTGGTCATCAGCCGCGACGGCGCCAGCCCGGAAATCAGCTTCGCCTACGAGAAACGCATTCCCTTGCTGGAAAACGCGACCCTCGTCATCGATTACGAAGGCACGACCGACGCGAGCGGCGCCGTCGCGGCAAAGCCTGCTGCTGGCGACTGAGCACGCCAGGCGTCAAGGCCGCAGCGGCCGGCCTGTCCCTGCGACAGGCGCGTGCCTGCACGCCTGCACGCCTGCGCGCCCCCATACGCCACCAGCGCGGCCCAGCCCGCGCAGTCCACCGGACAGGCGCCGCCGACCGCGGCGTTCGTACTAGAATGAACCCATGATGAATCTTCAGCTATTGCAAACGCGCCTAGGTTATACGTTCCGCAGTGCCGCCCTGTTGCAGCAGGCGCTGACGCACCGCAGCCATAGCGCCTTGCATAATGAACGCCTCGAATTCCTCGGCGATTCCATCCTCAACTGCGTCGTCGCCTCGATCCTCTACGAGCGCTTCACCCACCTCGACGAAGGCGACCTGTCGCGCCTGCGCGCCAACCTGGTCAAGCAGCAGTCGCTGTTCGAGATCGCGCAGAAACTGGAACTGTCGCAGTTCCTGCGCCTGGGCGAGGGCGAACTCAAGTCAGGGGGCTTTCGCCGTCCGTCGATCCTGGCCGATACCCTCGAAGCCCTGCTCGGCGCGATTTTTCTCGACGCCGGCTTCGAGGCCGCGCGCGACACCATCCGCGCCTTTTATATTCCGCTGCTCGACACGGTCGATCCGCGCACGCTCGGCAAGGATGCCAAGACGCTGCTTCAGGAGTTCCTGCAAAGCCGCCGCATCGCGCTGCCGACCTATAACGTGATCGCTACCCACGGCGCCGCCCACAACCAGGAATTCGAGATCGAATGCCTGGTCCCGAAGCTGGGCATCCAGGTCTTCGGCCGAGGCGGCAGCCGCCGCGCCGGCGAGCAGGCCGCGGCCCGCCTTGCCCTCGAGACGGCCGAACTGGCGCTGCGCAAGACCCCGGCCGCCAGCCGCAAGGCCAAGCCGCGTGCCGCCCAGCTCAAGCTGGCCGGCATTGCCACCATCCAGGGCGACGAGAAGGACGATGCATCTGATGCAAGACCTGACGCTGCCGTTGCCGCTACCTCCGCCCCCATCAAACACGCATGAACGACGTTATGAATACCGAAAACAATCCTGCCGAGAACACGCCTGCTCCAAACGACATGCCTGACCATGGGGAAAGAGAACTCCCGGCGGTCGACATCAATTCCTTTTTCGCCGACCGCAAGGATGCCAGCGGCGGCACCTCGGTCGAGGGCTTTCGTTGCGGCTATATCGCCATCGTCGGCCGCCCGAATGTCGGCAAGTCGACCCTGATGAACCAGCTGATCGGCGCCAAGGTGTCGATTACCTCGCGCAAGGCGCAGACCACGCGCCACCGCATCACCGGCATCCAGACCGTCGACGATGCCCAGTTTATCTATGTCGATACGCCGGGCTTTCAGACGCGTCATTCGAATGCACTGAACAAAACCCTGAACAAGACTGTCTCGAACACGCTCACGGCCTCCGACCTGGTGCTGTTCGTCATCGAGGCCGGCAACTTCGGCCCGGCCGACCAGCAAGTGCTCGACATGCTGCCGAAGAACGTGCCGGTGCTGCTCGTGATTAACAAGTCGGACCGCATGAAGGACAAGGCGACGCTGATGCCGTTTGCCCAGAAAGTGGCGGCCCTGTGCGACTTCACCGCCATCGTGCCGGTCTCGGCCAAGATGCGTTTCCAGGTCGATTCGCTCGAGCGCGAGATCCGCAACCACCTGCCGGAAAATCCGCCCGTGTTCGGCCCGGACGACATCACCGACCGCAGCGAAAAATTCCTCGCCGCCGAAATCGTGCGCGAGAAGGTGTTCCGCCTGCTGGGGGATGAACTGCCTTACACCAGCACCGTGATCATCGAGCAGTTCCTCCAGGAGGGTAATCTGCGCCGCATTTTTGCTGCCATCCTGGTCGAGCGCGATACGCATAAATCGATGATTATCGGTAACAAGGGCGCCCGCCTGAAGGAAATCTCGACCCAGTCGCGCCTGGACATGGAAAGGCTGTTCGACGGCCCCGTGTACCTGGAGATCTGGGTCAAGGTCAAGTCCGGCTGGGCCGACAACGAAGCAGGCCTGCGTGCCTACGGTTACGAGTAAGCACCGGGCATCAGCCGCATGACGAGCCTCGACGCCGATACCGACAAGCCAGACGCCCCAAAGGTGCAGCCAGAGGTGCAGCCAGAGGTGCAGCCAGCGGGCAAGCTCGTCGTTCCTGGCGGCCCGCCGGCCCCGGTGCGGCGCCAGCGTGGGCCGGTGAGCCAGATTCGCATCAATGGCCAGCCGTCGTTCGTGCTGCACAGCTATCCCTACAAGGAAACCAGCCTCATCGTCGACTTGTTCACCCGCGACCATGGCCGCATCGCGGTGGTGGCCAAGGGCGCGAAACGGCCATTGTCGAAGCTGCGCGGGGTGCTGCAGACCTTCCAGCCGCTGTCGGTGTCGTGGAGCGGCAAGTCCGAACTGCGCACGCTGATCGACGCCGAATGGGTCGGCGGCATGCTGCCGCTCGAGCGCACCGCACTGTTATGCGGCTTCTACCTGAACGAATTGCTGGTCAAGCTGCTCGCGCGCGACGACCCGCACCGCGCCTTGTTCGACCATTACGTGTCCACGCTCAATGAGCTGGCGCATGGTGAACCGGCACAAATCGCCTTGCGAAAATTCGAACGGGCCTTACTTAAGGAAACAGGGGTCGCCGCCGACCTCGGCCGTTGCACGACCACGCGCGAGGCGGTGCTTGCCGCCAGCGACTACGTCGTCGACCCCGAGCGCGGCGCCCGTGAAGCGCGCGACTCCGATGTCTGGCCGGTGGTGTCCGGGAAAACCCTGCTCGACATGGAAAGCGAGGAGTATGGCGACCCGGCCACGCAGAGCCAGAGCAAGCAGCTGATGCGTTTCCTGCTGGCGCACCACCTGGGCGGCACGCCGCTCAACACGCGGCAGATTCTGATCGATTTGATGCAGTTATAAACCTTCTAATAAAACATGAGCTTCCTGCAACCCGCCGGCCCGGTCATCGACCTGGGCGTCAACATCGACCACATCGCCACTGTGCGCAATGCGCGCGGCACCGCCTACCCGGACCCCTTGCGCGCGGCGCTGCTGGCCGAGCAGGCCGGCGCCGACCTGATCACCCTGCACCTGCGCGAAGACCGGCGCCATATCCGCGATGCCGACGTCGTCGCGATGCGCCCGCAGCTGGCCACGCGCATGAACCTGGAAGCGGCGGTGACCCAGGAAATGATCGACTTCGCCTGCCAGGTGCGCCCGCAGGACGTCTGCCTGGTGCCCGAGCGGCGCGAGGAAGTCACCACCGAAGGCGGGCTGGATGTGATCCGCTATTTCCACGAAGTCGAAACGGCAGTAAAACAGCTGAAAGGCGAGGGCATCCGCGTGTCGCTGTTCATCGACGCCGATGCGGCCCAGATCGAAGCGGCCGCGCGCACCGGCGCCACCGTGATCGAGCTGCATACCGGGCGCTATGCCGAAGCCGAAGGATCGGCGGCGCTGCATGAACTCGAGCGCATCAAGGCCGGCGTGGCGGCGGGCAAGCGCCATGGCCTGGTCGTGAACGCGGGCCACGGCCTGCACTACACCAACGTGCAGCCGGTCGCCGCGATCCGCGACATCGCCGAACTCAACATCGGCCACGCGATCGTCGCCCACGCCCTGTTCGCCGGCTGGGAAAACGCGGTGCGCGAGATGAAGGCCATCATGGTGGCCGCACGCCTGGGCGTGTCGCTGGGGGCGCAGTGATCTACGGCATCGGCACCGACATCGTCCAGATCTCGCGGGTCGAGGCGGCGCTGGCGCGCAACGAGCGCTTTGCCGAGAAAATTCTGGGCCCCGAGGAACTCGACAAATTCCGGGCCCGGCGCGAGCGCAGCGAGGTGCGCGGCCTGCGCTTCCTCGCCACCCGCTTTTCGGCCAAGGAAGCTTTTTCCAAGGCCATTGGCCTGGGCATGCGCATGCCGATGACCTGGCGCTCGGCGCAAATGCTCAACGCGCCGAGCGGCAAGCCGGTCATCGTGTGCAGCGGGGCGCTGGAAGAATTCATGCGGCAAAATAAACTGAGCGCACAAGTGACGATCAGCGACGAGGCCGACTACGGAGTCGCCTTCGTCATCGTCACCCGCGACGAAACGACATCCTAAGCAAACACCAGGCAAGTGACAGACCAGTGACCCAGCAAGTGCCATCCCCCGAGCTGCCGGAGAACCCGGCGCCCAGCAAGGACGTCGCCCAGCAAGTGGCGGAAGCGCCCGTGGCCTATGTGGCGGCGGGCGGATCGGCCATGCCCGCTCCGCATCGCAGCGAGGACAAGCCGGCGCGCACCAGGCCGCCGAAGACCAAGCCAGCGGTGGAACCGCGCGCCCGTCCCGACACCTGGCAGGTCGTGAAGGAAGAACTCACCACGACCCTCAGGGCCGACAGCGCCGACCCGGTCCAGCCCGGCAGCTCGGCGCGCGAACAGGTGCTGGCGATCGTTGCGAAACTGCCGGACCTGCCCGGCGTGTACCGCTATTTCGACGCCAACCACAACGTGCTCTACGTCGGCAAGGCGCGCAACCTGAAGAAGCGCGTCTCGAGCTATTTCCAGAAAAACCTGTCCAGCCCACGCATCGCGATGATGGTGGGCCAGATCGCGCGCCTGGAAACCTCGGTGACGCACAGCGAGGCCGAAGCCCTGATCCTGGAAAACAACCTGATCAAGGCGCTCAAGCCCCGTTACAACATCCTGTTTCGCGACGATAAGTCTTACCCCTACCTGAAAATCACGGGCGGGGATTTCCCGCGCATGGCCTATTACCGCGGCGGGCTCGACAAGAAGAACCAGTATTTCGGTCCTTTCCCGAGCGCCTGGGCGGTGAAGGAATCGATGCAGATCCTGCAAAAGGTGTTCAACCTGCGCACCTGCGAGGACAGCGTCTTTGCCAACCGCACGCGGCCCTGCCTGCTGCACCAGATCGGCCGCTGCAGCGCGCCCTGCGTCAAGCTGATCGCCAAGGATGAGTACAAGGTAGACGTCGAAAACGCCGCCAAGTTCCTGCGCGGGCGCCAGACCGAGGTCATGGAAGACCTGCAGCAAAAGATGCACGGTTTTGCCGAAAAGCTGATGTTCGAGCAGGCCGCCGGCGTGCGCAACCAGATCCAGTCGCTCTCGCGCGTGCTGCACCAGCAGAGCATGGAAACGACCGGCGACGCCGACGTCGACGTGATCGCCGTGGTGGTGCAGGGCGGGCGTGCCTGCGTCAACCTGGCCATGGTGCGCGGCGGGCGCCACCTGGGCGACCGGGCCTACTTTCCGACCCAGGTTGCCGAAGCGATTGCCGAGGCCTCGATCGAATGCGAAGTGCTGGCCGCGTTCCTGGTCCAGCATTACACGGATAAATTTATTCCGGGCACGCTGATTCTGAACATCGAATTCGACCAGCCGGAACTGATGGTGGCGCTCGCCGAGCAGTGCGGGCACCGGATCAATCTGATCTTCCAGCCCCAGGGCCAGCGCCGCCAGTGGCTCGAGCTTGCGCAAAAGGGGGCGGAGATCTCGCTGGCGCGGCTGTTGTCCGAACAAGGGTCGCAGCAGTCGCGCACGCATGCGCTGGCCGAGGCCCTGTCGCTGGACGCGAGCGACCTCGACACCCTGCGCATCGAGTGTTTCGACATCAGCCACACGGCGGGCGAGGCGACCCAGGCATCCTGCGTCGTGTTCCATCACCACGCCATGCAGAATGCGGAATACCGGCGCTACAACATCAACGACATCACGCCCGGCGACGATTACGCGGCCATGCGCCAGGTGCTGATGCGTCGCTACGAAAAGGTGGCAAGCGGCGACGGCGTCATGCCCGACGTCGTGCTGGTCGACGGCGGCAAGGGCCAGGTCGAGATGGCGCGCCAGGTGCTGGCCGAACTCGGCCTGGACATCGGCCTCATCGTCGGCGTCGCGAAAGGGGAGGCGCGCCGGGTCGGCCTCGAGACCTTGATCTTCGCCGATGGCCGCGCCCCCCAGGAACTCGGCAAGGAATCGGCCGCCCTGATGCTCGTCGCCCTGATCCGCGACGAAGCGCACCGCTTCGCCATCACCGGCATGCGCGCCAAGCGCGCCAAGACGCGCCAGGCTTCGCGCCTCGAGGAAATCGAAGGCATCGGCGCCAAGCGCCGCCAGCGTCTGCTGGCGCGCTTCGGCGGCCTGCGCGGCGTGGTCGACGCCAGTGTCGAGGACCTGTGCCAGGTCGAGGGCATCTCGACGGCGCTGGCGGAAGAGATTTACCGGCAGCTGCACTAGCTCAACTGGTTTATAAAGCAATACCCATGTAGACTAGCGGCGCACGCATTTCTCAACGGTAAACCAGTTCAAGACCTTATGCCTTTTAACATCCCGATTCTCCTGACCTGGTTACGCGTAGCACTGATCCCCCTCGTTGTCGGCGTTTACTATCTCCCCACGCACTGGCTTCCGGTAGCCGACCGCAACCTCGCGGCGACCCTGGTCTTCATCGTCGCCGCCATCACCGACTGGTTCGACGGCTTCCTCGCGCGGCGCTGGAACGAAACCTCGGCCTTCGGCGCCTTCCTCGATCCGGTGGCCGACAAGCTGATGGTGGCCGGCGCCTTGCTGGTGCTGATCCAGCTCGACCGGGTGAACGCGATCATCGCCTTCATCATCATCGGCCGCGAAATCACCATCTCGGCCCTGCGCGAATGGATGGCCGAACTCGGCGCGCGCAAGTCGGTGGCGGTCAATTCGCTGGGCAAGGTCAAGACGGTCGCGCAGATGGCCGCGCTGCCGATGCTGCTGTTCCATGATCGCCTGTTCGGCCTGGACATGCATTACTGGGGCGTCGTGTTCCTGTGGATCGCGGGCGTGCTGACGGTGTGGTCGATGTTCTACTACCTGCGCCGGGCCTGGCCTTTGATCAAGGAAAAGAGCGGCAGCCTGGAAAATTAATGCTCTGTCATCCTTGACGTACGGATCAGATCATCTATAATGCTTGCCTGTTGTGACGAGATCGCGGCAAGCGAAGACGAAGCGGGAGTAGCTCAGTTGGTAGAGCGCAACCTTGCCAAGGTTGAGGTCGAGAGTTCGAGCCTCTTCTCCCGCTCCAGTGTTTGCAGTGAAGTCGGCAGTACCGGGTTAGCTTGGAAATTGACACAATTTCTGCGATAATCCTTTGTCTCCAGTAGGCGGGAGTAGCTCAGTTGGTAGAGCGCAACCTTGCCAAGGTTGAGGTCGAGAGTTCGAGCCTCTTCTCCCGCTCCAGTTATCTGGGGCAGTAGTAAAAATAGTCGTACAACACTCCGTGCGGGAGTAGCTCAGTTGGTAGAGCGCAACCTTGCCAAGGTTGAGGTCGAGAGTTCGAGCCTCTTCTCCCGCTCCAGTAAGGCGTGTCGATAGCAGGACTCCCCAGCGGGAGTAGCTCAGTTGGTAGAGCGCAACCTTGCCAAGGTTGAGGTCGAGAGTTCGAGACTCTTCTCCCGCTCCAGAATTCAGAGAAGACATTTTCTCATGTTGAGTTGGCATATAACCCGCCAGCGCAGCAGCAGTACCTTACCCCATGGCGAGGTAGCAAAGCGGTTATGCAGCGGCCTGCAAAGCCGTCTAGACGGGTTCGACTCCCGTCCTCGCCTCCAGAATGCTTCGACAAAATCGCCGCTTGCCGGCGATTTTGCATTTCTGCACTCATCGTGTACTTCGCGCAGGACATTGCTTCTTCTATTGACGTGAGACATGGTTCGCCGGCACCAGCATCATAAAATTGTTTCTGGCGAGGTAGCAAAGTGGTTATGCAGCGGCCTGCAAAGCCGTCCAGATGGGTTCGACTCCCGTCCTCGCCTCCAGACAACGAAACGCCCTGCATTGCTGCAGGGCGTTTTTTTTCGCACGTCGGTTACCCAAATTTCTGCTTGCATCAAACGCTCTAACGCGCGCCGTTTGCTATTTAATGCATGTATGAGTACGGGATTGTGCACGCACCGCTGTAAGTATTGATCTCGCTAGTTAGCCAAAAATTGGATTAGGCTATATATCGCCCGGTTAGGATCATAAAATTTGAGGTAGTGATGATGGATGTTGGTCGCTAAGTCAGGAGCATGCGCAGGCGAACCAGCAGGTGATTCATAACGGGCTACCAAAAGGCGAGCCTAAATCTGGGTTGAACAATTGATCGCGCTCGCCTATTGCGTGGAACGACACGTAAATTGGAGCAAGCGACCTATGGGGCTTTTCGTTCCGAAAGAGCTGAAGCAAAACGCACGAAGGCGAATGAGTCAAAGGATACATATATCAGACCCATGGCTAACAAAGCAAAAAGAAGGGCCGTTCGATAAGGCGCTTTTGTTTTGGAGCTACCCAGTGTTTTTCGTCGCGCTCGTATATACAAAAAATAAGCAGCAATAACCGAACAGAATGCCAAAATCGTACATATCCACCAAGGTACCCAAATATTAACTCTGGTCAGTAAGTCCATCTCTTTCCCTTAGTTTATAGCGCAGCATGATTTTCCGCCCTTACTCCATGCCTTTAGTTGATCACGAATAATCGCCTTCTCTTTAGCGATTTCTCGGTAATTGTGCTCGCGTAGACTTGGCGTCATTTTTGTTCCGACGCCAGGGCGGCTGTCGTATGAGCGCTGGAACTCGTCTGCTTTTGCTTGAGGCAAATACTTTACAAAATCGATGATCTGAGAATCGCTACATTTACTTAAGTCGAATCCGAATTCCTTCGCATGTTCCCTCGCAGCGCTCACAACCGTCGCGTTAGGGATATAGAACGGAATTTTTACCAAGCCAAGGGGATCACTAAAGGACAAGGGATTGGCTTCCACATAACTATATGTATTGATTCCACCAAGGAGGCCGGTCGGGTCGGACTGTATGTATCTGCCGCTTCGGGGATCGTAATCCCTGAAATAGTTGTAATGAAGCCCTGTCTCTGCGTCATAAATTTGCCCAGGAAAGCGCGGGTTGTACGTAAATTTTTCTAAGGGAAGCACAGGCGTTTCTGGTTGATATAGGCCAAACGGATCTGCACGATCCCAACGCCAGACGATCTTGTGGTCGGCGGCACGCGTAATGACACGGGGAGTATTTAAATGGTCGGAATATATATGGTGGATGCTAGAATGTGCCTCTAATGCTGTCGGAGGCGTGAGTATCGCAACTGGCAAATTGTCGAGATACACTGTTTCCTGAATTGCAGTGCCACTTCCGTTGTATTCACCTAACAGCTGTCCTCGCTCGTCATACATATAATAGACTGCACTTCCAGTTGGATTCGCCTTGGAAACACGTTCGCCCAAGCCGTTATATCGATATATGGTCGTGACACCATCTACACGTGCGCTGTCGAGTCGCCCACTTGCGCCGTAGTTATAGACAGCCGTGCCGTCGCTCGTAATATTACCGGCCGCGTCATACAAATAAGTCTTAGCCGGCGTGGGTCCGCTTGCCGCGTTGAGCCTGTTACTTGTGCTGCTGACAACGTATGCATGGGCCGCCGTGCTGAACCGGGCCCAGGTGCGGTTGCTGTTCCTGTCATAGCTAAATGACTGATTCATCCCAGCGGCGTTGACATGCGTAAGGCGGTCAACGTCATCGTAATAGTACCGCTGGTCACTTACGTAGGCTGCCGGACCGCCGCTGTGGGTAGCTGCGGTAATACGGCCCTCGGCATCATAGTGCAACGTGCGAATGACGCCGGCATTGTCGGATTGACCAAGCGGGTAGCTGACCAAGCGGCGCTGCAGGTCATACTGGCGCTGATAGGTGCGTTGGATGGCGGCTGTGCTATTACCCCATACCCAGCTTGCAACTGGACCGAAGGGCCGGTACTTGATATCGAACAGAAGTGGGACTGCCGAAGACGAATTCACGGCTACCAAGCTGAGGCTCTGGACTTTCCCACCAAGGCCGTACGCGAGCTTGATGATGTTCCCGCTCGGATAGGTGATAGACGTCAGATGGCCCGTTTCGTTGCCGCTATTGCCGTAGGCGTAAGTGACGCGGAGTGCGTGTGCGCCCTGGCCTGAACCGACGTCTTGCGTCCTTGACAGCAGGCGTCCGAATCCGTCATACGTGAAGACGGTTCGACCTGAGTTATCGTCTATTGAAGTTAATTGGCCTGCTGCGCCAGTGCCGGGAGGGCCGTACTCGAAACGCGTCGTGCCGTGTCGTGTCATCCGTCCTGAGGTATCGTAGTCGAAAGTGGTGGCGACACTGCGTGCATCGCGAACCGCCTCAACATTGCCCACGTTGTCAAAAGTGATCGAAGTGGTACCCGTGTCCGGACTAACTGTCTCTATCTTCTGGCCAAAGGCGTCATGCTTGTAGCGGGTAGTGAGGGAGCGCGGGTCCGTCACGCTTGTCAGCAAGTCCTGATGGTTGTAACCATAATCGACGATATGAGGCTTATCGTTCGGCGCTGCCGCAGGTGACAGTTCGCGTACCAGGCGGTCGAGGAAATCGTAGCTCCGCGTGGTCAGTCGTCCGAGGCGGTCGGTTCGCGCCGTAAGATTGCCATTTTTGTCGTACTGGATTGTTGCACCGGAGTCATGCGGATGAGCCTGTTCACTCTGTATGCGCCCTAGGGCGTCAAAAGAACGTGTCACCTGCCACGCCAAATTGCCGCCAGCGTCTCGGCCAATTTCCTTCGTAATGTTTCCGAGTCCATCGAGATCGTAATGTATGGTGTTGCCCACATCGTCGCTTACGTCAGTCAGGCGGTGCGCTGCGTCATATGTCCAGCGCATGCTAACGTCATCAGGCCCGGTTGCGCGGACCAAGTTTCCAACTCCGTCGTATTCGAAATCGTAGGACTCAGCAGCTCCGGCAGCGTCACTGGTAGTGGTGCTAAGCAGGCGCTGACGCGTGTCAAAGTGCCGGATGACGGTCTGTCCGTTTGTATTGAGGATACGGGTCGCTAGTCCATCGACGTTGTATTCGCGGTATTCAACTGTCCCAGTGCCGCTGCCGGTGACGGTGGCAAGATCGCCAGCGGCATGGGTTTCGGTGGTGTCAGAGTAATAGGTGAGCACCTTTTTGCTCGATTGGCCTTGCGCATCGGCAGGCCCCGTTTCTGACAGTAGCTTGCCCTGAGCATCGTATGTATAACGAGTAACGCGAGGCTGTCCGACCGGCGTCCCTCCAAAGCCGCGTTCGCCATTTACGTCTGAAGTCCCTTGTGCCGTGGTAGCGCATAGTAAAGGCAAAGGTTTGCCGCCCAGCAGCTGTGCGCCGGCTGCACAGTCGGCGATGCGGCCGTCTGAATCTAGCTGGCCATTGTACGTGTAGGTGGTAATCAGATTAGGTTCCGCTACAGCGGCGTGCATGCTGAAGTCTGGGTGCCACCGGGTAGATGTACGCCGAAGGCTCGGTTTTGTCAGCGCTAGACCTGCACTGATTGGACACGCGTCAGCAGCTGTGTAACCGCTAATTCGGTTCGTTTCGAGCCCCCGGGGTTTTTCATTAAGATAGCAGGTCTTGTTGCCGTTGAAGTCAATCTGGCTCTTTATTTGGCCAAGCGCATCTGGGGCCAAGGTTCGCACCCCTGCACTGCAGCCTGATCCGGCTGGCTGACTCTGGCTGGTGGCCAGATTAAATGAGCCCATGGTCATCAAACCTATCTTGCGTTCCGTACCTAATGGATCGGTAATAACGCGTGTTTGTGCGTCTGGATAAGAGAAATTATAACGATTTGCGCCGAGCGCATGTTCCGATAGTGTAGCGCGGCCATTCCCGTCATATGCATAGTTGGCAAAGCGGTTGCCATTTTCGTCGGTGATACCGGTTAGCAAATAGGGGTTTGAGGTCGTTTCATAGTGATACTCTCGAGTGCTAAGGCGAACGCCGGACTGGTCGAAATGCTCAACGGCGATCAAGCGTTGAAATCCAGCGAGCGAAGGAAAATTTGCCTGGGCTGGCGAATCGTATTTGTAGCGAACCGTACTGTTTGCCGAGGTAATGGAAGTGACAACATTTCCTTCTCCCCAGCTGAGCTCGAGCTTCCGACCGTACGCGTCCGAGATGGTCCTAAGTTGAAGGGTAGCGGGGTCGTATTCGTAACGCTCGGTGACGCCGTTTGACAATTGGGAAATAGTCAATAGATACGATATCTTGCTCCCGTCGCTGTTTTTCATCTGCACAAACCTGTCGGTCCTGCCATCTTTTGTTAGCAGCCACTCGTCATGGGCTGGGTTCACCGAAACCAGCGTTGCTGTCTTGTCGTGGCGCGACTGGAATGTATTCCCCACGCCAGGCAGGAACTCGAAAAACGAACCATCCCCTAGGGTGCCTTCGATCATTAACGGCGTACCGCCGTTTGCAGCACTTAATTTAGCGGTGATCGTGAGATAACGGTCAAACGGGAATGACCAGCCTAGGCCGCTCGAATGTCTTGCGCCTCCTGTACGCAGCGTACGGTACGTCCGGTTAATGTGTAACGCTCCCGCTGATGTACCTTTGAAATCAATATCAGTTTGAACCTTGGCGCCAGTTGACACGACAACAGGGTTACCGACGGCGAACCCTGGTGTGCCGGGAGTGCAACTCAAAGGAGCTGGCGGCTCCTCTGATATGTGGTCCCATCGGATACACACACCTGGCGATCTGGAAACATATCCCGGCTTGCAGATAAAGACGGTAGTACCATACCAACGAACATCTCCAGCATTCAAGAAATGAGAGTACTTGCATTCATACATTAATCCAGGGACCCCTACAGGACGTATGTCGACCAGTGGCGTACCCATATGATTCTTGGCAATTTGAGTGCATGCTTCTACCGGATTGGCTGCATAAGTGCGGTTGCCATTTCCAAAAAATGACCATCCCAGGACGCCGTCATTCTGTACACCAAGTGATTGCGCCGGCTTGGCTAGTCCTACCGCGACGACGATGCAAGCTTCCAGCACTGTCACGATTCGCCTGAACAAGCTGGCGAAAGGAAATGATAATTTCATAGAGTTCCCGAGATTAATTATCAGGCACTGATGTGCGAATAACTAACACTAAGCGAGGGAACAGACTTCGATATTGCGTATAGGCAACTAAAAGCTAGCCGAAAGCGGATGCGTTAATGATAATTACGGAAAGTTCCTGCGACGAATTGCTACATTGATCGTCGATCAAAGTTTTAACCCTGCCGTGCAGCCGCTCGGTTCCGTACACGTAGCAGGGCTTGTCTTCAACCATGAACAAGGTGGCTTTGCCCAGCGCGAAATCACACCAGCTCATAACGCCCCCGATAGGGACGAAACCCGATCCTGCGCTTGAATTCGCGCAGGCCGGGCTGCGCGCCGAGGAAAGTGTCGTACATGAAGTAATCGACCTCGCCTTCTTCGATCAGGCGGCAGACGATGGTCGATAACAGCAGGTACATGATGCCGTCGCTGTTCTTGTAGCCCATCAACTGATCGGTCGATACAAAATTACCGTAGCGAAGCGTGCTGCAATACGCGCTCAGGCGTCCTTGCGCATCGAAGACGCCGTAACACGCACCGTGGACCGGATTGTCGTAGCGCGTTTTCTTGACGAGATAAGCGCTGTCCATCGGCCGTCCCTGGCGCTCGTCGCACGAGGTGTGGATGGCATGGATCTCGTCGATATGCGCGTTGCGGTCGATCGGGCGCAAGCGGTAGCCGCGCGCCTGCGCCTTCCTGCTTTTATGCCCCGCATAATCCTTGCGGCGCACGGTGTCCAGGTAACGGCTCGCCTGGCCGGCAAATGCCCTCAGGTCGATCAAGGCAATGCCCATCGTCTTGTTGCGGAAAATTTTCAGGCGCGGGTGACGCCGCGTGAAGTTGGCATGGGCACGCCGGATCTCGTCCGGGTGCAGGCTCTGGTCGAAACGCAGGCGTGCTACCGGCAGGCGCACGAGTTGCGCCGCGACGCGGGCATGTTCCACCAGCTTTGTGACGAGCTCAGGCGTTTCCATAAGTGATCCTCATGTCGGGCATGCACGGTGCGCGCACTGCAATCGGCGAGGGGGAGGCGCGAAACTTGATCAGCCTGTCAAGTCAGAGTCGCAGGAAACTGAACAGTTCCCCGGCGACGCCTGATCTCACGCAAACGACGCCTGCTGCCCGGCCGGCACGCGGCGATCGGACGCAGCTGCCCGACATGTCGAGGAAGGGATGCTCATTGATAGGGGAAAGAGAAGGCGGCCGCAGCGGGCCGGCCGCATCGCCGCGGCCCGGACCGGGCCGCGGCGTGACGTCAGTAGGACATCGGTACCCGCAGCATCAGGCTGACGTCCGGCGTATCGCGCGTCAGGCCGGCGCCGACGGCGACGCTGAGCGTCTTCTTCTCGCTCAGCCGGTAGGAGTAGCCGATCAGCAGCGTGCCGAGCTGGGTGCGTACCGAGCCCGGCACCGTGCGTCCGGACTGCTTGGTGCGCGCCACCGAGTTGTGGTCGTAGCCGACGCTGAACGACGCCTTGTCGTTAAGCGCCAGGCCCATGCCGAAGTTGAAGCCGAACACGCCGCCCGGCGCGATTTCGCCGAGCGATTCCTGCTCGCCGCCAAGCACCGTGCGCGAGACCTCGCGCTTGAAGTTGTGCAGGTAGCTGAAGCTGCCGAAGAACACGGCCGGATCCGAGGGGAACAACCAGGTCAGGCTCGGCTGAATCGAATAAAAGCCGGAACCGGTCGGCAATTCGAGCGGCAAGCCGGTGCCGGTGATGTTTTCGCCGATGCAGCGCCGCTGGCAGTCGGTCGTGACTTCGAACGGGTCCTTGCCGGTGCGCGACTTGAAGCGCAGGCCGCCGATGAAATAGGGCATGTCGACGCCGCCATTGTTGAGCTGGTAGCGTGCCGCCAGTTCGACGTCGCCGAGCGCCTTGCCGCTGGTCTCGAAGGCGCGTTCGACGGCGGTCCCGGTGAACACTTCGCGGCTGACGGTGGCGTCGCTGCGGTAAACGTAAGGCAGCTTGGCTTCGACTTCGATACGGTTGGTGAGGCCGGTGCGCAGGGTCGCGGTGGCGGTGGTCGTGTTGCGCTTGACCTCGCGCACGTCGATCAGGCCGATCAGCAGGGCCGGGATTACCGTGTAGCCGACCAGGGCCACGCGGTTGCTCGACGAGTAGCCGTACTGGATGGCCGGCTCGAAGATGTATTTGCCGCGCTGCGTCAGTACGCCGGGCTGCTCGAAGATCGGGGCGACTTCGCGCGCGCGGCCATCGCCGCTGGGGGCGCGGCCGACGGCGGCGGCGCCGCTGGCGGGCCTCGGCGCGTTGGCTGGCGCGCCGGCGGGCGCAGCCGGGGGCGTCGGCGCCGCCAGGGCCGCCGTGGCCGGGGTTGCCTGCGGCGCCCCACCGGTGCCACGGGCCGCGGCCAGCGCTTCCTGCGAGAGAATCGGCGCGGTGCTTCCTGCAAGCAGCGGCGCCGGTGCAGCTGGCGCTGCCTGTGCTTCGCTACGGCGGGCCGTGCGCGCGTCGCGTTCGAGTTCGTCGATACGTGCACGTTGCGACTCGAGTTGCTGGCGCATCGCCTTGACCTGTTCGACCAGTTCCTCGACCGATTGCGCCTGCGCCGGGAAGGCGCACAGCGCCGCGCTGACGGCCATGGCGCCGATACATAGCGCCGGTTTGTTCTGCATAAATGACTCCCTGAAGGGCGCCGTCAGCGGGGTGCGACGGCTGTTGTCAAAACATTATTCAGGCTTGTGCCGAAATTGAGCGCACGTAACACTCCGGCGGTATTTACGGTGGCGTTGATGGCGGTCCGGTTCTGTATCAGCTGGTCGTTCAGGGTGTTCTGGATCAGCGTCCCGCCCAGCAGGCCGGACGCGTCCTGCGTCACGGAGCGCACGTCGCCATTCTGGATCAGGCGCAGCTGGCCGAGGGCCTCGCTGGAGATGCTGCCCTGGCCGCTGGCCAGTTTGCCGATGTCGCCCAGCTGCATTTCGGTACGTTCCACGACATTCCCGTTGATCGTCACCAGCCGCTCCAGCCCCAGGGTGACAACCAGTCCGCCGGGCGTGATGAAGCCGCCGCGCGCTTCGTCCAGGCTGGCCTCGGCGACGGCATTGGCGGCGGTGAACAGGCCGGCTGGCGCTCCGGGGGCCGGCGCTCCGGCGGGGACCGCGTCCGCTGCCAGGGCCGTGAGCGGCAGCAGCAGCAGGAAGGGCATGACAAGGTGGAGCCGCATGATGATGGTCCTCGCAAACTTAAAAATCGCCGGGGCCGAACTTCGGCAACCCGTAGGTGGACTCGAAGGCGCGGCTGGCGCCCTCGCCGAGCGGGGCGCGCGGCGCATTGCGCCAATCCGCCGCCTGGTTGAAGCCCGGTTTGATCGGTCCTTCGTGCACCACGAACAGGATCCGGTTGGCCCAGATCGATTCGAAACGTTCGCGCGCCATCACGCGGGTGCCGCGCGACGGGTCGCCGAGCAGGATGCGGCCTTCGTCGAAGCCCTTGATGACGACGAAGTGCTGGTAGCCGTTGTCGGAAATGAGGACGATGGCCGGCAGTTTCGCTTCGATCAGTTTGTCGAGCGGCAGCTGGAAGCCGTTGGCGGTAAAGCCGCGGCTCTTCAGGAAGCGCTGCATGTCGAGCAGCGAAAAGCCTTCGCGGCGGATCTTTTGCTGGTCGCCGCCCGTGAACATGTGCTGGAAAGCCTCCTGTTCGCTGGTCGGCGTGGCGTAATGGTGGGTCAGCAGCGTGGCCAGCGCGGCCGAGCCGCAGCTGAAGTCGTACTGCTGGCGCAGCGTCGCCTGGAAGCGCAGGTCTTTCATGCTCTTGACGGGCATGCCGACGCGCATCCCGCTCGGCAGCGACAGCTCGGCGGCGCTGGCGGAAGGGGCGGCGCCGGGTCCGAGCACGAGGGCCGCGAAAAAAACAAGCGTACGCAAGCTCATTGGAACTGCAGGTTGATGACGGTGGCGTTCTGGATCAGTACGTTGGCGCCGCTGTTCTGGATTACCACGGGAATGCCCGACATGTTCGCAAACGAACCGGCGTCGATGGTGTTTGATCCGGTGTTGACGTTGACCGCGCTGTTGTTGGCGACATCGCCGTTGAGCCTGGTATCGTTGAACACCGTGTCGGCGCGTCCTCGTTCGCCATCCAGTTTTCCGAGGTCGACTGCCTCGACGGTCTGGCCGCCGATGGACAGGACATTGGCGTTCTCCCTGGACGCCGGCGCGGACAATACCCCGATGGCGCCCGCTGCCGGCACGCCGGTCAGCTCGTGCGCGCCCAGCAGGGCGGGTCCGGCCGGTTCGATCGCCGCGGCCGGTACGCCCAGGCTGGCCGCCAGTGCAAATACAAACATCTTGTTCATTTTGTCTCCCTGAATCCGAAGACAGCCGCGCCGGAGGGCGTGGCCGTCTTCGGGATTGTGCTGCTCTAGGTCTTGCTCGCCATCAGAGAATTACGGGCCGACAGCCAGGTTGCTCTGGACGTTGACGCTCTGCTGGATCAGGGACGAGAAGCCGTTGTTCTGGCTGATCACCATCACGCCGGCAGCGGACTGGCCGACGCTGGTCATGGCGTTCGACATGTCGAAGGCGCCTGCGCTGACGGTGTTGGTGCCGCCCGCGCCGCTCGTTGCCGAGCCGCCTGCGCCGCCGGTGCCGGTGCCTGCGGTGTTGGCGCCGCTCGCGCCGCCCATGCCGCCGGTACCCGTGCCGCCCGCGCCGCCTGCGCCGCCGTCACCGGCAGTGGCCGCACCCGAAGTGGTGGAACCGTTGGTAGCGCTGCCCGAGGTCGCTGCGCCGCCGGACGAACCCGCGCCGCCGGTGTTCGATGCCAGGCCGGTCGAGCCGCCTGCGCCGCCCGTGCCTGCCGCTGCGCCGGCGCCGCCGGTGCTGGTGCCGGCCGTGGCCGAACCGCCGGCGCCGCCTGCACCGCTGGTGCCGGCGCCGGAGGCGCCGCCAGTGCTCGACAGGGCCGCGCCTGCGCCGCCGCTACCGCCGGTGGCGGTGCCGCCCGCCGCGCCCGAACCCGAGGTGTTCGTTGCCATCGCACCCGAACCTGCGGTGCCGCCGCTGCCACCGGCAGCGCCTGCGCCACCCGCGCCGCCAGCTGCGCCCGAACCGCCGGCGCCGCCGGTGCCGGTGCCTGCCGAAGCGGTGTTCGAGGCGCCGGTCACGGTGCCGCCGGTGCTGCTGGCGGTGCCGGAGTCAGCGGCGCCACTGGTGCCGCCGCCCGTATCCGAGGTGCCCGCGCCGCCTGCGCCGCTGCTGGCCATGTTGCCGCTGCCGGTAGCGCCGGCGCCGGCCGAGTCGCCGCGTGCCGAAGCATCGCCCACCGACACCATGCCGCCTGCCGCGCCACGGCCGCCGGATGCGCCTGCGCCGCCCATGCCGCCTGCTGCACCGGCTGCGCCGTCGCCGCCTGCCCCGCCCGACGCCATGCCGGTCGAGCCGCCCATGCCGCCATTGCCCGCCGCCACACGGCCCGAATTACCGCCGTTGCCGCCGGAGTTGCCATGGGCTGCGCCAGCCATGCCGCCGGTGCCGGCGCCGCTCATGCCGCCTTCGCCGCCGACGCCGCCGCCGGCGTTACCGCTCGAGCCACCCCGGCCGCCGTCGCCGCCTGCGCCGCCCGAAGCACCGGAACCGCTCGATGCGTTCGAAGCGAGGCCGCCCGCGCCGCCGGAACCCGCGCTTGCCGTGCCGGCCATCGCGTCGCCGGTGCTGGCGCTGCCGCTGCTGGCACGGCCGCCGGCCGAGCCGGTTGCTGCCTGGCCGCCGCGGCCTGCTGCGCCGGCGCCGCCGTCGCCACGTGCCGAGCCGCCCATGCCATCGGCGCCGCGGCCACCGCTGGCCGCGCCGCTGTTGGCATTGCCGGTGTTGGTGGCGACGTTGCCGATGTTGGTGATGTTATTGCCCGTGACCGTACCGTCGAGGGCGCTGGTGGCCGTGGCGCTCGAGGTGTTGAACGAATTCGAGAAATTCGAGGTGGCGGTGCCGCCGTTGTTCGCGGCGATGGCGCCGGCAGCGCTGGCGCGGGCGCCGCCGCTGCTGTTGTTCTGGCCCGAGCTGTCCCGGTTGTTCATGTTCTCACGGGTGCTGTTGTCGGAATTGTCGACGGTGCGGTTCGTCGTGGTGGTGCGGGTCGAGGAATCGTTGTTCTGGTTCGAGTTGTCGCGGGTCGACGAATCGTTGTTCTGATTCGAGTTGTCGCGGGTCGAGGAATCGTTGTTCATGTTCGAACGGGTGCTCGAATCGTTGTTGCGATTCGAGTTGTCGTCGGTGCGGGTGTCGGTACGTGTATCGGTACGGTTGACGGTGCGCGTGACGGTCGAATTGTCATCCATGCTGGCGTTGCCGCCATTGGCATTGGCTCCCGATCCCCGCTGGGTCACGGTGGTCGAGGAGTCGGTGGTCGGGTCCGTCGTTTGAGCCTGGGCGTTCAGGCCGAAAGCAAGCGACAGGGCGGTAACGAGCATGGTCTTGTTCATCAAAATTTCCCCTGGGGTAAAGTGGCTAAGGTCAAACTGGCGGTCGTACCAGCTGAAGTCCTTTACGCAAGATCAATGCCAGTTTCGATAAAGATGGGTTAAACCATTGATAAATCGTCACAAAACTTGGTGTAAATATGATGAAATTGCGCGTTGCCAATGTTATTAAGAAATAAACTATCGCGTGCTGTACCGCAACCGGCACACTTGTGTCCCTTTTGGCTGAGTTCGCCATGGACACTGTGTCCGGCACCACGCCGTCCAGGCAGCTTGTTCGCCTGTATCGACGGGCGGCAGCCCGCATGGCGCCGTCGTCATTGCCGATTCAAGGCAAGCACGGGGGCGTCGGGCAGGTTGTGGCTGAGCTGGGAAGGAAGAGGCTGGTACGGAAGAATCAGGAGCGCATGCCGTGCTTGGCCAGCAGGCGGTACATCGTGGTGCGCGACACGCCGAGGTCGCGCGCGGCGCGGCTGACGTTCTGGCCGCTGCGGTCGAGGCAGGTGCGGATTGCAAGCCGTTCCGAATTGCAACGCGCATCGTCGAGCGCCGCCTCGATCGGGGGCGAAGGCATGACAAGGTCGAGGTCGTCAGGTTCGATCCATTTGCCGTCCGCCATCACGAGCGCGCGCCGCACCCGGTTGATCAGTTCACGCACATTGCCCGGCCAGGGGTGCGCGGCGATCGACGCCAGCGCGCGGCTGCTGAAACCTTTCAGGCGCGGCGACTTGTCGGCCGAGTACAACTGGAAAAAGTGTTCGGCCAGCTCGACCAGGTCGTCGCGGCGCTCGCGCAGCGCAGGCACGGTGACCGGCAATACCGACAGCCGGTAATACAGGTCTTCGCGGAAATCGCCGCGCGCGACAGCCTGCTGCAGGTTCACGTGCGAGGCCGAAATCACGCGCACATCGACCGGAATCGGCCGCGTCGAGCCGAGCCGGATGATGGTCTTGTCCTGCAAAAAGCGCAGCAGGTTTGCCTGCAGGTCTTTCGGCAAGTCGCCGATTTCGTCGAGGAAGAGGGTGCCGCCATTGGCTGACTCGATCAGCCCGACCTTGTCGCGCGCGGCGCCGGTGAACGCGCCGCGTTCGTAGCCGAAGAGCTCGGAATGGATCAGGTTGGGGGAGATCGCGCCGCAATTGATCGGCACCATGGGCCCGAGCGCGCGCAGCGACTGGCGGTGGATCGCCTGCGCCGTCAATTCCTTGCCGCTGCCGCTTTCGCCCCAGATCAGCACCGGAGCGTCGACCTTCGCGACCCGATCGACCTGGCCACGCAGGCGCACCATGGCTTCGCAACTGCCGATCAGTGCCGAGGGCGCCGCGGCTGGGCGCGCCCGGGGGCGCCGCAGCTGGGCATGGCCATGCACGTGGCCGAGCATGTGAACGAGGCGCCGGGTATCGAGCGGCAGCGTGTGGTAATCGTGGAGGTAGTCGCCGACCAGTTCGCGGCAGCCTGGCGCAGCGAGCGCCTCGCGGCCGAACACGCCAATCCACTGGACGTCGCTGTGCTGGCGCAGGAAACGGTCGACCTCGCCATGGGGGCGCGATCCGATCACGTGCATCAGCAAGCCGACCAGCCACGTTTCCTGGCGCAAGGCCTGGCGCGCCTCGTCGAAACCGTTGACGGTGTGGATCTGCCATCCCGGCATGTCCTGGCGGAGCAGGTCGACGGCGCCGGTGCTGTCGGGTGCAATGCAGAGCAATCGTTTCGGAACCATCCATTCTCCCCGGTGTTGAATTGCGCAACTGCGGACCATCCCGAACCGGGCCGTCCGCTGGCCATCTCTTCTTTAATTGCGGATGAATAGCATAAGCATACTGCATGCCGATGTTGTACGGCAGACAATTGAATTTGGCGTGGGCTGTTACCAACTCGACAAGATGCGGGGCTTGACCTGAGCGCCGGACTAGGGCATGCCAAGCAGATCGGCACGTGGATAGCCCCAGCGCGGCAGCGCGGCCGGGCAGGGCGATCCGGCGCGCGCCGCGTAGGGCAGTGCCGAGAAGTTGGGCGCCCCGGGCAGTCCAAAGCGCACGTCGAGGGCAGTCCCGTTCGCCAGCGAAGGCGCACGGGCAAAGCGCAGCCAGGCGTCGACCCGGCAGTCGGCAGCGCGCAGGGCGCGCAAGCCGGCAAGCGATCCGCGCTCTTCCCAGGCCCAGGCCATGCCTGCCGACGCCGGCCCTGACGGGACGACGCGCATGCCGGCAATCGGAGCCGGGCAGCTGCCCGCCGGATTCCAGTCCGGCGCCAGGCTGAGCACGCCGCGCCGGACGCGGTAGCCGTTGCGCCCGTCGTTGGTAATCGCGATCGCGCCCCAGCACAGCGGATTGGCAGGGAAGGCCGACAGCGGCAGGTCGAGGATGCGCGCCGCCGGATCTTCGCGCGCGATCAGGGTGCGCAGTTCGGCACGTGCCAGCTGCGCCATCCCAGCCTGCAGCAGCACGAAGGCGGCCACCATGCCGACCCCGGCCACCAGCGCCGCGCGTTCGCCGGCACGGCGCGTGAGCAGCTGCGCCAGCGCCCACAGGGCTGCCAGGCCCGCAAACGATCCCCATTGCAGGTGCCCGGTGAAGACGAACAGCAGCGGCGCCGCGATCAGCAGACTCAGCAGGAGGCGGCGCCAGCGCGGCGCCGCCACGTGCGCGGCCAGCGGCGTTCCCAGCGCCAGCCAGAAAACCGGCTCGACGATGAAGACCATGTCGCCGTAATACCAGCGTGCGTCAAAAGGCGCGAACGGGTGGATGCCGTAGACGTTGAGCGCGTCCATGCCCAGATGCAGCAACAGGCCGAGCACGGCTGCGGCCGCGAGCCCGCGACGCGCCGCCGCGCTCGTACCCAGCAGGGTCCGCGCCTTCGGCCAGAAAGCCCACAGCGCCGCTAGCAACAGCAAGGCCTGCGGCAGCGCGTACAGCAGGGTATGCGTGTGGCCGCGGTGGTGCAGCAGGTAGCCGAGCGGCTCCGGGGCGAGGCCGGTCAGCACCAGGTCGAGGTCGGGGAAATTGCTGGCGAGGGCGCCGCAGCTGAGCAGCAGGCGGCGCCGGGTGGCGGCGCGCGCAGGATCGGGCTCGGCGCGCAGCACGCGGTGGGTCAGCTCGCCAAGCGCGAGCCCGACCAGGGAATGGGTGAGGTTGTCCATGAGGCAATGGTAGCACCGACCCCGGCCATGGTCCGCGCCACGGCATGGCCGGCATGGCGCCGCCGGCACGCTGCCGCAAGGGCAGGGTGCCGCCTTACATCGTCGGTCCGCGCCCGCCGCCGGCGTCCTTTTCGATCTGCTCCTGGCAGGCGATGCAGGTCTGCACCGTCGGCGTCGCCAGCAGGCGCGCTTCGGGAATCTCGCAGCCGCAGGACATGCAGACCCCGTAGCCGCCCGCCTCGAGGCGGCCGATGGCGGCGTCGATCTCGTTCAGCATGGCCGTCTCGTGATCGGCAAAACGCTGTTCGTCGTGGGCCGTCATTTCGGCTTCGGGCCCGTCGTCCCCGGTGACCATATGGGCGCCCGGGCCGATCTGCGGCGGGTCGCCGGCGTCGGCATCGAGGCGGCCGCGGACGGTGGCCAGGGTTGCCTCGCGGCTTTGCTGCAGGCGTTGGGCGACTTCTTCGTGGAGGGCTTGCGTGAGTGGCGGCATTCGATTTCCTGTTGTCAAATAAAGAGGGCTCTGGAAACGCATTCTGAAAACAGCCTAGCCGAAAAGGCGCGGCCTGCGCGCCAGCTTGCCTGGCGCGGCGCGCACGGCAGGCGTAAAGATTGTCGGCTTAGCTCTTCCATGTTAGATTTTGAAGACGGCGTTGCCGAAAATCAAACCATAGAAGAGACAAACATGCTTGCAATTTCCCAGCGCCCCCTGCGCGCCGCCCTCGCTTCCCTGTTCGTTCCGCTCGCGCTGGCGAGCGCCATGCTGCCGGCGCCCGTTCTCGCCGCGCCGGTCACCACCGCGGCAGCGGTAAAACCGAACGCCGCCTTCGACACCTGGGCCGAAAAATTCGCCGACGACTGGGTGCGCGCCAATCCGCAAGCGGCCACCAGCACCCAGTACTTCAAGGGCGCCGAGCAAGCCGCGCTGGACCGCCAGCTGACGCCGCAAACCCCGGCTCAGCGCAAGAAAATGATCGCGATGGCCAAAGCCGGCATTGCCCGCCTCGACAAATGGATGACCGGGCCGCTCGACGAGACCCAGCGCATCTCGGCCGCCGTGATGCGCTGGTCGCTGACGAACACGGTCGCCAACGAGCCCTTCGAAGACTATAACTTCGTGTTCTCGCAGTTCAGCGGAACCCAGGTCAGCCTGGTCAATTTCATGACCCAGACCCATCCGATGCGCAATGCCGCCGACGTCGACAGCTGGCTGGCGCGCCTCGAGCAGGTCGGCCAGCGCATGGACGATGCCCTGGCGCGCGCCAGGTCCGCCAGCGCGCGCAAGCTGATCCCGCCGCGCTTCATCCTCGAGCGCGCCCAGTTCCAGGTCGACACCTTCCTGAAGCCGGCGGCGCCGCAGAACGTGCTGGTGAGTTCGCTTGAGCAGCGCAGCGCAGCGCTGAAAGACCTGACCCCCGAAGCGCGCACCGCCGCCATCGCCCGCGCCACGAAAATCGTCGAGGACAAGGTGCGCCCGGCCTACGCCCGGGTCCAGGCCTTCATGGCCGAACTGCATCCGCAGACTGGCGACGTCGCCGGCATCTCGCGCCTGCCGAACGGCGCCGCGGCCTACAACCGCGCGCTGGCCAACTACACCAGCACCACCCTGAACGCCGAGCAGATCCACGCGATCGGCCTGCGCGAAGTGGCGCGCCTGGAAGGCGAGATGGACAAGCACCTGCGCGCGCTTGGCTTCACCGAAGGCAATATCGAGGCGCGCATGAAGGCGCTCGACGCGACCTTCCAGCCGAAGGGCGAAGGTGATCCACGTCCGGCGATCCTGGCCAAATACGTCGAAATGGTGAAGGACGCCGAGCGCCGCAGCGCACCGCTGTTCAACCTGAAACCGCGCGCCCCGGTGCAGGTGCTGCGCGAGCCGCCCCTGACCGAGGCCTCGGCCGCCGCCCATTATTCCCTGCCGGCGCCGGACGGCAGCCGTCCGGGCGTGTTCTGGGTGCCGATGCGCGGGCCGACCTTCGACATGATCCGCATGCGCAGCCTGTCCTACCACGAGGCAGTGCCGGGCCACCATTTCCAGCTGGCGATCCAGCAAGAGCTGACCGGCATTCCGAAATACCGCAGCCAGCGCATCTTCAGTGGCGGCAGCGCCCATAGCGAAGGCTGGGCGCTGTACACGGAACGGCTGGCGGTGGAACAGGGCTGGTACCAGGGCGACGTGCCCGGCCTGCTCGGCGCGCTCGGCTCGGAACTGTTCCGCGCCCGCCGCCTCGTCGTCGACACCGGCCTGCACACCAAGGGCTGGACCCGCCAGCAGGCGGTCGACTACGGCATCAATGTGCAGGAAGTGGACCGCTACGTCGTCTGGCCGGGCCAGGCCACGGCCTACATGATCGGCATGCTGCGCATTCTCGAGCTGCGCGACAAGGCGAAAACCGAGCTGGGCGCGAAATTCTCGCTCCCCGGCTTCCACGACATGGTGCTGGGCGCCGGCTCGGTACCGCTCGACGTGCTGGGCCAACTGGTCGATGCCTGGATCGCGAAGGAAAAGGCAAAGACGGCCTAAGGCAGCGCAACGAAAGCGTTGCGTTTTGGCGTCGCGGGCAAGCAGGTGTGCCCGTGACGCCTTTCCGGCTGCGGCATACTTCGGGCAGTACCGTGATCATCCTGACCGGGAGAATTTCATGGAAACCCAAGAACTGCACCGCGGCCGCCTGATCGACCATCTCCAGCTCGTGGTGCGCGACCTGGCCGCATCCCGTGCCTTCTACAGCGTCGTCTTCGACGTCCTGCAGGTGCCGCTCGGCGGGAGCGGCGACGATTATTTCTGGGCCGACGAGCTGTTCGTCTCGAGCGCCGCCAGCGCCGCCGCGCAAGGCGTGCTGACCGGGCGCCACCACCTGGCCTTCCAGGCCGCCAGCAGCGCGATGGTGGACGCGTTTTACGCAGCGGCGATGAAAGCCGGCGGCCGCGACAACGGCCCTCCGGGCGAGCGCCCCTATCACCCCGGCTATTACGCGGCATTCGTGCTCGACCCGGACGGCAACAATATCGAAGCCGTATACCACGGCGCGGCAAGCCGCAGCGCCCCGTCGGTGCGCATCACTTTTTAAACCGCCCACGGCCCTAGTCAGCGTACTGGGCCAAATCAGCGCCCGCGGCGTGTCGTGGCGCTGCATTGTGGCGCCATCCTCACAGCGTGCTTGTCCCTGTCGAGGTCACGGCGGCGCGCCAAGCGTGCGCGCCCCTTGCCCATGCTAGATTCCGAACACCGCATCCCAGCAGGAGTGCTCATGTTCGGCCTATCGGCATTGGATCTGGCGCGCATCCAGTTCGCGTTTACGATGTCTTTCCACATCCTGTTCCCGGCCGTCACCATCGGCCTGGCCAGTTACCTGGCCGTGCTCGAGCTGTCCTGGCTGCGCACCAAACGCCCCGTCTATGTCGACCTGTATCACTTCTGGCTGAAGATTTTCGCCGTCATGTTCGGCATGGGCGTGGTGTCGGGCATCGTCATGGCCTACCAGATCGGCACCAACTGGGGCTATCTGTCCGAGTTTGCCGGTTCGATCCTGGGGCCGGTGCTGGCCTATGAAGTGCTGACCGCCTTCTTCCTCGAGGCGGGCTTCCTCGGCGTGATGCTGTTCGGCTGGACCCGGGTCGGCCCCGGCCTGCATTTCCTCGCCACTTGCATGGTCGCGATCGGCACCCTGATTTCGTCGACCTGGATCCTGGCCGCGAACAGCTGGATGCAGACCCCGCAAGGCTATGCGATCGAAGGAGGGCGCATGGTCCCGAGCGACTGGCTGGCGATTGTCTTCAATCCCTCGTTTCCGTACCGGCTGCTGCACATGGTGGTGGCTGCCTATCTCAGCACGGCGCTGATCGTCGGCGCGGTCGGCGCCTGGCAGCTGCTGCGCAAGCGGGACAAGATGGGCGACAACCCGGCGGTGCGCAAGATGCTCTCCATGGCCCTGTGGATGATCCTGCTCGCCGCGCCGATCCAGGCCGTGATCGGCGATTACCACGGCCTGAACACGGCAAAATACCAGCCCGCCAAACTGGCGGCGATGGAAGGGCACTGGCAGAACGAACCGGGTCATGCGGTGCCGCTGCTGCTGTTCGGCGTTCCCGACATGGCGTCCGAACGCACCCGCTACGCCGTCGGCATTCCCCACCTGGGCAGCCTGATCCTCACCCACACCTGGTCCGGGCAGATTCCCGGCCTGAAAGAGTTCGCCCCCGAGGACCGGCCCAACGCGCTGATCGTGTTCTGGAGTTTCCGCCTGATGGTGGGACTGGGCCTGTTGATGATCGCGCTCGGCGCCTGGGGCTTCCTGCTGCGGCGGCGCGGGCGCATCTTCACGTCGCCCCGCTTCCTGCGCGCCGTTTTATGGATGGGGCCGGCCGGGCTGGTCGCGATCCTGGCCGGCTGGACCACGACCGAGGTCGGGCGCCAGCCCTGGGTGGTGTACGGCGTACTCAGGACGGCCGACGCAGTCTCGCCGCACGGCGCCGGCCCGCTCGCGCTCACGCTCGCCCTGTTCGTCGTCTCCTATTTCTTCGTCTTCGGCGCCGGCACCGCCTATGTGCTGCGCCTGATGCGCAAGGGCCCGCAACGGTTCGAGATGCACCGCGCCACCGAAGGCGGCCCGGGCGAGGCGCGCACCGCAATGCGCCCGATGTCGGCGGCCGACGTCGCCAACGACGACGAGGGCGATGAGGGCGACCCGGGCAACCCGGGCGACGCCAAAGGGACAAGGAACTGAGCCATGGGCATCGACACTTCGGTCATCTGGGCCGTCATCATCTATTTTTCCGTCTTCATGTACGTGCTGCTCGACGGTTTCGACCTCGGCATCGGCATGCTGTTCCCCTTCGCCAAGGACAAGCGCGACCGCGACACCATGATGAATACCGTGGCCCCGGTCTGGGACGGCAACGAAACCTGGCTGGTGCTGGGCGGGGAAGGGCTGCTGGCGGCCTTTCCGGTGGCCTATTCGATCATTCTGTCGGGGCTCTACCTGCCCTTGATCTTCATGCTCATCGGCCTGGTGTTTCGGGGCGTCGCCTTCGAGTTCCGCTTCAAGGCCAAGGAGCATGAGCGCCACCTGTGGGACAAGGCCTTCATCGGCGGCTCGGTGACGGCCGCTTTTTTTCAGGGCGTCTCGCTCGGCGCCTTCCTCAACGGGATCGCCGTGTCGGGGCGCAGCTACGCCGGCGGCCCGCTCGACTGGATCGCCCCGTTTCCGCTGCTGGCGGGCTTCGGCGTCATGATCGCCTACACCCTGCTCGGCAGCACCTGGCTGATCATGAAAACCGAAGGCGACCTGCACCGGCGCATGGTCCAGGTCGCGCGGCCGTTCGCGCTGCTGCTGCTCGGCGCCATCGTCGTGGTCAGCATCTGGACCCCGCTGCGCGATCCGCACGTGGCCGACCGCTGGTTCACTTTCCCGAACATCGTCTTCCTGGCGCCGGTGCCGGTGCTGGTGCTGCTGTTCATGGCGGTGCTGCTGCGCTCCCTGCGGCGCGACCCGCACCGCTGGCCTTTCGTCGCCTCGCTGGCGCTGATCTTCCTCGGCTATTCGGGCATGGCGATCAGCATCTGGCCGCACATCGTGCCGCCCGCGATCACGATCTGGGAGGCATCCTCGCCCCCGAGCAGCCAGGGCTTCGCGTTGGTCGGCACGCTCTTCATCCTGCCCATCATCCTGATGTACACGGTCTGGTCCTACTGGGTTTTCCGCGGCAAGGTGCAGGCCGACGCGGGCTACCACTGATGCGCGAACAACCGAAGAAATCAGGCGAACCAAGGCGCTGGCTGCGCCGCCTCGGCTGGCTGCTTGCGCTGTGGATGGGTGGGGTTGCGGCGCTCTGGCTGGTTGCCGGCCTGATCCGCACAATCATGCATGCGGCAGGGATGCACTAAATATATTCAAGCGTGCGCGCCATTAGAAGCCGAGCGAATACACTTTCGATATAGATTTACTAACGGAGCGCCGTCAGTGTCCATGCAGTCCGCAACCAGCATTCTTTCGACGCCGGCGACCGCCGACGAACTTCATTTTCCGGCCGCATCAAGCGCGCCCGCGGATACCAGCACGGTCGCCATCGTGCGGCCCCTGGCAGCCGAAGACCAGGCCCGGGCCGACCTCTATGCCCTGGCCGCGCGCCTGCTGCTGGCCCCACCCGACGAGACGCTGCTGGCCGGCCTTGCCGGCGCCGACCCCATCCTCTGCACCGGCGGCGAGCACGCCCTCGAAGACGCCTGGGAAAAGCTGGTGCTGGCCGCCAGCGTCATCGACGCCGCCGCTGCCGCCGAGGAATTCGACGCGCTTTTCGTCAGCAGCGGCACCCCGGCGCTCAACCCCTACGGCTCGCTCTACCTGTCGGGCTTCATGAACGACACGCCCCTGGCCGAGCTGCGCGCCGACCTGGCCGGCTTCGGCATCGGCCGCGTGCGCGGCGCCCTGGAGTCCGAAGACCACCTGGGCGCGCTGTGCGAAACGATGCGCGTCCTGATCGCCGGCGGCTCCGGCATCCGGCGCCAGCCCCTGAGCGTCCAGAAAACCTTTTTCGAAGCGCGCATCGGGCGCTGGTATGCCCGCTGCATGAACGACATGGCCAATGCCGAAGGCGCCAACTTCTACCGGCTGGTCGCGGCGTTCGTGTCGGCGCTGCTGGGGATCGAGGCCGAAGCCTTTGCAGTGGAAGACGGCATTCAAGATTAACCGAACCGAGGGGAATGCGATGGACCAGAAACACCTGGAGGGCGCAGCGCCCGGGGACAGCCCGGATACATCGCGCCGCAACTTCCTGAAGGCGGCGCCGCTGGTCACGCTCGCGGCGGTAGCCGCAAGCGCCGAAGCCAAACCCGAGCTTCCACCAGTCGAGGCCGCCAAGCCCGAGGTCAAGCGCGGCTACCACGAGACCGACCACATTCGTCGTTACTACCAAACCGCCGCCTACTGGTGAGCGTACCCGGAGACCAGCCATGTCTTTAGTGAAGAGTTCCAACGACAAGGGCGTCAGGCGGCGCAAGTTCCTGGTGGGCGCGGGCGTCGCTGCCGGAGCGGGCGCGCTGGCGCGCGGCTTGCCGCTCAACGTCATCGAGCCGGCGCAGGCCCAGGCGCCTTCGGCGGAAGCGGCCAAGACCGAACTGAAGCGGTCCGTCTGCACCCACTGCTCGGTCGGCTGCTCGGTCGACGCCATCGTCAGCAACGGTGTCTGGATACGCCAGGAAGCGGCTTTCGATTCGCCGATCAACATGGGCGCGCACTGCGCCAAGGGCGCTTCGGTGCGCGAGCACGGTTTCGGCGAGCACCGCCTGCGCTACCCGATGAAGCTGGTCAACGGCAAATACACACGCATTTCCTGGGACCAGGCCATCAACGAGATCGGCGACAAGCTGCTGCAACTGCGCCAGCAGGCCGGCCCCGACGCCCTGATGCTCATCGGCAGCTCGAAGCACAATAACGAGCAGGCTTACCTGCTGCGCAAGTTCTCGGCCTTCTGGGGCTCGAACAACTGCGACCATCAGGCGCGCATCTGCCACTCGACGACGGTGGCGGGCGTGGCCCAGACCTTCGGCTACGGCGCCATGACGAACTCGTTCAACGACCTGCATTACAGCAAGGCCGTGATGTTCATCGGTTCCAACCCGGCCGAAGCGCACCCGATCTCGATGCTGCACTTCCTGCATGCCAAGGAGCTCGGCGCCAAAATGATCGTGGTCGACCCGCGCTTCACCCGCACCGCGCGCTTCGCCCACCACTACGTGCGCGTGCGTCCAGGCACCGATATCCCCCTGGTCTGGGGCATGCTCTGGCACATCTTCAACAACGGCTGGGAAGACAAGGAATACATCGCCGCGCGCACCTACGGCATGGACGACGTGCGCAAGGAAGTCGCCAAATGGACGCCCGATAAAGTCTCGGACGTCACCGGCGTACCGGAATCCTCGGTGCGCATGGCCGCCGAGATGCTGGCCAAAAACAAGCCATCGTCCGTGGTCTGGTGCATGGGCATTACCCAGCACCACGTCGGCACCGCCAACGTGCGTGCGCTCGCGATCCTGCAACTGGCCCTCGGCAATATTGGCGTGGCCGGCGGCGGCGCCAACATCTACCGCGGCCACGACAACGTCCAGGGGGCGACCGACGTCGGCCCGAACGGCGACTCGCTGCCCGGCTATTACGGCCTGGCGGAAGGCTCGTGGAAGCATTTCGCCGCAGCCTGGGGTGTCGACTACAACTGGATCGCTTCGCGCTTCGGCTCGAAGGAGCTGATGGAAAAGCCCGGCATCACGGTGTCGCGCTGGTTCGACGCCGTGAATGAGCAAAATCAGTTTGTCGACCAGCCGAGCAATTTACGGGCCGTGTTCTACTGGGGCCACGCGCCGAACAGCCAGACCCGCCTGACCGACATGAAGGCGGCCATGCAAAAGCTCGACATGCTGGTGGTGGTCGATCCCTACCCGAGCATGACGGCCGCGATGCACGGCCGCACCGATGGCGTCTACCTGCTGCCGGCAGCCTCGCAGTTCGAAACGCAGGGCTCCTGCACTTCCTCGAACCGCTCGATCCAGTGGCGCGAGCGGGTGATCGCGCCGCTGTTCGAGTGCAAGACCGACCATGAAATCATGTACCTGTTCGCCAAGAAGCTCGGCTTCCACAACGAACTGTGCAAGAACATCAAGGTCGTGATGAACGAGCCGGTCATCGAAGACATCCTGCGCGAAATCAATCGTTCGTGCTGGACCATCGGCTACACGGGCTGCTCGCCGGAACGCCTGAAGCTCCACATGGAGAACAAGCACACCTTCAATCCGACCACGATGCGCGCCGAATCGGGCCCGTGCAAGGGCGATTATTACGGCCTGCCATGGCCTTGCTGGGGTACGCCGGAAATGAAGCACCCGGGGACGCCCATCCTCTACGACCTGAGCAAGACGGTGGCCGAGGGCGGCCTGCCGTTCCGTGCCAACTGGGGCGTCGAGCACAACGGCCAGACCCTGCTGGCGGCCGACGGCTCGACCAACAAGGCGTCCGAACTCGATACCGGCTACCCGGAATTCGACCATGTCTTCCTGAAAAAGCTGGGCTGGTGGGCCGAGCTGACTCCCCAGGAGCAGGCGGCGGCCGAGGGCAAGAACTGGAAGACCGACCCGTCCGGCGGCATCATCCGGGTCGTCATCGCCCACGGCTGCGCGCCCTTCGGCAACGCCCGGGCCCGCGCCAATGTCTGGAACTTCCCCGACCCGATCCCGACCCACCGCGAGCCGCTGGCCTCGCCGCGGCGCGACCTGGTCGCCAAGTACCCGACCTACGACGACAAGGCCAATTTCCTGCGCCTGCCGACGCTCTACAAGTCGGTGCAGGACATCGATTTCTCGAAGGACTTCCCGATGATCATGACCTCGGGCCGCCTGGTCGAGTACGAGGGCGGCGGCGAGGAAACGCGCTCGAATCCCTGGCTGGCCGAGCTGCAGCAAAACATGTTCGTCGAAGTCAACCCGCAGGACGCGGTGCAGATCGGCGCCCGGGTCGGCGAATACGTCTGGGTCGAAACCCCGACCGGCGCGCGCATGAAGATGATGGCGATGGTGACCGAACGCGTGCCGGTGGGCATGGTGTGGGCGCCTTTCCACTTCGGCGGCTGGTGGATGGGCGAGGACCTCGAGAAGCATTACCCGGAAGACGGTGCGCCGACCGTGCGCGGCGAGGCCATCAACACCGGCTGGACCTACGGCTATGACGCCGTCACGATGATGCAGGAAACAAAGGTATCGCTATGCCGGTTGGTACGCGCTTAGCGCGCTGAGTCATCACACCGGTGAACTGAACAGGAGACGACCATGTCCGCAAGGATGAAATTCATCTGCGATACCGAGCGCTGCATCGACTGCAACGGCTGCGTTACCGCATGCAAGAACGAACACGAAACGCCCTGGGGCGTGAACCGGCGCCGCGTCGTCACGATCAACGACGGCGTGCCCGGCGAGCGCTCGGTGTCGGTGGCCTGCATGCACTGCACCGACGCGCCCTGCCTGGCGGTGTGCCCGACCAACTGCATCTATCACACCGAAGACGGCATCGTCCTGCACAGCAAGGACCAGTGCATCGGCTGCGGCTATTGCCACTACGCCTGTCCGTTTGGCGCGCCGCAGTTCCCCGAGACCGGCATGTTCAACCACCGCGGCAAGATGGACAAGTGCACCTTCTGCGCCGGCGGCCCGGAACCGGACACCTCGGACGCCGAATTCAAGAAATACGGCCGCAACCGCATCGCCGAAGGCAAGCTGCCGGCCTGCGCCGAAATGTGCGGCACCAAGGCGCTGCTCGGCGGCGATGCCAACCTGATCGCCGACATCTACCGCCAGCGCGTCGAGACCCGTGGTTACGGCCCCGAACTGTGGGGCTGGAAAATCGCCTACGGGCCGAACAAGCGTGGCGGCGCCAGGCGGGCGCTGGGCGACCTGCCGCGCGAAAACCAGAACATCGGTGACAGCCAGAACACGCCAGGAAAGCTGCCGACATGAAGCCATTCAAACTCATCGCGGCGCTGCCGCTGGCGCTGGCATTGTCCGGCTGCCTCGAAGTGGAACAGTATCCGGCCTGGATCAAGGGCAAATACGCGGGCAAGGAAGATCCGCGCCACTTCCAGACGCTGTTTCATAACGACAAGCTCTCCTGGAATGCGGCGATCGTCAACCGCAACAACCAGCAGAACGAGTACAACCGCGCCAATCCCTAGGAGCCAGCCATGCCGACGCGAGCCACCCTGATTGCGATCCGCGCGATTCTTGTGCCGATGCTGGCGCTGCTCTGCGCGCTGGTCTTCACCCCGAGCTGGGCGGGCGTGCCGAACAAGGACGCCAAGCCGGCCTATGCCGAAGAGCAGACGATGCTGCAGATCGAAGGCGACTCCAACGTGCGCGAGCCGGGGCTGACCGATTCGGCCTCGGGCCGGGTCCACATCGACCGCCACTTCCTCGGCCAGTACGGCACCAACGAGGCCAATGTCATCGTCCAGCGCGGCGGCAACACATGGCGCCTGCTGCGCAACGGACCGGTCGCCACGATCACCGGCATCATCCTGCTGGCCGTGCCGCTGCTGCTGTTCGTGGCCTACCGCGTGTTCAGGCCGGGCCCGCTCCAGGAATCGGGCAAGCGCATCCACCGCTTCAGCAGCTGGGAGCGCACCGTGCACTGGGCCACCGCCTTTGCCTTCATCGCGCTGGCGATCACCGGCATCATCATCATGTTCGGCAAGGTCATCATGCTGCCGTGGATGGGGCACACGCTGTTCTCCTGGGTCGCCATCATCAGCAAGTACCTGCACAACGTCGTCGGGCCGCTGTTCATCGTGTGTTCGATCCTGATGTTCTTCACTTTCCTGCGCCGCAATTTCTACAACCGGATCGACTGGCAATGGGTCAAGCGCGGTGGCGGACTGATCGGGGGAGGACATCCTGCGGCCGGCTTCTTCAACGCCGGCGAAAAGACCTGGTTCTGGTTCGGCGTGGTGCTGCTGGGCCTGGTCATGTCGATCACCGGCCTGATCCTCGACTTCGTCAACTTCGGCCAGACCCGCTATGTGATGCAGGTGGCGAACGTCCTGCACATCGCCGGCGCCGCCCTGTACATCGCGGCGGCCATGGGCCACGCCTACATCGGTACGGCAGGTTCGCCGGGCGCTTACGACTCGATGCGCCAGGGCCATGTCGACGAAAACTGGGCCAAGACGCATCACGCGCTCTGGTACGACGAAGTCAAATCGGGCGGCGCGCCGGACGGCGCTCGCCCTGGCAAGCTGCCGCCGGTCGCACCACGGCCCGGCCCGGCACATTGAGGTCGACGATGAAAGCATCCAACTTCGCCAGCAGCGCCATCACCTTTGCCATCGCTTGCACCATGCTCGCCGGCTGCGACCGCGGCCACGCCGATGCAAAGGAAGGCGTGATCCAGACCAAGTTCCCGGGGCAGGTGACGGCCGGCGGGCTGACCAGCGGCCAGGTCATGGCGCGCAGCAGCAAGCCTGAAACGAATGCGGCCTATGCAGGCGGCACCCCGGGTATTGCCGGTGGCTCCGGCGGCACCACCGGCGGTGCGGCGCTGGGCGGCACGGTGGCGGAAACCGGCCAGGGCCCGTCGAGCGGTGTGACGACGCCGGCCAGCGCGGGGCAGGCCGGCAACAAGCCGACGGGAGACTATGGCGGACCGGCGGCCAATGCGCCGGCTGCCGGGGTCACGCCGGTCGGGGCGGGCACCGCCACCAACCAGAGCAGGACGCCGCCTGCCGTCAATCCGACCGCCACCACCGGCCTGGCCGGCCCCGCCGGCGCCCCCGGCCAGCCGGCCAAACCCGCGGCCGCGCCAGGCACACTGACAGGGGATAAATGATGGATATCCGCCAGATTCTCGGTAAGCCGCTGCCGTCGCTGCTCCTGATTGCCGGCATCGCTACGAGCGGCATGGCGCTGGCCGGCTTGCCCGCGCCGACCCCGGCGCAGCAGCAGGCGGCCGCCGCCAAGAAACTCGCCGCCGACGCCCAGGCCGAAGTGGCCAAGCAGAAGCTGGCAGCGGCCCAGGATGCGATCAGTTCACGCTGGCGTTCGCAGGCTTCCTCGAAAGGTTGGACGGTGCGTCCGCCGGTAGCCATCGCCGCCGCACCGGCGCCGGGCGCCGCGCCCGGCGTGGCTGCAGCGGCTGCGCCCGCCTCGGCCAACGCCGCGCCTGTCGTGCCGGCCTCGGGCGCGGTGCCGGCGGCGGTGCAGACCACCGGCGTGGCCATTACCGGCACGCCGATGCCCGGCGTCTCCCCGCGCGTCACCGGCGTGTCCGCCAACACCATCACCGGCACGCCGGCAGGCCAGTCGGCCGCGTCTCCCGGCGGCGGCGCGGCGCCGCGCAGCCCGCAGGCGCTGCAGTCGGCGAATGTGCCGATCAAGAGCGAGAAGCTCGGCACCGCCGCGCCCAGCCTGGACGTGAAAAAAGAGCAGACGCGCTCGGTCAAGGCCGGCGCCTCGCCGGGCGTGGACCGGGGCAATGCGAAAGAGGTCAAGAACCAATGAAGATGTCGAGCATGCCGATCGCGGTGATCATGCAGCGCCGCAAGGTCGAGCACAAGTGGGCGGACGAGGCCTGGGCCGCCGTCGGCGTGGTGCCCGACCGCGGCAACCTGCCGCCGCTGCAGGTACTCGGCGAAAGTCCCGAACGCGATTACTATATGGTGTCCGGGCTCGAACTCGAGCTGTACACCGATGAAAACGAAGGCTATTACGAAAACTGCATGGCGCCGGAATCGAAGGTATTCGTCCTCTGGCGCATGATCGACGGCCGTGCGATGCCGGCGCGCGCCTCGGTCAGCTATGTCGAGGGCACGCGCATGTTCGATTCGGGCGAAGCGGCCGACGGCGTGACCATGCCGGCCGAAATCTACGCCTGGCTGGCCGGCTACCTGCGCGAGCACTATACGCCGCGCCCGCGCCGCGGCCGCCAGCACGGGTAAGGAGTCACCATGCCCGAAGAAGGATTCCTGCGCCGCTGGGCGCGCGTCAAGGCGACCGGGGCCGCTCCCGGCGAGGAAGCCGTTGCAGAGAAGGAGGCAGCGGCGCCGGCACCCGCGGCCACGCCCGAGCCGGATGCGCCGCGCTGGGCCAGGGCAGGGGACACGCCGGCCACGCCGTTCAGGGCCGACGCCTGGGCACCTGCACAGGCCGAGCCGGCCGCTGCCGGCGGGCGGGCCGCGCCGACACTCGAGGACGTCGCCGGATTGACGCCCGACTCCGATTATTCCATCTTCGTCGGCCAGGGTGTCGACAAGTCCGTGCAGCGCCTCGCCCTGAAAAAACTGTTCGCCGATCCGCACTTCAACGTGATGGACCGGCTCGACATGTACATGGACGACTACAACATCCCGAGCCCGGTGTCGGAGGCGATGCTCGCCCAGCTCGACCATGCACGCAGCGCGCTGCGCCGCTTTGTCGACGAGGAGGAAACCCCCGCCGACATGCAGGCGGCCCAGCACATCGAACAGGATGCAGAACCCGATAACGAAGCCGCGCATGCGGAGTCACTGGCAGCGGACGACAGCTGCCAGGCGCCCGCGCATGAACCCGGCCCATTCCATTGTCCAAACCAGCAATTGCCTCAAGGCCAAGCATGAACATCCGATTTCTAGAAGGGCAGGCCGGCGATCCCTTGCAGGAACGCCGCAATGCCCTCGCCAAGACCGCCGCCATCCTGGCGGCCGAAGCCATAGCACCGGCCGAGCCGGGCGCCTCGGTCAGCTACCGGTCCAGTGGACGTACCCTGGTCGTCGGCAGCGCGGCCCAGGCGCTGCCCTGGGCCGACCACCTGGCGGGCGCGCTCCCGGTGACCTTGCTGCTGCTCGACAATGTCGACGTCGGCGAGCGTCCCTACCCGGTATTCATGGCGCGCGCCGTCGCCCTGGCCGGCTGGCTGGGCGCTTTCGAAGCGCGCTGGCAGGCGCCGGGCGCCAGCCCCGGCCAGGGCAAGTTCGACCTGGTTTTCGATTTGTGCCCGAGTCCGCTGATCGCCAGCCACCAGCCGCCGCACGGCTATTACGCGCCCGGCGTGGACGACAGCGCGCGCCGCGTGGCCGCTGCCGAGCTGCTGGAGATGGTGGGCGACTTCGACAAGCCGAAATATTTCGCCTACAAGGAGCGCCTCTGCGCCCACAGCCGCAACGGCCTGAAGGGCTGCACAGCCTGCATCGAGATTTGTTCGGCCAAGGCCATTTCCAGCGCCGGCGACCGCATCAAGGTCAATCCCTACCTGTGCGCCGGCTGCGGCGCCTGCAGCACGGTCTGCCCGTCGGGGGCGCTCGGCTACGCGTTTCCGACCGTGGACCACACCGGCAGCCGCCTCAAGGCCGCGCTGCGCGCCTACCGCGAGGCCGGCGGCCAGGACCCGGTATTGCTGCTGCATGGCGAAGGCGGCGCGCCGCTGATCGAAACGGTTGCGGCCGACCTGGCCACCGGCATCCCGGGACGCGTGATCCCGATGGCCCTGCACCACACCGCCTCGACCGGCATCGACGTCTGGCTGTCGGCCCTGGCTTACGGCGCGGCCGGCGTCACCGTGCTGATGACGGCCGAGGAAGCGCCGCAGTATGCCGCAGCGCTCGACACCCAGATGCGCATCGCCGAGACGGTGATGGAAGGCCTGGGCTACGGCGGCCCGCATTTCCAGCTCCTGCGTGTGACTGCCCCGGAAGAACTGGCCGTGGCCCTGCAGCATGCGCCGCGCGGCGAAGCCCCGGCCGAAATGGCGACCTTCAACCTGGCCAACGAAAAACGCAACACGCTCGACTACGCGCTCGAGCATCTGTTCCGGCACGCGCCGCAGCCGGCCAGGGAAGTGGCGCTGCCGCCGGGCAGCCCCTTCGGCGCGATTGCCGTCGACAAGGCGAAGTGCAGCCTGTGCATGGCCTGCGTCGGCGCCTGCCCGTCCTCGGCCATCATGGACACGCCGAACATGCCGCAGCTGCGCTTCGTCGAGCAAAACTGCGTGCAGTGCGGCCTGTGCGCGAATACCTGCCCGGAAAACGCGATCGCGCTGGTGCCGCGCATGGCCTTCGGCGACGTCCGCAAGCAGACCGTGGTGCTGAACGAGTCGCAGCCTTTCCACTGCATCCGCTGCAACAAAGCCTTTGGCACCGTGCACATGATCGAGAACATGCTGGGGCGCTTGTCCGGCCACAGCGCCTTCGCCGGGAAGCTCGACCGTCTGCGCATGTGCGCCGATTGCCGTGTGATCGACATGATGCAGCCGGAAGACGAATTCGCCGTGCCGCTGCGCCGCCCGAGCTAAGGAGGACACAATGACCCCGTACCAGCGTTTCGTCCAGGCGCGCGACTTCCTGCAGCAGCACCGCCTCGACTACGACACGGCCTACCGCGATTACCAGGCGCCCCGGCTCGACGCCTTTAACTGGGGCATCGATTTCTTCGACCAGGAAGCGAAGGACAACCACGCGCCTGCGCTGTGGGTCGTGGAAGAGGACGGCCGCGAGCAAAAGATCTCCTTCGCCGACATGGCGGCGCGCTCGAGCCAGGTGGCGCAATACCTGCAGCAATGCGGGGTCGAACGCGGCGACCGCGTGCTGCTGATGCTGCCGAACCGCGTCGAGCTGTGGGAAATCATGCTGGCCGGGATCAAGCTGGGCGCGGTGCTGGTGCCCACTACCATGCTGGTCTCGAGCGCCGACCTGCAGGACCGCATGGACCGGGGCCGGGTGCGCCACGTGATCGCCCAGACTTCCGAAGCCCACAAGTTCGAGGGCATTACCGGCAACTTCACGCGCATCGCGGTCGGCGGCAAGGGGGAAGGCTGGCACGAAGGATGGCACGATTACGACGACTGCCGGCGCGTGCTCTCCGTCTTCACCCCGAAAGGCGAAACGCGCGCGGCCGACCCGCTGCTGCTGTATTTCACTTCCGGCACGACCGCAAAACCGAAGCTGGTGCTGCACAGCCAGCAGAGTTATCCGGTGGGACACTTGTCGACCATGTACTGGATCGGCCTGCAACGCGGCGACGTGCACTGGAACATCAGTTCGCCCGGATGGGCCAAGCATGCCTGGAGCTGCTTCTTCGCGCCCTGGAATGCGGGCGCCACCGTGTTCGTCTACAACTATGAACGCTTCAGCGCCAAGGCCGCGCTCGAAACCGTGCAGCGCTGCAAGGTCACCTCGCTGTGCGCGCCGCCGACCGTCTGGCGCATGCTGATCAAGGAAGACCTGACGCAGTGGAAACCGCCGCTGCGCGAACTGGTGGGCGCCGGCGAGCCGCTCAATCCGGAAGTCATCGAGCAGGTCGAGCGCGCCTGGGGCATCCGCATCCGCGACGGCTTCGGCCAGTCCGAAACCACCGCGCAAATCGGCAACCCGCCCGGCCAGCCCTTGAAACCCGGTTCGATGGGGCGCCCGCTGCCGGGCTACGCCATCGCCCTGCTCGACGCCGACGACCAGCCGGCCAGGGAAGGCGAAATTTCGGTGCGCCTGCAGCCGCAGCCGCTCGGCCTGATGATGGCCTACGAGGGCGACGAGGAAAAAACCGCCGAGGTCATGCGCGCCGGCCACTACCACACCGGCGATACGGCATACATCGACGACGACGGCTATTATTTCTATGTCGGCCGCAACGACGACGTGTTCAAGTCTTCCGATTACCGCATCAGTCCCTTCGAGCTCGAAAGCGTGCTGGTCGAACACGAGATGGTGCTCGAAGCGGCGATCGTGCCGAGCCCGGACGCGCTGCGCCTGTCGGTGCCGAAAGCGTTCATCACCCTGCGCCAGGGCGTCGAACCGAGCCGCGAACTGGCGCGCGAACTGTTCGCCTTTGCACGCGATCGCCTGGCCCCGTACAAGCGCATCCGCCGCATCGAGTTCCGCGAGCTGCCGAAAACCATTTCGGGCAAGATCCGCCGGGTGGAATTGCGCAAGCAGGAAGCGACGCGCGACACGGTGCCGACCACGGGAATCGAGTTCCGCGAAGAGGACCTCGGCGACTGAGATCAGTGATCGAACTCGCTGCGTAACAAGCCATACACGAGGTGGTCGACAAAGACGCCATTCAGGTATTCCTCCTGGCGCAGCACGCCTTCGCGGGTAAATCCCAGGCGTTCGGCAAGGCGTACGCTGCCTTCGTTCGTCGACGCACAGCGCAACTCCACTCTGTTCAGGTGCAAGGGGCCGAAGCCATAGGCAAGGACGCTGCGCGCCGCGGAAGTCGCAATGCCTTTGCCGCCGAATTCGCTTCCGATGAAATAACCGATCTTCGCCTTGCGGTCGTCGGCGTCGATATCCCGCAAGCGAATCGACCCGCACAAGGCCTCGCCCATGAACAGATGCCACTCGAGGATCCGGCCAGCCTCGGCCGCCTCGAGGGCGGCCTCGAGATGGGCGCGCGCCGCCTCCGGCGACGACAGGCTCGACACCAGAGGCATATAGGCGTTCAGGTGGGCGAGATTGCGTCCGACCAGCGCTGCCAGCATGGGCGCGTGCTGTATGCTCACCGGAACGATGGCGATGCCGGAGCCGGTTTCGAGGGCAATGGTATTCACGGAGTTTCCTGGCAAAACGGTCATGCTGCCACGGCCTTCACGCAATTGCAAATAGTCAACAATTGCGTCTGGCGCGGCAGGCGAATCATGTGCGGCACAAAGCCGCAAAAGCTGCAACAATAACAAGAGTCCGCCGACGGCGCCCTTTGTGAATGCGCGTTCGCTTTTTGTTCTTCTACTTTCCCATTCCATGCCCAGCAAACCCGCAGCCAAGGCCGATCCAGCCTGTGAAGTAAAAAAATCCCCAGTCCACGGCAATGGCGTCTTCGCCCGGCGCTTCATCGATGCCGGCGAGCGCATCATCGAATACCGGGGCGAGCGCATCAGCTGGGACGACGCGACCCAACGCGCGCTGGACGCCGGCGGGCCGATCAACCATACCTTCTTCTTTACCCTGGCGGACGGCCGCGTCATCGACGGCGGCCGGCGCGGCAACGAGGCGCGCTGGATCAACCATGCCTGTTCGCCCAATTGCGAAGCCTACGAGGAAGCGGGGCGCGTCTACATCCACGCGTTGCACCCGATCGAGGCCGGCCAGGAACTGAACTACAACTACGCGCTCATCTACGACGAGCGCCATACGCCGGCGCTGAAGAAATTGTTTGAATGCCGATGCGGCACGCCTGATTGCACCGGCACCATGCTGGCGCCGAAAAAGCGCAGCAGAAAAAAAGCATGAAGCCCATCGTCCGCAGCCTGCTCGAAACCGACCTCTACAAATTCACGATGTGGCAGGCGCTGCTGCACCGCCATCCGAACGCCCATGGCGAATACGAATTTCGCTGCCGTAACGAGCCCGACTATCCGCTGGCCGAGCTGAAGGAAGAAGTCGAACGTGAACTCGACCACCTGTGCGAGCTGCTGTTCACGGACGAAGAAATCAGCTACCTGCGCGGCCTGCGTTTCATCAAAAGCGATTTCGCCGACTTCCTGACGGTGTTTCGCTTCCAGCGCAAGTTCATCACGGTCGAGACCGACGGACCGCACCTGCGCATCTGCGCCTGCGGGCCGGTGGTGCATGTGATGGGGTTCGAGATTTATGTGCTCTACATCGTCAACGAACTGTATTTCCGGCGCTTCGACCAGCACAAGGCGATCGAGGAAGCGCGCAAGCGCCTGGCCCTGAAGATCGAGCAGCTGCGCGCATTCGAGCGTGAACCGCAGCGTGCCAACCCCTTCGAATTCTTCGACTTCGGCGTGCGCCGGCGTTTTTCCGGCGAATGGCAGGACGAGGTGGTTTCCACCCTGGCGCGCGAACTGCCGCAGTTCTTCAAGGGCACCTCGAACGTGCACCTTGCGCGCAAGTACAAGCTGGTGCCGATCGGGACCATGGCGCACGAATACATGCAGGCCTTCCAGGCTTTCGGGATGTGCCTGCGCGACTTCCAGAAGGCGGCGCTGGAGGATTGGGTGCAGGAATACCGCGGCGACCTCGGTACCGCGCTGACCGACGTGGTCGGCATGGATGCCTTCCTCGCCGACTTCGACCTGTATTTCGCGAAACTGTTCGACGGCCTGCGCCACGATTCGGGCGATCCTGTCGCCTGGGGCGAAAAGGCGCTGGCGCATTATGCGAAGCTGCGCATCGATGCGCGCACCAAGCGCCTCGTGTTTTCAGATGCGCTGACGGTGCCGAAAGCGCTGGAACTGTATCGCCGCTTCGCCGACCGCACCATGACCGGTTTCGGCATCGGCACCCAGCTCACCAACGACACACCGTACAAAGCGCTGAACATCGTCATGAAGCTGGTGCGCTGCAATGGCCAGCCGGTCGCCAAACTGTCCGACACGGCCGGCAAGTCGATGAGCAATGACGAGACCTTCCTGGCCTACCTGCGCCAGGTGTTCAATCACGCCGAACCGACCTCATAGCGGGCACAGTTTCCAGAGTTCCGTCGGCAGCGCCGCCGGGGCGTCGGCTTTGAAGAAAGCCGAATCCTGGATGTGCGAGGTGGTCACGTAGACCGTGCCGTCCGGACCCTGGCTGAAGGTGTCGGGCCAGCGCAGCCGCTTGTCCTGGACCAGGGTGCGTACCGGGGCCTCGGGGCCTGCGTCGAGGTCGCGCAGCTTGATCGCGTCGTCCTGGAGGGCCGAGAGCAGCATCCGGTTCGTGCCGCGCAGGATCAGCAGGCCGTCGTTCACGCCATTCATGCCGAAGGGCTCGACGCTGGCGGCGAGGTCCTCGCCGCGCATGCCGGCGCCGACCAGCGCGTGCGTGGCGATCCGGTACAGGGTGTCGCCCTTGATCGCCTGCCAGTACAGCCATTCGCCGTCGCCGGAGAGCTCGATGCCGTCGGCCGAAAACTCGACGCCGCGCCCGTCCTGCTGGCGCAGCACCTTGCCGTCGGCCTTCACGTCGAGGCCCTTTTTCATCTGCGTCGACGGATCGCCGTCGAGCACGCGCACCGCGCGGCCGGCGGCCAGGTCGACCACGACGATCGCTCCCCGCACACCCGAATCGGTGATGAAGGCGAACTTGCCGTCGTTCGAGAAGCGCACGTCGTTCAGGTAAGAGCCCTGCGGCGCCGCGTCTTCGTCGAAAGCGATGGTCTGCGCGGCGCGGTTGGTGGCCAGGTCGATCCGCACCAGTTTCGGCCCGCCGTCGACGACATGGCTCTGGGCGGGTGCGGCCGGATCGAGCACCCACAGGTTGCCGCGCCCGTCGGCGACGACGCTCTGGACGCAAACCCAGTGGTCTGCGGGCGTCAGCTCGTCTTTCTTGGCATTGCGCCAGGCGTTCCATTTGGCGTCGGGGTAGGGCTGCAGTTCCCCTCCCGGCAGCAGTTCGGCCACCGAGACCGCCGTGTCCTCGGTCCAGCGCGGCAAATTCACGAAAATCCGCTTGTCTTCCGATACCGTCACGCCGGTCACCTGGTGCTCGAATCGGGCGACCAGTTTGATCGCGGTACGGCCTTCCTGCAGATCTGCTTGCGCTTGTTTTGCGGTCATTGTCCTGTCCTTTTCCGGGTGGTGGGAGTCTTACGCGGCCTTGCGCGGCATGTCCGCCTCGCGCGCCAGGCGCTGCTGGAGCATGGCCAGCACGGCCGCCTCTTCGGGCTGCAGCGAATGCAGGTCTTCGCTCAGTTCCTGTTCGGTACGTTCGCGCAAGGCGTCGAGCACCGCGCCGTCCATGTAGGCGTCGAGCACCGCCGGATGCACATAGCATTTGCGGCAGACCGAGGGCGTGTTGCCGAGCTTTGCGGCGACCGATTCGATGGCGCGCACGACGTTTTTCTTGGCCTGGGTTTCGGAATCGAATTTCTCGAATTCCTGCAAGGCGAGGGCGGCCAGTACCGTGCCGGACCAGGTACGGAAGTCCTTGGCCGTGTAGTCTTCGCCACTGATGGCGCGCAGGTAGTCGTTGACGTCGCTCGAGTCGACGCTGCGGGTTTCGCCGTCCTCGTCGATGTACTGGAACAGTTCCTGGCCCGGCAGGTCGCGCGTGTTGCGGATGATGCGCGCCAGGCGCCGGTCGTGCACGTGGATCTTGTGGTACACGCCGCTCTTGCCCCGGAACTTGAACTCGACATCGCTACCGTCCACCTTGACGTGGCGGTTGCGCAGGGTCGTCAGGCCGAAGGATTTGTTCGTGCGCGCATATTCCTCGTTACCGACCCGCATCATGGTCGCTTCCAACAGGTAGACGATGGTGGCCAGTACTTTTTCGCGCGGCAGGCCCGGCAGCTTGAGGCCGCGGTCGACCTCTTTCCGGATCTGCGGCAGCGCCTTGCCGAAGTTGATCATGCGCTCGAACTTGGCCTCGTCGCGCACGCTGCGCCATGTCGGGTGGTAGCGGTATTGCTTGCGCCCGCGCGCGTCGCGCCCGGTGGCTTGCAGGTGGCCGTTCGGCTGCGGGCAGATCCAGACCTCGGTCCAGGCCGGCGGAATCACGAGCGACTTGATGCGCTTGAGCGTCGCCTCGTCGTCGATCGCTTCGTTTTTCGCGGAATAATAACGGAAGCTTTCGCCCTCGCGCTCGCGGCGGATGCCCGGCCGGTCGTCGAGTACATAGCGCAGCCCGGCCGCCCTGGCGGCGTTGGGCGGGTCGCTGAGCGGCGCCGCGTCGGCGGCAGGTGCGGGTGCGGCTGGGGTCATGGCATCGGCATTCTGGAGTGGAATGCCGATCTTACGCCTCCGGCTTGGGCGCACCGTTCGGGAGCGCACGCAAGCGGGGCATGCCGCTCCTACCTCGGGTGCTTCTCCGCCGCCGCTTCCGCCAGCAGGTCCGACAGTTCCACCGTATTGACCGGCTTGACGATGTAATGGTCGAAGCCGGCCGCCATGGCGGCGTCGCGGTCTTGCTGGCGGCCGTAGCCGGTGGCGGCGATCAGCACGGCATTCGTCGCCTGGGGCAGGCGGCGCAGGCGGCGCGCCAGTTCGTTGCCGTCGAAGTCGGGCAGGCCGATGTCGAGCAGGCAGACGTCCGGCGCGAAGACCCGCGCCACGTCGACGGCGACGGCGCCGTTATAGGCGATCTCGACGTTGTGGCCGGCGGCGCTGAGGAAGAGCTGCAGCGTGTGCACCGCGTCCAGGTTGTCGTCGACCAGCAGCACCTTGAGCGAGCGCGCCGTTTGCGCCTGGCCGCCCCTGGTCTGGGCCACCGTCAAAGGCGCCTCCTGGGTATGGCGCGGCAGGCGCACCGTGAAGGTGCTGCCCTTGCCCGGGCCCGGGCTGGCGGCGCACACGGTGCCCCCATGCAGTTCGACCAGGCTCTTGGCCAGCGCCAGGCCCAGGCCCAGGCCGCCCTGGGAACGGTCGGGGGTACGCTCGGCCTGGGTGAACAGGTCGAACACGCGGGCGACCAGCTGCGGCTCCATGCCGATGCCGTCGTCGACCACCGTCATCACGTAATCCGGTCCGTCTTCGACCAGGCTCAGTTCGATGCGGCCGCCCTCGGGCGTGTATTTGGTGGCGTTGTTGAGCAGGTTTGCCACCACCTGCACCAGGCGCTTGTGGTCGCCCTTGACCGGCGCCGTGTTCGGCAGCAGGTCGAGCACGACGCTGTGGCGGCGGGTCGTGATCAGCGGCCGGATCTGCTCGGCCGCGTCGTCGATCACCTTGCGCAGGTCGAGCACCTGGGTCGAGATCGAGACCAGGCCGCGGGTGACGCGCGAGACGTCCAGCAAATCGTCCACCAGGCCGGTCATGTGCTCGACCTGGCGCGCGATGATGGCGCAGGTCTGCGTGATCTGCGCGTTGTCCGAGTGGAGCAGTTTCAGGAGGTGGGCGCCGGTGCTGATCGGCGCCAGCGGATTACGCAGTTCGTGCGCCAGCATGGCCAGGAATTCGTCCTTGCGCTGGTCGGCCGCGCGCAGTTCGCGCTCGGCCTGGCCGCGCGCCGCTTCCTTCTTTTGCAGCGTGGCCGCCATTTCGTCGAGCGCCTCGGCCAGCTGGCCGATTTCCTCGCGCTCGTAGGGGATGCCCGCGCGCGCGTCGAGGTTGCCGGCGGCGATGCTGCGCGCGGTGTCCATCAGTTTGCGCACGCGCTGCACGATCAGGACGTCGCCCGCCAGCCAGGCCGCCAGCAGTGCCAGCATGGTGGTGGCGGCCAGGCCGATCAGCGACATCAGCTGGGCGCGGCGTGCCCCGGCCGTGACCGTCTCCACCGGAATGCCGATGGTGACCGTGTAGTCCGACAGCGTGGGGGCGCCCACGCGCGAGAAGGTGTGCAGGCGCTCGATGCCGTCGGCCTCGCGCAGCACCAGCGCGTCGCGCCCGGCATTGCGCATCGCCTCGCGCATCATGGGCGAGACCTTCTGGCCGAACCAGCGTTCCGGGTCGGGACGACGCGAGATGATGCTGCCTTTGGCGTCGCTCGTGACCAGCACCGAGCCGGGCGGCAGGTTGATGTCGGCCACGAAGGTGTCGAGGCCGGCCAGGTCCATGGCCGCGAACACGACCGCGACGACATTGCCGGAGCGGTCGATCACCGGGTAGGTGAGATTGATCGTGTGGCGCCGGATCACGCGCCCGAAGACGTAGTCGCCGGCGATGAAGCGGCGCTCGAGAACGGCGCGCTTGAAGTGGGGCCGGTCGCCCAGGTTCACCGGATGCAGCATCGGCACCGCGCTGCAGCTGACGTCGCCGTTCATCTGGATCAGGCCGAAGTTGGCATAGCCTTCGTTGCGGTCCAGCACATCGGCCAGCAGCGCATTGCAGCGCGGCGTCGCGCCCAGCAGGTCGGGCACGCTGGCCAGGTCGACCAGGATCTGGCGCGCCCGCTCGACCGATTGCGCTTCGTTGGCCGCGGCCAGGTTGGTCAGGCGGCGCAGGTTGTCTTCGGACGCCTCGATCGCCTGCTGGCGCTCGCGGATGCCGCCCAGGATCGTCATCAGGGCCAGCGGCAGGATCGCCAGCGCCACCAGCAGCATCAGGCGGCTGCGCAGGCTCCGGACCCGGTAGAGCGGGGCGAAGCTCATTGGCTGGCCACCAGGCTGGATGCGCGATCGGCCCCATGATCGGCCGCATGATCATCCAAACGGGCAGCCGCCATGCGCTCGCCGAATGCCGCCAGCCGCCGCACGCCTTCCATCAGCGTATAGACGTCGTCGCAGATGTAGCCGATGCGGATGAAGCCGGGCATGCCGAGCGCGTCGCCCGGCATGATGGCCACGCCTTCTTCGGCCAGCAAGGCTTCGGCGAAGGCTTCCGTGTCGTGGGTGAGGGCGCGCACGTCGCCCCACAGGTAGGGGCCCGAATCCGGGCAGTGCATGCGCAGCCAGGGCAGTTGGCCGAGCTGGCGCAGCACCGTGTCGCGCCGCTCGCGGTATTCGTCGACCATGTGCCGCTGCACGCCGCATTCGAATGCGGCGACGGTCGCGATCTGGGCCAGGTGCGAGGCGGCGGCGGTGATCGGTCCCTGCAGGGTCTGCATCGCCCCCGCGATAACGGCCGGGGCCAGCGCGAAGCCGAGGCGCCAGCCCATCATCGCATAGCTTTGCGAAGCGGAGAACAGCGTCACCACGCCGATCGCGCGCCAGTCGCAGAGGGTGGCGAAGCTGGTGTGGACCGGGCCGAAACTGAGGTGTTCGTAGCTTTCGTCGACGATGGCCTGGGCGCCGGTCGCTTTTACCCAGTCGGCGAGGTGAAGCAGTTCCTCGCGCGCGAAGACCTTGCCGGTCGGGTTGTGCGGGTTATTCAGGATGACCAGGTCGGCGGCCGGGCAGGCGGCCAGCGTCTCGGCCGTAATGCAATCCGGGAGGTCGACCAGCAGCGGGCGCAGCCCGAGCAGAAGGCAGGTGGTGACGTAAGCCGGCCAGTGCGGCTTGAAGATCAGCACCGTGTCGCCGGGGTCGGTCATTGCATACAGCGCCTCGTACAGCGCCTGCTTGGCGCCGTTGGTGACGATGATTTCATTGGCCAGGGCAGGAATGCCGTTCTCGCGATCGAGCTTGCCGCACAGGCTGCGCCGCACGTCGAGCGCGCCGGCCACGCCCGTGTAGGGCATGGTGCGCTCGTCCTGCACGGCGCGGGTGACGGCGTCGAGAACCGGGGAGGGCGGAGAAAAATGCGAAATCGCAATCGAGAAATCGATGATGCCCATGCCCTCGTTGCGGAAGGCTTCGACGCGGCCATGCATGGCGGTCGTGGCGAGGGGACGGGATGCGGCGATTCGCTGCGAAATCTTCATCTTGTTATGTACCGTGAGTAATCGAGTCCAATGGTGTCCCGAGTAGCTGCTCCCCGCTACAAAGGTTTCTTGATTGTACTAAATATTTGCGCACGGGCGAGCGCAAACCGAGCCCGGCGGTCCGTTCCGTTTCCTGCGTGTCGGATTCGCCCACAGCGCGCCCACAGCAATATGTCCCATGCATGAAAGCGCGAGCGCCGCCGGGGCGGGGATTCTGTTACGGTAGTTGCAACTGAAACAATGGAGCGACCATGAACAATCAGATCGTACGCATGCTTCCGAGCTTCGAGGCAGCCGAGCAGGCGCGCAAGGGTTTGCTGGCAGAAGGGTTCGATGTCAATGGCATCGACATCAAGGTAACCACCGATGAAGCCGGTCCGGCCGAGAGCAATTTTTACGTTGGCGACTCGCCCCAGGTGAAAGGCGGGACCGACTACGAGGACGTGTTCAAACCGGCCGACCGCGGCGACCTGTGCGTGATGATCGTGACGGTCGCCAGCGCGTCCCAGGGGGAACGCGCGGCGGCCATCATGGAACACAATGGCGGCTTCGACGCCGATCCGGCCCATCAAGCGGCGCAGCGCAAGGCCACGCCGGAAACTTAAGTCCAGCTCAGGTCGGTCTTGCTCAGCGGAAGTTCGCGCACGCGCTTGCCGGTGGCGGCGAAGATGGCGTTGCAGACGGCGGGCGCCAGTGGCGGCAAGACCGGTTCACCCAGGCCCGTGACCGGGTAATCGGTCTTCAGGAAGTGCATGTCGATCTTCGTCGGCGTGTCCGGCATGCGCAGCAGCTTGTAGTCGTGGAAATTGCTTTGCACGATACGGCCCTTCTCGATGTCGAGCTCGGGGTACATCAGGGTCGACAGGCCATCGATGATCGAGCCCTGCACCTGGTTTTCCGCGCCGCTGAGGTTGACGATCTGGGCGCCGATGTCAGTCACCACGACCACCCGGTCCACCGTCAGCTGGCCGCTTTTCGACACCGTCACTTCGGCCACTTCGGCCACATAACCGCGGTGGCTGAAGTGGAAGGCGACGCCCGCACCCTGGCCGCGGGCGAACTTGCGCTTGCCCCAGCCTGATTTTTCCGCCACTTCCTGCAATACGGCGCGCATGCGCGCCACGCTGTAGGGCTGGCCGGGCCGCGCAAGGCCGCGCTCGCCGGTGCCCGGCATGATGTCCTTGTCGCCCAGCAGTTCGAGGCGGAAGGCAAGCGGATCGCGTCCGGCCGCATGGGCCAGCTCGTCGATGAAGCTGTGGATGACCCAGGAAAACACATTGCTCCCCGGCGCGCGCCATGGTCCCATCGGGATCCGGCATTCCAGCGCGGTTTGCTCGAGCAGGCAGTTGGCCAGCCAGCGGCCCGGGAATTCATCGCCCGACAAATTGCCGCCGCTGCCAGGCTGCAGGACGCTCTTGCCGTCGCGCTCGATGCGGTTGGCAAAGGTGACGAAGTGGTTGTGCCAGGCAACCAGCTTGCCCTTGGCATCGACGCCGCCGCGCAGGTGGTGGAAGCCGCCTGCACGGAAATGGTCGTGCTGCAAGTCGTCTTCACGGGTCCAGGTCAGCTTGACCGGCGCGCCGACCTTTTGCGCGATCGCCGTCGCTTCGACGACGAAGTCGGAACTCAGGCGCCGGCCGAAGCCGCCGCCGCTGCGAATGATGTGCAGCGTGATCTTTTCTTTCGGAATGCCGAAGGTGGTCGTCACCAGCGCCTGGCCGGAGCCCGGATTCTGGGTCGGCGCCCACAGTTCCAGGCTGCCGTCGGCCGGCTTGAACCAGGCCGTGCAGTTCTGCGGCTCCATGCTGGCATGCGAAATGAACGGGTAGCGATAGCTCGCCTCGACGGTCTTGGCGGCTCCCGCCAGGGCGGCGCGCACGTCGCCGTCCTGGCGCATGACTGTCGTGCCCGGCTTGCCGGCGGCGGCCTGGGCCTGGGCAGTGAAATCGGCCCAGCTGTGGTTCGCGCCGGGGCCGTCATCCCATTTCACTTCCAGCTGGCGGCGCGCCTTGAAGGCGGCCCAGGTCGAGGTGGCGACGATCGCCACGCCCGGACGCAGGCCGTTCAGGTTATTCGTGCCTTCGACGATGAAGGCATCCTTGATGCCCGGCAGGGCCTTGATCGCGTCGAGGTTGGCGCTGACCGGCTTGCCGCCCAGGGTCGGGCATTTCACGTAGACCGCGTACAGCATGCCGGGCAAGCGCACGTCGATGCCGAACAGCGGCTTGCCGCTGACGATGGCCGCGTTGTCGACGCCGCCGATACGCGTGCCCAGCAGCTTGTAGCTGGCCGGGTCTTTCAGGGTCACCGTGGCCGCATCGGGCACCTGCAGGCTCAGCGCGGCCGGCACCAGCGCGCCATAGCCGAGCTTGCGGCGGCTGGCGGCATGGTGGATGGCGCCGTTGGCCGCGCTGCATTCGGCGGCCGGCACTTTCCAGATCCCTGCTGCGGCCTGCACCAGCATGGTGCGGGCGACCGCGCCTAGACGGTGGAAATTGTCGTAATTGGTCGGGGTCGAGGTCGAGCCGCCCGCGCCCTGGCTGCCATAAGCCGGGTTCAGGTCGCCCTGGACGATGCGGACATCCTTCCAGTCGATCTCGAGCTCTTCGGCGATGATCATCGGCAGCGAGGTCTTGATGCCCTGGCCGATCTCCGGCTGTTTCGAAATCAGGGTGACGATGCCGTCGCGGCCAATACGGATGAAGACGCTCGGGGTGAAGCCAGCGTTGCCGGCGGGCGCGCTACCTGCATCGACCGCATTCGCCAGGGCCGCGGCCGGGGCGATGCCGATGAAGAGGGCGCCGGCGGTGCTGGTGCCGAGGAAGCGGCGGCGCGAAGGGGAGAGGGGTGCGCTCATTTCTTGCCTTTTCCGTTGCCGGCGATCTCGGCGGCGCGGTGGATGCCGGCGCGAATGCGGGTATAGGTGGCGCAGCGGCACAGGTTGCCGGCCATCGCCTCATCGATCTGGGCGTCGGTCGGGCGCGGGTGCTGCTTGAGCAGGGCGCAGGCGCTCATGATCTGGCCGGACTGGCAATAGCCGCATTGCGGCACATCGAGTTCCTGCCAGGCTTGCTGCAGCGGATGCCGGTGCTCCGTGTGCAGGCCTTCGATGGTCGTGATTTTCGCCTTGCCGACGCTCGACACCGGCATCAGGCAGGAGCGGGTGGGCGTCCCGTCGACGTGGACGGTGCAGGCGCCGCACTGGCCCGCGCCGCAGCCATACTTGGCGCCGACCAGGCCCAGCGAATCGCGCAAGGCCCACAACAAGGGCGTGTCCGCCTCGACCTCGACCGTCTGGCGCTTGCCGTTGATGCTCAATGTGTACTGACTCATGATTCTTCCTTGCCTGATGACAAACTTCTGCATCCTACCAAAATGGCGTGGATTAGCGGTGGCTGGAAGAAAGTTTATTGTTAGAGAATTGTTGCCGTACAACGGCGTGGACTCGAGAGTCCACCCTGCGAAGGCAGCCTAAATCCCTTCGGGATAGGTCTCCGGCGGCTCCCCTGAATGCCAGCCGCTGGTGGCGTCGAGCGGGGTCAGGGCACTGGTGCGGTCGATGTGGATGATCGCGTCGAACTGCTCGGCCAGCCGGGCGTCGAAATAATGGCTGTGGCGTTCGGTGCGCGGCAGGTAGAGCACGCCGATGGCGCGTTCCAGGCGCCGCTCGAGCAGGATGCGGCGCGCCGGGCTGTCGTCGCGCAGGTTCAGGTAGAAGCGCTCGCGTCCCACCGCGTGCAGCAATTCTTCGTAGCTGCCGGCCATGCCGGGCCGGACCCGCTTGTGTTCGGCCGGACCGTCCCATTCGGAGGCGGCCGTCACGTGGCCGTCGTAGGTCGAAAAGCCGACCAGGCAGGTTTCGCCGGGATAATTTTTGCGCGCCAGTTCGCCCACATTCCATTCGCCCAGGTGTTCCATATAGGTGGCGCGCGCGTCGCCGATGTGCGAGTTGTGTTCCCAGACGACGATTTTGGCCGGCATGCCATCGCGCGACAGATGGCGGTCGAGCGCGTCCAGCGTTTCGGCCATGTGGCTGTCGCGCAGGTTCCAGGAAGATACCCGGCCGCGGAACATGGTTCGGTAGTATTCCTCGGCGTTTTTCACGAGGCGCGCATTCTGCTGCGCGTAAAAAAAGGCGTCCTCGGACGAGGCGCCATCGAGCTGCATGTAGTCGAGCGCGCGCTGCTGCAACTGCTGCAGCTGGGTCAACACACCCTGCTGGCAGGATTCGGACAAGCCGACGCTGGTGGCATAGCCGTAGTGCTGGCTGTCTTCGTCGTAATGGTCGAAGCAGGCATAGCGCTGGCGCGCTTCCCTGGCAGCGGCGGGGTCGACCCGCTCGAGGTAGTCCAGCACCTCGCGCACGGAGGTAAACAGGCTGTACAGGTCCAGACCATAGAAACCCACCTGCGGCCCGGCCCGCACGCCCGCGTTGTGGCCGCGCAGCCAGTCGATGAAGTTCACAACATCGGTATTTCTCCACATCCAGGCCGGAAAACGCTCGAAGCCCGACAGGGCTTCGTTGGCATTCGTGTCCCGACCCTCGCCGCGCACGTAACGGTTGACGCGGTAGGCGTCCGGCCAATCGGCCTCGACCGCCACGGCCGTGAAGCCCTTCTCGCGGATCAGGCGCTGGGTAATGCGCGCCCGTTCTTCGTAGAATTCGTGGGTGCCATGGGTCGCTTCACCGAGCAGCACGAAGCGGGCGTCGCCCACGAGCGCGAGCAGGGCGTCGTAATCACCCGGGCCGCCGTCGAGCGGGTGGGCTGCAGCCGCCAGGGCGGCTGCGTTGATCTCGATCGCGACGCTCATGCTCGCCCGGGTGTTGTTGCCGGCCTTAGTGCAGGAAGCGGCTGCCCGATTTTTCGCGGCGCGCCGCATCGTGCGGAATGGCGCCCCGCTCGATGAAGTGCTTCATGCGTGCCAGGTCGTCATCGAGCTGGCGCTTCGGATCCGAACCGAGCAGGGATGCCACCGCATGGCCGAGCGCGCCGGCAGGCGGCGTGTACGACAGGCGCACCGTGGCGAGCGTGCCGCCGCGGTAGGGCTCGAGGCGCACCAGGCCGGAATTCTGGATCTCGGCGCCGGGCTCGCTGCGCCATCCCAGGCGGCGGCCCCTGACCTGTTCGGTCAGCATCGAGTCGAACTCGAACTGGGTGCCGGCCGGACCTTGCACTACCCAGTGCGAGCGGCGGCGGCCCAGGTCGCGCACTTCCAGCACATGCGACATGAAGCGCGGGAAGTTCTCGTAATGGCTCCACAGGTCATAGACTTCGTTCGGCGAGGCATCGATGCGGATCGATTTCTCCACGATGATGGGGTCGCCGCCGCTGTAGGTGCCGCGTCCGCCGCCGAAGAGGCTGGACAGGCCGCCGCCGCTGCTGCGGGCAGCCAGCGCCAGGCCCGCCACGCCGAGCGCCGCCGCCAGCGGCGAACGGCGCATCAGGCCGAACAGGCTGAGCAGGCCACCGCCGACGACGGCCGGGTTGCGCAGCAGCGCCGTGATGTCGTCGCGGTCCTCGAGATGCAGCGCGCCCATCGCCTTGCCGGCGGCCTGGCTGGCCATGCGGCTGAAACGGGACGCGGCGGCATCGGCGCGGGCGTTCGCTTCGTCGGCGGCGCGCGAGACGCTTCTGGACGCGCTGTCATAGGTATTTTCCAGTGCGCGGCCGGCGCTGCCGTTGGGCTTGGCCGATTCGTAGGCGCTCCTGGCGCGCGCGCTCGTTTCATCCATCATTTTGCTGGCCCCGGTGCCGGCGTCGTCGAGCAGGTGGCTGGCGGCGTCGCCGGCATCGCGCGCGGCTGCCCCGATGCGCTCGCCAATGCCGTGCAAGGCATTACCCAGTACATTGCCGGTACGCGAGCCGGCGGTGCGGATCGCTTCGGTGGAGTTGGAACGGCGGGCGCTGCCGCGGTCCGGGTCGAGCATGTACATCAACAGGGCGCCGGCGGCGGCGCCGCCCAACATCTTGGCCAGGTCGCCTGGTTCCAGCTCGAGGCTGCTGTCGGTGGGGGTGGTGTGTTGTCGCATATTATTACCTCTCCGTTAGTTGGGTGTGGAACCGGCAATCGCCTGGCTGCGCCAGGCCATCGCCAGCAAGTCCTGCACTTCCTCGTCGCTCGTCTGATCGAACGAGTCATACCACTGGCTGACCGCCCTAAAGCGCAGCGGCGCCGCCAGGCAGACGGTGGCGTCCACCAGGGGCGCCAGCGCCGCCAGCGTGTCCGGCGGCGCCACCGGCACCGCCACGATCACGCGCGCGGCGCCACGCCCGCGCGCCACCTGCACCGCCGCCAGCATTGTCGAACCGGTGGCGATGCCGTCGTCAACCAAAATCACTTCCTTTCCTGCCAATGGCGGCAGCGGCCGCTCGCGCCGGTACAGGCGTTCGCGCCGCTCCACTTCCGCCAGCTCGCGTGCGGCGATCGCGTCGACCTGCGCCTGCGTCACACCATGCAGGCCGGGCACGCCCGGCTGCAGCACCCGCACGCCGCCGCTGCCGACGGCGCCGATCGCGAACTCGGGCTGGCCCGGCATGCCGAGCTTGCGCACCAGCAGGACGTCGAGCTCCAGGGCAAGCGCCATGGCCACTGCAAAGGCCACCGGCACGCCACCGCGCGGCAAGCCCAGCACAAGCGTACCCGGCTTGCCTCGGGCAACAGGTTCCTGCGCCAGCACGTGCCGCGCGCGCAGCTCCTGCGCAAGCAGCTTGCCGGCCTGCGCACGGTTGCGAAAGCGTTGCGGCTCAGCCGACAAGGTCAAGCACCTTTACTGGATCTGGAGCCGCTTGACCGGGCTGCCCTGTTTCTTCGGCAGCGTCAGGTGCAGGACACCGTTCTCCAGCTTTGCCTGCGCCGTTGCGTCGTCGACTTCGGTTGGCAGGGTGAAGCTGCGCATGAACTTACGTGCTGAGCGTTCAGAATAAACCACGTGTTCACCCTCGCGTCGCTCGTTTGCCTTGCGGCACTCTCCTTCGATCGTGATCCGCTCATGGTCGATGGCGACTTTCAGGTCATCTTTTTCCACGCCCGGCATTTCAGCCTGGATTTCGTAGGCGCTTTCGCTTTCGGTGAGGTCGAGCCGGGGGATGCTGGCGTTGGTATCGAACCAGCGGCTGCCTCCCTGGGCCAGCGGTGCGAAGAAGTCCTCGAACATGGTTTCGACAAGACGGCCGAACTGGTCCTCGGCCGCGCCTGGCCGATAGGTCGACAGTGGCGTGGTGCCTCGCCTGATGAGATTCATGATTGGCCTCCTTTCCTCGCGATGAAATGCGCGGCATGACGCCGCACCTGATTTATAGGGCAGGGCAGGCAGGATTTCAAGGCGGACCCGAAGAGGCGGAGCGGCCCGGCCGGTGGTGCTTTGCGCAAGGGCAGAAAGCATGCAACCGGCCGGAACCGAAGGGGCTTGCAGTGGTCGTTTTTCGCTGGATTATCGCTGGACTGACTCAGCCGGCCTGGCGCAGCTGTTGCGCGTGGAAGCGCAGGTGGTCTTCCATGAAGGTCGAGATGAAGTAATAGCCGTGGTCGTAACCGGCATGGCGGCGCAGCTCGAGCGGCTGGCCGGCTGCCAGGCAAGCCGCTTCGAAGGCGTCCGGGTTGAGTTGCTCGGCCAGGAATTTATCCGCCAGGCCCTGGTCGACCAGGATGCCTTCCGGGAAGCGCACCGGGCCGTCGCCAACGAGCTCGGTGGCGTCGTGCGCGCGCCAGGCCGCCCGGTCCGCGCCGAGGTAGCCGTCAAACGCCTTTTCACCCCAGGGACAGCGCGAGGGCGCGGCGATCGGGGCAAACGCCGACACCGACCGGAACAGGTCCGGATTGCGCAGCGCGATCGTCAGCGCCCCATGCCCGCCCATCGAGTGGCCGAAGATGCCGCAGCGCGCCGCATCGAAGCCGAATTCGGCCAGCACCGCTTGGCGCAGTTCCAGGATGTAGCTGTACATCCGGTAATGGCGGGCCCAGGGTTCCTGGACGGCGTCGACATAGAAACCGGCCCCCAGGCCGAAGTCCCAGCTGTCGGCCTCGCCCGCCACGCCGGCGCCGCGCGGACTCGTATCCGGCGCCACCAGGGCGATGCCTTCCCGCGCCGCCACCCGCTGGGCGCCGGCCTTGGTCATGAAGGTCTCTTCGGTGCAGGTCAGGCCGGCAAGGTAGAACACGACGGGCAGCGATTTTCCTTCCGCACCGGGCGGCAGGTAGACCGAGAACCGCATCGGCAGGCCGATGGCAGCGGAATCGTGCTGATAAAAACGCTGGACGCCGCCGAAGCAGGCGTGTTCGCTGAGCAGTTGTAGCATACGAGTCTCCTGGTGGTCGATACCGTCAGTATGCCATTTCAGCGCGCGTTTCTAGACGATTCCGGACGCGCCCAGCAGTGCGCCCAGGGTCAGCACCCACAGCAGGTGCAAGCGGGTCCGCCAGATCACCAGGCAACTGCCCAGCGCCAGCAGCCACAGCGGCCAGCCGCTGCGTCCGTCGGCGGCGGAGGTCGCCAGGATCCAGCTCGTGGCCAGCAGCAGCGCGATGACCACCGGCGCCATGCCCAGTTTGAAGGCGCGCACCGCCAGCAGTTCGCGATTGCGGTGTCCCCATTGCGCGACCTGGTAGGTGATCAGGGTGGAGGGCAGCAGGATTCCCGTCATGGTCGTGATCACGCCAAGCCAGGCCGCAAGCAGGCTGCCCGCGTTCATGCCGACTTTCCAGCCCATCAGCGTGACGAACAGCACGTTCGGCCCCGGCGCCGCCTGGGCGATGGCGATCGCGTCGTTGAACTGGGCCTGGGTCAGCCAGCCCTGCTGCTCGACCAGGAAACGGTGCATTTCTGGCGTCACCGCGATGGCGCCGCCGAAGGACATCGTCGACAGCAGCAGGAAGTGACCGAACAGGTTGAGCCAGTCGGCCCAGCCGAGGGTAATCTGGAGGCTGGTCATTCCGGGCTCATTGCCTTGCTAGCCGCGCATGCGGCGCCAGGCCAGCACGCAGCCGAGGCCGCCCAGGCCGACCAGCACATACACCAGCGGCAGGCGCACCAGCGCCACCAGGATGAAGGCGGCCACGGCGATTGCGATGGAGACCGCGAGCGGGAGCGGATGGCGCAGCAGGCTGGCGGAGAGCTTGAGGCCGGCCGCGGCAATCAGGCCGCTGGACACGGCGGCCATGCCGCGCAGGGCGCCGGCCACTTGCGGGTTGTCGGCGAAGCGCGCGTGGATGCTGGCCAGCACCAGCACGACGAGCAGCGGTATCGCCAGCATGCCGGCCAGCGCCGCCAGCGCGCCGCGCAAGCCGAAATAGCGGGCGCCGATCATCATCGCCAGGTTGACGACGTTCGGTCCCGGCATGATTTGCGCCACGGCCCAGTCCTCGATGAATTCGTCCTCGGTCAGCCAGCGTTTCCGGTCGACCAGCTCGCGCTGGACGAGGGCCAGCACGCCGCCGAAGCCCTGCAGGGCCAGCAGCGTAAAGGCGACGAACAGGTCGAGCAAAGACCCGGGCCGGGGACGCTCGCCAGGCAATCAGCCGCCGCCGATCCCGCGCATGACCCGTCCGCTGCCGCCGCACATCGGACAGGATTTGCCGTCGCCGAGTTTGCCGCTGCCGGCGCAGGCTTCGCACACATCTTCGCCGGCGCCAGGCGTGCCGGGTGCGGCTTCATCGCCGGGATTGAGATCGGGTTCGGGCGTGTTGGTCATGTGTTCCTCGCAAGGTGGCGTTGGTGAGGGCGTTCAGGATGGAACCGGCTGCCCGACTATTCTAGGCCGGGTCGACGCACTGCGGCGCACCGGTTGCCAATACGGTAAGTGCGGCAGTATGTACAACTTTTTCGTGTTTTCGATAAGAAGTTGACATTGACATCGCAGGTGTTTCATGAATACTCAATGGCAATGGAATTTCACCATGACTGAGCGAGGTTAGAATGAGCTTATCCGCAGGCGACCCGGTTGCCTTTCCCGGCCCGGACTCCGCCATTACCAGCCCCAGCGCCACCACGGGCGAAGCCAGGTTCGATGCGCGCCAGCGCATGATCGTCGATGACGCCATTTCCGTGCTCGGCAGCACGAATACCATGTCCGCTTTCGAATACCTGCGCTCCCATGGCGTGCGCACCCAGGTCATCGAGCGCGTGCTTCTCGAGCCGCTGCGGCGCCGCGCACTGGTCTGAAGTTTCCCCGAATCTATACATTTCGATGTAAGAATGGCATGTTTGTGGCGTGCTGCTGACGCGGGTTATACACAATTATTTCTTTTTTTTAATAAAGTGCGTGATTCCGCTACCTCCGCGCAACTGCGCGCAAGTCCTTGATTTTTCGTCGTTTTGGCACTGCCCGTCGAATGGGCAACCTGTTGAAACCCGCATCCCGCCGCGTTTGCGCCATGTCAACCCCACCTTTGTCCACAAAGTTATTCACAGACTTTGTGGATATCTAAAAAAGCGCTTTGTTTCCGGTCACTTAGCGGCGAAGCATCGCGTGCTGTGTGAAGAGAACCCATGCACCGTGCATGAAAGGCCTGCTGATATTGCCGTTTGGGAATGCAAAATGGCCTTGCCTTTCGATACTGGACAAATGTACAGTTGCGCTGTTTCCAGACATCCTGTGCCCATGTCCACTGCCGCCGTCGCCATCTCTCCCGTTGCTCCCGCCGCTGCCGCTCCCATGGCGGCAAGCACCACCCCGGACGATCCCTTCGCCGCGCTCAATCCGGAACAGAGGGCGGCGGTCGAGCACGACATCGGCATTGAGGCGCCGCGCCCGCTGCTGGTGGTCGCCGGTGCGGGTTCGGGCAAGACGAACACGCTGGCGCACCGCGTGGCGCGGCTGATCCTGGACGGCGCCGACCCGCAGCGCCTGTTGCTGCTGACGTTTTCGCGGCGCGCCGCGAATGAAATGACCCAGCGTGCCGGAAATGTGTTGCAGCGCGTGCTCCTGCAGGGACGCCAGCCAGGGCGTGGCGGGCAGGGCGCCGCCACGCTGCCCTGGGCCGGCACCTTCCACAGCATCGGCGCGCGCCTGCTGCGCGAATTTGCCGGACGCATCGGCCTGGACGAATCCTTTACCATCCACGACCGCGGCGATTCGGAAGATTTGATGGGCATGGTGCGCCACGACATCGGCTTGACCGGCACCCAGAAGCGGTTTCCCCTGAAAGGGACCTGCCTGTCGATCTATTCGCGCGTGGTCAATTCGCGCGAGCCCCTGGGCCTGGTCCTGCAAAGCACGTTTCCGTGGTGCTGCGAATGGGAAGACGAACTCAAGCGCCTGTTCGGCGCCTATGTCGACGCCAAGCAGGAACAGAACGTGCTCGACTACGACGACCTGCTGCTGTTCTGGGCCGAGATGGCATCCGACCCGGAACTGGGACCCGAGATCGGCGCGCTGTTCGACCACGTGCTGGTCGACGAATACCAGGACACGAACCGGCTGCAGGCGGCGATCATCACCGGCATGAAGCCCGACGGGCGCGGCGTGATGGCGGTGGGCGACGACGCCCAGTCGATCTATTCCTTCCGCGGCGCCACGGTGCGCAACATCCTCGATTTTCCCGGACAGTTTTCCCAGCCGGCCGAGGTCATCACGCTCGACCGCAACTACCGCTCGACCCAGCCGATCCTGGACGCGTCGAACGCCGTGATCGCGGCGGCGCTGGAACGCCACGCCAAGACCCTGTGGACCGACAAGCCGGGCGCCAGCCTGCCGCAACTGGTGCTGATCCCGGACGAAGCCGAGCAGGCGCGCTGGGTGTGCAGGCGCATCCTCGAGCACCGCGAAGCGGGCATCGATCTCACCCGGCAGGCGGTGCTGTTTCGCGCCGCCAGCCACAGCGCGGCGCTGGAACTCGAACTCATGCGCCGGAATATCCCCTTCGTCAAATTCGGCGGCCTGAAATTCCTGGAAGCCTCGCACATCAAGGACGTGCTGGCCGTGCTGCGCTTTGCCCAGAATCCGAACGGGCGCATGGCGGGCTACCGGGTCGCCCAGCTGATTCCCGGCATCGGCCCGGCCACCGCAACGCGCCTGCTCGACGCCGTGTCGGAAGCGCCGGAAGCGCTGGCGGCGGTCGAGGCCTTCGAGGCGCCCGCCAGGAGCCGCGCCGACTGGGACGCCTTCGTGACCCTGTACCGGCGCCTGCGCAGCGCGGATCTGCGCTGGCCGGCCGACATCGAGCTGGTCCGGGACTGGTATGTGCCGCAGCTCGAGCGCCTGCACGACGACAGCCAGGCGCGCGCTGCCGACGTCGAGCAGCTGGCGCAACTGGCCGGCGGCTACGCCACGCGCGAAACCTTCCTCGCCGAGATCACGCTGGACCCGCCGGAAGCGACCAGCGACCGCGCCGGCCCGCCGCTGCTCGACGAGGACTACCTGATCCTGTCGACCATCCATTCCTCCAAGGGCCAGGAATGGACCTCGGTGCACGTGCTGAACGTCGTCGACGGCTGCATTCCCTCGGACATGAGCACCGGCAGCGCGGAGGAAATCGAGGAAGAGCGGCGCCTGCTGTACGTGGCCATGACGCGCGCCAAGGAGTACCTGCACCTGGTGCTGCCGAACCGCTTCTTCATCAAGCAGCAGGCGCAGATGGGCGACCGCCACGTGTATGCGGCGCGCTCGCGTTTCGTCACACCCGCCATGCTCAAGCATTTCGAGGAATGCGTCTGGCTCGACGCCGAGACGGTCCAGTCGAAAAAACCGATGCCGGAGAGTGTGCGCATGCTGGTGCGCGACCGCGCGCGCAATGCCTGGAAATAGGCGAGGGCGTAAATCAGAGAAATGACGGCAAGACCTTGCGGCTGAGGACTTATCCCCCGTTGTAGGAATTTGTAGGAATTTGCTGATGCCGACGTCGCAGGGGGCAGACTTGCGTGTGCAAGTCCTTGATTTATAAGGGCTTCATTTTTGCCTTCAGAATGGGCATTTTGTTGAAACCCGCATCAATACTGCCCTTGCGGCTTGTCAAGTGGCGCTTGTCCACATAGTTATCCACATTTCTTGTGGATATCGATCGAACTTCAATAAAATCAATAACTTAAGCCGGAGTCTTTGCGCTTGCGCAAACTCGACAGCAAGGCCGGGGTGCGCAGGTCGTGAGCGAAATTGCAACACCCGACGCGTTCAGCTTGCGCCGGCGATGTTTTCCTGTTCGTCCCCCAGGAGCCGTTTCAGGCGCGCCAGTTCGGTCAGGAAGCGTTCGCAGGCCAGCGCCGGCGGCCATGGTTCCCAGGGCGTGCCGCCGTAGACGCCTGCCAGGGGATCGTCCTCGAGCACGGCGGCGCGGATTTTCAGCGTACGCCGCACCTCCTCGCGCGACCAGCCGGCCACGTGCACGGCTTCGCTGGCCGCGGCCTGGCGGTCGGCGCGCTTGTGGCGCGCATGTTCGCCACTCGTCCAGGGCGCCAGGCCATAGCGCAGGAAGACCACGTGTTCGAGGCGTTTGCTCAGCGCGCGGAAGCCCTCGCCGAGGAAGGGCTTGATGACGGAGATCGCGTCGAAGCCGAGCAGGCCTTCCTCTGCGTCGTGCAGCAGTTCGCGCAGCTCGAGCAGGGGATCGATGCGGCCTCCCAGGGCCGCGCGTTGCAGAAGCATCACCGTGATCGAGTGCTGGGCCACCGACAGCGGCAGCGGCCAGGCCGAATGGCCGCCCCAGCGATAGGTGCGGGCCAGGCCGAGCGCGAGGTCGGCGTCGTCCCAGTCGAAGGGCGTCGGGTTCAGCAGGTCCAGCCGTTTGCCCGAGGGCATGCGCACCCAGGCGCGTTGTCCGATGGGGGCCGGGCTAGGCATACGCGGCGCTGACGCAAGCCTTGAGGTCCGTCGTGCGCAGCTTGACCGGTCCATACCACTCGTTCACCGGGACAAAGCCGCCGGTGCGCCGTATCCACGCGCGTTTGCCGGTCTTGTCGACCAGTGCCGCGTGCAGGAAGCCATCGGGCACGATGCCCTTCTTGTTGGGAAGGCGAATGACGACAAGCGCATCGATTCGCATGCCACGGATATCCGGCTGGGCGACACGTGCGATCTGTTTTTCGAACCCGGAAAAGCTGATGCCATAGTCGCGGATCAGGGCATCGGCCAGCGGGCAGGCCTGAACCGGCGCCATATGCATGGCAACTGCTGCGAAAGCTGATAATCGTTTCATCAAACGGTTTCTCTGGAAGATGTTTCCCTGCGTCCCAATCCAGCAATTTTACACCTCGGCTTGCAGGGTGTTGCCGCCCCGAGACGAAAGAAGCGCCGCCATGGGTCGGAACCGGGGCGTCTTGATTTGTGCGAACATGTTTGCGGGGCGTCGCAATAGACTGGATCGGTTCGATTCTTCAGGAGAACGCCGTGGATGGAGCGGTAAAGCGGTTCGATTGCGATGTCTTGATCGTCGGCGGCGGCATCAATGGCGCGGCGATCGCGCGCGACGCCGCCGGCCGCGGCCTGCGCGTCGTGCTGTGCGAGAAGGACGACCTGGCCTCGCACACCTCGTCCGCCTCGAGCAAACTCATCCATGGTGGCCTGCGCTACCTCGAGCATTACGAATTCGGGCTGGTGCGCAAGGCCCTGCTCGAGCGCGAAACCTTGCTGCGTTGCGCGCCGCACATCATGCGCCCGCTGCGCTTCGTGATGCCGCACGAGGCGGGCAGCGGGCCGGGAGCGCGCCCGGCCTGGCTGATCCGTGCCGGTCTGTTTCTCTACGACCGCCTGGCGCGGCGCGAATTCCTGCCGGGTTCGAGCGCGCTCGACCTGCGCGGCCACCCGGCCGGCGTGCCCCTGCAGGCGCGGTTCACGCGCGGTTTCATGTATTCCGATGGCTGGGTCGACGACGCCCGGCTGGTCGTGCTCAATGCGCTCGACGCCAGGGAGCGCGGCGCCACCATCCTGACCCGCACCCGCTGCGCGCCGCCGCGGCGCCACGGCGCGGGCTGGAGCGCGCTGCTGGAAGGAGAGGGCGCGCGCCTGCAGGTCACGGCGCGCTGCCTGATCAATGCCGCCGGCCCCTGGGCCGCGCGCTTCCTGAACGGCGTCAGCGGCGAAGCGAATCCGACCGCCGCCAAGCGCACGCTGCGCCTGATCAAGGGCAGCCATATCGTCGTGCCGCGCCTGTTCGAGCATCCGCACGCATATATCTTCCAGCACCCGGACGGACGCATCGTGTTCGCGCTGCCGTATGAAGGCGCGTTCACCCTGATCGGCACCACCGACATCGATTACCGCGGCGACCTCGACAATGTATCGATCAGCGCCGAGGAAACGGCGTACCTGTGCCAGCTTGCGAACCGCTTTTTTCGACGGCAGATTACGCCGGCCGACGTGGTCTGGAGCTATGCAGGCGTGCGGCCGCTGGTCGAGGAGTCTGCCGCATCGGCCTCGGCGGCATCTTCCATCACGCGTGATTACCGGCTCGAGCTCACGGAGCAGGGCGCGCCGCTGCTGTCCGTCTTTGGCGGCAAGATCACCACCAGCCGCAAGCTGGCCGAAGACGCCGTCGCGCTGGTCGGCGCCGCGCTCGGGCGCCAGGCGCCGGCCTGGACCGCCCATTCCTGCCTGCCCGGAGGCGACCTGTTCGGGGCCGCGCCAAACGCGCGCGGCGTGCTGGAATTCGGTTCATGGATGGCGCGCCAGGCGGCGCGCTACCCGTGGCTGCCGCCGCAACTGCTCGCACGCTACGGCCACGCCTACGGCACCCGCATCGACACCCTGCTGGCCGGCAGTGGCAGGCTGGCCGACCTCGGACGCGAGCTCTTGCCCGGCCTGTTCGAGGCCGAGGTCCGCTACCTGGTGCGGCACGAGTGGGCCTGCAGCGCGGCCGATATCCTGTGGCGCCGCACCAAGCTGGGGCTGCACCTGGCGCCCGGCAGCGCCGCGGTCCTCGACGCCTACCTGGCCTTGCGCGAGCCCTTGCCTGTGCCGTAAGCCGCGGCGAATGGGCTATTATTCTTCAGGATAACAACCACCTGAAGGCGACCAATGAAACTGTACCTCAGCCCGCACGCCCCGAATCCGCGCCGGGTCAGCATGTTCATCCTCGAAAAAGGCATCACCGGCATCGACACGGTGACCATCGACATCCTCACCGGCGAGCAGCGCAGCGAGGCCTTCCTCGCAAAAAACCCGCTCGGCCGGGTACCGGCGCTGGAATTCGAGAATGGACGGGTGCTGAGCGAAACGCGGGCAATCTGTACCTATCTCGAAGGCCTGCGGCCGGAGCCGAACCTGATGGGTGTCGACTACGAGGAGCGTGCCTTCATCGAAATGGCCGACCGCCGCATGGAACTGCACCTGCTGCTCGAAACCGCGCACAGCGCCCGCCACACGCATCCGGCGCTGGCGACCCTCGAACAGCCGCAGTTCAAGGAGTACGGCGCGGCGCAAGCCGAAAAGATGCGCATCACCGCGCGCTGGCTCGACGGCGTGCTGGCGCGCCAGCCCTATGTGGCCGGCGAGCGCTTCACGATTGCCGACATCACAGCCTTCTGCGCGCTCGAATTCGGCCGCGGCCTGCTGAGGTTCAGGCCGGGCGAGGAGGGCATGCCGCACCTGCAGGCCTGGCGCGACGAGATCGCGGCGCGGCCGTCGGCAATCGGGTCGAAATAAGCTATCCCACCCGCCGGTACCAGGGCAGCTCCCCCAGCAGCGGCTGGTAGGCCGCCGCATACGCGTCGCCTGGCGCCAGTTCGCGGTCGATCGCGAGTACGCCGAAGCGCGCCAGGCTGTCGTGGAACAGGCGCAGCACGCGCTGGCGCAGCACCGGGCCGAAGCCGGCCAGGGCGCGCCAGCAGACGATCGCCTGGAATTCGTTGAACGAGGCGTCCGTCACCAGGTTGTAGCCGGCCCAGGTGATGCGCGCGCGCAGGCGCGGCAGCAAGGTGGCGCGGCCGTCCTCCACTTTGAAATACTCGAGCAGGGTGCCGGCGCCGCCGCTCCTGAGGTAGTGCTCCTGCAGCGCCGGCAGTTGCGCGGCATCGACCGTGGCGTCGCGCGCCTCGGCCAGCAGCTCCTCGTTGCCGAGCGTGGCGAACACCTCGGTGCGCGCCAGCACGCCTTCCTCGTGCAGCAGGATCGCCAGGGTCCAGGCGTCGCCGACGCCGGCGCATTCGGGCAGCCACACCTTCGGCACCGCTTGCGAACGCAGGGCCGCGCCCAGCACTTCGCGCGCCTCGAGCGCACGTCCGGGCTCGGCGAACAGGGACACTGCCTGCACCGACAGCACCCGCAGCAGGTCCGCGGCCGCGCCGGGCTCGTGCAGCCCCCGTTCCTGCAGGGCCGACACCGTCTTGAGCCCGCGCGCTCCGATGAGCGCGAGGAGCGTGCGCCGCACCAGCTGGCGGTCGTAGCCGCGGAAATCGAAGCCGTGGCGCTGAACCAGGGCCTCGAGCAACAGATCGATTTCCAGTTCCTCGACCGCCACCGAAGCGGCAAACGACGCAAACGCCGTCAATGCAGCCACACCCGCATCAGCGACAGCAGCTGCGCCACATCGACCGGCTTGGTGATGTAGTCGGAAGCGCCGGCGGCGATGCACTTGTCGCGGTCGCCCTTCATCGCTTTCGCGGTCAGGGTGATGATCGGCAGCGACTTGAAGCGCGGGATGCGGCGGATGGCGCGCATCGTGTCGTAGCCGTCCATCTCCGGCATCATGATGTCCATCAGGACGATCTCGATGGTCGGATCCTTTTCCAGCACCTCGATGCCGTCGCGGCCGTTCTCGGCGAACAGCACCTGCATCTGCTGGCGCTCCAGCAAGGAGGACAGGGCGAAGATGTTGCGCAGGTCGTCGTCGACGATCAGCACCTTGCGTCCGGCCAGGCCGCCGTCGAGCGCGTGGATCTCTTCCAGCATCTTGCGCTGCAGTTCCGGCAAGGAGGCATGCGAGCGGTGCAGGAACAGCGCGGTCTCGTCCAGCAGGCGTTCCGGCGAGCGCGCATCCTTGATGACGATCGTCTTGGCGTACTTCTTGAGCTTCGTGACTTCCTTGCGCGAGAGTTCCTGCGCGGTGTAGATCACGATCGGCAGGTCGCGCAGGGCCGGCTTGCCGCCGATCTGGTCCAGCAGATCGAACCCGGAAATGTCGGGCAGGGTCAGGTCCAGCACCATGCAATCAAAATGCTGGGCGTCGAGAGCTTCCATGGCGGCCTTGCCGGTCTCCACGGTCACCATGTTCAGGTCGCTGTCGCCGATCAGGTTGACGATCAGTTCGCGCTGGGCCATGTCGTCTTCCACCACCAGCAAGGAACGCTTGCCGCCCACCAGGAACTTCTGGATGCGGTCGAATTCCTCTTCCAGCACGGTGCGCTCGACCGGCTTGTTCACAAAGGAGATCGCACCCTGGCGCAGGGCGCGTTCGCGCTCGCGCAGGGCCGACACCACATGCACCGGGATGTGGCGGGTGCTCGGGTCGCGCTTCAGGCGGTCGAGCACGGTGAAGCCGTCGATGTCCGGCAGGTCGATGTCGAGCAGGATCGCCGAGGGCAGGTACTCGCGCGCCAGCGACAGGGCCGAGTCGCCACGGTGGGTGACGATGCCCTTGAAGTTCTTCTCGCGCGCCAATCCCAGCACGGTCTTGGCGAAGCGGTCGTCGTCCTCGACGATCAGCACCGACGGGTCGCCCGGGGCGATCAGGCTGCGGTCGTCCAGCGTCGACGCGTATTCCACCAGGCTGTTGTTGGTTGGCGCCTGCACTTCGATGGTGGCGACGCCGCTTTCCTCGACTTGCGCCGCGGTGTAGACGATGGGCGCCGGCGCGGGCGCCGGCAGGCTCGGGGCCTGCAGGCGTGCCGGTTGCGGCTGGCGCGTCGCTTCGTAGTTGACGAAGCCGGCGCGGTTGTAGGGCAGGTACAGGGTGAAGGTCGAACCGACGTTGACGGTCGATTCCACCCGGATTTCGCCGCCCAAGAGGCGCGCCAGTTCGCGCGAAATCGACAGGCCCAGACCCGTGCCGCCGTATTTGCGGGCGGTCGAGCCGTCAGCCTGCTGGAAGGCCTCGAAGATCAGCTGCAGCTTGTCGGACGGGATGCCGACGCCGGTGTCGCTGACCGAGAAGGCCAGCACGGCGTCCGCATGCAGCAGGTGCGGGTGGTCGGCGGTCCAGCCGCTGGTGACGAGGCTGATGTTCAGCGCCACCTGGCCATGGCTGGTGAACTTGAAGGCGTTCGACAGCAGGTTTTTCAGCACCTGCTGCAGGCGCGTGGTATCGGTCATCACCGCGGTCGGCAAGTTGTCGCCGAGGTCGACCTGGAAGCCGAGGTGCTTGGCTTCGGCCATGTGGCGGAAGGTGCGGTCGACGTAGTTGCGCAGGGTGGCGAAGCGGTACTCGGAGACGTCCAGGGTCACGGTGCCGGACTCGATCTTGGACAGGTCGAGAATGTCGTTAATCAGGGTCAGCAGGTCGGAACCGGAGCCGTGGATGGTCTTGGCGAATTCCACCTGCTTGCCGGAGAGGTTGCCCTCGGGATTATCGGAGAGCTGCTGCGCGAGGATCAGCAATGAGTTCAGTGGTGTTCTCAACTCGTGCGACATGTTGGCCAGGAACTCGGACTTGTACTTCGAGGACAGCGCCAGCTGGGTCGCCTTTTCTTCCAGCGCCAGCTTGGCCTGCTCCACTTCGCGGTTCTTGCGTTCCACCTCGATGTTCTGCTCGGACAGCAGGCGCGCTTTTTCGGCCAGCTCCTGGTTGGTCTGCTGCAGTTCCTGCGCCAGCGACTGCGACTGGGTCAGCAGCGACTCGGTCCGGCTGTTCGCCTCGATCGTGTTCAGGACCACGCCGATCGACTCCATCAGCTGGTCGAGGAAGGACAGGTGGGTCTCGGTGAAACGGTCCAGCGAGGCGATCTCGATGACGGCCTTCACCTGCTGCTCGAACAGGATCGGCAGCACGACGATGTTGTTCGGCGGCGCCGAACCCAGGCCCGAGGACACGACGATGTAATCGCGCGGCACGTCGGTCAGCCAGATCCGCGATTTTTCGACCGCGCACTGGCCCACCAGGCCTTCGCCCGGCGAGAACGAGGTCGGAAGCTTGCGGTTGGAACGGTAACCGTAGGAGGCGATCATCCGCAATCTGGCGTCGAGCTCCTGCGAGTCCATCATATAGAACACGCCGTGGTGGGCCGAGACCAGCGGCGCCAGCTCGGACAGGATCAGTTTGGTCACCGCGCCAAGGTCGCGCTGGCCCTGCAGGAGCCGCGTGAAGCGCGCCAGGTTGGTCTTCAGCCAGTCCTGCTGCGCGTTCTTCTGCGTCGTCTCTTTCAGGTTGCGGATCATCTCGTTGATGTTGTCCTTCAGGTAGGACACCTCGCCGCGCGCTTCCACTTGAATGGAGCGCGACAGGTCGCCGCGGGTCACCGCGGTAGCGACTTCACCGATGGCGCGCATCTGGTTGGTCAGGTTCGCGGCCAGCTGGTTGACGTTCTCGGTCAAGTCTTTCCAGGTGCCGGCGACACCGGACACGTTTGCCTGGCCGCCCAGCTTGCCCTCGGTACCCACCTCGCGCGCCACGCGCGTCACCTCGGACGCGAACGAGGACAACTGGTCGACCATGACGTTGATGGTGTCCTTCAGCTCGAGAATCTCGCCCTTCACGTCCACCGTGATTTTCTTCGACAAGTCGCCGCGCGCCACCGCTGTCGTCACCGCCGCGATGTTACGCACCTGGCCGGTCAGGTTCGAGGCCATGAAGTTGACGTTGTCGGTCAAGTCCTTCCAGGTACCGCCGACGCCCGGCACGTAAGCCTGGCCGCCGAGCTTACCCTCGGTGCCGACCTCGCGCGCCACGCGCGTCACCTCGGAGGCGAACGAGGACAACTGGTCGACCATGACGTTGATCGTGTTCTTCAGTTCGAGAATCTCGCCCTTGACGTCCACCGTAATTTTCTTCGACAAGTCGCCGTTCGCCACCGCGGTCGTCACGTCCGCAATGTTACGCACCTGGCCCGTCAGGTTACCCGCCATCGAGTTCACGCCGTCGGTCAAGTCTTTCCAGGTACCGGCCACGCCTGGCACGTTCGCCTGGCCGCCCAGGCGGCCCTCGGTACCGACTTCGCGCGCCACGCGCGTCACCTCGGAGGCGAAGGAGTTCAGCTGGTCGACCATGACGTTGATCGTGTTCTTGAGCTCGAGAATCTCGCCCTTCACGTCCACCGTGATCTTCTTGGACAAGTCGCCGTTCGCCACGGCGGTGGTCACGTCCGCAATGTTACGCACCTGGCCGGTCAGGTTACCGGCCATCGAGTTCACCGAGTCGGTCAAGTCTTTCCAGGTACCGGCCACGCCCTTCACCTGCGCCTGGCCGCCCAGTTTTCCTTCGGTACCGACTTCGCGCGCCACGCGCGTCACCTCCGACGAGAAGGAAGACAACTGGTCGACCATGACGTTGATCGTGTTTTTCAGCTCGAGAATCTCGCCCTTCACGTCCACCGTGATCTTTTTGGAGAGGTCGCCGTTCGCCACCGCCGTCGTCACCGTCGCGATGTTGCGCACCTGGCCCGTCAGGTTCGAGGCCATGAAGTTGACGTTGTCGGTCAAGTCCTTCCAGGTGCCGCCGACGCCCGGCACGTAAGCCTGGCCGCCGAGTTTTCCTTCGGTGCCGACCTCGCGCGCCACCCGCGTCACCTCGGAGGCGAAGGAGCGCAGCTGGTCGACCATGACGTTGATCGTGTCTTTCAGCTGCAGGATCTCGCCGCGCACGTCGACCGTGATTTTCTTCGACAAGTCGCCGTTGGCGACCGCGGTCGTGACTTCCGCAATGTTACGCACCTGCGAGGTCAGGTTACCCGCCATCGAGTTGACCGAGTCGGTCAAGTCTTTCCAGGTACCCGCCACGCCCTTGACCTGCGCCTGTCCACCGAGCTTGCCTTCGGTGCCGACTTCGCGCGCCACGCGCGTCACTTCGGAAGAGAAGGAGGAAAGCTGTTCCACCATCGTGTTCGCAGTCGTTGCCGCGCGCAGATATTGCCCTTTTAACGGATGCCCGTCGACTTCGAGGGCCATGGTCTGCGACAGGTCGCCTTTCGCCACGGCGCCGATGACGCGCGCCATTTCCGTGGTCGGGCGCACCAGGTCGTCGATCAGGGTATTGACCGAGCTGATGATGGTGCTCCAGCCGCCGACCACGCCCGGCACGTCGGCGCGCTGGGTCAGGTGGCCTTCGCGGCCGACGACGCGCGACACTTCCGTCACCGCCTCGACCATTTTCGATTTGGTTTCGATGATGTCGTTCAGGGTGTCGGCGATCTTGCCTGACACGCCCGTCCAGTCGGAAGGCATGCGTACCGAAAAGTCGCCCTTTTTGAGGGCCATCAGCGTTGCCAGCAGGAGCTTGACGTCCAGCTGTTCGGCCATGTCGGTCATTGTGTTCATCGACGTGTGATCCTTGTTTTGAAAATTGAAACTGCGTTCTTGCGAGCGCGTCGTCAATACACGTGGTGTGTCGCGCGCCTGAGAAACTGTTAAACGGAAATATGAAACGATACCCTAGTGCGCAATCAAGTCAAGCTCTGCAATGCAATAAAACTTGCGACGCTAGAAACTTTATATGCGAGGGAATGATGCGAGGAAAAACCAGTGCAGATCTCAAGCGATGCGAACCGAGTATTGGTCAGCGTTGCATACTAACTACAAAAATACTTAACAAAAAATTTAGGAAGGTTGATAAAATTTCTAAAAAACATAGTTCATGTGCGCCATGCAAGTAGCATATGTTCCGTTCACATAAGCGAGCTAGCGCCATGATTGAAACAGCACAGTTGATGCAGCTGTTGGCTTCCAAAGATTCCGAGTCCTGGCGTCATTCAATGCTGGACTTAAGCGATTCGCTCGGTTTCGAACAGGTAATGTACGCGGTGGTCCATTCACGCCACGCGCAATATGAAAATGCTTTCGTGCAGACGAACTACGCGCCCGAATGGCGCGAGCGCTACGATGCCGAGCGCTTCGCTTATGTCGATCCCACCGTCGGCCATTGCCTGACCAGCACGCTGCCCATCATCTGGGAGCCAGACACCTTCGGCACCGCCGGCGGTCGTACCTTGTACGAGGAAGCCTGTGGTTTCGGCATGCGTACCGGCGTGACGCTGCCGATCCACGGGCCGAACGGAGAAGTGGGATTGCTCAGCCTTGCTTCCGACGCGGCGCCGGGCGAGCAATTCACGCGCGAGGTTGCGCACAGGATGGGCGCGCTCACGCTGGTACGCGATTATGCATTTGCCGCATCGATGCCGTTTGCGCACCCGAGCGGGGGCGATCCGGTGCCACGCCTGACCCGGCGCGAGCTGGAAGTACTTCAGTGGGTCATGGCAGGCAAGTCCTCATGGGAGATCTCGATGATCACCCGTTGTTCCGAGGCGACCGTCAACTTCCACCTGGCTAACGTGCGTCAGAAGTTCAACGTCAACACACGTCAGCAGGCGGTTGTGAAGGCGATTGCATTAGGCTTGCTTAACCCTGAAGATCGCCATCGTTGAGTTTGCCGTTCACGTAGAGCTTCAGCAGGATGGCAACCGGGGCCGGGATCGCCAGGCCCGTCTCGAAACGGCTGCCGCTCGACTGCGTTACGCCGAAACGTCCCCAGAACTTCTCCTGACTTTCCCGTTTGCTAATCCGGAACTGACGCAGGTCAACGTGCTGCGGCCGCACAGGTATCGGCATAGCGGTGTAAGCACTTGGACGAACAAGCATGGATTCGCTGATGAAGTCGTTTGGCATGGCCGGTCTCCTTATTGAACGAGTGAAAAACTTAGTATTCCACTGTGTCACTGTCTAGCCACCTATCAATACTACTAGTACCCATGTTGCGTAATTTGCTCGAGTCTTCATGCCTGTCGCATAGTTTTTTTCATTAACGAATACAGGGAGAACGACATGGCACTGCAAATTAATATCGCAGCACGGCGCGAGTTTCAGTCCCACGATTTACGCGAGATGCATACGCTTCGCGCAAAGGTGTTCCAGGGCCGTCTCGGTTGGGAAGTCCCGGTATTGTCGGGAATGGAAATCGACGGCTACGACGCGCTCGAACCGCATTACATGATGATGCGTGAGCCCGGCCAAGGCATCCTGCGCGGCTGCTGGCGCCTGTTGCCGACAGACGGTCCCTATATGCTCAAGGATTCGTTCCCTCAATTACTGCATGGACAGCCAGCGCCTTGCGACGAGCATGTATGGGAACTCTCGCGTTTCGCCATCGAGACCGGCGGCAGCGGCCAGTTCGGATTTTCGGAGATCACGATGGAGTCGTTCGCGGCGATCACCCGCTACGGCTACGAGCACGGCATCGAGCGCTATGTCACGGTCACCACGACCTCGATCGAGCGCCTGCTGCGCCGCGCCGGCATCGTTACCGAGCGCCTCGGTCCGCCGCTGGTGATCGGGATCGAGACGGCCGTCGCCCTGTATGTCGATATCGATGCGAGCTATCCCGCCGTCGTGCGCTTCGGGGCCGGCAAGCAGCGCTCCCTCAGCCTGCCGCAATAGGGCGCTTACAGCACCAGTTGCAGTAGCTGCTCCAGGCGCGCATCGCCGGGGCGCGCCGGCTGCGCCGCCCCGACCGGGCGAAAGCCGGCGCGCTCGTACAGGCGCCGAGCGGCGTCATTCCCTTCGATCACGCCAAGCTGCAGCGTGCGCGCCCCGCGCGTGCGTGCCCACGCGACCGCTGCCGCCAGCAGCGCCGCCGCCACACCCTGGCCGCGGGCTTCAAGCGCTACCCACATCTGGAACAGGTTCACGCGCTGCGTATCCCCGGCATCGACTTTGGCCCAGGCCAGGCCCAAGGCGGCGCCATCGCGTTCGGCCACCAGCGGCCGCTCGCGTCCCGAGCCGGCAGCCAGTCCCAGGCGCCAGGCCCAGTCAGCGTCCTCGAACGCCTGTTCGCGTGCCAGGGTGCTGCCGAATGCGCCCGGCGCGTCTGCCAGCGCGCGCAGGCGCAGCTCACGGTAGAGCTGCCACTCGGCGCCGGCCAGCGGACGCACCTCGATCGTGTTGCAGGATGGCGTCATGTGGTAATTTTTACACTATGCATAATGAGGGGTCATGTCAGCTGCCTGCGCAGGAACGCATACGTCAGCGCCCACATGCGCGCCTGCTGGGTGTTGTTGGCGGCGCCGGCATGTCCGCCTTCCATGTTTTCCCAGTACAGCAGGTCGTGGCCCTGGTCTTCCATCAGCGCGGCCATCTTGCGCGCGTGGCCCGGGTGGACGCGGTCGTCGCGGGTCGAGGTGGTAAACAGCACGCGCGGATACTGCCTGTCCCGGAACACGTTCTGGTAGGGCGAATAGCGGCCGATGCTGTCCCAGTCCGCAGCAAGGTCCGGATCGCCGTACTCGCCCATCCAGGAGGCGCCGGCCAGCAGCTTGTGATAGCGCCGCATGTCGAGCAGCGGCACCTGGCAGACGACGGCGTTGAACAGGTCGGGGCGCTGGGTGAGGGCGGCGCCGACCAGCAGGCCGCCATTGCTGCCGCCCATGATGCCGAGGTGGCGCGGGCTGGTGATCTTGCGCCGGATGAGGTCTTGTGCCACCGCCAGGAAGTCGTCGAAGGCATTCTGGCGCTTCTCCTTGAGCGCCGCCTGGTGCCAGCGCGGCCCGAATTCGCCGCCGCCGCGGATGTTGGCCAGCACGTAGGCGCCGCCGCCTTCCAGCCAGCCGGCGCCGATCATGCCGCTGTAGGCAGGTTTCAGCGATACCTCGAAGCCGCCGTAGCCGTACAGGAGCGTCGGCGTCTTGCCTTCGAAGCTGGCCTGGCGCCCCATGACGACGAAGTAGGGCACCAGCGTGCCGTCTTTCGAACGCGCCTCGAACTGCGACACGGTGTACGGCGCCGCATCGAACCAGGCCGGCATGGCTTTCAGGCGTTCGCGGGTGTCGACGCCGGCGCTGCCGAGGTAGAGCGTGGTCGGGTTCAGGAAGCCGGTGACGGTGAGGAAGTAGTCGTTTGAGCCGATATCGTCGAACGCGGATACGCCGAGCGTGCCGATGGCGGGCGCGGCGACGTCGCGGCGGCGCCAGCCATCGGGTTCGCGGCGCAGCTCGACGATGCGGTTCTTCACCTTGTCGAGCAGCGTCAGCAGGATGGCGCCGCGTACCACCGTCACGCCGTCGAGCGAGCTGGTGGCGGTCGGCGCGAACAGCATGTCGACATCGCGCTCGCCGCGCATGAAGCGGTCGAAGTCGATGGCCAGCAGTGCGCCCTGCGGCCAGGTGCGCTCTCCAAGCACCCAGTCCGAGCGCAATTCGATGAGTAACTGGTCGCGCACGGCATACGCGTTCGCGTCGTCCGGCTTGGGCACCCTGCGCAGCTCGCCCTTCTCGCGCAGGAACAGCTCGCTGCTGTAGAAGCCGATCTGGCGCGTCACGAATTCGCGTTCGAAGCCGGGCGTCATGTCCTTCCAGGCCGAGGCCGACAGGTCCTCGGGCCGGGCCTCGAACACAAGGCGGGCGGCGGACAGGGGCGTGCCGCGCTTCCATTCCTTCACCAGGCGGGGATAGCCCGAGGCGGTCATCGTCCCGGGGCCGAAATCGGTGGCGACGAACAGGGTGTCGCGGTCGATCCAGGCGGCGCTGCCTTTGGATTCGGGAAGGACAAAGCCGCCGGCGACGAACATGCGCCGCTCGAGGTCGAATTCGCGCACGACCTCGGCGTCGCCGCCGCCGCGCGAGAGCGACACCAGGCAAGGCGCGCCCTGCGGCTCGAGGAAGGTGGCGCCGGCCCAGACCCAGTTCTCGTTTTCCTCGCGCGCCAGCGCATCGAGGTCGATCACGGTTTCCCAGGCCGGCGCTTCCTTGCGGTAGTCGGCCAGCGTCGTGCGGCGCCAGATGCCGCGTTCGTGGCCGGCGTCGCGCCAGAAGTTGTACAGCCAGCCGCCGTGGAAGCGGACGTGGGGAATGCGTTCTTGTGCGTCGAGGATGGTTTGCAGGCGCGCGCGCAGGGCGTCGTGCACGGCGCCGCCCAGTTCACGTTCGGCAAGCGCGCTGCGTTCCCTGACCCAGGCAAGGGAGCGCTCGCTCTCCACCTCTTCCAGCCAGAGCCAGGGGTCGGCAGGGTCTGCGCTCGCCACTCCTGTGTCCGCTCCGCTCACGTCCTTTGCCGCCATCTCGTGCATTCGTTTTGTCCGCCGCTATCTATTGCCGAGCGCCACCGTGGCGTTCCGATCACGTATATAGTAGCAACAATCTTCCTGTCCTTTACCCAAGGGCCACCATGGGGCTATCGATTACCCGCAGCATCGGCGCGGCCGGCAGCGCGCGCGGCAGCACCCGCATCGGGCTCCTGTGTGCGGGCCTGGTGCTGGCCCTGGCGGTGGGTGCTGTGCTGCACATGGCGGCCGCGCGTGCGGTCGAAGAGGAAGCGCGGCGCCGCTTCGACAACCAGGCCCGCGTCACCCAGGAACGCATCGCCACCACCATCAAGTCGTACACGGAGATGACGCGTGCGCTGGGCGCGCTGTTCGCGGCCAGCGAGCAGTCGGTGACGCGCCGCGAGTTCCGGCGCTATGTCGACACCCTCGAGCTGCGCAACAACTTCCCGGCGATCGACGCCGTCTCCTATTCCGAGGAAGTCGCCGACGGCGAGCGTGCGGCCTTCGAAGCGCGGGTGCGCGCCGACGACAGCGTGCAGGCAGGCGGCTACCCCGGTTTCGCGATCCACCCTGCCGGGCGGCGCCCGCGCTATCACGTCCTGACCTATATCGAGCCGCCGGAGACGCTGCCGGAAAAATTTGGCAAGGACATCACGGCCAACCCGGTCATTGCCGCGGCCATGGACCGTGCGCGCGACACCGGCAGCATGAGCGTGTCGGGCCATCCGGTCCGGGTGCTGCATCCGGCGTCCCACCTGGCGCTCGCCATGCGGATGCCGGTGTACCGGGGCGGCGCCATTCCCGACACCCTGGCCGCGCGCCGCGCCGCCTATGTCGGCGGGGTCGGCATCGCGTTTTCGGTGCCGGCGCTGGTCGATGCCGCGCTGGCCGGCGTGGGCGAGGCCAGGGTGACGCTGTCGCTGTTCGTGGCCGGCACCAACGCCGGCCTGCCGACGCTGGCCCTGAGCGGCGCCGACCGCCTGCTTTACGGCGACGGCGCCGTCCGCACCCGCGCCGTCGATCCCGCCACCACGTTTACGACGGTGCTGCCGGTCGACTTCGGCGGCGCGCTGTGGAAGGCCCATTTCAGCGCGCCCAAGGACGAGCTTTACCTGCCGCTCGACCGCCGCTTCCCGTGGCTGGCCTTTGGCACCGGCGTGCTTGCCACGCTGCTCTTCTACAGCCTGTTCCTGACCCTGTACTGGTCGCGCCGCAGCGCCATCGAGCAGCGCACCTTGCTCGACACGGTGCTCGACAACCTCGACGCCTTCGTCTTCATGAAGGACCGCGAGCGGCGCTTCCAATACGTGAATGCGAAGATGGCGTCGGCGCTCGGGCGCAGCGCCGATGCGGTGGTCGGGCGCCTTGACCGCGAGGTGATGCCGGCCGGCCTGGCCGACGCCGCCTGGGAGCGCGAGCGTGCGGTGTTCGACGGCACCCGCCGCGCCAGCCAGGTCGAAGTGGTGCTGCCCGGCGGCGCAGCGCGCCAGATGTGGGAAGTGAAGGTGCCGGTGCAGCTCGACGGCGATGTCAGCGGGGTCTTGTGCGTGGCGACCGACGTCACCGAACTGCACCAGCTCAAAGCGCGGGCCGACGCCGCCAATCAAGCGAAAAGCGACTTCCTGTCGAACATGAGTCACGAGATCCGCACGCCGATGAACAGCATCATCGGCATGACCCACCTGGCCCTGAACACCGCGAGCGATCCGAAGCTGCGCGACTATCTGGAAAAGATCGACCACTCCGGCCGGCACCTGCTGGGGATCATCAACCACATTCTCGATTTTTCGAAAATCGAGGCCGGCCGCCTCGAGCTCGAACTGCTCGACTTCCGGCTCGATGCCTTGCTGGGCAACCTGGAAACCAAGCTTGGCGAAGCCGCCGCCGCCAAGGGCTTGCGCCTGCAGTTCGACCTGGCGCCCGAATTGAGCACGAGCTGGCGCGGCGACCCGCTGCGCCTCGAGCAGGTGCTGCTCAATTTTGTGGGCAACGCCATCAAATTTTCCGAACGGGGCGCCATCGCGATCCGCGCCCGCGCCCTGCGCGCCTTCGGCCAGGAAACGCTGGTGCGCTTCGAGGTGCAGGACAGCGGCATCGGCATCGACCCGGCAGAAGTGGCGCAGCTGTTCGCACCCTTTCACCAGGCCGATCCGTCGACCACGCGGCGCTACGGCGGCACCGGCCTCGGCCTGGTGATCAGCAAGCAGCTTGCCGAGCTGATGGGAGGGGAGGTCGGCGTCGAGAGCGAGGCCGGACGCGGCAGCACCTTCTGGTTCACGGCGCGCCTGGCGCATGGCGATGGTGCCGGCATCGAAGGCGGCCGCGCCCCGGCAGGGCTTGCCGGCCTGGCGCCGCAGGCCCGGCGGCTCGAAGGCAAGTCTATCCTGCTGGTCGAGGATAACGTCTTCAGCCAGCAGGTCGGGCGCGAACTGCTGGAAGCCGCGGGCGCCGCGGTCGTGGTGGCAAACAACGGCGCCGAGGCGCTCGCGCAGATGCAGGCGCGCCGTTTCGACTGCGTGCTGATGGATGTGCAGATGCCGGTGATGGACGGCTTCGAAGCCACGCGCCGCATCCGCGCCGACGCCGCCTTGAAGGAGAGCGTCGTCATCGCCATGACGGCGAACGCCGGTCTGATCGACCAGGAACGCTGCCTGGCCGCGGGCATGGATGAATTCCTGTCCAAGCCGGTCGCGCCGGAGCGGCTGGTGGCGACGATCCTGCGCGCATCCCGCCGCGCCGCCCCAGGCGCGGCTCCCTTGCTCGACACCGGGGTGCTGGCAGCGAGCTTCGGCGACGACCCCGGCAAGATGCGCAAGTTCGCCTTCATGTTCCTCGACAGCGCCCGCGATGGCCTGGCCGAGATCGACATCGCGCTGGAGGGCGGCGACCTGGCGCGCGCCGGCGCGGTCGCGCACCGGCTGAAGTCGTCGGCGCGCGCGGTCGGGGCGACGGGTTTCGCCGACGCCTGCTTCGCGCTCGAAAGTGGGTCCGAAGGGGACACGATCCACGGCTCAATTGCCCAGGCGCGCGTCCAAGCCGCGCTTCTGCGCAGCATCTTCGTGCGACTCGTTCAGCAGGTCCCGGCGGAACTTGGCGCGCGCGCCACGGACGGGTAAGAAGCGCCTCCGTCTTTCGGCGGCCGCCTTTCGCCGCGCCCCTAAAAAGAGTATCCTGTGGCACCCACCAGCTGCCCGACTATATAAACCCCGATGTCTTCCCCGATCACGCCCGGCCTGCTGATTTTGCACGGCAACCAGATGGAAATGCTGCGCGAAGCCGTGTTCGACTGGCTGCGCGGCCATCCGCTTGGACCGCTCGAGCAGGAAACCATCCTGGTGCAGTCGAACGGCTTTGCCGAATGGCTGAAAATCGCGCTGGCCGAAGAGCTGGGCGTGTGCGCGGCCACCCGCGTTGCGCTGCCGGCGCGCTTCCTGTGGGAAGCCTACCGCGCGATGCTGGGGCGCGAGCGGGTGCCGAGCCGTTCGCCTTTCGACAAGGACCCGCTGACCTGGCGCCTGATGCGCCTGCTGCCGACGCTGTTGAAGGAACCCGTGTTCGCCCCGCTGACGCATTTTCTCGGCGACGGCTGCCCCGAGCGCCGGCTGCAGCTGACCGGGCGCCTGGCCGACCTGTTCGACGGCTACCAGGTTTACCGCGCCGACTGGCTGACCGACTGGGAAATCGGGCGCGACCAGCTGCGCCGTCCCTTCGGCGATCCGCTGCCGCTGGCGCCGGACCAGCTGTGGCAGGCGCGCTTGTGGCGTGCGGTGCACGAGAGCGTGCCGGCCATGCAGCGCGGCACCGGGCGCGCCGCGATCCACGAAGTGTTTGTCGCCAAGATCCTGGCCGGCGGCGAACCGCTCGGCCGCCTGCCGCGCCGCGTGGTGCTGTTCGGGATGTCGGCGCTGCCCTACCAGACCTTGCAGGCGATCGCCGCGCTGTCGCGCCATACCCAGGTGCTGCTGGCGGTGCCGAATCCTTGCCAGTTCTACTGGGGCGACATCATCGAAGGGCGCGAACTGTTGAAAGCGGCGCACAAGCGCCAGCCGGCGCGCGGCGGGGTCGACCTGGCGGCGCTGCCGATGGAAGCGCTGCACGCCCACACCCATCCCTTATTGGCAAGCTGGGGGCGCCAGGGCCGCGATTTCGTGCGCATGCTCGACGAATTCGACAATGAAGAAGGTCGGCCCGAGACCGCCGGGCTGACGAAACTGCGCATCGACCTGTTCTCCGATGGCGAGGGCGACACCTTGCTGCAGCAGGTCCAGGCCGCCGTGCGCGACCTGCTGCCCCTGTCCGAGCACCCGCACCTGCCGCCTGCGCCGGGCGACCGCTCGATCGAATTCCACATCGCCCACAGCGCCCAGCGCGAGGTCGAGGCCCTGCACGACCAGCTGCTGTCGATGTTCGCCGCCGACCCCACGCTGCGCCCGCGCGACGTCGTCGTGATGGTGCCGGACATCGATACCTTCTCGGCCGCGATCCATGCCGTGTTCGACCAGCACCGCCGCAGCGACCCGCGCTACATCCCCTTCGAAATCGGCGACACCCGCGACCGCAGCGTCAACCCCTTGCTGGTCGCCCTCGAATGGCTGCTGCGCCTGCCGCAGCAGCGCTGCCGCCAGAGCGAAGTGCGCGACCTGCTGGACGTACCTGCGGTGGCCGCCCGCTTTGGCCTGATGGAAGAAGACCTGCATACGCTCGGCCAGTGGATCGACGGCGCCGGCGTGCGCTGGGGCCTGGACAATGAACACCGCAGCGGCCTCGGACTGGGCGCGGCGGGCGAGCAGAACGCCTGGATCTTCGGGGTGCGGCGCATGCTGCTGGGTTATGCCAGCGGCGCCGGTGCGCGCTTCGGCGAGATCGAGCCGTACGCCGAAGTCGGCGGCCTCGATGCCGCCCTGGCCGGTTCGCTGGCGCAGCTGGTCGAGTGCCTGCTCGAGTGGCGCGCGCGCCTGGCCGAAGCGCGCACGCCCGAAGAATGGGGCAAGCAGGCGCGCGCGCTGCTGGCCGCCTTTTTCGACGGCCGCGAGGAGGCCGACCGCCTGACGCTGGCGCAACTGGGCGAGGCGCTGCAATGCTGGCTCGAAATGACCGAAGCGGGCGGTTTCGACGAGCCCGTCCCCCTGGCCGTGCTGCGCGAAGCCTGGCTGGGCCAGATCGACCAGCCGACCCTGAACCACCAGTTCGTCTCCGGCGGCATCACCTTCTGCACCCTGATGCCGATGCGCGCCGTGCCGTTTCGCGCGGTCTGCCTGCTGGGCATGAACGACGGCGATTTTCCGCGCCGCTCGCCCCAGGCCGACTTCGATTTGCTGGCGCTGCCCGGCATGAGCCGCCCCGGCGACCGCTCGCGCCGCGACGACGACCGCTACCTGATGCTCGAAGCCTTACTGGCCGCGCGCGACAAGCTGTACGTGAGCTGGGTCGGGCGCAACGTGCGCGACAACAGCGAGCAGCCGCCGTCTGTGCTGGTGGCGCAGCTGCGCGACTACCTGCGCGCCGGCTGGGACCTCGACCTGTCGACCCTCACCGTCGAACATGCGCTACAGCCCTTCAGCCGCCGCTATTTCGAAGAAGGCGGCCTCCTGACCTATGCGCGCGAATGGCGCGTCGCGCACGGTGCCGACGACGGCGCCGCGGGCCCCGTCGACAGCCTGCCGCCCTACGAGCTGGAACCGGACTTTCGCCTGAAGCTCGTGGAACTGGCCAGTTTCCTGAGGCAGCCGGCGCGCTTCTTCTTCCGCCGCCGCCTGGGCGTGATCTTCGGCGAAGCCGAGGTGCTGGGCGAGGACGAAGAGCCGTTCGCGCTCGACGGCCTGGACCGCTACTTCCTGGAAGACAGCCTGCTCGACGATTCCGGCGAAGTCGAGGCAGAGGGCGACGTGCGCGCCGTGCTGACCAGCCGCGCCGAGCGCCTGGCGCGCGAAGGCGTGCTGCCGATCGGCCTGGTCGGTCGCCAGTGGCAGGCCCAGCTGGTCGATGGCCTGGTGCCGGTGCGTACCGCCTGGCTGAAGCTGGGCGGCTGCTTTCCGCAGGCCGCGCCCAAGCTGGCCGTGCGCCTCGAGTTCGACGCCGGTGGCCGTCCGGTCGTGTTCGAAGACTGGATCGACCGCCTGCGCAGCGACGGCCGCCAGACCGCCTGGCTGATGCAGAGCTCCTCGAAAGTGCTGGACAAGGCCGGCAAACCGCGCGGCGACAAATTGATCGCTCCCTGGCTGCGCCAGCTGGCGGCCAGCGCGGCCGGCGGCGCGGAAGCCGGCATCACCGGCTACCTGGTCGCGCGCGACGCGCTCGTCACCATGGCGCCGCTCGAGCCTGGCGACGCCCGGGCCACGCTGGCGTATATCGTGGCGCTGTGGCGCCGCAACCTGGACGCGCCGCTGGCGGTGGCCTGCCGGACCGCGCTGGCGCAGCTGGCCGAGGGCGACGCGCGCGCGGTCTACGAGGGCGGCTTCGACGTGGCGGGAGAGGTCGACACGGAACCCTGCCTGGCGCGCCTGTGGCCCGATTTCGCGGCGCTCACCGCCGGCGGCGACTGGCCCGAGCTGGCGCTCGACCTGTACGGCGGGCTGGCCGACTGGCTGGCCGGGCACATCAAGCTGACGCCGCACGCCGGAGCAGACGCATGAGCGGCGCATCATGAGCCAGCTTCTAGATCCCTTGAGCTTCCCGCTGCACGGCTCGCGCCTGATTGAGGCCAGCGCCGGCACCGGCAAGACCTGGACCATCGCCGCGCTCTACCTGCGCCTGGTGCTCGGCCATGGCGGGCCTGACGGCTTCCCGCGTCCGCTGATGCCGTCCGAAATCCTGGTCATGACCTTTACCCGCGCCGCCACGCGCGAATTGTCGAACCGCGTGCGCGAGCGCCTGGTCGGCGCTGCCGCCTACTTTCGCGGCGAGCACGCGAGCACCGATCCCTACCTCGACCAGCTCGCCGCCAGCTACGCCAGCGAGTCCGAGCGCCAGGTCGCCGCGCACCGCCTGGTGCTGGCCGCCGAAACGATGGACGAGGCGGCGATCTTCACCATCGACGCCTGGTGCCAGCGCATGCTGCGCGAGCATGCTTTCGACTCCGGCAGCCTGTTCGACGAGGAACTCGTCAGCGACGAGCGCGTGCTGTTCGAGGACGCCGCCCACGATTACTGGCGCCAGCATGTCTACCCCCTGAACAGCGCCGCGCTGAATGCGGTGCTCGGCGCCTGGCCCGACGTGCGCAGGATGAAGGCAGCCGTGCGCGACCTGGTGCAGCGCACCGAAACGCTCGGTGTGCCGGACCCGGAACCCTTGTCCACGCTGGTGGCGCGCGCCCAGCGCGAGCAGGCTGCGCAGCTTGGCGTCCTGAAGCAGGGCTGGCATGCGCGTGCCGGCGAAATGGAAGCCTGGATCGGCGCGCAGCAGGCCATCAACCCGAAATGCTTCAACGGGACGAAGATGCCCGCGGCCTCGCTGCCGAAGTGGTTTGCGGCCCTGCGGGCCTGGGCGCTGGACGAGGCGCAAGTCCATCCGGACATTAACGGCACCGCCTGGAAGCGGCTCGCCCCCGACGGGTTGGACGACGCCTTCAGCAAGACCTTCAGCGCCGAGATCCCGGCCTGCTTCGACGCCACCGACGCGCTGCGCGAAGCACTCGAAGGGATCGCTCCGCTGTCCCATGCGCTGCTGCGCCATGCGGCCGGCCACATCGCGCGGCGCACGGCGGAACTGAAGGCCCAGCGCCGCCAGTTCGGCTTTGCCGACATGCTGACGCGCTTGAAGCAGGCCCTGGCCGGCCCGAATGGCGAAGCGCTGCGCCGCCGTATCGTCGCCCAGTACCCGGTGGCGCTGATCGACGAATTCCAGGACACCTCGCCCGACCAGTACCGCATCTTCGACCTGCTGTACCGGGTCGACGCCAACGATCCGGAAGGGGGACTGTTCCTGATCGGCGACCCGAAACAGTCGATCTACGGCTTCCGCGGCGCCGACATCCACAGCTACCTGGCCGCGCGCCGCTCCACCGCCGGGCGCCACTACCAGCTCGGCACCAACTACCGCTCGACAAGCGCGCTGGTGGAGGCGGTGAACCAGCTGTTTCGCCACGCCGAGGGGCATGGAGAACATCCCGGACACGCCCATGGCGCCTTCCGCTTCCGGCGCGGCGAGCTCAACCCGCTGCCCTTCGAGCCGGTGGCGGCGCAAGGCCACAAGGCGCGCCTGGTCGGCGTCGACGGCCCCTACCAGGCACTGGCCTTGTGCACGACGGCGCGCGAGGACATGAAGACCGGCGAGTACCGCGAGTTCTTCGCCCAGCACTGCGCCGAGCACATCGTCGCACTGCTGAACAACCCGCGCGCCGGCTTCGAGGAGGAAGGCCGGTTCACGCGCCTGATCCCGGCGGACATCGCGATCCTGGTGCGATCCGGCAAAGAAGCGGCCGCCGTGCGCCAGGCACTGGCGCGGCGCCGCGTCGCCAGCGTCTACCTGTCGGACAAGGATTCGGTGGTCGAGAGCGAGGAGGCGCACGACGTGCTGCGCTGGCTGCGCGCGGTCGCCAATCCCCTCGATGGCGGCCTGGCGCGGGCTGCGCTGGCCACCCGCACCGCCGGACTGCCGCTGGGCGAACTGGCCCGGCTCTCGGGCGACGAAACCGTCTGGGAAGACCGGGTCGAGCAGCTCAAAGCCTTGCACGTGTCATGGCAGCGCCAGGGCGTGCTGGCCATGCTGCGCCGCTTCATCCACGAACTCGGCCTGCCGGCGCGGCTGCTGCGCGAGCCGGGCGGCGAGCGGCGCCTGACCAACCTGCTGCACCTGGCCGAACTGCTGCAGGAAGCGAGCGGCCAGCTCGACGGCGAGGGCGCGCTGATCCGCTGGTTCGCCGAGCAGGTGGAGGGCGCGGGCGAGGGCGGCGACGAGCGCGTGCTGCGCCTGGAGTCCGACGCCGAGCTGGTCAAGGTCATCACGGTGCACAAGTCGAAGGGACTGGAATACCCGCTGGTCTACCTTCCCTTCGCCGTAACCGCGCGCAAGACCGACCGGCGCAACCGCGCATTCTTCGACTACGTCCATGAAGACGGCAAGCGCCATATCGACCTGGCGCTGTCGGACGAGGCGCTGGAGGCGGTCGACCGCGCGCGCCTGGAAGAAGACTTGCGCCTGCTGTATGTGGCGCTGACGCGGGCGCGCCACTTCCTGTGGCTGGGCGTGGCGGCGATCGCTTCCAGAAAGAAGGGCGAAAACGCCTTGCACGAGTCGGCCCTCGGCTACCTGGTCGCGGGCGGAACGCCGGTGCCGGCGAATGGCCTGGACGAGCACCTGGGCCGGCTGCGCGGCGACTGCGATCACATTACACTGCACACCCTCGATCCGCTCGACGGCTGCACCATACTGGACCGGGTCGAGGAGCGTGCAGCCCTGGTGGAGCCGGCCGCTTTCGACGCCGAGTTCGAGCGCAACTGGGCGGTCGGCTCGTTCACCTCGATCACCCGCCACACCACCGCTGCGCCCGCAGCCACGCCGATGCGCGCGATCGAGGAAACGCTGCTGGAAGACGAAGAAGTGCAGGCCGCTTCACGGCGAGTCGAAGACACGCCCTGGCACCGTTTTCCGCGCGGCTCGGTGCCGGGCAACTTCCTGCACGAGCAGCTCGAGTGGATCGGCCAGGAAGGCTTCGACATCATCCACGCCGAGAATTTCGACGAGCGCCTGGCGCTGCGCTGCGAACGCGCCGGCTGGGGCCACCGCACGCTTGACACCATCGCCTGGCTGCGCGCCGTGGTCGGAACACCGCTGCCGCCGCTTGGGGCCAGCCTGAGCCAGCTGACGGAGACGGTGCCGGAGATGGAATTCTGGTTCCCCAGCGATGGCCTGGCCCTGGGCCAGTTTGATCGCCTGTGCCGGCGCCGCCTGCTGGGCAAGGCGCCGCGCCCGACGCTGCCCGAGCGCGCGCTGCACGGCATGCTCAAGGGTTTTGCCGACCTGGTGTTCGAACATGAGGGCCGCTACTGGGTGCTCGACTACAAATCGAATGCGCTGGGCCCGAATGACGCCGCCTATACCAAACGCGCGATGGAAGAGGGCATGGCCGGGCACCGCTACGACATCCAGGGCGCGATCTACATGCTGGCGCTGCACCGGCTGCTGAAAAGCCGCCTGGGGATCGAATATGACCCGGCGCGCCAGCTGGGCGGCGCCATCTTCCTGTTCCTGCGCGGGATCGCCAACACCGCGACGCACGGCTGCTGTCTGCTCGAGCCGGACCTCGAACTGCTGGACGGACTCGACCAACTGCTGGGACACGACGCATGAAGCACGACAAGCTCACAGTCTCAACGCCTGCCGCGCTGTGGGAAGCGATCAACCGCCTGGTCGAGGACGGCGAATTGCGCCGCCTGTCCGGCGCCTTTGCCCGCTTCGTCGCCTCGCTCGGGCCCGTCGCGCCGCCGGTGCTGCTGGCCGCCACCGTGCTGTCGGAACTGGAAGGCAATGGCCACAGCTGCCTGCAAGTGGCCGACCTGGCCGACGACCCGGCCCTGCTGCTGGGCTGGAGCGCGGAGCAATGGCAGGCGCTGGCAAGCAGCGTCGCGCCGCTGCCGAAAAACGCGAAAGCCTGGGCGGCGCAGTTGAACGCCTGCGAGGAAGTCTGGAAGGTCGGCGAGTTCGACTACGGCGAGCCGCTCGTGTTCGACGGCGAACGGCTCTACCTGCGCCGCTATTGGCGCGACGAAACCCTGGTCGCCGCCAGCATCCGCGCGCGCGCCGCCAACACCCGCCCGGTCGACCAGGAGGCGGTGCGCGCCTGGCTCGACCTGCTGTTCGCGTCCCAGCGCGCCTCCGAAAAACCGGACTGGCAAAAGCTGGCTTGCGCGGTTGCCCTGCGCGGCTCGGTGGCGATCATTACCGGCGGCCCCGGCACCGGCAAGACCTACACGGTCGCGCGCCTGCTGGCGCTGCTGTTCGCCACCGCCCCCAACGCCGACCAGCAGCGCATCGCCCTGGCCGCGCCCACCGGCAAGGCCGCCGCGCGCCTGAAGCAGTCGATCGACGAGGCGCTGAGCAGCCTCGCCGAGCGCGTCGGCGACAAGCTGCCGCTGCCCGAACTGCTGGCGCGCATGGGTCCCGCCCGCACCCTGCACAGCCTCCTGGGCGCGCGTCCCGACAGCCGCGCCTTTGCCCACCACGCCGGCAACCCGCTCGAGGTCGACGTCCTGATCGTCGACGAAGCCTCGATGGTCCACCTGGAGATGATGGCCAGCCTGCTCGACGCGCTGCCGCCCGGCGCCACCCTGGTGCTGCTGGGCGACAAGGACCAGCTGGCCTCGGTCGAGGCGGGCGCGGTGCTGGGCGACCTCTGCCACGACGCCCAGGCCGGCGGCTACACGCCGGACACCGCCGCCTACGTGCTGGGCGCCTGCGGCGAAGCGCTGCCGCCCGAATTCATCGGCAACGCCAGCGCCCTGGCCCAGCAAACCGTGATGCTGCGCCACAGCCGCCGCTTCAGCGGCCCGATCGGCCAACTCGCGCTGGCGGTGAACGCCGGCGACGCGGCGCGCGCGGAAAGCGTCCTGCGCGCCGGCGACCCGGCCGTGCGCTGGATCGAGAACGCGCGCCAGCACGAAGTGGTGGAGCTGGGCCTGAACGGCTACACGCCCTATCTGGAACGATTGAAAGCCGGACCCGATGGCGCCCACGAAGACTGGGTGCGCGCGGTGCTGCAGTCCTTCGAAGCCTTCCGCATCCTGTGCGCGGTGCGCGAGGGAGAATGGGGCGTGGGCGGCTTGAACACCGCGATCGAAGGCAGCCTGGAGTCGGCCGGCCTGCTGCGCCGCGCCGGTGAATGGTATGCCGGGCGCCCGGTGATGGTCACGCGCAACGACTACGGCACCGGCGTCTTCAACGGCGACATCGGCCTGACCATGTTCGACCCGGCCCGCCCGGGTTCGCTGCGCGTGTATTTCATGGAAGGCGACAAGGTGCGCAGCGTGCTGGCCACGCGCCTGCGCCACGCCGAGACGGCCTTCGCGATGACGGTGCACAAATCGCAGGGCTCGGAGTTCCGCCACACGGTGCTGGTCCTGCCCGAAGACCGCAACGCCATCCTCAGCCGCGAACTGGTCTACACCGGCATCACCCGCGCCAGCAGCCAGTTCACGCTGGTGTCGCCGGCCGGACCGGTGCTGGCCGAAGCCGTGGCGCGGCGCACCCACCGCACCAGCGGCTTGCGCCACCTGGTCGAGCGATAACGGCAACAAGCCGATGATAAAATATCCACTCGACAATACTTTGGACTTCGGGATGCGAACCTGCCTAACGCTGCTTTTATTCTCCATCGCTACGCTGGCGCAGGCAGCCGAGTGGCGCCACAGTCCGCAACTGGCCGAGCTGTTCAAGCGGCAAGGGGTAAATGGCACCTTCGTCGTCCATGATGTCGCTGCCGATGTCTACACGGTCCATGACCGTCAGCGCGCATTAAGGCGCTATGTACCGGCGTCCACCTTCAAGATCCCGAACAGCCTGATCGGCCTGGACGTCGGCGCCGTTGCCAGCGTCGATACCGTGCTGCCCTACGGCGGCAAGCCGACCCGGCGCCCGGAATGGGCGCAGGACATGGCGCTGCGCGAAGCGATCAAGGTGTCGAACGTGCCGGTCTACCAGGGACTGGCGCGGCGCATCGGCCTGGAGCGCATGCGCGATGGATTGCGCCGGCTCGACTACGGCAACATGGAACCCGGCGGCAGCGTCGACACCTTCTGGCTCGACGGACCTCTCAAAATCAGCGCGCTCGAGCAAACCGTTTTCCTCGGCAAGCTGGCTCAGGATGCGCTGCCGCTGCCGAAACCCGCGATGGCGGAGGTACGCGCCATCTTGCGCCAGGACGGCGAGGCCGAACTGTACGCCAAGACCGGCTGGGGCGTGCCGCCGAACGAAGGCGAGATCGGCTGGTGGGTCGGCTGGGTCAGGAAGGATGGCAGGCTGTACACCTTCGCCCTGAACATCGATATTCCCGATAACGAGACCGGCGCCAAGCGCGTGCCGCTGGGGAAGGCCGGGCTGCGGGCCCTTGGGCTGCTCTGATATGAAGAATATTCAGGTGATCGATGGCGCAGAGAATGCCGTCTATGACATTTTTGCAGTGACCGACGAGGAGTTTGCGCTCATCTTCGCACCGGGTACCGATATCGGCTTTATTGATGAGGTCTATCGGCGCGCTTCAACCAATGCCCTCGATCGCGCTTTCGCGGCAATATGGGAACGTCGCGTGGCGAAGTGCGACGCCATGGGAATCCACGGCCTTCTCTTTTACGGCAACGAGCACAAGAAAATCTACTATCCCACGCGCCGGGACAATGAAGCAGTCAATCCGGACGGATCGTTGCTCCGCTAAGCACGTCCGATCGGGTCAGAGCTCAGCCCAAAAAAGGGATTGCCGCGAACGGCAATCCCTTTTTTTTAATTCATTTTCCCGGCCGCCTCAACGGCTAAGCCATTAATTCCGGCGCGTACGCTTCACGGTCACTTTTTTCTTCTTCGCCACGACCTTGATCTTGGCGCGCGGCTGGACCTTGGCCTTCAGGCGGCTGCCGCCGGCCTTGATGCGCAGGCTCGGGCCGACGGCCTTGATGCGCAGGCTCGAACGGCTGGCCTTGATGCGCGGGGCACGGGCGGCGGCCGTCATCTTCACCGAGCGCGAGATCCGCATCACGCTCGGCTGTTCGCCGGTGATGTGGCGGCGGATGTTGAGCGCGTCGAGGATGCGTGCCGACGAAGCGCCGGCGTTGAGCAGCACCATGGTTGCGTTCTTGCCGGCGACCTTGATGCTCATGATCAGGCAGCGGCCCGCTTCGCGGGTGTAGCCGGTTTTCGACAGGCCGATATCCCAGCCCTTGGCGCCGACCAGGCGGTTCGTGTTGCGGTACTCGACGCCACGGCCGTTGATGTTGATGATGTTGCGGGCATCGGTGCTGCGGCTCGCGATTTCCGGATAGTCGGCGGCGGCGTTGGCCATCTTGATCAGGTCGCCGGCGGTCGAACGGTTGTTCGGCGACAGGCCGGTCGGCTCTTCGATGTGGGTCTGGCGCATGCCCAGCACCGCGGCCTTGCGGCGCACGGCTTCCTTGAAGGCCAGCTGGCCGCCCGGGTAGGTGCGTGCCAGCGAAGCGGCGGCGCGGTTGTCCGAGGACATCAGGGCCAGCTGCAGCACGTCGGCGCGCGGGATGTAGGCGCCCACCGGCACGCGCGAGGTGCTGTGCTTGAGGGTGTCGACGTCGCTGCGGTCGATCTGGATCATCTCGTTCATGTCCTGCTTGGCGTCGAGGATGACCATGGCGGTCATCAGCTTCGTCAGCGAAGCGATCGGCACGACGGCGCCGGCATTCTTTTCCAGCAAAATCTTGCCGGTGTCGTCCTCGACAACCAGCACCGATTGCGATCCGAACGGCACCGCGAAGGCGGCAACAGAGGAGATCGACAGCAGTACCGTGGCGAACAGTTTCTTGATCATGGGCTCGGGAAATGTGAAGTCGGGGTTGAAAGCAAAGCGCCAGGGTGGCGCGACATAATGGTGTCTAGCTTTAAGGCAACTACCGAAGTGATGAAAGATAGCATCATGATTTCCGCATGTCCATGCCGCACGAACAAAAACGAGCTCAAGTGTATGCATTTCCCCCATAAAAAAGCCCCGCACGCTGGCGGGGCCCGTTTTGTTCGGCGAAACCTTGGCAAAAGCGCATCAAATGCGCCGGCCCCGCCAGGAGGATCGCGCCGGGCTTATTTTGCCTGGTAGATCTGGTCGAACTCGCCGCCGTCGTCGAAGTGGCGCTTCTGGGCGTTGCGCCAGCCGCCAAACAGCTCGTCCACCGTGAACAGCGCGATCGGCTTGTAGTTGGCGGCATATTTTTTCATGACCGCCGCATTACGTACGCGCAGGAAGTGCTTGGCGCCGATTTCCTGGCCCTGTGGGGTGTACAGGAAGTTCAGGTAAGCCGTTGCCTGCTTGCGCACGCCGCGGCGGTCGACGACCTTGTCGACCACAGCCACTGGCGATTCGGCCAGGATCGAGGTCTGCGGGTAAACCACCTCGAAATTGTCGCCGAACTCGGCGCGCACCATGCTCACTTCGTTTTCAAACGTGACCAGGGCGTCGCCGATCTGGCGCTGGGTAAAGGTGGTGGTGGCGGCACGGCCGCCGGCGTCGAGGATCGGCACGTTCTTGAAGATGCCGCGCACCAGCTCGCGCGCCTTGGCTTCGTTGCCGCCCTTTTTCAGGACCGAGCCCCAGGCTGCGAGGTAGGTGTAGCGGCCGTTGCCGGCGGTCTTCGGGTTCGGGATGATGACTTGCACGCCCGGCTTGGCCAGGTCTTCCCAGTTGCGGATGGCCTTCGGATTACCTTTGCGCACCAGGAACACCATGGTCGAGTAGTAGGGCGCCGCGTTGTTCGGGAATTTCTTGGCCCAGTCTTTTACTACCAGCCCGCGGTCCGACAGCATATCGATATCGTTGGCCTGGTTCATCGTCACTACCGATGCTTCCAGGCCATCGGCTACCGCACGCGCCTGCTTGCTCGAGCCGCCATGCGACTGCTTGATCGTAACGGTCTCGCCTGCTGTTTTTTGCCAGCTTGCAATAAATGCCGGGTTAATCTCTTTGTACAATTCCCGCGCCACGTCGTAGGAGACGTTCAGCAGCTCGGGACTGGCGGCATGGGCCACGCCGGCCGACAGGGGCAGGGCGGCGCCGACAGCGAGCGCCAGCAGCCAGCGACGCAGGGGTAGGAGGGGGGTGGTCGGCATGTTCTTCTCACTTTTCGGGGCTAGGGTAACAGTTGCCATGTTCCGTAACTTGCGCCAAAAACGAAAGAATAGTTTCGTCATATGCTTAGATGCAGGCCGAGGATCGTGCTGCTTGCCGGTGGTCCATGTATGCATGCCGTCGGGCGGACTGAAGAGCTTTCGGTGTATAGTCCGAATCGCACTGGCGACAGAGGCTTCGCGAATTGAAGCTAAGTAGCAATAAAGCACGAGCAACGAATTACTGGGCAAGATGGTTATGGGTATCGACATTCGCAAAGCAGTACCACTCGATGCAGCCGGCGCCTGCAGCCTGCTGCGCCGCTCGATCGAGCAGGGATGCGAGGCGGACTACCGTGGTCATCCGGGCGTCCTCGCTTCCTGGCTCGGCAACAAGACGCCGGACAACGTCGCCGCCTGGTTCTCGTCGAGCAGCAATTTCGCCGTCGTCGCCGAACGCGAGGGGCAATTGCTGGGCCTGGCCTTGCTGACCCAGGCCGGCAAACTGGCCCTGTGCTACGTGCAACCCGAAGCGGTGCGCAGCGGCGTGGGGAGTGCCTTGCTGGCCGCGGTCGAGGAGCAGGCGCGCGCCTGGGAAATCCGCAAGCTGCACCTGCACAGTCCCAATGGCGCCACCCCCTTCTTCGAACGCCAGGGCTACACGAATGCCGGGATGGAAAAAGCCTGTTTCGGCCTGGAGTGCAATCTGTTGTGGAAAGCGCTCGACGTCGACCCGGCCGCCCTCGAGCCCGCCCGTAAACGTTTTTGCAACTGCAGCCAGTAGCACGCGCGCGCCGACAGAAAAGCAACAGAACACATCTTCTGTCGGGCAAGTCCTTACGCTATAGTACGGCTCTTCCCAAAGATGAGTGTTTTATGGCTTCCCGCAGAGATTTTCTTCAGCAAGGCATGCGCCTGTCGGCCCTCGGCGCCAGCGCCGCACTCGGCCCGTCCCTGATCGCACCAGCCCAGGCGGCGCCGCAAGCTGCCCCGGCCGAACTGACGCCACCGCCCGACCTGTTCGATGCCCAATTGCTCGACCTCGATTTCTGGGTCAAGCCGCGCACGCTGTCGGTCACCCGTCCGCAAAGTGGCGAGCGCGCAAGCGTCCTGTACTGGAAAGACGGCGAGATGATCGACTCGGCCTACGAGCAGTTATGCCACCTGCTGCGCGACGTCAACGGCCGGGAAACCGCCGCGATCGACCCCAAGCTGCTGGAACTGCTGTGGGGCACGCAAGCCTTCATCGCGCGCTACGGCCTCATGCAGCCGCTCGAAATCCTGTCCGGCTACCGCACCGCGGCCTCGAACGCGCGCTTGCAGGAAGCCGGCATTCCGGCGGCGCGCAAATCGCTGCACATGGTGGGCAAGGCGGCTGACATCCGGATTTCGAGCCTGAGCGAAGAAGTGTTGGGCGGGCTGGTGAGAAGCCTGCGCCAGGGTGGAGTGGGGTATTATTATCGCTCTGGTCCGCGCGGCGGCTGGATCCACGCCGATACTGGACTGAACCGTACCTGGAAGGGCTGACGGTCGTCCGCCGGCAAGTTAAACTTGCACGGATTTTTGCTGTCGTAAGGGCTGGAACGGCAACCCGCGCTTGCGTGCGCGCTTGCGCGATCACCGACTCATCTTCCCAAAGGAGAAACACGATGGCAACGATGAACGCACCCTCGATGGATCGACGCACCAGTCCCGAGCGGCGCACCGCCGCACGCGAAGGCCGCGGTTCGGCCATGTCGGCACTCGATTACCTCGCCATGTTCCTGCTGATCGTCGGCGGCCTGAACTGGGCCCTGGTCGGCCTGTTCGAGGTCGACATGGTCGCGACCATCTTCGGTACCGGCAGCCCGGCGGCGCGCCTGATCTATGTGCTGGTCGGCCTGGCCGCGCTGTATTCGATCTACACGACGGCCAAGATGGCCGGCGCCAAGCGGCATTGAGAGGGGATCATCCGATGCGGGTCGGCCTGCGCATCGGCCTGATCTCCGACACCCACGGCCTGCTGCGCCCGGAAGCGCTCGCCTTCCTCGCCGGCTGCGACCACATCGTCCACGGCGGCGACATCGGCAACCCCGGTATCCTCGAGCGCCTGGGCGAACTGGCGCCGCTGACCGTCGTGCGCGGCAACAACGACCGCGAGGCCTGGGCGCGTGCCATTCCCGTCAGCGCGCGCCTGGACTTCGGCGCCATCTCCCTGTACGCCATCCACGACCTGAAAGAGCTCGACATCGATCCGGTCGCGGCCGGCGTGCGGGTGGTGGTGTCAGGCCACTCGCACCGGCCGGCGCAGGTGCAACGGGCAGGGGTGTTGTACCTCAATCCGGGCAGTGCGGGCCGGCGGCGCTTCAGCCTGCCGATTTCGGCTGCCGAGCTGCTGATCGAGGGCGCCAGTGTGCAGGCGCGGATCGTCACCCTGGTCGGCGACGAGCCGATGGTCGCTTCGCGCAAAATGCCGTAGGATACTGGCCTTGTTGCTTCTCTTTTGGTACCGATGACCGATACACTCGAACAGCCGCGCTTTCGCCCGCGCCCCTGGAATCACCTCGAAACGCCGCAGGACGTCGAACTCTGGATTGACGAGCACAACCTCGCGATGCAGGACCTCATCAAGCCCCAGGAAACCGGCTATGGCATCTGCTTCACGCTGGGCGAAGGCGGCAACATCTACATGCAGACGCTCGATGACGCGATCGTGCTCGACGTCGAAGAAGAAGCGGCCTGGATCGCGCCGCTGATCGAGGCAGTCACCGGCGCCGAGAGCCCGCCCGGCGCCTACTGGCTGCTGCCGGCCGACAAGCTGACCCAGCTCGTCATCGGCCTGTCCAGCCTGGTGGCCAGTACGACGCTTGTCGTCGGCCACCGCTTCGGTTCGCGCGGCCGCCGCAACGTCTACTAAGAGCGCCTAACAAAACCTTCATAGCTGCGTTGCAGCTCCTCGCCGTACAGTCGTACTGTCTTCGTCGCCGCGCCTTGCTCTGAAGGTTTTGTTAGACGCTTTAAGTACTCCCCTCAATGAAAACAGCCCGCTGAAAGCGGGCTGCTGGTCGAGTTACATGTTCGGATAATTCGGCCCGCCGCCGCCTTCCGGCGTCACCCACACGATATTCTGGGTCGGGTCCTTGATGTCGCAGGTCTTGCAGTGCACGCAGTTCTGCGCATTGATCTGCAGGCGATCCTGGCCGGCATCGTTCTTCACATATTCGTAGACGCCGGCCGGGCAGTAGCGCTGCTCGGGACCGGCATACTTGGCCAGGTTGATGTTGACCGGGATGCTCGCGTCCTTCAGCGTCAGGTGGGCCGGCTGTTCTTCCGCGTGGTTGGTATTCGAGATGAACACCGAGGACAGGCGGTCGAAGGTCAGCTTGCCATCCGGCTTCGGATAGACGATCGGCGTGAACTCGGACGCCGGGCGCAGGGCTTCGTGGTCGGCATGCTTGTGGCGCAGGGTCCATGGCGCTTTTCCGCGGAACACCATCTGGTCGACGCCGGTCATGAAGGTGCCCAGGTACAGGCCCTTGCTCATCCATGGCTTGAAGTTGCGCGCCGTGTGCAGTTCCTTGTACAGCCAGGATTGCTCGAAGGCGGCAGGGTAACTGGATAGCTCGTCATGCTGGCGCCCGCTGCCGAGTGCCGCGAATGCGCTTTCCGCCGCCAGCATCCCGGTCTTGATGGCGCCGTGGCTGCCCTTGATGCGGCTGGTATTGAGGAAGCCGGCGTCGCAGCCGATCAGGGCGCCGCCCGGAAAGACGGTCTTCGGCAAGGATTGCAAACCCCCTGCGGTGATGGCGCGGGCGCCGTAGGAGATGCGCTTGCCGCCTTCGAAGTAGCCGCGGATCGCCGGGTGCGTCTTGTAGCGCTGGAATTCCTCGTAGGGCGACAGGTAGGGGTTCTGGTAAGCCAGGCCCACCACGAAGCCGACCGCGACCAGGTTGTTCTCGAGGTGGTACAGGAAGGATCCGCCATAGGTGCTCGAATCGAGCGGCCAGCCGGCCGTGTGGACCACCAGGCCAGGCTTGTGCTTGGCCGGATCGATTTCCCACAGCTCCTTGATGCCGATGCCATAGGTTTGCGGATCCTTGCCCGCGTTCAGGTCGTACTTTTCCATCAGCTGCTTGCCGAGGTGGCCGCGCGAGCCTTCGGCGAAGAAGGTGTATTTCGCATGCAGTTCCATGCCGAGCTGGAACGCGTCGGTTGGCTGGCCATGGCGGTCCACACCCATGTTGCCGGTGGCGACGCCCTTGACCGAGCCATCGGCGTTGTACAGGATTTCGGCGGCCGGGAAACCGGGGAATACTTCCACGCCGAGGGCCTCGGCCTGCTGGCCGAGCCAGCGCACCAGGTTGGCCAGCGAAATGATGTAGTTCCCGTGGTTCGTCAACATCTTCGGGATCATGAAGTTCGGCGTGGCGCGCGCCTTGGTCTCGGTCAGGAACAGCACCTGGTCTTCGGTCACTTCGGTGTTCAGCGGCGCGCCGAGCTCTTTCCAGTTCGGGAACAATTCATTGAGAGCAATTGGGTCCATGACAGCGCCGGACAGGATATGGGCGCCCAGCTCGCCGCCTTTCTCGAGCACGCAGACCGTCACTTCCTGGCCTTTCTCGGCGGCGAGCTGCTTCAGGCGGATCGCTGCCGACAGGCCTGCCGGGCCGCCGCCGACGACGACGACGTCGTACTCCATTGCTTCGCGCGGTCCGTATTGTTCGAGGATGTTGGTGGCGTCTGTCATGGTCTTGTATGAGATAAAAAAATTTAAGCACGAGTGTGCGTGTTTTCCCGCTTGAATGCAACGTGAGCAGCGGTTTTGGGGCCCTTTTGGCGGGATTTTAGATGAGGCAATCTAATACCGGCAATCTGTGACATCATTATGCCTTCGTCATCGTGCGCTCGTAGCACATGAGCTAACACATCCCTTAGCACGTCAGGACAGGAGCGAATGTGGGCATCGAAGTAAATTTTGAAGGCAAGATTGCCATGATTACCGGCGCCTCGAGCGGGCTCGGCGCCCGCTTCGCCAAGGCCCTGGCCGGCGCCGGCGCCCAGGTCGTGCTGGCCTCGCGCCGGACCGAGCGCCTGAAAGAGCTGCGCGCCGAAATCGAAGCCGACGGCGGCGCAGCCCACGTCGTGAATCTCGATGTGACCAGCCTCGACAGCATCAAGTCGGCGATCGCCCACGCCGAGACCGAGGCCGGGCCGATCGATATCCTGATCAATAATTCCGGCGTGCAGAGCACCCAGCGCCTGGTCGATGTGACCGAAGACGATTACGGCTACATCATGGACACGAATCTGCGCGGCGCCTTTTTCGTCGCCCAGCAGGCCGCCAAGCGCATGATCCAGCGCGCCAAGGGCGACCCGCGCAAGCAGCACCGCATCGTTAACATCGCCTCGGTGGCCGGCCTGCGCGTGCTGCCGCAGATCGGCGTGTATTGCATGAGCAAGGCCGGCGTGGTGCAGATGACCAAGGCAATGGCGGTCGAATGGGGCAAATACGGCATCAATGTGAATGCCATCTGCCCTGGCTATATTTCCACCGAAATGAACGAAGAATATTTCGGCACCGAGCAGGGCAAGCGCCTGATCGAAATGCTGCCGCGCAAGCGTCCCGGCAAGCCGGAAGACCTGGACGGCCTGCTGCTCCTGCTGGCCGCCGAGGAAGCGCATTTCATCAACGGCGCGATCATCACGGCGGACGACGGCATGATGGCGCAGTAAGCGTGCAGGAATGCGGCAGGCGGGCGCCGGCGACGGCGCTTTTTTTATTCGAAACGACACAGCTGAAAAAGTATGAGCAACAGGAAGTTGGTACACACGATGCGCATGGCGGTGCGCTGGGGCGACATGGACGCCATGGGCCACGTGAATAACACGGTTTATTTCCGCTACATCGAAACGGCGCGCATCGCCTGGCTGGAAGGGGTAGGGGCCTTGCCGGATCCGGCCGCCACCGGGCCGGTGCTGGTCAACGCCCAATGTTCGTTCCTGAAACAGCTGAAATACCCGGCCGAGATCGAAGTCAGTTCGTATGTCGGCCCGCCCGGGCGCTCGAGCTTCGAGGTCTCGCACGAGATTCGCCTGGTCGGCGCCGATGGCCAGGCGGGCGCCTTGCATGCCGAAGGCGCCGCGAAAATCGTCTGGGTCGATTTCGCGGCCGAGAAGTCGGTGCCGCTGCCGCAAGCGATCCGCTCGCTGCTGGCCGAAGGCTAGGACGCCATGCTGCCCGAACCCCCTGCAAGCACGATGCGTCCCGTATGTTTTGATCGCGGGCGCCTGGCGCTGGCCGACATCGTCGACATCGCCCGCGGCAGCGCGCAGCCGCTCCTGTCGAACGATCCGGCCTTTCGCGCGGCAATCCAGCGCGGCGCCGATTTCCTCGACCGCCTGCTGCGCGAGGATGGCGTCATCTACGGCGTGACTACCGGCTTCGGCGACTCCTGCACGACCACCGTGCCGCCCGGCCTGGTGCCGGAACTGCCGCACAATCTGTATACTTACCACGGTTGCGGCCTCGGCGCGTACCTGACGCCGGCCGAAACGCGCGCCGTCATGGCGGCGCGCCTGGCCTCGCTGGCGAAAGGCTATTCGGGCGTCAGCATGGCGCTGCTGGAGCAGTTCGTGCGCCTGTTCGAGGCCGGATTGACGCCGCTGATCCCGAGCGAAGGCTCGGTCGGCGCGAGCGGCGACCTGACCCCGCTGTCCTACCTGGCCGCCGTGCTCTGCGGCGAGCGCGAAGTGCTGCGCGACGGCCAGCGGGTCGATGCGGCCGTGGCGCTGCGGGCGGCCGGCATCGCCCCGCTGCGCCTGCGCCCGAAGGAAGGGCTGGCGATCATGAACGGCACGGCCGTGATGACGGGGCTGGCCTGCATCGCCTGGGACCGCGCTGCCTATTTGACGCGCCTGACCACGCGCATCACCGCGCTGGCCTCGTTCGCGCTCGACGGCAATGCCCACCATTTCGACGCCACCCTGTTTTCGGTCAAGCCGCATGCCGGCATGCAGGATGTGGCCGCGTGGCTGCGCCAGGACCTCGGCTACACTGGCCAAATCGAGCGCAACGGCAACCGGCTGCAGGACCGCTATTCGATCCGCTGCGCGCCGCACGTCATCGGCGTGCTGGCCGACGCCTTGCCCTTCTTCCGCGACGGTATCGAAAACGAACTCAATAGCGCCAACGACAATCCGATCATCGACGCCGAAGGAGAACGGGTGCTGCACGGCGGCCATTTCTATGGTGGGCACATCGCCTTTGCGATGGACTCGATGAAAAATGCCGTGGCCAACCTGGCCGACTTGCTGGACCGCCAGATGGCGCTGCTGGTCGACGCCCGCTACAGCAACGGCTTGCCCGCCAACCTGAGCGGCGCCACCGGCGAGCGCGCATCGATCAGCCATGGCCTGAAAGCCCTGCAAATCGGGGCGTCGGCCTGGACCGCCGAAGCGCTGAAACTGACCATGCCGGCCTCGGTGTTTTCGCGCTCGACCGAATGCCACAACCAGGACAAGGTCAGCATGGGCACGATCGCCGCCCGCGACTGCCTGCGCATACTCGAACTGACCGAGCAGGTCGCCGCGGCGCTATTGATCACGGTGCGCCAGGGCGTGTGGCTGCGCACCCGTCTCGATCCCGAACGCAGGCTGCCGGCGCCGCTGGCGGCCATGATCGAAGAGCTGGGGGAGGACGTGCAGCTGCTGGAGACGGACCGGCGGCTCGACCATGAACTGCAGGTGCTGCTGGGGCGGATCCGCGACCAGGCCTGGCGGCTGTACGAACAGGCTTAAGAGCGCCTAACAAAACCTCCATAGCTGCGTTGCAGCTCCTCGCCGTACAGTCGTACTGTCTTCGTCGCCGCGCCTTGCTCTGAAGGTTTTGTTAGGCGCTCTAAGTGTTGATCTGGTCGTCCGGCTCCCAAGGTCGGGATTCTGATCAGTTAACTAAATTGAGCAATGAAGGATTCGATCGTCTTCGCCGCCTGCGCAGGCACGACTTGCAGGAGCATATGCGGCGATTTGAACCTTGCAATTTGAATCTGCGGCCTGGACTTTTGCAGCAAAATGGCCGCGCTCTTGGGAACAAGTAAATCATCCGTCGCCTGCAGATAGAGCACCGGAACCATAATCTTCCTGGTCTCAGCCGTCACATCCACTGCGAGAACCTCGTTCATGCGCATCCGGAGAACCTCGGGCGACACCCTTCCGAGCGCGTCCGATAACAAGGTGCGCAACTGCCTTGATGACGACCGTCCGAACAGGGGTAGTGCGAGCAACCATGCAGGCATTACCCGGTAAGGGACAAGGCTGTTAAGACGGCCGAGCCGCTTTAAATGAGGCAAGGGATTGCGCATGAAGGAGGCACACAGGATTATTCCTTGCAGCCCTCCCGGCTGTTCAGCGGCGATAGAAAGCGCAATCGGTCCGGAGAAGGATTCACCCAAAAGGAAAAACGGTTCATCTGGCGGAAGGACGCTCCGAACATGGTCGAGCAGCTGTTGATATGTAAGCGGATCACCCACGGGATATCGGACAATTGCCACTGTGATGTGCTTGTCGAGTACGGCAACGAATGGTGCGAACAATTCGCCTGTTCCGTCCAATCCGGGAAGTAGTACAAGCGTCGTCACACAGCCTTTCGATGGCATCAACGAGCGTACTCAAGGCAAACATCCTCGGCGAGACTAAAGCTCAAGGCTACCGCATGGCTGTTTGCGGAGTATCGGGTGATGAGTAGCCCGGAGGATGTGTGATAGGTTCCGCCGTTCAGGGCGCGATCGATAAAGCAGACTTCCAGATCTTCGATTCCGTCGCCATTGACGTCCCTGCGAGAAACGACCTTCAGTTCGTAATACCAGCCGCCGGGGATTTCAAAGACAAGCTGGTCGTCGGTGGCTTTGCTCGGCTTCATACCGAAGTCGGCGAACGTACGCAGGGCCGGGGAGCGGCGAGGCCCGAATGAGCTTCGAATGCTGGCCAGGTCGAATTTCTCGGCCAGGAAGTTTCCCAGGTTTTTGTTCGGGAAAAAGCTCACAAGAGGCGCAGCTTGCGCGCAAGTCATCAGTGCCAGACTGGCGAAGACACTGGAAACGAAACGACGGTGCTTCATCGCGGCCTTTGTGATTGGGATGGAAAATGCCTCAGCGTGCCACGCCCACCAGCTTGTGCACCAGCTCCGACGAGGTCGACGCCGAAAACTTGCGCATCAGCTTGGCGCGGTGCATCTCCACCGTGCGCGGGCTGAGGTCGGTTTCGCGGGCGATCAGCTTGCTGGTCTTGCCTTGCACCAGCAGCGCCGCGATTTCGCGTTCGCGCGGGGTCAGCTCGGCCGTGACCGGGCGCTTTTCGCTGACGTCTTCGAAGGTCCAGACGCCGGCGCCCAGGGGCTCGGCGGCGTTCAGGGAGCGGCCCGTCACGTGGCACCAGAACAGCTCGCCGTCGCCGCGGCGCATGATGCGCTCGTCGGAATAGCGGCCCTTGGCGTTCATGATCGGCACGATGCGGTCGCCGGTACGCAGGAATTCGTCCATCGTGGGGTAGAGCACGGCGAAGGACTGGCCGTCGAGGCGGCCCTGGTCGTAGCCGAACATCGACGCCAGCGCAAGGTTGCCGGACTGGATCACACGGTTGCTGGAAATGCACATGCCGACCGGGGCATGCTGGAAAATCATCTCGTAATCAATGGCGTATGATGGCTTCATCGGGTAGCTAGGGGTTGGACTGGGCTGCGGCGATCTACGGTCTGGCGCAGCCTTGCCGGTAGTTCTACGGTATTGTACTTTCGCGAGGCGTATTCTATGCTCGCCTTCTCACCTCTGCAGTATTAAAAAAGCTCCACTTCGCAAGCTCTTCGGCTAATCCACAAAAGGGACGGGTATGAACAAAGTGTATCCTGATGCGACATCGGCGCTGGCCGGTATCGTTCAAGACGGCCAGACCATCGCCGTTGGCGGCTTCGGCCTGTGCGGCATTCCGGAAGCGCTGATCGCCGCGCTGCGCGACTCGGGCGTCAAGCAAATCACCGCCATTTCCAACAACGCCGGCGTCGACGGCTTTGGCCTGGGCCAGTTGCTGGAAACCCGCCAGATCAAGAAGATGATCGCTTCCTATGTGGGCGAGAACAAGGAATTCGCGCGCCAGTTCCTGGCCGGCGAACTCGAACTCGAATTCACGCCGCAGGGCACGCTGGCCGAAAAGCTGCGGGCCGGCGGCGCCGGGATCCCGGCTTTCTTCACCAAAACCGGCTACGGCACCATCGTCGCCGACGGCAAGGAAACCCGCGAATTCAACGGCGAGCATTATGTGATGGAGATGGCGCTGCTGCCCGACGTCTCGCTGGTAAAAGCGTGGAAGGCCGACAAGGCCGGCAACCTGGTGTTCCGCAAGACGGCGCGTAACTTCAACCCGAACGTCGCCACCGCCGGCAAGGTCTGCATCGCCGAAGTCGAGGAACTGGTCGAGATCGGCGAGATCGATCCGGACCAGGTGCACACGCCGAGCATCTTCGTGCACCGCATCGTCCACAATCCGACGCCGGAAAAGCGCATCGAACAGCGCACCGTCCGTCCAACCTAAGACTGCACCCGGAGAAGAACATGGCATGGACTCGTGATGAAATGGCCGCGCGCGCGGCGCAGGAACTGCAGGACGGCTTTTATGTGAACCTCGGCATTGGCCTGCCGACGCTGGTAGCGAACTACGTACCGAACGACATGGAAGTCTTCCTGCAATCGGAAAACGGCCTGCTCGGGATCGGCCCCTTCCCGACGGATGCGGAGGTTGACGCCGACCTGATCAACGCCGGCAAGCAGACCGTGACCGCCTTGCCGGGCGCCGCCTACTTCAGCTCGGCCGATTCCTTCGGCATGATCCGCGGCGGCAAGATCAACCTGGCGATCCTGGGTGCGATGCAGGTGTCCGAACACGGCGACCTCGCCAACTGGATGATCCCTGGCAAGATGGTAAAAGGCATGGGCGGCGCGATGGACCTGGTGGCCGGCGTCAAGCGCGTGGTCGTGGTGATGGAACATGTCGCCACCGCCAAGGATGGCTCGACCAGCCACAAGATCCTGAAGAAATGCGACCTGCCGCTGACCGGCGTGGCCGTGGTCGACCGCATCATCACGGATCTGGGCGTGATCGACGTCACCGGTAGCGGCCTGAAGCTGGTGGAACTGGCGCCCGGCGTGACCAGGGAACAGATTGTCGAAGCCACTGCTGCCGAACTGGACGTGTCGGCGGTCTGATCGCTTGCTGAATTAAAGAAGAAACGGGAAGCGTCGCTGGCGCTTCCCGTTTTTTTTACAGCACGTAGAAATAAATCGTGATGTAGTGCGCGACGCTTCCGGCCAGTACGAACAGGTGCCAGATGCCATGCGCATGGCGAAGGCGATCGTCCAGCGCATAGAACACGATCCCTGCGGTATAGGCGAGACCGCCCCCAAACAGCCAGGCGAAGCCTGCGGGACCCAGGCTGGCGTACAGCGGGCGCAGCATGGTGGCGGCCGACCAGCCCATTCCCAGATAGATCAGCATCGACAGCACCCGGGCGCCGCGGCGCGGCCGGCTTTCCTGCAGGACGCCCAGCAGCGCCAGACCCCAGACGACCGCGAGCAGGATCGCCCCGGCGCGCCCGTCCAGTATCAGCATGCAGAAAGGAGTATAGCTGCCGGCAATCAGGAGATAGATCGCGGCGTGGTCGAAACGGCGCAGCCGTTCCTTGAAAGCGCCGCTGGCGGCGTGGTAGGCAGTCGAGCAGGCGTACATCAGGACCAGGGCGGCGGCGTAGATGGCCGTGCTGACCAGACCGGGCCCGCCATGACCCTGCAGCGCCCGCGCCAGCAGCGGAAAGCTGGCGCCACAGGCGAGCAGGGCGCCGCCCAGGTGGGAGATGGTGTTGAGTTTTTCACCGGATTGCATGGCGCCTCCCGAACCGGGATCGGCGGCAGCTGCCGTCGCTGCCTTATTCTAGCGCGCATCGGTCGAAAACGGCCGGGGTTGAGACCCGACCGTTTTGGGTGGCGAAAAGCCTGCGCCGCGCAGAATCAGCGTTGCTGGCGGCGGCGGGCAGCCAAGCCGGCCAGGCCGAGGGCAATCAGGACCAAGGACGCCGGCTCAGGAACTTCGGCCGTTTTGTACTGCAGGTCGTCGAGCAGGTAAGCGCCGTTCGACGCGGCAGTCGTATCGATACGGACATTGTCAAAGACGATGTTCTGGAAGCCGTAGTAGGTACCACCGTAGCCAGTAGGCGCAGTAAAGGTCTCTACCAACAGATTGCTCAGGTATGCCGAAAAAGTAGTGCTTCCAGTATTGGTCACGAATGCGAATGCGACACCGGTCACCGATGTATCGAAGGTGAACGATGTTTGCTTCTGGCAGCAGGTACCGAAGTTTGCAATGGAACTGCCTTCGATGCGTGGGAAGCCATCGCGGTAATCGTTGTTGACAAAAACGCCGCTACCAAACTGCAGGTTCGCAAACTGGCTGCCGGCCACAGTTCCATTGCCCGCGTTCGTGTTGAAATCCTCGTGCGTGACAGTACCTGTCAGACCGGTGTCGTTGATCAGTGGCGTTGCTTGTGCCGAGAGCGACAGCAGAAGGGCGGAGGCAGTTGCCAGGAGGTGCAGGGTATTTTTCATATCATGTCCAAGTGAGATTAGGTAGCAACAATGATTTACTATAAGCAATACTCATGCCAGTAAAGAAAGTTGTTTAAAATCAATGACATGTGTAATAGAGAAATATTTACAGGAAAAAACTGTAAAGAATGTCGACACTGAAAAGGGAACCTCAGCAGGAGTCCAGCGGGGAACAGGCGCGGTCGGAGGTCTGAAAGCAACGGAACCTGATCCAGTACTCGAATCAGCCCAAACTGATTATTGCTGTCTTTAACGGCAAAGCTCCGCTTCGCGCCAGCATGCCTGTGACCCTAGCCCGAACATTATCGAACGAACGCTCGCCGGCGGCTTTGCATGTCGAGCGGCTTTGCCAGCTGCGCTCAGGGCTGGGCGGCAGGCGCAGCTGCCTTGCCCGCCGGTTCCAGGACCCATACGTACTGGACTGGAACCCATGCGCGCGCGGGCTGGCCGTCTTTGATGGCCGGTTTGAACTGACATTTGGCCAGTGCCGAGCGTGCTGCCTCGTCGAGCGAGGCGTCGCCGCTGGACTTCACGATGCTGGACTCGGCGACGTGGCCGTTGCTATCGATCAGGAAGCGTACCGTGGTAGTGCCCTGCGAAGCGCGGCGACGCGCGTCCTGCGGGTATTCTGGCCTGGCACAGGTCTCGGTCTTCAGGACAGAACCGGTCTTGCCAGTGCTGGCGCTGGCGCTGCTGGCCGTTGCGGGGCTGCCTGGCTGAGCGGTGGGAGTGTGGCCGCAGCCGGCGAGGGCGGCAAGGGCCAGTGCCGGCAGGGCGACGTTCCATTTGACACCTGAGTACGCGGCAATGGCCATTTGTTCGATATGGGACATGGTGCTCCTGAGCTTGGATAAAGGGGAAGTGAAGGGGGTGTTTTACTGGTGCGATTACTTCAGCGACCAGATGTACCGGACCGTGACCCAGTCGCGCACCGGTTTGCCCTCAGCCATCGCCGGCTTGAAAAGGCATTTGGCGATCGCGTCCCGCGCAGCCACGTCGAGCATCCGGTCTCCGCTCCCGGCCTGGATCGCCGCCTCGGCGACGGTCCCGTCGGTATTGATCAGGTAGCGCAGCGTGCTCATGCCCTCGGCGCCGCGGGCCTGCGATTCTTGCGGGTAGTTCGGTGTGTGGCAGGTATCGAAACGGGCAACTGGCCCGCTCGTGAGGCTTGGGGATTCCGGTGCGCCGCTCGTCGGCGTGCTTGCGGCGCAACCGGCAAGGCAGGCCATCGCCATTGCCAGCGCTGGTATTGCGGCCTTCCAGTTCGATGCGTGCTCTTCGGGACGAACCAATCGTTTAATGCGTGACATCAAATCTCCTCCGTTGGCCGCCTGGGCCAGGTGGTGGGTTGAGAACTGGAGACGTTCCAGTTCGGACAGCGCAAGGGCCAGGCGCCGCGGTTCGCCGAGTTGCCTTGCTGCGATATCGTCCGCGATCTGCTCGCGCTCGACACGTATCCGGTGCGAGAGCCACCAGACGATCGGGTGATAGAAGAGGATGGTTTCGATCAGGCTCTGCGCCAGGTTGACCAGGTAGTCGTGACGGCGCACGTGGGCCAGTTCGTGGGCCAGCAGGGCTTCGAGCAACTGCGGCGACATGCCGGACAGGAGTGAAGCCGGCACCAGCACGACCGGACGCCACCAGCCGGCGGTGACCGGGCTGGCCAGCGTATCGACCACGCGCAGGCGCACCGCGCGCGTGATGCCGAACTGGCCGGCCAGCGTCGCCAGGCGCGCATTCCAGTGCGCATCGACCCGATGGGTGCGCGCCGCGCGGCTGACCCATACCAGGCCCAGCGCCAGGCGCAGGCCGAGGGCGGCGGCGCAGGCGGCCCAGCAGGCAACCACCCAGGCCAGGTGGGCTTGCAGGAAGCCTTGCCAGCCGGCGCCCGCCGCGCCCTCGGCGGCCGGCAGCATCTGCAGCAGCATCGGCGTGCCGCTGGTGCCGCTGCTGGCGCCATACAGGCGCGCGAACAGCTGGGCGGCCGGCCACAGCAGGCAGGCCAGGAGGCCGGCACAGGCCGCGAGATAGCGCGCTTGCGGCCGTGCGCGGCGCAGGCCGAGCAAGGCGACCGAGGTCTCGAGGCCGACCAGCGCGCATTGCCACACCGAGTCGAGCAGGGTGGCGCCGATATGGCCGACGATTTCGTGGCCGGTCATGGCGCGTCATCCTTGAGCAGCTGTTCGATCTCCTCGCGTTCCTTGCGCGAGATGCCGCTTTTCAGGGCCGCCAGCACCAGGGCCTTGGCCGAACCGGCAAACGCCTTCTGCACCAGGTCCTTGAGCAAGCTGGTCTGCAGCGAATCCTGGGCCTGGGCCGGGGCATAGACGTGCGAGCGTTCGCTCTCGTCGCGCGTCAGCAGGCCCTTGGTGTGCATGATCTGCATCAGGCGCAAGACCGTGGCGTAGGTGACGTCGGGACGGCTTTTCCGCATCGCCTCGTGCACCTGGCGCGCTGTGGCCGCGCCGAGCGGCCACAGGGTCTGCAGGAGGTCGAGCTCGGCCGTGGTCGGCTTCGGTTGGTCGGGATGGCTGGGCATGGCGTTTCCGTCGAAAATGGCAAGCTTGTCTAAGTAGATTATCTTGTCTAGATAGAATTGTCTAGATAATTTCGACGCGCTTGCCTTGCCTTGCCTTGCCTTTGCCGGACAAGCCGGCCTAGACTATTTTTTCTCGATCTTGGCGTGCACCTCGTTCACCATCAGCAGCGCCGCCGAACCGTAGAACTTGTGGAACTCGGCCGCCATTTCGCCGTTGATGATGACCGGGTCGGTCGCGACCCAGGCTTTTGCCGCCTCGACGTCGGGGGTGTTGAGGACAAAGATCCCGCGCCGGCCTTCCTTGCCGTCCAGCGGACCGGCCAGCACCAGCTTCTTTTCGCCGGCGAGTTTGTTCATGTTGTCGAAATGGCCCTTGAACATGGCGTTGCGCGCATCCCCGGCCGTCATCTTGTTGGGGCCGGTTTTCAGGATCACGAGGACATACGGGCGCATGCCGCGTTCGTCGGCGCCGAGCGATGCGGCCAGCGCGGCGTCATACACGGGCGCCGCTGGCGCCGGCGCAGGCGCCGAACTGGCGGCGGCCGACAGGGCGAGCAGGGTGCAGGCGGCGAGGGCGTGTTTCCACATGGTGGTGTCTCCGGTAAAGTGCTTGGCCGGCCAGCCTAGCACGGCCTTGACGGAACGGCAACGAACGGGCTGGGACTGGGGATGCGCATGGCCACAAAAAAACCGCGCCGAAGCGCGGTTTCTCGCCGAGCCAGGAAGTTCAGGCCGCCTCACGCACCGGCGCCATCACTTTCGGGTCGGTGTCGCCATGCTTGCCCGACAGGACTGCGTCCATGCGCTCCTTGTCCAGTTCGTTCTCCCACTTCGAGACGACCACCGAGGCCACGCCGTTGCCGATGAAATTGGTCAGCGCGCGGCATTCGCTCATGAAGCGGTCGATGCCGAGGATCAGCGCCATGCCGGCCACCGGAATGGTCGGCACCACGGCGAGCGTCGCGGCCAGGGTGATGAAGCCGGCGCCGGTGATGCCGGAGGCGCCTTTCGACGTCAGCATCGCCACCGCCAAAATCGTCAGCTGCTGGGTGAGGCTCAGTTCCGTGTTGGTTGCCTGGGCCACGAACAGGGCGGCCATCGTCATGTAGATGTTGGTCCCGTCCAGATTGAACGAATAACCGGTCGGCACCACCAGGCCCACCACCGACTTCGAGCAGCCGAGGTTTTCAAGTTTACGCATCAGCGCCGGCAGGGCGCTTTCCGAGGAGCTGGTGCCGAGCACGATCAGCAGTTCTTCCTTGATGTAGGCGATGAACTTGAAAATCGAGAAGCCGGTGAAGCGTGCAATCGCGCCCAGCACGACGAATACGAACAGGGCGCAGGTCAGGTAGAACGAACCCATGAGCTTTGCCAGGGGCACCAGCGATTCGAGGCCGTATTTGCCGATGGTGAAGGCCATCGCGCCAAAGGCGCCAATCGGGGCCAGCTTCATGACGATGCCGACGACGCCGAAGATCACGTGCGAGAAGTCTTCGATGATGCGGGTCGTCGCCCGGCCGCGCTCGCCCAGCATCGACAGCGCCACGCCGAACAGGATCGCGATCAAGAGCACCTGCAGGATGTCGCCCTTGGCGAAGGCATCGACGAAGGTGTTCGGGATGATGTTCATCAGGAAGTCGGTGGTCGACTGCGACTTCGCCTTATCGGTGTACTGGGCGATGGCGCTGGCGTCGAGATGGGTGGCGTCGACGTTGAAGCCCGCGCCCGGCTTGGCGACATTCGCGACCACCAGGCCGATGACGAGCGCGAAGGTCGACACGACCTCGAAATAGAGCAGCGCCTTGCCGCCGACACGGCCGACCTTCTTCATGTCCTGCATGCCGGCGATACCGGCCACCACGGTACAGAAAATCACCGGGGCGATGATCATCTTGATCAGCTTGATGAAGCCGTCGCCCAGCGGTTTCATCTTCGTGCCCAGCTCGGGCCAGAACACGCCGAGCAGGACGCCCATCACGATGGCGAACAGCACCTGGACGTACAGGATTTTATAGAAAGGCTTTTTCATGACGACGCTTCTGGACAGGGATAGTGTCGTCATGATCACGAATCGTCCTGCTTGCGGCTATTGTGGATATCCGCAAGCGGGCCGGTCACGGCCTGCGGTACAACTTCCCGGCCTTCATCACGAAGCGGACATTGCGCAGGGCCGCGATGTCCACGGTCGGATCGCCCTCGACCGCGACCACGTCGGCGACCAGTCCCGGCGCCAGGCGCCCCAGCTCCTTTTCCTTGCCGAGGATGACGGCCGCCACCGAGGTCGCCGCGCGCAGCGCCTCTGTCGGCGTCATGCCGAGGCGGACCATCCACTCCAGTTCGCGCGCATTGGTGCCGTGGGTGAAGACGCCGACGTCGCTGCCGTTGCCGATGACGACGCCCACCTTGCGCGCGAGTTTGAAAGCGCGCGCCGCCTCCTGCATGCCCGGGGTCGGGGCGCCGCCGCGCACATGCTTCTGGAAGTATTCGCCGATCGCCTCCGGTGCGGTCAAGGTCGGAATGAAGGCGGTGCCGCGCTCCTTCATCAGGCGGAAGGTCGCTTCGCTGGCGCCGTAACCGTGTTCGATGGTGTCGACGCCGGCCAGCACCGCCATGCGGATCGCGTCGTCGCTGCTGGCGTGCGCCGCCACCTTGCGTCCGGTGACGTGGGCGGCGGCCACCATCGCCTTCATTTCTTCCAGCGTGAAGGTCGGACGGCTGCTGCCATCGATGCCGGTGCGGTAATCGGCATAGAACTTGATCCAGTCGGCGCCGCGCGACGCCTGTTCGCGCACCGCTTTCGTGACTTCATCGACGCCGGTCGCCGGCTGGGCGCCGTAGGGAATTTCCATGTCGGGGCGATAGCTTTTTTCGGCCGGGCCATAGCTGTAGCTGGCCACGATCGCGCGGGTGGCGATCAGGAGGCGCGAGCCGTCCACCACGCCGCCCTCGATGGCGCGCTTGATGCCGACGTCGGCGTAGTTGGCGCCTTCGGTGCCGAGGTCGCGTAGCGTCGTGAAGCCGGCCTGCAGGTTGTCGCCGGCGTGCTTGCCGGCCAACAGGGTGCGGTATTCGACCTGCTCCTTGATCACCTGGTCGTCCCAGGTGGTCTCGTTATACGGATGCAGCAGCACATGCGAGTGCAGGTCGATCAGACCGGGGATCAGGGTCTTGCCGGGCAGGGCGATGCGTTCGGCGTCGGGTGGCGCGGCGATGCGTTCGAGCGGCCCGACCTCCTTGACGCGCCCGTCGACCACCAGCACCGCCCAGCCGGCGTGGGGCTTGCCGTCGCCGGTCCAGACGCGGTCGGCGGTGATCAGCGTGCCGGGGGCGGCGGCGGCATGTGCCGCGGCCAGGGTGAGGACGATGCAAGCGAGTTTCCTGGTCCAGCGGCGCATGGCGATTCCCAAAAAATGATGAAGATGCAATGATAGCGAACCAGATCAGGAAAAACCGAAAGATGAGTGAGGAAAATCCGCAGGTGGCGCCGCTATTGAAAGCCGCGCTCGCACTGCACCAGGCAAACAGGCTGGACGAAGCGGGCGAGCGCTACCGCCAGGTGCTGGCGCTCGCCCCGCACCAGTTCGACGCGCTGCACCTGCTCGGCGTGGTGGCGCGCCAGCAGGGCGACGCGGCGACGGCGCTCGAGCTGATCGGACAGGCGCTGCGCCTCAAGCCGGCGCAGGCCATGGCGCAGGCCAATCTGGGTGTGGCGCTGCAGGACCTCGGGCGCAGCGCCGACGCACTGGCCAGCTACGACCGCGCGCTCGCGCTCGATCCCGGCTATGCCATGGCCCACTACAACCGCGGCAACGCCTTGCGCAAGCTGGGCCGGCCGCAGGAAGCGATCGCCAGCTACGAACGCGCGCTGGCGCTGCGCCCAGGCTACCCGGAGGCCTGGTGCAACCGCGCCATCGCCTTGCTCGACGCGGGCGAGCCGGCAAGCGCGCTGGCGAGCAGCGAGCGCGCTCTGGCCGCGCGCCGGCCGTATGCCGAGGCGTCCTGCGTGCGCGCCAACGCGCTGTTCGGCTTGCGCGAGTTCGAAGCGGCATTGCGCGGCTATGACGAAGCGATCGCGCTCGATGCGGCGTCGCCCGAGGCCCACACGGGGCGCGGCCTGGCGCTGCTGCGCCTGGAGCGTCCATCGGAGGCGCTCGCCTGTTTCGACAGCGCGCTGGCCCTGCGTTCCGACCACTTCCGGGCCTACCAGGGGCGTGGCGATGGCTTGCTGGCGCTCGGCCGGCGCGACGAGGCGATTGCGGCCTTGCAAACGGCGCGCGATCTGGCCCGGGGAGCAGGCATCGACCCGGCCCAAGTCGAATTCGCACTGGCGGCGCTCGGCGCCGGCGCCGCGCCGCCGCGGGCCCCAAGCGCCTATGTCGCCGCCCTGTTCGACGGTTACGCTGGCCATTTCGACCGCCACCTGACCGGGGTGCTGGCCTACCGCACGCCCGGCCTGGTGGGCGCCGCGCTGGCGCGCCACCTCGTCGCCGGCGGGCTCGACACCGTGGACCTCGGCTGCGGCACCGGCCTGTGCGCGCCGCACCTGCGCCCGTATTCGCGCAAGCTGGCTGGCGTCGACCTGTCGCGCAAGATGCTCGAGCAGGCGCGTGCGACGACGCTGTACGACGAACTGGCCTGCGCCGACATCGAGGCCTGGCTCGCCGATCGCGCGCACGCCTTCGACCTGGTCGTGGCGGCCGACGTGCTGGTGTATTTCGGCGACCTGGCCGCCCTGTTCGCGCGGGTGCGCGCCGCGCTGCGGCCAGGGGGCTGGTTCTGCTTCTCGACCGAAGCGCTGGAGGCCGGGGACTTTGCGCTGCTGCCTTCGAACCGCTATGCGCATTCGCTGGATTACCTGGGGCGCCTGGCCGCACAGCACGGCTTCGCCCTGATTGAAGCCGAACGCGCGGCTGTACGCAGCGAGCATGGCGCCGACGTGACGGGGAACCTGATGGTACTGCGCGCGGACGCGGACTAGTCCATCAGGAAGGGCAGCACCCTCTCCAGCAGCGCGTCCGGCGCTTCTTCCGCAATGTAGTGGCCGCAGGGCAGCGCCTCGCCCCTGACGTCCTGCGCCACCGCCGCCCACTCCTTCAGCGGGTCGAAGCAGCGCTGGATCACACCCTGCGCTCCCCACAGCACGAGCAGCGGCATGGCCAGGCGCAGGCCGCGCTCGCGGTCGGCCCGGTCGTGTTCCAGGTCGATCCCGGCCGCCGCCCGATAATCTTCGCACAGGCCGTGCGCCGCTCCGGGCAGCGCCAGGCAGCGCGCGTATTCGGCCAGCGCGCGCGGATCGAACACGTCGAGCCCGCCGCTTCGGCGGCCCATCACGTCGGCGACGTAGGCCGCCGGATCGGCTTCGATCAGGCGCTCCGGCAGCGGCGCCGGCTGGATCAGGAAGAACCAGTGCCAGTAGGCGCGGGCAAAGGCTTCACCGGTCTGCGCATACATCGCCAGGGTCGGTGCGATATCGAGCAGGACCATGCGCGCAACATGCTGCGGATGGTCGCCGGCGAGCCGGTGGGCCACCCGCGCGCCGCGGTCGTGGGCGAGCACGCTGAAGCGCTCGAAGCCGAGCGCTTGCATGACGGCCAGCGCATCGCCGGCCATGCTGCGCTTGCTGTAATTGGCGTGGTCAGGCTCGCCCGGCGGCTTCGACGAATCGCCGTAGCCGCGCAGGTCGCAGGCCACCACCGTGAAATGCTGCGCGAGGCGGGATGCGACCCGGTGCCAGATGGCGTGGGTCTGGGGATGGCCGTGCAGGAGCAGCAGCGGGGGGCCGCTGCCGCCAACAATGGTGTGGATGTCGACGCCGAGCGCGGTCGGGATGCGGCGCGCGCTGAAACCTGGGAAGAGCGTCGGAACTGTCATGGGATCGGCCATGCCTGCACCTCCGAAATAAGCTCCTTGCTCAAGATTTCATTATCGCCGCCGAAGCGGTCGCCGTTATGCAGCGTCACCGCCACGATACCGGAATCGATGTCCATTTCAACCTGGCTGTAGAAGTTGAAGACATAGCCGCCATGACCGACCAGGCGCTTGCCGTTGACCTTGCGCAGCCAGGTGCCGAGGCCATAGTCAAGCACATCTCCATTGGTCAGCCGGTAGGGGGTATTCATCCGCTGTACGCCCGCGGGCGACACGATTTTCCCGGCCTGGAGGGCCAGCATGAAGGCGGCAAGATCGTCGACCGTGCTCACCATGCCGCCCGCGGCATGCAGGTTGCTGCTCGCAATCGGCCAGGCCGGGCTGGGGCCGCTGCGGTAACCGGTCACGAGGCCGGCAATGAGCTGCTTGTCGCTGCCCTCCCTGGTGTGCTCCAGCGCGAGCGGCTTGACGATGCGCGCGTCGAGGAAAGCGAAATAGCCTGTTCCCGACACCTTTTCGATCACCATCCCGAGCAGGTTGTAGGCGGTATTGTTGTACAAGAAGCGGGTGCCGGGCGCGAAGTCGAGCGGCCGAGGGCGGATTGGCGCGATCAGTTCTTCCAGCGTATGGTCCAGCCGGACGGTTGTGCGCCAGTAACCCGAATCCATCGACAGGTTGGGAATGCCGCTGGTATGGGTCAGCAGGTGCTCGATCGTCACCTTGTCCCAATGGCGCGGGGCATCCGGCAGATAACGCGAAACGGGCGCGTCGAGGGCGAGCTTCCCTTCGTCCACCAGCAGCATGACGGCCGTTGCCGTGAACAGCTTGGTGGTGGAGCCGATCCGGAACACGTGCCCGGGCTGGACCGGCACCCCCAGCTCGATGTTCGCCATGCCGTAGGCCTTGCGCAGGATTGGACGACCGTCCTTGATCACCAGGGCAGCCACACCCGGCAATTCGGGCTTGAACCGTGTGGCGATGATCTTGTCGAGGGAATGCGCGAGCGTGGCGGCTTCACTCGGCACGGCCATGAGGCACAGCGGAAAAAAAAGCAGTAATCCGGATAGGTTCATCGACACGCCTTGTGGTGGGGAGTTCGTCATTTTCGGTAAGCAACCGATAGTCTACACCCGGCTTCGCTATACTTTGACCATGCCAGCCAATCAAGCCTATCCCGCCACGCCGGACGGCCGCTATTTCGTCGTATCGGGCCGCCTGTGGCGTACCAGTAATCCGAATCTGCCGCCAGCCGAGCGCCAGGAGCTGGTCAATGCGCTCATGACTGCGCGCCGGCAAGTCGGCGCCGCCAAAAAGGCAGGCGACCCCGATGCCGAGCGCAACGCCCGCGCGGCCGTCGACGCGGCCAAGCGTGCCCTGGGAGAACGCGGGCCCGTGTGGTGGACCGATGGCGCGCCGGACTACAACCGGCGCATGGTCGCACATACCCCGTATGCCGACTGGCATGCGGCGCTCGGGGCAGCCGCCAGCCGCTGAGCCCGCTCATGGCCGGGGCTGCTCCAGCGCATGCGCCGTGCATATTTTATGCGCCATGCTTGACTTGTGGCCCAGCGTCGCAGTCGGTCGCAATCGCTTGCCCTTGACGCTTCCACGCCGCAATTCATGTGCGGCCACCTGTTCAACGGAACTGCCCGGCTCCTCATGCCGGCGGATTGGAGGATTACCATGTCAACACGATGCGCTGGAAAACTGGCGGCCGTACTGCTCGGACTGGCCACGCCCTTGGCCGCGCCCTTTGCCGCAGCCGATACGATTCCGGTCGAGATACTGGACCCCAGCCTCCAGGTCACGACCTGGGTCGGCGCCGGGCTGGTCCAGCCGATCGGCATCGCCTTCATCGGTTCGAACGATGCCTTGATCCTGGAAAAAGGGACTGGCCGCGTCAAGCGGGTCACGAGCGGCGTGCTGCAGGCCGAGCCGGTGCTCGACCTTGCGGTGAATTCCGCGTCGGAACGGGGCCTGCTGGGCATTGCGCTGCATCCGAATTTCCCGGCCGTGCCCTTCGTCTACCTCCGCTGGACGGAAAGCTCGACCGGGAGCGATAGCAACGCCCTGGGCGAAGTGCCGCTGCTGGGCAACCGCGTCGACCGCTTCACCTGGGATGGCGCCCGCCTGATCCTGGACCCGAATTTCCGCACCGTGCGCCTGCGTGCCCGCCAGACCGACAACCTGCCGGTGCGCGGCCACGAGGACGCGGTCAACCCGGCCGAACGGGGCAACCATAACGGCGGCCCGATCCGCTTCGGACCGGACGGCAAGCTGTATGTGTTCACGGGCGATCTGGGACGGCGCGGGCAGATGCAGAACCTGCCCATCGGCCCCTTCCGCAGCCCATCCTTCCGCGACGATACCTATGGCGGCCCGCAGCCCGACAACGCGCACCTGTCCGGCGTGGTCCAGCGGTTCAACGACGACGGCAGCACCCCGCGCGACAATCCCTTCTACGGCATCGGCGGCCTGATCGGCGGCGACACCGGCAGGACGCTGCGCACTGTCTATTCCTACGGGCACCGTAACGGTTTCGGCATGGCCTTCGATCCCTACGGCCGCTCGCTGTGGCTGACCGAGAATGCGGACGATGCCTTCAGCGAATTGAACCGGGTGGTGCGGGGCATGAACGGCGGCTGGATCCAGGTCATGGGGCCGCTGGAGCGCGTCGCCGAATTCAAGCGCATCGAGTCCACGATGTTCGGCGGCTCCCTGCAGCAGCTGCGCTATCCGCCGACCCGCATCGCCGACACGCCGAGCCAGGCCAGGGCGCGCATGTTCATGCTGCCGGGCGCCAGGTATGTCGATCCGCAGTTCAGCTGGCGCTACGAGGTCGGACCGGCCGGCGCCGCCTTTGTGCGGGGCGACGCGCTCGGCGCCGGCTATCTCGGCACCCTGTGGATCGGTTCGTCGCGCGCCTTTGCGCAAGGGGGCGGCACTGGCGGCAGCCTGTACCGGCTGCGCCTGAGCCGTGACCGGCAGGCGCTCGACCTGGGTGCGGACGCACGCCTGGCCGACCGGGTGGCCGACAACACCGACAAGTTCGAGGCGACCGAAAGCGAAACCCTCCTGATCGGCCGCGGTTTCGGCGTCACGCCGGCCATCGAACAGGGGCCGGACGGCAACCTGTACGTGGTGTCGCTCAGTGATGGCGTCGTGTACCGGATCAGCCGGGCGACGCCGTCGCTAACGCAATAGCGGCCATAGCGGGACGTGGACCCGGGACGGATGTCTCCGTCCCGGTTTACTGCGCCGCCCAGCCTCCATCCATGTTCCACGCCACCCCGCGCACCTGCGCGCCGGCCGGGCTGCAGAAGAATACGGCCAGCGCACCCAGTTCGGCAGGGGTGACGAATTCGCCGGACGGCTGTTTTTCGGCCAGCAGGGCGCGCCTTGCCTCGTCGTTCGACAGGCTCTCGCGCGCGGCGCGGTCGTCGACCTGTTTTTGCACCAGCGGTGTCAGCACCCAGCCCGGGCAGATGGCGTTGCAAGTGACGCCGGTCTGCGCCGTTTCCAGCGCCGTCACCTTGGTGAAACCGACCAGGCCATGCTTGGCCGCGACATAGGCCGACTTCTGGCTCGAGCCGACCAGGCCGTGCACCGAGGCCAGGTTGATGATGCGGCCCCAGTTCTTCTGCTTCATGCCCGGCAGCGCCAGGCGCGTGGTGTGGAAGGCCGAGGTCAGGTTGATCGCGATGATCGCGTCCCATTTCTCGACCGGGAACTCTTCGATGCTCGAGACGTGCTGGATGCCGGCATTGTTGACCAGGATGTCGATTGCGCCGAACTTGTCCGCTGCAAAACGCATCATCGCCTCGATCTGGGCAGGCTGCGACATGTCGGCGTTATAGTAGGCGGTCTGCACGCCGAATTCCTGGCCGATGTCGGTGTACAGCTTTTCGATCTGCTGGGCGTCGCCGAAGCCGTTGAAGACGATATTGGCGCCCTGTTCGGCCAGCGAGCGGGCAATGCCCAGGCCAATGCCCGAGGTCGAGCCGGTGACCAGTGCTGTTTTACCACTCAACATATTGGCGTTCATTGTTTCCTCTGTAAGGTGGGTGTTCGGGAGACTTGCGCATAATTGGTAGAATTCTAATCGCAGGGCCAGTTAAAATGGTGAGCTGGACTTAAGTAAGCAACAATATTCTCAGGGCGGAACGCGAGCTTGGGGGCGAGGTGGGGGCAATGAGCAAGGAAGCGAGATGGAAAAGCGTGCAGTGCAGTTCGCCCGCCGGCCTGCATCGCATCGCCTACAAGGAGTGGGGCGACCCGGCCAACTCCCGCGTGCTGGTCTGCGTGCATGGCGTGACCCGCGTGGCCGACGATTTCGATGCCCTGGCGCGCGCACTGTCCGATGCCTACCGCGTGGTATGCCCCGACGTGGCCGGCCGCGGCCGTTCCGAGCGGCTGCGCGTCCCGCAACTGTATGCGCTGCCGCAGTACGTGGCCGACATGGTGACCCTGGTGGCGCGTGTCACCGCCGGCGGACCTGACCGGGTGGACTGGTTCGGCACGTCGATGGGCGGGCTGATCGGCATGGCGCTGGCGTCGCTGCCCGGCACGCCGGTCAGCAGGCTGGTGCTCAACGATATCGGGCCGACGCTGGACGCCGCGGCGATGGCGCGCATCGCCGACTACATCGGCCAGGACCTGCGCTTTCCCGACTTCGAATCCGGGGCGCGCTTCATCCGCGACGTATCGAGCTCGTTCGGCCCGCACTCGGACGAACAGTGGAACAAGCTGGCGGCCGACGTACTGCGCCAGGAACCGAGCGGCGCCTGGGTACGCCATTACGACCTGGCGCTGGCGGAACCGTTCAAGGCGATGAGCCTGGAAAGCGCCGAACATGACCAGGCTGCGCTGTGGCGCGCCTGGGATGCGATCAGCTGCCCGACGCTGCTGGTGCGCGGCGAACTGTCGGACCTGTTGTCGAAGGAGACGGCGCAGGCGATGACGACCCGCGGGCCGCGCCCGCAGCTGGTCGAGATACCCGGGGTCGGCCACGCGCCGACCTTCATGCACGCGGAGCAGATCGCCATCGCCCGCGCGTTTTTATTGAATTGAAAGAGATTATGCAAATTGAACGTCACCACGTCGGCAAGCGCCTGTCCGAAATCGCCATCCACAACGGCACCATCTACCTGGCCGGCCAGATCGCCGAAGACACCACCCAGGACATCGAAGGCCAGACCCGCGAAGTGCTGGCCCACGTCGACCGCCTGCTCAACGAAGCCGGCAGCGACAAGACCTGCATCCTGATGATGCAGATCTACATCGCCGACATGGCGCATTTCGCCGGCATGAACGCGGTCTACGACGAATGGGTCGCCCAGGGCCACACGCCGCCGCGCGCCACCGTCGAAGCGAAGCTCGCCAATCCGGCCTGCCTGGTCGAGATCGTCGTCACCGCCGCTCTGCGCTAAGCGAGCGCATGGTTTCCACCGCCGTCCTCGGCGACGCCACCAGCCAGCTGGTCCAGGGCCTCAGTCCTGACGAATGCGCGCGCGTGCAGCATGCGCTCGACTATGCCGCGGTCGCCTATGGCGAGCGCACCTGTAGCTCTGGCCAGAACGCCTTCGAGTTTTCGCTCGGCGTGGCCTGCACCCTGGCATATTTGCGCAGCGACGTCGAGACGCGCATCGCCGGCCTGCTGTTCGAGCTGGCGACCTTCGAGCCGCCGCTGATCGAAACGCTCGACCATCTGTTCGGCCCCGAGGTGGCCAGCCTGGTGCGCGGCGTGCAGCAGCTGATCCGCCTGCGTGACCTGACGGTCGGGCACGGGGTGGCGATCGGCCGGGGCAAGAACGCGGCCCAGCAGGCGGCGGCCCACGTCGAAACCCTGCGCAAGATGCTGCTGGCGATGGCCTCCGACATGCGCGTGGTGCTGATGCGCCTGGCGTCCTGCCTGACGACGCTGCGCTATTTCGCCGACCAGAAGCGTTTCGATGACCTGACCCGCGACTACGGGCGCGAGGTGATGGACCTGTACGCGCCGCTGGCGAACCGGCTCGGCATCTGGCAGCTGAAATGGGAGCTGGAAGACCTGGCCTTCCGCTTCCAGCAGCCCGACACCTACCGCCGCATCGCCAAAATGCTGGAAGAAAAACGCATGCTGCGCGAAGGCTTCGTCGCCTCGGCGATCGCGCGCCTGCAGACGGAGCTGGCGCAAGCCGGCATCCGCGCTGAAGTCAGCGGACGGCCGAAGCACATCTACAGCATCTACAACAAGATGCGCGGCAAGGAGCTGGATTTTTCGTCGCTGTACGACGTGCGCGCTTTCCGCGTGATCGTTGCCGACGCCAGGACCTGCTACACCGTGCTGGGCCTGGTGCACAACATCTGGACCCCGATCCCGAGCGAGTTCGACGACTACATTTCGCGCCCGAAGCCGAACGGCTACCAGTCGCTGCACACGGTCGTCACCGCCGAAGACGGACGTCCGCTCGAGGTGCAGGTGCGCACCCAGGAGATGCACAACTTCGCCGAATACGGTATCGCCGCGCACTGGCGCTACAAGGAAGAAGGCGGCTCGAATTTCAAGAGCCAGAAGTACGACGAAAAGATCGCCTGGCTGCGCCAGCTGCTGGCCTGGAAGAGCGATATCACCGGCAGCGCCGACGCCGTGGGCGACGACGAAGGCAGCAAGGAAGGCACGAAGGAATGGGTCGAAAAGCTCAAGGCCGCCTCGCTCGACGACCGCATTTTCGTGCTCACGCCGCAGGCGCGCGTGCTCGAGCTGCCGGTCGGCGCGACGCCGGTCGACTTTGCCTACCACCTGCACAGCGAAGTCGGCCACCGCTGCCGCGGCGCCAAGATCGACGGTGCGATGGTGCCGCTGAACACGCCGCTGAGGAATGGCCAGACCTGCGAGATCATCACCGCCAAGGGCGCGCCGGGCAGCGCCGGCCCGTCGCGCGACTGGCTCAGCCCCGGTTTCACGGTCAGCAGCCGCACGCGCTCGAAAATCCGCGCCTGGTTCCACGGCCAGGAGCTGGCCGAAACCCTGGCCCAGGGCAGGGCGCTGGTCGAAAAGTCGCTGCAGCGCGAGGGCAAGACCGCCGTCAACCTGGAAGCGCTGGCGCATAAACTCGGTTTCGCCAAGGTCGACGACCTGTTCGTCGCGGTTGGCAAGGAAAAATTCAGCCTGCGCCACGTGGAAGCGGCGCTGCACGAAGCCACCGAGGCGCCGCCCGTCGACGACGCGGCCGTGGTCAACAAGAGCCGCGCCTCGTCGGTGGAGCAGGGCGCCAAGTCCGGCGTGCTGGTGGTCGGCACCGAGGGTCTGATGACGATGCTGGCCCGCTGCTGCAAGCCGGCGCCGCCGGATCCGATCGTCGGTTTCGTCACGCGCGGCAAGGGCGTGTCGATCCACCGCCTCTCGTGCAAGAATTTCGCCGAGATGCGCAGCAAGGCGCCCGAGCGCGTGATCCAGACCGAGTGGGGCAAAGGCGTGATCGAGACCGTCTACCCGGTCGACATCTTCATCCTCGCCAGCGACCGCCAGGGCCTGCTGCGCGATATTTCCGAGGCTTTCCTGCGCGAGAAGATCAACGTGACTGGGGTGAATACGCAAACGACGAAAGGGCAGGCACGGATGGTGTTCACGGCCGAAATCGGGTCGACGGCGCAGCTGCAAAAGGCGCTGGGGACGATTGCCGAAGTGCCGGGCGTGCAGGAAGCGAGACGGTCGTAACAACGCACCGACCATGCCCCGACGCCTCCGCCTCCTCGTCCGCCCCAGCCTGTGGGGCCTCGCTTTCCTCCACTACCTGCACAGCTGGTGGTACATGTTCCATCTGGGCGCCATCGCGTTTGTCAGCGCCTTGTCGCCGTCGACCTATAACCGCGCCAACCGCCTGTCCACCGCGCGCTACATCCATGCCAGCACCTGGCAGGTGCTGCCCTGGTTCACCGTGCTCTCCGCCCTGATCAGCCTTGTCATCATCCGCATCGTGATGGTGACGGCGTCGAGCTATGGCCTGTCGCGCTATGCGCTGGAGATGGTGGTGCGGGTGCTGGTGCTGGAACTCATTCCGCTGTCGGCCGCGCTGTTCGCGGCGCTGCGTTCGAGCATGGCCTTCGACGCTTCGAGCCTGGGCCTGGCGCGCGCCGGTTTGCCGACGGCCGACATCAATGCCGAGGCCCTGCGCCGCCTGCGCCGCGACCTGGTGCCGCAACTGTTCGCGAATGCCTTTTCGGTGCTGTCGCTGGCGATGGTCAGCAGCACCGTGGTGCTGGTGCTGGCCTACCTCAGCCTGTATGGTTTGTCTCCCTTCGGCGTCCAGGACTATACGCGCACGGTCGGGCGCGTGTTCGATCCGGCCGTGACCTTCGGCTTCGTGCTGAAAACCGTGCTGTTCGGCCTGGCGGTGGCCGTGATCCCGACCGCCGCCATCCTCGAACTGCAGCGCTTTCCGCGCCGGCTGGCCTCGAACGTGCAGCCGGGCGCTCTGCGCCTGCTGTTCATGCTGCTGCTGATCGAAGCCTCCTCGCTTGCCCTCAAATACATCTGACACCATGAACGACACCATTCCGGACGAGCCGGCGAATATCGAAACCAAGGCGATGATCCTGCTGGGGCTCGTCTTCACGCTGCTGGTCGCCTTCGTCCTGTACGTGATGTACGCGCGCGGCGTGTTCGAGCCGACCCAGAAGCTGGTGCTGGTGACCGAAAACTCCGAAGGCGTCATTCCCGGCATGGACCTGAGCTTCGCCGGCTTTCCGATCGGGCGCGTGCGCCTGGTGGACCTGGCCGCCGACGGCAAGGTCAATATCGTGGTCGACGTCTCCAGCAGCGACGCCCGGTGGCTGCGTGCCTCGAGCGTATTCACGCTGGAGAGGAGCGTGGTCGGCGAGACGCGCCTGCGCGCCTTTACCGGGGTGCTGGACGACGCGCCGCTGCCGGACGGCGCGATGCGCCCGGTGCTGCGCGGCGACGTGACCGCCGAAATCCCCGGCCTGGTGGCCACGGCCCGCTCGCTCCTGAGTAACCTGGAAAGCCTGACCTCCGAAGGTTCCGCTGTCCAGGGCAGCCTCGAAAATGTGCAGGCGCTGACCGGACGCCTGTCGGGCAAGTTCGAGGGCAAGTACGGCCTGCTGAGCGGCGCGCTCGGCGACGAGGAGGCGCGCAAGTTCATCGGCACCCTGCAGCGCCTCGACGCGCTGCTGGCCAGGACCGACCAGCGCCTGTACGGCAAGAAGGGCGTGGTGGACGACGCCCAGGCCGCCGTGGTGGAGCTGCGGGGCGTGCTCCAGGATGCGCGCGGCACCCTGAAAAAAGTCGATGCGGTCCTGGTCGAGGCGCAGGCGGTGGGCGCCAACGCACGTGTCGCCACCGAAGACCTGGGCGCGCTGCGCGCCGAAGTCGACGCCAGCCTGCGCAAGGTGAACCGCCTGGTCGACCAGGTCAACCGCAAATGGCCGTTCGCCGGCAAGAACGAGGAGATCAAGCTGCCATGAAGATGCCTGTCCTGATAGCCGCGCTGCTGCTCGGCGCCTGCGCCAGCAAGCCGCCCGTGCCCGCCTGGCAGCCGAACGCGAAGGAAGCGCTCGACGCGTTCACCGAGAACTACCTGCGCGGGAGCACGGCGGCGGCCCAGTCCGATTTCGCGCGGGCGCGCCGCGAGACCTCCAGCACCGGCCGGCCAGAGCTGGCGGCCCAGGTGGAACTGGTGCGCTGCGCTACCCTGGCGGCCAGCCTGGAGTTCGACGATTGCCCGGGGTTTGCGGCGCTTGCCACCGACGCGACGGCGCAGCAGCGGGCGTATGCGGCGTATATCGGCGGGCGCTGGGAAGGCCTGGATGCGGGCCTGCTGCCGGAGCAGCACCGGCCCGTCGTCGCCGGCGCCTCGATCGCCGGCCTGCCTAACCCGCTGGCGCGGCTGGTGGCGGCCGGCGCCTCCTTCAAGGCCGGACGGATCCGGCCGGACGACATCGCGCTGGCGACGGACACGGCATCCGCCCAGGGCTGGCGCCGGCCGCTCCTGATGTGGCTGGGAGTGGCCGAGCGGCGCGCCCTGGCCGGCGGCGATGCGCTTGCCGTGGAGCGCATCCGGCGCCGGATTGCACTGGCGTCGGGCGCGAAGTAATCGGCGGGGCTCGCGCCCTGTTGGCTCGGCCCAACACATCCCTCATTCCTGAACGAAATTACAGTTGCGCTGTGGACATGTTCAGGTGCCTCTCGTACCCTGTCCATTCACCTTGCCTATACCGCATTCACACGATGCCGACTTCCAGTACTGATCCGCGCATCGTGCGCCTGACGGCGCGCAAGCGTCCCTTGGTTGCCTTCGCCGTCGGCATCCTCGCCGCCTCGCTCCTGATCCTGATTGCCGCCCAATCCTGGAACGCCTGGTCGGCGCGCCAGGATCGCCTGCGCGAAGCGCAAGCCTCCACCGTCAACATGGCCAAGGCGCTGGCGGCGCAGGGCGAGAGCGCGATCCGCATCGTCGACGCGGTGCTGGCCGACGTCGTCGAGCGCGTCGAGCACGACGGGACCGGCGGCGCCGCGCTGGGGCGCCTGCGCACGCACCTGCAGCGCAGCACCCAGGAGCTGCCGGAACTGCATGGCCTGTTCGTGTATGGCGCGGACGGCAGCTGGCTGGTCACGTCGCTGGCCGGGCAGATGCAGGGAAACAATTCGGACCGCGAATATTTTAAGTTTCATGCACGGGATACGGGGCGCGCCGTGCACGTCGGCCTGCCGATTCGCAGCCGCTCCACCGGCGTCTGGGTCCTGCCTGTGTCGCGCCGGCTGCAGCATCCCGATGGCAGCTTCGCCGGCGTCGTGCTGGGAACGATCGAGGTCGACTTTTTCGCGCGCTTGTATGACGAATTCGACGTCGGCCCGCACGGCACGATTTTCCTCGCGCTCGACAACGGCACCCTGATCTACCGGAGGCCGTTCAGCGACAGCGTGCCGGGCATGGATATCAGCGGCGGACCGGTCTTCACGCATTACCGCAAACAAGGGGGTGCGGGGACGGCGATGCTGGTCTCGCGGATCGACCAGGTCGAACGCCTGTACAGTTACCGGCGCATGAAATCGTTTCCCCTGGTGGTCGCATGCGCGCGCGCCAGCGACGAAATCCTCGGCGATTGGCAGCAAACCGTGCTGATGCTGACCGGCGCAAGCCTGCTCGCTGTCGGCTTCCTCGGCTTCCTGGGCAGGCGCCTGGTCAGGCAGATCGTGATCCGGGACAAGCTCGAACGCGAACTGCATCTCGCGCGCGAGTCGCTCGAAGACCAGAACAGCCAGCTCGCGACGCTGGCGCGCAAGGACGGGCTGACCGGCATCGCCAATCGCCGGCATTTCGAGCACGCGCTGGAACAGGAGCTCGGCAGGGCCGACCGCAACGGCACGGCGCTCTCGCTCATCATGCTCGACGTCGACCACTTCAAGAAGTTCAACGACCGTTACGGCCATGTGGCCGGCGACGAATGCCTGCGCCAGGTGGCCGCGGCCATCGAGCGCGCGATCAGCCGGCCGGGAGACCTGGCGGCACGCTATGGTGGCGAGGAGTTTGTCGGCGTCCTGCCTGAAACCGACGGCGCCGGGGGCTTGCGCGTGGCCGAGCGCATCCGGCGTTCCGTGGTCGGGCTGAAAATCGTACATGCGGACAGCGAGACCGGGTACGTGACCGTCAGCATCGGTGTCAACACCGTGCGGCGCACCAGCGGCGACAAGCTCACGATCAACGCGATCGTCGCCCAGGCCGACGCCATGCTCTACCAGGCAAAGCGCAAGGGGCGCAATACGGTCCTCGTCACCGAAGGCGCGGGACACGACGATCTGGCCGTGTGTATCTGAGGCTAGGCCGCTTTCTGCACCTCGACCTTCGGCCGCAAGGCCCAGGGCAAGGCGTTGTGAATCGTGGTCGCCGCAATCGCCGCCTGTCCCGCCGCCACCGCGATCTGGTTCAGGCCCATGACCACGTCGCCGATCGCGTACAGCCCCGGCACATTGGTGCGCTGGTGATCGTCGACGACCAGTTTGTCGCAGTCGGCAGTCTCGGCGCCCAGTTCGCAGGCCAGTTTCGAGCGCGCCGATTCGCCCAGCATCGGGTAGAACACGTCGAATTCACGGCTTTCGCCGTCGGCCGTGTTCAGGATCGGCTTCATGTCGGGGCTCAGCGTGACGCCCAGCAGCGGTGACTCGACGTAGCGCACGCCGGCTGCCTCGACCTGGCGCAGCTCGTCCTCGTTCAGCATCGATTCCTTGCCGCGGTCGAACAGGGTCACGTCAGCGCTGAACGAGCGCATGAAGAGGGCATGCCCGACCGGATTGGTTTCGTTGGTGACGACGGCGATGCGCCGGTCCATCACGTCGTAGCCGTCGCACACCGGGCACAGGCGAACCGCCCCGGACTGCACCGCCTCGTACCAGTTTTCGATCGGCAGGCCGGCATCGGCCACGCCGGTGGCCAGCAGCACGGTCAGCGCCCGCACCGTGCGCGTCTCGCCGGCATCGTTGACGTAATCGCCGACAAAGGCGCCGTCTTCCAGGCGCAGGCCCGTAATCTCGCCGGACTGTACGGCGCCGCCGTAGTTCTTCAGCTGGTGCTGCAGGTTGGTCAGCAGTTGCGTGCCCGGCACGCCTTCGGGAAAGCCGGGGTAGTTGTGCGAGACCGGGATCAGGCCAAGGCGGCTGTTGCCCTTGTCGACCACGAGGATATTGCGGGTAAAGCGGCGCAGGTAAATGGCCGCCGTCAGCCCGCCGGGACCGCCGCCAATGATGAGGGTGTCGAATACGCGTTCGGAAATGTCGTCCATTGCCGCATTGTCATCGATCGCCAGGCCTTGTCCTATCGGCGCGCGTGCCCAGGCAAGGTAAGCGCAGGCTTACACAGGCTCGCATCGAGGGGCTGGCCATCCGGCCCTTCCGGCTGCAGGGTCACATGGTCGATGCCGTGCCGGGCCAGCAGCATGTCCTTGACTGCGCGCAGCACGGTCGGCCACTCGGCCAGGCTGCGGATCTCGAGGTGGCCGATGAGGGCAGGGTGGCCGGGCGACATGTCCCAGACGTGCAGGTCGTGCACCGACAGCACGCCGTCGACCTCGGCCACGTCGGCGCCGACCTGCAGGTAATCGATCCCGTGCGGCACGCCCTCCATCAGGAAGTGATAGGACTCGCGCAGGATGCCCCAGGTCGAGCGCAGGATCAGCAGCGCCACGAAAATCGACAGGATCGGGTCGATCCGCACCCAGTTCGTCAGATAAATGATGCCGCCGGCGGCGATCGCGGCGACCGAACCGAGCAGGTCGCCCAGCACGTTGACCAGCGCCGCGCGCGTGTTGATGCTTTGCGCGCCGCGCGACAGGATCCAGGCCACCAGGATGTTGATGCCGGCGCCGATCGCCGCCACCACCAGCACCACGCCGCCCTGCACGGGTTCCGGATGCAGCAGGCGCTGCGCCGCTTCCCAGGCGATCCAGGCCACCAGCGCCAGCATCGCCAGGCAATTGACGAAGGCGGCGAGCGCCTCGGCGCGCACGAAGCCGAAGGAATGGCGGCTGGAAGGCGGGCGCTTGGCGATCAGTTGCGCCAGCAGGGCCAGGCCGAGGGCGGCGGCGTCGGTCACCATGTGGCCGGCATCCGAAATCAGGGCCAGCGAATTCGACATGAATCCGGTAAAGACCTCGATGACGGCGAACAGCAGCGTCAGCCCGAGCGCGCAGGCGAGCGCCTTCTGGCTGCGCGCCTCGATGAAATGCCCATGTTGAGCGTCGCCGTCGAGGTGGGCGTGCAGGTGTTCGGAGGTCGGTGCGGCGTGTTCGGACATTGTTATTCTGGTCAGCGTGCGGAACCCGAAGTGTAATGGATAACCTGCTCGTCACTAAATTTGGATCTACCCTTGCGCGCTCCCGGCGCACCCCCTATAATGCACGTCATTGGGCGGTTAGTTCAGCTGGTTAGAATACTTGGTCGACATCCAAGGGGTCGCAGATTCGAATTCTGCACCGCCCACCAGAATTTATTGAGTAAGAGCGAGAAAGGCACCTCGGTTATGACACCGCGAACTACAACCTGGTTGTGGGGGAAACGCTAGACGCGAGGGGTGTGCTTTTGCTCAACACAACGACATCAACGCGGCTAGCCCGCGTTTTTTTTCGTCCAGAATTTTCAAGTTTCAAGTATTCCAGCTAAATTTCAATTGGAGATCACTATGCTTAACGTGCGACTTCCCGATGGCTCCAGCCGTCAGTTCGACGGCCCCGTGACGGTCGCCCAAGTAGCGACGAGTATTGCCCCCAGCCTCGGCAAGGCCGCGCTGGCCGGCAAGGTCGACGGCAAAGTGGTCGATACCTCCTTCCTGATCGAGCAGGACGCCGATTTCGCCGTCGTCACCGACCGCGACCCGGAAGGCCTGGACGTGATCCGCCATTCGACCGCCCACCTGCTGGCGCACGCCGTCAAGGAACTGTTCCCGGAAGCCCAGGTCACGATCGGCCCGGTCATCGAAAACGGCTTTTATTACGACTTCTCGTACAAGCGTCCGTTTACTCCGGACGACCTGGCCAAGATCGAAAAGAAGATGGCCGAGCTGGCCAAGAAGGACGAGCCGGTGACGCGCAAGGTGCTGCCGCGCGACGAAGCCGTTGCCTATTTCAAGTCGATCGGCGAACACTACAAGGCCGAGATCATCGCCTCGATTCCGGCAAATGAAGACGTGTCGCTGTATTCGGAAGGCAGCTTCACCGACCTGTGCCGCGGCCCGCACGTGCCGTCCTCGGGCAAGCTGAAAGTGTTCAAGCTGATGAAGCTGGCCGGCGCCTACTGGCGCGGCGACTCGAACAACGAGATGCTGCAGCGCGTCTACGGCACCGCCTGGACCAAGAAGGAAGACCAGGAACACTACCTGCACATGCTGGAAGAAGCGGAAAAGCGCGATCACCGCAAACTCGGCAAGGCACTGGACCTGTTCCACTTCCAGGAAGAAGCGCCGGGCCTGATCTTCTGGCATCCGAAGGGCTGGACCATCTGGCAGCAGGTGGAGCAATACATGCGCCACAAATACCAGGTCAACGGCTACGACGAGGTGAAAGCGCCGCAAATCCTCGACGTCACGCTGTGGCAGAAGACCGGCCACTGGGACAACTATCGCGAAAACATGTTCACGACCGAGTCGGAAAACCGCTCGTACGCCCTGAAACCGATGAACTGCCCGGGCCACGTGCAGATCTATAACTCGGGCATGAAGAGCTACCGCGACCTGCCGCTGCGCTACGGCGAATTCGGCCAGTGCCACCGCAACGAGTCCTCGGGCGCGCTGCACGGCATCATGCGCGTGCGCGGCTTCACCCAGGACGACGGCCACGTGTTCTGCACCGAAGAGCAGATCGAGGCGGAAGTGACGGCCTTCCACGCCCAGGCAATGGAAGTCTATGACGACTTCGGCTTCACCAACATCGACGTCAAGCTGGCCCTGCGTCCCGACAGCCGTATCGGCACCGACGAAGTCTGGGATGCGGCCGAAGAAGCGCTGCGTTCGGCGCTGCGCGCCTGCGGCGTCGAGTGGACCGAACTGCCTGGCGAGGGCGCCTTCTATGGCCCGAAGATCGAATACCACCTGAAGGACAGCCTCGGCCGTCCATGGCAGGTCGGCACGATGCAGGTCGACTTCTCGATGCCCGGCCGTCTCGGCGCCGAGTATGTCGCGGAAGACAATACGCGCAAGGTGCCGGTCATGCTGCACCGCGCGATCGTGGGCTCGATGGAGCGCTTCATCGGCATCCTGATCGAAAACTATGCCGGCGCCTTGCCGCTGTGGCTGGCCCCGGTGCAGGTGGCAGTGCTGAATATTTCTGACGCTCAGGCAACGTATGTGAAAGAGGTGCAAGAGCGCCTGAAGAAGGCTGGTCTGCGCGTTCACGCTGATTTGCGGAACGAGAAGATTACCTATAAAATACGCGAACATTCCGTCCAAAAGTTGCCATATATTCTAGTTGTTGGCGACAAGGAACGTGAAGCAAACACCGTGGCCGTGCGCGCACGGGGCAATGTCGACCTGGGCACCATGTCCATCGACGCCCTGATCGAGCGCCTGCTTGGCGAAGTTGGTTCCAAAGCCAAATAAGCCCAAGTAAGCCGGCCGGTTATTCAGACATTAAAAGGAAACAACATAGCTACTGACAAGTCGTCGCATCGCATCAATGGCGAAATCAATCACCCGGAAATGCGTTTGTCCGGGGTGGACAACGAGCCGCTGGGCATTGTGAGCCTGGCTGAGGCCTTCCGTCTGGCCGAGGAAAAGAACGTCGACCTCGTGGAAATCGCGCCAACCGCGGTTCCACCGGTCTGCCGCCTGATGGATTACGGCAAGTTCAAGTACTCCGAGCAGAAGAAGGCCCACGAAGCCAAGCTGAAGCAGAAGATCATCCAGGTCAAGGAAGTCAAGTTCCGTCCAGGCACGGATGAGGGCGATTACAGCATCAAGCTGCGTAACCTCATCAAGTTCCTCGACGAGGGCGACAAGACCAAGATCACGCTGCGCTTCCGCGGCCGCGAAATGGCCCACCAGGACATCGGTTTTCGCATGCTGGAACGCCTGAAGGGAGACCTCGAGCCTTACGGCCAGGTCGAGCAGTTCCCGAAGATGGAAGGCCGCCAGATGATCATGATTATCGCGCCGAAGAAGAAGAAGTAATTCTTCGCTGTTGGATGGATGAAGGCCGGGCCGGTGTTGCAGCGATTGCTGCAGCCCCGGGCCGGCCTTTGTTGTTTTCGTTCAGCACGTGTGTTAGAATCTGCGGTTCCTGTTTTTCGAAGCAGGTTGTAGCGGGTTCACCTTCGCTGCAAAACAAGTGAAAGCAGGCATCTAAGCGCGACACCATGTTGCCACCTGCAATCCTGTTATATGAGGCTGTCCGTGAAAAGGACAGAAGACTATGCCAAAAATGAAAACCAAAAGCTCCGCGAAGAAACGTTTTCGCGTGCGTCCGGGCGGTACTGTGAAGTCGGGTATGGCGTTCAAGCGTCACATCCTGACCAAGAAGACCACCAAGAACAAGCGTCAGCTGCGTGGTACCCGTAACATCAATGCGTCGGACGTCACCAGCGTCATGCGTATGATGCCGTCTGCTTAATCTCACACTAAGGAGCTAATATGCCTAGAGTTAAACGTGGGGTTACCGCACGGGCCCGTCATAAGAAAGTTCTTGAGCTCGCCAAAGGCTATCGTGGCCGTCGCTCAAAAGTATACCGTGTTGCCAAGCAAGCAGTTATGCGCGCTGGCCAGTACGCATACCGCGACCGCCGCAACAAGAAGCGCGTCTTCCGCGCACTGTGGATCACCCGTATCAACGCAGCATCGCGTTCGCACGGCATGACCTACAGCGTGTTCATGAACGGCCTGAAAAAAGCCGCGATTGAACTGGACCGTAAAGTCCTGGCCGACATGGCTGTGCATGACAAGCCGGCCTTCGCCGCGATTGTCAGCGCCGTCCAGGCCAAGCTGGCTGCCTAAAGCAGTCCGCCAGTAATACCAGTGCCGCGGCAACGCGGTGCAACAAGAGCGGGGCAGAGGTTGATACCTGTGCCCCGTTTTTACTTGTGGCGCTCCCGCCACCATAAAAACAGGAAAAGAATAAGCATGAACTCGCTCGAAGAACTCGTCGTTTCGGCCCAGGCTGACTTTGGCGCCGCGCCCGACGCGGCTGCGCTGGAAAACGCAAAAGCGAAATACCTCGGCAAGACCGGCCAGGTTACCGAACTGATGAAGGGACTCGGCAAGCTCGATCCCGAGCAGCGCAAGGCGCAGGGCGCCCTTATTAATGCCGCAAAAGAAAAGATCGAAAGCGCATTGACGGGCCGCCGCGAAGCGCTGGCCATGGCCCAGCTGCAGGAACGCCTGAACGCCGAAAGTATCGACGTCACCCTGCCGGGCCGCGGCCGCTCGATGGGCGGCATCCACCCGGTGATGCGCAGCTGGGAGCGCGTCGAGCAAATCTTCCGCTCGATCGGTTTCGACGTGGCCGATGGCCCGGAAATCGAAAACGACTGGACCAACTTTACCGCCCTGAACAGCCCGGAAAACCACCCGGCGCGTTCGATGCAGGACACCTTCTATATCGAAGGCAATGACACCACCGGCAAGCCGCTGCTGCTGCGCACCCATACCAGTCCGATGCAGGTGCGCTATGCCCGCACCCACACGCCGCCGATCAAGGTGATCGCGCCAGGCCGCACCTACCGCGTCGACAGCGACGCCACCCACTCGCCGATGTTCCACCAGGTCGAAGGCCTGTGGATCGGCGAGGACATCAGCTTTGCCGACCTGAAGGGCGTGTACCTGAATTTCGTCAAGGCCTTCTTCGAGACCGACGACCTGCAGGTGCGCTTCCGCCCGTCCTATTTCCCGTTCACCGAACCGTCGGCAGAGATCGACATCGCCTTCGGTTCCGGCCCCCTGAAAGGGCGCTGGCTGGAAGTGTCGGGCGCCGGCCAGGTGCACCCGACGGTGGTGCGCAACTTCGGCCTCGACCCGGAAAAATTCATCGGCTTCGCGTTCGGCTCCGGCCTCGAGCGCCTGACGATGCTGCGTTATGGAATCAACGATCTCCGCCTGTTCTACGAAGGCGATCTCCGGTTCCTGAAGCAGTTCAACTAATAACAATCACCTGCAGCCGAAGGCAAGATTATGCAATTCTCCGAAAACTGGCTCCGTTCCATGGTCGATCCGAAGATGACTTCGGATGAGCTGTCCCATTTGCTGACGATGTCCGGCCTCGAGGTCGAGGAAGTCGAACCCGTTGCGCCGCCGTTTTCGAAGGTGGTCGTGGCCGAAGTGGTGGAAGTGGCGAAGCACCCGAACGCGGACCGCCTGAACGTCTGCCAGGTCGACGTCGGCACCGGTACGCTGCTGAACATCGTCTGCGGCGCGCCGAACGTGCGCGCGGGCATGAAGGCGATCTGCGCCCAGGCCGGCGCCGTGCTGCCGCCGGGTGCAGATGGCAAGCCCTTCGAAATCAAGGTCGGCCAGCTGCGCGGCGTCGAGTCGCAGGGCATGCTGTGCTCGGCCAAGGAACTGAAAATTTCCGAAGAAAGCAGCGGCCTGATGGAACTCCCGCTTGATGCGCCGGTGGGCACCAGCATCCGCGACTACCTCGGCCTGGACGACCTGAAGTTCACCATCAAGCTGACCCCGAACAAGGCCGACTGCCTGTCGGTACTGGGCGTGGCGCGCGAAGTCTCGGCCCTGACCGGTACGCCGCTGCACCTGCCGACGACGGTGCCGGTGCCGGTGACCCTGGATGAGATCCTGCCGGCGAAGATTTCCGCGCCGGACCTCTGCGGCCGCCTGACGGGACGCGTCATCCGCGGCCTGAACGCGAAAGCCATCACCCCGGACTGGATGAAGCAGCGCCTCGAGCGCTCTGGCCAGCGCAGCGTCTCGGCGCTGGTCGACATCTCGAATTATGTGATGCTGGAAGTCGGCCGTCCCTCGCACGTGTTCGATCTGGCAAAGATCCACGGCGGCATCGACGTACGCTGGGGCCGGAAGGGCGAAACGCTCAAGCTCCTGAACGGCAATACGGTGGAAGTCGACGAGTGGATCGGCGTGATTGCCGACGAGCGGCAAATCGAATCGCTGGCCGGCATTATGGGCGGCGACGCCACCGCCGTCACCCTGGACACGACCGACATCTACCTGGAAGCGGCCTTCTGGTGGCCGAATGCGATCCAGGGCCGTGCCCGCAAATTCAATTTCTCGACCGATGCGGCGCACCGCTTCGAGCGCGGCGTCGACTACGCCACGAACGTGGAACACATCGAGCGCATCACGGCCTTGATCGTGCAGATCTGCGGCACCGAGGCCACCCGCGTCGGCCCGATCGACGACCAGATCGCGAACCTGCCCGAACGTACACCAGTCGTGCTGCGTACCGCGCGTGCGCAAAAAGTCATCGGCGTGCCGATCACCGACGCGATGGTGGCCGACATTTTCACGCGCCTGCATCTGCCGTTCACCCATGAGGACGGGCAGTTCGCGGTCACCGCGCCGTCCTACCGCTTCGACATCGAGATCGAGGAAGACCTGATCGAGGAAGTCGCGCGCGTCTACGGCTTCGAGAACATTCCGGCCAAGCCGCCGGTCGCGCCGAGCGCGATGCTGATCGAACCGGAAAACACGCGTTCGCTGTTCGCGATCCGCCACCTGCTGGCCGACCTCGGCTACCAGGAAGTCGTCAACATGAGCTTTGTCGAGTCCGGCTGGGAGCAGGATTTCGCCGGCAACGTCGAGCCAATCCGGCTGCAGAATCCGATCGCCAGCCAGATGAGCGTGATGCGCTCTTCGCTGATCGGCGGCCTGCTGGCCAACCTGCGCTACAACCTGAACCGCAAGGCGGGCAGGGTGCGCGTGTTCGAAGTCGGCGCCGTCTTTAGCCGCAACCAGGAAACCGTGGACGGCCCGCTGTCGGTTGCCGGCTACAACCAGCCCAAGCGCGTCGGCGCCATGGCCTACGGCCCGGCTTTCGATGAGCAGTGGGACATGCCGACGCGTGCGGTGGACTACTTCGACCTCAAGGCCGACCTCGAAGCGCTGTTCGCGCCGCGCGTGCTGCGCTTTGCCAAGGCCGAGCACCCGGCGCTGCATCCGGGCCGCTGTGCTACCGTAGAGCTCGACGGCCAGGTGGTCGGCTTCATCGGCGAGCTGCATCCACGCTGGCTGCAGAAATACGACTTGCCGCAGGCGCCGGTGCTGTTCGAGGTCGATGCGGACGCGCTCCAGCAACGCGAAGTCCCGCGTTATACCGAGATTTCGAAGTTCCCGGGCGCGACGCGCGACCTCGCGCTGGTGGTCAAGGCCACGGTTGCGGCCCAGGCCGTGATCGACGCTTTCGATGCGGCGCTCGCTGCCCACCCGTTAGGCAAGATCGTGCAAGCCATTGTTTTGTTTGATGAATACCGCGGCAAAGGTCTGGAGGCGGACGAAAAATCGCTTGCTTTCCGCTTTGGGTTGCAAGATACTCAATCGACCTTGCAGGACGATGCCGTGGAGTCCGTGATGGCTGCAGTGGCAGAGGCCGCAAGAGAAAAACATAGCGCAAAGCTGCGCGGCTGAGTGTAAAACATGTCCAAATCGAAGGCAGGGCTGCAAAATTAATAATAACGACGTTGATTCGGCCGTATTCCAGGAGGCACTGGCGGCTGACCTGCATCGCGCCATGCAGGTGGCCCGGGTCCGCAAGGAAGCCGAGCAGGCCTTGCCTACCCTCACCAAGGCCGAGCTGGCCGAGCTGCTGTTCGAGCAGGTCGGGCTGAACAAGCGCGAAGCCAAGGATATGGTCGAGACTTTCTTCGACGAGATCCGCAATGCGCTCGAGCGCGGCGAGGCGGTCAAGCTGTCGGGCTTCGGCAACTTCCAGTTGCGCGACAAGCCGCAGCGGCCTGGCCGCAATCCAAAAACCGGGGAAGAGATCCCGATCACGGCGCGTCGCGTCGTGACTTTCCACGCGAGCCAGAAGCTCAAGGGCATGGTCGAAGAAACCAGCCCGCCGTCGTCATCGCTGGCGCGCGCTGCCTGAGTGCAGGCGCCGGTCGCAGATGCTGCTTGCAGATAAAAAAGTGAGTTATGAACGATCGCCCCAACAAGATTGAACTGACCGCGCTGCCGCCGATCCCGGCCAAGCGCTACTTCACGATCGGCGAAGTCAGCGAACTGTGCGGCGTCAAGCCGCACGTGCTGCGCTACTGGGAGCAGGAATTTACTCAGCTAAAGCCGGTCAAACGCCGTGGCAACCGCCGTTATTACCAGCACCACGAAGTGCTGCTGATCCGCCGCATCCGCGAACTGCTCTACGAGCAGGGCTTCACGATCAGCGGCGCCCGTAACCGGCTCGACAGCCGCGCAGGCAGCCTGTCCGGCGGCATTGCGGCGGCAAGCGTCGAGGAGGCGCCGGTCGTCGACACCGTCAAACTGCGCGAGGAGCTGCAAGGCATCCTTGCGCTGCTCAAGCAAAGCATTCCGCGTCCGGTCTGAGGACGCTGCCCAGGCAAAACCAGCTGCCGGGCGCTTCGATTGCTGTTCAGTTAGCCCAGCATGCGTGCAGCTCTGTTGTAGATGGGCGTCGGGGTGCTAAAATGTTACATGCGATGTAGGTAAATCAACGCATGACAGCCGGGCAGAGGTCCCCGGCTCTTTCCTGTGCAAGGAAAATTTAAGGGAAGATAATGATACGCGTTGCCATTTGTGACGATCACCAGATAGTTCGAGCAGGCTTCAAACAAATTTTTTCGTCGTCCGGCGACTTCGAAGTCGTGGCCGAAGGCGCCACCGGCCGCGAAGCGCTCGATATTGCCCGTCGCGAGATTTGCGACGTGCTGCTGCTCGACATCGCCATGCCCGACCAGAGCGGGATCGACATTCTGCGTACCATCCGCCAGGGGCAGCCGAACCTGCCGGTACTGATTCTCTCCGGCTATCCGGCGCAACAGTACGCACTGAACCTGTTCAAGATGGGCGCCAATGGCTACCTGAACAAGGAATGCGATGCCGACGAGCTGAAGACCGCCGTGCGCACCGTGTTCCAGGGGCGCCGCTACGTCAGCTCGACGGTCGGCGAATTGCTGGCGCAGAGTTTCGACCGCGATCCGAACACGGCGCTGCACACCGAGCTGTCGGACCGCGAGTTCCAGGTCTTCCTGCGGCTGGCAAAAGGCGCAACCGTGTCCGATATCGGTAACGCCCTGTCGCTGTCGATCAAGACCGTGTCCACCTACCGTACCCGCATCATGGAAAAGATGGGCTTGCAGTCGAACAGCGACCTGACTTACTACGCCATGAAAAACAACCTGCTCGACTGAGCGGGTTCGCGAACGCCTCCCGGCGTTCGCCTTTGCCGGCCCTTCGCGCCGGCACCGCGGATTCCTCCGCGCTGCATTTCCCCCTGGAAAAGACTATAATCGGCGCGCTCCGGTTAAGTTGCGCGAAAGGAACCCGATAGTGTTGTTCACCAGCGATCCTCGGCAGGCAAGGACGCGCGGATCGCCGCGCGCACTGCCTCGCAGTTTGCCACTCTATAAAACGCTGATCTGCCTTGCCTGCGTGCTGATACTGCTGGCAAACGGCTTCAGCCTGCTGCGCAACCTCGACGCCCTGAAAGCGGCAAACGGCCTGCAAGACCAGAGCACCCGCGTCAGCGACGACTTACAGCAGCTGAGCCTGCTTGTCACGGATGCCGAAAGCAATATGCGCGGCTATTTCCTGTCCGGAAATCCGACCTACCTGAGCGTGGTGAAGGGTGCCCCGGCCCAGATCGACAGCAAGCTGCGCGAATTGCAGGTCTTGCTGGCCGATAATCCATCGCAACAGAAAAACCTCGCGCAACTGCGCAGCCTGGTCGAGCGCCAGCTGCGCTTGATGAACGCCGCGCTGGGGGTCTACCGCGATGGCGGCCTGGACGAACTGCTCGCCGGGACGGCTGCGCCGGGCGACGGCGATAGCGATGAAATCCGCTTGCAGGTCGTCATCATGCTGAGCGAACAAAACGAATTGCTGAACGCCCACAGCGCCGCTTTTTACAAGCAATACCGCCATGCTGTCATGCTCGGCCTGGGCATCAATGCCGCCGCGATCGCGGTATTGCTGCTCTTTTACCGCCTGGTGCGGCGCAGTTTCGCGGCGCGCGCCGAAGCGGAATGGGCGCTGCAGGCCGTCAACGAACAACTCGAATCGACGGTTGCAAAGCGTACCGAGCAGTTGTCGGTGCTGTCGCGCCACCTGATCCATGTGGCGGAAGAAGAAAAAGCGCGCCTGGCGCGCGAGCTGCACGACGAAATGGGCGCCAACCTGACGGCAATCGGCATGGACCTGAACAGCGTCGGCGAAGCTTTGCACTCGAGCCGGCCGGACCTGGCGGCCATGCTGGCACGGGCGCGGGCGACCCTGGTCGATACGGTACAATTGAAACGCCGCATCGTCGAGGATTTACGCCCGAGCCTGCTCGACAACCTGGGCTTGTCCGCCGCGCTGCACAGTTACTGCGACGGTTACGCACGGCTCAGCCGCCTGGACTGCGATGTGCTGATCGAAGGCGACGTCGACAGCGCCGGCCCGATGCATGCAATCGCCCTGTTCCGGATCGTGCAGGAAGCACTGAACAATATCGCCAAGTACGCAGGCGCGCGTAATGTCATCGTGCACATCGAGCGCGAACTGGACGCGGTGACGCTGGAAGTGAGCGACGACGGCATCGGGATTGCCGCCGACGCGTTCGCGCGCGCGAAGTCGCACGGGCTGTTGGGAATGCGCGAAAGAGCCTTGCTGCTGGGCGGTCAACTCGAGGTCGGGCGCGGCGTCAACGACGTGGGCACCTGCGTCCGGGCGCGCATTCCGCTGGCGGCAACGGCGGCGCAGCTGGAATTGCCTGGCCCAAATGACGCGTCGCCGGACATGCCGGCGACGGGGGATGAAGATCGCGGCCTGCAACAGACCGCGTAATGCCTTGTTCAGTCCTGCTTAGCGCGCCACGTCCATCAGCAGGCGGTCATATTCGGTCTTGGCGACCTTGTAGCATTCGCCCGCATAGTCTTCCAGGCCGGTGCGGTCGAGCACCGTGATGTTGCCGCGGCGGTACTGGATCAGGCCTTCGTCCTGCAGCTTGCCGGCGGCGGCGGTGATGCTTTCGCGGCGCACACCCAGCATGATCGAAATCAGTTCCTGGGTCACTTTCAGCTCGTTGCCTGGCGAACGGTCCAGGCGATCGAGCAGCCAGCGGCACAGCTTCTGTTCGATCGAGCTGTGGCGGCCGCCGACGGCGTTCTGCGCCATCTGGGCGAACAGGGCATTGGTGTAGCGCATCATCAGCTGGGGCAGGGCGCCGCCCTTCATGAAGGCGTCGCGCAGGAACTGGGTCTTGAGGCGGTAGCCGTAGCCAGCGCTCTGGACGACGGCGCTGCACATGGCGCGCTCACCCATGAACAGGGACACGCCGACAACACCTTCGTGACCGACAACGGCGATCTCGGTGGTGGCGCCGTCTTCCATCACATACAACAGCGACACGATTGCGGTGGTCGGGAAATACACATATTCCAATTTGCTGCCATACTCGAAAAGTTCCTTGCCGAACGGCATTGGAACCAGTTCCAGGTGCTCGAACAGGGTTTCCAGATCTGGACGGGGAAGGGCGGCCAGCAGTTCGTTCTGCTGGGTGCCGCTGACACTGACTACTGGACGGGACGCAGTTTTGACTTCATCTTTGGTGGCAGGAATCCGGGTTACCGATTGCGATTTTTGCGTAACACCACCAAGTTGAGCGTTGTTCATTTTCTGTCCTCTTATCTGTACTGAATGCTTCGGGGGCGACTTGCAAAGACTGTTGACTTTGTTTCATCGCGATGTGTGTACATTAAGGCTTCCGTCTGTTGGCGAACATAAGACTTGGGGTTGCCCCCGTGTAGGCACTATGCATGGTGTCGTGTCAGTTCAGTCCTACTGGGAAAATTGCCCGAAATCAGGCTTTTTATATTCCTGACGCAAGTGTTTGTCGGATAATGACCCCCTGATTTCTCCATAATCGATCAAATCGACACCCTCGCGCGCATGCATGTCCTACTTGTGGAAGACGATACCGTCCTTGCCGACGGCCTGATTCGCAGCTTGCAGGGTCACGGCATGCAGGTCGAACTGGCCCGTGACGGGCTGCAGGCCGACCTCCTGCTGCAGCGCCATCCTCCATCGTCTTCCGCCCTGGCGCAACTCGTCGTCGTGCTCGACATCGGCCTGCCGGGCATCGACGGCTTCGAAGTGGTGCGCCGCCTGCGCGCCCGGGGCGACGCCACCCCGGTGCTGCTGCTGTCCGCGCGCGACGCCGTCGAAGACCGCGTGCGCGGCCTGGAAACGGGCGCCGACGATTACCTGGTCAAGCCCTTCGCCACGCCGGAACTGGTGGCCCGCATCCGCGCCCTGGCGCGCCGCAACGCGCCGAAATCGACCGTGCTCGCGCTCGGCAACCTGGTGCTCGATACCGGCGCCCGCCGCGCCCGCATCAATGAACGTGCGCTCGAGCTGTCGGCGCGCGAATGGGCGGTGCTCGAGTACCTGCTGCAGCAGGTCGGCAGGGTGGTGTCGAAACAGCAGATCATCGACACCATCGCGCCCTGGGGCGAAGACCTGACCCTGAACGCGGTCGAAGTGTATGTCTCGCGCCTGCGCCTGAAACTGGACGGCGCCGGCCTGTCGCTGCGCACCATCCGCGGTTTCGGCTATCTGCTGGAAGCGGCAGCGGCGCCGTGACCAGCATCCGGGTTCGCCTGCTCAAGTGGCTGGTCGGCCCGATCCTGGTCGTCAACCTGGGCGCGGCCGGCCTGACTTACCTGCTCGCCTGGACCCCGGCCCAGCTGGCCTTCGACGAGGGCCTGCGCACGGCCGCCGCCAGCCTGGCCGCGCGCGTGCGCACCGCCGGCCCCGCTGCGCTGGCCGGCGCGGCCCTGGAAGAACAAGGCGGAGAAGCCAGCTGGAGCGCCCTGCACGCCGCTGACGGACGCCTGCTGGCGGGAACCCCTGCCTTGCCGGCTATGACCCGCACCGGCATGCACGATTCCGTCCTGCATGGCGAGCCGGTCCGGGTGGCGGTGGCCGAGGTCATTACACGCGACGGCGTGCAGCGCGTCAGCGTGGCGCGCACGGTGCGCGCCCGCCAGCAGGTACGCGCCGCCATCGTGCGCTCGCTGGTGCTGCTCGAAGTCGTGTTCAGCCTGGCGCTGGTGGCGCTGGTGTGGTTCTCGGTCGGGAATGGACTGGCGCCGCTGGCGCGGCTGCGCGCCCGCCTCGACGCCCGCGGCAGCGCCGACCTGGCGCCGCTCACCGACGCCGGCATGCCGCGCGAACTGGCGCCGCTGGTCGACGCCTTCAATGCGCTGCTGGGACGCATCGGCGCCGGCGCCCGGGCCCAGGACGAATTCCGGGCCAACGTGGCGCACCAGCTGCGCACCCCGCTGGCCGGCCTGCGCCTGCAGCTCGAATGGCTGGCGGCGCGCCATGCCGACGACCCCGACACGCGCCGCTCGGTCGAACTGATGCTGGGCGCGAACGAGCGCATGATCCGCCAGACCAATCAATTGCTGTCGCTGGAACGGGCCGAACCGAACCGCTTCGACCGCCTGCGCCTGGCGCCGCTCGACCTGGCCGCCCTGGTCGCCGACACCATCCAGTCTTTCGTCGAACAGGCCGCCGCGAAGGATATCGACCTCGGTTTCGAGCTGGAGCCGGCGCCGGTGCAGGGCGACCGCTTCCTGCTGCGCGACCTGGTCGACAACCTGGTCGACAACGCGCTGCGCTACACGCCGCGGGGCGGGCGGGTGACGGTCAGTTGCGGCAAGGGTGGGGAGGGGACAGTGCTGCGCGTCGAGGACAACGGACCGGGGATTCCGGCCGCCCAGCGCGAGGGCGTGTTCGAACGGTTTGTGCGCCTGGATGTCGGCACGAATGCGATGGGCAGTGGACTGGGTCTGGCGATCGTGCGCGATATCGCCAACCTGCATGGCGCCGCGGTCGTGCTGACCGAGGCGCCCCAGGGTGGCGCGCTCTTCACCGTCGCCTTTCCCTGAAGCGCTCTTCCTGTCAGTCCGCTTCCGAGGTGTACGAATAGGTACGCTTGCGCTTGGAGCTGATGGTTGGCCGGATGATTTGCGGGGCGATCGCCACGCTGACGCCGGCCTTGATGTCCGAGCCCTTCTGGACGGCGCCGATCACCACCGTGGTGGCCTGGTTGCCGACCATGACGCCGCTCGCCAGCACCGGTGACGGCGGCAGGCCGCCCCCGACGAAGGGCGAAGAGCGCTCGCCGCCGCAAGACCCTGCCGTATTGATCGCGCCGGCGGCGTTGAGCAGGTTGACCCAGTAGCCGCGCGCCTCACCCAGGCTGGTGGCGCAGGTGCCGGCCTTCGGGTCGATCGGGCGGTTGGTGCTGAAAGTGACCATGCCGCTCGCGATCAGGGCCGAAGTCACGACCTGTTCGCCGGTGCCGTTCTGGTTCAGGTTCATGAACCAGCCCTTGAGCTCGTTGTTCGGCAGCACGCGCGGCGTATCGCAGGCGTTCTGGGTGGTGTAGTCGGCCAGCGTGTCGAGGTCCTGGGCCGCCGAAGACACGGCTGCCAGGTCGTCCTTGACCACATAGAAGCGGTTTACCACGCTTGCGTAGGGATAGTGCGAAAGCAGTGGGTGCTCGCGGTCGCCGCTGCCCAGGGCCACGAAGACCTTGCCCTGCGCCGCCAGCAGGGCCGGCGCGAACAGGAACTTGCGCCCGCCGCCGGCGGTGCCCGCCACCTTCTTGCTGGTCCAAGCCTCTGGCGCCAGGGCTGCACGGGTCGACGGGCCGTTGACGAAGTCGATGCGGTACAGGTTGCCGCCGGTGTCGGCGGCGTACGCGTAGTCGGGCATCGAATCGTTGTCGATGTCGACCATCGACACGTCGGCCGCAACCGCCCGCTCGGTCTGGAACGAGCGGATGACCGTGCCGCTATCGGCGTCGAGCACATACACCACGCCGCCCTTGCCGGCGCTGCAGTTCGGGGTCTTGGTATCGGCATCCTCGCAGCGGTCGTAGCCGCCGCCCACCACCAGCACCGGCTTGCTCGTGGAATAGCCCTTGATGAAGGCGACGCTCGGGGTCGCCCAAGTCTGGCCGATGCCGCTCATGCCCACTGTGCACCCGGTGTCGTTGTTCAGGTTCGGGCAGCCCGCCTTCCACTTGAAGACCGGCGTGGCGGGGGTGCTGACATCGAGTGCATAGATCATGCGGCCGCCGCGGCGCATGGTCGGGTAGATCCAGACGACCGAGCTGTCGGCGTTCTGGTAGATGCCGGTCGAGCCGTCGAAGAAATAATCCTTGGGCGTAGGCGCCGGGCTGATACCGTCCGGCAGGCCGGGATAGGCCACCAGCGGCGAGTTGCTCTTCAGGCGCGACAGGCGCGGGAAGAATTCCGGCGCCACGAAAGCCCAGCGCTCGACACCGGTGTTCGCATTCAAGGCGCGGAAAGTGCCGTCGTTGGCGCCGTAGAATACAGTCACGTCGCTTGTCGTCGCACCGCTTTTGGCATAGTTCACCGGCAGCGGGCGCGAATGGATGACGTCGCCATGGATCGAGGGGCGGGTGGTGCCGGGGCCGCCTTTTTCCTTGGTCGGGTTGACGTCTTCTCCGCGGATGAACTTGACCAGGTTGGTGTCCATGAAGGCACCTGCCAATGCAAAGTCGACCAGGGCGCCGGTGGCCTGGGTGGCGCCGCCGGCATGGGTGTACATGTTGCGATTGACGTTGTTCAGGCTATAGGTGCCGCCGGCGACGTTACCCTGGCGCAGCACCTGGGCGGCGCCGCCTCGTTCGACGAAGGGACCGTCCGGCGCATCGGAATGCGGGTTGTTCTTGTCGCACAGGCTGGCAAGGTCGGGCGCATCACCTACGTCGTCCCAGTAGTCCCTGCTGTCGCTCGTCCAGTAACTTCTGGCGCACGGCGTGATGAAGCCGGTCACCTTGTTCGTGGCGGGCTTGTCAGGGTCGCCAATCACATCGCCAAGGTCGAGGCCCGTTGGCGTCTTGATCAGCTGATAGCGCTTGAGGTTGCCGAACCAGCGCGGTTTGGCGTTGCCATCCGGCCGGAACATGCCGATGAAAACCTGGTTCTCGTTCTGGGAACGGTTGGTGGCGTTGACCGGCAGGCTGGTCGAGGCGAAGCTGGAATTGTCGGCCTGGATCTCGATCAGGATCTCGTTCAGGGCCGCGACGATCGCATTTTCGTTCTTCGCCGCGAAGTACTTGCCGCCGCCGGCATCGGCCATGCTCAGCAGCAGCGAGGTGTGCTCGGCGTTCGGCTGGGCGTTGTGGACGTCGATGGTATAGGTGGTCACCGAGGGGCGGATCGTGCTGCCGGGGACCGGAACGCCGCGGTCGTGCAGCAAGCGCGCCCACTCGTCGGCGTTGCGCGGCCCGGTATCGGTGCTGAAACTGCCGGTCGGGACGTTGGTGACGAAGGTGTCGGTCGCCACCACGCTGTACTGGCTGGTGCCGGCGACGGTACACACGCCCTCGGCGCTGGCTGCGGCCGGGCCGATCGTGCAGCCGTCGGTGTAGCCGCTGCAGACGTTCGCAAATTCGGCCCGGCCGGCGGCGGCCGTCGCGGCATCCTTGTAGCAGGCCGAGGTGGTGCCGATCGTGGTCGGGGTGCTGACTGCCTTGCTGGAGAAATTCGGCAGGCCCAGCTGGGCCGCGGTCTTGCCGTTCAAGGCGTTGAGCAGTTGCGTGTTGGCGGGGGTGTCGCTCGACGGACCGCTCGAATTCGGGTTGCCGATGAAGATCACGTAGCTCTTGCCGCAGGTGTTGTCGGCGGTGAGCGGCGAGGCGAACTTGCCGTATTTCGTCGTGTAGCCGCCCGCGTCGGCTTTACTCGCCAGGGTCGCCGCCGGCGAATACGAATTGGCGCCGGCAAAATAGTTGTACACGTCGTACATCAGGTTGCCGTAGGGCGTGCCCGAGCTGCGCTTTTCGTCCGGGCTGTTGATGTTGTCGTGGATTGCCGTCAACTGCGCGGCAAAGCGGCTCCGGTTGGGTTCGAGGCTTGTTTCGACCATGGGCCGCACCGCATAGCGGATGAAGCCGCCGTCGTCGTTGTTGTTGCCGCCGGTGACGTATTCCATCAGGCCCACGTTCACGCTGCCGGACAGTTTGCTGACGACCGTCTTGATCGCATTCACCTCGGCCTGGCCCTGGCTCGCGCCCGGCCATTTCTGGTTCTGGCGCGACCAGTTCGAGGTGTTGTCGAGCACGATCAGGATGCGCGGATTGATCTTGGCGCCGGCCGACGCGCCGGTGAAGATGTCGATGTCCTCGGCGCCGGCAAACAGAGGGGCGGCGGCCAGGGCTGCCGCAAGCGCGCCCGCGACGGTTTTGATGACGGTGCTGCGGCCGAAGGTGCGGCAGAAAGCGCTGCGGTTCATGATGGAATCTTTCACGTGGTAGGGCAGTTATTCGTGACATCGTCGCGCGCGACGCGCACCGCAACGCCCTGGGTGACTTCGACTTTGGCCTCGGTTTCGACGTCGGTGGCGACGGCGGCGATTTCCCAGACGCTGTCGGCGCAGGCCGAATTGCCGTCGACGGCGCCGACGACGCCGAAATTCTGGCTGCTGCCCATGCTGCAGCTGGCGTCTTCGGTTTCGGCCATGTTGAGCGCCGTGTTGCGAATCAGCGGGGCCACGACGCAGCGCGGTTTCTTCGCGATCGCCACCTTGACGTCGGTCTTGCCGTCGCCATTGGTGTCGACGCAGCGCTGGTTCGGCACGTCGCCGCAGGGTTTTTCCAGGATGTTTGCCGGGGTGGTGAAGAAGCGCGTATTGCTGATGGTTTCCTCGATCACCTCGCGCGCTGCAGCTGTGGCCTCGTTACGCTGCTGCATGTTCGAGACGATCTGCAGGTTGGACTTGCCGAGGTTGAAGCTGGTCAGGGCCACGAGGGTCAGCAGCACCAGCATGATCAGCGCCGTGATCAGGGTGACGCCGGCCTGGCGGCGTGGGTCACGTTTTGTGGACATGCTCATGGCAGTCTCCTTCCGGCCGGGTTGGGCAGCGTGACGAGCGACTGGAACACGTGGCGCTTGTATTGGTCGTTGGTCGCGGCAACCTCGTTGCTGTTGCCGTTCGCCTTGCGGCCCAGCACATAGATCTTCTTGTCGACGTGGCCGGGGGTGGCGAGGGCGTTGCGCGCCAGGACGTGCAGCTTGACCGCCACCGCGCCGCCCCAGTTGGCCACCGCGCAGGCGGGCAGCACGCAGCCGGCGGCGGCGGCCGGGTCGGCCGTGCCGAGGTCGGCCACGCCATCGCCGCGGCCGGCCGGGGCCAGGTCCAGGCCATATTCGAGCTGCAGGTTCTCGATGCCTTCGGCCAGCGGCACGACCGTCCAGGTGGGGGCCGCGCCGTCGCTGCCGAGTTCGGCGCGCTTGAGGGTCGGGATGCCGTCGCCGGCCAGGTTGTTGTTAGCGACAAAATAGATATGGGTGCGGTAGCGGCGTACTGCCGCCAGCGTGGTATCGCACTTGCGGCCGCGCCGCGTCAGCCCCGTCGTACCGAGCGTCAGCGCATAGAAATTGGCGCTGTCGGCCGAATTGAGCTCGCTCACGTCGTTGCACAGCGAGGCCTGGAAAAACGGGCCGCCGGCGGACTGGGGAGCGCAGCCGGGCTCGCCAGCGATGCAGCCGGCGGTGCGGCGCACCACCAGCACGTCGGTGCCGGCGCGCACGTCGGCCAGGCAATCGAGCCCGGCGGCGGTGTCGTCGAGGCCCTGGACCGGCAGCGCCAGGCCGGCCTTGAGATCGTCGATATTCGCGGCGCAGGGCGGCGGCAACGCAGCCGGCGCGCTCAGGACCGTGGGGTTGAACTCGGCGTAAAAACCCGCGTTGCGCAGGTCGGCCGACAGCAGGTCGATCGCGTAACGGCCGTTCTCGACCTGGCGATGGGCCTTTTCGATCTCGGCCTGGGCCTGGGTGTTCTTGACGAACATGGTCGACAGGCCGGCCAGCAGGATCAGGCCGATCGCCACCGCGATCAGGAGTTCGACGAGGGAAAAGCCCTGATGCCGGCGGCGCGGGCAAGAAGTAGGTGTCATGGTTATCCTCAGACGCAGGCAGGCAGGCCGACCGCGACCCGGGCCGAGATGGTGCGGCGGTTGGTGTCGAGGCCGTACATGTCCTTGGCGCAGGCATGCGCGGGCGCGCGCGTGGCGTGCAGGCCCTGCCAGGACACGCTGACCAGGTAGATCGCCGGCCGGCAGACGCCGGCGGCCAGGTTCTGCAACTGCACCTGGGTGACGCAGCCGCGCGCGCCTTCCATGGCGCCGCCGAGGACGCCGTCGCGCGTCTCGGCCGCACCCTTCAGGGCCGCGCTCCACTCGCACATGTCGCGCGCGCTGCCGGCTGCCGCCAGGTTGCAGTTGGCGCCGATGCTGTTGCCGGTGCCGAGCGGCGTGTCGGTGACGTAACTGGCGGCGTTGGCCGTATTGCCGCTCAGGCGAGACTGCATGTCCTGCAGCAGTACGGCGGCCTGGGCGCGCTGGTAGGACTCGATCGAGCCGACCTGGGCCTTGCTCTGGAAGGCGGCCAGCCCGAGCAAACCGAACGCGAGCACGACCATCGTGACCAGGACTTCGACCAGGCTGACGCCGCGCTGGCGGCCAGGGAGGAGGGAGAGGGGAGCGTTCATGGCGTCAGCAGCTTGCCTTGGTCTGGTTCGGGCGCCCGGACAGGTCGACCCGGACGCAGCGGTGTTGCTCATTGCCGCTGAGCGCGATATCGAAGGCCGGCTGGCCGCCGTCCTTGACGCGCCCGTTCGGCAGGTAGACCACGCTGTTCGGGCCGGCGACGGTGGCGCCGATCACGGCCGGGTGGTCTTCCAGCTTGCGGCCGGCGGTGCCGGCGGCGACGATGCTCCAGCCGCTCTGCCACTGGCGCGCGGTCACCGGCGCCAGGGTCACCTCGGCATTGCGCTTGAGCGCTTCGCTGCGCGCGCGCGACAGCGCCGCATGCAGTTCGCTGCTGACGCTGCGCGAGCGCATCGAGGCGGCCATCGAGGAATACGCGGGCGTGCCCAGCGCGGCAAGGGTGCCGACGATGGCCACCACCGCCAGCAGCTCGGGCATGGTGAAGCCCTGCATGCGCGCCTTGACGGCTGCCATGGCGGACGCGCTTACCATTTGGCCGCCGGGGTGCGGGCGCCCGCGCTGTTGATCGACAGGTCGCCGTCGGTGACCTGGGTGCCGCCCACGACCGGCTTGGCGAGTATCGTGAACGAGGACGGCGGCCCATCCTTGACGTCGAAGGTGATCGTGTATTTCGCGGCCACGGCGGCGGGCGTCGTTTTTCCCAGGTCGGTCATGCTGGCGGCATAGCTGCGCGAGTCGGCCATGTACTGGCTTTGCGCCTGCGCCAGTTCCATCAGGTACACCTGGGCCGCCGTGCGGTGGGTCTTGACCAGGTACTTGCCGTAGGACGGGTAGGCGATCGCGGACAGGATGCCGATGATCGCCACCACGACAAGCAGTTCGATCAGGGTAAAGCCGGCGCCGGCGGGGCTTCTTCGCGCCTGGAATCGGCCAGTGGCAGGGAGCAGAGGTGGGAACATGGCGTTGCCTCGGGTTGAATAATGTTTCCTAGTATAAACAAGTAACCTGTCGTTTCGCTGAAAGTTTCCTGACGGAATGCTGACAGCGTGGCGTGATTGCACAGCCCGCCCTGGTGCCGCGGCATAAACTGTTCACACAATCAGGGGGAGAGCCGGTAAAATCGAGGGTTTTGCAAGGACCCACCGCTTTGGCCGAGACTATGGACACCGATACCGCAGCACCCATTTCAGCATCGCTTCCCGAATCGACCGACAGCGACACGGCGGGCAAGACCGCGGCAACGATCGCGGGCGAAGTTGCGCGCCGCCGCACCTTCGGCATCATTTCCCACCCGGACGCCGGTAAAACCACGCTGACCGAGAAGCTGCTGCTGTTCTCGGGCGCGATCCAGCTCGCCGGTACCGTCAAGGGCCGCAAGAGCGGGCGCCACGCCACGTCCGACTGGATGGACATCGAGAAGCAGCGCGGCATTTCGGTCGCCTCTTCGGTCATGCAGTTCGAGTTCCGCGACCACGTGATCAACCTGCTCGACACCCCCGGCCACCAGGACTTCTCGGAAGACACCTACCGCGTGCTGACGGCGGTCGACTCGGCGCTGATGGTGATCGACGCCGCCAAGGGCGTGGAAACGCAGACGATCAAGCTGCTCGACGTCTGCCGCATGAGGAATACCCCGATCGTCACCTTCATGAACAAGCTCGACCGCGAAACGCGCGACCCGCTCGAGCTGCTCGACGAACTCGAATCGGTGCTGAAGATCGAATGCGCGCCGGTGACCTGGCCGATCGGCATGGGCAAGAACTTCCGCGGCGTGTACCACCTGCTGAACGACGAGATCATGCTGTTCAAGGCGGGCGAAGAAAAAGCCGACGGCGCCTTCGAGATCCTGAAGGGCATCGACAATCCGAAGCTGGCCCAGATGTTCCCGCTCGAGATCGAGCAGCTGAAGATGGAAGTGGAGCTGGTGCACGGCGCCTCGCACCCCTTCGACCTCGAGCGCTTCCTGGCCGGCATCCAGACGCCGGTGTTCTTCGGCTCGGCGATCAACAACTTCGGCGTGCGCGAAATCCTGTCGGCGCTGGTCGACTGGGCGCCGGGCCCGCGCGAACGCGACGCCACCGTGCGTGCCGTGACCCCGGCCGAGCCGAAGTTCACCGGTTTCGTCTTCAAGATCCAGGCCAACATGGACCCGGCCCACCGCGACCGCATCGCTTTCCTGCGCGTGTGCTCGGGACGCTTCGAAAAGGGCATGAAGGTCAAGCACCTGCGCCTGAACCGGGAAGTGAAACTGTCGTCGGTGGTGACCTTCATGGCTTCCTCGCGCGAGCAGGTGGAAGAAGCCTTTGCCGGCGACATCATCGGCCTGCCGAACCACGGCAACATGCAGATCGGCGACAGCTTCTCGGAAGGCGAGATGCTGACCTTCACCGGCATCCCGTACTTCGCGCCGGACCTGTTCCGCACGGTGCGCATCCGCAATCCGCTGAAGATGAAGCAGCTGCACAAGGGCTTGCAGCAGCTGGGCGAGGAGGGCGCGGTGCAGGTCTTCAAGCCGGTGCTGGGTTCCGACCTGATCCTGGGCGCCGTCGGGGTGCTGCAGTTCGAGGTGGTGGCCAGCCGCCTGTTGAACGAGTACGGCGTGGACGCCGTCTTCGAAGGTTCCAGCATCAGCAGCGCGCGCTGGGTGTCCTCCGACGACAAGAAGTCGCTGGCCGACTTCGAAACGCAGCTGGGCCACAACGTGGCGTATGACGCGGCCGGCAACCTGGCCTACCTGGCCACCTCGGGCGTGAACCTGCGCCTGACCCAGGAACGCTGGCCGAAGCTGACCTTCCACGCGACGCGCGAGCACGCGGCGAAGCTGGCGTAAGCTGGCGGGTGGAAAAAGAACGGCCGGCGTGATGCCGGCCGTTTTGCATTGCAGGCTGAACAATGCCTCCGCACCCTGTCTTGAATTTTTTACCTTCCGGGTGGTGTTGACATTGCTCAATGGCAGAGCCAGGTCGATCGCCTACATTGGTCAAATGCATTAAGGAAATATCGCGCATTTGACATGGAGGCTGAGATGCTGTCCCGCCTGAAAATCGGTCCGAAGTTATTGCTGGCGCCCGCCGTCGTGCTGCTGCTGCTGGTCTTCCTGTCCTGCGGGGCCTGGTATGCGATGGTGCGCCAGAACGCCTCGCTGGAAGACATCGTCGGCCAGCGCGCGTCCCACACGCGCGCTGCGAGCGAGCTGGTGTTTACGGCCCAGCGCGGCCATGCCGGGGTCTACCAGCTGCATACCTGGATCGGCGGCAGTTTTCCGAAAAGCCGCATCGCACCGCTGATCCGCGACATCCACAGCCAGCACGCGCTGACCGCATCGGGCCTGAAGCGCCTGGCCGCCATGACCCCGGCCGGCGGCGCCGAACGCCGTTACGTCGAACAGGCCGCGGCCGCGCATGCGGTCTACGTGCAGGCCGTGCGCGACGTCCTCGAGATCGCGCGCGACGACCAGTCGATCAGCGCCAACGCCATGAGCCGCGCCGACACCGCGTTTGCCGTCGTGGCCCAGCGCCTGCACGCGCTGTCCCAGCTCGAGCAGACCCTGGCGCAGCAGGCGTCGGACAACGCGGCCGCGGACTTTCGCACGATGGCCTGGCTGATGCCGGGCGTGATCGCGCTGGCCGTCGCCGTCTCCCTGGCCATCAGCATGGCCGTGCGGCGCGCGCTGCTGGCGGAAATCCGCGGCATCGGCGCGGCCGCCATCGACCTGGCCAGCGGCGACCTGACGGTCAAGGACCGCGTCTACGGCAACGACGAAATCGCGGAAACCTCGCGCGCCCTGAACGCCAGCATCCGCAACCTGAACCTGACCCTGCGCACCATCCTCGAATCGGCGCGTTCGATCGGCACGGCTTCGCGCGACCTCGCGCTCGGCAACCTGAACCTCACCACGCGCGCGTCCTTCCGCGCCAGCTCGCTGGAGCAAACGGCGTCGTCGATGCAGGAACTGGCCGCCACCGTCCACCAGACCGCCGACAGCGCGCAGGCGGCGAACCGGCTGGCCGAGTCGGCTTCGAACGTGGCCCAGCAGGGCGAGAACGTGGTCGACCGGCTGGTGACGACGATGGAATCGGTCAAGGGCAGCGCGCGCCGGGTCGGCGACATCGGCGCCCGGATCGACGCCATCGCCAATGAAACCGGGACGCTGGCGCTGAACGCGGCGCTGGAAGCGGCGCGAGTGGGCGAGGGCGGACGGGAAGGTGGACGGGAATTCGCCCTGGTCGCGGCCGAAGTGCGCTCGCTGGCGCTGCGTACCGGCGCCGCGGCGCGCGAGATCCGCGAGCTCGTCGCCGGTCAGGTGGCGGAAATCGAAGGCGGCACCGCCTGCGCCGCGCAGGCCGGCAGCAGCATGGCGACGATCGCCATGTCGGTGCAGCAGGTCGGCGACATCATCAACCAGATCAGTTCGGCGAATGCAGAGCAGGCCAGCGGCCTGCTCGACGTGAACCAGGCGATCGTGCAGATGGACCAGGTGACCCAGCGTAATTCGTCGCTGGTGGAAGACGCGGCCGCCTCTGCCCGCACCCTGCAGATGCAGGCCCTGAACCTGTCGCGCGCGGTGGCGGCCTTCCGGCTCGACGAAGCGGTGCAGGCGGCGCCGACCCCGGCGGCGCCCGATCCGAGCATCGGCGCGGTACGCGACGGCAGCGGCACCCCGCCGCCGGGCATGCGCGAGCGGCGGCGTACGCCAAGGCCGCATTTGCGGCTGGCGTCGAGGCGGGATTGATTCTCGACTTGTCAGCGTCTTAAGGCGTGGACTCCCGAGTCCACGCCGTCGAGCCGCTGGCCAAGGGCAGAAACGACAGCGGCGGCGCAGGGGATAGCCCCCACGCCGCCGCCAACTTCACCAGCTAACAATTATTCGTAATCGCTGATCGGCGCGCATCCACAGAACAGGTTGCGGTCGCCATACACGTTGTCCGCACGGCCCACCGGCGGCCAGTACTTCTTCTTGCGCAGCGAGGCCACCGGGAAGGCGGCCACTTCGCGCGAATAGGTGTGCTGCCAGTCGTCGGCGGTCACAACTTCGGCCGTGTGCGGGGCGCCCTTGAGCGGGTTGTCCATCTTGTCGTATTCGCCGCGCTCGACCTTCACGATCTCGGCGTGGATCGTGATCATCGCTTCGATGAAGCGGTCGATCTCGATCTTCGACTCGGACTCGGTCGGCTCGATCATCAGCGTGCCCGGCACCGGGAAGCTCATGGTCGGGGCGTGGAAGCCGAAGTCCATCAGGCGCTTGGCGACGTCCTCGTTGCTGATGCCGGTCTTGTCCTGCAGCGGACGCAGGTCGATGATGCACTCGTGCGCGACCAGGCCGTCGTGGCCGGTATACAGCACCGGGTAGTGCGGCGCCAGGCGGCGGGCGATGTAGTTCGCGTTCAGGATCGCCGTCTCGGTGGCATTCGTCAGCCCTTCGCCGCCCATCATCGCGATGTACATCCACGAGATCGGCAGGATCGAGGCCGAGCCGTAGGCCGCCGCGCTGACCGCGCCGATGCCGTTCTCGTCGCGGACATAGCCGGTCGAGAGCTGGTTCGGCAGGAAAGGCGCGAGGTGGGCGCCGACGCCGATCGGGCCGACGCCCGGTCCGCCGCCGCCGTGCGGGATGCAGAAGGTCTTGTGCAGGTTCAGGTGGCTGACGTCGCCGCCGAAGGCGCCCGGCGCGGCCACGCCGACCAGCGCATTCATGTTGGCGCCGTCGATATACACCTGGCCGCCATGCGCATGGACGATCTCGCACAATTCCTGAATGCCTTCTTCGAACACGCCGTGGGTCGATGGGTAGGTGACCATCACGCAGGCCAGGTTGGCGCTGTGCTGCTCGGCCTTCTTTTTCAGGTCGGCCAGGTCGACGTTGCCGTTCTCGTCGCAGGCCGTCACCACGACCTGCATGCCGACCATGTTGGCCGACGCCGGGTTGGTGCCGTGCGCCGAGGACGGGATCAGGCAAATGTTGCGGTGGCCTTCGCCGCGCGACTGGTGGTATTTCTGGATCACGAGCAGGCCCGCGTATTCGCCCTGCGAACCGGCGTTCGGCTGCAGCGAAATGGCGGCATAGCCGGTGACGGCGCACAGCATGGCTTCGAGCTGGCCGATCATCTGGCGGTAGCCGACGGTCTGGTCGTCGGGTGCGAACGGGTGGATGTTCGAGAACTCGGGCCAGGTGACCGGGATCATTTCCGAGGTCGAGTTCAGCTTCATGGTGCAGGACCCGAGCGGGATCATGGTGCGGTCCAGCGCCAGGTCCTTGTCGGCCAGCGAGCGCAGGTAGCGCAGCATCTCGTGCTCGGCGTGGTAGCGGTTGAAGGTCGGGTGGGTCAGGAAAGCGCTCGTGCGGGCCAGCGCTTGGGGGAAGGCGTCGACGGCGTCGCGGTCCATGCCGTCCAGGTCGAGGGAGCCGGCATCGCCGCCGAAGATCGATAACAGCAGGGACAGGTCTTCGCGGGTGGTGGTTTCGTCCAGCGACAGGCCGACGTGCCGGTCGTCGACGCGGCGCAGGTTCACGCCCTGGGCATTGGCCGCGGCGTGCAGCTCGGCGGTGCGGTCGGTGGCGACCGTCAGCGTATCGAAATACGTGCTGTTGGCCAGCTTGAAGCCCATCTGCTGCAGGCCGCCTGCCAGGATGCCGGTCATGCGGTGCACGCGGCGCGCGATGCGGGTCAAGCCCTGCGGGCCGTGGTAGACCGCATACATGCCGGCCATCACGGCCAGCAGCACCTGCGCGGTGCAGATGTTCGAGGTCGCCTTTTCGCGGCGGATGTGCTGCTCGCGCGTCTGCAGCGCCAGGCGCAGGGCCTGGTTGCCCTGGGCGTCGACCGACACGCCGACCAGGCGCCCGGCCATCGAGCGCTTGAATTCGTCGCGGGTGGCCAGGTAGCCGGCATGCGGGCCGCCGAAACCGAGCGGCACGCCGAAGCGCTGGCTGTTACCGACGACCACGTCCGCGCCCCATTCGCCCGGCGGGGTGAGCAGGGTCAGGGCCAGCAGGTCGGCGCAGGCGATCACCATGGCGCCGGCTGCGTGCAGCTTTTCGCAGGCGCCGCGGTAGTCGCGCACGTCGCCGTTCGCGCCCGGATACTGGACCAGCACGCCGAAGCAGGTCTCTTCCAGGTTCTCGATCTCGTTCGCATCGATCGTGCGCACTTCGACGCCGATCGGCTCGGCGCGGGTGCGGATCACTTCCAGGGTCTGCGGCAGCACGTCGTCGGCGACGTAAAACACTTTCGAGGCCGACTTGCCGACGCGCTGGACCAGGGTCATCGCTTCGGCGGCGGCGGTGGCTTCGTCGAGCATCGACGAGTTGGCGATGCCCATGCCGGTCATGTCGGTGATCATGTGCTGGAAGTTCAGGATCGCTTCTAGGCGGCCCTGCGAAATCTCGGGCTGATAGGGCGTGTAGGCGGTGTACCAGGCCGGGTTTTCGAAGATGTTGCGCAGGATGACGCCCGGGGTGTGGGTGCCGTAATAGCCCTGGCCAATGACCGACTTCATCACCTTGTTCTGCGCCGCGATGGCTTTCAGCCTGGCGAGCGCAGCCTCTTCCGGCAGCGGCTCGAAGAATTCGCCCAGGTCGAGCTTGTCCTTGCGGCGGATGTTGGCGGGGACGACCGCGTCGATCAGCGCGGCGCGCGACGGGTAGCCGAGGGTCGCGAGCATCGCCGCTTCTTCGGATTCCGAAGGGCCGATGTGGCGCGGGATGAAGGAATCGCGTGCTTCGAGTTGGGTGAGGCTGGTGCGGGTCATGGTGGTGGCCAAAAAGAGGGACGGTAGCGCGGGCGGGACCGGCGCGGTGTCATTGGACGAAAAGACGGAATTCGGTACTGGGTCGTGCGATATTGCAGATGCGCCCGCAGGCGCATCTTTGAAAGGAAAATTAATTTCCGGTGGTCTTGCCGTAAGCGTCGGCGTCCAGCAGGCCGTTGATCGCGCCGGCATCGGCTGGCTTGAGCTTGAACAGCCAGGCGCCGAAGGCGTCGGCGTTGATCGAATCCGGCGCATCGGCGACCGGCTGGTTGACCGCGGTCACGGTGCCGGCAACTGGAGAATAGATGTCGCTGGCGGCTTTCACCGACTCGACCACGGCGGCGTCGGCGCCGGCGGTGAAGGTCTTGCCGACCTGTGGCAGCTCGACGAACACGATGTCGCCCAATGCGTCCTGCGCATACTCGGTGATGCCGACGGTCAGCGTGCCGTCGGCCTCAAGGCGGACCCATTCGTGGGACTCGGTGTATTTCAGGTCGGTTGGGATGTTCATGTGGTAAGGCTCCAGGTGAGTTGACGCGATATTATAGATTGTGTCGGGGCGGCTCGCCGCCGTTCAGACGGCCAGCACTTTACCGTTGCGCACGAACGGCAGCTTGACCACGGTGGCGGCCAGCTTCTTGTCGCGGATTTCAACGTGGACGGTGTCGCCGATCGCCACATCCATCGGCACGCGCGCCAGCGCGATGGCCTGCTGCATCGACGGGCTGAAGGTGCCGCTGGTGATCTCGCCGACTTCACCCGAAGCAGCCACGACGCGCTGGTGGGCGCGCAGGATGCCGCCTTTTTCGCGCAGGATCAGGCCCATGAAGTTGGCGTTCTGGCCCTTGGCCTGCAAGGCGCTCTTGCCGATGAAATCGCGTTCGGACACCAGGTCGATGGTCCAGGCCAGGCCGGCGTCGAGCGGGTTGACGCCCTCGTCCATGTCCATGCCGTAGAGGTTCATGCCCGCTTCCAGGCGCAGCGTGTCGCGCGCGCCGAGGCCGGCCGGCTTGACGCCTTCGGTCACCAGGGCGTTCCATAACGCTTCCACCTTGTCCGCCGGGCAGCCGAGCTCGAAGCCGTCTTCGCCGGTATAGCCGGTGCGCGCGACCATGACTTCGCCGAAGGCGGTGTCGGGCACGATCACGACGTTGAACGGCTTCATCGCTTCCGAGGCGGCCTGGGTCTCGGGCAGTACCTGCCACACCTTGGCGCGCGCGTTCGGGCCCTGGACGGCAATCAGGGCGATCGCATCCTGGCCGTCGCGGCGCTGGGTGATGGTGAGGCCGCTGTTGGTGGCTTCGTTCTGTTGCGCCATCCAGGCCACGTCCTTCTCGGCGGTGCCGGCGTTGACGACCAGGCGGAACCAGTCTTCGCGGAAGAAGTAGACGATCAGGTCGTCGATGACGCCGCCTTCCGGGTTGAGCATGCACGAGTACAGCGCCTTGCCGGGGACTTGCAGCTTGTCGACGTTATTGGCCAGCAGGCCGCGCAAGAACGGACGCACATTCGCGCCTTCGAGGTCGACCACGCACATGTGCGAGACGTCGAACATGCCGGCATCGGTACGGACGGCATTGTGTTCTTCGATCTGCGAGCCGTAGTTGACGGGCATGTCCCAGCCGCCGAAGTCGACCATCTTGGCCCCCAGGGAGCGGTGTGCGGAATTGAGCGGGGTCGCTTTGAGCGTCATGGAATCCTTAGGGCAGAATGATAGGGGGCGTGCACGCCGGCCGGAAGCCATGCGTGCGCTGCGCGCCCCTCTGTCCTTGGTACCTGAGAGATAGCGGCGAGTTCATCCTCGCGCCTGCCCCTTCGGTGGGCCGTGCGTCTGACACGGCCGCTCTCCAGAGTTGGCCGGCGCAACTTCACGTATGCGGCGACCCCTGACCGGTCCTTTTGCCTGAGAGTTTTTGGGTGATGCCCCTTCGGCGGCAGCGTGCTGCTGCGCTCTCCCGATCAAGACTGAGGAGGATAGGCGACCTGGCCATACCTGTCAACTTTGACGGGTGCGCGCACCGTTGGCGTGCATGCGCGCAGGCTTTTTCCTCGATTTGTTACACTGGAGCCCACACTTTGCGGGGCGAACAATACTATGAGCGAAGACTCAGTGAAACAAAGCAAGGAAGCGTGGTTCACCCTGTCGGGCGACGTGAACAGCGACATGGTGCACCGGGTCTTCGAGGCGGTTGGCCACATGACCGAAGACGGCATCGGAACGGCCCATGTGCTGGTGCAGTCGAACGGCGGCTATGTCAGCGACGGCCTGTGCCTGTACAACTTCATGTCGAAGTCGCCGATCGAGTTCGTGATGTACAACGGCGGGGCGGTGGCCTCGATCGCGGTCATCATGTACCTGGCCGGCACGCGCCGCTTTGCCAGCGAGACGGCGCGCTTCATGGTACACAAATCGCACGCGACGGCCTCGCCCGGTTCGCGCCCGGACGCGCTCAACATCATCGTCGAGGGCCTGCGCGCCGACGACGCCCGCACCGAGTCCATCCTGCGCAAGCACATCGAGCTCACGCCCGAGCAGTGGGCGATCCACCAGTATTCCGACCTGCACCTCAATTCGCGCGACGCCAAGAGCGCCCGCATGATCAGCGAGATCGCCGACTTCGCGCCGCCGAAGGGCGCCATCCTGCGCAATATCTAAGCGAGTCGCAGGACAATAAAAAGCCCGGCGCGCAAATGCGGCCGGGCTTTCTTTTCGTTCAGCCGTCGCGTCAGCAGACGGCTTCCGAAGAAATCAAGCGGTCATCGATCAGCGCTTGTCGTTCTTGTGGCTTTGACGGCCGGCTTCGGCGTGCTGCTCCGGCGTACCGCCGCGCGTGCCTGCACCGCTGCCCGCGCTGCTGCCCGAGCCCGAAGCGGAGCCCGAACGCGAACCGGAGCCCGAACCCGACTGCTTGCTGGCGCCCGAGCTGGAGCCCGAACCCGACCCCTTGCTGGCGTCGTTCTTGTGGCTCTGGCGACCGGCCTCCGCGTGCTGCTCGGGAGTACCGCCTTGCGTGCGTTTTTGATTCGTTGCCATGATATTTCCTTTCAGTATGGAGGAACTAATAGCGACTCGCCGAACCCCTGCTGTACTGCAGCAGTGATTTTCGGTCGTGCAATCATGCGAGCCGATCTGTTGAGCCGGTATCGGATCACCACCTGAGCTCGTGTAGGATGCTCGCCTACATATTGAAAATAATCGATCATTTTGATTCTTCAATGTTTTTAATGCGGATTGCTTAAAATTCTTCCCAATCCACGTCGGCCTTGCTTGCCGCGTTCGCCACCGGCGCCGCCTTCCGCGCGGTCCTGCCGGGCCCGGCGCCGCCGGCGGGAGACCCCTTGTTCACGACGGCGAGCCTGGGCAGGGCGGTGGCACGCGCGGCCGCCGGCGCCGCGGCCGGTTTTGCTGGCGCCTTGTCGCCGGCGAGAATGAACGCGTCGGTCGAGCGGCGCAGGGCGGCGGCCTGGTCGCGCACCGCAGCCGCCGCCGATGCCGATTGCTCGACCAGGGCCGCGTTCTGCTGGGTTGCCTGGTCCATGGCGGCGATCGCCTTGTTCACCTGCTCGATGCCGGCGGTCTGCTCGGCGCTGGCGTCGGCGATCTCGCCGATGATGTCGGTCACGCGCTTGACGCTGGTGACCACTTCCTCCATCGTGCGCCCGGCCTTGTCGACCAGCGTGGTGCCGGCATCGACCTTGGCGACCGAATCGTCGATCAGCGCCTTGATTTCCCTGGCCGCGGCCGCCGAGCGCTGCGCCAGGCTGCGCACTTCGGAAGCGACCACGGCGAAGCCGCGCCCCTGTTCGCCGGCGCGCGCCGCTTCCACCGCGGCGTTCAGGGCCAGGATATTCGTCTGAAAGGCAATGCCGTCGATGACACCGATGATTTCGGCGATCCGTTTCGACGAGTCGTTGATCGAGGCCATGGTGCCGACCACGTCGCCGACCACCTCGCCGCCCTTGACCGCCACGTTCGATGCCGACAGCGCCAGTTCGCGCGCCTGGTGGGCGTGCTCGGCATTCTGGCGCACGGTCGCGGTCAGCTCTTCCATGGAGGAAGCGGTCTCCTCGAGCGAGGCGGCTTGCTGCTCGGTGCGGTTTGAAAGGTCGAGGTTGCCGGCCGCGATTTCCTGAGCGCCGCCTTCGATCTGGGCGGCGCTGCCGCGTACGTCGTTGATCGTCGCCGCCAGCTTGCCCGCCATGCCGGCCAGCTCGGCCATCAGGACGCCCCCGCCGTTCGCCTGCTCCGACGCGCCGCGCACGCGCAGGTCGCCCGCGGCCAGCCGCTGCGCCAGGTGCAGCGCCTCGGTCATGGGCCGGCTGGCCTCGCGCGCCAGCCAGGCCGCCAGCGCCGCGGCCAGGCCGACGCCGGCGCCGAGGCAGAGCAGGGCGCCGGTGCGTACCGGCGCAGCGGCTTCCCCCAGACTGGAGAGCAGCCACAGCACGAACGCGGCCGCCAGCGCGGAAAGCAGGGCGAAGGCGCCAAGGATCTTGAGCCTGGTGTCGAGCTGTCGAATCTGTTTCATGAAGGTTCCTCGGACGGGATGGGGAGAGTCGGACCTTCCAATGTTAGGGAAAGGCTCCTGGCGGCGTTTGCGGCATCGCAATGGAAAAGATGCCAGCAGGACATTCTCAGGAGTCGGGGGGCGGACTGTGGCATGGCGGCAGCGGCATGGCTGCCAAATATGCACAGTGGATAAGTAAGCACTTGGTAACTCTTGCTTTATAGAACTAATGTGCCACAATGGGCGCGAGGGGAGCTCCTGCGCCCCGCGCCCACGATTGATGCACACATGGCCCACGCCGTACCCGAGACCCACGAGCCGAGTTCGACGCCCGCGCCGCCGCGCGCGGTGCTGGCTGAACTCGTCCGTACGGCCAGCGGCGGCGCCGCGGAGCAACTCGGCGCCATGGTCGACCGGCTGGTCGCCGCCATGCTCGACATGACCAGCGCCGGACCGGATCCGAAGGCGGCCTACCTGCGCGCCAAGGCCGGCAACCTGCTGAAAGACAACGCCTACGCCTTCGTGCACCTGGCGGGAGAGGCGGTCGAACGGGCTCTGCAGGCCGAGTGCGCCGAGCTGCTGCCCTCTGCCGCGGGCGCCGCCAGCCTGGCCTCGCTCAGCCTGGTGCCGATGGAGGTGATGGACAACAAGGTGGCGTTTGGCGCCCTGTGCCGGCCCTTCGACATAGCGCATTCGGAAGTGCTGGCCAGCCTGTGCGTACGCCTCGGGATGCTGCTGGGGCGCGACCTGCTGCGCCCCACGCAAAATCCCTTCCGTCCGGAAGTCTTCATGTCGGCGATCCACGATGCCTGGCGCGACTTCCAGCCGGAAGCCGAGGCCCACCCGCTGCTGCTGCCGCTGCTGCGGCCGGAACTGTTCCTCGATCTCGCGCCGCTGCTCGCTTCGCTCGACGCGGCCTTGCAGGCGCACGGCAAGCCCAGGTCGAAACGGCATATCAGCAAAACCAGCGATACGGCCAGCCGCTCCCGGCGCAAGGGCATGGACGCCGCGCTGACGCAACAGCTGCGCAAGCTGCTGGGGGAATCCGAGGCCGAGCCGGCCGCGACGCTGGTGCCCGACTTGCCGAATATGCCGCAAGGTAATGGCTGGCGGCCGAGCGCCGCAGGCGGCTTCGCCCTGTCCGCGCCAGGTGGCGCCGTGCCGGCCGCCGGATTCGCCGGCGCGTCGGGTAGCGGGGCAGTCGGATCGGCGCCAGCGCATTCCGGTCCGTCCGGACCCGCGGGGGCTGCCCAGGCGGGGGCGCCGCTTGCCTCGCTGCTCGACCTGCTTGGCGGCATGCACAGCACGCAGGGCGGGCTTGCGGGTGCGGCGGCGGGCGCGACGGCGCTGCCGCACAATGTGTTCTACCTGCCGCGCCTGAAAGCCAGCCTGCCGCAAGGCAGCCTGTCGCGCGGCGAGGAAAACACGCTCGACCTGCTGTCGCGCATCTTCGAGACGGTGCTGCTGGACGACAGCATTCCCGCCGATACGCGCGAGCTGATCCGTTTCCTGCAGGTGCCGGTGCTGAAGGCGGCCTTGCTCGACCAGGACTTCTTCTTCGAAGAAGCCCACCCCGCGCGCAAGATGATCGACCTGATTTTTTCCCAGTCGTCGCGCATGGGCTCGGAGCAAGGCGGTAGCCCCGACGACCCGGTCATGCAGGCGATGCGGCGCGGGGTCGAACGCGTCGGGCGCGAGCCGGAAGCCCAGCCGCAAGCCCTGGCCCAGGTCTTTACCGAAGCTGTCGCCGACCTCGAGGCCGAACTCCTGCTCGAAGAACGGGCAGCCGAGGAAGCGATCGCCGCACCGATCGCGCGCGCCACGAAAATCGAAAAGCAGGCCCAGGCCGGCCGCAGCGCGCGCCAGGCGATTGCCGTGCGGGTCGCCGACGGCGAGCTGAACGCCGTCGTATCGGGCTTCCTCGAAAAGCGCTGGGTCGACGCCCTGACCTTTGCCTGGCTGATCGAGGACGAGCGTCCCGGTGCGGTGGACAACGCCACCCAGGCGATGGACGACCTGGTCTGGACCGTCAAGCCCAAGGCAACCCAGGAACAGCGCAAGGCGCTGCTTGCCAAGCTGCCGGGCCTGCTCACGACGCTGAATAAATGGCTCGACGCCATCAAGTGGCAGGATGCCGAGCGCCTGCAGTTCTTTGCCGAGCTGGCGAAATGCCACCTGTCGATCGTGCGCGCGCCGCTCGAACTGGCGCCGGAACGCCAGCTCGAACTGGCGGTCGAGGCGGCCCAGCAGGATGCGCTGCGCCGTATCGCCCACGAGCAGGCCATGGCCGACGAGGGATCTCAAAGTGGCGAGCGGGGCGGCGCCGACAGTCCGGTCGACGAACTCGAGCGCGGCATGCAGCTGGCCTTCCGCCAGGCCGACGGCAGCGTCCGCAAGCTCAAGCTGGCCTGGGTCAGCCCGCTGCGCACGCTCTTCATTTTCTCCGGCGGCGCGCGCCAGGAAGCGTTTTCCCTGCCGGCGGAAAAGTTGCTGGCGGGCTTCGACACCGGCAGCGTCGAGCTGCTGCCGGTCGAAGGCGTGGTCGGGCGCGTGCTGACGCAGGCGATGCAGGGCGCCGATATGCATGTCGATGCGCAAGCCGGCCTGGAAGCCGCGCAGCAGGCCGGCGCTTGACGGGCACAATTTCATCTCGTTAATCTTCTGCCGGGTCCGGCGCGCGACAGGGCCTGCCGCAGGGCGTGCCGGTGCGCGGCTATCCCAAACTTGGCCGAAATGCAAGCAACAGATGGTATGATGGCGCCCTTAACGACTCCATTGCCGACTCCCTGGCCACCGAAGCAACGTGCGACTATCCTCCATTAAATTGTCGGGATTTAAGTCTTTCGTCGATCCCACCAATTTCCAGGTGCCTGGGCAACTGGTCGGCGTGGTCGGCCCGAATGGCTGCGGCAAGTCGAACATCATCGACGCCGTGCGCTGGGTGCTGGGCGAATCGAAAGCTTCGGAGTTGCGCGGCGAGTCGATGCAGGACGTGATTTTCAATGGTTCCACGCACCGCCGGCCCTCCGGACGTGCCTCGGTCGAACTGGTCTTCGACAACAGCGACGGCAAGGCCTCGGGCCAGTGGGGCCAGTACGGCGAGATCGCGGTCAAGCGCACGCTCACGCGCGACGGCACCTCCACCTATTACATCAACAGCCAGCCGGTGCGCCGGCGCGACATCCAGGACATTTTTCTTGGCACCGGCCTCGGCCCGCGTGCCTATGCCATCATCGGCCAGGGCATGATCTCGCGCATCATCGAGTCGCGCCCGGAAGAGCTGCGCGTGTTCCTGGAAGAGGCGGCCGGCGTCTCGAAGTACAAGGAGCGGCGCCGCGAAACGGAAAACCGCCTGTCCGACACCCGCGAAAACCTGCTGCGGGTCGAAGACATCCTGCGCGAACTGAACGCCAACCTCGACAAGCTCGAGGCCCAGGCGGCGGTGGCGAACCGTTTTCATCAGCTGCAAAGCGACCAGGAAGAAAAGCAGAAGCTGCTCTGGCTGCTGCGCAAGAACGAAGCCTCGAACGAGCAGGCGCGCTACTTCCGCGAGATGGAAGAGGCCCAGAACAGCCTGGAAGAGCAGACCGCGAAACTGCGCAATGTCGAGCTGGAGCTGGAACACCTGCGCCAGCACCATTTTGCCGTCGGCGACCGCCTGCATACGGCGCAGGGCGCGCTCTACCAGACCAATGCCGAGATCGGCAGCCTGGAGGCGCAGATCAAGTTCGTGATCGAGTCGCGCACGCGCCTGCAAAACCAGCTCGGCACCCTGGCGGCGCAGCGCGACGGCTGGCTGGCGCAAGCCGCCGAGTACGAAGAGCAGATCGAGGAAGCGACCTACCGGGTCGAGGAACTGGCCGCGCGCGCGGAAGGCGCCCAGATCGCGGTGGAAGCGCAAAACGAACGCCTGCCCGAACTCGACGCCGCCTGGCGCGAGGCCCAGCGCCGCGGCGACGAGGCGCGCGCCCGCATCGGCGAAGTGCGCCAGCGCATCGAGCTGGCCGCGGCCCACGGACGCAACGCCGGCAACATCCTGAACGGCCTGGCCACCCGGCGCGAGCGGCTGCAGCTGGAAAAAAAGTCGCTGGCGCCGCCCGACAGCGCCCACCTGGCCAATCTGCGCCTGCAGCTCGAAGAAAAGCAGGAGGCGCTGGAAGAGCAGACCCTGCTCCAGGAAGAAGCGGCCGCCGGCCAGGAGCTTGCCGAGACCGAACGGCGGGAAGCGCATGCCCAGTCGCAAGCGGAGTCCAGCAAGAATGCCCAGCTCGAAGCACGCTTGTCGGCCCTGAAGCAGATGCAGGAACGCGTGCAGACCCAGGGCAAGGTGACGCCCTGGCTGCGCAAGCACGAACTGGAAAGCCTGCCGCGCCTGTGGCAAAAGCTGCATGTCGAGGCAGGCTGGGAAACGGCGCTGGAAGCGGTGCTGCGCGAGCGCGCCGGCGCACTCGAGTTGTCGAACATAGACTGGGCCAAGGCCTTCGTCGGCGATGCGCCCCCGGCGCGCCTGGCCCTGTACGCGCCGGCCCCTGCCGCCCCCGCCGCGGTCGAAGTCCCCGGCCTGAAATCCTTCGCCGGTTTGCTGAAGCTGAACGACCCCGGCCTGCGCGGCGTGCTGAATGACTGGCTGCACCTGGTGTTCGCCGCCGAGACCGCGACCGAGGCCTTTGCCGAGCGCGCGCGCCTGCCGCAGGGCGGCTCGTTCGTCACCCGCCAGGGTCACGTGGTCACCAGCTCGAGCGTGCGCTTCTACGCGGCCGACGCCGAGCAGGACGGCATGCTGCAGCGCCAGCACGACATCGACAACACGGCCACGCAGCTGCGTGCCCAGGCCCTCTTGAGCGACGAATCGCGCACCCGCGCCACCCGCGCCGACGCCCAGGTCACGGAACTGACGCGGCGCCTGCAGGATGCACGCGCCCGCATCGCCACGCTGCAGCGCGAAACCCATGCCTTGCAGATCGAGGTGGTGCGCCAGAACGAGGTCGAATCGCGCTTCAACCAGCGCAGCAGCCAGATCGACGTCGACCTGCTGGAAATCGCAGGCCAGGAAGAAGAGCAGCGCCTGGTCCAGGAAGAAGCCGCGCAGCAGTTCGAAGAGCTCGACCTCGAGCTGGCCGAACTGCAGGGCGGCTTCGAGGACGGCCAGACCCTGTTCCTGCAGCGCGAAAGCGCCTTGGCCGAAGCGCGCGACAAGCTGCGCGAACTCGAACGCGGGGCGCAGGAAGCGCTGTTCGCCGAAAAGACCGGCCGCGCCCGGATCGAAGAACTGCGGCGCAGCATCGCCACCGCCAGCCAGCAGGCGGCGCAGGTGGCCGAGAGCCTGGCCGGCGGCCAGGGCGAGCTGGCGGCGCTCGAGAGCGGCGCCGCCCACGAGGGCCTGCAGGAACTGCTCGATCGCCGCAGCAGCCAGGAAAAAGCGCTATCCGACGCCCGCCATGAACTCGACCAGGTGGCGCAGGCCCTGCGCCATGCCGAGGAGGGCCGCATGGGCGCCGAGCGTTCGCTGCAGCCGCAGCGCGACCGCATCACCGAGATGCAGCTCAAGGAGCAGGCCGCGCGCCTGAACCAGGAGCAGTTCGCCGAAGCCCTGGCCGCCACCGGCGCCGACGAAGCGCTGCTGGCGCAAAAACTCGACCCCGAGCTGAAACCCCAGTACCTCCAGGGCGAGGTGACGCGCCTGACGAACGCGATCGCATCCCTGGGCGCGGTCAACCTGGCGGCGGTCGAGGAACTGGCCACGGCCAGCGAGCGCAAGCGCTTCCTGGATGCCCAGAACGCCGACCTCAGCGAGGCGATCGCCACGCTGGAAGACGCGATCCGGCGCATCGACAAGGAAACGCGCGACCTGCTGCAAGACACCTTCGAGCGCGTCAACACGCATTTTTCGGAGCTGTTCCCGATCCTGTTTGGCGGCGGCAATGCCAGGCTGGTGATGACCGGCGACGAAATTCTCGACTCCGGCGTCCAGGTCATGGCCCAGCCGCCGGGCAAGAAGAATGCAACGATCCACCTGCTGTCCGGCGGCGAGAAGGCCCTGACCGCCACCGCCCTCGTGTTTTCGATGTTCCGCCTGAACCCGGCGCCGTTCTGCCTGCTGGACGAGGTCGACGCGCCACTGGACGACGCCAATACCGAGCGCTTTTGCCGCATGGTCAAACGCATGTCCGAACATACTCAATTCCTTTTCATTTCGCATAATAAGATTGCGATGGAAATGGCCAATCAACTGATCGGTGTGACGATGCAGGAGCAGGGCGTATCGCGCATCGTGGCGGTGGACATGGAGTCCGCCGCCCACTTCGCACAAGAGGCACAAGCAGCATGACAGATCTCCAAATGAGCCTGATCGCGGCGGGCGGCGTATTCGTCGTCGGCGTCATCTCCTATAACAAATGGCAGGAGCACAAGGCGAGGAAGGGCGTCGAGCGCGCTTTCGCGTCCGACCATGACGATGTCCTGATGCGTGCCGACGGCACCAGCGCCGAACGCAGCGAGCCGGTGCTCGATGTTGGCGGCATGCCGGGAGCGGAAACCGGCGAGCCGAGCTTCGGCGCCCAGGCCGCGGCCCCGGTCGGCGGCGGCGCTGCCGACGGCGACGGCGCCGGCGCGCTGGCCCCCGGCGCGGCGCTGGCCGGCATGCCTGCCAATGCAGCGCCGGCCGAAGTGGCCGAGAACCTGGTCGACCCGCTGATCGACTGCATGATCCCGCTGGCCCTCGATGGCGCCGCGCGCGGCGACAAGATCCTGCCTTCGCTGGGCAAGCTGCGTCGCGTCGGCAGCAAGCCGATCCAGTACATCGGCCTGGCCGTGAACGGCGACTGGGAGCCGATCGTCCATGGCGGCGTGTATACCAAGCTGCAGGCCGGCGTCCAGATGGCCACGCGCACGACCGCCCTGAACGAACTCGAATACTCGGAACTGGTGACGCGCCTGCGCGCCGTGGCCGACGAAATCGGCGCCGAGCCGGAAGTGCCGGACATGATCGAAGTGATGAGCGAAGCGCGCACCCTGCATAAATTCGTGGCCGGCCACGACGCCCAGCTGGGCGTGAACCTCAAGGCCAACGGCGCGCCATGGGCGATGTCGACCCTGATCGGCGCGCTGGAAAAGGCCGGTTTCGACGTGCGTCCGAATGGCGGCTTCGCCATGCCCGACGGCGCCGGCGGCGTGCTGTTCACGCTCTCGACCAACGTTACCCTGGGCGCCGACACCACCGACCGCCTGACGCTGCTGCTGGACGTGCCGGTCGTGGCGCCGGGCCGCGATGGTTTCGCCGCCATGGTCCGCTGCGCCAAGGACCTGGCCCTGCGCCTGGACGCCACCGTCGTCGACGATTTCGAGCAGCCGCTGGCCGACTCGACCCTTGAAGAGATCGCCGGCCAGGTCAAGGAGTTCTATACCGAGATGGAGGCTGCCGACATCCCGGCCGGATCGACCCGCGCGCTGCGCCTGTTCAGCTGAGGTCTCGATGAGCGAAGCACTGAACCTGCCTGCCGACGATCTGGCGCGCATGGCGGCGCTGGTCGAGGAACTGAACCGCCACATCTACAATTACCATGTGCTCGACGCGCCGACGATTCCGGACGCCGAGTACGACCGCATGTTCAGCGAGCTGCAGGCGCTGGAAAGCGCGCACCCCGAGGCCGCATCGCCCGACACGCCGACCTCGCGCGTGGGCGCGGCGCCGATTCCGGAGTTCAGCCAGGTCACCCATGCGGTGCCGATGCTGTCGCTGAACAACGGCTTCGCCGATGAGGATGTCGACAATTTCGACCGCCGCGTGCGCGAGGGCCTCGACCTGCACCAGAACGCCGGCGGGGTCGACTATGCGGCCGAGCTGAAATTCGACGGCCTGGCCATGAGCCTGCGCTATGAGAAGGGCGTGTTCGTGCAGGCCGCCACCCGCGGCGACGGCTATACCGGCGAAGACGTCACCGCCAACATCCGCACCGTGCGCGTGATTCCGCTGCGCCTGCATGGAGCCGACATCCCGGCCGTGCTCGAAGTGCGCGGCGAGGTGCTGATGTTCAAGGACGATTTTGCCAAGCTGAACGCGCGCCAGCGCGAAGCCGGCCAGAAGGAATTCGCCAACCCGAGGAATGCCGCCGCCGGCAGCCTGCGCCAGCTGGATGCCCGCATCACGGCCCAGCGCAAGCTGCGCTTCTTCGCCTACGGCATCGGCCTGTTGGAGGGCGCGGAGATGCCCGACTCGCATTCGGCGGTGCTCGACTGGTTCGACCGCCTCGGCTTGCCGGTGTCGAAAGAGCGCGCGGTGGTGCAGGGCCGCGACGGCCTGCTCGGCTATTACAAGGACATCGGCGAACGGCGCCAGTCGCTGCCCTACGAGATCGACGGCGTGGTCTACAAGGTCGACCGCCTGGCCGACCAGCGCCAGCTCGGCTTCGTGTCGCGCGCGCCGCGTTTCGCGCTGGCGCACAAGTTCCCGGCCGAGGAAGCGCTGACGACGGTCTCCGCGATTGACGTCCAGGTCGGCCGCACCGGCGCCATCACGCCGGTGGCGCGGCTGGTGCCGGTGTCGGTGGGCGGCGTGACCGTCACCAATGCGACCCTGCACAACGAGGACGAAGTACGCAGGAAGGACGTGCGGGTGGGCGACACGGTGATCGTGCGCCGCGCCGGCGACGTGATTCCCGAGGTGCTGGCTGTGGTACTGGAAAGGCGTCCGGTTCCGGAGCCGCCGGTCTACAGCCTGCCCGCGCAATGCCCGGTTTGCGGCTCGCATGTGGTGCGCGAGGAGGGCGAAGCCATCGCGCGCTGTTCCGGCGGCCTCAGTTGCGCGGCCCAGCGCAAGGAGGCGATCCGCCACTTCGCCGGCCGCCGCATGATGGACATCGAAGGCCTGGGCGACCGCTACATCGACAGCCTGGTCGAGTGCAACCTGATCCACGGCGTGGCCGACCTGTACAAGCTGACCCAAAGCGACCTGCTCGCCATGAAGCGCCTGGCCGACGAACGTGACGCAGTTGAGCACCGAGTGACTCCCGAGACGGTCAAGCAGGGCAAGGTGCCGACCAAGTGGGCCGACAATCTGCTGGACGCGATCGCCGCCAGCCGCCAGCCGCCGCTCGAGCGACTGCTGTTTGCGCTCGGCATCCGCCATGTGGGCGAATCGACCGCGAAAACCCTGGCCGACTGGCTCGGCAGCCTGGCGCTGGTGCGGCGTGCGCCGGCGGCCTTGCTGCGCGTGCTGCCGGACATCGGCGGCACCGTGGCCGAATCGATCGCCGAATTTTTTGCCGAGGAAAAGAACCAGCGCGCCATCGATGCGTTGCTGGCCACCGGCGTCGCGCCCCAGGGCGAGCACGCACCGAAACCGGCGCTGCGCGAAAAACTCGACGAAGTCGCGCTGCTGGCCGCGCTCGATATCCCGAAGCTGACCGAGCCGCGCGCGCGCCAGCTGCTGGCCGATCGCACGCTGGACGACCTGGCGCACCTGAAGGTGTTCGGCGTGTTCGGGCTGCCGCCCGCCGTCGTCGCCGCGCTGGAAGAATGGATGGCGGCGCCCGGCAAGCGCGACAGCCTCCTGCACCTGTCGTCCCTGCGCCGCGAACTGCTCGGCAGCTTGCCCGAGGAAGCCGCCGCGCCCGAAGGCGGACTGGCCGGCAAGACCTTCGTGCTGACCGGCACCCTGCCGACCCTGTCGCGCGATGCCGCGGGCGCCCTGATCGAGGCGGCCGGCGGCAAGGTCTCCGGCTCGGTGTCGAAAAAGACCTCGTACGTGGTGGCCGGTGCCGAGGCGGGCAGCAAGCTGGCAAAGGCGGAAAGCCTGGGCGTTACCGTACTCGATGAAGCGGGCCTGCTGGCACTGCTTGCCGAGGTCGGCGCCACCGAACAATCGTAAAAGAGGTCACACATGAACCGTATTCGCAAGGCAGTCTTCCCCGTCGCCGGCCTCGGCAGCCGCTTCCTGCCGGCCACCAAGGCCCAACCCAAGGAAATGCTGCCGATCGTCGACAAGCCGCTGATCCAGTACGCGGTGGAGGAGGCGGTCGCCGCCGGCATCACCGAAATGATCTTCATCACCGGCCGTAACAAGCGCGCCATCGAAGACCATTTCGACACCGCCTACGAGCTCGAGGCCGAGCTGGAAGCCCACAACAAGCAGGCGCTGCTCGACCTGGTGCGCCAGGTGATCCCGAAGAACGTCACCTGCATCTACATCCGCCAGTCGGCGCCGCTGGGCCTGGGGCATGCGGTGCTGTGCGCGCGTCCGGTGGTCGGCAACGAGCCCTTCGCCGTGCTGTTGGCCGACGACTTCATGGACACCGCCCCCGGCGCCAAGCCGGTGCTGGCCCAGATGACGGAAGTCTTCGGCTACGAAAAGTGCAGCGTGCTGGCGGTGCAGGACGTGCCGCGCGCGCAGACGCGCCAGTACGGCATCGTCTCGGCCAGCGCCTACCGCGAGGGCCTGGAACTGGTGTCGGGCATCGTCGAAAAGCCGCAGCCCGACGAGGCGCCGTCGACGCTGGCCGTGGTCGGCCGCTATGTGCTGACCAACACCATTTTCGAGCACCTGGAACACCTGGGCGCCGGCAGCGGCGGCGAAATCCAGCTCACCGACGGCATCGCCGCCCTGATGCGCGCCGAGCGCGTGCTGGCCTACCGTTACGCCGGACAGCGTTATGATTGCGGCTCGAAGCTCGGTTACCTGGAGGCGACGGCGGCGATGGGATTGAAGCATCCTGAAACGGCCGCGGGTTTTCGGACCTTCCTGACGAAGCTGGCAGATGAGTTGGCAAGGGAGATGCACGATGGCGGTACGTGAAATCCTGAAAATGGGCGACCCGCGCCTGCTGCGCGTGGCCGAGCCGGTGCGCGCATTCGGCACGCCCGAACTGGCTGCGCTGGTGGCCGACATGTTCGACACCATGCACGCGGCGAATGGGGCAGGGCTGGCCGCCCCACAGATCGGCGTCAACCTGCAGCTGGTGATCTTCGGCTTCCAGAACAACGCGCGCTATCCGGACGCGCCGCAGGTGCCGGAAACGGTGCTGCTCAACCCCGTGCTCACGCCGCTGTCGGACAGCATGGAAGAAGGTTTCGAGGGCTGCCTCTCGGTCCCCGGCCTGCGCGGCAGCGTGCCGCGCTTCACGCGCCTGCGTTACGAGGGTGTCGACCAGTACGGCAAACCCATCCGGGTCGAAGCCGACGGCTTTCACGCACGCGTGGTGCAGCACGAGGTCGACCATTTGCTCGGCATCCTGTATCCGATGCGGATCACGGATTTTTCGAAGTTCGGTTTTACCGAGGTGATGTTCCCGGATATGGATCCCAACGCGGACGATTGAGCGCCCCGGTTCGGCTTGGAAAGCTTGATAAAACCGCTCCACTTACCGCCAACAGATGAGAGTGCAGGCTGGATTTCGAGCGAATTTTAAACATTGCAAAACGGAAAATGTAACCTTGTCTCCGATGGCCAATGTGTCTTTTAAATTTTCTGTTCCGCCGGTTTTGACAAGTCTATCTTTGAGACAGTATGTCGCCTCCCTTGCGCGTACCTGGTCTGGAAGGAATCGATTCTACAAAAAGCTGAACGCAAAGCCAGTGTCAAGGTCGTCACCGCTTGCCTTCACTTCTTGGGCTAACGAAGTTTCGGGCTGAACGACAAATCCTTCGTGCAAACCCGATACTGAGCAAGTACATCTGCAGTGGCGTTGTGTGCGAGTTGTAATGCAACATAAAAAGCGGGAAGGTCGTCAGAATTCCAATCGCCATGGTAATCCACGCAGTGGTACGCATATCTACACTAGCCATGCCACTACTTCGGAATTGTGCTTTTCATTATCCACAATGAACGTCCGCTTCCCACCGGAAGGAAACGATTACGAAGCGATCAGGCTAGCCTGACTTGTTGCCAGATAGGAAGGTTAGACGGCGCGTGTCGGCCGGGCTCCACGTCCGGAAACGACCCAGAGCGGACGGCGGTGAGGTCAGCAAGCCTTGACTGGTAATTAGTCTTTCCAGCTTTCGATAAGTGCACAAATGGCGCCGCCGCAACAGAAGTAACCAAGAGAGACCCAGGATATTTCTGCGGGCAAGTCTGGGCGTGTAGCCACAACTATTCCGTACACGACCATTGCCAGCACCAAACCAGCGCTTGCGCCAATTACTGCCATGAATACTCTGCGCCCCCATGGGTTCCAACGATCGGCTGGACGTTGAGCCCATTTTTCATAAGGCTTATCTAATTGCTCATCGGGTTCCATGATAGCAGGCACAAATCCTTAACGGTATCAAGTAGCACATTATGACAGTCAGCTCTTGGCCGTTTGCGGACGTACGGTTAAGTCCGCTTACGACCAGAAGCGGACTTTCAATTCGCTAAAAAAGCATCCAAGTGGTCCTCACTTCGTCCATAACCTCGACAACTGCCGTTGATGTGACTCTTGCGTTGATGCGTCCACGGTAGTTGCGTTCAAAGTAGCAATCGATAGTCAAACTGCGACCAGTTGCAAACCGCACGACGATGTGTGATTCGGAAGTAGGGTTGACCTTGACCGTTTTGGTACCTCCCGGCGCAATGTCGCCAAGACCATATGATCTGCCAGTAACCTGAACAGTAACGGAGTTGAGCGCGTCAGTCCCTGAATTTGTAAGCGTGAATTCCACTCCGGCAGTCGCAGCCATCACTCCCAAATACACGATCACGAGCGCTACCATTGAACCGAACACCGCCATCGCGAATCGGAGAAACTTTTTCATAGCTCGTCCCAGCCGCCATAGCAGCTCCGTTAAAGATAATGTCTGCTCCTGGCCGATTGCAGACTTAACGTGGCGTCCGCTTACGACTGCGCATTCAACCAGTAGACTTCAAAGATCTATCGTCCTGAACCTGCTCATGGTAGCGAACCAGTCCCTTATAAAGACTGCTGTCTTCGATTGAAAATACATCACTCAAACCGGGTTCGCGAAGCCTTGCTGCGTTGTAGATGAGCTGCCCCAACCGCAGATCGGGCTCAAGTGTCCATACCTCGCGCAGCAGTTTGAGTACCTCGTCAATTCTGGCAGGATCGCGCATATTGGGCATTCCCTTAGGTGTTAAAGATCCACTGACCGCTTCTGGCCGAAAACAGACCCATTGTAACGTCGGCTTACGACCCGAAGCAGACCTAACCATTTTTACTGAATCAGCGTTCCTCAACGGCCCAAGTAAGGAAAATCATTGCCATCTCTTCGAGGCAATGGGACCCTCCCGTAGCGATGAACTTTGCGTTCTCGACTCTGCAGTAGAGCCATTGAACATCTTGAAGTGGATCGCCTCGGCGGATAGGCTCAAACTCCCAGTGCAAGATGTCCGTGTCACTCAGCTCAATTTCAAGCCACCAACCTGGATTGTCGAGCGTTTCGATTCGGATTCCGAACGAATGCTCCCAGTCACCATCGCAGTTCGCTGCATACCAATTCTGCAAGCCAACAAGTGCACTCATGCGCCCTCGGTCTCCCTTTAATCATTGAACAATCGGATATACGGCAGCGCATTAAAACGACCGTTTCTGGCCGATTGCGGACCTATTGTAGCGTCTGCTTCCGACCTATTGCAGACGTATGCAATGAACCGTGATCAAGCTCGGTAGCACGAACACGCGCTATTGCGATTTCATTTTCGTGGTCATCTGCTGAAATTCACCAATAAGCTTATCGCATGATAGTTTGTCTGCTTGGCACAGAGCGGTTGTCACAACGCTTACCTGCCCACTCGATTGCTTGAGCGTGCGTTTTACAACTGCCGGGTGAGCGTAATGACCTTGAGGGGTAAAAGACCACACTACGAACTCTGGCGAAGTCTCATTGACTATTGTCCAGCCGTCTGGCTTTGTAGAAGTGATGTTGACCCCAGGCTTGATTCTCAATGACGCCAATGCATCTTCGACAGTCGAGTAACCGATGGTTGTAGCTCTATTAGAGGACTGGTCAATTGTCTTGTCAGCTTGCGCGAGGCAGTTGCTTGCACCGCACAAGAATAGCAATGAAGCACACAAGTTTTTCATAAAGTTTATAAATTTGAATTAGCCGCCGTCATGTATAAACGTCCGTTCTCGGCCACTAGCAGACGATCGTTAAGCGATCAGCCTACCCGAGTTGTTGCCAGTTGGGAAAGTTTAGGCAGCTGGCTCATGCCAGAAGCGACGTCCGCTCACGACCCGAAGCGGATCTTACTGTTATGGATACCAGACTAGCGAGCTTCCTTCGGAAAATGCACCCTCGTAGTGCCGCCGAAAAGCTGCCATTGTTGGATCGTTCAAGCTCTCAACATCGATTTTTCGCCCTTCGCGCAACTCAATTTCGGAAAAACCGAATGACTCGATTTCACGCTTAGCGGCATCGTGATTTGAGAGGCTATCGTTCTGCGCAAGAAATAGAATGAAACGATGGGTACTACCTACTTCTGGGCTGGCCCAGTCGAAGCTTGCGGCTCCCGCAAAACGGGCTGATCCGGGGTACAAAATGACCGTCTTCAAACGTTATTCCTCCTTCAGTTTCCAAACTGCGCTCAGCAAGCAAGTGGGTATTCAACCGTCCGCTTTTGGCCGGGAACGGACCGATTGTGGCGTCCGCTTTCGACCCATTACGGACCTTGACATGCCACCGATGCTAGAGCCCGGCGCACATGATTTGTGGGATATCGACACGATTAACGCCGGGAGGTTCGCCAGCGGGTACAAGGTTGACCCGCTCGACACACGTGTAAGGAAGAAGGCTTTGACGTGTTTTCGTGCAAGTGGTCGAAGGAGCTGCACTCACTGCATCACAGTCAAACCCAGCAGCTTTGAGGCGTGCCGTCGCACTTACCATGTCAAGTCCAGGTTGGACGAGCTTGCGCATGTCAGCCGCAAACCGTTCATCGTTCACGGTATAGCATCCCCCAAGGCACAACACGCAACTACTTATGAAAACGCATCGAAGCATACGTTTGACCTCATCATGAATATTCACCGTGAAAGTCCGCTGTTGGCCGGTAGCGGACCTAACCGGACGTCCGCTCCCCACCCGAAGCAGGCGTGACCGAGCCTCGTCCCTATTTTCGTGGAACCGAATTTTGGTTTTTAAGAGTCACAGGACAGATCGGAAAACCTGGTGGTTGTGTCATATTCTGCCGGTCCAGCAGCTTGTGTTTCTCTCTGACTAAGAAAATACACCCGTCCCCCTCCAGCTGCGCCTTCACCAATAGTTTGATAAATGGCCCCCACCCTGCCTCATAAACATAGTCCTCCGGAACGCTCGCACGTTTATAACTCGATACCGATTCTTTGGTTCGGATCGAAAACTGCATAGCTAGGAGACGCGGGATCTCGACGGTAGCGCGAGGAGAAATAGTTACCTCTGCAGTTTTCTGAACATTATCTTCAAAGGCGACAGTGACGCTACGGCTAGTTGCATTTGCAAGTATGACAGTGGTGGAAAGCGAGCAAGATGACAGCAACGCTGAGGCAAGGAGGCCTCCAAGTAGGCGGGAAAGCACAACTAGGACTCTATTTTGCGAACATGTACGCATCAATTTTCTCTTTGTTTAATTCGGTGCCTAGTAGAGAAAAAGACCCTCTGCACTGACCGCTCATGGCCGATAGCGGACGTATTGTAGCGTCCGCTTACGACCCAAAGCGGACCTTTGCGCGCCCAGCAGTAATATACGGAAGGATCAGCCAAAGCAGGATTGCACACCTTGAATCTGAAGCTGCGTGCCAGTGATCGACAGACCTACCAATACGAAGAATGCAAGAGCACCCGCGAGAACCGTACGGTGGACTGATTTCGAAGTCTGACAAACTGCCACCCCACTCAAACTTGCACTAACTAGGGCCGTCATCATGGCGTAGTCGTTTAGCTGCATTGCTCGTTTGACGTCGCCCAGTGCCATTGCTTTAACATCACCAGCACATCCAGCATGGAAAAAAAAGACTAACGACATAACCATACTCAGGATGGCTAATGCACAGGATCCGACAAGCAAGTAGGGGTGGCGGAGGGAAAATGGAGCTTGTTCTGGATTCATCAATTTTCTGCTTTGGAAATAGGAACGCTTTGGCCTATTGAGGAACATCGGCTTCTGGCCGGTTGCAGACCTACATCATACGTCTGCAACCGACCCAGAGCGGACGGTCATCACCTTCCGTCCTGTCAGGGCTCAGGTAGCGTCTGAGAACACAAACTCGAAATGCGTTACCTCAGCAGGCGAATCGAGCAACTCTCCCAACATCGTAGAAAACGGTGGCAGATCGTTCCAAGACCAACTGGCACTCCATTCAAGTCTGGCTGAATCTGCCCATCGCTGTGCATGGTGAAGCCCTCGTATCCGTGTAAGCGGCATTGCCGTTCCATGATCTGCCGCAAGCAATTCTCAGCGTCCTGCCTTGCAACGAGCGTTACGCCACCATGCATCAGATGTGGGAAGTTCCACTTCTCCAATAGTTGTCGGTTATTCATATCAAGTCGCGTGACTACAGCCCCTATTTTAAGGTCCGCTCCTGGCCGATAGCAGACCTATTGTAGCGTCCGCTTACGATCCGAAGCGGACATCCATAAGCGATCAGTTATCGGTTTCTTTCGTTGGCTTTGAATGCGGCTGAACGGGCTCGACATCTTCGCCAGATAGCAAATCCGACAGATCTTCAGGCGACAGCCGTTTAATTTTTTCTTCAAGCTTACGGTCGTAGCTACGGTCGTTCGGGTCCCAGCCCTTCGTAGCTTTGCGCCCGTACTGCTGAACGAATCTTCCTAGCTGGGCAGCGAGATGTGATTTTGTTCGCTTTGGGAGCATGAGGTAAGTGTGGCACACAAAAATTGGACGTCCGCTCCTGGCCGAGCGCAGACATTCAGAATAGCTCAGTGTACAGTGCCATAATGATAAGGAACGGGTCTTGTTGGGCGCTCCAAGTCGCAGCACGAGCCGGCCGCGACCAGCGTAACGTCCGCAATGTGAGTTTTGCTCTACACTTCGTACCGCCCCTTTGGACCAATAGCGCCGACACATACTTCACGGCGGGTGGGCGGCGGGGGCGCATGGTCTGACGTAAATGCCCGGCGCACGGCGAATTGGAAGGTTCGGTGCCGTCGACGTGATGGTACTGGAGGGATTTGCGTGCTGACCCGGCGCACATCGGCATACCTTTGGACTGAATAACCTGGCATCAATCTGCGAATGGAGATCTGGAAAACATGAATTTGAGCATGCTCGGCCTTACCACCACTTTCTCGCTCACCCTGCTAGCGTTCGCCGCTGCTCCGGTGGCCGCAAACGCGCCGGCCAGCGCAACCGCGACCGGGGGCCTGCCTTTCGACGTCAAGCCGGTTGGCACATTCAAGAGTCCATGGGCCATGGCATTCCTGCCCAACGGCAATGTGCTGGTCACGCAGAAGGAGGGGACGATGATCCTGTTCGATCCCGCAACCGGTACCAGGCGGACAGTGTCCGGCACGCCTGCCGTCAGCAGCAAGGGCCAGGGCGCGCTGATGGACATCGTACCTGCTCCCGATTTCGCGGCCAGCAAGCTACTCTACCTCAGCTACTCCGAAGCGGGTTCCGGTGCCGACACCCGGGTCGTGCTCGCCACTGCAACACTGGATCAGGCAGGCGCCACGCTCAAGGGTACGAGGGTCATTTTCCGCAGCCAGGATGCATCGACTGGCGGGCACTATTCGGGCCGTATTGGCTTCTCGCCGGATGGCAAGTATCTCTTCTTCACCAGTGGCGACCGCCAGCTTTTCGATCCGGCGCAGGACCCTCGGTCAACGCTCGGCAAGGTGCTGCGCCTGAACCTCGACGGCACGCCAGCCGCCGGCAACCCGCTCGCGGCCAAGGGCTTCCATGCAGCCGTCTGGACGTATGGCCATCGCAATTTGCTGGGCATGGCCTTCGACAGACAGGGGCGCCTGTGGGAAATGGAGATGGGACCGCGCCACGGCGACGAGATCAACCTGATCAAGCCAGGCCTCAACTATGGCTGGCCGAAAGCATCGAATGGCAGCCACTATGATGGCCGGGACATCCCCGACCACGCCCCTGGCGACGGCTTCGAAGCCCCGAAAGTGTCCTGGGATCCGGCCATTTCACCAGGCGGTCTCGCCTACTACGATGCAGACCTGTTCCCGAAGTGGAAAAATTCCCTCTTCATTACCGGTCTCTCGGGCAAATCGCTAGACCGCATCGCCCTCGACGGCGAGACCGCGAGCAAGGTGGACCATTGGGACATGGGCGAACGCATCCGCGCCGTTCGCACCGGACCGGACGGCGCGCTATGGCTTCTGGAGGACGGTGCGCGCGGCCGGCTCCTGATGCTGACACCGAAGAGGTAGGCCAGCGGGAACTGCCTGGCGCGGGCAGGCCCGCTTTCGGCCGTTCTTATTTCGGATACGGATCCGGCCCGCCTTCCGCGATGAACCTGTCAATCCGCGCTGCCAGCACCGGCAGCGGCACCGATCCAAGTTGCAGCACGGTGTCGTGGAAGTGGCGGATGTCGAATTTCGGTCCCAGCGCTTTTTCCGCTTTGGCGCGCGCTTCCATGATCGCCATCTGCCCCAGGTAATACGACAGGGCCTGGCCGGGCCAGGAGATGTAGCGGTCGACTTCGGTTTCGACTTCGTGGTTCGACAGGGCCGTGTTCTCGCGCAGGTAGGCTTGCGCCTGCTCGCGGGTCCAGCCCTTGGCGTGGACGCCGGTGTCGACCACCAGGCGCGAGGCGCGCCAGGCCTGGTAGCTCAGCATGCCGAAGATTTCATAGGGCGTCTCGTAGATGCCCATCTCGACGCCGAGGCGCTCGGTGTACAGTGCCCAGCCTTCGCCGAAGGCCGAAATGTAGGCGCGGCGGAAGGGCGGCACGCCTTTTTGCTCGAGCGCGATCGGCATCTGGAAGGCGTGGCCCGGGGCCGACTCGTGCAGGGTCAGCGCCGGCAGGCTGTAGAGGCCGCGCGCGGGCAGGTTATAGGTGTTGACCAGGTAGGCGCCGGGGCCGCCGCGGCCGGCGGTGTAATACGGCGCCTGGTCGTCGGGTACCGGGCGGATCGCGAAGCGCTGGCGCGGCAGGTAGCCGAAATACTGGCTGGCCTTGGCGTCGAATTTTTTCGCGGTCCAGGCCGCGCGCATCAGGAGTTCTTCCGGCGTCTTTGCGTAAAAGCGCGGGTCGGTACGGAGGAACTGCAAAAAGGCGGGCAGGTCGCCCTTGAAACCGGTTTGCGCGATGGTGACCGCCATTTCGGCGCGGATCTTCGCCATTTCGGCCAGGCCGATGCGGTGAATCTCGTCGGCGCTCATGCTCGTCGTCGTGTACTCGAGGATTTTCGAGGCATAGTAGGCGCGGCCGTCCGGCAGGCTTTCGGCAGCCAGCGTGGTGCGCGCCTTCGGCATGTACTCGTCGCGCATGAAGGCCAGGACGCTTGAGTAGGCCGGCTGGACCCCGTCGCGGATCGCAGCCAGGGCCTGGGCGCGCAGCGCCGCCTGGTCGGCGGCCCCGATCGCGGCCGGCATCGTCTTGAAGGGCGTGTAGAAGACCGTGTCTTCGGGTTTGGCGCCGGCCACCGAGGCCAGGGCGGCGTCGCGCCCGCTCAGGGTGACTTTCGGCGGCGTGAAGCCGCGCGCCAGGCCGGCGCGCATGTTGGCGAGCTGCTCGCCGAAATGGCGCGGCAGGCTGCCCAGCTGCCCGATGTAGTTCCGGTAGTCCTCGATGGTCGAGAAGGGCTGGCGTGCGCCATAGGTGACGTCGGTCCAGAAGGCGCTGTCGGCATTCACCGGGGCTTCGAATTCGCGGAAGCGCAGGTCTTCGGCAAAGGCGGCGATCTGGGCGCGGTAGACCTGGTAATTGATACGCTCGGCGCTCGACAGCGCTTTCGGGTCGATCGCGTCGAGGCGGCGCAGCACGTCCTGCCAGTAGGCCAGGCGGATGGCCTGGGTAGTGGCGTCGACGCGCGGCAGTTCGGGACGCACTCGGCCGCGGGTCGCTTCGTCGCTGGCCAGGCGCTGCTCCACGCGCCAGCGCCACTCGGCCGCGTGGATCGCGGCGAAGCGCCGGTCGGCGGACGCGGAGCCGGCCGGCGCGGCGCGCACAGCGGCCTTGGCGGACGCTCCACTGCCGGCCGCGGCCTGCCCGGCGGCCAGGGCGCTGCCGGCGGCGACCAGCCCCGCGAGGCACAAGACTGTCCCGAACTTCAATTGCATCATGTTCCTATCCTCATGGCTAAAACAAGCATTGGCTGTCCGACATTATGTCGCAGGGGATACACGCGGCCAATAACTTTTAACAATGCAGCCGACCTGATAACTTTTTGCTCACATCGCATATTTGTTTGGTAATAATCATTCATCCTGGCTTTATAATCAGGGATCAGTCGGCCAGCAGGCAGGCAGGCCACATAACACACCAGAGCCTAACAGCGAGCATGGATCATACAGAAGGCCAGCGGCCACGGTCGCCGAATGACGCCGGGCCGACGAACAAGCCCAGCAAGGCAGTAGCAACGGCCGCAGAGACTGCCGCCGTTGCCTCGCTCGTGCAGCCCTGGCTGCTGATGAGCGTGCAACTGACACCCCTGATCGGCGAAAGCGGGTTTTGCGCGCTGGTCGGACGGGCACTGCGCCTGACCAATGTGCGCGCCGAACGCCTGGGCACGGGCGATGGCGCCCGTCCCATGTCGGACCTGTTCATCGCCTTGAGCAAGACCCTGACCGACGTCGGACCCGAGCGAGCGCCAGCCACCAATGACGAATTGCTCGCCACTTTCACCACGCTGCTGGGAACTTTGATCGGCGACGCGCTGACGAAACAGCTGTTGCACGTCGTACTCGATGACGTCGGACGGGCACAGGCAATGACAGGAGTAGATGTAGATGACCGATAAAGTATCCTTGGGTCTTTTGAACACCGGGGTGCCAGGACTGGACACGCTCCTGGGCGGAGGCCTTCCGGAGTTTTCTTTCAACCTCGTCGCCGGCCCGCCGGGCAGCGGCAAGACCACGCTCGCGCACCAGATCATGTTCGCCTTGGCCACGCCCGAGCGGCGCGCGCTGTTCTTTACCGTGCTCGGCGAGCCGCCACTGAAAATGCTGCGTTACCAGCAGCAGTTCACCTTCTTCGACCTCGACAAGGTCGGTCCCGCGATCCGCTATGTGAACCTGAGCGACAGCCTGCGCAGCGGGGATTTTTCCGGCGTGCTCGAACGGATCATGGCGGAAATCGAAGATTTCGCACCCTCGCTGGTGTTCGTCGATTCGTTCCGCTCGGTCGTGCAGACGGCCAAGCCCGGCAACGAAGGCGTGGTCGACCTCCAGTACTTCATCCAGGAGCTGGGCACGCGCATGACGAGCTGGCAGGCCACGACTTTCCTGATCGGCGAGTACGGCAATGCCGACCCCGAAGCCAATCCGATCATGACGGTGGCCGACGGCCTGATTTCACTCGGCCAGGTGCAGGAGCACAGCACGGTCGTGCGCAAGCTGCGCGTCCTGAAGATGCGCGGATGCGCGCACCTGACCGGCTCGCACAACCTGCGCATCACGGGCGACGGCCTGCGCATCTATCCGCGCATCCTGCCGGCACTCGCCGACGACCGCCTGCCGGGTGTCCCGGTCGACCGTGAAGCGCGGCGCATCTCGACCGGCGTGCCGGGGATCGACGCGCTGATGCTCGGCGGGCTGCCGCAAGGGCATACCATGCTCATCGCCGGGCCGTCGGGCGCCGGCAAGACCATCATCGCCACGCGCTTCCTGCAAGAGGGCGACCGCCTGGGCGAACAGGGCGTCGCGGTGTATTTCGAGAAGGGCACGCCACGCTTGCGCAACGCCGAGCTGGCCGAAATGGTGCAACGCGGCGCCGTGACCGTGTTGGAGAGCCGCCTGCTCGACCTGACCGTCGACGAACTGATCGACGAACTGGTGACCACCTTGCAGCGCACCGGCGCCAGGCGTCTCGTGATCGATTCCCTGTCCGAGTTCGGGCTGTATATGGCGACCGAATCCCGCGCCGATTTTCGCCTGGCGGTGTTTCGCATGCTGTCGACGGTGGCCAAGCTCGATGTCAGCGCCATCGTCACCATCGGTCACGACGATGTATTCACCGGGCTGACTTTCTGCCAGGACAACATCGCCTACCTGACCGACGCGATCGTGGCCCTGCGCTACGCCGAGGTGGACGGCAGGCTGCACAAGTTCATGTCGGTGGTGAAGGTGCGCGGCAGTGCCCACAGCACCGACCTGCGCGCCTACCGCATCACGGACGAAGGACTCGAGGTGGATGAACTGCCCACCGAAGTATCCGGCGTCCTGAACGGCGGCTCGGCACGGGACTTCCTGTCCAAATGAGGAGAATGGGGAATGTTTCATGACAAAGAACCAGGCTCGATGCAGCGTTCCCCCGATCCGGGCCTAGCTCAGCCCGACGCCTATACCGGCGCGCTGCTGCGCCACATCGCCTGCCTCGAAGACGAGGTCGCGCGGCAACAGACGGCCCTGCGCGACAAGGAAGAGCTCGAACGCAGCGTGAAGCGCCTGCGCGAGGCCAACGAGCATCTGGTGCTGGCGGCCATCAACGAGCAAAGCCTGCGCGACGAGGCCGAGGCAGTCAACCGGCGCCAGAACGAATTCCTCGCCATGCTGGCCCACGAGCTGCGCAATCCCCTGGTGCCGATCAGCATGTCGTCGATGCTGATCGAGCGCTCGGTCAACGCCTCGCCCGAGGTCTTGAATTTCTCGAAAGTCATCCGCCGCCAGGTCGACCACATGGCCAGGCTGCTCGACGACCTGCTCGACGCGGCGCGCATCAGCAGCGGCAAGATCACGATCCAGCGCGAGCCGCTGGCCCTGCCCGAGATCATCGACCAGGCCGTCGAAACCGTGCTGCCGCGCGTGCGCGAACGCGGCCAGCAGCTCGAAGTACGGCTGCCGCCGGCCACGCTCGGCGCCCGTGGCGACCGGGTGCGGCTGGCCCAGGTATTTACCAACCTGCTCGGCAACGCCTCGAAATACACGGGCGACGGCGGCACGATCACCCTCGACGTGGTCGCGGAGGGCGACGAGGTCGTGGCAACCGTGGCCGACAACGGCACCGGCATCGGGCCCGAAGTCCTGCCGCATATCTTCGACCTGTTTACCCAGGGTCCGCGCTCGCTGGCGCGCTCGGAAGGCGGCCTGGGCGTGGGCCTGAACGTGGTGCGCAACCTGGTCGCCATGCATGGCGGGACGATCCGGGCCGAGAGCCCCGGGGTCGGGCAGGGCAGCCGCTTCATCCTGCGCCTGCCCGGCTGCGACTTGCCGCAAGCCGCGCCTCCTCCCGCTGCGACGCATGCCGGCAGCGCTCCCTGCCGGGTCCTCATCATCGAGGACAACATTGACGCCGCCGAGGCCCTGAAGGCCTTTCTCGACATGGAAGGGCACGAGGTCAGCCTGGCGCACGACGGCTGCAGCGGCCTCGACGCCCTGTTATCGAACGAGTTCGACGTCGTCGTCTGCGACATCGGCCTGCCCGGCATGGACGGCCTGGAAGTGGTGCGCCGCCTGCGCGCCGAGGCCAGGACACCGGTGTCCATCGCCCTGTCCGGCTATGGCCAGGCCGACGACCGCGCCCGGGCCGAGGCGGCCGGCTTCGACCACTACCTGGTCAAGCCGGTCAATCCGGACACGCTGCTGGCGCTGGTGGCCGCGCGCCGCTGACTACCCGCCCATAAAAAAAGCACAAGGCCGGCGAACCGGACCTTGTGCTTTTTTTACGCCTGAACGATTACTGGTGCGCGTGGTGCGTTGCGGTCAGCTTGCGCATCAGCGGCAGCACGGCCAGCGCGATCAGCGTGCAGAGGACGGCGGCGATGCCCAGCTTGTTGAACAGGCTGGTGTAGATCGGCAGCGTCTGCAGCGGATCGGTCATGCCTTGCGGGACGCTGGCATAGTTGGCCACCACGCCGCCCAGGTATTGCGAGATGCCGGAGGCCACGAAATAGGCGCCCATCATGAAGCCGCCCATGCGCGCCGGCACGTAGCGCGCCACCATCGCCAGGCCGAGGCCGGAGACCAGCAGCTCGCCCAGCGAATACAGGCCGTAGCCGGCGATCATGATCCACGACGAGGTCAGGCCGTTGACGGCGAACTTGTCGGCGAAGCCATAGGTGAAGAAGCCGGCGGCGACCACCGCGAACCCGAGCGCGAACTTGCCGGCGATCGACAGGTCGTTGCCGCTGCGGCCGGCGCGGGTGTACATCCAGGCCAGCACCGGGGAGAGCAGCATGATCCAGATCGCATTCAGCGCCTGGAACTGGGCCGGGGACCAGGTCCACAGCTGGCTGCCGAACACGACGAAATTGAGGTCGACGTTACGCAGGGCGAACAGCGACAGCGAGGTCGACATCTGCTGGTAGAAGATGAAGAAGAAGACCGTCTGCAGCGTCAGCACCAGGGCCGCGATCAGGCCGGCGCGTTCGCTCGGCTCGCTCTTCCTGATCAGGTGCGCGAAGATGCCGAGCACCACGACGCCGGCCAGGTAGACGAAGATGCGCGCCAGGCTCTGGTACTGCAGGATCACGGCCGACAGGCCGACCGCGACCACGCCGCCGGCCAGCACCATCGCCAGCTTGCCCATGTCGAGCGGCTTTTCGTCCGGGGTCGAGCCGACGTGGCGGATGCTCGCGCGCATCAGCATCAGGGTCATCAGGCCGATCATCAGGCCCACGCTGCAGAAGGCATAGGCGGCGTGCCAGCCGATCTCGTTGCCGTAGGTGGCGTTGACGTGGTCCTTGATCCAGGGCGTGGCCAGCATCGAGATGGTCGAGCCGACGTTGACGGCCATGTAGTACATGGTAAAGGCGCTGTCGATCTTGGAATCGTCGCCTTCATAGATCTTGCGCACCAGGTTGGCGGTGTTCGGCTTGAACAGGCCGTTGCCGACCACGATCACGCCCAGGGCCGAGAACAGGTGCCAGGTATCGGTCGACGGAATCGCCATCAGCGCGTAGCCGAGCGAGAGGATGACGGCGCCGAGCACCATGCAGCGGCGGGTGCCGAGCACCTGGTCGCCGATCCAGCCGCCGATCGCCGGCGCCACGTAGATCAGGGCCGCCGCGGCGCCCCAGACCAGGTTGGCGCGGCTGTCGTCGAAGCCCATGCGCTGGACCATGAAGTAGACGATCAGCGCCTGCATGCCGTAGTAGCCGAAGCGCTCCCACAACTCGATCATCCAGACCGTCATGAATGAGCGGGTCTGGCTGTACGGTAGAATTTCCGTTTTCATTTGTCTCCCTTGTTGATATGGCGCCGCCAATGCATGACCGGCGGCAAGCCGGTGCATGCTACTTCAGGCCAAGGGAAGATGCAATCGTGAAAGGGCGGGAGATAAATGTCAGGCGATGAGACGGCGTACCGAGCTGCCGCCGAACACGGCGTGCTGCCGGACCAGGGGCGTAAACAAGCTGTACAGCATGGCTTGCTCGGTCGCGCTGACGGCGTCCAGGGCCTGATGATGTTGCGGTGACAATACCGTGTCCAGTGCGGCCAGGTTGTCGGCGAGTTGTTCCACGCGGCTGACGCCCAGCAAAGTCGAGCTCACACCGGGCCGGGAAGTCACCCAGGCCAAGGCAATCCGCGCCTGGCTCAATCCGGTGTCGTCGGCAACTATCTTGAGCGCGTCGAGGATGGTCCAGTTTCGTTCGGTAAATAGAGAATCGCCAAACGGGTTGGCGCCATCGAGCCGTTTGTCGTCCTGCGGCCTTTGATCGCTCTCCTGCGCCGCCCCGCGCGGCAACCCACCGGCGCGCGGTCCGGCGCGCTCGACACTTGCCCGGTCATATTTTCCCGTGAGCAGGCCGAAGGCCAGCGGACTCCAGGGTACGATGCCCATGCCGAATTCCGCCGCCAGGGGGATGAACTCGTTTTCGATATCGCGGTTCACCAGGGAATAAAAATATTGCAAGGCGATCGGGCCCGGAACACCGCGTGCCGCCGCCAGGGTCGCCAGCTTCGCGGTGTACCAGGCTGGCGTGTTGGAAATGCCCCAATAGCGAATTTTCCCGGAGCGCACCAGCGTCGTCATGGTCTCCAGCAGTTCTTCCGCCGGCGTCACCGAGTCCCATACGTGAACCCAGTACAGGTCGATATAGTCGGTCTGCAGCCGGCGCAAAGATGCCTCGAGCGCGCGGTGGATGTGCTTGGCGCCATTGCCGCCGCCATGAGGACCCTCACCGTCGGCAAAACCGGATTTGGTGGCCAACACGATGCGCTCGCGTAGTGACGCACCCTCCATGAATTTACCCAGCATTTCCTCGCTGCGGCCACTCGAATACACATCGGCGGTATCGATGAAATTTCCGCCCGTGTCGAGGTAGGCGTCGAAGACCGCCCGCGAATCCTGCTCGCCCGAACCCCAGCGCGCGGTGCCGAAGGTCATGGTGCCGAGGCAGAAAGGGCTGACCACAAGCCCGGAGCGTCCAAGGGTACGATAGTCTGCCATCGCCATATCTTTACTTTCTGAGTGATTGATAGGAAAATCATAGCCGAGTCCAGCCAGGCATACAAGTATTTTCCTAACGATCACTAGAATATGAGTCAGACCAGCAAGAAAAAGGGCAGGCCCCTGTCCTTCGACCGCGATCAAGCCTTGCACAAGGCGATGGTCCTGTTTTGGCAGCACGGCTACGAAGCCACCTCCCTGAACGACCTCACCACCACCCTGGGGGTGAAACCGTCGAGTATCTATTCGGCATTCGGAGACAAGAAAAGGCTGTTCCTCGACGCTGTCGGACTATATATGTCGGGGCCGGTTACCTCCGACACCATTATCGACGGCGCCGCGTCGGCACGCCAGGCCGCGCGCGATCTGTTCAATGCCGCTGCAATTGGTTTTACCGGGGAGGACACGCCGCCCGGTTGCCTGCTTGCCAGCTCGGTCATCAGTTGTTCGGCCGCGGCCGACGACGTCAAGCTGGAGCTGGCCGCGATCCGGAGCGCGATCGAAGCGCGCTTGCGGGCGAAGATTCTGGAGTCCATCGACAGCAAGGAGCTGCCGGGCGACACCGATGCCGAAGGACTGGCGGCGATGGCGATGGCCGTGATCCAGGGTATGTCTACCCTGGCCCGCGATGGCGCGACACGTGAAAAATTAGTGCGCGTGGGGGAGATGGCGATGCGCAGCTGGCCGGCGATTCCGGCTAAGTCCCCTGGCGCTCAGAACGACTCGTCCGCCGCCAGGTAACGCCACTGCCCGACCGGCAGGTCGCCCAGTTTCACGCGCCCGATGCGCACGCGCTTCAGGCCGATGACCTTCAGGCCGACCATGTCGCACATGCGGCGGATCTGGCGCTTCTTGCCTTCGCGCAGGGTGAAGCTGAGCTGGTCCTCGTTCTGCCAGCGCACCTTGGCCGGCAGCAGCGGTTTGCCGTCCATCCACAGGCCGTGGCACAGCTTTTTCAGGTCGCTGTCGGGCAGCTTGCCCGGTTTGGTGTACTCGACCCGCACCAGGTATTCCTTGTCGATCGAGGTCGTTTCGCCGATCAGGGTTTTCGCCACGCGCCCGTCCTGGGTCAGCACCAGCAGGCCGACCGAGTCGATGTCGAGGCGGCCCGCCGGCACCAGCGAGCGCAGCTGGGTCGGGTGGAACTGCTCGGGGGCCGGGTCTTCCGGCCAGCGGTTTTCCAGCTTGATCAGGGCCACCGCCGGCGTGTAGCCGTCCTCGGCCTGGCCCGACACATAGCCCATCGGCTTGTTGATGAGGATGGTGACGCGTTTCGACTGCTCGGCCGCGGCCTGGCGCTCGACCGTGATGCGCTGCTCGGGCAGCACCTTGCTGCCCAGTTCGGAGACGACCTTGCCGTCGACGCGCACCCAGCCGCGGGCGATCCATTCATCAGCCTCGCGGCGCGAGCACAGGCCCAGTTCGGACATTCGTTTGGAGAGGCGGAGCGGTTCGGTCATGGATAACAGTCAGGTAGGGTCGGATACGAAATGCAGGCAAGTCAGATTGCCAGCGCGTCGAGCAGCTCGGTTTCGAGCTGCACCAGCACGCGGGGGTTGTTCAGGCTGGCGCCGTCGACGAGGAAGACGTCCTCGACACGCTCGCCAAGGGTCATGATCTTCGCGGTGTGCACGTTGATGCGGTAGCGCGCCAGTACGCTGGCAATCGCATACAGCAGACCGGTGCGGTCGTTGGCGCCGATCGACAGCACATAATAGTTGCCCCGCTCGTCGGGGCGCAGCTCGACCTGGGGCGCGAACGGGAAGTGGCGCGACAGGCGCGACAGGCGCGCGCGCGTGACCGGGGGCAACGGGGCCTGAGCCTGCAGCAGCCCGGTCAACTCGTGCTCGATCAGGCTGATGATGTCGCGGTAGTTGTTGGCGAAGTTTTCCTCGGTGACGAGGAAGCTGTCGAGCGCGTAGCCGTCGCGCGTGGTGTGGATCTTGGCGTCGAGGATGCTGAAATTCTTGCGGTCGAAATAACTGCAGATGCGGGCGAACAGGTCGGGCTGGTCCTTCACGTAGACCGCCACTTGCAGGCCTTCGCCGATCGGTGCCAGGCGCGCCTTGACCACCGGCTTGCTGCTATTCAAACGGTCGTGCAGGCAGCGCGTCTGCCAGGCGATGTCGGAAGCGTCGTGGCGCAGGAAATACACCACGTCGAGCTGGTTCCACAAGGCCTCGTGGGCATCGGCCGGCAGGCCGAACAGGCGCAGCGTGGCCAGCGCTTCCTGCTGGCGCATGCGCAGTTCGCGATCGGGCGAATGCGGCTCGCCCCCGAGCACGCGCAGCGTGATGCGGTACAGGTCTTCGAGCAGCTTGGCTTTCCAGGCGTTCCACACCTTCGGGCTGGTGCCGCGGATGTCGGCCACGGTCAGCAGGTAGAGGGCGGTCAGGTGGCGCTCGTCCTTCACGACCTCGGCAAAGGCCTGGATCACGTCCGGGTCCGACAGGTCCTGTTTCTGGGCGACCTGCGACATCGTCAGGTGCTGCTCGACCAGGAACACGACCAGCTCGGTGTCCGCCGCGCTCATGCCGTGGTCCAGGCAGAAGGCGAGGGCGTCTTCGCGCCCGAGCTGGGAATGGTCGCCGCCGCGGCCCTTGGCGATGTCGTGGAACAGGGCCCCCACGTAGAGCAGCCAGCGGTCGCGGAAATTGGCGATCAGGGCGCTGCAGAACGGGTATTCGTGGGCATGTTCGCTCATCGTGAAGCGGCGCAGGTTGCGCACCACCATCATGATGTGCTGGTCGACCGTGTACACGTGGAACAGGTCGTGCTGCATCTGGCCGACGATGCGGCGGAAGTTCGGCAGGTAACGCCCCAGCACCCCCATGTCGTTCATGCGCCGCAGCGCATGCACCAGGCCGGTCGGCGCCTTCAGGATGCGCAGGAAATGCGCGCGGTTGCCCGGATCGGCGCGGTAGGCGTCGTCGATCAGGCTGCGCGCATGCCACAGCGCACGGGTGGTGCGCGCGGTCATGCCCTTGATCTCGGGGCGCTCGGTCATGGCCACGAAAATCTCGAGCAGCGCCGAGGGATTGCGCTCGAAGGTATCGTCGTGGGCGATGTCGATGAAACCGTTGACGTCGTTGAAGCAGGCGTTGATGGGAACGGCCACCGCCGGTTGCGGGAACAGGCGCGCCTCGATGTTCTGCAGCAGGAGGGTATTGAGCTGGGTAACCGTCTTGGCGGCCCAGTAATAACGCTGCATCAGGTATTCGGACGCACGCCGGGCGCCCTCGGGCGCCCCATCGCCGCGGCCGTCCGTGAGCCCGAACGATTCCGCGATCGCGGTCTGGACGTCGAACAGCAGGCGGTCTTCGCGGCGGCCGGTGTGCAGGTGCAGGCGCACGCGGATGTCCTTGAAGGCGCGCTCCTTTTCCATCAGCTGGCGCGCTTCCTCGTGCGTGACCAGTTCGCGCGTGGCGAACTGGCCCCAGGAGTTGGCCAGCCCGGCGGCTTTCGCGACCCACAGGATGACCTGCAGGTCGCGCAGCGCGCCCGGACTTTCCTTGCAATTGGGCTCGAGGGCAAACGCCGTGTACTCGTACTTGGCATGGCGCAGCCGCATCTCGGCCGTCTTGGCCTGGAAGAAGGCGCGCGGGTCGAGCGCTTCATGGTGGCGCTTCTGCAGGGTCGCAAAGAGCTGGGCGTCGCCGCTGACCAGGCGCGCCTCCAGCAGACTGGTTTGCACCGTGATGTCGGCGGCCGACTCGATCATGCACTCGTCGACCGTGCGGATGCTGTGCCCGATCTCGAGGCCGAGGTCCCACAGCAGCTGCACCAGGCCTTCCAGCCTGGCCTGGGTGATGGCGTCCGGCGGCGCCCCCAGCAGCACCAGCAGGTCGACGTCGGAATAGGGAAACAGTTCGCCGCGCCCGTAACCGCCGACGCCCACCAGGGCGGTATTGGCGGGCAGGCGAGCGGCCAGCCAGGCCTCGATCAGGACGTCGTCGACCAGCTGGCGCAGGCCGCGCAGCAGCTTTTCCGGCTTGCCGTCGTCGCGGAAAGCGTGGAACAGCACCTGGCGTTCGGCCTTGAGCCGGGCCTTGAGCGCCACGCGGGTCTGGTCGGGCAGGGCAGTGGTCACGGCCGCTCCTTATGCCGGAACCGCGTCCTTTTGCTGGACGATGGCGGGCGGCGGCGGGCTGCCGGCGGACAGGGTCAGCACCTCGTAGCCGGTGTCGGTCACCAGGATCATGTGTTCCCACTGGGCCGACAGGCTGCGGTCCTTGGTCTTGATGGTCCAGCCGTCCGGCATCTCCTTGATCTCGCGGCGGCCGGCGTTGATCATCGGCTCGATCGTGAAGATCATGCCGGGTTCGAGTTTTTCCAGGGTGCCCGGCTTGCCGTAGTGCAGTACCTGCGGCTCTTCGTGGAAGACGCGGCCGATGCCGTGGCCACAGAACTCGCGCACCACGCTGTAGCCGTTTTTCTCGGCATGCTGCTGGATGGCATGGCCGATGTCGCCCAGGAAGGCGCCCGGTTTCACTTTCGAGATGCCGAGCCACATGCACTCATAGGTCACCTCGGCCAGGCGTTTCGCCAGGATCGAAGGTTCGCCGATGAAGAACATGCGGCTGTTGTCGCCGTGGAAGCCATCCTTCGTGATGATGGTGACGTCGATGTTCATCGCGTCGCCGTTTTTCAATACCCTGTCGCCCGGGATGCCGTGGCAGATGACGTCGTTGAGCGAGGTGCAGACCGCTTTCGGAAAGGGCGGATAGCCCGGCGGCGCGTAGTTCAGCGGAGCCGGCGTGGTGCCCTGCACATTGACCATGTATTCATGGCACAGGCGGTCGAGTTCGCCAGTGGTGACGCCGGCCTTGACGAAGGGCGTGATGTAGTCGAGCACTTCGGAACCGAGGCGGCCAGCCAGGCGCATGCCTTCGATTTCTTCCGGAGTTTTGATGGAGATGGTCATGGGCAATGAAGGACAATGAGAGAGATGGGTTCTGTAAGCTTGTGCGCGCAGGGCAGAATGGTGCCAGTTGCAATATTCCTCTCATTATAAGTGATCGGTGCGCCAGTTGCCGAGGGCGGACATCGAATGGCAGGAGGGAACGCTTGAATTAATGGACGGATCCGGCTAGAATCTCGGGTTGCTTGGGCTGAGGTCCGGCAATGTTGTCAAAAGTAATCCATTTTATTTATTCAAATCGCGAAATCGGCCAACAAGGGTGCCCTCGAGGTGACTGGCCGATATTCAAGACTTAACCCTGGAGAATTACATGTCCGTTACTATGCGCGAAATGCTGGAAGCCGGTATTCACTTCGGTCACCAGACCCGTTTCTGGAACCCGAAGATGGCGCCGTTCATCTTTGGTCATCGCAACAAAATCCACATCATCAACCTGGAAAAGACCATGGCGATGTACCAGGATGCGATGAAAACCATCAAGCAGATCTCGGCCAACCGCGGCACCATCCTGATGGTCGGCACCAAGCGCCAGGCGCGCGACATCATCGCCGCTGAAGCCCAGCGCGCTGGCGTGCCTTACGTCGACCAGCGTTGGCTCGGCGGCATGCTGACCAACTTCAAGACCATCAAGACCTCGATCAAGCGCCTGAAGGAAATGGAAGCCCAGATCGAAGACGGTTCGGTCGAGAAGCTGTCGAAAAAAGAAGGCCTGATGTTCGAGCGCGAGATGGTCAAGCTGCAGAAGTCGATCGGCGGCATCAAGGACCTGGGCGGCGTGCCTGACGCGATCTTCGTCGTCGACGTTGGCTACCACAAGGGCACCATCACCGAAGCCGGCAAGCTGGGCATCCCGGTCATCGGCATCGTCGATACCAACCACTCGCCAGAAGGCGTGACCCACGTCATCCCGGGTAACGACGACTCGTCGAAGGCCATTTCCCTGTACGCACGCGGCGTGGCCGATGCGATCCTGGAAGGCCGTGCCAACGCCACCAACGAAGTGGCCGAGATGGTCAAGGCCGGCGGCGACGACTTCGTCGAAGTCTCCGAGCAGGCGTAATCGACAGGCGGACCGCGGTCCGCTGCGACAAAAGAGGGGTGCCGAGCCATAGCTGAGCACCCCTTTTTTTAAGCCCGGCAATTCCATTTACATATCGTGCGAGTGCCCTGTGGCGTTCGTACCCTGTTGAACATATTTAGGAGAGAAACATGGCAGCTATTACTGCAGCGATGGTTGGTGAACTGCGCGCGAAGACCGATGCGCCGATGATGGAATGCAAGAAGGCCCTGACCGAAGCCGAAGGCGACATGGGCCGTGCCGAAGAGATCCTGCGCGTCAAGCTGGGCGGCAAGGCATCGAAAGCCTCGGCACGCGTGACCGCCGAAGGCGTGGTCGCCAGCTACATCGCCGGCAACATCGGCGCGCTGGTCGAAATCAACAGCGAAACCGACTTCGTCGCCAAGAACGACGAATTCATGGCCATGGCCAACCTGGCAGCCAAGCTGGTCGCCGAGCAGAACCCTGCCGACGTCGCCGCCCTGTCCAACCTCGATGTCGGCGGCCAGACCTTCGACGCGCTGCGTTCGGCACTGATCGGCAAAATCGGTGAAAATATGACCGTGCGCCGCTTCCAGCGCTTCGAGACCACGGGCAAGCTCGCTTCCTACCTGCACGGCAGCCGTATCGGCGTCATCGTCGACTACGACGGTGCGGACGAGCAAGTCGGCAAGGACGTCGCGATGCACATCGCCGCGATGAAGCCGGTCGCCCTGTCGTCGGAAGGCGTGCCTGCCGAACTGATCGAGAAAGAGCGTTCGGTCGCCCAGCTCAAGGCCCAGGAAGATGCCGACGCGGCTGCTGCCGCAGGCAAGCCGGCCCAGTCGCCGGAAATCCTGGCCAAGCGCCTCGAAGGTTCGGTCCAGAAGTATCTGAAAGAAGTGTCGCTGCTGAACCAGACCTTCGTCAAGAACGACAAGCAGTCGATCGAGCAGATGCTGAAAGCCGCCAACACCACGGTGAAGGGCTTCACGATGTACGTCGTGGGCGAGGGCATCGAGAAGAAGGTCGACGACTTCGCAGCAGAAGTTGCGGCGCAGATGGCTGCCAACAAGCAGTAATGTGAAAGCGGGCCGAGAGGCCCGTTTTTTTAACCTGCTCGTTTACGGCAGGCGCGCGCGCCGTACGCCGTGCGCGCCAGTTTCGCCACCATCTGTACATTGGCAGATGAGGCCAGGTGCAAACCGCCGGCCAGACCCGAATTCGAAACAAACACACAGGAGAGCGCTTCATCATGACAAAACCAGCCTACAAACGAGTCCTGCTTAAACTGTCTGGCGAAGCACTGATGGGCGACGACCAGTTCGGCATCAACCGCGTCACCATCGACCGCATGGTCGCAGACGTCGCCGAAGTGGCAAAGGCAGGTGTCGAGGTGGCGATCGTGATTGGCGGCGGCAACATCTTCCGCGGCGTGGCGCCGGGTGCGCAGGGCATGGACCGCGCTACCGCCGACTACATGGGCATGCTGGCCACCGTCATGAACGCGCTGGCCCTGGCCGACGCCATGCGCCACGTCGGCATCACCGCACGCGTGATGTCGGCCATCGGCATCGACCAGGTGGTCGAGCCCTACGTGCGCCCGAAAGCGCTGCAATACCTGGAAGAGGGCAAGGTCGTCGTCTTTGCCGCCGGCACCGGCAACCCCTTCTTCACCACCGATACCGCGGCCGCCCTGCGCGGCGCCGAAGTGGGCGCGCAGATCGTGCTGAAGGCCACCAAGGTCGATGGCGTCTATACTGCCGATCCGCAAAAGGATCCGACCGCCACCCGTTATGAGACGATTTCCTTCGACGAAGCGATCTCGAAGCAGCTGCAGGTGATGGACGCCACCGCGTTCGCCCTGTGCCGCGACCAGAAGCTGCCGATCAAGGTGTTTTCGATCGTCAAGCCGGGCGCCCTGATGCGCGTGATCATGGGCGAGGACGAAGGCACCCTGGTCCACGTCTGAGCAGTTCACCCTACCAATACTTACTACCCCATAACAGGAGAGCAGCATGTCCTTAGCTGACGTGAAGAAGAATGCGCAAGAGCGCATGACCAAGTCGATCGAAACCTTGCGCGCCGACCTGGCCAAGGTGCGCACCGGCCGCGCCCACACCGGCATCCTCGACCACATCATGGTCGACTACTACGGCTCGCCGACGCCGCTGACCGGGGTCGCCAACGTCACCCTGATCGACGCCCGCACCATCGGCGTGCAGCCTTACGAAAAGAAGATGCTGAGCACGATCGAAAAAGCGATCCGCGACTCCGACCTCGGCCTGAACCCGTCGACCTTTGGCGAGCTGGTCCGTGTGCCGACCCCGGCCCTGACCGAAGAGCGCCGCAAGGAAATGGTCAAGCTGGTCAAGTCGGAAGCCGAAGACGCAAAGATTGCCGTGCGCAACATCCGCCGCGACGCCAACGAGCAGCTCAAGAAGATGGTCAAGGACAAGTCGGCATCGGAAGACGACGAGCGCCGCTCCTCGGACGAGATCCAGAAGCTGACCGACAAGTTCGTCATCGACATCGACAAGATGGTTGCGGAAAAAGAAAAAGAAGTCCTGACCGTGTAATATGCTGGCGCGCCCATGGATTGCCGGGCGCGCCACTTTTTTTTATTCCGTATTCGCCGTCATGGCAATGGATTTATGATCTTCAAGAGTTCCACGACTGTAGTTCCCGAAGTGCCGGCCGTTCCGCGCCATATCGCCGTCATCATGGACGGTAATGGCCGTTGGGCAACGAAGCGCCTGTTGCCGCGCGTTGCCGGCCACGTCAAGGGCGTCGAAGCCGTGCGTGGCGTGGTCGAGGCCTGCGTGCGGCGCGGGGTCGAATACCTGACCCTGTTCGCGTTCTCGTCGGAAAACTGGCGCCGCCCGGAAGAGGAAGTGTCGCTGCTGATGCGCCTGTTCGTGACCGCGCTCGAGCGCGAAGTCTCGAAGATGCATGCGAATAACATCCGCCTGAAAGTGGTCGGCGACCTGTCGCGCTTCGACGCCAAGCTGCGCGAGATGATCGCCAACGCCGAGCGCCGCACCGCCGGCAATACCCGCCTGACCGTCACCGTCTGCGCCAACTACGGCGGCCGCTGGGACATCATGCAGGCCACCGGCAAGATGGTCGCGGCCCATCCGGGCCAGGCGGAATTTACCGAAGACATGCTGGCGCCGCACCTGGCGATGGCCTATGCACCCGAGCCCGACCTGTTCATCCGCACCGGCGGCGAAGAGCGCATCTCCAACTTCCTGCTGTGGCAGCTGGCCTATTCCGAGCTGTATTTCACCGATACCTACTGGCCCGACTTTTCGGTCGAGTCGCTGGACGCGGCCATCGCGTCCTACCAGAACCGCGAGCGCCGCTTCGGCCGCACCGGCGAACAAGTAGCGAATAAAGAGAACAAGACAAGCTGATGCTGAAAACCCGGATCGTCACCGCGCTCGTGCTGCTGGCAGTGCTCCTGCCTGTCCTGTATTCCAACAATCACACAGCCTTCGCGGTAGTCGCGGTCGCCTTCTTCGGGGCGGCGGTCTGGGAGACGTTCCGCCTGTTTAACCCGACCTCGAACAAGGCCGTCATCGTCGCCGTGTTCTGGACGGCGGCTTTCGCCTGGACCTTCTTCCTGGCCGACACCAGCGCCAGCCGCAGCTTCTGGTTCGTGATCAGCATCATGGTCTGGCTGCTGCGCTTCGTGCCTTCCCTGAAAACCGGCCTGCCGCCCCTGGACAGCGTCGGCAATACGCTGCTCAGCCTGACCTATGCGGTGTCGCTGGTGGGCTGCTTCGCCGCCATCGTCACGCTGTATGCCTACTCGCCGCTCTACCTGCTGTCGGTGCTGGCCATCGTCTGGTGCGCCGACGTCTTCGCCTATTTCTCGGGCAAGGCCTTCGGCAAGCGTAAACTGGCCCCATCGATCTCTCCGAATAAATCCTGGGAAGGCGTGTACGGCGGCGCCATGGCCGTTATCCTCATTTCCACGCTGGTGATCCTGTTCGGCGGCGAGCCGCTTGCCGACACCTTCCCGGTACGCGTGCAGGCCAGCCTCGGCTGGGCTGTCACCTACCTGACCCTGATCCTGATCGTCGCCGCCAGTGTGGTTGGCGACCTGTTCGAATCCCAGCTCAAGCGCCGCGCCGGCATGAAAGACAGCAGCAACCTGCTGCCGGGCCATGGCGGGGTGCTCGACCGGATCGACGCCCTGGTGCCGGTGTTGCCGCTGGCGGCGCTGGTTGGCGCCTGGCTGTAAGGAGTTTTACATGCAACGCATTACGATTTTGGGCGCCACCGGCTCCATCGGCGTCTCGACCCTCGACGTGCTCGCGCGTCATCCCGAGCAGTACGCCGTGTATGCGCTGAGCGCGCACAGCCGCGTCGACAAGCTGGCAAACCAGTGCCGCCAATTCCGCCCGCAACGCGCCGTCGTCGGCACTGCCGAAGCGGCGGCTGAACTGGCGCGCCTGCTGGCCGGCCTGCCGATCGACATCAGCCATGGCGAAGCGGCCCTGTGCGAGATCGCTTCCAGTCCCGACACCGACACCGTCATGGCCGCCATCGTCGGCGCCGCCGGCCTGGCGCCGGCCCTGGCGGCCGCGCGCGCCGGCAAGAAAATCCTGCTGGCGAACAAGGAAGCGCTGGTGATGTCGGGCCAGCTCTTCATGGACGCCGTGCTCGAACACAAGGCGACCCTGCTGCCGATCGACAGCGAGCACAACGCCATCTTCCAGTCGCTCCCGAGCAATTACGCGCGCGACCCGCGAACCGCCGGCGTCGCCAAAATCTTGCTGACCGCGTCCGGCGGTCCTTTCCTGACGCGCGCCGTCGAGACCCTGGAAGACGTGACGCCGGATGAGGCCTGCAAGCACCCGAACTGGTCGATGGGCCGCAAGATTTCGGTCGACTCCGCGACCATGATGAACAAGGGCCTGGAAGTGATTGAGGCGCACTGGCTGTTCGGCGCACCGGCCGACCTGATCGAGGTCGTGATCCACCCGCAAAGCGTGATCCACTCGATGGTCTCCTACCTCGACGGCTCGGTGCTGGCCCAGCTCGGCAACCCCGACATGCGCACCCCGATCGCGCACGCGCTGGCCTATCCCGAGCGCATCGATTCCGGCGTCGCCCAGCTCGACCTGACCAGCATGGGCGCGCTGCAGTTCCACAAGCCCGATTTCGATCGCTTCCCCTGCCTGGCGCTCGCTTTCGACGCCCTGCGCGCGGGCGGCACCGCGCCGGCCCTGCTGAATGCCGCCAACGAGATCGCGGTCGAAGCCTTCCTCGAGCGGCGCATCGGGTTTCGCGACATCGACCGCGTCGTGCGCCGCGTAATGGACGAGAACCCGCATGGCGATGCCATTGACGTGGCGGCGGTGATGGCGCAGGATGCGCTGGCGCGCCGCGCCGCCGGGCAGCTCGTCGCCGGCATGGCACGCTAGCCTCACCAAGGCACGAGACCCGACATGAACTTCCTCTACACCGCAGTCGCCTTTTTGCTGGCGCTCGGACCCCTCATCATCTTCCACGAGCTCGGCCACTACTGGGTGGCGCGCGCCTGCGGCGTCAAGGTGCTGCGCTTTTCGCTCGGCATGGGCAAGGTCGTGTGGTCGCGCCGTTTCGGACCCGACCAGACCGAATGGGCCGTGTCGGCGCTGCCGCTGGGCGGCTACGTGCAAATGCTCGACAGCCGCGACCCGGCCACCGCGCCGAAAGACGAGAAGGAGAGCGCACGCGACTTCATGCGCCAGAACGTCTGGAAACGCATCGCCATCGTCGCGGCCGGTCCCATCGCCAACTTCCTGCTCGCCATTGCGCTGTTCGCCGCGCTGTTCGTGCATGGCACCGAGGAGCCGGCCACCAGGCTGCGTCCAATGGCCGAGAATACCCCGGCGTATGTGGCCGGCCTGCGCGGCGGCGACAGCATCGTTGCCGTCAACGGCGAGCAGGTCGCCTCCTGGGGCGATTTGCGCTGGAAGGTGCTGGGCCTGGCCATCGACAAGGGCGCGGCGCGCTTCGACGTGCGCGCCGCCAACGGCGGCAACTACGCCGCCACCATCCCGGACACTGTGATTGCCAAGACCGATCCCGAGGGCGACGTCATGGCCGCGCTCGGGCTGGGTGTCTGGATCGGCATGCCGGTGGTCGGCAAGGCGGTCGATGGCGGCGCCGGCGCGCGCGCCGGCCTCCTGCCGGGCGACGTGGTGCTGGGCGCCGACGGCAAGCCCTTCGCGCATGCGGCCGATTTCGTGCAGGCCGTGCGCGCCGCTCCGGGCCGGGTCATGCAGCTGCAGGTGCGCCGCGGCGAACAGACCCTGGCGCTGCCGCTCACGCCGGAACGCGACCCGAAAGGGCAGGGCATTGCCGCGGTCCAGCTGGCGCCCGCGATCGAACGCGTCACCGTGCAATCGGGACCGGTCGAGGCGCTGCAGAAGGGCGTGCGCCGCACCTGGGAAATGACGGCCCTGACCTTCAAGATGATCGGCAAGATCGTCACCGGACAGGCCTCGCTGAAGAACATCACCGGCCCGATCGCGATCGCCGACTATGCCGGCCAGACCGCGCGCCTGGGCCTGGCGACGTTTTTGAGCTTCATCGCGGTCGTCAGCGTGAGTCTTGGTGTAATGAATCTGTTACCAATTCCAGTGCTGGATGGTGGCCATTTGCTGTATTATTCGCTGGAAGTTTTGACCGGGCGCCCCCTGCCCGAGCGGATCACCGCATTCGCACAGCGTGCGGGGGTGGCCCTGCTGTTCATGCTGATGGCGCTCGCCATCTTCAATGACCTGTCGCAGCGGCTGTAGCGCTTGACGCAGCTGCGCGGCACGGGCCAAGAATATAGACGTTGTCCAATGACTGACCAGATTAGCCAATGAAATCACAACAAGATCGTTTTGCCCTGCCGTTCCTTCGCCGCAGCCTGATCGGCGCGGCCGTGCTGGCCCTGTGCGCCGGCCCTGTACTCGCCGTCGAACCCTTCGTCGTGAAAGACATCCGGATCGAAGGCATCCAGCGGACCGAAGCCGGCACCGTGTTCACTTACCTGCCGGTGCGCGTGGGCGAGACCTTCAACGACGAAAAAAGCATCGCCGCGATCAAGGCGCTGTACGCCACCGGCTTCTTCAAGGACATCCGCCTCGAAGAAAAGAACGGCGTGCTGGTCGTGCTCGTCGAGGAGCGTCCGGCGATTGCCGCCGTCGACTTCACCGGCACCAAGGAATTCGAGAAGGACATGCTGATCAAGGCCCTGCGCGACATCGGCGTGGGCGAGACCAAGATCTACGACAAGGCCTCGGTCGACCGCGCCGAACAGGAACTGAAACGCCAGTACCTGTCGCACGGCCTGTACGGCGTCAAGATCACGACCACCATCACCCCGATCGAGCGTAACCGCGTCAACGTGATGTTCAACGTCGACGAAGGCGATGTCGCGCGCATCAAGGGCATCAACATCGTCGGCAACAAGGCCTTCTCGGACAAGGAACTGCAGAACGTGCTGCAGCTCTCGACATCGGGCTGGCTGACCTGGTACTCGAAAGCCGACCAGTATTCCAAGACCAAGCTGACCGGCGACCTGGAATCGATCAAGTCCTTCTACCTCGACCGCGGCTACCTCGAAGCGACGGTCGAATCGACCCAGGTCTCGATCACGCCCGACAAGCGCGAGATCTACCTGACGATCAACATCACCGAAGGCGAAAAGTACACGGTGTCTTCGGTCGCCCTGGAAGGCGAGACCTTCGGGCGTGAAGAAGAACTGCGCCAGCTGATCCTGCTGCAGCCGGGCAAGGCCTATTCCGGCGCGCTGCAGGAAGCGACCAACAAGCGCATCAGCGCGCGCCTGGGCACCTTCGGCTATGCCTTCGCCAGCGTCAACGCGAATCCCGAAATCAACCGCGAGAAGCGCGAAGTCGCCTTCACCTTCGTGGTCGATCCGGGCAAGCGCGCCTACGTGCGCAACATTAATATCTCCGGCAATACCGTCACCCGCGACGAAGTCATTCGCCGCGAATTCCGCCAGTTCGAAAGCAGCTGGTACGACGGCGACAAGGTCAAGCTCTCGCGCGACCGCGTCGACCGCCTCGGCTACTTCAAGGAAGTCAAGGTCGACACGCCGGAGTCGCCGGGCAGCGGCGACCAGGTCGACGTCAACCTGACCGTCGAAGAAAAGCCGACTGGTAACTTCATGATCGGCGGTTCGTTCTCGCAGGCCGAGAAGTTCACCTTCACGGCCTCGGTCCAGCAGGCCAACTTCGCCGGCAGCGGCCAGACCGTCGGCATCGACCTGAACACCTCGAAGTACAGCAAGACGATCGCGTTCTCGAACACGAATCCCTATTTCACCGAAGACGGCATTTCGCGCGCCTTCCAGCTCTACCTGCGCACGACCCGTCCGCCGCTGTCGAACATCGGTTCCTACACGGTGCGCCAGACCGGCGGCAACATGACCTTCGGCGTGCCGTTCTCGGAAACCGACACCGTCTACTTCGGCGCCGGCCTCGAGCGCACCACGCTGACCACCGACGAGACCAGCCCGACCCTGTACCGCTCCTTCGTGACGCAGAACGGCGGCCCGGCCAACGGTATCGGTACCGGCAAGAGCGTGGCGATCCCGCTGACGGTGGCCTGGGGCCGCGACAGCCGCGACAGCGCGCTGACCCCGAGCATCGGCCGCTACCAGCGCGCCAACATCGAGATCGATGCGATCGGCGACTCGAAATACTACCGCCTCGTGTACGAGCAGCAGTGGTACCGCCCGATCACGAGCTGGATGACGCTGGCCCTGCGCGGCGAGTTCGATTACGGCAAGGGCATCGGCGGCGACAATTACCCGGTCTTCAAGAACTTCTACGCCGGCGGCATCGGTTCGGTGCGCGGCTACGAAAGCTCGACCCTGGGCGTGGTCGATCCGGTCTATGGCGACGCCATCGGCGGCTCCAAGCGCCTCATCGGCAACGTCGAACTCCAGTTCCCGTTCCCGGGCAGCAAGGACCGCAGCCTGCGCTGGTTCACCTTTGCCGACGGCGGCCAGGTATTCCAGGAGAAGTCGAAGATCTATCTGGGCGAACTGCGCTACTCGGCCGGTATCGGCCTGTCGTGGATCTCGCCGGTCGGACCGCTGCGCCTGAGTTATGCTAAGCCCCTGAACGCCAAGCCGGGCGACCAGGAGGAGCGTTTCCAGTTCCAGATGGGTACGGGCTTCTGACCAGGCGCACCCTGCGCCACACCTTTTCATCGCGGAGAATTATGTTGACAAACCTGATAGCCTCGCTGCCCCGTGTGCCCCGTGTGCCCCGTCTGCTCTTGCTGGCGGCCGTGTGCGCCGTCGCGCTGCCGGCCATGGCGCAGAGTACCGGCCGCATCGGCTTCGTGTTCACCGAGCGCCTGATGACCGAATCGAAGATGGCCAAGGCCGCCGACGCCAAGATCCAGGCCGAGTTCTCGAAGCGCCAGAAGACGACCGAAGAGATGGTGGCGAAGTTCAAGCAGATGAGCGAGAAGTTCGACGCCGACGCGCCGCGCCTGACCGACGTCGAGCGCACCCGCCGCGCGCGCGAACTGTTCGACATGGAAAAAGACGTGCAGCGCATGAACCGCGAGTTCACCGAAGACCTGATGCAGCGCAAGGGCGAAGAACGCGCCGCCATCGCCCAGAAGGCCTACAAGCTGATCGAACAGATCGCGGAGCAGGAAAAACTCGACGCCGTGCTGCAGGAAGCCGCCTGGTCGAGCCCGCGCATCGACATCACCGACAAGATCCTGAAGCTGCTGGACAAGTAATATTTTGGAATCACGCGAATCCCCTCTGCCAGGCGTGCGCCTGGGTGACCTGGTCGAGCGTTTCGGCGGCCAGCTGGTCGGCAGCCCCGACCTCGCCGTCGCCTCGATCGCGCCGCTCGACAGCGCCGGCCCCGGCCAGATCAGCTTCCTGTCCAACAGCAAGCTGCGCGCGCTGGCCGCGCAGAGCGAGGCCGCGGCGCTGATCCTGTCGCCGCTCGACGACCCGGCGGTCAGCGCGACCTACCCCGGTGCGCGCATCATCACCACCAATCCGTACGCTTATTTCGCGCGCGCCGCTCAGTATTTCGTGGCCCTGGAGGAGGACGCACCGGCGCCCGGCATCCACCCGAGCGCGGTCGTCGATCCGTCGGCGCAGGTCGACCCGAGCGCCCACATCGGACCGCATGTCACGATCGAAGCCGGCGCGTCAATCCATGCCGGCGTCGTCATCGAGCATGGCTGCTTCATCGGCAGCGGCAGCGTGGTGGGCGAGGGCACGCGCTTCTTCGCCAACGTCACCTTCCACCGCAAGTGCGTCATCGGCGCGCGCGGCATCGTGCATTCGGGCGCAGTCATCGGCGGTGACGGCTTCGGCTTCGCCAACGAGGCCGGCGTCTACATCAAGATCCCGCAGACCGGGCGCGTCCTCATCGGTGACGACGTCGACATCGGCTCGAACACTTCGATCGACCGCGGCGCCCTGGCCGACACCGTCATCGAAGACGGCGTCAAGCTGGATAACCAGATCCAGATCGGCCACAACTGCCATATCGGCAAGCATACGGCGATGGCCGGCTGCGTCGGCGTGGCCGGCAGCGCGAAGATCGGCAGCCGCTGCACCTTTGGCGGCGCGGCGATGGTGCTGGGCCACCTCGAGATCGCCGACAACGTGCACATCTCCTCGGGCAGCATGGTTTCGCGCTCGGTGCTGGAACCCGGCCAGTACACGGGCTTCTACCCGCTGGCGAAGAATGCCGAATGGGAGAAGTCGGCCGCCATCGTGCGCAATCTGAACACGATGCGCGACAAGCTGCGGGCTTTAGAGAAAACAATTAAAACGATAACCGAACAAAGCAAACTCGAAAATGACTGATTCCATCGCCACCCCCGAAGCCAAGCGTACGCTGAACATCACCGAGATCAAGGAATACCTGCCGCACCGTTACCCGCTGCTGCTGGTCGACCGCGTGCTCGACGTCGAAGTCGGCAAGCGCATCACCGCCCTCAAGAACGTGACCGTCAACGAAGAATTCTTCAACGGCCACTTCCCGCACCAGCCGGTGATGCCGGGCGTGCTGATGATCGAAGCGCTGGCGCAAACCGCCGCCATCCTGTCGTTCATGACGATGGACGTGAAGCCCGACGAAAATTCGGTGGTGTATTTCGTCGGCATCGACAACGCCCGCTTCAAGCGTCCGGTCGGGCCTGGCGACCAGCTGGTGATGGACGTCGAGATCCTGCGCGTCTCGCGCGGCATCTGGAAGTACAAGGCCGTGGCCACGGTGGACGGCAAGGTCGCGGTTGAAGGCGAGCTGATGTGCACAATCCGCGCCAACGAGAACGCGGCGGCGGCAGCACCGGCGCCAGTCGCGGGGCAGTAACATGACGAAGATTCATCCGAGCGCGATCGTCGATCCCAAGGCCGAGCTGGACAGCTCGGTCCAGGTCGGCCCGTACTCGATCGTCGGTCCCAACGTGCGCATCGGCGCCGGCAGCGTCGTCGGACCGCACGTGGTCATCGAAGGCCATACGACGATCGGCAGCAACAACCGATTCTTCCAGTTCTGTTCGATCGGCGCCGCGCCCCAGGACAAGAAGTGGAAGGGCGAGCCGACCCGCCTCGAGATCGGCAACGACAACACCGTGCGCGAATTCGTCACCTTCAACCTGGGCACGGCCCAGGACGAAGGGGTCACGCGCCTGGGCGACGACAACTGGATTTCGGCCTACGTGCACCTGGCGCACGATTGCCAGGTGGGCAGCCACACGATCTTCTCGAACAATGCCCAGCTCGCCGGCCACGTCCACGTCGGCGACCATGCGATCCTGTCCGGCTACGCCGGCGTGCACCAGTTCTGCAAGATCGGCGCGCATGCCTTCATCGGCATGTACACCAGCCTGACCCAGGACGTGCCGCCCTTCGTGCTGGTGTCGGGCAACCCGGCCGGCGCGCGCGGCGTGAACATCGAAGGCCTCAAGCGCCGCGGGTTCAGCCGTCCCCAGATCGACGGCATCCGCGCCGCCTACAAGCACATCTACCGCTCGAACCTGACGCTGGAAGAAGCGAAAGCGGCCCTGGCGCAGGAAGAGGGCGACATGCCGGAAGCCGCAGCCGAGATCCGCGCGCTGCGCGACTTCCTGGGCGCCGCCACCCGTGGCATCGTCCGCTGAAGGCTTGAACCCGAACGCAGGGCTGTCGCTGGCCATGGTCGCCGGCGAAGTGTCCGGCGACATGCTTGCCGCGCGCCTGATCGCCGGCCTGCGCCCGCACCTGCCGCAGGCGCGCTTCCACGGCATCGGCGGCCCGCGCATGATAGAACAGGGTTTCACCTCCGACGTGCCGCTCGACACGCTGACGGTGCGCGGCCTGTTCGAAGTCATCCCGCGCTACCGCGAAATCAAGGGCATCCAGAACCGCCTGCGCGACCGCCTGCTGGCCGAGCGTCCGGCGGCATTCATCGGCGCCGACTATCCCGGCTTCAACCTTGGCCTGGAAGAGCAGCTGCGCGCGCAGGGGATTCCGACGGTGCACTTCGTCGGGCCGCAGATCTGGGCCTGGCGCGGCGGGCGCATCAGGAAGATCCAGCGCGCGGTCTCGCACATGCTGGTGATCTTTCCGTTCGAAGAGCAGATCTACCGCGACGCCGGCGTGCCGGTGACGTATATCGGCCACCCGCTGGCGGAAACGATTCCCCTGGCGCCGGATGTGGCCGCCGCCCGGATTGCGCTCGGGCTGCCTGTGGACGCGCGCGTGGTGACGCTCATGCCCGGCAGCCGCATGGGCGAACTGAAATACCTGGCCGAACCGTTCGTGCGCGCCGCCGGCCTGCTGGCGCGGCGCGACCCGGGCTTGAAATTCGTCGTGCCGATGGCCGGCGACAAGCAGCGTGCCTATTTCAGCGACATCGTGGCAAACGCCGGGCTGCAAGACCTGCCCCTGATGCTGGTCGACGGCAGCTCGCACACGGCGATCGGCGCGGCCGACGCCGTCTTGGTGGCCTCGGGCACGGCTACGCTGGAAGTGGCCCTGTTCAAGAAGCCGATGGTGATTGCCTACAAGGTCATGCGCGCGTCCTGGGAAATCATGCGCCACATGGGCTACCAGCCCTGGATCGGCCTGCCGAATATCCTGGCGCGCGAATTCCTGGTGCCGGAACTGTTGCAACATGCCGCCACGCCCGAAGCAATGGCGGACGCGGTGTGGGCGCAGTTGAACGACACGGCGCGACGCGATAAGCTGGCGGCACGCTTCCTCGACATGCACCACAGCCTGCTGCGCGACAGTGCGCACGAAAGCGCGCAGGCCGTACTACGTTTGATTGGCTCCAAGAATTCAGCATGACTAAGCTTATGACCAGGAAGCGCGTCAATTTCTATCCCGGCCTGCCGCCCCGGCTGCGTCCGTTCACCGAGCTCGACATCGTCTGCGGCGTCGACGAAGCCGGCCGCGGGCCGCTGGCCGGCCCCGTCTATGCGGCGGCCGTCATCCTCGACCCGCGCCGTCCGATCGAGGGCCTGCGCGATTCGAAAAAGCTGACCGAGGCCCGCCGCGACGAGCTGGCGCCGCAGATCCGCGAATACGCGATTGCCTGGGCGATTGCGGAGGCCAGCTGCGACGAGATCGATACCCTGAACATCCTGCACGCGACCATGCTGGCGATGCGGCGCGCCGTCGAGGCGCTGCACACGCTGCCGACGATTGCCTTGATCGACGGCAACCGCTGCCCGCCCATGAGCATCCGCGCCCACGCCGTGATCGAGGGCGACGACAAGTGCCACGCGATTTCGGCGGCCTCGATACTGGCCAAGACCGCGCGCGATGCCGAGCTGGTGCGCCTGCATGCCCAGTACCCCGAATACTGCTTCGACCAGCACAAGGGTTACTCCACGGCGCTGCACCTGGAGCGCCTGCGCCGCCACGGCCCTTCGCCGGTACACCGCCGCTCGTTCGCGCCGGTGCGCAACTTGCTGCAGGTCGATCTGTTCGCGCCCGCCGAGGTGAACGATCAGGTGCAGGCCGCATGAAAACCGTCAGTTCACGCGACAACCCGTTTTACAAGGAACTCAAAGCGCTCGCCGCCAGTTCGCAGGCGCGCCGCAAGGCCGGGCGCACGCTGCTCGACGGCGTGCACCTGTGCCAGGCCTGGCTCGACCTGCGCGGCGCGCCGGGACACTGCGTCGTCTCCGAAGAGGCCCTGCACAACCCGGAGGTGGCGAGCATCGTGGCCAGCGTCGAGAGCCTGCGCGCCCATGTGACCGTGTTGCCCGAGGCGCTGTTCGGCGCCGTCAGCCAGGTCGAGCATGGCGTCAACCTGCTGTTCCTGGTTAAGACCCCGGCCCCAAGCCAGCCGCCGGCGATGCAGGTCTCCGCCGTGCTGCTCGACGGCGTGCAGGATCCGGGCAACGTCGGCTCGATCCTGCGCAGCGCCGGCGCGGCCGGCATCACCCAGGTCTTCTGCAGCCCGGGCACGGCCTTCTGCTGGTCGCCGAAAGTGCTGCGCGCGGCGATGGGCGCCCATTTCGTGCTCGAGATCTTCGAGAACGTCGACCTGCCAGCACTGATCGAAGGATCGAACATTGCGGTGCTGGCGATGAGCGGCTATGCGCGGCAAACCCTGTACGAGATCGACCTGCGCCAGCCGGTGGCCTGGCTGCTCGGCCACGAAGGGCAGGGCGTGGCGCCCGCATTGATGGCGCTCGCCACCCACCAGGCGGTGATTCCGCATGGCGGCCAGGTCGAGTCGCTGAATGTGGCCGCCGCCGCCGCCATCTGCTTTTTCGAGCAGCTGCGCCAGCAAGGGGCATGGACGGCAGTGCCGGCCGTAGGGTAAGCTCGGCGCATAGTTTGCGTTCACCGAATTTGGAGTCAAGATGGATATCGCGCATTTGCACTTCCTGGTAGCCGAAGCCGACAACGCGCAGCGTGCGGCGCTGGTCGAAATGCTGGGCCGCCTCGGCGCCAGCCGCGTTACCGACGTGCCGGACGGGCACATGGCCCTGCGCACCTTCGAGGCCAGCTTCGCGCCGCGCGTGCACGTGGCCATCATCGACCTCGCGCTGCCCGGCATGGATGGCCTCGAGCTGATCCGCAACCTGGCGACTTTCGACTCCGGCATCAGCCTGGTCGTCACCGGCGCCCAGTCCGCCAACCTGCTGTTTTCGGTGGAAACCCTGGCCCAGGCCTATGGCATCGACTTGCTCGGCTCGATCAGCAAACCGGTCACCGCAGCCAAGCTGAAACCGCTGATCGACAACTACGTGCCGCCGGCGCCGCAGGGCCAGGTCGACGAGACGCCGCGCTTTTCCTTCGCCGAAGTCGGCTCGGGCCTGCAACAGCGCCAGTTCGAGCCCTTTTTCCAGCCGAAGATCGAGCTGGCGACCGGCAACGTCACGGGCCTGGAAACGTTTGCGCGCTGGCGTCATCCCGAGCACGGCCTGCTGGGGCCCTCGAGCTTCATCGACGCGCTCGAGCAGAACAACCGCATCGACTTTCTCGACTGGAGCATGATCGAGCTGTCGGTCGAGCACTGCCGCTGGTTCCACGACCAGGGCACGCCGATCTCGATATCGATCAACCTGGCGCCCGAGACCCTGGCCCATCCGGCTTTCCTGCGCCAGATGACGGCCTGCCTGGGCCGCCACCGGGTGCTGCCCGACTACATCACCTTCGAGATGCCCGAGTCGTCGGTCGTGAATACCGACCCGAATTTCATCGAGCGCCTGGTGCGCCTGCGCATGATGGGCTTCGGCCTGGCGATCGACGACTACGGCACCGGCCGCTCGAACCTGCAGCTGTTGGCGCGCATCCCGTTCACGGAACTGAAGATCGACCGCAGCTTCGTCGACGGCGCCTCGAAACGCCGCCCGCTCGGCACCGTCCTGCGTTCCTGCATGAGCCTCGCGCACAGCCTGGACCGGATGTCGGTCGCGGTCGGCGTCGAGACGCGCCAGGACTGGGACTTCCTGCAGGGCCTGGGCTGCACCTATGCCCAGGGCTACCACATCGCCAACCCGATGGAGGCGAAAGCCTTCCCGGGGTGGCTGGAAGACTGGCGTCATTTTTTCTAAGGTCGCGCCTGAAAAAACGCACATGGCGGCGTTGCGTCGTCTCGCCGTACTCACGTACTGTCTTCGACGACGCGCCTTGCCCTGTGCGCTTTGTCAGACGCTCTGGAAAGGTCGCTATTCGCGACATGTTAAGATAAACCCATGGACCGACGAAGCGACTACAAGACCGCGCTGCTGATCGACGCAGCGATCCACACGCCGGCCGACGCTGCGGCCTCGCCGGCACGCGAGCTGGCCGGAATCGGCGTGCCTTTCGAGATCGCCAAGCGGGTGCTGATGCGCCCGGCCGAGCGGCGCCAGCCTCTGCCAACCGCCGCCGAGGCGGCCGCCGCCGCGCGCGAAGCCGACCTCCTCAACTAAGCCATGGCCATTCCCCTCCGCTGCCGCTGCGGCAAGCTGCAGGGCGAACTGGACCCCGCCGGCGTCGCGGCGCGCGCGGTCTGCTATTGCAGGGACTGCCAGGCCTTCGCGCGCTTTCTCGCAAGCGAAGGCGGCGCGCCCGACGTGCTCGACAGCGCCGGCGGCACCGAGGTCGCCGCAAGCCTGCCGGGCGCAGTGCGTTTTACCGGCGGACTGGAACACCTGTCCTGCATGTCGCTCAGTCCGCGCGGGCTGTACCGCTGGTATGCGAGCTGCTGCGGCACCCCGATCGGCAACACGCCGCGCGACCCGAAAACGCCGTATGTCGGCCTGGTGCGCGCCTGCCTCGCCACACCGGCCGCGGCCCTGGATCGGGAACTGGGCGCTTCGCGCATTGCGGTGCAGACCGCGTCGGCGCGCGCACCCGTGCCTTCGACGACGGTGCGCACTGCCTGGGCGGTAGTAAAAATCGGCACGATGATCCTGCGCGCGCGCCTCGGCGGCGGCTACCGCGCCAATCCCTTTTTCAGTCCGGACTCGTCCGAGCCGCTGCGCCAGCCGCGCGTGCTGACCCGGGAAGAACGCGCCGCCTTGACGCACTGACTCGCCCGATGAAGACACCAAGCCCGGCCATGCGCCGGGCTTTTCTTATCAAGAGACATGTAAATTGCTATTAGCTAGCAATATAACCTTCCATGTATACGATGGTTAGTGCTATTCTCCGGAACGATGACGTTCCAATAACACGACTAATTACTACTGGAGAGTAGAGCATGGCGTCCCCGCATCAGACTTACCTTGTCGTTCTCGCCGCCGGGCTCTGCGCCACGGCCTTTGCCCAGGAGCCGGTACAGCGCGTCGAAGTGAAGGGGGCGGCCTACGATGCGCGGCGCGACGATACGGCCAGCAGGATCGTCGTCAACCGCGAGGACATCGCACGGTACGGCGACACCAGCGTGTTCGAGATCTTCAAGCGCATCCCCGGTGTCACGGTCAGCACCGGGTCCGGTCGCAGCCAGGAAGTCAGGATGCGCGGGCTGGGCGCGGGCTACACCCAGATCCTGGTAAATGGCGAACGGATGGCGCAAGGCTTTTCCATCGACACCCTGTCGCCCGAGCAGATCGAACGCATCGAAGTGCTGCGGGCTGCATCGGCCGAGCTGTCGACGCAATCGGTGGCCGGCACCATCAATATCGTGCTGCGCAAGACGGCGCGCAAGCGCGAGCGCGAGGCCAAGCTCGCTTACCTGCACTCGGCGGATTTCCGCGGGCCGACAGCAAGCCTGCAGATCGGCGACAGCGGCGAACGGTCCTCGTATTCGGTCTCGGCCAGCGGCAGCCATGAGCGCTTCGTGCGCGAGGCGCTCGGCTATGAGGAGAACACCTCGCCCGCTGGTGTCCTCGACCTGCTGCGCACGACCGTCGTGCCCGAGACCGGGCACACCAGCAAGATCAACCTCAGCCCGCGCTTCAACTGGACCCTTGCCAACGGTGACACCCTGGCCTGGGAGAACCTGGTCAACGCCCGCCGTTTCCGGAACCGCGCGCATCCGCAAGCGACTACCTTGCTCGGCGCGCCGCCGCCGGTGCCCGACCTGCGCATCAGGGCCGCCGGCGACCACCTGCAGCTGAAAACGGACTTGCGCTGGACGCGCAGCCTCGCGTCGGGCGCCAAGCTGGAAACGAAAGTCGGCGTCGAGCGCACGCACCGCGAAGACCGCTACGATCGCTCCGGCTTCGACAGCAGGGGACGCCCCGCCACCGAAGGCAGCCTCTCGCCGGACGTGCGCATGGAGGGCGCCAGCAGCACCGGCAAGTACACGCGCAGCCTCGATCAAGGCCATGTGCTGGCGCTGGGCTGGGACCTTGGTGTCAACGCCAGCGACGAACTGCTGGTCGAACGCGACACGGTGCGGCCGCTGCCGCCGGGACAGCCTCTTGAAGAAACCTTCGACTCGCGCGTCGTGCGCCTTGCCGCCTACGCGCAGGACGAATGGGAGCTGACGCCGCAGTGGTCGCTGTATTTCGGCGCCCGCTGGGAAGGCGTGCGCACGCGCGTGAGCGGGAATACCTTCGACGAGACACGGGTGCGCTCGAGCGTCCTCAGTCCCGTGTTCCAGACCCTCTACAAGCTCCCCGGGGGCAAGGGCGACCAGCTGCGCCTGGCCGTCAGCCGCCCCTACAAGGCGCCTGAACTGAGCAGCCTGGTGCCGCGTCGCCAGCCCTGGGAAAACAACAGCGCGACGGAGGCCGACTACCAGGGCAATCCGGCGCTCGAGCCGGAACTGGCCTGGGGCATCGACGCCGCCTGGGAGCACTACTGGGCCGAAGGCGCGATGGTTTCGGCGAGCACCTCGCTGCGCCGCATCGACAACTACACCAGCCACCGCGTCTATTTCGACGGCCGCCGCTGGATCTTCACGCCGGCCAACGAAGATCGGGCGACCATGCGCAGCCTGGAACTGGAGGCCAAGTTCCCGCTGCGCTCGCTCTTCAAGGGCGCGCCGGCGATCGACCTGCGGGCGAACGTCTCCCGCAACTGGTCGCGCGTCGCCTCGGTGCCGGGACCAAGCAACCGCATGGAGCAGCAGACGCCGCTCAGCGCCAATCTCGGCATCGACTACAAGGCGGGCCGGCTCGCGGCAGGCGCCAGCCTGGCGCATCGCAGCGGCGGGTTTGTCCGGGTTGCCGTCAACCGGGGCTATTACTCGCAGGCCCGCACCGACCTCGACACCTACGCGGTATGGCGTTTCACGCCGAAACTCCAGTTGCGGCTTGCCGCTTCCAACCTGCTCGGCGAGGACAACGGCTTCGAGATCAGTTATACCGATCCGGTGCTGGGCACCGAGAAGCGCAGCTGGACCTACGCCGATGGCGTCAAACTGCGCACGACCCTGGAAATGAAGTTCTGAGCACGCAGCTCACAGTTCAATGACGAGATCCGGCCTGAAACCGTCCTGCTCGCCTTTGCTCAGGTAGCCCAGCGGATTGGCCACGACCCGGCACGACCATGGCCGGTCAGCGTCGGTGCCGGTGACGGTGTAGTCGTTCTGGCAGTGCAGGTGGCCGTGCAGCCACAGGTCGGCATGCGGGAACAGGCCATCGAGGGCGTTGCAAAAGCCTGCGGTGCCGGGCGTGACGCCATAGCGCGGGTCGGCGCTCGACAGGCTGGGCGCGAAATGGGTGACCGCGACGGTGCTGCCATCGAAAGGCGTGGCCAGCGCCGCGCGCAGCCAGGCCTGGCAATCGAGTCCCATCTCGCGCCATCCTTCGGCCATGAGCGGCTGTCCCGCGCGTAGCGTCGTGTTCTTGCCGAGGTAGTAGTTGGCCGCGCGCAGGGCCTTGTTGCGCAACTGCAGCTGCTTCGTGAGGTCGTGGCCGGCGGCGAGGGCGTCGAAGTCGGACCACAGGGTCGTGCCGATGAAGCGCACCTGGCCGAGCGTGACGATTTCACGGTCGAGCCAGGTGATGCCCAGCTCGTCGCAGAGCCGGCGCAGGCGGGCCAGGGTGTCGTCGAATTCCAGGCCGTCGAATTCGTGGTTGCCGGGAATGAACAAGACCTGCGCCCGTGTTGCACCCGGGCGCCGCGGCGAGAAGCGCCCCAGGCCGAAGTCGACGCCGCCGAGGCGCGAGTCCGGCTGGTAGGAGCCAATGTCGCCGGCCAGGATCACGACATCGGTGTCGGGATGGATGGCAGGCTGGAAAGCGGGATTGCGTTCGAGATGCAGGTCGGAGAAAAGCTGGATGCGCATGTTTCCAGTATAAGGTAAGCATCATCTCTCAGAAAGTTTTGTCATGAAGAACATCCAAGCGATCGTCTTCGATCTTTACGGCACTCTATTCGACGTTCATTCCGTCGCCCGGCTATGCGAACAAGTGTTCCCCGGCAGCGGCGATGCGCTGGCGCGCCTGTGGCGCCAGAAACAGCTTGAATACACCTGGTTGCGCAGCCTGATGGGCCGGTACGTGAGCTTCGACAAGGTGACGGAGGACGCCCTGCGCCACAGCTGCGCCCAGCTCGGCCTGACGCCCGACGCTGCGACGCAGCAGCGGGTCAGCGAAGCGTACTTGCGCCTCAGCCCGTTCGAGGACACCCCGCCAGCGTTAGGGCGGCTGAAAGCTACTGGTCTTCCTCTGGGTATCCTGTCCAACGGCTCCCATTATTCGATCGACCAGGTCGTGACTCATTCGGGCTTGAAACAGGCCTTCGATCAACTCATCAGTGTCGAAGAAGTCGGGGTGTTCAAACCGGATAACAGGGTCTACCGCCTGGCTGAAGAAAGGATGGGGCACGCCCGCGCAGATATTCTGTTCGTCTCGTCCAACGCATGGGACGCAAGCGGCGCCGCGCATTTTGGATTTCCGGTTTGCTGGATCAACCGCCAGGGCAATGCATTCGACGAGCTCGGCGTTCGGCCTGCCGAGACGGTGCCGGATCTGGAGTCGATGACGGACTGGCTGCTCGGCAAGCGCGCGTGATTGCGTCAAGTTACCGGCCTGTTTGTTGTTGCAGACGGTGGGCCAGCGTACTGAACCTGCCTCACGGAAGGCTTATCGTAACGATCTAATAACAGCCGGCCGACACCATGAGGACAACATGACCCGTACCGCTCACGACATGCACGAAGCAGAAACCCGATTGGCAAGCGCCAGGCCGAGAAAGAATGAGCAATTCGAAGGGCTGAAAGCCGAGGCTGCAGCCTTGCTCTCCTCCTGGTATGTGCGTGGTGCCGCATTGATGGGAATCGCAGTGGCGGGCTATGTGCTTGTTCAGCGCAGTAAATCCCCGACATCCTATATGTCGCTCGAACCCGGCGATGCTGGTAACGATACGCTGGCGGCGCCTGGTGCTCGTGCATCGCAGCCGGCGTCTTCTGCCGCGGCCATGAAGAATGCAGGCGACGACACATCCGCCGCAGCCGGGAAAGACACAGACAAGCCACCGACGCGTTCAGAGGCCGGCAAACCCGATGCCAAAGACACGGCGTCGGCCGCAAGCACACCCGCGCGCCCAAAATTCGAGCACACCTCGGCCAGCTGGATCGGCAGGCAGTGGCAGATACTCAAGGCGGCCGGCAACGCCTGGATCGATGATTATGCACCGAGCATGGGGGCGGCGCTTTCGTATTACACGCTGTTTTCATTGGCGCCGCTGCTGGTCCTCATCATCGCGATCGCCGGCATGGTATTCGGTCAGGATGCTGCGCAAGGCGCGATCATCGCGCAGCTTCAAGGCATCATGGGCAAGGAAGGGGCGACGGCTGTCCAGGACTTGCTGAAAGCTGCGCGTGAACCGTCCACCGGGATCGTCGCCAGTATCGTCGGCGGTTTGCTGTTGCTGCTGGGCGCGACCGCGATTTTCGCCGAGCTGCAAACTGATCTGGACCGCATCTGGCAGGTGCCGGCGAAAGACAAACCCTCGGGCCTGTGGGGATGGCTGCGCGCCCGCGTATTATCCTTCGGACTGGTTCTGGGACTGGCTTTCATGCTGATGATCTCGCTCGTCGTCAGCGCTGCGCTCGCTGCATCGAGCGCATGGTTGGGCGGGGAGGGTGCAGCGGAAAGCGTGCTGGCATCGGTGTTGAATTTCGCCGCGTCGTTCGCGCTCTTCACAGTCCTGTTTGCGATGATCTACAAGATCATGCCGACCGCGAAGATCTCTTGGCACGAAGTCTGGATGGGGGCGGCCGTGACGGCCTTGCTCTTCAACGTGGGCAAATCATTGATCGCCTTGTACCTCGCGGAATCGGACGTGGCATCGGGCTTCGGCGCAGCCGGCTCCTTCGTGATTCTCGTTGCATGGTTTTACTATTCTGCCCAGATTTTCCTGTTCGGCGCGGAATACACCTGGGTGTATGCAAACAGTAAAGTGCGCAACGAGTAGCCCGGAAGGTCTCGCGGGACCTGCCTAATCCTCGTCCTGGCGCAGCTTGTCGAAACATTCCAGCTCCGCTTCGCTCAAGCCGTCGACGACGATCGGATCGTCCGCCTGGAAGACGGCGCCGTCGACCAGCAGCCGCAGCTTGGCCAGGCGGTCGCCCATGGCCAGTGCCTGCGCCAGCGGCGTGCGGCCATTGGCACCGGCGGCCTCGATGGCGTCGGTGACGACGCCGGGAAACTCCCACAGCGCGCCGATGCGTGCCGACAGGATGCGCGCCTGGGCGAACAGTTCGCCGATAAAGGCGTCCGAGTGGGGCAGGGTATCGCCGGGGCAGATCTGGTCGATCAGGCGGAAGGCGACCACCAGGCCGATGTTCTCCATCAGGCCGGCCAGGTAGGCGTCGAAGGGATTGGCGCGCATGGCCGGGGCCAGCAGGCTGGCGCCAAGCGCGCATTTTTCGGACTGGCGCCAGATGCTTGGGGCGACACGCCGCGCATGGGGGCCGCTGCCCATGCTGATGATCGGGCGGAAAGCGACCCGCGCCAGCAGCATGCGCATGCCGTTCTGCCCGAGCAGCATGATGGCCGCCTCGATGCTGCTGACCGGCGGGCCGGCATGGTAGCGCGGCAGGTAGGCCGGGCGGTTCGCTTCGCGGTAGACCTCGGCCACCAGCACCAGGTCCTGCGACAGCTGGCGCGACAGCTCGGCCGCGTTCATGCTGTCGTCTTGCAGGCTGCGCATCAGGCGCGGAATGATTTCGGGCACGCGCGGCACCAGCGCCGCACCGGCCAGCGGCGCGCCCGCCAGGCGCGCCAGCTCGTCCAGCACGCGCCGTTCGCGCTCTGGCGCGGCGTAGGGTGGCATGGTGGCGGCAAGCCAGCGGTAGTAAGCCGCGTCGATGGCGGCCGCGCCTTCCGGTTGATCGCGCTTGCCTGACGCGGCCGGCGCACCGGCCGCGAGCCTGCCCTTGTCCGGACCTTCTCCGCCCAACAGTTTGTCCAGCCACCCCATATCGCCGCCGCTCGTAAAAGTCCAGTCAGGGATTCTACCCCGTCACCGGGTCCAGTAGTCGACAACCAGCGAGCGTTCGAGGCAGGCGCCGAGGGTGGCGACGAAGTCCTGGTGCGCCGGATGGACCAGGTAGGCGTCGCGCGCCTCGGCACTGGCGAAGGTCAGCGTGAAGCAGTGGGTAAACCCGTTGTTCAGGCCCTCCGGACTGACGTTGGTGCCCCATTCATAGGCGTCGATGCCGGGAATGGCGTCTCGAAGGGTGCCGAAGTCGGCGACGACACGCTCGACTTGGTCGCCAGTGGCGCTGGCCTTGAACGAAAACAGGACGACGTGGCGCAGGAGGGAAGAGGTGTTGGCGGTCATGGCTGTCGGGTGAAGTGATGGAATGGCCATATTAGCCGGGCCAGGTAAAACGCGGCGCAGCGCGCATCGCGGCTAAAATAGGCATTTGAAAACAAGTAAGGGCACTGCGATGAAAAAAACCGGCCTGGCAAAGAGCGATGCCAAAAAGCTGATGGGTGGAATGGGCGCACGCGGCGGCGCAATCGGGGGCGGCGCGGTAGTCGCCCCGGACAAGCGCGAACAGCGCGAGCGCGACCGTGCGGCCGGCCTGGTGCCGTTTGCCGTCAAGCTCAACGGGGACCTGGTGAAGGAACTGCAGAACCTTGCCGCCACAGGTGAGCGCGACATGAACGAACTGGTCGCCGAGCTGCTCAAGAAGGGCATGGCCGGCTGATCGGAAAAATGGCGCGGCGGTGCGGGGGATGGCTGGACGCGTGAGCGGCCAAGCCGCCCACCCTACGGAAACCGGAGGAATGTAGGGTGGGCGGGTCTCCCGCTCACGCGTTCAACCAGCCCACGCTCAGCTGCAGGCGCCCGCCTGCATGCTTTTAGTATTCCCGCCGGTCCGGCTTGATCTCCTGCAAGATCGTCGTCGCGATCTCTTCGATCGACTTGGTGGTCGAGGACAGCCAGCGTATCCCTTCGCGCTTCATCATCATTTCGGCTTCGTTCACCTCATAGCGGCAATTCTCGATCGACGCATACTTGCTGCCGGCGCGGCGCTCGTTGCGGATTTCGGCCAGGCGTTCCGGCGTGATCGTCAGGCCGAACAGCTTGTGCTTGAACTGCGGCAGCGAGGAGGGCAGCCTGCCGCGCTCGAAGTCGTCGGGGATGAGCGGGTAGTTGGCCGCCTTGATCCCGTATTGCATGGCCAGGTAGAGGCTGGTCGGGGTCTTGCCGGAACGCGACACGCCCACCAGGATCACGTCGGCGTCGGACAGGTTCTTGTGCGACTGGCCGTCGTCGTGGGCGAGCGAAAAATTGATCGCCTCGATACGGTTCTTGTATTCCTCGGAGTCGACGATGTTGTGGATGCGCCCGATCGTGTGCGTGGATTTCACGCCCAGCTCCATCTCGAGCGGCGCCACGAAAGTCTGGAACAGGTCCATGTGCATGCCGTAGGCGGCGCGGATCACGCCCGACAGGTCGTGCTTGACAAGGGTCGAGAACACGATCGGCCTCTGTTGGTTGTCGGCGTGATACACCTCATTGATGCGCCGCGCCGCGTCGCGCGCCTTGGCCAGCGTGTCGATGAAGGGGATGCGAATCTGGCGGAAGCGCATCTCGAACTGGCTCAGCACCGCGTGGCCGAAGGTCTCTGCGGTGATGCCGGTGCCGTCGGAAACAAAGAACACGGTGCGCGTGGGCGGGGGAAGCGGGGGACGGCCGTCAACTGTCATAATATTTTTTTAACTATTGCTGTCAGGGTTGCAGTGTTGTGCGATGTAAATCGGGAAGACCCGATGTAGAATGCTCGGCAACGGATTTTTTGCATTGTGCTGCACGGCGATCAGAATAACAAGAACACAGGCCGGCGGCCCGCACCACAGAGAGGCCTCGAAAAACCGTAGCGAGCGGCAGGCATGGCGGTAGAGAAGCGCAGTCGTACGAACGTACGGCGAGCATCGCAGACCGTCAGGCCAACGCGCAGTAGGTTTTTCGAGGCCTCGACAGATTTCTATCATCAAGTAAGGGTGTTTTATTATGACCAACCTGTCCAATGCAGTACTAAAGGACTCAGAACAGGGCGCCAGTGTCTACGTCGCCCCGTTCGAGAATCTGCGCATGACCGATGTCGAATCGGTCGGCGGCAAGAACGCTTCGCTCGGCGAAATGATCAGCCAGCTGGCCGAAGCCGGCGTGCGCGTGCCTACCGGCTTCGCCACCACGGCCGATGCCTTTCGCGATTTCCTGGATCACTCGATCGACGGCGGCGCTTCCCTGGGCGACCGCATCGCCACCCGCCTCGAAGGCCTCGACATCGACGACGTCCGTTCGCTGGCCGCAGCCGGCGCCGAGATCCGCCAATGGATCGTCGAGACCCCGTTCCAGCCGCGTCTCGAAAACGAGATCCGCAGCTATTACGAGCGCCTGGTCGCCGACTCCGTCGCCGAAATGTCGTTCGCGGTGCGCTCGTCGGCCACCGCCGAAGACTTGCCGGACGCCTCCTTCGCAGGCCAGCAGGAGACCTTCCTGAACGTGGTCGGCATCGACAACGTGCTGGAAGCGATGAAGCATGTTTTTGCCTCGCTGTACAACGACCGCGCGATTTCCTACCGCGTGCACAAGGGCTTCACCCACGCCGAAGTGGCGCTGTCGGCCGGCGTGCAGCGCATGGTCCGCTCCGACCTCGGCGCGGCCGGCGTCATGTTCACGCTCGACACCGAGTCCGGCTTCAAGGACGTGGTCTTCATCACCTCCAGCTACGGCCTGGGCGAGACCGTGGTGCAGGGCGCGGTCAACCCGGACGAGTTCTACGTCCACAAGCCGATGCTGCAGCAAGGCAAATCCCCGGTCATCCGCCGCAACATCGGCTCGAAACTGATCAAGATGGAATTCACCAGCGAAGCGAAAGCCGGCCGCTCCGTGAAGACCGTCGACGTGCCGATCGAAATGCGCAACCGCTATTCGCTGACGGACGCCGAAGTCGTCGAGCTGGCCAAGTACGCCGTCATCATCGAAAACCACTACGGCCGTCCGATGGACATCGAGTGGGGCAAGGATGGCCGCGACGGCAAGCTCTTCATTCTGCAGGCGCGTCCTGAAACCGTGAAGTCGCAGCAGAAGTCGACCGACGCCCAGCAGCGCTTTTCGCTGAAGGGCACCGGCACCATCCTGACGCAAGGCCGCGCCATCGGCCAGAAAATCGGGGCTGGCCCGGTGCGCGTCATCAAGGATCCGTCCGAGATGGAGCGCGTGCAGCCGGGCGACGTGCTGGTTGCCGACATGACCGATCCCAACTGGGAGCCGGTCATGAAGCGCGCCGCGGCCATCGTCACCAACCGCGGCGGCCGTACCTGCCACGCGGCGATCATCGCCCGTGAACTGGGCGTGCCGGCGGTCGTCGGCTGCGGCGATGCGACCGAACTGCTGAAGGACGGCACCTTTGTCACCGTGTCCTGCGCCGAAGGCGACGAAGGCAAGATCTACGACGGCCTGCTGGAAACCGAGATCACCGAGGTCTCGCGCGGCGAACTGCCGCCGATCAAGACCAAGATCATGCTCAACGTCGGCAACCCGCAGCTGGCCTTCGATTTCCAGTCGGTGCCGAACAACGGCGTCGGACTGGCGCGCCTCGAGTTCATCATCAACAACAACATCGGCGTGCACCCGAAAGCCATCCTCGAGTACCCGAACATCGACGCCGACCTGAAAAAGGCGGTTGAATCGGTGGCGCGCGGCCACGCTTCGCCGAAAGCCTTCTACGTCGACAAGCTTGCCGAAGGCGTGGCGACGATTGCCGCCGCCTTCTGGCCGAAGCCGGTCATCGTGCGCCTGTCCGACTTCAAGTCGAACGAGTACAAGAAGCTGATCGGCGGTTCGCGCTACGAGCCGGACGAGGAAAACCCGATGCTGGGCTTCCGCGGCGCGGCGCGTTACCTGGCCGAGGACTTCGCCGAGTGCTTCGAAATGGAATGCCTGGCCATGAAGCGCGTGCGCGAAGACATGGGCCTGACCAACGTCGAGCTGATGATCCCGTTCGTGCGTACCCTGGGCCAGGCCGAGAAGGTCATCGCCCTGCTGGCGAAATACGGCCTGAAACGCGGCGAAAACGGCCTGCGCGTGATCATGATGTGCGAAGTGCCGTCGAACGCCATCCTGGCCGAACGTTTCCTCGAACACTTCGACGGCTTCTCGATCGGTTCGAACGACCTGACCCAGCTGACCCTGGGCCTGGACCGCGACTCCGGCATGCCGCTCCTGGCTGCCGACTTCGACGAAAGCGACCCGGCCGTCAAAGCCATGCTGAGCCTCGCCATCAAGGCCTGCCTGGCGCAGGGCAAGTACATCGGCATCTGCGGCCAGGGGCCGTCGGACAATCCGGAGTTCGCCAAGTGGCTGGTCGAGCAGGGCATCGAGTCGATGTCGCTCAATCCGGATTCGGTGATCGATACCTGGCAGAAGCTGGCGGCGATGTAAGCATAGCGCTCGAACCCGGGTTCGAACTGAAAAACCCTCGCGGCCTGGTGCTGCGAGGGTTTTTTTTCATTGGGCTCCGTATTTCGAGATTCATAGCTTGTAAGCAACAAATAGCTTGACTCGACGCCGGAACAAGTTAGACTTTTGGAAAGGTTTTCGTACCGAGGGGCAGCAATGAGGAGAATGACATGACGGACTGGATGAACTGGATGATCGGCGCGGGCATTCTGGTCGTGGCCGAGCTGTTTACCGGCACGTTTTACTTGCTGATGATCGCCGTCGGCCTCGCCTTCGGCGGCATCGCGGCGCTGCTCGGTTTCAGCGGGCCGGTGCAGACCCTGGTCGCCGCCGCGGTCGGCCTGGGCGCCACCGGGGTGCTGCACCGCAGCCGCTTCGGCCGCCCTGCGAAGCAGAGCGCGACGCGCGACCAGAATGTGAACCTCGACATTGGCGGGCGCGTCACGGTGCATGCGTGGAACGAAGGCCGTGCGCGCGTGATGTACCGGGGCGCGCTGTGGGATGTGGAGCTGGGCGGCGGCGCGATTGCCGAGGCCGGGGACTTCCGTATCGTCGAGGTACAGGGCAATCGCCTGATCGTGGCGAATTCATAATCAAAACAAACCAATAAACCTCATCAAGGGATGCACATGGAATTCTCGTTCGAAATCGTGGCGCTGGTGGTCTTCGTCATTGCGATCGTCTTCGTCTTCAAGACGATCAACGTGGTGCCGCAGCAGCACGCCTGGGTGGTCGAGCGGCTCGGCAAATACCATGCGACGCTGGCGCCGGGCCTGAACATCGTGATCCCCTTCATCGACCGCATCGCCTACAAGCACGTGCTGAAAGAGATCCCGCTCGACGTGCCGCCGCAGGTCTGCATCACCCGCGACAACACCCAGCTGCAGGTCGACGGCATCCTGTACTACCAGGTGACCGACGCCATGCGCGCCTCCTACGGCGCCTCGAACTATGTGCAGGCGATTACCCAGCTGGCGCAGACGACGCTGCGCTCGGTGATCGGCAAGATGGAGCTCGACAAGACCTTCGAAGAGCGTGACCACATCAACACCACCATCGTCAATGCGATCGACGAGTCGGCCGCGAACTGGGGCGTGAAGGTGCTGCGCTACGAGATCAAGGACCTGACGCCGCCAGCCGAGATCCTGCATTCGATGCAGCGCCAGATCACCGCCGAGCGCGAAAAGCGGGCATTGATTGCGGCGTCCGAAGGCCGGCGCCAGGAGCAGATCAATATCGCCAGCGGCGAGCGCGAAGCCTCGATCGCGCGTTCCGAAGGCGAGCGGCAAGCCTCGATCAACCGCGCCCAGGGCGAAGCCAGCGCGATCGTCGCCCTGGCCGAAGCCAGTGCCACCGCGCTGCGCCAGGTCGGCGCCGCGATCCGCGAGCCGGGCGGGGAAGATGCGATGAACCTGCGCGTGGCCGAGCACTATGTCGACGCCTTCGCCAAGCTGGCCAAGACCAACAACTCGATCATCGTGCCCGCCAACCTGGGCGAGATGAGCGGCTTGATTGCCAGCGCGCTGCAGATCGTCAAGACGCAGAAATGAATGTGAACGGTGTCGCGGACGTCGGCTCGCCTGAACACGGGAAAGCGTCGCGCCTGATACTCGGGGCGATCCTGGCGACGATCTTCGTCTCCGGCCTGATCGGCGGCGTGGCCGAAGGACGGCAACAGCCGGAACCGGTGTGGTGGACGGTCCTGTCCGCGTTCCTGTCGAGCTTCCTGACCTTTTGCTGGTTCCGCCTCGACCGCGACGCGCGCGGCATCCGGCGCTCAAGCTGGGTGAATATCGCGATCCTGCTGCTCGAGCCGCTCGCGATCGTCGTATATGTGCTGGTCAGCCGCCCGCGCGGGCAAAAACTGCGTGCTTTTGCCCGCCTGGCCGGCTTCTTCCTGCTCCTGATGCTGGCGGCCTTTCTCGGCATGATGGCCGCGCTCGGGATCGCTTAAAAATCGATCGTTCCCGACACGGTCAGCGCGCGCGGCGCAGCCGCGACCAGGTAGCCGAAGCCGGGGTAGCCGCCAGCCGAGGCCCAGTAGTTCTTATCCGTGACGTTGTCGATGCGGGCGCGCAGCGTCAGGTTGCGGTCCATCCAGCGCGTGCTCCAGCTGGCGCCCAGGTCCAGGCGCGTCCACGACGGCAGGCGCTGCAGGTTGGCGGCGTCGGCGTACTGGGTCGAGGTCGACACGGCGCGCGCATTCAGGGCCAGGCCCGGCACGCCAGGCACATCCCAGTCGGCGCCGAGGTTGAGCTGGATCTCGGGCACGCCGATCGCCTCGCGACCGTCGAACGCGCCGCCGGCCGTGCGGCGCTGCTGGGAGTCGAGCGCCGTCAAGCCGCCCAGCACGCGCAAGCCCTTGGCCGGCATGCCGAACACCGACAGCTCAAGCCCGCGGTTGCGCTGCTCGCCGAACAGGCCGAAGCGATTGTCCTGGATATACGCCTGGGGCTGGGCGGTCGTGAAGAGCGCTACGCTCGCGCCGAACTTGCCGCCGTCGATTTTGGCGCCGACTTCCTTCTGGCGCGAGCGGTAGGGCGCGAACACGGCGCCCTCGTTGGCCAGGCGCAGGCCGAGGCCGGCCCCGCTGGCCACCGCACCGGGCTGAAGCGCCTCGATATAGTTCGCATACAGCGACAGGCCGTCGACCGGCTTGTAGACCAGGCCCGCGACCGGGGTATTCGCGCTCGACTCGTAACGTGAATTCTCGACGCCCGTGACGTAATCGAAGCCGGCGTCGCGGATGCGTTGGTGGCGCAGGCCGACGGTGAGCAGCAGCTTGTCGCCGGCGAAGGAGAGCGTGTCGGCGATGGCGGCGCTGGTCAGGATGCTTTTACGGGTCAGGCCCGGGTTGGCCATGTCGCCGCCGGGGAAGAAGCCGGTCGGCGGCGCGGCGACATCGACCGGACGGTAGATATTCGTCGCGAAGCCGGCGAAGCTGCCCAGTGCAAAGGCGTTGCGCGACTCGGCGTGGTAGCCGGAAGCGGTGGCCGACAGGCTGTGGCCCACGGCCCCGGTGCGCAGCTTGCCGCGCACGCCGAGCTCGCCGGTGCGCACGGTGTCTTCGCGCGCGTTATCGAAGCGGCTCATTGTGGCGTCGCCGTTGGCCCTCGTGACCGTAGTGGTGGTCAGCACGTTCAGTTCGTCGCCCTCGCGCGCGCCGAACGCCACCCAGGCCACCGCGTCCGTGCCGAGATCGACCTCGCCGCGCAGGGTGCCGAACAGGTCACGCTCCTTCGACTCGGTCCAGGGCTGGGCCCAGTTGCGGTCGGCGTCGGGCGGGGCGATGACCGGCAGGCCGGCCGCCAGCGTCACGCTCGGGCGGGCATTGTTCAACACATGGTTCTGGTAGCCGATGTCGGCAGACAGGCGATAGCCGCGGCCGCGGTAGTCGGCGCCGAGCGAGAACACGCTCAGCTCGCGCTCTTCGCGGTCGACCGCGGTGTCGCCGTCACGGCGCACGGCATTGATGCGCAGGCCGGTCCGGTCTTCAGGCCCGAAGCGGCGCGCGAGATCGACCGCACCGTAGCGCTGGCCGCCGCTCTCGACGCCGAGCGTGGCGCGGTTCAGGGGCGCGTTCGGCGCGCGCTTGGGCACCAGGTTGATCATGCCGCCGATGCCGCCGCCGCCGGGCGCGGCGCCGTTAATGAAACTGTTCGCGCCGCGGAACACTTCGACGCGCTCGAGCAGTTCGGAAGCCACGAACTGGCGCGGCAGCAGGCCATACAGGCCGTTGTAGGCCAGGTCGTCCGAGTTGACCGCGAAGCCGCGAATCACGTACAGCTCCTGGTAATTGCCGAAGCCGCGCGCCACGCGCACCGAGGGGTCATTCTGCACCACGTCGGCCACGCTGCGCGCCTGCTGGTCCTGGATCAGCGCCTGCGTGTAATTGCTGGTGTTGAAGGGCGTGTCCATCATGTCGACGTTGCCGAGCAGGCCGAGGCGACCGCCGCGTGCGACCTGGCCGCCGGCGTAGTCGCGCGGCAGGCCCTGGGCGGACGCGTCGGCGGAGGCAGTGACGACGACGGTTGCGATCGGCTGTTCGGGATTGGCGGGATCGACCGCCTGGGCGCCGGCATGGCTGCTCGCAAGGAGAAGGGCGCCGAGAGCGAGCGGAGTGAGGGGAAAGCGTGAACGGTTCATAGTTTTGCGTTGGGAATGAGAATGGTTCTCATTATTATGCGTGCAAAGCTTGCGAATGTAAATGAGAACCACTATCATTTGCGCTCATCTTCCTGGCTCATTCCATGTCATCACCTTCCCTGCGTCGCTGGAGCTGGATCCACAAGTGGAGCAGCCTGGTCTGCACCGTCTTCATGCTCCTGCTGTGCCTGACCGGCCTGCCGCTGATTTATCATCACGAGATCGGCCATCTGCTCGGCAACGATGTCGAGGTTCCCGCCTTGCCGGCGGCGCTCGAAGCCAATCCGCCGCGCGCAAACGTCGACGCGGTGATCGACGCCGCTCGCGCTCTGTATGCCGGCAAGATGACGATGTACATCTCGCAGGAGATGGACGAGCCGGCGATCTGGAACGTCACCCTCGGCGACCATCCGAACGACGAGGACTACAAGCCGATCGCGGTCGATGCGCGCACCGCGAAAGTCATCACCGAGCCGGCCTTCGAGGGCGGCGCCTTCATGTCCACCATGTTCCGCCTGCACGTGGACCTGTTCGCGGGCCTGCCGGGCAAACTCTTCCTCGGCCTGATGGGATTGCTGCTGCTGGTGGCGCTGGTGAGCGGGGTGGTGCTGTATGCGCCCTTCATGCGCAAGCTCGAATTCGGCACCGTGCGCCATGGCAGGACGAAGCGCCTGAAATGGCTGGACCTGCACAACCTGCTCGGCATCGTCACCCTGGTATGGGCGCTGGTCGTGGGCGCGACCGGCATGATCAATACCTGGGCCGACGTGCTGCTGAAATACTGGCAGGAGACCGAAATCGCGGCCATGCTCGAGCCCTACAAGGGCGCGCCGCCGCTGGGCAAGCTGGCCTCGATGGATGCGGCGATCAAGCTGGCCGAAAGCGCCGCCCCCGGCATGCAGGTCGCCTTCGTCGCTTTCCCCGGCACGCCCTTCGCCAGTCCGCGCCACTACGGCGTCTACATGCGCGGCAACGAAGCGTTTTCCTCGCGCCTGTACAAGCCGGTGCTGATCGACGCCGGCACCGGCCGCATCACCGACGACCGCGAGCTGCCCTGGTACCTGACCGCGCTGCTGGTCTCGCAGCCGCTGCACTTCGGCGACTATGGCGGCGGCTGGATGCAATTGCTGTGGGCGCTGCTCGACGTGGCCACCATCATCGTCCTCGGCAGCGGCCTGTACCTGTGGATCAAGCGCGGCCAGGCCGAAAAACGCCACGTCCAGGCGGCGCGGCGCACCCGTTCGATGCCTGAACAGGCATTGGCGGACAGCGGAGAAGGGCGATGAGCACGCGCTTTTTGGCCCTGTGGGGGATGCCGATCCTGCTCGGTATCCTGACGCTGGTGGGGCTGGTCAGCGCTCTGTTGGGAGACGGCATCTGGGACACGGTGTCCGCGTTTGCGCTGGGCGCGCCGGTGCTGGCGGGCGCCTGGCATGGCCTGCGCCGGCGAGGCCCCCGGCCTTAAGGATGGCCAAAGCATCCGCAAGGAAACTCCCGGTATAAAGGTGCCACTATCTACACACCGGGAGACTGTCATGAAGGGCTTCATCCGCGCCAACAAGGGTTTTTTGCTGTTCATGGTGCTGTTCGGCGTATTCCGGACGGCGGTGGCGGACTGGAACCCGATTCCTTCGGCGTCGATGCGGCCCAACCTGTTGGAGGGCGACGTCGTGTTCGTCAACCGGCTGGCCTTCAACGTGAAGGTGCCGCTGACTGACCACGTGCTGACCCACACGGGCGAGCCGCGCCGCGGCGACGTCGTCACCTTCAGCTCCCCCGTCGATGGCACGCGCCTGATCAAGCGCCTGGTCGGCGTGCCGGGCGATGTGGTCGAACTGCGCGACGAGCGCCTCGTCATCAACGGTGTCGAGGCAGCCTATGCTCAGGCCGAGCAGGTGATGGAGCCGGTCGGTCCGGCGCAGGTGGCGGCGCTGCGGGTGAACGAAACCCTGGACGGGCACGCACGCCGCATCCAGCTGATGCCGCAGGTGCATACCGCCGCGCGCAGCTTCGGCCCGGTCACGGTGCCGCCGGGGCAGTACCTGATGCTCGGCGATAACCGCGACAACAGCGCCGACTCGCGCTATATCGGCTTCGTGCCTCGCCACCTGTTGATCGGGCGCGCCGAGGGCCTGCTGGTGTCGGCCGACATGCTGGGTAACTGGATGCCGCGCTTCGAGCGCTTCGGGATGTCGCTGCGGGATTGACGGCTTAGAGCGCCTAAAAAAACCTCCATAGCTGCGTTGCAGCTCCTTGCCGTACGTTCGTACTGTCTTCGTCGCCGCGCCTTGCTCTGAAGGTTTTGTTAGGCGCTCTTAGGCTTCGACGTCGCAGATGCGGTCGCGCCCGGCGGACTTGGCCTGGTAGAGGCGGCGGTCGATCCGGTCGAGGAAGACATCGGGGGCATCGCTGTTTCCGGGCACGATGGTGCCGACGCCCATGCTGACGGTCACCAGGCGCCCGACGCCCGAGCGTGCATGTGCAAGTTCGAGTTGCTTCAGCAATTTGCGGCAGCGCTCGGCCACGCCGCGAGCAGCCTCGCCGTCGGTGGCCGGCAAGAGCAGGACAAATTCCTCGCCGCCGAAACGCGCGCACAGGTCGCGCGGATGCACGGCGCCGGTGTCGATGCACTGCGCCACGCGCCGCAGGCAGTCGTCGCCCTGCACATGACCGTAATGGTCGTTGTACTGCTTGAAATAGTCGATATCGATGACCACCAGCGACAGCGGCTCGCCGGTCTCGCGCGCCTTGGCCCATTCAATCGCGTACAGGGTGTCGAACATGCGGCGGTTCGCCACGCCGGTCAGGCTGTCGCGGTAGGACAGCACTTCCAGTTCCTGCTGCAGCTGCAAGATCTTGTCTTCCGCCTGCTTGCGCGCAGTGATATCGAACATGAAGCCGACCAGCGAATCGACGCTGCCGTCGGGCCGGCGCACGACGTGCACCACGTCGCGAATCCAGACATAGTCGCCATCGCTTTTCATCGCCCGGTAGTCGGCTTCATGATCGGCGCCCGCCTGCGATTGCGACACGCAGAAATCGACAGTCCTCTGCCGGTCGTCCTCGTGCATGCGGTCGGCCCAGTCGTTCACGGTCATCCAGCTCGACGGACTCCAGCCCAGCAGCTCCTCGATCTGGGGACCGATATAGGTAAAGCGCATGGTCGCCCAGTCGATCCGCCAGGGGATCGCCTTGGTCGACTCGAGCAGGGTGCGATAGACGCCAGGATCATTGCATGCGACGGGCTGCGAATTCATAAGGGAGCGAGTAGTGGCGTGTTGAAGAAGATATTATTGTTTATAGGAAATGCCAATCGTCGTCAAGGACGGCATCGACTTGATACGCCGCCAACGCAACGTTGACGCAGCGCAAAGGATTGTCCTAGTATCAAGTTCTAGACACCTTCATCTCGAGAGACATCCACCATGCTGCGAATTTCCCTGACCGCGATCTGCGCGGCCTCCCTGATCGCTTGTATCCAGCCCAGTCACGCGCAGGACGCACGGCAGCCGGTGCGCTCGAGCAGCGCAGCAACTGCCGAGGCGGCGAAACTGCGCGAGTTGGGCGACGCCTACTATGCGGCGGCGGCCGGGAACAATCCGCTGTTCGCGACCATGACCGGCGACGCGCGATATAACGACCGCCTGGGCCTGGCGATCAGTCCCGCGCAGCGCGCGCGCCACGCCGCGCTGATGCGCAGCCTGCAGAAACGCCTGGGGACGGTCTCCCGCGCAAAACTGGGCACGGCCGACCAGACCAGCTACGACATCCTCGCTTACGAACTGAAAAGGGAAATCGCGGCGGCAGCCTTCCCGAATCATTTGCTGCCGATCGACCAGATGATGTTCACCACGCCGCTGTTGTTCGCCAGCCTGGCAAACGGCCAGTCTTTCCAGTCGATTTCGACGCCGCAAGAATACCGGATGTTCCTGGGGCGGCTGAAAGAATTGACACCCTGGCTGGATCAGGCTTTGACCAACATGCGTGCCGGAGTAAAAGCCGGGATCGTGCTGCCCAAATCCCTGGTCCTCGCCGCCATTCCCCAGTACCGCAAGCTGGCCAGCGCCACGCCCGAAACCAACCTTTTTTACGCCCCGATCGGCAACATGCCGGCGGGCTTTACCGACGCCGACAAAGGCGCCCTGGCGGCGCAGTACCGCACCGAGATCGAGACCCGGCTCAATCCCGCGGCACGGCGCCTGGCCGACTACCTGGAAAAGGAGTACCTGCCCGCCGCACGCGCCACCGCCGGATGGAGCGCGCTGCCCAATGGCCAGGCCTGGTACGCCGTCAAGGCCGCCGAGTCGACCACGACCACGCTGACCCCCGACCAGATCCACCAGATCGGCCTGCGCGAAGTCGCGCGCATCCAGGCCGAGTTTGCGGTGGTCGGACCTAAAATGGGTTACCAGGGAGCGCCAGCGGGACTTGCCAAGTGGGCCGGCGCGCAGGAGAAATACCGTCCCTTCAAGAGCGCCGAAGAGATCCTCGCGTTCTACCGCAAGCTGAACCTGGAAGTGGAACCGAAGCTCTCCGCTCTTTTCACGCTGCGCCCGAAAGCGCCGCTGGAACAGCGCCTGGAGCCGGAGCTGACCCGCGCCACGGCATCGGACCATTATTCTCCACCAAGTCTGGATGGCACCCGTCCCGGTATTTTCTGGTCGGTCGTGAACGACCCGGCGCAGTACCAGAGCACGAAAATGACCACGCTCCTGCTGCATGAAGGCAGCCCTGGCCACCACTTCCAGATGGCCCTGCAGCAGGAACTGGCGCTGCCGGATTTCCGCAAGTTCGCCTTCCAATCGGCCTTTGCGGAGGGCTGGGCGCTGTACGCCGAAACGCTGGGCAAGGAGATGGGGCTGTTCGACGAGCCGGACCAGTATTTCGGCCACCTCAACGACGAACTGCTGCGCGCAGCGCGTCTGGTCGTCGACACCGGCCTGCACGCCAAGGGCTGGACGCGCGAGCAGGCGATTACCTACCTGATGGATACCAACGGCTACACCCAGGCGGTGGCGACGAATGCGGTCGAACGCTACATGGCCTGGCCCGGGCAGGCGCTGGCGTACAAGATCGGCGGGCTGAAAATCGCCGAGCTACGTCAGCAGGCGCAGCAGGCGCTCGGCGCGAAATTCAGCCTGCCGGCGTTTCATGCGGTGATCCTGGGGGGAGGGAGCCGGCCGCTGGCGGTGGTGGAGACGGATGTGAAGCGCTGGATTGCCGAGACGCGCTGAGCCTGGCACGTAGAACATGCCAGGGCAGGCTCAGGCATACCGGACCGAAACTCGGTACAATCGCGGCCCCGGCGGCGCATGTCGCGCTGCCAGCGATTCAGAGACTTCACGGATGCATAGAACACTGACGGTCGTACTGGCCTGCCTCGGCATGGCCGGCGCCCTCGCCATCGACACTTACCTGCCATCGATGCCGGCCATCGGCCGCGAATTCGGCGTCGGCCCGGTGGCGGTGCAGCAGACGCTCTCCGTCTTCCTGTTCACTTTCGCCTTCATGATGCTGTTCTACGGCACCCTGTCCGATTCCTTCGGGCGGCGCCGCGTGATCCTGATCGCGCTGGTGCTGTACACGATCGGCTCGATCGGCGCGGTCTTTGCCCCGAGCTTCGGCTGGCTGCTGGCCTGCCGCGCGCTGCAGGGGCTGTCGGCGGGCGCGGGGTCAGTGGTGGGGCAGGCGATCGTGCAGGACCGCTTCAAGGGCGCCGAAGCGCAGAAGATGATGTCGAACATGATGATGGTGTTCGGCCTGGCGCCGGCGATCGCGCCGATCATCGGCGGCTGGCTGCACGTGCACTTCGGCTGGCGCTCGACCTTCCTGTTCCTGGCCGGCTTCGGCGTGCTGCTCATTGCGATGACCCTGCGCCTGCTGCCGGAGAGCCTGCCGCTGGAGAAGCGCCAGCGCTTCCACATGGGGACGATCGGGCGCAACTACCTGATGGTGCTGCGCCATCCGCAGTTTTTACTGTTGTCGCTGTCCGTGGGCCTGGCGTTCGGCGGGCTGTCGCTCTACATCGGGTCGGCGGCGAACTTCGTAATGGAGATCCTCGGCTTGCCCGAAACGGCTTTCGCCTGGATGTTCATCCCGCTCATCGGCGGCATGGTGCTCGGCTCGAGCTGGGGCGGCAAGCGCGCGGCGAGCATGGCGCCTGGCCGGATGAAGTGGATCGGCTTCGTCACCATGCTGGTCGCGGCGGTGCTGAACATCGGCTACAACGCACTGTATCCGGCGGCGATACCGTGGGCAGTGCTGCCGCTGGCGATCTACACCTTCGGCCTGGCGGTGGCGATGCCGGCGATCCAGGTCAGCGCCCTGGGCCTGTTCCCGGACAACCGCGGGCTGGCCTCGTCGATGCTCGGCTTCATCCAGATGATGTCGTTCGCGCTGGTGTCGGGGCTGGTCGCGCCCTTGTTGTTCGACAGCGCGTTCAAGCTGGCTTGCGGGGTCGGCGTGGGGCTGGCGGGGAGTTTTGCGGCTTGGAGACTGAGCAAGCTGGCTTGATTTTGCAGCATGCATGAGCCGGTTGAACGCGTGGGCGGCGGAGCCGCCCACCCTACCTGATCAGCGCTTGTTCGTCTTCATTGCCGCCTGCACTTCGCGCTTGGCGTCGCGGTCCTTTTCGGTGGCGCGCTTGTCGTGCTGCTTCTTGCCCTTGGCCAGGCCCACTTCGCATTTCACGCGGCCTCCCTTGAAGTGCAGGTTGAGCGGCACGAGCGTATAGCCCGAGCGCTCGACCTTGCCGCGCAGCTTGTCGATTTCGGCGCGGTGCAGCAGGAGCTTGCGGGTGCGCAGGGCTTCCGGGTGGCTGAAGGCCGAGGCGGTGCTCAGGGCGCTGATGTGGCAGCCGAACAGGAACAACTCGTCGCCACGCACGACGACGTAGGCTTCCTTGATGTTGACGCGGCCATCACGAATGGCCTTGACTTCCCAACCTTCCAGCATCAGGCCCGCTTCGTAACGGTCCTCGATGAAGTAGTCGAAAAATGCTTTTTTATTGTCAGCGATGCTCATGAAATAGCGAAAATTCGCGGGTCGGTTAAACTACGGCTATCGCGCCCTGATGGGCGCAGAAATGCAACTTGTCCAACACTATAACAAACGGTTGACCAATGGCAGTAGTGCACAAATCAGTTTTCTTGGGCTACAGCGCTGAACAGATGTTCGATCTGGTGGCGAAGGTGGAAGATTATCCGAAGTTCCTGCCATGGTGCAGCGGCGTCAAGCTGCTCGAGCGTACCGACGACAAGCTGGTCGCCAACCTGGCCATCAACTTCCACGGCGTCAGGCAAAGCTTCACCACCTCGAACCACAACCTGCGCCCGACGCAAATGAAGATGCACCTGGTCGACGGTCCCTTTAAGATGCTCGAAGGCACCTGGAACTTCAAATCGCTGCGCGCCGACGCCTGCAAGATCGACTTCGACATGCACTACGAGTTTTCCAGCGTCATCCTGGCCCAATTGGTGGGCCCGGTTTTCGGCATGATCGCCAACAGCATGGTCGACTCCTTCTGCAAGCGGGCCGAAGTGGTGTATGGCGTCTGAGACGATCGAGGTGGTGGTCTGCTATGCCACCGACCGCGAGGAATTCCTGCACACGATGCAGGTCGCGCCGGGCACCACCATCGGCCAGGCGATCGAGGGCAGCGGGGTGCTGCTGGCCTTCCCGGACATTAACCTCGTGACCCAGCCGGTCGGCATCTTCGCGAAAAAGAAAACGCTCGACACCATCCTGCACGACCGCGACCGCATCGAGCTTTACCGTCCGCTGGTGGCCGATCCGAAGGAGTCGCGGCGCAAGCGCGCCGCCAAAAAAGACGCCGCGCAGCCTTAATTTCCGATCAGCGGCAGTCGACCAGAGCCTTATCGATGCCGGCCATGCGCTGGGCGCGCTCGCTGTCCGTCAAGACCTGCTGCTTGCCGTCCTTTCCTACTTCCCTGATCGGAATTCCGGCGTCGAAGCTGCGTTTCGACTTGCGCATCGCGTCGCAATAGTCGCGCCTGGCGGCAGCCGCCTGGGTTTCCATTTCAGCCTTGCGTACCGCCTCGTCCCGTTCCTGCGCGCGCTTGCGGTAGTCGGCCTCGCGTTCGGCCAGCGTCATGGCTTTCGGCTTCGCAGCGGCAGCAGCAGCGGCGGCTGCGGGATCGGCCGGGTCGGCCGGCGGCGTGACGGTCCGGCCCGCCACCTTCAGGATTCTGGAGGCCGGAGTGCCTGACGGAGGCGGCTGGTCCGAATACTGGCGCGTGCCGTTCGGCGCGATCCAGACGTACTGGGCCTGCGCCATGCCGGCGCAGCAGAGGAGGGCGATGGCGGCCAGGCGAAGCAGGCGGGGGCGAAGTTGCGTGTTCATCGAAATATTTCCTTAAAGAACGATGCCTGATTTCCTCATGATTCGCCAACGCTGTCAATGAAAGGCGTCGCCTGGCGGCGGCCGGGGTCTTTTTTTGGCCACTGGCGCCGCCTTTTCGGGCTTTCTGTATAATTCGCTTTTGCGCCTATAGGAAAATGCTATGCGTTTACTTCAAAAAGCACTCACGTTCGATGATGTGCTGCTCGTCCCGGCCTATTCGAACGTTCTCCCGGCCGACACCTCCCTTCGCACCAAGCTGACGCGCAACATCACGCTCAACATCCCGCTGCTATCCGCGGCGATGGACACCGTGACCGAAGCGCGCCTGGCGATTGCGATGGCGCAGGAGGGCGGCATCGGCATCATCCACAAGAACCTGCGTCCGGCCGACCAGGCCCGTGAAGTAGCGCGCGTCAAGCGTTTCGAGGCCGGCGTGCTGCGCGACCCGATCATCGTGCCCCCAAGCATGAAGATCCGCGACGTCATCGCCCTCCAGCACCAGCACGGCTTTTCCGGCTTCCCCGTGGTCGAGGGCAAGCAGGTGGTCGGCATCATCACCAACCGCGACTTGCGTTTCGAGGAAGACCTCGACGCCGAAGCGCGCACCAAGATGACCCCGCGTGAAAAGCTCGTCTACGTGAACGAGGACGCCAACACGGAAGAAGCCAAGCGCCTCATGAACAAGCACCGCCTCGAGCGCGTGCTGGTCGTCAACGACGAGTTCGAGCTGCGCGGCCTGATCACCGTGAAAGACATCATGAAGTCGCACGAGCACCCGTTCGCATCGAAAGATGCGCAGGGCAAGCTGCTCGTTGGCGCCGCGGTCGGCGTCGGCGAGAAAGACCGCGAACGCGTCGAGCTGCTCGTTGCCGCCGGTGTCGACGTGCTGGTGGTCGATACCGCCCACGGCCACTCGCAAGGCATTCTCGACACCGTGAAATCGATCAAGACCCTGTATCCGCACGTGGACGTCATCGGCGGCAACATCGCCACCGCCGCCGCCGCGCGTGCCCTGGTCGAACATGGCGCCGATGCGGTGAAAGTCGGCATCGGCCCCGGTTCCATTTGCACCACGCGTATCGTCGCCGGCGTCGGCGTGCCGCAAATCACCGCGATCTCGAACGTGGCCGAAGCGCTGGCAGGCAGTGGCGTTCCCTGCATCGCCGACGGCGGCATCCGCTTCTCGGGCGACATCTCGAAAGCACTCGCAGCAGGTGCCTCCACCGTCATGATGGGTTCGATGTTCGCTGGCACCGAAGAAGCGCCGGGCGAAGTCATCCTGTACCAGGGCCGCAGCTATAAATCCTACCGCGGCATGGGCAGCCTGGGCGCGATGGCCGAAGGTTCGGCCGACCGCTACTTCCAGGACGCGCAGGCGAAAGCCGACAAGTTCGTGCCGGAGGGTATCGAAGGCCGCGTCGCCTACAAGGGCAGCGTGCTGGCGATCATCTATCAGCTGGTCGGCGGCGTGCGCCAGTCGATGGGTTATTGCGGCTGCGCCACCATCGACGAACTGCGCGAAAAGGCGGAATTTGTCGAGATCACCTCGGCCGGCATGCGCGAGTCGCACGTCCACGACGTCCAGATCACCAAGGAAGCGCCGAACTACCGTTCGGAGTAATCGAAAAGCGGCCTTTGCGGGCCGCTTTTTCCATCTTCCCCAGAATTCTTTCTTTTCTATTGGCCTCAATGCACTCCAAAATCCTCATCCTCGACTTCGGCTCCCAGGTCACCCAACTGATCGCCCGCCGCGTGCGCGATGCCGGCGTCTTCTCCGAAGTGTTTCCCTACGACGTCAGCGACGAGTTCGTACGCAACTACGGCGCCGCCGGCGTGATCCTCTCGGGCAGCCACAATTCCACCCTCGAAGGCGATTCCCCGCGCGCCCCGCAGGCCGTCTTCGAACTCGGCGTGCCGGTGCTCGGCATCTGCTACGGCATGCAGACCATGGCCGCCCAGCTCGGCGGCAAGGTCGAAAACGGTAAAGTGCGCGAATTCGGCTACGCCGAAGTGCGCGCCCGCGGCCATACGGCGCTCCTGAAGGGCATCAACGACTTCGTGACCGATGAAGGCCACGGCATGCTGAAGGTGTGGATGAGCCACGGCGACAAGGTGCTGGAGATGCCGCAAGGCTTCAAGCTGATGGGCTCGACCGACAGCTGCCCGGTGGCCGCCATGGCCGACGAGGAGCGCCGCTTCTACGCGCTGCAATTTCACCCGGAAGTCACCCACACGAGCCAGGGCGAAGCCATCATCGGCCGCTTCGTGCATGACATCTGCGGCTGCAAGTCCGACTGGAACATGCCTGACTATATCGGCGAAGCGGTCGAGAAGATCCGCGCCCAGGTCGGCACGGACGAAGTCATCCTGGGTCTCTCGGGCGGCGTCGATTCGAGCGTGGCTGCGGCCCTGATCCACCGCGCGATCGGCGACCAGCTGACCTGCGTGTTCGTCGACCACGGCCTGCTCCGCAAGGACGAGGGCAAGATGGTGATGGACATGTTCTCGAAGAACCTGGGCGTCAAAGTGCTGCGCATCGATGCAGAAGAGCAGTTCCTCGGCCACCTGGCCGGCGTCAACGACCCGGAACAAAAACGCAAGATCATCGGCCGCGAATTCGTCGAAGTCTTCCAGGTCGAAGCCGGCAAGCTGACCAACGCCAAGTGGCTGGCCCAGGGCACGATCTACCCGGATGTGATCGAGTCGGCTGGCAAGGGTAAAAAAGGCCAGACCATCAAGAGCCACCACAACGTGGGCGGCCTGCCGGAGACCCTGAACCTGAGCCTGCTCGAACCGCTGCGCGAACTGTTCAAGGACGAAGTGCGCAAACTCGGCGTGGCCCTCGGCCTGCCGCACAGCATGGTCTACCGCCATCCGTTCCCGGGCCCGGGCCTGGGCGTGCGCATTCTCGGTGAAGTGAAAAAGGAATTCGCGGATTTGCTGCGCGAAGCCGACGCCATCTTCATTGAAGAACTGCGCAACACGCCGTTCGAGCTGCCGCCGGTGGCGGGCATCGACGCCGGCAAGGCGCCAACCAACTGGTACGAAGCGACCAGCCAGGCGTTTGCCGTGTTCCTGCCGGTGAAATCGGTGGGGGTGATGGGCGACGGGCGAACTTATGAATACGTGGTCGCCCTGCGCGCGGTGCAGACGCTGGACTTCATGACGGCGCAGTGGGCGCATCTGCCGCACACGCTGCTGGGGAAGGTGTCGAACCGGATCATCAATGAAGTGCGCGGGATTAATCGTGTGGTTTATGACATTTCGGGGAAGCCGCCGGCGACGATTGAGTGGGAGTGAGTTTCGTTATGGAAACTTTGTTTGGTTCTGCATTGACGAGCACACACAAAGCTATTAAGTAAGGCCCAAGCCCCTGAATCAAGGGGCTTTTTTTTGACTAGCCGGCCATAAGGTAATGAACCTGAAACGATAAAACTGGAAAAATTGGTGGTGTGTGCTGGTATCAGTTTGTGTGCTCTTCGTCAAACCTGCATTGCGAACTCATGTGTCTATCGAACTCATGGCGATTCAATCTATTCATTAGCAATGCTCATAAGCCCATGCCGGTTCAGCCGGCTAATCAAGTGCGTCCTCTCCTTGTACAGTGGTGCTTGATGAAAACGAGACAACCAGTCTCGCACTCGTCGCTTGAGAGAGGAACAGCGTGAGCAAAGACGTACGCACGGTGCTGGTGGTAGGCGCTACTGGGAGCATTGGTCGGCTGGTAATTGCTGAAGGCATGCACGCCGGTTTCACAATGCGCGCGCTGGTACGCCGCTACGAACAAGCCGGGTTATTAGCCCCTGGCGCCCAGGTAGTGGTCGGCGAACTCACAGACGTGTCGACGCTTGCAGCTGCAGTCGCTGGGGTCGATGCGATCGTGTTCACGCACGGTGCCAATGGTCGCCCACCCGGCGCCCAAACGGTCGACTACGGTGCTGTTCGTAACTTGCTGTACGCGCTGAACGGTCGACGCGTGCGTATTGCTCTGATGACGACAGTGGGTGTGACCGACCGCAAAGCAACCCATGACTGGAAACGACGCGGCGAGCGTTTGGTGCGCGCGAGTGGCCTGCCCTATACGATCGTCCGTCCTGGCTGGTTCGATTACAACGGTCCTGAGGCGCGTCGGCTTGTCATGTCGCAAGGCGACATGCGCAGCTCCGGTACTCCGCACGACGGCATGGTCGGGCGGGGCCAGCTCGCGCGCGTGCTGCTGTGGTGCCTGAAGTCGACGGCTGCGCTCAACAAGACATTCGAACTGTCCACAGAGACAGGGCCGCAACAGGAGGACCTGGACGCCGTAGCCATGCACCTCGACGGCGATTTGCCTGGCGCATTGGACGCCGTCCACGACGCCGCCAACATGATGCCCGACGCCGAGCCCGACTGGATCAGGGGCGAAATCGGTGCCGTGCGTGCCGCCTTTGTCCCGCTCGATCAAAACCTTGCTGGCGCTTCAGCACCGAAACAAGCCAGGGGACATCATGAACTCTTTGAATTATAAAATCGCGGGAATCAGTGTGATCGCCGTCGTGATTGCTGTCGCGGTGTCGGCGGCGAGCTGGCCGGTGCATGCGGAAGAAACCCGGGTTACCTTTCCCAAGATGAGCGACCTGGTGCATTACACCACGGTCAAGCGCGGCAACGTCACCGAACACATCTCGACGACAAGGGCCGCCATCGAGGCTATCCAGAAGGGCCAGCCAATTCCGAATGGCACGCATTTCGTGCTGGCCGATTTTCGCGACGCAAAACTCTATCGTTACTTTGTAATGGAGAAGGGTGCCGGCTGGGGCGCCGATTTCGATGAGCGCCGCCGTAATGGCGACTGGCAGTTCCAGTGGTACTGGCCCGATCGCCGCATCAACGCCCAGGAGAACACGGCGCGCTGCATGGCCTGCCACTCCTCGCAGAAAAGGCAGGACTACCTGTTCACCGCACCCCGTTTGTCGGAGTATCGCGGCAAGCCGGTCGAGTGATCGCCCCCATGAAAAGGAGCAGCTCTTGAACAAGGTCTTCCTGTGGAGGATGGTCCTGAACTGCATGGCCGCAGCTCTGTTGGTCTTTGCCTTTTCCTACCACTGGCAGGGAAACACTGCCCACGAGCTGGCCGGTATTGGCATGTTCCTGCTGCTGATCGTTCACAACCTGTTCCACCGCCGCTGGTTCGCAACGCTCTCGACAAAAGCAGTCGCGACCCGTGGCGCATTCAACCTGGCCCTGACCCTTGTGCTACTGGCTGGAATGCTGGCGTTGCTGGGCACAAGCATGCTGATTTCTGAAACGGTGTTCGCACCCTGGCGTCTCGACGAAGACTTCACGGCACGCCAAATCCATGCCGGTATCGCATATTGGCTGCTGGTCGTGGTCGCGGCCCACCTTGGCTTGCGCTGGCCCCTGCTGATGGGGGTCGGCCGCAAGCTGGCAGGGATCGAAAGGCCAAACCAGGTGCGCACCGCGGTGCTGCGCCTGATCGCTTTTTCCATTGCAGTCCACGGCGTGTTCAGCGCGGCCGCACTGAATCTGCAAACGCGCCTTCTGTTCCGAATGTCGCTCGACTGGTGGAATTTCGAGGAATCGGTCGCGGGCTTCTTCCTTCATTGCACTGCCGTGGCCGGCCTGTGCATGTTCCTTGCCTACTACACGACGCAGTGGGGCCAAGCCCGACAGGCGATGGCAGCAGCACGTCGTGGCGGTCCACCGGAACGTCTGAAACGGACTGCAAACTAGCTTATGTAACGATCGGAAAATATCATGAAAATCCTGATTTTTGGTGCCAGCGGCATGGTTGGTCACGGCGCCCTGCGCGAAAGCCTGAACTCGCCGGACGTTAGCAAGGTCGTCGTCGTCGTGCGCCAGACGCTCGCCATCGAGCACCCGAAACTGCGGCAGATTGTCGTCGACGACCTTCTGGACCTGAATCTGTACAAGGCCGAGCTGAATGATGTCAGCGGGTGCTTTTTCTGCGTCGGCACGACGGCATCGGGCATGTCCGCACAAGACTACCGAAAAATTACCCACGGGTTGACCATTGGCGTAGCGAATAAATTATTGGAAATGAATTCCCGCATGGTCTTCGTCTACGTGTCCGGCGCCGGTGCCGGTGCCGACAGTACGGAACGAGGCGCACGCATGTGGGCAAAGGTGCGAGGACAAACGGAGAACGCGATCTTGCGGATGCCGTTCGCAAACAGCTTTATCTTGCGCCCCGCGTTGATCCAGCCACTGCATGGCGCGCGCTCCAAAACGCGCTTCTACCGCGTGCTCTACCGGGTTATTGCCCCCCTGTTCCCTCTGCTGCGCTGGATCGCGCCTGGAACGGTGCTGAGCACCGAGCTGATGGGGCAAGCAATGCTCGGCCTGGTCCGTAGCGGCGCGCCGGTCCGCGTCCTCGAGTCCCCGAACATCCGCGCGCTTGTCGAACGGCCGGCGCCGGTATATCAACTTACTTGAATGAGAAACTGCTGAACCATGCGACATCGGCACACTGCGCTTTTTTCACCTCCACATGTCGACATTCGGGCAGCATCGGCAAGTCTCAGGAACAGATCGATCCCGCATGTAGAGGAAGCTAGAAATGACATCAAAACAACCGCGAGATAATCGCCGCAGCTTCCTGTTAACCGCCGGGAGCCTGGCCGCTACGCCGCTACTTGCGCAAGCGGGCGGCCAGGCAGCCGGCAGGGATGCCGCAGCAGCGGGTACGGCTACCGCACAGCTGACCAGCCGCCGCAAACTCGGCAAACTGGAGGTCTCAAGTGTCGGCCTGGGCGTGCAAAACATGAGCCGCACTTACCAGACCACGGTCCCGAGCCGGCCGGAGATGCACAACATCATCCGCACTGCGTTCGACCGCGGCCTGACCTTCTACGATGCGGCCGAAGCCTATGGCCCGCACGAAGTCGAGCGCATCCTGGGCGAAGGCGTCGCACCGTTTCGAAACAAGATCGTCATTGCGACCAAGTTCGGCTGGAACATCGACCAGGAAACGGGCAAGCGCCTGCCAGGCCTGAACAGCCGCCCGGCGCATATCAAGGTCGTTGTCGACAACATGCTCAAGCGCCTGCGCACCGACCGCATCGATTTGTTGTACCAGCACCGTGTCGATCCGCAGGTGCCGATCGAGGACGTGGCCGGCGCCGTGCAAGACCTGATGAAACAGGGCAAAGTGCTGCATTGGGGCTTGTCCGAAATGGGCCTGAAAACGCTGCGCCGCGCGCATGCCGCGCTGCCGGTGTCGGCGGTGCAGAGCGAATACTCGATGTTATGGCGCGGGCCGGAAAAAGGCGTTCTGCAGGCCTGCCGCGAGCTCGGCATCGGCTTCGTGCCCTGGAGTCCACTGGGGGTCGGTTTCCTGACCGGTGCAATTGATGCCAGCACGCGCTATGCGGACGGCGACATCCGCAAGAACGAAACCCGCTTCGCCGCAGAGAATCTGGCGCACAACCTGAAGCTGGTCGAGCTTCTTAAAACCTGGGCCGCTCGCAAGAACGCCACGAGCGGCCAGGTTGCGCTGGCCTGGCTGATGGCGCAGCAGCCCTGGATTGTGCCGATTCCCGGCACGACGCAGATGGCGCACATGCTGGAAAATATCGGTGCGGCCACGGTGCGCTTTACCCCAGCGGAAATCGCCGAGCTGAATCGTTCGGTGTCCGCAATCCAGGTGCGCGGTGCGCGCCTCCCGGACGCGGTGCAGGTGTTCTCGGATGTCGAGGCGCCCGCGAAATCCTGATGTAACCCGATCAGCCCTGCACTTACCGCGGCTGTAACCCCTCCGGGGTCCACTTCCCGTTCTTGACTGCCGTCATCTCCGCCAGGATAGCGAGCGCAATCTCCGGCGGCGTATGACTGCCAATCGGCAATCCGACCGGGCCATGCAGGCAGCCGACCTGTTCCTGCGTCAGATCGAAGTGCTCGACCAGGCGCTCCCTACGGCGCTCGCTGTTGACCCGCGAGCCCAGGGCGCCGACGTAGAAAGCCGACGATTTCAGCGCTTCGAGCAGGACCATGTCGTCCAGCTTGGGGTCATGCGTGGTAGCGACCACGGCGGTATGCGGATCGAGCCTGAGCGCGATCGCAACGTCGTCCGGCATTCCTTCCAGCAGTGGCACGCCAGGGACTTGCCATTCTGCGGAATATTCCGTTCGCGGATCGCAGACGAACACCTTGTAGCCCAGTGCTTGGGCCATGGGAGCGAGGTATTCGGAGATTTGTCCGGCGCCGATGATGAGCAAACGCCAGAGCGGACCGTGCACCGTTGTCAGGCTGCTCCCGTCGAATGAGAACGTGTCGGTGCGGGCGGCGGGCTCCAGGCATACCCCGTGCTCGCCGGCGACGACAGTGCGTTGTACGAGCTGTCCTTGCTGTAACGATGTGCGTAGCGTCTCCAGATCCGCGCCGTCCGTGCAGGGCTCGACCATCAGTTCCATGGTGCCGCCACACGGCAGGCCAAAGCGCTGCGCTTCTTCCTGCGTGACGCCATAGGTCAGCAGGAAGGGTGATGACGAACCCAGGTCCCCGCCCAGCACTTTCTCGATCAGGTCCGCTTCGATACAGCCACCCGACACCGAACCGACCACCTGACCGTCTTCGCGCAGCGCCATCCAGGCGCCGGGAGGGCGGGGCGCCGAACCCCAGGTGCGCACTACCGTAATCAGGGCGAATCGGTATCCTTCGCCTGCCCAGCGGCTCGTCGTCTCCAGCACTTGCTGGTCCATGTCATACATATGCCGCTCCTTTTTAAGCGCGTGAGCGCCTGTATCCTGCGCCTGCTACCCCGTCACGCTGTGGCGACTGCATTCGCAGCCGTCGGAGTTGCTCCCTTGACCCATTGGTAGAGCAGCGCGAACAGCAGCAGACCCGCGGCTGTCATGGCGAAGCCTGCCCATACCGACGAAACGTATCCCATTCCTGCGCCGATGGTGGCGCCACCTGCCACTGCACCCAAGGCGTTGGCGACGTTGAATGCCGCCATGTTCAAGGCACCCATCATCGTCGGCGCCTGTGGTGCCAGATGGGTCATGCGCACTGCAATCGTCGGCACCGCCGCCATCAGCGTGACGCCGACGGCAAACAGCGTGGCCATCAGGACGACAATGTTGTGGGCAAACAGGCCCATGACAGCCAATACTGCCAGGGTGGCGAGGAACCAAATGACCAAGCCGCGGTACTCGTAACGGTCGGCCATCCGGCCGCCGATCGGCGTACCGACCGCCATGCCGAGGCCCACCAGCCCAAGGGCTAACGGCACGACAATCTGGGACTGGCCGGCCACCTCGGTCACAATCGGCCCAATGAAGGTATATACCGCGAATGTCGCCGAGACGCACAGCGCCGCGATCGCCATCAGCGCCCAGACCCGCGGGTTACGAATCGAAGCCAATTCCTGCGCAACCGGCGCGCCGTCGAGCGCGGCGCTCTTCGGCAACCAGCGCCAGAAGATGCCTAGTGTGGCGACGGCGTAGACCGTGACCGCAAGATAGGTCGACTGCCAGCCGAAATATTGTCCGATCAGCGTGCCGACCGGGGCGCCAATTACGGTCGCCACTGTCATGCCGAAGGCAATCAGCGCAAAGGCCTTGCCACCGTTCCCCGGGCCCATGAGGTGGGACGCGACCATCGCTCCTGCGCCGAAGTACGCACCTTGCGGCATACCGCTGATGAAGCGACCAACGGTGAGCGTGACCAGGTCCGGCGCCAGGCCGGAGATCAGGTTGCCAAGTGCGAACAAGACCATCAGGCAGATCAGGAGGGTGCGCCGGTTCAGACGTGCGGCGGCGAGCGTGACCAGCGGCGCCCCGACAAACACGCCTGTCGCGTAGGCGGTAATCGCCTGCGAAGCCTCGGTCACGGGGACCGACAGGTCGTTCGCGAACAGCGGCATCAGGCCCATGCTGGAAAACTCGGAAGTTCCGATGCCGAAGCTACCGACTGCCAGCGCAATGAGGGCGAACCGGTTACCGGATGTGTCTGTCTTTTGAATGCTATTCACTTGCATGTTCTTTCTGAAATTTGTGCACGCACCCGCACGGAGAGGTCGCGACGGAAGCCGTTATTTCTTTTACGGCGCCTGGCCGACCGAACAGTCTATCCCACGGAGGAGTCGACGATAATGCTCGAAATCGGCATGGACTTATAACGAAGGTTAATAAATCCCAGGTCCGGCCGAAGGTGAACAACAGGGTGGAAGACTCAGTTTTGGCCAGGAACGATCCCTCGCCCGCGACGCGCTTTCCAAAATTCGGTTTATCAGCACAGCTAATAGGTACATGTCGACTCAAGGCACTAATCAGGCGGGTCCGAACTTGATATCGTTCTCCTTACCTCAAGAACTACCCCGAGGCCGACTACAGGAGAATGAATATGCATCCAATGAAACCCGGTTCTGCCCGTGGCAGCTTGGTGCTGAGTGTGCTGGTGTTGGTAATGCTGGCAGGCTGCGACGAGACGGCACGCAGGTCGACTCCGCCGGCTAGTCCAGGCCCGGCGAACACCGCAAGCCATGTCATCGCTGAGCCCAGTGCGCGTGCGCCAGAGGCCAGCCGACTCGAGGCCGGCAAGTACGTGTTGCCAGGGGAGTCGACGGCATGATGCTGATCTCGGCGATCGTTGCCCTGGGTATGAATGGAATGGCGCCCGACGCAGAATCCCCGGCGATCCTCGACACCGTCAATGCCTACCATGCGGCCATGGTGGACGCGCGGATCGATCGGCTCGACCGGTTGCTCGACGCTGGTTTTACGCTTGGACACATCACCGGCTATGTCCAGCCAAAGAATGAATGGTTCGGGGTAGTGCGCAGTGGAGAATACAATTATCACCGGATCGATGTCGATCAGGCGGCGCTATCAATTCACGTCACCGGCAAGACTGCGGTCGTGGAAGGAAAAGGCATTTTCAATGCGACGATCAGCGGCATGCACGCACCCTGGCGACTGAAATTTTCCATGGTTCTCAACCGCCACGGCGACAGCTGGAAAATCGCATCGACCCGCTATCACAGCTTTTGACCTGCTCGCGCTGGAATCAACTCCGCTTGTAGCGCAGGGCGTCGAGCACAAGCGCAAACGCAGGCGAGGGCTGGCGGCGGCTTGGATAGTACAGGTGATATCCCGGGAATGGAGGGCACCAGTCGTCAAGCACCTGGACCAGCCGTCCATCGGAAATATAAGGGGCAACGACATCCTCCAGCATGGTGGCCAGGCCCAATCCTGCTACCGCAGCTTCGACAATCTGATTGATCCCGTTCAGGACCAGTTGCCCCTCGACGCGTACGTTGAGTTTCTGCTGGTCTTTTTCGAACTCCCAGGTGTACAGGCCCCCCAGGGTCGGCAAACGCAGGTTGATGCAGATGTGATCGGTCAGCTCTTGTGGAGTCGAGGGCACGGAGCGACCCGCAAGGTAGGCTGGCGCGCCCACGACGACCATCCTCGTGTCGGGCCCGATGCGCATGGCGATCATGTCCTTTGCAACCTGCTCACCCAGGCGTACCCCGGCGTCGAACCGGTTCTCGACGATGTCGACCATGCCGTAGTTCGTATCGATTTCGATGTGCAGATCCGGATACTCGCGCAGCAGCGGCGCCAGTTTCGGCAGCAGGATGGCGTCGGCCGCATGATCGGCTGTCGTGATACGGACCGTGCCTGCCGGCTTGTCGCGCAACTCGCTCAGAATGGCGAGCTCGATTTCGATCTCTTCGAAACGGGGCGCCACGGTCGACAGCAGGCGCTCGCCCGCTTCGGTAGCGGAAACCTTGCGCGTTGTCCGGGTAAGCAGGCGCAGGCCGAGCCGCTCTTCAAGCCCCCGTACCGACTGGCTTAATGCCGACTGCGATACGCCAAGCTGGGCCGCTGCGCGTGTAAAGCTTCCCGCACGGGCAACGGCGATGAAGCCGAGGATGTCACTGTAGTCTTCGCGCGCCATTTCATTAACCTCGCTAATAGGTACATGCCGATTATAGCCTCTAATCAATGAGGTCTTGCGCTGCTAACCTGCTTCCTTGTAGACGGGACTCGGTCCCGGCAATCCGAAACAAGAGAGGATCCAGTCATGCATCGTACCAAACCCATGCTCGCCGCCGCCGGCTTTGCACTCAGCAGCCTTGCCGCACTGGCACTGTCAGGGTGCTCGAAGCCGTCCGCGCAGGCCGCCGCACCGGCGGCTGCCGGTCCTGCCATTACCGCTGCCGCGGTCGTAGAGCGTCCAGTGGTCGAGGCGCAGGAATTCTCGGGTCGGATCGAGGCCGTCGAGCGCGTCGAAATCCGCACGCGCGTTTCGGGCTTCATCAGCGCGGTCAACTTCAAGCCGGGCGCACTCGTGAAGAAAGGCGATGTGCTGTTCGTGATCGATCCGCGTCCCTACCAGGCCGAGGCGAACCGGACCGAGGCAGTTGCCCGCGCAGCGCGCTCCAGGGCCGACCTGGCTCAACTGGAGCTGGTACGTGCGGAAAAGCTGGTCGCGGACAAGGCGATCGCCCAGCGCGAAGTCGACGAACTGGCATCGAGCTTCAAGGAGCTCGACGCGACTGCGCGGGCGGCGCAGTCGGCGTTCGAAGCCGCGCGGCTCAATCTCGGCTTCACCCGCGTGCAGTCGCCCATCGACGGCCGCGCCAGCAAGGCCGAGGTCACGCTCGGTAACCTGGTGGACAGTACTGCGATGCTGACTTCGGTAGTCTCCGACGACGAGGTCTACGCCAGCTTCGATGGTGATGAAGACACCTTCCTGCGCGTCGGCAGCCAGTCGCGCAGCGGCAAGCGGATTCCGGTCCGCGTGGGCCTGGCCAACGAGGAGGGCTTCCCGCACGCCGGCGAGCTGGAATTCGTCGACAACCGCCTCGACCCGGCCACAGGCAGCGTGCGCATGCGCGCCGTGTTCAAGAACGCGGACAACACGCTCGCGCCCGGCCTGTTCGCGCGGGTGCAACTGGCCCCGGCCGGCGCCGGCCAGCCTGCATTGCTGGTCGCGGACCGTGCGATCGGCACCGACCAGGACCGCAAGTTCGTGTATGTCGTCACGCCCGAGGGAACGGCGCTCTACCGCGCTGTACGCCTCGGACCGGTGATCGATGGCATGCGCGTGGTGCGCCAGGGCCTGCGCGTCGGCGAACGCATCGTCGTCAACGGCCTGCAGCAAGTGCGGCCGGGCCAGCCTGTGACTGCGCAGACCGTACCGATGGACGCCGGCCTGGCAGCGCGCAATGCGCCGAAGCCGGATCCGCAGGCGCTGAAAGCCGCTGAGGCCGCCAGCGACGCCGCCAGCGACGCCGACACCAGCGCGGGCAAGCAGTCCTGAGGACTGGCCACCGCATCCCGCATCCCGAACCGGCGGCCGTCTGGCCGCCAAAGCGCCTGCCCGAAGCGGGGCAGGGCGGGAAGCGCTCGCTCATTTTTGAGAGAACACCATGAATTTTCCAAAGTTTTTTATTGACCGGCCCATCTTCGCGGCCGTCCTGTCCGTCATCATTTTCGTAGCCGGTGCGCTCGCGATCTTCGCGCTGCCGGTTTCCGAGTATCCGGAAGTCGTGCCTCCCTCGGTCGTGGTGCGCGCCCAATACCCTGGCGCCAATCCGAAGGTGATCGCCGAAACTGTCGCTGCCCCGATCGAAGAACAGATCAACGGCGTCGAGAACATGCTGTACATGACCTCGCAAAACACGTCTGACGGCGCGCTCTCGCTGACCGTGACCTTCAAGATCGGCACCGACGTCGACCGCGCCGAAAGCCAGGTGCAGAGCCGCGTGCAGCGCGCGCTGCCGCGCCTGCCGGAAGAGGTACGCCAGATCGGTGTGACGACGGCCAAGAGCTCGCCGGCGCTGACGATGATTGTCCACCTGTCCTCGCCGAACGGCCGCTATGACGATACCTACCTGCGTAATTACGCGGTTTTGAACGTGAAAGACCAGCTGGCGCGCATTCCCGGCATGGGCGAAGTGCTCATGTTCGGCGGCGGCGACTATGCGATGCGCGTCTGGATCGATCCGCAAAGGGTGGCCGCACGCGGCATGAACGCCAGCGACATCGTGAGCGCCATCCGCGAGCAGAACGTGCAGGTCGCCGCCGGTTCGGTCGGCTCCGGGCCGTCGAAGAATGCGGAGTTCCAGCTGTCGGTAAATACCCAGGGCCGCCTGCAGACCCAAGAAGACTTTGGCAAGATCATCGTCCGTACCGGTACCGATGGCGCCGTCACGCTCCTGAAAGACGTGGCCCGTATCGAGCTGGGCGCGAGCGATTACGCGCTCCGTTCTCTCCTGAACAACAAGTCGGCCGCCGCGCTGGCGATCTTCGAGGCGCCGAACGCCAACTCGCTGCAGCTCTCGACCGATGTGCGCGCCACCATGGAACGCCTGAAGCAGGAATTCCCGGAAGGCGTCGATTACAGCGTCGTCTACGATCCGCCGCAGTTCGTGCGCGAATCCATCAGCGCGGTCATCATTACCCTGCTGGAAGCGGTCGCACTGGTGGTCCTGGTCGTGATCGTGTTCCTGCAAAGCTGGCGCGCTTCGATCATTCCGCTGATCGCCGTACCCGTGTCGATCGTCGGCACCTTTGCGGTGCTGATGGCCTTCGGGTTCTCGATCAATACCCTGTCCTTGTTCGGCCTGGTGCTGGCGATCGGTATCGTCGTCGATGACGCCATCGTGGTCGTCGAGAATGTCGAGCGCAATATCGCGAAGGGCTTGTCGCCGCGCGACGCCACGGTGCAGGCGATGAAAGAGGTCACGGGCCCGATCATCGCGATTGCACTGGTCCTCTGCGCCGTGTTCGTGCCGATTGCTTTCGTGTCCGGTCTTGCGGGCCAGTTCTACCGCCAGTTTGCACTGACCATCGCCATTTCGACGGTGATCTCGGCCTTCAACTCGCTGACCCTGTCGCCGGCGCTGGCTGCCGTCCTCCTGAAACCGCATGATGCGCCGAAGGATGTGGTAACGCGTGTCATGGACCGCCTGTTCGGCCGCTTCTTCGGCTGGTTCAACCGCAGCTTCGAGCGGGCTTCCAGCAGGTACGAAGGTGGCGTGAAGGGCGTCCTGGCGCGTAAATCGGCGTCCTTGGTGGTCTATGCCGTGCTGGTGGTCGCCGCGGTGTTCATGTTCAAGGCGGTCCCGAGCGGTTTCATCCCGGCCCAGGACAAGCAATACTTGATCGGCTTTGCCCAGTTGCCGGATGCCGCATCGCTCGACCGTACCGAAGCGGTGATTCGCAACGTGTCCGATCTCGCCAAGTCGGTCCCCGGCGTCAAGGACACGATGGCTTTCCCCGGCCAATCCATCCACGGCTTTACGAATGCCCCGAACGCCGGACTCGTGTTCATCATGCTCGACCCGTTCGACAAGCGCACGTCAAGCGACAAGTCGGGCGCCGCGATCGCGCAGCAGATCAACGGCAAGCTGGCCGGCATGCAAGACGCGACCGTCATGGTGTTCCCGCCGCCGCCAGTGCTCGGCCTGGGCACCACAGGCGGTTTCAAGATGATGATCGAAGACCGGGGCAACCTGGGCTACGAAGCGCTGAACAAGGCGGTACTTGCCCTGCAGGCCAAGGCCGCACAGACGCCGGAGCTGGCCAACGTGTTCTCGAGTTACCAGATCAACGTGCCGCAACTGTACGCGGACGTCGACCGCACCAAGGCCAAGCAGCTTGGCGTGCCCCTGGCAAGCATCAACCAGACCCTGCAGATCAACCTCGGCTCGATGTACGTGAACGACTTCAACCAGTTCGGCCGCACTTACCAGGTAAAGGTGCAAGCCGATGCCAAGTTCCGCTCGCAGGCGCAGGACATCGCGCAGCTGAAGGTGAGGAGCGACAGTGGCGAGATGATTCCGCTGTCGTCCTTGATGCGGGTGTCCGACAGCCATGGCCCGGACCGCGTGCAGCGCTATAACGCCTACCTTTCGGCCGACATCAATGGCGCGGCTGCAGCGGGCGTGTCGAGCGGACAGGCGCAAGCCGCGATGGAACGCATCGCCACCGAGGTGTTGCCGAAGGGGATAGCCTGGGAATGGACCGACCTGACCTATCAGGAGACGATGGCAGGCAATACGATGCTCATCGTGTTCCCGCTGTGCGTGCTGCTCGTGTTCCTGGTACTGGCCGCGCAATACGAAAGCTGGACGCTGCCGCTGGCCGTGATCCTGATCGTGCCGATGTCGATCCTGTGCGCGCTAATCGGCGTCAAGCTGACCGGTGGCGACAACAACATCTTTACGCAGATCGCGCTGTTCGTACTGGTGGGACTGGCCTCGAAGAACTCGATCCTGATCGTCGAATTCGCCCGGGAGCTCGAGGACCATGGGCGCGGCATCGTCGAGGCAGCCCTGGAGGCCTGCCGCCAGCGCCTGCGTCCGATCCTGATGACCTCGATCGCCTTCATCCTGGGTGTCACGCCGCTGGTGTTCTCCAGCGGGGCCGGCGCCGAGATGCGCAGTGCGATGGGCGTCGCCGTCTTCGCCGGCATGCTCGGGGTGACGCTGTTCGGGCTGTTCCTGACACCCGTGTTCTATGTGCTGCTGCGCACGTCCGCAAAGCGTTTCGAAACGAAGAAAGTGGCCGTCAAACTGGCCCAGCCCGAAGGAGTACATTAATGTTCAAGCTCAAGAAACTGACCCCGCTGCTGGCCGCACTGGTACTTGCCGGATGCGCGGCGCCGGCCTTCCAGCAGCCTGCGGTCGAGGTGCCAGGCGCATTCAAGGAAGTGTCTGCCGATGGAAAATGGAAACCGGCCGAGCCGGCCGAAGCCCAAGCGCGCGGCACGTGGTGGAAGGCATTCAACGACCCTGCCTTGGATGCGCTGGTCGATGAAGCAGCGGCTGCGAATCAGGATCTCGCCGCAGCCTCGGCACGGGTAAAGCAGGCGCGTGCGCTTGCGGGCATTGCCCAGGCTGACCGCATTCCACAGGTGGGAATCGGCGCAGGCGCGCAGCGCGGCGCCGGGTCGAATGCGGCGCTGGGCCAGCCAGCCGGTTCTCCCGTGGGTTCGGCCAGCCTGTTCCAGGCCGCGCTCAGCGCTCGCTACGAGGTCGACCTGTTTGGACGCGTGGCCAGCAATGTCAGCGCGGCGCAGGCGGACGCGCAGGGGAGCGCCGCCACCTTCAACTCGGTGTTGCTGGCCTTGCAGGCGGACGTAGCGCAGACCTATTTCCGGCTGCGCGCCGCCGACGCCGAACTCGACCTGTTGAACCAGACGGTGCGGCTGCGCGAGGAAAACGTGCGCATCAATGCGCGCCGCTTCGAGCTGGGCGATATTGGCGAACTCGACCTGGCGCGTGCGAAGACCGAACTGGGCATCACCCAGTCGGAAGCCATCGGGCTGGAACGCCAGCGCGCCCAGCTCGAGCATGCTCTCGCGATCCTGCTCGGCAAGCCCCCTGCAGCCTTCAGCGTGCCGGGCAACCCAATGCTCGCGTCGAGCATGCTTCCCGCGATCCCGGCCGGCCTGCCTTCGGCGCTCCTCGAGCGCCGTCCCGATATCGCAGCGGCGCAGCGTGCCATGATCGCGGCCAACGCCCGTATCGGCGTCGCCCGGGCCGCGCGCTTTCCCGTGCTGGCCCTGACCGGCGCCGGCGGCGGCGAGTCGGCGGATCTTTCCGATGTGTTCCGGTGGAGCAGCCGCACCTGGCTGGTGGGCGCTGTCATGTCGCTGCCCCTGATCGACGGCGGGCGCGGGCGCAATAACGTGCTGCGCAGCGAAGCGGCCCTGGACGAAGCGGTCGCAAATTACCGGCAGCAGGTGCTTGGCGCGTTCGGGGAAGTGGAGGACAACCTGGTTGGCCTGCGAACCCTGGGTGGCCAGTCCGAGGCGATCGAAAGCGCGGCCGCCTCGGCGCGGCGCAGCGCGGAGCTGGCCGACAAGCTGTATCGGTCGGGACGGACGAGCTACCTTGAACTTCTGGACGCGCAGCGCAACTTGGCCAACGCCGAGCGCACGGCGGTACAGTTGCGCGGCGCGCGTGCAACCACCACGGTAGCGCTGATCCGCGCGCTGGGCGGGGGCTGGTAAGGCGACGGTCGAGGTTGATCCGGGTGTAGTTCACACCGATTAATAAGCACGGATAATAGGTTCATGCGATGTCAACCGGCTAATCAAGCCGGGTCTTCCAAGATATCGTGGCGGGGTTAGCAGGGGATTTCCCTGCCGCGTGAAACTCGGAGACAACCATGACGAACGTACTCATTCTCGGCGCCAACGGCCAGCTGGCGCGCAACACCACCAAATTCCTGCTCGAGCGCACCGATGCGCACCTGACGCTCTACCTGCGCCGCGCCGACCGCCTGCGTAATCCGGACCCTGCGCGGGTCACGATTATCGAAGGCGATGTGCTCGACCGGGCGACGCTGGCGCTTGCCATGGCGGCGCAGGACGTCGTCTACGCCAACCTGGCCGGCCAGATGGCGCAGCAGGCAGGCGTCATCGTCGAGGCGATGAAGTCGTGCGGCTTGAAGCGCCTGATCTTCATCAGCTCGATGGGTATCTACGGTGAAGTACCCGGCGAAGCCTACGGTAGCGTGCTCGATCCCTACCGCGACTCCGCAGCCATCGTCGAGGCCTCCGATCTCGACTACACCATCCTTCGCCCCGGCTGGTTCACCCAGCAACAGCAGATCGACTACAAGATCACGCAAAAAGGCGAACCGTTCCGCGGCCACGACGTATCGCTCGACAGCCTATCGGACCTGATTACCAAACTGGTCATGTCGCCGACGCTGGAGGTGCGGCACAGCCTCGGCGTGAGCCGCGGATGATGCTGCCGCGCACTGCAGGTGGCTGCATCGATGTTTGCGACAGGCCTGCACCGTTGACGGCAATCACCTTAAGCCCTGCGCAACGCCGCCAGGTGCGTCTCCTGCTGCTCGCCTGGGTGGCAAGCGTGCTGAGCACCGCAGTCATCCTGATGGTGCTGGCGGAAACGGATCTCGGGCTGCACTTCATGGCGCTTGGCTTGTTATAAGCAGCCTGTGTGCTCTCGGTATTCATGAGCTTTCTTCATGAGGGCATGTGTCCAGGCCGCAGTTGTCACGGTGCCAGCATGGCTGTAGCCTGTTTCGCACAAAATAAAGGAGGCAGCGCTGCATGAACGTTCCCCATACCGCAGGCGTCGACCTGCTGCCCATCATCACGCTGTTGGCAGCGGCAGTCATTGGGGCGCCGCTGTTCAAGCGGCTCGGCCTGGGTTCGGTGCTCGGCTACCTGGCCGGGGGAATCGTCATCGGCCCCTTCGGCCTGCGCGTCTTCGCCGACCCCGCAGCGATCCTGCATGTGGCGGAGCTGGGCGTTGTGCTCTTCCTCTTTATTGTCGGGCTTGAAATGCATCCGTCGCGGCTGTGGGGGATGCGGCGCCAGATTTTCGGACTGGGCCTGCTTCAGGTGCTGGTGTGCACGCTGTTGCTGACAAGCGTGGGCGTGGCCCTTGGCTTGCCGCTTGTGACGGCCTTCGTCGCCGGCACCGGCTTTGTCCTGACCTCGACGGCGATCGTGATGCAGATGCTCGAAGAGCGCGGTGAGCTCGGCTCCGCCGGCGGTCAGCGCATTGTTTCGGTCCTGTTGTTCGAGGATCTTGCGATTGTTCCGCTGCTGGCGCTGGTCGCATTCCTGGCCCCGATTGCACCCGGGTCGGCGGCGGCTGATACGGGCTTCGACCTCGCGGCCGTTGCGATCGCCATAGCCGCCATTGCCGGCCTGATCTTTGCGGGCCGCCACCTCCTGAACCCGCTGTTTGGCTTGCTCGCGAACGCGCGTGCACGTGAAGTGATGACCGCCGCGGCACTGCTGGTCGTGCTCGGCGCGGCCTACGCCATGGAACGTGCCGGCCTGTCGATGGCGATGGGCGCCTTTATTGCCGGCGTGCTGCTCTCCGAGTCACGCTACCGGCACCAGCTGGAGGCCGACGTGGAGCCTTTCCGCGGTGTGCTGCTGGGCCTGTTCTTCCTCGCGGTCGGCATGTCGCTGGACCTTGCGGTAGTCGCGTCGAGCTGGCGAACGATCCTCCTTTACGTCGGCGTCTACATGAGCCTCAAGGCGCTGGCGATCTACGCCGTCGCGCGCGTATTCCGCTCGCCACACGACGAAGCGGTCAGCCGCGCGGTATTCATGGCCCAGGGCGGCGAGTTTGCGTTCGTGCTGTATGCAGCCGCCGCGAGCGCCGGCATCGTGAACGCCGAGCAGAACGCGGTGCTCACCGCTGTCATCATTCTGTCGATGGGAGTCACGCCCTTGGCAAGCACCGTCCTGAACGTTGTACGCGCCCGGCGCGGTGCCTCGGCGCAGGGCCGCGAGCGTCCCGCCGGCCTGACTGGTACCGCGCTGGTGATCGGGTTTGGCCGCGTGGGCCAGGTCGTCAGTCAGATCCTGCTGGCGCGCGGGCACACGATCTCGATCATCGACACCGACGTGGAAATGATCGACGTCGCACGTGCATACGATTTCAAGGTCTACTACGGCGACGGGACACGGCTCGACATCCTGCACGCAGCCGGCGCCGACCAGGCACGCATCGCGGTGGTGTGCGTCGACAAGCCCGGGGATGGAACAAAAATCACCGAATTGTTGAAGAGTGAGTTTGCGCACCTGCCGGTTCTGGCCCGGTCCAGGGACCGGGTGCACAGCGTAGAGCTGATCCAGGCTGGTGTGGATTTCCAGGTGCGGGAAACCTTCGAGTCGGCGGTCATGCTTGGCAGCGCCGCCCTCGATGCACTCGGCGCGACCCCGGCAGAGATTGAAGAGATCGCGCAAGGCTACCGTTCACGCGACGCGGAGCGGCTGCAGATGGAACTGGTCGGCGGGATCGGCGCAGGGGGGACCTTGTTCAGCGGAACTGCCGGGCCGGCCGACCCTCCTGAAGGCAAAGCCTGAGGGAACGCGACCGCTTGCTCGCACCTGTCGATGTTCGGCCGCGCATGGCGGCATTGCTGCAATCGCGCGTCGCATGCCGAGGCTGGCAAGCGCCTGACTGGCTCCCGGCCTGCGCGCTGCTGTCGCCCTGTGCCTTCGCAGCGGTCAGCGACCCGGTGCTCATTCATCAGGCCTGCTCATAAAGGCATCCCGTTTTACAGGTCTAGTTGGCTGCCGTCTGCGCGCTTAAAGTAGGTGACAGTACAAGGACACGAAAGAGCCAATGCGGATGAAAATTCTGGTCGTGGACAGTAATCTGTTGAGTTCACGAACGATTGCGATGCTGTATGAAATTTACGACTGTGAAGTCACGCTTGCATCGGACGTTCAGACCTCGGTTGATGCGTTAAGCAATCGCCAGATCGATGTCGTCGTGATGGGGCCAACTTTTAACGGAAGACACGGTGCACAACTGCGTGCCGCAGTTAAACGGGCCCGGCCCGATCTCAGCATTGCCGCGACTGGCGGATCTCAGGGCATGGCCGCGGACGAGGCATCCTGGGCCGATGTCCATCTGCGTCCTGCGCACTTCTACACCGATCTGTGCCGGCACATGGCCGTCACTTCAAATCGTAGGAAGTAACAGGTCCGTTTAGCCGTTCCCAACCCACACGCGAGGTCCATGTGAAAAACAATATTGCAGGCAAGGTGGTGGTCATTGCCGATGCCGGCAGCCCGCTTGGTGCTGCTGCCGCCCACCACTTGTCGAGCGAGGGCGCGATCGTCGTCCTCGGCGGCGCTGAAATGGAGCGTATCAGCGAACTGGCGCACGAGTTGCGCTGGAACGGCGGCAAATCGATTGCGGTCGGCGTCGACGCGGTCGACAGCGTGCAGCTCGAGGGTTTGATGGCGGCTGCCGTCAGCGCCTTCGGGCGCGTGGATGTGATCGTCAATAACGTGGCGGCGCCGGAGGCAGGCGAGCTCGGAGTGCATATCGACCTCCATCTCCAGGGGATTCTATATGGTGTCTCGGCAGCACTACCTTACATGCAGCGCCAGCGTCTCGGGCAGATCATCAATTTTCCGACGATGTCGGACGATCCTCGAGGCAGGGCGGCGCACGGCGGCACGATGCGCGCCGTGCTTGCGCTGTCGGAGGGGCTGCGCAAGGAGTTTGGCAAGTTCAATATCCGTACAACAGTGATCTCCTCTGAAAGCTCCCAAGCCCCCGCACCAAGCGGACAAGGGCTGGACCAAAGTTGCGCCGAGTCTTTCGCGCGCGCCCTTGCATTCGTCATCAACCAGCCGAATGACCTTGCGGTAAATGAGATCCAGTTCCGGCCAATGCCCCAGCACGCGTAAGCCGATCCCAGGACGATTCATTAGATCAGCTCATAAGTGCATGCCATCAGGCCCACCTAATCAAATACTCGCTTAGTCGTTACAGTGGCTATTCGTCTCCGCCGCTACACGTTGGCAGGCTTCCATTACCTAAAAGGGCAGACACATGAACACATCGGACACCAAATTCGCACTGGCTTCCATTGCCGCCGTCTTCAGCCTGGCCATGTCGCCGGCCCTGGCGCAGTCGCAGCCCCAGGCTGCGCGTACGCCCACTACAGCTGCTGCGAAAGCGCCGCAGGCCCAGACAACCGCGCAACGCATGTTCGGCGACATCGCGCCAAAGCTGGCCGACCTTACCGATACTGTCCTTTTCGGCGACGTGTGGGAACGGCCGGGCCTGTCGAAACGCGACCGCAGCCTGATCACGGTCAGCGCGCTCGTTGCCATGAACCGCCCCGACCAGTTGCGCTCGCACCTGCAGCGCGCACGCGACAATGGCGTGACCGAGGCCGAGCTGGTCGAAGCCATTACCCACCTGACCTTTTATTCCGGCTGGCCGAACGGCGTCACGGCCATTACCGTGGCAAAGGAAGTGTTCCAGAAAAAATAATGCCCGCCAAAGCTGCCGTTCCTATTGACCCACTATTGGAGATCACATGAAAACCACTGGCTACGCCGCATTCGACACCACCGCACCCCTGGCACCCTACGAATTCGAGCGCCGCGAACTGCGCCCAAACGATATTGCGATGGAAATCCTTTACTGCGGGGTCTGCCACTCCGACCTGCACACGGCGCGCAACGACTGGGGCTGGAGCTATTATCCGATCGTCCCCGGGCATGAGATTGTCGGCCGCGTGCTGGCAGTCGGCGCGCAGGTAAAGCGCTACAAGGCAGGTGACAACGTCGCAGTCGGTTGCATCGTGGATAGCTGCCAGCAGTGTGACCAATGCCGCAAAGGCGAAGAGCAGCTTTGCCGCGAAACGGCGACAAACACCTATTGCGGGAAAGACCGCATTACGGGTGAAGAAACGCAAGGCGGCTATTCGAAGCATATCGTGGTGCGCGAAGAGTTCTGCCTGCGCATTCCCGAAGGCCTCGACCTGGCCAAGGCGGCGCCACTGCTGTGCGCGGGCATCACGACCTATTCGCCGCTGCGCACCTGGAATGTCGGCCCCGGCAGCCGCGTCGGCGTGATCGGTCTCGGCGGCCTCGGACACATGGCTGTCAAACTGGCAGTCGGCCTTGGTGCGGACGTGACGGTCATGAGCCGCACAATGGACAAGGAAGCCGATGCGCTCGAACTCGGCGCAAGCCGGCTTCTGGCCTCCTCGGATACGGCAGCCATGGCGGCGGCCGCATCGAGCATGGACCTGATTATCGACACGGTTCCGGTCAAGCACGACATCAACCCATACACGGCGCTGCTCGATATCGACGGCACGCTGGTGCTGGTCGGCCAGGTGGGGCCGCTGGCGGAGCCTAGCACGGTCCCGTTGCTGCTGGGACGGCGCCGGGTGGCGGGTTCGCCCATCGGGGGCATCCGCGAAACCCAGGAAATGCTCGACTTCTGCGCGAAGAAAAACATCCTGCCCGAGTGCGAGATGATCGGCATGCACCAGATTAACGAGGCCTTCGAGCGGATGGAGCGTGCCGACGTGCGCTACCGTTTCGTGATCGACATGGCGTCCCTTCCGGCGCCCGCAGTTGGCTAAGGATTCAGACGCGGTGCAAGCCGCGCCGCCCTTTGAGATGAGGATGACAACACGATGAAGTTCGATACCCCGGCAACGCGCAATCCCATCGACCAGCTGAAAATTGTCGGCAAACCCACCGTGCGGGTAGAAGGCAACCTCAAGACCACGGGCACCGCCCGCTATGCGTATGAGCAGACCAGGGCAGCGCCAGGGGCGGTGTACGGCTATGTGGTGGGGGCGGCGATCGGCAAGGGGCGCATCGCGTCGATCGACCTCAACGCGGCAAAGTCGGCGCCGGGGGTGCTGGGCATCGTCACGTCTGAAAACGCAGGGAAACTCGGAATCGGCAACTTTTACGTGGCGCCGGCCCTGGCCGGGTCGGAAGTCGTCCACTATCACCAGGCCGTGGCGATTGTGGTTGCCGACACCTTCGAGCGGGCCCGCGCCGCGGCGCAGCTGGTGCGCGTCAGTTATGTTCGCACGAAGGGCAGCTTTGACCTGGCAGCAAGCAAAGGCACGGCGCCCGCTCCCCAGCCGCTGCAACCCGGTCCGGTGATGGACACCAAGCTGGGCGACTTCGACGCCGCATTTGCCGCGGCGCCGGTCACCCTCGACGAAACTTATACGACGCCCGACCACTCCCACGCCATGATGGAGCCGCACGCGACCATCGCCGCATGGAAGGGCGACAAGCTGACCCTGTGGACCTCGATCCAGCTGGTGAGCTGGGGCATGCGCGACATCTCGAAGACGCTCGGCATCCCGCGTGAGAGCGTGCGCATCGTATCGCCCTATATCGGTGGCGGCTTCGGTGGCAAGGGCTCGATCATGTCGGACGCCGTGCTGGCGGCGCTTGCGGCGAAGCTGGTCGGGCGTCCCGTGAAGGTGGCGTTGCAGCGCCATCTCATGTTCAACAACACCACGCACCGGCCCGCCACCATCCAGCGCATCCGGATCGGGACCACGCGCGAGGGACGCATCACCGCCATCGGTCACGAAAGCTGGTCGGGCAACCTCGGCAACCGGCCGGAAAGCGCGACCGTGCCGACGCGCCTGCTCTACGCCGGCGCCAACCGCATGACGCGCCTGCGCGTGGCCCATCTTGACCTGCCCGAGGGGAACGCCATGCGCGCCCCGGGCGAAACCCCCGGCATGATGGCGCTCGAAGTCGCGATGGACGAGCTGGCCGAAAAGCTTCGCCTCGACCCCGTCGAGTTCCGCATCCTGAACGACACCCAGGTCGATCCTGAGGCGCCTGAAACGCCGTTCTCGCGGCGCCAGCTGGTCGAGTGCCTGCGAACAGGCGCCGCCCGCTTTGGCTGGGACAAGCGAAATGCCCGTCCGGGCAGCCGACGCGAGGGCGACTGGCTGATCGGCATTGGCGTAGCCGCCGCGATCCGGGGCGCGCCGGTCATCAAGTCGGCCGCGCGCGTGCGGCTCGCGCGCGACGGCAGCGTCACCGTCGAAACCGACATGACCGATATTGGCACCGGCAGTTATACGATCATTGCCCAGACGGCGGCCGAGATGATGGGTCTCACGTTGGCCCGGGTGACCGTCCGGCTTGGCGACTCTGCCTTTCCCGAAGGGGCCGGTTCCGGCGGCCAGTTCGGCGCAGCGTCCTCGACCGCCGGGGTGTACGCGGTATGCATGAAACTGCGTGCGATGGTCGCTCAGCGCCTTGGCTACACGTCCGCCGACATCGAATTCACCGGGGGACGCGTGCGCGCCGGCGGCTTGAGCCGCCCGCTCACCGATGCCGTCACTGCCGGCGAACTGGTGGCGGAAGACGCGATGGAGTACGGCGACTTGGCGAAGCGGTTTTCGCAGCAGACCTTCGGCGCCCATTTCGCCGAAGTCGCGGTCGATGCCGCAACCGGTGAAATCCGCGTCCGGCGCATGCTGGCCGTGTGCGCCGCCGGGCGGATCATCAATCCGCTGGCTGCGCGCAGCCAGATCATCGGCGGCATGACGATGGGCGCCGGGGCGGCGCTAATGGAAGACCTGGTGGTCGACAAGCGCGGCGGCTTTTTCGTCAACCACGACCTGGCCAGCTATGAAGTGCCGGTTCACGCCGACATCCCCCATCAGGACGTCATTTTTCTTGATGAAACCGATCCGACGGCAGGGCCGCTGAAGGCGAAGGGAGTGGGGGAGCTCGGCATCAGCGGCGTGCCCGCAGCGATTGCCAACGCGGTCTACAACGCCACCGGCATCCGCGTGCGCGATTATCCGATCACGCTCGACAAACTGCTCGATCGTTTGCCGGTACAGGCTTGAAGCCGCTCACAGGAGAATCAATGGACACCCCCGACTCCGTCTCGCGCAGGCAGTTCGTGGGGCCTTGCACAGCACTTGCGCTTGCCATAGTGGCAGCGCCCCTCGGTGCCGCAACCGATACCAGCCAGCGCAAGGGCGCGCGTGTGCTCGTCGCGTATTTCTCGCGTAGCGGGAATACCCGTGTGATCGCCGGCCAGATCGGACGCTCGCTGGGCGCCACGGTGTTCGAGATCGAGCCCGCCAAACCGTATCCGGAGGATTACTTCCAGACGGTCGAGCAGGCGCGGCGTGAGCGCGACAGCGGGTTCAAGCCCGTGTTGAAGGGGAGGGTGGCGAACCTGGACGTCTACGATGTGGTCTACCTCGGGTTTCCGATCTGGGGCGAAACGGCGCCGCCTGTCATCCGCTCTTTCCTCGCTTCACACAACCTGGCGGGGAAGACCCTGATTCCATTTATTACGCACGGCGGCTATGGCGTCGGTGACAGCCAGAAAGTCCTTGCTGCGCATGCGCCAGGAGCGCGATTGCGCAGTGCTGCGCTGGTCATGGAGGCGGACCAGGAGCGGCGGACGGTCGAGCGCGTTACGCGCTGGCTTGGCGAGACCTAAAAATAGGACGCCGATTTAGAAAATGCCCGTAGCAGCTCTTCGACATGTGGCTAACAGATGGGCGGTACTTGGGAGGGCAACGTGACGTGGCTATGTACAGGTGAACGCTCACATTCGATGATTTGCCTACTCAGTGTCGAATTCACCGCCGTTTGCTATTCCCGCTGATGTTACTTATTTGTTAGCTGGTAGGGACTTCATAGATCATGCGCGCTCGCAATGTGCAAGAGCTAGTGAACTCGATAGGCCAGTTCACGCTGCGGTAGGCACTTCGGAATCGCTCGCCCATACGCTTGGCTTATCTATACAAAAAAAATCCCATCGCAAGCATGTGCCGTATCTCGTTGCGTCTAGTTGCTTGACTCAGCTTTGTGCAGCAGCTGCTCCGCGTCCGATCTCGAGCTGTTCCTTTCTTCTCTGGTGTAGCTCAAAATTTCCTATTTATGTTTTGCCGTCTTGCGGCAATATTGATGCTAACTCCACCGTTTGAAGCTACATTGGGAATATACTTGTGCGTCCGCCAACTGGAGCGAAGCTGTATGAGGACGAAGATTGAGAGTGCCTAACAAAACATCTTACTTGCTCTGAATGCAACAATCTCGTACACTGAGCCATTCCGCCGTCGGCTCTCGGCCGATGGGTTGAAAAAAATCCGAATACATTGTTATCTGGACAGAAATTCTACCAGTCTCGACTGACCAGAATCGCCCGCTATTAAACGATCAGGGCATGATTGGCCATCTGGCACCTTGCAAAATTGTTGCTGCTCGACTTTTTCACCGTAATAGGCCAATTGCAGTCATTGAAGCATACCAAGGATAGACAGGGTGGTTGCAAGAGATGATAAGAAATTAGATAGGGAATACGTGCACGATCCTCTCGTACGCCGAAGGGGGAGCCTCTCCGGTCTTACAGGTTTTCTGATAACGGCGCTAATCCATTGTGGAGTATGGTTTGTACTTAGTCCGCCTCGGCCCCATGTCTCTGTGCATCATGAACATGTAATTCAACGACCGTCTTCGGTCATGATTTATATTCAACCAGCGCTAATCCGGCCTCGCCAAGTCCCAGTCGATAAGTTCTTAAAGCCAGAGACGCCACTTTTGGCATCACCTCTTCCCTCTAGCCGAGCGCGAAAGCTTCATAAGCTGGAGCAGAATGTGGATCCGCAGGATACCCATCTGAAGACGCTTGAAGAAGTAGTCGCGCCAAACGTAACGAATGTGCCACCCGCAGACAATCTAGCTGAAACACCGTCACGACTGAATATTGAAGAACTTAAAGCATTGGCGAGGCGAGATATGGAACGACAGGGTCATGCTCAACCAGGTCATACTGTGCAACTTTCAGAACCAAGCAGCCTGACCGCTAATGCTAGGCAAGAAGCTCTTGAACGTGCGTGGCGCCCAAAGTGCGACAATAATTACAAGCCTAAGATCGGATCGGCGGAATTCAGCGGATTGATGAAACTTCCTTTTCTTTTAAAGGGAACACTTTCTGATAATGGCTGCAAATGATGAACGACCCGCAAGGAATTCTTTTTGCTGTGATTGCTTCAGCTCGGCAGAGGTCCTGCTCAGGTAGACTACTTATGGCTTAAAGCGGCCGATTGCAGTAGCGTGACGACAAAGAAGATCGCCCTGTTCCAAGAGGAAGCAGGCGGAGAAATTCATTCAATAGAACTTAGCTAGGAGCCGTATGCACAAGGTTGGACAACGATCGTTTGCTGATAAATCGACTCGTTTCATGCTGGCTGTAAGCTTTGCCGGCATAACCGCGCTTGCAGGCTGCGAGGCTATTTTTGGGAAGGGCGCTGTAGATAAAACGCCGGAACAGTGGCAGTCCGTCGCCCGCGCTGACCTGGACGCTGTGCATGGGGCGATTATCGCCGCCCATCCTGGCTACATCGACGACGCTAATCCAGGGCCCCGTGCCTGGGCCGAACAGGGCTACCTTGAAGCACAGGCCCTGATCCCGCGAGTGGAAAGCTACGACACGATGATGTCGGCAGTACGCTACTACGTCGCTGGCTTTCGCGATGGCCATTTTATTTATTCCGACAACGTCCGCAGCCTGAACTACCGGGAACGGGTCAACGGCTGGCGCGTCGACTGGCAAGGTGGAAAAGCCGTAGTTACCGCCGTCATGCCTGGGTGGGACGGCCCGTTGCCGCCGCTGGGAGCCAGCTTGCTCGACTGCGACGGCCGCACGCCAGACGCCATTGTGGCTACCGACGTGGCGCCCTACGTCGATTTGCGCGCGCTGCCGACGGTGCGCGATTGGCTGTTCTCGGAACTGAGGTCGCCGCACCTGTCCGGCCTTGAACTGAAGCACTGCACCTTCCGCCGCCCCGACGGCACTTCGCTGGTACTTGACGTTGGCTACCGCAGGGTATCAACCAAGGAGGTTTGGGATACGCTGCGTAATGTTCGCATGAATGTCCCGGATTACCGCAACGGTTACGACTTCCAGGATGGCGTGCTGTGGATCCACGTCTCTAACTTCAATCTCGACCAGAACCAAGCCAAGGAACTGGACACCATGCTGAGGGAACTGGCCAGCTTGGGCAGCGTGCGTCGTATTGTGTTCGACACGCGGGGGAACGCCGGCGGGGACAGCGCGGTTGGGCAGCAGATCCTGGACGCCGCCACCGGTGGCCTGGAGTTCGATACCGACGGCCTTAACCGCCTGCCACGCGTCTACGCCCAATGGCGGGTGTCGGACGTTGCGATCTCCGGCGTGGACCGCTATATCGGTATGATGACGGAGCGCTACGGCACCAGCGATGCGCGCACGCGCGAGCTTGTGAGCCTGCGCGCGCGTCTGCTCGACGCCCGGCGCGACGGCCGGGCCTGGGTCGACACTGCCGGCAGCCCGCGCCTGACAAATGCGGAGATAGCTGCGCGCCGCGGCCGCTTGCGTCGTTTCAACGGCGCAGTGGCTGTCATCACGGACGGCAACTGCGCCAGTGCCTGCCTTGACTTCGTGGATCAGGTGCGCTTGATCCCAGGAGCGGTTCAGCTAGGCCGCGCTACCGCCTCCGACACCCTTTACCTGGAACAGGCGCCCGTCACCCTGCCGAGCGGGAACTTGCTGATGATGCCGATGAAGGTCTGGCGCAACCGTGTGCGCGGCGACGGCGAGGTGCTCATGCCGGATATTCCGCTGAACGTCGACATACATAATGACGAGGCCGTACGTTCAGCTGCACTGGTGGCATTGGACCAACTCCCGGCAAGGCCGCAGCGGACAGCCGCTTCTCAAAATTGATCGTGAAGCAATTTCAATCGAAGTGAAGCAGGCGCAAGCAGGAGTTTGAACGATTATGCTAGGTCTGCTGTGGGTCTATTGTGGTGAAAAAGTCAAGCAGCAACAATTTTGAGACGTGCCAGAGGGCCAATCGTTCCCAGATCGTTTAATAGCAGCGGCTGGTCAGTCGGGGCTGGTAGAATTTCTGTCCAGATGACGACGTAACCGAGTTTCCGACACAATAGGTCGGTAGCAGTCGTTCACAAGGCTCCGCCTTAGAATGGCAAGTTCGTTTCTAGCCGGACTGATGCTATGGCAAAAACACTGCTGTCTGACGAGCTGTGGTCCCTTATCACAGATCAGCCTCCTATACACGCGCGCTCTCCGAAAGGCGGACGTCCACGCATTAACGACCGAGCGACCCTGATCGGGACAATCGACAGGACCATTTCTATAGAAAGCAACAGCGGAAAAGTGAGCGTCGCAACCCACCGGAATACACGCTTAACTCTACCGACCTTTAATTTCTGAGCAAATGAATTGGTGCCGGCCTGAGTGCGCCACGCGGTATTCAGTTTTACCAGCAGGCCCCGCTTGAGGGCTACACGTCAAGTTCACCCCGGTACGTCCATCGCGACCCGAAAACCGATGCTAATGCCCCGATAGTCCGGCTCGTAATCCCGCCGAAACGCCGAGCGCCAGCTGGTGGCTGTTTCGTGCCAGCTCCCGCCGCGCACTACGCGATTTGCACCCGAGCGAGGACCGGGCGGATCGATCGCCGGGCTGTTCGCGTAATAGCCGGCGTCGTACCAGTCCTGGACCCATTCCCAGACGTTCCCGTGCATGTCGTGCAGGCCCCAGGGATTAGGCTTTTTAGTGCCTACCGGGTGACTCGACCCGGACGCGAAGTCTTCGCCGAACCAGGCGTATTCACCCAGCTTGCGCGCGTCGTTACCGAAGGAGTAAGCGGTGGTGGTGCCTGCCCGCGCCGCGTATTCCCACTCGGCTTCGGTCGGCAGGCGGTAGCGCTCGTGGCCCTCCTTGCGGTTCAGGCGCTTGATGAAGTCCTGGGCGTCGATCCACGAAACGTTGGCGGGATTTGTAGGCTTGCGGATGCGTGCCGCCATCCCCGGCAGGTTATAGAAGCTGTTGGAGCGGTCCAGCGTAAATGGACTGCTGCCCATCACTGCCTCCCATTGGGCCTGTGTCACTTCGTATTTGCCGAGGTAGAAAGGCCTGCTGATACTGACCTTGTGCGCAGGCTTCTCACTGGCGCTCGCCCCCTGCACGTCGTTGCCGGAACCCATGACAAAGGAGCCGGCCGGAATCAGTAAGAATTCCATGCCGACGCTGTTGGTGACGGGTTTGCCAGCGGCGGTTAATGTTGCGGCCGAGGCCGCGGCACTGATGCACATGGACACAGCCAATAACACAGGCAGGCAAGCGGGAACTGTAGTGGATTGAAGTATCTTCATTTTCAGGATCACTCAGACTTTCATCGGCAGGCGTGCCAGGTGCTTCTCCAGGGTGATCGGATAATCGCGGACCCGCACTCCGGTTGCGTTGTACACCGCGTTGGCAATGGCCGCCGACACCCCGCACAGGCCCAGCTCGCCCACACCCTTGGCCTTCATCGGCGACGACGTCGGGTCGGGCTCGTCCAGGAATACGACGTCCTGGTGCGGTATGTCGGCATGCACCGGTACTTCGTAGCCGGCCAGGTCATGATTCACGAAGAAACCGACGCGCTTGTCGACGGCGAGTTCTTCCATCAGCGCTGCGCCGACACCCATCGTCATGGCGCCGATGATCTGGCTGCGGGCCGACTTCGGGTTCAAAATGCGGCCGGCCGCGCAGACGGCCAGCATGCGCCGCACCCGCACTTCGCCGGTATACGCATCGACGCCAACCTCGACGAAATGCGCGCCGAAGGTCGATTGCTGGAACTGTTTGGTCAGGTCGCCGTATTCGATCGTATCCTCAGCGACGAGTTCGCCCGCGGCGGCCGCCTGCGCCAGCGGTGCGCTGCGTCCACCCGCGCTGACCTGGCCGTCGCTGAAGGCGGCGCCGGCGGGGTCAAAGCCCAGCTTCACGGCCACTGCTTCACGCAGCTTGACGCAGGCGGCGTAGACGCCGGCCGTCGCGTTGTTCGCACCCCACTGGCCGCCCGAGCCCGCCGAAACGGGATAGCTCGAGTCGCCCAGGCGCACCACCACCTTGTCCATGCCGACACCCATCATTTCGGCCGCCGTCTGGCCGATGATGGTGTAGCTGCCGGTACCGATATCGGTCATGTCGGTTTCGACCGTGACGATGCCCTGGCTGCTCAGGCGCACGCGCGCAGCCGACTTGGTCTGCAGGTTGTTGCGGAATGCCGCCGCCACCCCCATGCCGACTAGCCACTGGCCGTCCCGGACCTTGGCCGGACGCGGGTTGCGCTTGCTCCAGCCGAAGCGCGCGGCTCCGGACCGCAGGCATTCGTTGAGCTGGCGCTGCGAAAACTTGCGTTGCGGGTTTTTTGGATCGACCTGGGTGTCGTTCAGGATGCGGAACTTCACCGGGTCCATTCCAAGCTTCTCGGCCATCTCGTCCATCGCGATCTCGAGCGCCATCATGCCCGGCGCTTCGCCTGGTGCACGCATCGAATTGCCTTCCGGGAGATCGAGCACGGCAAGACGCATCGAGGTCAGGCGGTTGGCGCCGGCATACAGCAGCTTGGTCTGTTCGACCGCCGTCTCCGGGCGCCCGCCTTCCAGGTTACCGGACCAGCTTTCGTGGGCGATCGCCGTGATCTTGCCGCCCGCCGTGGTGCCGATCCGGATGCGCTGTCTTGTGGCCGGGCGGTGCACGGAATTATTCATCAGCTCCGTGCGTGCAAGGGCGACCTTTACAGGCCGACCGGCGGCACGGGCCCCGAGCGCGGCCAGTACGGCATCGCTCTGGATGCGCAGTTTGGCGCCGAAGCCGCCGCCGATATACGGCGACAGAACGCGAATTTTTTCCGGCGGTATCAGGAAGGTCTGGCCGAGGTCGCGCACTGCCCATGCAATCATCTGGCTCGAGGTCCACACGGTCAGCTTGTCGCCGTCCCAGGCCGCGAGCGAGGCATGCGGCTCCATCATGGCGTGGCTTTCGTCGGGCGTCGAATAGCGGGCGTCCAGTTTTACGGCGGCGCTGGCAAAACCTGCTTCGAAATCGCCGACGCGCTCCAGCGCACCGGCGCTGCTGCCCGTATTGCTGCCGCCAACCAGCGGCGCCGTGTCAAGCTGGGCGTTGAGGTCGAAGCGGCCCGGCGCACGCTCGTACTCGACCCGGATCAGGCGCGACGCCGAGCGCGCCTGCTCGAAGGTCTCGGCCACCACCAGTGCAATGGCCTGGTGATAGTGCTGGATGTCGGGGCCCGCCAGCAGGCGTGCCGTGTTGCTTTTGGATTGGCCGAGCTTGCCCGCATTTTCCGCCGTGACGATCGTGATCACCCCCGGCGCCGCCTTCGCTTCGATCAGGTTCATGGATCGGATCCGCCCTTTGGCGATGGCGCTGCCCACGACATAGCCGTAAGCCTGGTTGGGCGCCACGCGGTGCTGTTCGTAGGCGTAGGGCGCGCGGCCGCTGACTTTCAGGGGGCCGTCGATGCGGTCGTAGGGTTTGCCGACGATCTTGAGCTGGTCGATCGGATTCTTGCCGGCAGGAGTATCGAATTTCATGTGCGCCCTTTTGCCTGTGCCAGGGCCGCCGCCAGCGTGCGCTCGACCAGCAAGACCTTGAATGCGTTTTCATGGGTCGGCTTTGCGCCGGCGAGCAGCTGCGCGACGACGGCCTTGGCGCCGCGCTGCATCGCGCCTTCCGCCGCTTCGACACGCCACGGCTTGTGGGCAACGCCGCCCAGCGCCACGCGGCCGCTGCCGTCGCGCCCGACAATGGCAGCAACGGAAACCAGCGCGAACGCGAATGATGCCCGGTCGCGCACCTTGCGGTAGATATGGGTGCCGCCGACGGGCCTGGGCAGCGTCACCGCCGTGATCAATTCACCCGGCGCGAGATTGGTGTCGATGTGCGGGGTATTGCCCGGCAGCCGATGGAAATCGGCGATCGGGATGATGCGCGTGCTGCCGTCCGGGCGGACCGTTTCCACGTTGGCGTCCAGGGCGCGCATGGCAACGGCCATGTCGCTCGGGTGGGTCGCGATGCAGGCCTCGCTGTGCCCGACGATGGCGTGCAGGCGGCTGTAACCTTGCAATGCGCCGCAGCCGCTACCGGGAACTCGTTTATTGCAGGGCTGGTTCGGGTCGTAGAAATAGGGGCAGCGGGTACGTTGCAGCAAGTTGCCAGCGGTCGTGGCCATGTTGCGCAGCTGGCCATTGGCGCCGGAGAGCAGGGCGCGCGAGAGCAATCCATAGTCGCGTCGCACACGCGCGTCGGACGCCAGCGCCGTATTGCGCACCATCGCCCCGATGCGCAGGCCACCTTCAGCGGTCGGCTCGATCTTGTCGAGCGCAAGGCCGGTAACGTCGATCAGGTGGGTCGGCGACTCGATTTCGAGCTTCATCAGATCCAGCAGGTTGGTGCCACCGGCGATGAACTTCGACCCTTGCGTGCGCAATGCTGCGGCGGCCGCTTCCTGTGGGGAGCGCGCGCGCTCGAATGTGAACATCTTCATGCTTTGCTCCCTGCTGTGCCAGCGCCATTAACCTCGGCGATCGCCTCGACGATGTTGGAATACGCACCGCAGCGGCAGATGTTGCCGCTCATACGCTCGCGGAATTCGACGGCGGTCGCTTGCGGCGGTGCATTCAGGTCGGCGGTCACATGGCTCGGGACGCCAGCGCGGATCTCTTCCAGCATCGCGACGGCCGAGCAGATCTGGCCGGGCGTGCAATAGCCGCACTGGTAGCCGTCGTGCTTGACGAACGCGCGCTGCATCGGGTGCAGCCTGTTCGGCGTGCCGAGGCCCTCGATCGTTGTCACCGAGCGGCCCTCCTGCATCAAGGTCAGCGACAGGCAGGACAGGACACGCTGGCCGTCGACGATGACGGTGCAGGCACCGCACTGGCCGTGGTCGCAGCCCTTCTTGGTGCCGGTCAGCTGCAGGTGCTCGCGCAGGGTGTCGAGCAGCGTGCTGCGCGGATCGACCTTCAGTTGCTGCTGCTGGCCGTTGACTTGGAAGGACACGGTCGCCAACTGCGCGGCCGCGCTAGCCTCAGGCTTTGCCGCGGAGGGGAGGGGCGCGGCGATCGCCGCCGCCGTTCCCGCACCCGTGATCATGAACCCGCGCCGGGTGAGGGTGAGTTTGGTATCGCTGTTGTCGTCCATGTCCCTGATCCTTGTAAAAAACATGCAAGGAATCTAACACGAGGTCCGAACTGCGATTAGGGGTGGAAGACAGCATGAAGTCATGAGTGCAGCTCACTAATCAATTTCACCCCGAGGGATTAATGACTCAGCCTCATAAGGCCATGCCGATTCTGCCGTCTTATCACCGAGTCGTTGGCGACATACAGTGACGCTGCGAAAACCGCATTCTGCGGTTTCCTGGACCGGGGCCCATCCCCGACACTGGAGTTGCCCAATGCTGTTAAGTGCCGTCCGAGTCGCATTGCGGCGACCATACACCTTTGTCGTGCTGGCCCTGATGCTGGTGATCGTCGGCCCGATCATGGCCCTGCGTACGCCGACCGACATCTTCCCTGAGATCCGCATGCCCGTTATCGCGGTGGCCTGGAGCTACACCGGCCTGCCACCGGACCAGATGGCGGGCCGAATCTCGACCCTCTACCAGCGCATCCTGACTACCGGCGTGAACGACATCGAGCATATCGAGGCGAACACCTACCCCGGCATCAGCATCGTGAAGATCTTCTTCCAGCCGGGCGTCGATATCGCGGTGGCCAATGCCCAGGTGACCGCCGTATCGCAAGTGGCCTTGCGCCAGATGCCGGCCGGTACCACGCCGCCGCTGATCCTCAACTACAACGCCGCCACCGTGCCGATCCTGCAGCTAGCCCTGTCAGGCAAGGGCTTGTCGGAGCAGAATCTGTTCGACCTGGGCATGAACACCGTGCGCACGCCCCTGGTCACCGTTCCCGGCGCAGCGATCCCGCTGCCCTACGGGGGTAAGCAGCGCCAGGTGCAGATCGACCTGCGACCCGATGCGCTGCAGGCACGCGGATTGTCGGCCCAGGATGTGGCGGCTGCGCTCGCGTCGCAGAATGTACTGGTGCCGGTCGGTATGCAAAAAATCGGCAGCATCGAGTACACGATCCAGCTCAACAGCGCACCATCGGCCATCGAAAACCTGGGCCGTATTCCCGTCAAAGTCGTCAACGGCACGACCATCGCATTGCGCGACGTGGCCGACGTCCACGATGGCAATGCGCCGCAAACCAATATTGTCCACGTCGACGGCGGCCGCTCGGTGCTGATGTCGGTCCTTAAAAACGGCTCGGCATCGACGCTGGCCATTGTCGACGGCGTGCGAGAGCGGCTGGACGCGCTGAAACCAAGCCTGCCGGCGGCGCTGAATGTCGTGCCGATCAACGACCAGTCGGTGTTCGTGCGCGCTGCCGTCAAGGCGGTCGCCCTGGAAGGCGCGATCGCGGCAGCGCTCACCAGCATCATGATCCTGCTGTTCCTGGGCAGCTGGCGTTCGACGATTATTATCGCCGTGTCGATCCCGCTGTCGATCCTGGGTTCGATCATCGGCCTGGCGGCTTTCGGCGAGACGCTTAATTTAATGACCCTCGGCGGCCTCGCGCTCGCGGTCGGCATCCTGGTCGACGACGCCACCGTCACGATCGAAAACATCAACTGGCACCTCGAGCAGGGCAAGCCGGTGGAAGCATCGATCCTCGACGGCGCCCAGCAGATCGTCACCCCGGCGCTGGTGTCGCTGCTGTGTATCTGCATCGTCTTCATTCCGATGTTCTTCCTGGAAGGCGTATCGCGCTTCCTGTTCGTGCCGATGGCCCTGGCCGTGATCTTCGCCATGGTATGTTCGTTCATCCTCTCGCGCACACTGGTGCCGACGATGGCGAACTGGCTGCTGCGGGCCCATGTCGACCACGGGGACGGGGTTGGCGAAAACAGGGCGCCGGTATCGAAGAATCCAATGCTGCGGCCTTTGCAAACATTTCAGCGCGGTTTCGAAGCACGCTTCGAGCGCCTGCGCCACGGCTACAACGGCGTGCTCGAGCGTGCGGTCGCCGGGCGCAAGGTGTTCATTGCCGGTTTCCTCGCGGTCGTCGCGCTCTCGTTCTGCCTGGTGCCTTTCATCGGCAGTAACTTCTTCCCATCGGTCGATTCCGGCCAGGTGCTGATGCATGCACGTGTTCCTGTCGGCACCCGGGTGGAAGAGACGGCAGTGCGCTTCGCCGCCATCGAGCGGGCAATCCGCCGCGTGATTCCGTCCACCGAGATCGAGACCATGGTCGACAACATCGGCCTGCCGTCGAGCAACATCAATCTCACTTACAACAATACTGGCGTAATGGGCTCGCAGGACGGCGACTTCCAGATCGCCCTCAGGAAGTGCCATGCGCCAACCGCCGATTACGTGCGCAAGCTGCGCGTGGTGCTGCCGCAGCAGTTCCCGGATACCACCTTCTCGTTCCCGCCGGCCGACATCGTCAGCCAGATCCTGAACTTTGGTTCGCCCGCACCGATCGACGTGCAGGTCCGCGGCCGCGACGTCGCCTCGAACTATGTCTACGCGCAGCAGCTGCTGAAAAAGATTCGCGCCATTCCCGGCGTGGCCGACGCGCGCATCCAGCAGTCGAACCAGGCGCCGATGTTCAAGGTGGATGTCGACCGCATCCAGGCGCAGCAGTTGGGCCTTACAACCCGTGACGTCACCAACAGCATGGTGGTCAACCTCGCGGGCAGCAGCCAGGTCGCGCCGACCTACTGGCTCAATCCGGCCACCGGCGTGACCTACCCGATCGTGATGCAGACGCCCCAGCGCGAGATGGATTCGCTGGCAGCACTGTCAAACCTGCCGATCGGTAATGGCGCCACGACAGGCGAAACCACGCTAGGCGCGCTGGCGACCTTCGAGCGCGGCACCGGCAGCGCCCTGATCAGTCAGTACGACGTGCAGCCCATGGTGCAGATCCACGCCAGCACCCAGGACCGCGACCTCGGCGCCGTGGCGGCGGACATTCGCGAGGTGCTGGCCGCCACAAGCGCCGACGTGCCCAAAGGCTCGACTGTCGAAATCCTGGGCCAGGTGCGCACGATGGAAAGCGCGTATTCAAGCCTCATGTATGGCCTGCTTGGCGCCGTCGTGCTGATTTACCTGCTGATCGTGGTGAATTTCCAGTCCTGGCTCGACCCGGCCGTGATTGTCTCCGCCTTGCCGGCCGCTCTGGCGGGCATCGTCTGGATCCTGTTCGCCACCGGCACTACGCTCTCGGTACCGGCGCTGACGGGCGCGATCATGTGCATGGGCGTGGCCACCGCCAACAGCGTGTTGGTGATCACCTTTGCCCGCGAGCGGCTCGAGGTCCTGAAGGACGCATCTGCCGCGGCGATCGAAGCAGGTTTCGTCCGCTTCCGCCCGGTCTTGATGACGGCCCTCGCGATGATCCTCGGCATGTTGCCAATGGCCTTCGGCATGGGCGAGGGGGGCGAGCAGAACGCACCCCTGGGCCGCGCCGTGATCGGCGGCCTGCTGTTCTCGACCGTTGCCACCCTGTTGTTCGTCCCTGTCGTCTTCAGCCTGGTCCATGACTGGCAGGCCCGCCGCTCTAGCAAGGCACAACCGCAATTTACTATCGGAGCACCTTCCCATGCCAACTAAGTCCAATGGTCCGCGCACCAAGCGCAACGCACTCATCGCACTCGTCGTCGTTGCCGCCATCGTGGCGGCAGGGCTGGCCAGCCGCAGCTCGAACGCCAACAAGCTCGGGGAAGAGGCCCAGGCACGCTCGGTTCCGACCGTCAGCGTGCTGGTCCCGGCGACGGGTGCCGCCGGTGCTCTCGAATTGCCGGCGCGGGTGGAGCCCTGGTCGCGCGCTTCGATCTATGCACGCGTCAGCGGCTACCTAGAAAGCTGGAATGCCGACATCGGCACCCAAGTGAAAGCCGGCCAGCTGCTCGCAAAAATCGAAACCCCCGACCTCGACCAGCAGCTGCTGCAGGCGCAGGCCGAACTGGCTTCGAGCAGGAGCGAAGTCGCCCTGGCGGCAAGCACAGCCAGGCGCTGGAATTCATTGCTGGAAGCGGATGCAGTGTCGCGCCAGGAAGTCGACGAGCGCTCCGGCGACCTGACGGCAAAACAGGCGGCGGTCCAGGCTTCGCAAGCGAACGTCCAGCGCATCCAGGCAATGCAGCGCTACACGCGCCTGATCGCGCCTTTCGACGGCATTGTCACTGCGAGGAATACGGATGTAGGCGCCCTGATCAGCGTCGGTGGTGGCGCAGGCACCGAGCTGTTCGTCGTCTCAGACGTGCGCAAGCTGCGCGTGTATGTGCAGGTGCCGCAGCGCCAGCTGGCCATGATCCGCGCCGGCAGCGAGGCCCTGTTAACCGTGCCCGAGAGGCCGGATCAAAGCTATCGCGCAACCGTGCAGTCGCTGTCGCAGGCGATTGATTCGCAAACCGGCGCCATGCTGGTCCAGCTGACGGTCGATAACGCCACAGGCGAACTACTGCCCGGTGCATTCGCAACGGTGCGCTTCGAGACGGCGGCGCATGCCGGCGTCAGCGTGCCGCCGGGTGCGCTCATCACGGGCAAGAACGGGGTGCAAGTGGCGACCGTCGACGCCGGCAACCGGGTGCGACTGAGAAGCGTGACCGTGGCGCGCGACCTTGGCAACGTGATCCAGCTAGCCGGCGGCGTGGCGGCAAACGACCGGATCATCGACAGCCCGCCGGACGGTATCGCCGACGGCGAAATGGTGCGCGTCGCGGCCGTGGACAGGAAGGTGGCGCCATGAAGCGCCTACGCCTGCTCTTGCTGGCGGCGGCCTGCGCCGGCTGCGCTCAGACCCCGCCAATCGCTACCCCAGCCATTCCGATGGCGGGCGCTTTTAAGGAAGCGGCCAATACCGCAGCGATCGATCCGGCGAATGCCGCGCCGATGCCGCAGGCATGGTGGACCATGTTCCAGGACGCCGAACTCGATACGCTCGAAGGCCAGCTGCTTGCGAATAGTCCCGACCTTGCTACGGCGCTGGCGCGCTACCAGCAGGCGCGCGCTGCGACGGACAGCTTGCGCGCCGCGCAATCGCCGACGCTGGGAGTGAGCGCAGGCGTGCAGCGCAGCGGCGCCCGCGCGGGACGCCCAGCACGCGGGACCGGCGGCGCTGCCGGGGGCGCGACTGAGGTCAACAGCGCCTCGCTCGGCCTCGAACTCGAATACGAACTCGACCTGTGGGGCCGGGTACGCCAGCGGGTGCGCGCCGGCGCCGCAGAGGAACGCGCGGCCGGGGCTGATTTTGCCGCGGCAAGGCTGGCACTGCAGGCGCAACTGGCCGATACCTTCATCGCACTGCGCGGCGTCGATGCCGAGCTGGCCCTGTTGCGCGATACCGACGCCGCCTACACCCGCGCCACGGAGCTGGTCGAGCGGCGCCACCAGCTGGGCGCGGCGTCCGGACTCGATGCTGCGCGCTCCCAGGCGCAGAGGGAGTCGACCCGCTCGCAGCTGCGCCAGGTACAGGCTGAGCGCGCCGTGCTGGAGCATGCCATCGCCGCGCTGGTCGGCGTCAACCCCTCGAGCTTCACGATCGAGCCGCGCGTCATCGACGCGGCGACCCCGGCCATACCCCTGGGTGTCCCATCGACGCTGTTGCAGCGACGGCCCGACATCGCCGCTGCCGGGCACCGGATCGCGGCCGCTACGGAAAGCGTCGGCATCGCCAGGAATGCCTGGTTCCCGTCGATCACGATCGGGGCTTCGGGCGGTCTACAGGGCAGCGACCTGGCGCGCCTCGTGTCGCTGCCGAACCTGGCCTGGGCGCTCGGCAGCGCAGTGGCGGGCCAGGTGTTCGATGGGGGCCGGCGCCGGGCGCAGCTGGCGCAATCGGAGGCCGTGCTCGAAGAGACCGGCCAGCGCTATCGGTCGACCGTGCTCGGGGCTTTCCAGCAGGTCGAGGACCAGCTGGCGATGCTGACGCACTTTGGCGAAGCGCAGGCATCGGAACGGCAGGCAGCAGCTGCCGCGCAGCGGGCTGTGGACCTGGCGACGCGCCGCTACGAGCAAGGTGCGGCCACCTATCTCGATGTCGTCACGGCGCAGACGGCCAGCCTGGACGCACGCCGCAGCAGTGTTGAACTGGCGACGAGGCACCGGCGCGCGGCGGTGCAACTGGTGCGTGCGCTTGGCGGCGGCTGGGCCAGCGAAGGGCCGGGCGGCGGTACCGCGGGTTGAAGACTCGGCTGTACTGCTTCGTTATACGTGCTCAGCGCAATCGCCGTATGATGCGGCCAACATTTTTACGGATGGAATAACAGTGAAACGATTTCTGGTAGTGACCGTGCTGGTGCTCCCTGCCCTCGGCATCAGCGCCTGCGCATACGTGTATCCCTCGCTTGGACAACTTCCATCAGACCAGCAGTTGCAGGGCGCGCCCCAGTACCGCGATGGGGCATTCCGCAACCAAGTCGCTTCGCCCCCGCGCCCTGGCGGGTTTGGCATGGTCATCAGTATGATTCGCGGCCGGTTCGAGCCAAGGAGTGACCGGCCGGCACCGACCATGGCGCTGCCATCTGTCAAGACGAACCTGGCGGAGCTGCCGCGCGAACAGGACATTGTCGTCTGGCTCGGCCACTCGTCCTACTTCGTGCAGATCGGCGGCAAGCGCGTGCTGGTCGACCCCGTGTTCAGCAGCTACGCGGCGCCCTTGCCGTGGATGGTTCGCGCTTTCGAGGGCACCAGCCCCTATACGGTAGAGGACCTGCCCGAGATCGATGTCGTTCTCATCACCCACGATCATTACGACCATCTCGACTACAAGACCATGAAAGGCCTCGAGCCCAAGACCGGCCTGGTCATTGCCGGCCTTGGCAATGGCGCCCATCTGCGGCATTGGGGCTATGCGCCTGCGAAAATCCGCGAGATGAACTGGCACAGCAGCGTCGAGGTCGCACCGGGCTTGCAGGTCCACGTACTGCCGGCACAGCATTATTCCGGCCGCTTCATGCAGCGCAACCAGAGCCTGTGGGCGAGCTATGCGCTCGAGACGGCAGGGCGGCGTTTGTACTTCAGCGGCGACACCGGTTTCGGTCCGCACTTTGCCGACATCGGCAAGCGCTTCGACCGCTTCGACTTCGTCGCGCTCGACGCCGGGCAGTACAACGAAAAATGGGCGGACATCCACATGACCCCGGAGGAGGCATCGCGTGCCGCCGAGATCCTCGACACAAAGACAATGCTGAGTGGACACGCCGGCCGCTTCAGCCTGGCGCGCCATGCCTGGGATGAGCCTTTCGACCGGGCCGTCGAGGCCAGTAAAGGGAAGAATTACCGTCTCCTGACGCCACGTATCGGCGAGCCAATCGATCTAGAGGATTCACGTCAATCGTTTGTTCACTGGTGGAAGGACCTGAAATAGCAAGGCGTGTTCATTGCAAGATACCAGCGCTTGAACAACGCTGGGCCGTATTTATGTTTCTGGGGACTGGTCGACGTTAGCAAACGTAACTTACATTGATCACACCCTGTACGAGCCTAGACTAGGGTGAAGCTAAGTTTATTGGAGAGTGATGATGAATACTCGGGGCGCAAGTTTGTTAAAGCGATGTACAGCGGGACTAGTGCTCGCCGCCGGTCTGGGAGGGTGTGCAGTGTATGGGCCACCCTATGCAGGCAACGATCCGTATTATGGAAACGGGGGCTACTCGAATGGATATTACGGAAACGGCGGCTACTCGACCTATTCAGGTCCGCCCGTGGAGGTGAATCTCGGGCTCGGCTATTATGGGGGCAACCGTCATGGCCACTATCGTCGCGATGGACATGAGCATCGGCGACCGCGTGATGGCGATGGACGCGGCCGTGGGCGCCGCCACCACTGAGCGCCGACCTGGCCTGACGTTTCCTCGTCCAGTGCCCGGCACTGGACGTTTCTACAGTGCTTCTGGTGTCATGCGATCGGCACAGGCGTGTGCCGCAACGCCCCCACCACTAGTGCCAGCGCAGGCGAATGCTGCAGCCGACTCGCATAATAGATGTGATAGCCCGGGAACACCGGCATCCAGTCCTCCAGCACGCGCTGCAACCTGCCCGCATCGACATGCTCCTGCGCCATGTCTTCCGGCACGCAGGCCAGGCCAAAGCCGCCAAGCGCTGCGCGCAGCGTCCGGCGGCTGCTGTTGAACGCAATCTGTCCATCGACACGGACGTTCAGCTTCTGCCCGTCCTTCTCGAATTCCCAGGCATACATGCCACCATGCGTCGTCAGGCGCATGTTGATGCAGTTGTGGATGGTCAGTTCGTGCGGCGTCGTCGGCGGCGGAATCTTCGCGAAGTAGGCGGGCGTCCCCACCACGGCCATACGCAGGTCGGGCGCGATGCGCACCGCGATCATGTCCTTCGCCACCTGGTCGCCGAGCCGCACACCCGCGTCATAGCGGCCGGCCACGATGTCGATCATGCCGTACTCGACGACGATCTCGACCTTGATATCGGGGTAGTCGCCCAGGAAGGTTTCGAGCTTCGGCCAGAGCACTGTGTCGGACACATGCTCGGCCGCGGAAATGCGTACGGTGCCGGCCGGCTTGTCGCGCATGTCGGACAGCGCCTCGACCTCGGCCTGGATTTCGTCGAAGCGCGGCCCGAGTGTGTTCAGCAAGCGCTGGCCGGCATCGGTGGGCGAGACGCTGCGCGTCGTGCGCGTCAGCAGGCGGATATCGAGTTTCGCTTCCAGTCCGCGGATCGTATGGCTCAGCGCCGACTGCGACACCCCCAGCTGCGCAGCCGCACGGGTAAAACTGCCTTCGCGCGCGACGGTCACGAACGCCAGCAGGTCATTGAAGTTTTGGGCCATCGGTCGCTTCCCCTATCTATCTGCTTCGATGCAAGAGGAGCAAACTATACCGCAGGTTTCTTGCGGAATTGATTACTGTGGCTCATAAGACTATGCCGGTTGTGCTACCTAATCATAGATCCTCAATGAGGCTACAGTGACAGCATCGAATAAACCGGAGTAGCAACCATGGATGTACGCGCTTATGCAGCGACCGCGCCAACGCAAGACCTGGCGCCCCTGAATGTGGAACGTCGCGACATGCGGCCTACCGACGTCGTCATCGACATTCTTTACTGTGGCGTTTGCCACTCGGACCTGCACACCGCACGCAACGACTGGGGTAATACGGTCTATCCGGCGGTGCCTGGTCACGAAATCGTCGGCCGTGTCGCCAGCATCGGCGTCGATGTCACGCGCTTCCAGGTCGGTGACCACGTCGGCGTCGGCTGCATGGTGGACTCCTGCCAGCACTGCAAGCCCTGCGGGCACGGCCAGGAGCAGTACTGCGAGAACCACGCCACCTACACCTATAACGCGGTTGACCGCCGCGACGGCCGGCCGACTTACGGCGGATATTCGGAAAAGATCGTGGTGAGCGAGCAGTTCGTCCTCCGGATCCCCGATGGCCTCGACCTGAAGGGCGCGGCGCCGCTCCTGTGCGCTGGCGTTACCACCTGGTCGCCGCTGCGCCACTGGAAGGTGGGGCAGGGCAGCAAGGTTGCTGTAGTCGGCCTCGGCGGCCTGGGCCACATGGCGCTCAAGCTCGCCAACGCGCTTGGCGCGGAGGTGACGCTGTTTACACGCACGCCGGGCAAGGAAGACGATGCACGCCGCCTCGGCGCGCACAAGGTCGTGCTCTCGACAAGCGCCAGCGAGATGGAAACGGTGAATGGCGAATTCGACCTGATCATCGACACGGTGCCTTACGTGCATGACCTGAATCCATACATTCCCACCCTCGCCACCGGCGGCACGCTGGTACTGGTCGGCTACCTGGGTCCGCTCGATCCGGCCCTGAACACGGCGCCGATGGTAATGAACCGCAAGGCGGTCGCGGGTTCCCTGATTGGCGGCATCGCCGAAACCCAGGAAATGCTCGATTTCTGCGGCCTGCACGGCATCACCTCGGATATCGAGATGATCGCGATCCAGGACATTAACGGTGCTTACGAACGCATGCTCAGGAGCGACGTGAAGTACCGCTTCGTGATCGACATGGATTCGCTGAAGGCGTGACAGCTGCCACTGCGTTCTGCAAACCGTTCAATACATCTCAAGGAGCCCCAATGAAGCATGAAAAGTTCAAGCATTTCGGCGCTGCCTTTTTCGCGCTCGTGCTGGCCGCGCCGGTTGGCGCACAGACGCGCGAGCCTGGAACGGCGTCGCAGTCGGCCGACGCGGCCGTTGCCCAGGATATGAAGGTCACCAGGCGCGGTACGCAGGCGTCCCGCAACGGCCCGGCAGAGAATTTCACGGGCGCCGTTCGGGTGGACCCGCTGTTCGCCGCTAACCCGCCATCGCGTACTGCGGCGTCTTATGTCACGTTCGCGCCGGGAGCGCGTTCCGCGTGGCACAGCCATCCACTGGGCCAGACCCTGGTCGTGACGGCGGGTGTCGGGCAGGTTCAGCGCTGGGGCGGAAAGCTCGAAGAGATTCGCACCGGCGACGTGGTTTGGACTCCGCCCGGTGTGAAGCACTGGCACGGCGCGTCGGCCTCGACTGCGATGACCCACATGGCCATTACGGAGCAGCAGGACGGCAAGGCGGTCACATGGATGGAGAAGGTCAGCGACGAGCAGTACGGTAAATGAACTGTGCGCGCCGCAATGGCAGGCGCAAATTAGTGCTTGCTCAAGGAAGCGGCGTCACAACGGGCCGATCGGCCCAAGTTTTCGCGTACCAGCCACGCGCGGTCATGCGCACGCGGTAGTGGTGCGCTAATTTTTCGTCACGACGAAGCGGCGGCAGTCTTCCTGGACGCCTGGCTCCGGATCCTGGTTCAGCCGCTCCATAGTTAGTGGACATGAAAGTCAACGACATCTTTTAGCAAGATCGCGATAGCTCGGGCAAGGCAGTGGTAGAGGCCCTTATGCGTAATCGATACAGTGTTCTATGTCAGCAGCGTGCTGCTATCAACCACATGGAGAAGCAAATGAAGATGCGTCAATTAGGTAAGAGCGGCCTGGAAGTGTCGGCACTTGGCATGGGTGCGATGAACCTGAGCTTTGGTACCGGCAAAGCGGTCGACGAAAGCGAAGGCGTGCGCGTGCTGCGTGCAGCCGTCGAGAGAGGCATCAACTTTTTCGATACCGCGCAGGCCTATGGCCCTTATGTCAATGAGAAACTCGTTGGTGAAGCACTTTCGCCGATGCGCAAGGACGTAATCATCGCCACCAAATTCGGCTTCAAGCTGAAAAATGGGGCAATCACCGGTGCGGACAGCCGTCCGGAAAACATTCGCGCCGTCGCCGAAGCATCGCTCATCAGCCTCAAGACCGATTACATCGACCTGTTCTACCAGCATCGTGTTGATCCTAATGTCCCGATCGAAGACGTGGCCGGCACCTTGAAAGACCTGATACAAGAGGGCAAGATTCGGCATTACGGCCTGTCGGAAGCCGGCGCTGCGACAATTCGGCGCGCGCACGCCGTGCATCCAGTGGCTGCAGTGCAGAATCAATACTCGATCTGGACCCGTGAACCCGAAGCCGAGGTCATCCCCGTCTGCGAAGAGCTGGGCATCGGCTTCGTGCCTTGGGGGCCTCTTGGCACCGGCTTCCTGACCGGCACCATCGATAGCAGTACGAAGTTCGACAGTGCCACCGACCTGCGCGCCAACTTCCCGCGTTTTACGCAGGAGGCAATCAAGGCCAATATGCCGGTCGTGGAACTCCTGCGCTCGTTTGCCGCGGAACGCAATGCCACTCCGGTGCAAGTTGCGCTCGCATGGCTGCTAGCGCAAAAGCCGTGGATCGTTCCGATTCCGGGCATGGACAAGATTGCCTACATTGATGACAACATCAAAGCGATCGACCTTGATCTGAGCGCCGCCGACGTCGAGAGCCTGAATGCAAAGATGTCGCAAATCCATGTTCAGGGCGGGCGCCTCGACGACGGCCTGCTGTCGATGTCGGAGTAAGGAGCATGACGGCGCTGGCGTTCATTAACGCTGGCGCCGGTAGTCGCTTGGCGTGAGGCCCGTCTCCTTGCGGAACAGCTGGGCGAAATGGCTCGGATTCGAATAGCCAACCGCGTTCGCGATCTCGACGACGCTGGTAGCTGTTTCGCGCAGCAGGCGTCGCCCTGTTTCCATGCGTAGCTTGATCTGGTACTGCGAAGGCGGCATCCCCGTCGCCTTCTTGAACAGCCGGTTGAAGTGGAATTCGCTCATTCCGGCTATTTCCGCGAGCGCTCCCAAACTAAATGGTTCGGCCAGGTGCTCGCTCATCCATAGCGTCACGAGCCGTAATTTGTAAGCTGGCAAGCCGGATCCACCAAGTTGGGACGCACCGACGTCGACGTAATGCCGCGCCAGGTGCACGGCGATGGCGTCGGCCATGCCTCGGACAAAGAGTGCGCTTCCGGTTGACTGCGTCAACTCGTCGCGCAGGCATTCGAGCAGGGAGGCCAGTTTTGCATCTTCAATGCCGGACGTGTTCCTGAAATGCGCTTCTTGTGACCTTTCGCCATACAGTTCCTGTAGCGCCGAATCGAAGATTGGCATGCCGAGCAGGAGCAGAACAACCTCCAGTGGTTCAGCCGAGAGCCGTTTCCAACGGAAGGCATAGGGAGCACCTGCCATTGTCAGGAACAGAGAGCCAGGGCGGATGTGCGTTGTTATCCATGTACCGCCTAACTCCCGCTCCGATGTCTGCGCCTCGCCGGAGACGATCCAGACGATAAACGGTTCGTTCACGGCAGGCATGTCGAATGCCTCTTCGTCAGACGCGAGCGAAAATATCGACATCTGAACGTCGTGCCAGGCGGGGCCATGGCTTTTAGTCAGCGTGTCGCCTGGTGGGTAGCTGGCCAGACTCTCCGCAGAGGTCAGGTTCGGGGTAGGGGGCGTGGTCATTTGTGCTAATGATAACGCCAGTCTACGCTCGCGCTCATGAGAAGGCCTGAGCCGCGCGATCAGGGTAGCGAGCAGATTCACCGTCATCCGAACTGCCGCTTGAATAGGCCGGTGAGTGAAATAGGGAGTCGACAACTGTACTAGGTGCAATGGTAGATACCGTCAGATTGTGCAATGCGCTTACCGGAGGTCTTTGCGAGCACGTCGAGCAGTCCTTCTGGCGACTCCGCGCATCGAGAACTCAACGGTTTTGGTCAAAATGCCGGCGGTTGTCTGTCATGGTATCGTCAATGGTATTGTTGAGCATCCGCGCCGAAAGCGCGAGTGGAATCAACGCGTTAGCTCATCTATTGATCATCGAGTGGGAGTGACCGAAGTTCTCTAAGTAGTTGATTTGAATGTGAATCTGATGAGCCGTTGATCATTCGAGTAAATGATCAACGGCTTTTTACTGTCTGCGCGGATGAAGTGGCTCATTCTTTGCCAAATCTATGCCGATTTTCGTCATCATCCATGATGCCGCGGGGCCGGCCCTGGCGCAGATGGATTACACAGGTGCCTGCCGGCAGGTGCTACTGCGCAGGAGCGGCGCGGCGGTAGACGCGCACATAGTCCACCAGCATCTGCTGGGGCAAAACCGTCGTTCGATCGGGATTGCCGGGCCATTGGCCGCCAACGGCCAGGTTCAACAGCACGAAGAAGGGGTGCTCGAACACCCAGTCGCCCTTGACTAGCTCAGGGCGGGCAGTGTGGTACAAGATGCCGTCGCGATACCAACGGATCTCGCCGCGTTCCCATTCGACCGCAAACACATGGAAATTGTCGGCATGGATGCCGCGCGCCAAAGGCAACTTGCCGCTGAAAGCCTTGTCGCCCGAATACCCCGGTCCGTGCAGCGTGCCGTAAGCGGTCGACGGCTCCTTGCCAATAATCTCCATGATGTCGATCTCGCCGCTGCGTGGCCAGCCGACTTCCTTGATGTTTGCGCCCAACATCCAGAAGGCGGGCCAGATGCCCTGGCCCTTCGGCACCTTGATGCACGCCTCGAAGCGGCCATGCGTTTGCTCCATCAGGCCGGCGGTCTTGATGCGTGCCGAGGTGTAATCGTTGTCGCCATAGCGTTCGCGCCGCGCTTCGATGATGAGCATGCCGCCGGCAACCCTGACATTCTCCGGCCGGCCGGTGTAATGCTGCAGCTCCTTGTTGCCCCAGCCGTGGCCGCCGGTCTCGGCCACCCACTGCGTGCGGTCGAGCTGGGCGCCGTCGAACTCGTCGCTCCAGGTAAGTATCCAGTTGGCCTGAGCGACAACGGGCGAAGGCGCAGCGGCGGGCAGGCCGCTTGGTGTGGTAGAGCAGCCAGCGGCGGCCAGCGCGAACAGCGGCGCGAACAACAGGCGGATCAGACTCATGTGTTTCCTTGTGGTGTCACGGCACGGCAGGCTTGCGCGCCTGCTGCTGCCGGACGTGTTTCATGATGTTGATGAAGTTGTCGGTCCAGACCAGCTGGCGGTTGGCGGCCAGAAAGCGCAGCAATTCCCCGTGAGCTTGCGCGGACACGCTGAGGTAGTCGCCGCCGATGCCATGGAAGGTGAAATTGACCATGGTCCCGCGCTGCATCGCCCGCTTGACTATGGCGATCAGTTCCGTTCCGCTGCTGCCCACGGGTGCCGACACCGGCACTGCGAGCGGATCGAGCGAGAGCATGTCATCGATGATGCCGCTGCCGATGCCGGCCTTGACCGCCACGAAGCTGGCCCGCAGCGCGGGCAGGTAGTCGCGTCCGCCGGCCATGGTATCGCCGCAAGGGACCGTGTAGGTGCGTTCCTGGCGGCCGTCGATCGCCGTCAGCATCGTGTTGCCCAGCAGGACCTGGTCGCGCATCTGCTCCACACTGGTGGTATCGAGGTTGCGGTGCGGCTCGACCCAGTCGCGCCCGGGCTCGCTGCGCGCGCACTGGTGAAACAGGCTGTGGTTGCCTAATTCGTGCCCACGCTGCGCGGCTGCGCGCCAGTCTTCCATGCGCCGCGCCACTACAGGACTCGACAATTGCAGGTAGAAGCTGCCCTTGAAGCCGTATTGGTCGAGGGCGGGTAAGGCGTGGTCGAGCTGGGAATCAAGGGCGTCGTCATAGGCGAGGCTGACCGCGGCTTGCGCCCCCTTGGGCCATGCGAAAGCCGGTGGCGAGGGCTCTGCGGCGGCGGCAGCCGCGCCTGCCTGCACTCCCAGGGCCAGGCTGAAAACGGCAATCTTGGCAGGGAGGGAGATGCAAGCACGGCCCGCGAGCAGCTTATTTTCCATCCACACCCCCATTCCTGGGTCGCGCCATGTGCATCCTCTCAGCCTTGTATTGGAAACGTTACCATCCACTCGGACCAACTATATCACTGCCAAATTTTCGATGTCAATTGCTAACCATCACGGTCATGCAGGTATTGCCCGCACGGCAGACCCGTCAGGCGTGTGATCGATGTTGCAAATCAGCCGCATTTCTCTTCATACCTAGGTGAAATATTCCGTTGACAATTTTTTTTTCCGACCCTAATATTCAGACAACTTGTATGGAAACGTTTCCATGCACCGGACGGATTGCTTGAACAAACCGCGGCATCGCGAGATTCAGATCGGAGCGAATGCAAGATAAACGAGTGTATGGCGCGACCCTTCACCCGCTACCTGGCAGCGAAGACATTGTGACCGCCCGATGCGCCATGCGCAGGAGCCCAGCCATGCCGATCCTGCAGGCATCGGTCGGCCGCGTGGCAAGGAGGTGTTCAGGCTTGGGGAAACACCAGGGAACGAGATCAGGGAACAGGGTAGGGATGGCAGCACGGAAGGAAAAGCGGCAAGCCGGCACAAGTAGTGGAGACACCGTCGAAGTGGGTAGCGGTCAAACTTAAAAAAACAGGAGAGCACGATGTATTACCCCAAGGCTAAACAGAAATTGATGAGCCTGGCAGTAGCCAGCGCTTGCGCAGCATTCATGCCGGCGCATGCTCAGGAAGTCGCTTCAACGCCGGGCGCCGTGGCGAGCGATACCGCTGCAGTGGCGCCGCAAGATGCCAGCGACCCGACCTCGCCGCCTGCGGTCCAGACCGTCCGCGTCACTGGCCTGCGCGCCAGCCTCGAATCGTCGATGAATCTAAAGCGCAACGCGCAGGGCTTCGTCGATGGTATCGTGGCTGAAGATATTGGAAAATTCCCGGATACCAACTTGGCGGAATCGCTGCAGCGCATCAGTGGCGTGTCGATCGACCGCAGCATCGGCGAAGGGTCGAAGGTCACGGTGCGCGGCGTCGGTCCCGATTTCAACCTGGTGCTTCTGAACGGCCGTCAGATGCCTACCTCGAGTCTGGGCGACCGTCCGGGCCGCGCCTATGACTTCGCCAACATCGCTTCGGAAGCGGTCTCGCAGCTGCAGGTGTACAAGTCGGCGCGCGCGGAGACCCCGACCGGCGGTATTGGCGCCACCATCAACGTGCTGACCGCCCGCCCACTGTCGCGCCCGGGCCTGCAAGCCAGTATCGGCGTCAAGGGCGTGTTCGACCGCTCGGCGGAGAACCTGCCGGAAGACGTCAAGAGTGGCAATAAGGTGACCCCGGAAATATCAGGCATCTACAGCAACACCTCCGCCGACGGCCGCTTCGGTATCGGCCTGTCTGCCAGCTACCAGGAACGCAACCTGGGCTATAACGTGGCTTCAGTGGGCAATGGCTGGAAGGGCCCGTTCCGCGGCGACGAGAACAACTGGGGCACGATTCCGCAGCCTGGACCGAACGGGCAGACGCCGGGCGTGGTCAACCGACCTGACCCGACCGACCTGTACCAGGTGCCGCAGAACATGAACTACGCGATGAGCGGTATCCAGCGCCAGCGTACCAACGGACAGCTGGTATTCCAGTTCGCGCCGACCAAGGCGCTGACCACCACCCTGGACTACACCTATTCGGAAAACAAGATCCAGACCCGCCGCCAAGACGTGTCGGCCTGGTTCAACTTTGGTCCGTCCACCAGCACCTGGACCGATGGCCCGATCGCTGCTCCGCTGGTGTACACCGAACTCATCCCAGGCAATAACAGCGACATCGCCATGGGCGGCGCCGACTTCGCGACCAAGACCCAGAACAAGTCGATCGGCTTCAATACTGCCTGGCGCGTGAACAACGATGTGCGGCTCTCCCTTGACGTCCACAAGTCGACCGCCGAATCGAAGCCGGACAGCCCATGGGGCTCGTCCAACACCCTGGGTACCGCCAGCTTCAGCCGCGGCGACACCAGCGTCGACTTCTCGCAGGACTTGCCGGTGCTGAGCATTAAGGGCGCCGACTTCCAGCGCGCACCGCAGCAGGTCACCGGTTCGGTATTCGAGAACGGCTATGTGAAGAGCGAAGTCAGGCAGGTTCAAACACATGGCAGCTGGAAGATGATGGAAGCCTCGGAGCTGAGATTTGGTCTGGGTCATACCGATGTCAACAACCGCTCGGCATTCTCGGTGCAGCAGCGCGATACCTGGGGTGGCGCCACCGTGCCATCCGACTACCCGGCGAGTAATTTTCACCGCGAGAGCCTGAGCCAGTACTTCGACCAGATCGACGGCCACGACAATCCGAACCTGTTCAACACCTTCTACACCTTCAACTTCGACCAGGTGCGCCAGCTTGCGGCAAAAGCATCGGGCCAGCCAGGCCTTTACCTGCCGAAAACCACCTACGACACCGACCAGCGCACCCGCGAAAAGTCGAAGAGCCTGTATTTGCAGTTCAACACCGATTGGAATACGGCGTTGCCAATCCACACCTCGATTGGCGTGCGCTACGAAAAAACCAACGTCACCTCGACCGCGCTGGTGCCAATCGCAACCCAGATCAGCTGGGTCTCGCAAAACGAGCTTCCGATCACCTTCGGCGACCCGGCCTTCACGACCCTGGCAGGGAAATACAATCACGTGCTGCCGAACTTCGACTCCGACATCGACCTGCGTCCGGACATGAAGGCCCGGTTCAGCTACGGCCACACCATCGGCCGTGCCCGCTATGACCAGCTGACCGGCGGTCAGGTGCTCGACACCCTGGCTCGCGTCGAAGGCGGCACGGGGCGCCAGGGCAACCCTGGCCTGCTGCCGGTGAAGTCGAAGAACATGGACCTGGCCTGGGAGTGGTACTACAACAAATCGAGCTTCCTCTCGGTCGGCCTCTTCCGCAAGGCCCTGGAGAACTATGCCGGCCAGTCGCAGGTCGTCGCCCAGCCCTTTAACCTGCGTACGCCAATTGGCGGCGCCTACTGGAATGCGGCACTGGCCAACGGCTGCTCGAACGCGGACACCACCTGCATCCGCAACTACATCTTCCGCAACCTCGCCGGCCGTCCCGGTGTGACACGCGGTGCGGATGACGCTTCCGGCAACGCGACCGGGACAATTGTCGGCCAGCCGAGCGACCCGATCGCCAACTTCAGGATCACTTCGTATTCGAACCAGAAGGAAGCGCGCCTGCGTGGCCTGGAACTGAACGTCCAGCACATGTTCGGCAATAGCGGCTTTGGTGTCCAGGCAAACTACACCAAGGTCCAATCGGGCCTGGAATACGACAACGCCAGCATCGGCGAGCAGTTCGCACTGGTAGGCTTGAGCGACTCGGCCAACCTGGTGGGCATATTCGAAAACGACAAGTGGAATGTGCGCGCGGCATACAACTGGCGCGACAAGTTCCTCTCCTCGACCTTCGACGGTTCCGGCCCCAACCCGAACTATGTCGAAGCCTACGGCCAGCTTGACCTCAGCATCGGATACAACGTCAATAAAAACGTCAGTGTCCAGTTCGAGGCCATCAACCTGACCGACGAGACCCGTCGTGTACACGGGCGCAACGAGCGCCAGGCCTTGTATGTAGAGCAGTCTGGACCACGCTACATGCTGTCTGGCCGCTACAAGTTCTAAACGGGAATCTCCACCCGGGCTGGTCGCCTGGGGGAGGTCTGGAAACCAGCGGGTCATGGCCTTCGCCACGGTCCGCTGTGTGTATTTTCAGAGTAGACTTGCCCAGAATTAAGTATTTTTTGGAAACAAATAAGGTGAACACTACCATCAGGCATGCTGTCATCGTGGGCGGCGGCTCGGCCGGATGGCTGAGCGCAGCAACCCTTGCATCGAGCTTCCAGGCGCAGGATCGCGACGGCCTGCGCATCACCCTGATCGAATCGCCGGACGTGCCGACGATCGGCGTCGGCGAAGGCACCTGGCCGACCATGCGCGATACCTTGCGCGCGGCCGGTCTGTCCGAAACCGCCTTCTTTCGTGAATGTGACGCCGCCTTCAAACAGGGCTCGCGATTCAACCGCTGGGTCACCGGCGGCAAGGATGACTATTATTTCCATCCCTTCGTGTTGCCACAGGGGTGGGGCGACGCCGACGTCAGCGGACGCTGGCGCGAGCGCCATGTCGAAGTGCCTTTCGCCGACCTGGTGAGCTACCAGCCGCACCTGTGCGCGCATGGCCGCGCACCCAAGCAGGCAAGTACCCCCGAATTCGCGTCGGTCGCGAACTATGGCTACCACCTAGATGCGGGCAAATTCGCCCTGTTCCTGAAAAAGCACTGTTTGGAAAAACTCGGCGTGCATTACGTGCCGGACCACGTGACCAGCATCCGCTCGCACGAGAATGGCGACATCGCTGCCCTGCATACCAGGGCGCACGGCGAGCTGGCGGGCGACCTGTTCGTGGATTGCACCGGCATGCAGTCGCTGCTGCTCGGAAAGCACTACGGCGTGCCCTTCCTTCCCCAGCGGCACGTGCTCTTCAACGACAGCGCCCTGGCGGTGCAGGTGCCGTACGCGCACGAGAGCGATCCGATCGCCTCGCAGACCACCTCCACCGCACAGCAGGCCGGATGGATCTGGGACATCGGCCTGCCGAGCCGGCGCGGCATCGGTCACGTGTATTCAAGCGCGCATACGAGCGATGAGGAAGCGCAGAAGGCGCTGCGCGCATACATAAGCGCCACCGGCGGCCCGCAAGACATCCCGGCGCCGCGCAAGCTCAGCTTTGAACCTGGCTACCGTGCACGCTTCTGGCACCGGAACTGCGTCGCCATCGGCCTGTCAAGCGGTTTCATCGAGCCGCTGGAAGCCTCCGCGCTGGCGATGGTCGAACTGTCGGCCGCCATGCTGGCCGACGAGATGCCGGCCACGCGCGCGCAGATGGATATTTGCGCCAGGCGCTTTAACGACGCCTTCACCTACCGCTGGGAGCGCGTGATCGATTTCCTCAAGCTGCATTATGTGCTGAGCCGCCGCAGCGGCGATGCCGACACCAGCGGTTACTGGCGCGACAACCGGCGCAGCGAGACCATCCCGCAGCGCCTGGCGGACCTGCTGGCGCTGTGGACCCACCGGCCACCTTCCCGCTACGACCTCGATCGCATCCAGGAGGTGTTCCCGGCGGCGAGTTACCACTACATCTTGTACGGGATGGGTTTCACGCCCGAACCCGGCCCGGCCCGGCGCGAACGCTCAGGGGAGGGCGACGGCGCAATGGCTGACGGCTTCTTGCGCCAGGCTGCCGAACTGACCCGCAAAATGCTGCCTGCGCTGCCGGACAACCGCACGCTCGTCGCGCACATCGTGCGCCATGGGCTGCCGAAGTAAGACAAATGACAACAAGGAAAGAGACAAGCGATGGCCAACCCCGTACTCCTGAATAATATCGAACACAAGGATCTGCGCGTGATCACCCGCCATGGCCGGGATATGAACGAAAGCCACGCGTTCGTGCCGACCTTCCCCGCTGAATTTCGCATGCTGCAGGCCCACTATCCGATCGTATTCCGCAAGGAGAGCGAGGCGCATCCGTTCGAACCGATTGCCTTGTTCGGCTTCGGGGCCGACGAAAACCTGTTCCTCGATGAGAATGGCTGGGATGCCGCTACCCTCCCGCTGCTCGTGGAACGCCTGCCTTTCCTGATCGGCCGCGACGGCGCGGACCTGATGATCCACATCGATCTCGACAGCCCGCGCATCAGCAAGACCGAGGGCGAGCCGATCTTCCTGCCGCACGGCGGCATGTCGCCTTACCTGGAAAACATCAACGCGACGCTACTGACTGTCCACGAAGGCATGGGCGCCAGTACGCCCTTCACGGACGCACTCGTCGAGCTCGAACTGATCGAGAGCTTCGCACTCGACGTCACGCTCGAAGATGGCTCGCAGAACCGCCTGGCCGGCTTCTACACGATCCACGAAGAGCGCCTGGCCGCGCTCGACGCCGCGGCGCTCGCCAGCCTGCACGAAGCCGGCTGGCTCGCCGCGATCTACTTCCAGATCGCATCGCTGTCGAATTTCCGTGCGCTGATCGAGCGCAAGAATGCGCGCCTTGCTGCCCGCCGCTAAACCGATCCGGGAGCTCAAGGGCCTGACCCCGCGCGACCTCGATCCGGACATCCTCGCGTCCAGCGAGCCGCTCGTGCTGCGCGGGCTCGTGGCCACATGGCCGATGGTCCAGGCTGCGCGCCGGTCGCCGGCCGCGGCCGATGCCTATTTGCGGCGGTTCTATCGAAACGCGACCGTCAACGCGATGCTCGGCCCACCCGAGATAGAAGGCCGCTTCTTCTACAACGAAAATCTGGACGGATTCAACTTTGCGCCTGTGCGCGTGGGCCTCGACAAAGTGCTGGACGAGCTCGCACGCTACCGCGGCGCGGAGCGGCAAGCTGCCATCTACGTCGGATCGACCACGATCGAAACCTGCCTGCCCGGTTTCCACGGCGAGAATCCCATCGACCTCGGCGGACGCGATGCGCTGGGTTCGATCTGGATCGGCAACCGCACCCGTATCGCTGCCCACTACGACCTGCCGGACAATCTGGCCTGCGTGGCCGCTGGACGGCGCCGCTTCACACTGTTCCCGCCGGAGCAGGTCGCGAACCTGTACATCGGCCCGCTCGACCTGACACCGGCCGGGCAGGCCATCAGCCTGGTCGACTTCGCGCAACCCGACCTGCAGCGCTTTCCGCGCTTTGCCATCGCGATGGAACACGCACTGGCGGTCGAGATGGCGCCAGGCGACGCGCTGTTCATACCGAGCATGTGGTGGCACCACATCGAGGCGCTTGAAGATTTCAACGTGCTGGTGAACTACTGGTGGCGCCAGTCGCCCGAGTTCATGGACACGCCGATGAACGCGCTGATGCACGCGTTGATGAGCGTGCGTGACCTGCCGCCGGCGCAGCGCGCGGCATGGCGAGAGCTGTTTCGCCACTACGTGTTCGAAGCCGACGGCGATACGGCGGCCCATATTCCCTTGGCGGCGCGCCGTGCGCTGGCGCCGATGGACGGCGACGCCGTGCGCAGCATCCGGGCCCAACTACTAAAAAGAATGAACCGCTGAGGAGACAAGCATGGATAGCAGTGGAAGGGAAATGAACGGGATGGGCAAGCCCGTGCGCCGGGTCGTCATCGCGGGCGGGGGCACCGCCGGCTGGATGGCGGCCGCCTGCATCTCGAAGGTACTGGGCAAGCGCCTCGACATCAAGCTGATCGAGTCCGACGAGATCGGGACCGTCGGCGTGGGCGAGGCCACGATTCCGACGCTGCTGAACTTCCACAGCCTGCTCGAGATCAACGAGCAGGAATTCATGGCCGAGACCAGGGCCACTTTCAAGCTCGGCATCAGCTTCGAAAACTGGCGCAACGTGAACGAGGACTACATCCATTCCTTCGGCCTCACCGGCACCGATCACTGGACCGCCGGCTTCCAGCATTTCTGGCACAAGGGCCGCGAGCGCGGCCTGGCGGGCGACTACGGTGACTACTGCCTCGAGCTGCGCGCCTCACAGGAGAACAAATTCGCCCACCTGCCGCGCGCAGGGATGAACTACGCCTACCACCTCGATGCCAGCGCCTATGCGCGCTACCTGCGCAAGTTCAGCGAGCGCTTCGGGGTGCAGCGCATCGAGGGCAAGATCGTCGACGTCGGCGCCAGCGCGCTCACCGGTCACGTGCGCTCGGTCACGCTCGATTCGGGCGTGGACATTGAGGGCGACCTGTTCATCGACTGCACGGGATTTCGCGGACTCCTGATCGGGCAGGCGATGGGCATCGAGTACGAAAACTGGTCGCATTGGCTGTTCAACGACAGCGCGGCGGCGCTGCAGACTGCCTCGGTAGGCGAGGCGATTCCCCTCACACGCTCGATCGCGCATCCCTTCGGCTGGCAGTGGCGTATTCCGCTGCAGCACCGGGTCGGCAATGGCATCGTCTTCTCCAGCCGCTATGTCGACGAGGACACCGCCATCGCTGGGCTGCTGGGCAATGTCGAGGGCGAAGCACTGATGAAGCCGCGCGTGATCAAATTCACGCCGGGCCAGCGCCGCCAGGTCTGGAAGAACAACGTGATCGCCGTCGGCCTGTCGAGCGGCTTCCTGGAACCGATCGAATCGACCAGCATCCACCTGATACAGCGCAGCATCATCCGCCTGATGCAGATGTTCCCGACCAGCGGCATCGCGCAGACCGATGTCGACGAATTCAACAGGCAGGCATGGAACGACGTCGAGCACATCCGCGATTTCATTATCCTGCACTACAAGGTCAACAACCGGATCGACGCACCCTATTGGAACGATGCGCGCAACATGGACGTGCCGAAATCGCTGCAGCATCGCATCGACCTGTTCCGCGAAACCGGGCGCGTGTTCCGCGTGTCGGACGAGCTGTTCGCCGAGAATTCATGGATCCAGGTGATGCTGGGGCAGGGCATCATGCCCTACCGCCATCACCAGACGGCCGATCTGATGGGGGACGAAGAGTTGTCGCAGTTCCTCGGCGCAATCAAGGGACAGGTCGACCGGACCGTGGCCGGCCTGCCTTCGCACCAGTCCTATGTAGAGCGCTACTGCGCGGCGCCGAAGTAAGTCAGGCCCGCGCCGGCAAACCCTGGTTCAATCCTCAGGCAGCCGTCACCGGCTGCTTGTGCAGGTTCGCGAACTTTATGCCGAAGTACAGGATGAACAGGTAGCACACGGCCGGCACCATGAAGGACGGCTGCAGGCCGACTGTGTCGGCGAGCATGCCCTGCACAAAGGGCACCACGGCGCCGCCGACAATGGCCATGCACAGGATGCCGGAGCCCTGGCCCGTGAATTTGCCCAGGCCGTGCAGCGCGAGGCTGAAGATGGTCGGGAACATGATCGAGTTACACAGGCCAACTGCGATAATGGCCCACATCGCCAGTTGTCCCTCGCCGAAGGTCGCCACCAATACGAGCACGATCGAGCCAAGCGCGTTGACGGCCAGGGTCTTGCCAGGGCTGACGTAGCGCATCACGGCGAAGCCGATGAAGCGTCCCACCAGCGCGCCGCCCCAGTACAGGCTGACGTACTGGGCCGCTTCCGCGTGGCTCAGGCCGGCGATGTTGCGCTCGCCGAGGAAGTTGATCAGGAAGCTGCCGATGCTCACTTCCGCGCCGACGTACAGGAAAATCGCGACCGCGCCCAGCACCAGGTGGCGGTAGGCCATCGCGCCGCCTTTGCCGTCGGAGGCCGGCTTGCCGTCGGCCGCGTGCGCGATCTTCGGCAGCTTCGCCAGCGCGAAGAACACGGCCAGCACGGCGAGGGCCGCGGCCAGGCCAAGGTAGGGGCCCTGCACAGCGGCCGCTTCCGCCGCCTTGTATGCGGCCTGCTCCGCCACCGGCAGCGTAGCGAGCTGGTCGGCGCTCAGCGCGACGCTCGACAGGATCAGGATCCCCCCCAGGGCCGGCGCAACTGTGGTGCCGAGCGAGTTGAAGGCCTGGGTGAGCGTCAGGCGGCTCGATGCGGTGTTGGCCGGTCCGAGTGCGGTGACGAAGGGGTTGGCCGCCACCTGCAGGATCGTGATGCCGCTTGCCAGCACGAAGAAAGCAAACAGGAACAGGCCGTACCCGCTCCTGGAAGCCGGATAGAACAGAGCGCAGCCGGCAGCCGCGATCATCAGGCCGGTGACCGCGCCGTTCTGGTAGCCGATCCGGCGGATCAATGCCCCGGCCGGCAGCGACACGATGAAATAGGCCCCGAAGAAGCAGAACTGGACCAGCATCGCCTGCAGGTAGGTGAGGGTGTAGATCGACTTCAGGTGCGGGATCAGGACGTCGTTAAGCGACGTAAGCAGGCCCCACATAAAGAAGAGGATGGTGACGATGACGAGCGCGCTGGTGTGTGCGCTGTGTCCGGCCTCGGGCGCTTGCGCCAGTGGCGCAGCGGAATCGGGGGCTGTGTTTTGCATGGTATCTCCGAGTGTTATTGCAGTGCGGTTATTGCAGTGCTGTTATTGCATTGCCGAAATGTGATCCGACAGCATGGCCGATACGCCGCGCAGCGCCGGGTACTGCTCGGTGATGAGGTAAGTCGGGATGCGCGCGAGGTAGGGGCTGAGGCGCCCCTTGTCCTCGAAGCGCGCGCGAAAGGCTGACTGCGTGAACAGCTTGCCGAGCCGAGGCACGATACCGCCGCCGATGTACATGCCGCCGGTCGCGCCCAGGGTCAGGGCGACGTTGCCCGCTACGCTGCCCAGGACGGCGCAGAAGATCTCGACGGTCCTGGTGCAGTCACGCGAGCTGCCGTCGATGGCAGCGCTGGTAATCGCCGGCGCATCGATGCGCTTGCCCGTCAGCGACCAGTGAATCAGCTCCAGGCCCGTACCAGACAACAAGCGCTCGGCCGATACGTGACCGTATTCTTCCCACAGCGTTTCCAGGATCGCCACCTCCTCTTTCGTCGATGGCGCGAAGCTCACATGGCCGCCTTCGCCGGCCAACGCGATCCAGCGCTTTCCCGCCGGGATCACGCCAGCCATCCCAAGGCCCGTGCCCGGGCCGATCAGGCCGATCGGCCGGTTGTGCAATTCGACACCGCCTCCAATGCGCTCGCGCTGCCCGGGCGGCAGATGCGGCAGCGACATCGCCAGCGCCGCGAAGTCGTTCACTACCAGCAGGGTGTCGAGCCCGCGCTGCCGGCGCAGTTCCTCGATCGAGAAGCTCCAGTGGTGATTCGTCATGCTCACCCGGTCTTCCTCGACCGGGTTGGCGATCGCGATGGCCGCATGCCGCACGCCGGAAGCGGGCAGGCCTCGCTCGGCCGCCTTGCCGAGGTAGGTCTGGATGGCGTCGCCCAGGGTCGAATAGTCGGCGCAGGCCAGCACTTCGATATCGTCGAAGCCTTCTCCGGATTGCAGGGCGAAACGGGCATTGGTGCCGCCGATGTCCGCCAATAACTTCAACTCGTCGTTCATCGCAGCTCCTCGCAGCGCACGGCGTCCGGTTCGCTCGCTGCGCCGCCGGCGATTTCGATGTTGGTGAAGGCGGCGGCGAAGGCGGCGTCGCTGCTTACGCTGAAGGGCGTGTCGACTTTGGCCAGGTCGGTTCCCCTCGCCTGGAAGCAGGCGAGCGGAATCTTGACGGTCTGCTTGCCCTTGCCGGCCAGGCGGCTGAACAGGGCCGTGGTGTCGAGCGTGCCACCGCCCATGCGCATAGCGACCTTGCCGGCGGGAGAGCCTGAAACGATGGTGTCGAAGCGGAGCGCTGCCTTGCTCCTTGCGGCGGCCGGCAGCACCATGGTGCGCACACCGCGTGCTTCGACGATGGCCGGCCCGGTCCAGGTCACCAGCTTGGCGTCCTGCTGGGTGTTGACCTGGGCGGTCTGCACCGTAATGCCCGGCAGGGTAAAGATCAAATTCAGGTCGGCGCCCAGCACCAGCTGCTGCTGCCCGGCGCGAATCGCCAGCGGGAAGCTGGCGCGGTCGGCCTGGCTGAACACCGGAACGTTGTTGCTGACGCCACAGCCGCCAGCCGGGTAGGCCGCGTCGAGCTTGCCCACCTTCGACCGGGTGGCGCTTGTCAAGCCGTAGCCGTATGCGAACAGCGGCGCGTAATTCTTGTCGCCCACGTTCAGGTCAGTCTGGCAGGCCGACTTCGGCCACGAGAACGGCAGCTTACCGGTGAAATCGTGGCGTCCGCGACCCGCAACCAGCAGGTCCGACACGCCCTTGCCCTCGGTGCCCGGCAGCCAGGCTGCCACAAACACGTCCGACAGGTTGAGCAGGTCGTTCACAAAGAGCGGACGGCCCGAGACGAACACGGTGACGACAGGCTTGCCTTTGCCGGCGACCGCCTGCAGGGCCGCCAGGTCCTCCGGATGACGTCCGCTGTGGCGCAGGGTACCGTTGGGACCGATGTCGCCGTCTCCTTCCGCGTAGGGGCGCTCGCCGATCACGGCCACCACCACGTCGAACTTCGACACGTCCACGCCCTGGGCGTCGGCGCTGAAGCTCACGTTGTCCTTGCCGGCGGCTTCGCGGATGCCGGCCAGGATCGTGTCCGCGTTCGGGAAGTCGGCATTGGTGTTGGCCGTGCCCTGCCAGGTGATCGACCAGCCGCCGGTCTGGTTCGACAGGTCGTCAGCGCTCTTGCCGACCACGAGAATTTTCTTGCCGGGTGCGATCGGCAGCAGCGGGCTGTCGTTCTTGAGCAGCACCAGCGATTCACGCACGGCGCGGCGCGCCAGCTCGCGCGCCTGCATCACCTCGTCCTTGCCGGCGTAGGCGTTCTGCGCCGGGCTCTTGTCGAACAGGCCGGCGCGCAGCTTGACACGGATGATGCGCCTGACCGCATCGTCGATGCGCGCCATAGGAATCTGGCCGCTTTCCACCTGCCTGATGGTATTGGCGATGAAGGCTTTCCAGTCGTCCGGCACCATGATCATGTCGTTGCCGGCATTGATCGCCTGCGCGCAGCTGTCGTTGCGGCAGCCGGGCACTTCGCCGTGGCCGTTCCAGTCGGTGATGACAAAGCCGTCGAAGCCCATCTTCTTCTTGAGGACATCGGTGAGCATGAGGCGGCTGCCATGCATTTTGCCATGGTTGGTCGCGCCGCCGACGTCGTTCCAGGAGTTGAACGAGGACATTACCGTCTGCACGCCTGCTTCCAGGGCGGGGTAGTAGCCGGCGCCGTGGATGTTGATCATCTGCGACCTGGTCGACTTGTTCACTCCGCGGTCCTTGCCAAACTCCGTGCCGCCGTCGCCGATGAAGTGCTTGGCGGTGGCGATGGTGTTGGCGTCGTCCTTGAGGCTGCCCTGCATGCCGCGCACGTAAGCGCCGGCATAGCTCTTTACCACGTCTGGGTTCTCGGAATAGCTTTCGTAGGTGCGTCCCCAGCGATCGTCGCGCACCACGGCCAGGGTGGGGCCGAACACCCAGGCGATGCCGCTCGCACGCGTGGCCTTCGCCGTCGCCGCGCCGATCTGTTCGAGCAGCGCCGGATTGCGCGCCGCGCCCAGTCCGATATTGTGCGGGAAAAGGGTGGCGCCGAACACATTGTTATGGCCGTGAACGGCGTCCGTGCCCCACACCACCGGCACTTTGATTGCCATGTCGGTCGCCATCGAAGCTTCATGGTGGCGCTGCGCCAGCGCCAGCCATTCGGCCGCCTTCGCATGCTTGTTCCCGTTCGGCCAACTGCCGCCGCCGTTGAGCACCGAGCCGAGGTAATAGCGCTTGACGTCGTCCGGTGAGGCGCTTTTGATCTCGGGCTGGGTCATCTGGCCGACCTTCTGCGCCAGCGTCATCCGACCGACGATGTCGCGCACGCGCTGCTCGAGCGCGGCGTCGGTGGCGATGGCGCTGCGTATCGTCGGCCAGTCGGTCAAGGGCGCGGCATGCGCTGGCAAGGCGGCCGGCAAGGCGAGCGCGATGGCAAGCGCCAGTGCCGGGTTGCGAAGTATCGGTTTCATGGGTTGTCTCGCTGTCTTATGGTGTCGTGTCTTGTTCGCCGCGCAGAAAAGAGCGGTACCACTTGCCGCTGCCCTTCAGGCGGCGTTTCTGGCTTGCGTAATCGATATGGGTCAGCCCGAAGCGCTTCAGGTAACCTTCGGCCCACTCAAAGTTGTCGAGCAGGCTCCAGGCAAAGTAGCCCTTTACCGGTACTCCTTCATCGAGCGCCGACTTAAGCGTGGCCAAGTGGCGCATCAGGTAATGGCGGCGCCCTACGTCGTCGATTTCGCCGTCGGCGGCCACCTCGTCGGCAAAGCAGGACCCGTTCTCGGTGATGTACATCGGGCCCGGATGGTAATCGCGCTCGATACGCAGCAGCAGTTCGGCCAGGCCCTCGGGCGCCACTTCCCAGCCCATGTAGGTAGTCTGTGCGCCGGCTGGGGGCGGCAGCACGCGAGCCGACAAGGGCGCATGCTGCGGATCGTGCGCGATGGTCTCGGGGAAGTAATAGTTCACGCCAAGGAAGTCGGTCGGAACCGCGATGGCCTCCAGGTCGCCCGGCAGCACGACCGGGGCGGCGTCGCCGATCGCGTCCAGAGTCGCCTTTGGATAGCCGCGGCCGTACAGCGGGTCGAGGAACCAGCGGTAGCGCAGACCGTCATGACGTGCGGCGGCGGCCACGTCGTCCGCATGATCGCTGGCGGGGCGCACCGGGTGCAGGCTCAGGGCAATGCCCGTCTTGGCCTCGCGGACATTGGCGCGGATCAGCGGCACCGCCTTGCCATGCGAGAGCAGCACGTGGTGGGCAACCTGGAGCGCGATCTTGAAGTCGGTGTTGCCCGGCGCGTGCCAGCCTTCGAAGTTGCCGATGATAGCCGTACACCACGGCTCGTTGTGGGTGATCCAGTGCTGCACGCGGTCCCCCAGGCGGCGCGTAACCGCATCGACGAAGGCCAGGTAAGCGTCGACGGTGGCGCGCTCGTTCCAGCCGCCGCGGTCCTGCAGGAATTGCGGCAGGTCCCAGTGGTAGAGCGTGGCCCAGGGCTGCAGGCCCCGCTCCAGCATCCCATCGACCAGGCGTGAATAGAAGTCCAGGCCTTCTTCGTTCGGCTTGGCGCCTACTTCGGAAAAAATGCGCGGCCAGGCGATCGAGAAGCGGTAGGCGTTCAATCCCAAGTCGCGCCCGATGTCGAAGTCTTCCGGCCAGCGGTGATAGTGGTCGCACGCGACCGAACCGTTGGAGCCGTCCTTGATCTTGCCCGGGATGGCGGCGAAGCGGTCCCAGATCGATTCGACCCGTCCGCCTTCCTGGCCGGCGCCTTCGATCTGGTAGGACGAGGTGGCGCAGCCCCACAAGAAGTCGGGGGCGAAATCGCCGCGCGACGGTGCGGCCGGCTCGGGACTGGAAGCTGTTGTCATGATCTATTTTGTTTTATTTCGTTACGCTAGGATATTTGGAAAGCTTTCCATTTGCAATGTAAAAAAAAGGCCGACGCGCGGCCTGTGCGCTATTTTTTCTTGCTGCGCGTCGTGCCTAGCACCTCGGCCAGTGAGGCGCGCACTGTGACGCTCACCGGGAAGGTGCGCGTCACCGGGCGGTGCAGGTCGTAGCAGCGGTTGAGCAGGGCGTTCAGGCCGTTGAGCGTCATTTCGCGCCACGGCATGTGCACCGACGTGAGGCGCGGGGCCGAAAACGCGGCGCTCGGCGTGTCGTCGTAGCCGATCACCGACAGGTCACGCGGGACACTGACGCCGGCTTCCTGGAAGTAGGCCAGCGCGCCCACCGCCATCTCGTCGTTGGCGCAGAACAGGGCGCTGCACTTGTAGCCGGAATCGATCAGCGCCTTGGCCGCGGACCAGCCGCCCTGAGGCGAGAAGTCGCTCTCGAGCGTCCAGACCTTGCCGGTATCGATGCCATCGGCTTCCAGTTCGCGCATGAAGCCGTCGACGCGAGCCACGTTGTCGGCCAGCGCCGCCGGGCCGGAGATGACCGCGATGTCGCGATGCTTGTAGTTAAGCAGGGTGCGCGCAGCCAGACGACCGCCCAGGGTGTGGTCGACCGTGAAGCATTGCTCCGGTATCCGCGTGGATTCATGGTTCAGCGCCACCAGTTGTTTCTGCTTGGCGCCGAGCGAGGCGAGGTCTTCGTCGGTGAGGGCGCTGGTCATCATGACGATGCCGTCGCAGCCGCGCTCGATCAGGAACTCGATACCCTCCAGGGCCTGGCGGCGCGCGTCGCCCAGGCCAACGCCGAAGGCCACCACCATGTGCAGGCCGGCAGCGCGCAACTCGGTATCGATGATCTGCAGGATCGGGGTGTAGAAGGTACCGCTCAGGACCGGGATGTAGACCCCTACCATGCGGCTGGTGCCGGACAGCAGGGCGCGTGCGGCATGGGATGGACGGAACCCGAGCTCGTCGATCGCCTTGCGTACGCGTTCGAGCGTGGCCGGCGACACCGAGCCCTTGCCGCTGACTACGCGTGAGGCGGTGCCGAGGCCGACGCCGGCGAGACGCGCTACGTCCTTGATGGTTGCCACTGACGATCCTTCATCGGTAAATAGTTACTCGAAACACTGAAGCATACTGCATTCATCCGACACTGGCACCTGCCTTGAAAGGCGCTTTCCAGTGACCGGATCGAATAGCGACACCCGCGCCGCATCGATGTCGAAGCGCACTGCCTGCCCGCTCGCCAGCGGCCGCTGGTCGTGCACGATGCCGGAAAGCTGGTGTCCGCCGCAGTCGAGCCAGACGACCTGGTGGTTCCCCATCGGCTCGACGAGCGTGACGGTGGCCTGCAGGAGACCATCGGCAACAATGTGAATGTCTTCCGGCCGCACCGCCAGCGTCACCGCGCCCGAAGGCGCAACGCAGTCCGGCGTCACGGTCAGCGCCAGCGTGCCGGCACTGAAGCGGCGCCGCGCAGCGAGTTCCCCGTCGAGCCGGCCCTCGACGAAATTCATCGAGGGCGAACCGAGGAATCCGGCCACGAAGCGGTTGGCCGGGCGCTCGTAGACTTCGCCCGGGGTGCCTATCTGCTGGATGAGGCCGCCCTGCATGACCACGATGCGGGTGGCCAGCGTCATCGCCTCGGCCTGGTCGTGGGTCACGTAGATCATGGTCGAGCCTAGCGTCTGGTGCAGCATCTTGAGCTCGCGGCGCAGTTCGGCGCGCAGCTTGGCGTCAAGGTTCGAGAGAGGCTCGTCGAACAGGTAGACGCCGGCTTCGCGCACCAGGGCGCGGCCGATCGCCACCCGTTGGCGCTGACCGCCCGAGAGCTGGGCAGGTTTACGGTCCAGCAGCATTTCCAGCTGCAGCATCTCGGCCACCTTCTGCACGCGCCGGTTGATCTCAGCCTTGGGCGCGCCCGAGATGCGTAGTCCGAAGGACATGTTCTTCTCTACTGTCATCGTCGGATACAGGGCATAGGACTGGAAGACCATGCCGATCCCGCGTTCGCTCGGATCGGCATGACTCATGTCGCGTCCGCCGATCTCGATCGAGCCTCCGGCCAGGTCGATCAGGCCGGCAATGCTGTGCAGCAGAGTCGACTTGCCGCAACCCGAGGGGCCGAGCAGGACCACGAACTCGCCCGGCTCGATATTCAGGTCGAGGTCGCGGATGACCTGGTTGCTGCCGCGGTTGATGCACAGTTTGCGCAGGTGAACATTCGACATGGGTTTCAACCTTTCACGGCGCCGGCGGCGATACCACGCACGAACCAGCGTCCCGAGATGAAGTAGATCGCCAGCGGCACCGCTGCCGTCAGGATGGTGGCGGCCATGTTGACGTTGTACAGGCGGATGCCGGTGGTGGTGTTGATCACGTTATTCAGCTGCACCGTCATCGGCGCATTGTCGCGGCCCGCGAACACCAGGCCGAGGATATAGTCGTTCCACACGCCGGTGACCTGCATGATGGCGGCGACCACTACGATGGGCAGCGACATCGGCAGCATCACCTGCAGGAAGATGCGCCAGAAGCCGCCGCCGTCGATGCGCGCAGCCTGGAACAGCTCATGCGGCACCGAGGCATAGTAGTTCCGGAACAGCAGGGTCATGATCGGCATGCCGAAGATGACGTGCACCAGCACGATGGCCGGCAGCGAACCGAACACGCCGGCACGCGCCATCATCCATACGAGCGGATAGATCATGACCTGCACCGGAATGAACGCGCCGGCCAGCAGCACGCCGAAAAGCAGGTTGGCCCCGCGCGGCTTCCAGAACGAAAGCGCGTAGCCGTTGATGGCGCCCAGCAGAATCGGGATGATAGTGCTCGGCACCGTGATCGCCACCGAATTCCAGAAGCCGCCGCTGACCTGGTTCCAGGCGTTATTCCAAGGCTCGACGGTAACGAAGACGGGCAGGGCAAACACGTTGCCGCTCCTGACCTCGTCCATCGACTTGAAGGACGTGATGATCATCACATACAGCGGCAGCAGGAAGTACAGCGCGGCGCTGAACAGGAATGCATACACGCCGATGCGCGCAGGGCTGATGCGTTTGCGGCGCGCGCTTGATGCGGTATCGAAGGACATGGCCGGAGCGACTGCCTGCAAGGTGGTCTGGCTCATGCGCGCTTGCTCCGGCTGCGTGCGTACGCATAGGGCGCCAGCAGGGCCAGTACCGGGATGAGCAGGGTAACGGCGCCGGCGGAGGCCAGCCCGATGTTCGAACGCAGGAACAGGTGGTCCATGATGAACTTGGCCGGCACTTCGCTGGCGACGCCGGGACCGCCACCGGTCATCGCCACCACCGCATCGTAGAGCTTGACCACTGCGGTACACAGCAGCAGGAACACCGTGGCGAGCGTCGGCCCCAGCATCGGCAGCACAACCTGCAGGTACACGCGCCAGGCCGGGATGCCGTCCAGACGGGCGGCCTTGTAGATTTCCGGATCGACGCCGCGCAGGCCTGCCAGCATCAGCGCCATCACCAGTCCCGAAGCCTGCCATACGGCGGCAATGACGATGGTATAGATCACCATCTCCTGGTCGACGATCCAGTCGAAACTGAAGTGAGCGAAGCCCAGCCGGCGCACCGCGCCCTCGATGCCGGCCTCCGGCGCCAGCAGCCACTGCCACACCAGACCTGTCGCGACGAAGGACATCGCATACGGGTAGAGGAAGACCGTGCGCAGAAAGCTTTCGCCGCTGATGTTCTGGTCGATGAAGGCAGCCAGCAGGAAGCCCAGCACCATGCACGCGAGAATGAAGAGCGCGCCATACACAGCGAGGTTGTTCAGCGAGATCAGCCAGCGCTCGTTGTCGAACAGGCGGACGTACTGTGCGGCGCCGATGAAGTTATCGGAGGGGAAGGTGCGCGAAGCGGTGAACGAGGTACGCAAGGTCCACAGCGCCGCGCCAATGTAGGCGACAAGGACCGTCAGCGCCATCGGGAGCAGGGCGAGGTGGGGAGTGAAGTTCCGCGAGCGCAGGGTGGTCATGGATGTCAGTACTTCAGCGCGTTGGCGATGCTCTTCTGGGCGCGCTCGACTGGCATGCCGGTGTTCCAGTAGGCGGTCAGCACGTCCTGCATGGCGCCGTTCTGGTCCGGCGTCAGATACACCTCCGTCACGCCGGCCTGGCGAGTGCGGTCCTTCATGATCTCGATGCCCTTGCGGGCGCACAGGTCCAGTCCCGTTGCGTCGACATCGGTACGGACCGGGATCGAACCTTTCAGCTTGCTGAAACCCACCTGCAGTGCAGGCTGCGATACGACATCGGCCAGCAGCTGCTGGGCGCGCAGGATGCCGTTGTCGACGGTACGCGGGAAGACGAACACGTCGCCCTGGATCAGGTAAGGGGTCGCCGGCGTGAAGCCGGCCATGCAGCCGTAGTGCTGGCCCGCGACTTGGCGCGCATTGGTGAACTCGCCCTTGGCCCAGTCGCCCATCACCTGGAAACCGGCGTGGCCGGCGATGACCAGGGCAGTGGCGTCGTTCCAGTTGCGGCCCGGGGAGCCAGCGTCGACGTAGGATTTCAGGCGCTTGAAGGCGAGCAGCACGTTGCGGAAGGCCGGCGAGAGCAGGGTCGCCTGGTCGCGGTCGCGGATGGCGCGGAGGTAGAGGTCCTTGCCGCCCATGTTGGCCAGGATCGCCGAGAACAGCACGGTCTCCTGCCACGACTGGCCCCCATGGGCGAGCGGGATGATGCCGGCCGCTTTCAGTTTGTCGAGTGCGGCAAAGAATTCCGCCATGCTGCCCGGCTCGCTGGTGATGCCGGCCTTACGGAAGGCGACCTTCGAATACCAGAACCAGGTCTGCATATGAATGTTCAGCGGCACCGCGTAGTAGTGACCCTGCACCTTGATCACGTCGATGATCGGCGTGGGCAACACTTGGTCCCAGTTCTGGGCACGGGCCACGAGGTCGACGTTGTTGAGCATCCCCGCTTCGATCACATCAAGGAACTGCTTGGAGGTGTTGAACTGGGCCGCGGTCGGCGGATTTCCGCCAACGATGCGGTTGATGGTCACGGCACGTGACTGATCGCCGCCGGCGATCGCGGTATCGATCCACACGCCGCCTGCGTTGCGGTAGGCCTGAGCGACGTGCTTGACTGCGGCCGACTCGCCGCCGGAGGTCCACCAGTGGATGACTTCCGCTTTCGGTGCGGCCTGTTCCGAAGCAGCAGTTTGCGTCGAACCGGCAAGCATCATGGCAAGGGCAAGCCGTGCGCCGACAACCGCCAGGGTGCGGGATGTGAACATCGTGTCTCCGTTAACGCCGTTCGTGTCGGTAAGTTGGAAACGTTACCATCGGCTTTTCGCGACTATATCACCGGGGGAATTCAGGGTCAAATAGATATTGCAGCGTGGATTCTGTCACATTTTAATGCTAGCAATACAAGTTTTAGCATTAATTGGTTGCACTAAAAAAGGGCGCAAGGTCATGTGTTCCTGGAGAAAGTCAGTGGCATGGATTTCACTCGGTGCTTGCATCGCGGACTACGATGGCTGCTGGCACCATCACATAACAAATACGGGCTTTTTGGAGACAACGTGACCACCACCGAGATTTTCCGTATCGCGATGCTGCCGATTTTCGTCGCACCCTGTAAGTCGTGGCGGCTCGGCAAACCGACCACCTTGCCCCGCTGGTCGTGGTCCAGATCATGGTACTGCGCGCGGTATCGATCAGCCGGTGCTGATGAGATCTTCTTCGCAATCAATGGCTTGGCTCAGCCATTAATCATCGAGTGGGAGTGACTTCCTGCGGGAGATCATTGTAAGTGTTTGAAAAGGCTCGCTTCGGCGAGCTTTTTCATCGCTGCACCCAGGTTGACCCCGCCCATGCCGTACGATGATTGATTGGATGAGACTGTTTGCTGGTGCGGAAAATCATCGCCGTTGAATTTTGTGCAATAATTTAACATTGCGCGTTCGGTTACTCTGATGATCGTCTGTTTCGCTCTTTTCCCTTACTGAAGACCTGATGTCCGTTCATTCTCTACAAGCCAATCCTCCCGACATGCAAGCGTTGCTGAAGACTTATGTCCCCGGACTCGACGTCGTGCTTGGCGGCGGACTGCCCGCCGGCCACCTCTACCTGGTCCAAGGGCTGGCTGGCAGGGGCAAGACGACCATGGCGTGTCAAATTGGATTCAACCATGCGCGCCTGGGCAAAAAGGTAGTGGTCATGACTTTGCTTGGCGAGTCGCATGCCAAGATGATCAACCACTTTGCCAACTTCAGTTTTTACGACGATGCGCTGGTGGGCAAGGAGATCGTCTTTTTCTCGGCTTATGCAAGCCTTGTCAAAGGCGGGCTACGAGACCTGCTGCAGCTGATCGTCGCTACCCTGTCGGAAGAGCACCCGCATATCCTGATCATTGACGGCTTCCGGTCAATACGTAATTCGAGCGCTACCGATCTCGCGCTGGCCGAATTCATGCATTCGCTTAATTCGCTTGTTTCATCGATGGGCTGCACGACCTTTCTGCTCTCTCCGGTCGAAGGCAACATTACCGACATCGAGAACACGCTGGTCGATGGCGTCATCGAGCTTGGACAGTGTAGTCAAGGCATGGGCGTCATCCGCGAACTGCAGGTCTTCAAAATTCGCGGCGCCAAGCACTTGTTAGGCAAGCACGTCTTCGAAATGCGCAGCGAAGGCCTGGTGGTGTATCCCCGCTTCGAAGCCCTGGCCACCCACGCCAAGGCTCCGCCAGCTGTGCGCGGCCGCTTGAGCGTGGGCATTTCGAGCTGGGACGAACGGATTGGCGGCGGAGTTGTCTCCGGCTCGATTACCTGCCTGCTAGGCAGCCCGGGGGTTGGCAAGACCATGATGGGCCTGCACTTCATCGACGCCGGCCTGAAAAATGGCGAGAACTGCCTGATCGTTGGCTTCCATGAGTCCCCCGAAACCCTGGTGCACAAAGCCGAGCAAATCTCCATCGTGCTGCAGCCTTACGTCGACAGTGGAAGCTTGCAGATGATATGGCAGCTGCCGCTCGAAATTCTGATCGACGACCTGGCCTCGCGCATGCTCGCGTGTATCCGTGAGCACAAAATCAGCCGGCTCCTGATCGACGGGGTCGAAGGCATGGATAACCTGATCATGCATCCGGAGCGTTCGCGCGGTTTTCTCATAGCACTGAGCAATGAGCTGAGATTGCATGGGGTCACGGTCTATATGACCGAACAGCTGCATTACTTCAAGAAGGGCTCGCCGGCAGCCGAGCCTTCTTCCTCGATGCTGTACGAGAACATCATGTTGCTGGAGTATTTTGCCGTGGCCGACATCAATCACCGCAGGATTTCGGTGATGAAGTTGCGCGAGAACGAGTACGACGGCGCCAACCGCATCTTGACGATTTCGGGTGAAGGTATGGCGGTCGGTGGCCTGACGTCTTCAGCAAACGTGAAAGAGCCTGAAGCCGACGGCAATGTGGGCTAGGCATGGGGATGCACGTGAACAAAAGACCTCTGATTCTGGTGGTCGATGATGAGGTCGATATTACCGAAACTTACGCCCTGTACCTCGATTTCCAGGGATTTGAAGTCATTACCGCCAACAATGCGTCGCAGGCACTCGATCTACTGTCGAGCAAGGTTCCGGACCTTATCATTTCGGACTGCATGATGCCGCAAATGGACGGCGTCGAGCTGTCTCGGCAGATCAAGTCCAGGCCTGAGACCCGGAACGTTCCGATTATCCTGATGAGCGGCGCACCTGAACGGCACGACATGAACAGCCCGACATATGAGGTCTTCTTGCGAAAGCCGATATTTTTCGATCGTCTGATGCCGGAGATCTGGAAGCTGCTTGGATAGTTGTTTCAGGCAGCCTCGGCCAGACCGGGCCTACCAATAGCCGAGCAGTTTCCACCAGGCGCCGCCAATCACCGCGAAGATCGCGAGCTCAAGCACGCACATGACGAAGCCCACGCGCCACCAGGTTCCCATGGTGACGTAGCCACTGCCAAAAATAATCGGCGAGGTTCCCGTGGCATAGTGCGTCAGGGTCATCATGATCGACGAGCCAGCCGTCATCATCAACAAGAACGGTACGAGGTAAGCCCCAGGGAGCAATTGCGCCGCGACCACGAGGAAGGCCAGCATCATGGCGCTGATGTGGGCCGTCGTGCTGGCAAACAGGTAGTGCGAGAACACGAAGGCCAGCAGCAAAACACTTCCCGCCGCCATCCACCCCATGCCGCTCGCAACAATCGCATCGTTCATGCCGGTCGCGCCCCAGGCGATGACGCCGAGTTTGTTCAACTGCTCGGCAAGCATGACCAAGGCACCGAACCAGATCAAAGTGTCCCATGCGCTTTTTTCGGACAACACGTCGTCCCAGTCGAGGGTGCCGGTGATGATCAGGACGAACAAGCCAATGAAGGCCACCACGGTCGGATCGAGCGTCAGCGACGGACCAAACAGCAGTGCCGGCAGGTTCGCCCACAGAACCAGGAGTAATCCAAAGGTGCCCAACATGACTTTTTCCTTTGGCCCCAGCGGGCCCATCCGCTTGAGCTCGTCACGCGCATAATCGACCGCGTCCGGTGTCGCCTTCAGCAGGGGCGGCGACAGCAGGTAAATCACGAGGGGCATCACGAGCAGGCAGACCAGGCCTGGCAGCACCATGCAAAGCGCCCATGTCGTCCAGCTTAGGTGGAAGCTTTGGTTACTTGCCTTGGCAACAAACTCGACCACCAGCGGGTTGGGCGCGGTGGCCGTCAGGAACATGGCCGACGTGATGGGATTGGCGTGGTAGTTGACCAGGGCAAGATAGGTGCCTACTTTGCCCTGTGTACCATCGGCCGGGTCGGACTTGAATGCGGTGGCGATCGATTTCATGATCGGATGGACGATGCCGCCGCCGCGCGCAGTATTACTTGGCGTGAATGGGGCCAGCACCAGCTCGCATATGGTGAGCCCGTAGCCGATGCCGATGGTACGCTTGCCCAGCAGTGCGATGAACATCAGCCCGATGCGACTGCCAAGCCCGGTTTTCTTCAAGCCACGCGATATCAATATGGCGACAACGATGAGCCAGATCAGGGGGCTGGAAAAACTGCTCAGCGCATCGGCCATCGCCCCTTTCGACGAAGGCGATGTGACTTGCGACAGGGCGACGATCACGATCGCCATCATCGCCATGACGCCAATCGGCATCACCTTGAGGATAATGGCCACGATCGTCGTGAGGAAGATCGCGACCAGCGTCCACGCCTTGGGGTCCAGCCCTGCCGGGCAGGGCATCAATAGCAGGGATGCCAGTACGACGGTTGTGATGAGTGCGGGGATGGGGCGAAACGGCACCACTTCGCCGAAGTAGCGCAGCGACGCGCGCAGTTTCAGTAACATCGGACGTCCGGCACGAGGCAGGAAATAAACAGGCCTCGGAACAGGAGACGCGAAGGGCTGTTCATCATTCGGCTGCAGCCAGCAGCTTCCTGATTCTCATCCACGACTTTCTTCAAAGGCGATAATGACCTTCAAGGCCTGTGTTTCCGCAGCACGGCCGAAGGTATCGTAGGCCGCGAGAATGTCGTCGAAGCTGAAATGATGGGTCACTAGGCGCGTCGGGTCGATTTTTCCGGAGCCGACGGTTTTTAAGAGCATCGGAGTCGAATAGGTGTCGACGAGGGAAGTCGTGATCGAGATGTTTCTCGACCATAAGCGCTCGAGGTGCAGTTCGACAGCCTGGCCATGCACGCCGATATTCGCAACGACGCCGCCTGGCGCAACAATATCCTCGCACAGCAGGAAGGTGGCAGGCACGCCGACCGCTTCGATCGCGGTATCGACGCCTTTGCCATCGGTGAGCGCCATCACGCGCGCCCTGATGTCGTCTGCAGCGCTGTCAAGCACATGCGTTGCGCCGAATTGTTTCGCCATGTCAAGTCGATGCTGGTCCAGGTCGATCGCGATGATCATGGCCGGCGAGTACAACTGTGCGGTAAGCAGTGCCGCGAGACCGATCGGGCCGCAGCCGACAATGGCCACTGTCGAGCCAGGTTCGACTTTGCCACTCAGGACACCGCACTCGAAGCCGGTCGGCAAGATATCGCTGAGCATGACCATGGCTTCCTCGTCCACCCCAGGTGGGATCGGGTACAGGCTCGTTTCGGCGTGAGGTGCACGAACGAACTCTGCCTGCGTGCCGTCGATCGTATTGCCCAGCATCCACCCACCTGTCGCGCAATGCGAAAACATGCGGCGTCGGCAGTATTCGCATTTTCCGCAGCTGGAAATGCAGGAGATCAGTACGCGGTCGCCTACGTGAAAAGTCGTCACGGCGCTGCCAACTTCCTCGATCACGCCGATTCCCTCATGTCCGAGGGTTCGCCCGGGCGTGCAGGTAGCGACATCACCTTTCAGGATATGCAGGTCCGTACCGCAGATAGTGGTCTTGAGCATGCGGACAATGGCATCGCCTGGGTCGCGGAGTGCGGGGCGCGTCCGATCTTCATGTGCGATCTTGCCTGGGCCATGGTAGACGAGGGCTTTCATACGGCACCCCCGCGCAGGATCGTCAGCCGTGCGGCAGCGTTCATTACAGAATGCTTTTTCATAGTTGCTTTCGTGTGTGCGCTACCGGACCGGCAGGCGCGATGCGTGTTGCGGGCGTCAATCAGTCATTTCCATCATAGGAACAATCGATTCCTTCGCAAGACCTGAAAGGACTGGGACGCAATGCAAGGGGAGATTCACGGTGAATTGACTTCCGCGACCTTGGCCTTCACTTGCGGCGGTTACGGTACCGGAATGCAAATGTACGAGACGTTCGACCAGCGCCAGACCGATGCCCATCCCGTCAATATTCTGGCTGTCCGGACGTTCGACCTGGGTGAACAGGTTGAAAACCCGATGCAGCATATGGACTGGTATGCCTTCCCCACTGTCCTGCACGCGGATGACTGCGAACCCGTCCGATCTTTCGGTGGTCACCGTAATGACGCCGCCTGACGGCGTATATTTGGCAGCATTGGTCAGCAGGTTCGACAGGACTTGCGTGAGCCTGATTGCATCGCCGTCGACTTGCAGCGGTTCGGCAGACTGAATGACACGCAGCTCATGCTTTCCGCCGTCCACGAAGGCTTGGCTGATTTCGATCGACTGGTCGACGATCGTTCGCAAATCGAAGGTTTGTTTTTGAAGCCTCAGCTTCCCGCCGCGCACTTTTGACACGTCCATCAGATCGTTGACCAATCGAACCATGTGGTTCGTCTGACGCTCGAGAACGAGCATTGCGTTGGCGCGCGCCGCTGGACTGATCTGGGGCATTTGTAGCAGGTTGCCTACCGTGGTAAGCACGCTCAACGGGCCCCTCAACTCATGCATCACCACCGAAACGAAATTGTCTTTTTGTCGATCGGCTTCTTCAAGTTCCGCAGCTTGACGACGCAAGGTGTTTTCGAGTTCGCGGTGAATCGACATGTCGTGCACCGCGCAGGCGATAAAAACGCCCGCTTCCGTATGCAGGGGGCTGAGCATCACGTCGATTGGAAATTCGCTACCGTTTTTATGTGTGCCCAGTAAATTAAGGCCGCTTCCCATTGAACGCGGCCGCATGTCGGCGTTGTACATCATACGATGGGCGATATGCCCTGTTCGGAAGCGGCCAGGCATGAGCATTTCCATTGGGCGCCCAATAACTTCGTCGCGGCCGTAACCGAACAGCCGCTCAGCTTGACCATTGAACTGAACAATGATCCCGGACTGGTCGACGACCGCGACTGCGTCAGGCGCCACCTCGAGAAAGCCGTGAAAATTCTCGGCAAGTTGTTTGCAACGATGTGGTCCGCTTGTAATCGGCATAGTGTCTCCGTTTCGTTATAAGAACCAGGCCGTAAGGGGTGCGATCTTCACGCCGGAGTTATGCCTGGAAAATCGACATGGCTTTCCTTCTTTGCAGCAAACGTGCAATCTCGAAGCGAAGCGAGTGTGTGTCAGGAAAATCAATTAGCCGGGATGAGCGGAGGATATTCCGCAATAATTAAAACCAGGCAAACTTCATGGATAGGAAGGCGGGAGCGTCAGCGGCAAACTGGTGTGCCGTCGCGGGATGGACGCGGTAGGAACAGTGAGTATCCGCTAATACACGCAATCGCGGTCATTTAATTTGCATTTCAAAAATTTTGCAGGGGGCTGAGTGCTGATCATGGATGCTGCATACGGCAAGTCGTCCGTTGTCAGCATGGCCATACACCGGAGGAGCGCAGCCCTGGGCCGGTCTGAAATAATCGACCGCGCAGGGGCGTATTAGCGGATACTGCGTTTTCAAACCGCGTTTCCCCTCCGTCCGGCCGCAGCGCCTGCCGGTCAGGATGTCGATCGTTTCCAATCCAACCGACGGTCGCGTCCCTTATCCCAGCCATTCGATGTCCCGGCGCGCCCATTTGGCCAGCCCCGGGAAAGTCGCTTGCTGCCGCTCATAGTCCGAGTTCTGACAGTTTCGTTCAAGGGGAGCTAGCCCTGCGCCGGATGTTCAAGCTAGATATCAAGACTGGGCCTAATGACGCTACCCCGAATTATTCCGCAGAAGGCGGCCGTCCAATCCGCTCACCCGCTCGATGTCGCTCTGCTCAGTGGGCCAGCAGTCGCCCTGGAGTTTGCTACCGGTATCGACGTGGGCCTGACATCAGACGAGGCGGCACTGCGTCTATCGACCGACGGGCCGAACGCGCTTGCTGCTGCGGTCGTGGTACCCGCGTGGCGACGCCTCCTCACGCATTTCCAGGATCCGCTCATCTACTTGCTGTGCGCAGCGGTCGTTATTTCACTGGTCGCCTGGACGGTTGAAGGACATGCCAGCTGGCCTGTAGACGCCATCGTCATCGCCCTGGTCATTTTGCTCAACGGCGCCCTCGGTTTCCTGCAGGAGGCAAAGGCGCGCGACGCAGTTGCGGCCTTGTCCAGGATGACAGCCCCTAGCTCATCAGTAGTACGCGACGGCCAGGTCAGGCGCATATCCAGTGCCGAGCTGGTATGCGGCGACATCCTCGTTTTGGCCGAGGGGGACGCTGTGGCGGCAGATGGGCGTCTTGTCTCTACGACATCGTTACAGATTGACGAAGCGTCGCTCACCGGCGAAAGTACGGCAGCCCTCAAGGACAGCGGCATCTTGCAGGGAGCAGTTGCTTTGGGTGACCGCTGCAATATGGTTTTCATGGGTACGACGGTTCTGCAAGGTTCCGGACGCGCCGTCGTTACCGCATGCGGGATGGCAACGCAGATGGGGGCCATTGCCGGGATGCTGTCGGGTACCGTGGATGAACAGACACCGCTGGAGAAAGAAGTCGGCCGCATCGGGAAAATGCTTGGCATTGCCGTCCTTGTCATCGCCACTGTCGTGATGGGATCGATGTTCCTGATGTCGGACATTCGCGGCAGTGCCGACACCATGCAGGTTTTGCTGCTGGGTGTTTCACTTGCAGTGGCCGCCGTGCCGGAAGGCCTGCCAGCGATATTGTCGGTCGTCCTGGCCCTTGGAGTCCAACGTATGGCGCGCCACAAGGCCGTCGTCAAGAAACTTTCATCTGTCGAGACGCTCGGCGCGGCGTCGGTGATCGCGTCCGACAAGACCGGCACGCTCACCCGGGCGCAGATGACGATCGAGAGGATCATCACCGCCTCCGGCGAAAGCCTTGTCACGGGCGTTGGCTACCAGCCCGAAGGCGGCGTGGAATATGCAGGCGCCATGTTGAAGGCAGGCCCGATGCTCGAGGAGGCGATCGTCATGCTGGGCGGGGGCAGCCTGGCCGGCAATGCAGAGCTGCACCAGAGCGAGAAGGGGGAGTGGGAACAACATGGCGACCCGACCGAAGTGGCATTCCTGGTAGCGGAACAAAAGCTGGGCACTGCCTTGCGTCGTCAAGGCCGCTTCAAGCGCGTGGGCGAGAGTGCCTTTACATCGGAACGCAAATTCATGTCGGTGCTCGCGCAGGATATCGAGCATGACGGTGCGTGCGTGCTGGTCGCTAAAGGTGCACCCGATGTCTTGCTGGGTCGCTGCAATCGGGAGCGGGTAGGGATGGAAGTGGTCGAGCTCGACGAAGTGCGCCGCACTGCCATCCTTGCCGGCGTCGACCGGCTATCGGATGCCGCACTGCGCACGCTTGCCGTCGCTTACCGCCCCCTTGGTTCAAAAGAAGAAGTGCCGGCCTCGGAATCCCTGGAGCGCGACTTGATCTTCGTCGGCACCGTGGGCATGCTCGACCCGCCGCGCGAGGAGGCGGCCGTGGCGATTGGCGAAGCGCAGAGGGCCGGCATCCGGGTCATCATGATTACCGGCGACCACCCACGCACTGCGGCGCGTATCGCTACCGACCTGGGTATCTCTCGGGCTGGTGATGTAGCGCTCGCTGGCGCCGACCTGGATAAGCTGGATGAGTCCGCATTTGCCGAGGCCGTGCGCCGCACAGCCGTCTACGCACGGGTCTCGCCGGCGCACAAGCTGCGCATTGTCGGCGCATTGCGCAAGGACGGCAACGTCGTCGCGATGACTGGTGACGGCGTCAACGACGCACCTGCGCTGAAAGCGGCTGATATTGGCATTGCAATGGGCATTACGGGGACGGAAGTAAGCAAAATGGCAGCCAGGATGGTTCTTGCGGATGACAACTTCGCTACGATCGTCAAGGCCGTGCGGGAAGGGCGCGCAATCCTCGATAATATCCGCAAATGTCTGCGGTATTTGCTGTCATCGAATATGGGCGAAGTCATCACGGTTTTCGTTGGCGTGCTGGGCGCCGGGGTGTTCGGATTTGCCAGCACCGACGGTGCGATCGTCCTGCCATTGTTGGCAACACAACTTTTGTGGATTAATCTGGTCACCGACTCCGGCCCAGCGCTTGCGCTCGGGGTCGATCCGCCGATCGACGATCAAATGGCGTCCAAGCCGCGCGGCCTGCATTCCCCGGTGCTGGATGCACAAATGTGGCGCGGTGTCGTCCAGACGGGCGTCGTCATCGCAACGGTGACGCTGCTTACGATAGACATGTACCTGCCTGGTGGCTTCATCGAAGGAAACAGTGACTTCGCCACTGCCCGCACAGGTGGTTTCACGGTGCTCGTGCTGGCTAGTCTGTTCACCTGCCTGACCGCGCGCTCGGACAAAGTCAGCGCATTTGCCAATTTGTTTGGCAATGTCTGGCTACTTGGGGCGATGGGCGTATCGCTGCTGCTGCAGGTCGCAGTGGTGCATATTCCATTATTGAATGTCGCGTTTGGTACCGCACCCTTGGAACTGACACAGTGGATTCAATGTGCCGCGATGGCCAGCGTTGTGTTGTGGGTCAGTGAATTAAGCAAACTGGTCCGGCGCACCCACAAAGCATAATGCGGTGCGCCTCATCGGCCACTTTGTTTTTCGCCACCCCAGACATTGTCTTTGTGCCGAGGCCACTACTGTTTTGGCATGCCGTCGATACACCGCCTGGCATGCCTGGCCGCTTTTTCGACGGCTTCAACCGCGCCCGGCATCGTATGCGTTCTGGACAGGGTGGTTTCACCTGAGTCGATGGAATATGTCCACCCCCACTGTTCGCGCTCGCTCCCAGCGACGACGACGGCCACCATGTGCCCTTTATACTCGAAACTGTGGCTGTCCATAGCGAATGTCCTTTCATGTCACAGTCCCACAATGCGCGCCATTATTGGCCGCGTCAACGTTGATTACAAGAACGATCTGCAGGTAGTGGTGACGGGTCGATCGGCGGCAGCAGTGGACAGAGTCGTGCCAAAGCGCGACCGGAACCGATTGTCGCCAGGGCCAGACTCCGCGATAATCCCCTTCTCATAGCGCTAATACAATTCGACCGTGTCCCACGCGTCCAATCCAGGAAAGTTTCGATGCCCACCTTTACTCCAATGTCGTTCGCACTGCTCGCTGCGTTTTCCGCCACTACGGCTGCCCAGGCCGCCGCGCCCGTTCCGCCGGCAGCGCCGCAGCAGATCGGCGTGGCGTCCTTCAACCTGGGATGGGCCGGCTCGCAACAGGATTTCGACCGCCAGAACGCTGTGTGCAAGGCCGTGTCCTGGTGCGATACGCGCCCACGCCGCCAGCCGGGCCAGGCGTTTGCCGGTGAAGAAGCGCAGCTTGTGGCGCGCCAGTGCGTTGCCGATACCGAGCGCCTGGCAGGCGGTCCCGCACAGGCGGCAATGATGGCGCCGTGTAACGCCTACCAGGGCCGCACGGTGGTGCCGCTTGTCAGCGCCGACTATGCGGCCAAGTTCGCCGGCCTGCAGGCCACAGTCGCCAGGCTGATCGAGTCGGAGAAGGTGCGTGTGATCGCGTTCCAGGAAGTGCGCTCCGCGGAGGTGGTCAAGCAACTGCTCGGGCGCCATGCCGAGCGTTTCAGCGTGTGCGACGCGCCGCACGAAGGCTTTCAGACCCTGGCCTTCGCCTGGGACCGCAGCCTGGGCCAGGAGGGCCGCTGCAGCGTCGAGACGGGTCTCGCGGTGAGCGACAATCCAGCCGACCCCCAGGCGCGCAAGGTACGTCCGGGACTGGCGCTCGAAATGCTGGTGGCCGGGCGCCCCATCAGCTTCCTGAACGTGCACCTGAAGTCCGGCTGCGCCAACATCGTGCCCACGCCCACGTACCAGGCGCGGCTGCTGGACGATGCCGCCGCCCCCTGCAAGGTGCTGAACCGCCAGGTCGCGCCGCTCGAGCGCTGGCTCGACCGCGTGGGGCAGCGCAGTCCGGACTTCGTCCTGCTGGGGGATTTCAACCGCCGCATCGACGAAGAGGCGGCCGCCGCCATCCGCCCGGAGCAAGTGCGCGCGAACGGCAGCAATCCGGCCGGCGTGCCGCCCCAGGATGCGGACGGCAAGGTAGCGACCCGCTACCTCTGGCAAGAGCTGAGCGATGGCGGCAGGTCTCTGCAGCAGGTGCCCTTGGCCGGCGTTGACGCATCGTGCAAGGGCTTTTCGGGCCTGGACCATATCGTGCTCAGTGGCACCCTGGCAGCGCGCCAGCCGGCCGGACTCGTCTCGCGCAAGTCGGCTGTGGTGCAGGCGCCGGACCAGCGTATCGAGACCAGCGACCATTGCCCGCGCAGCGTCTTGATGGCGTTCTAGCCTGGCCCGACAATGCGCGTGCATCGCCAGCGGCATCTCCTGCCTCCACCAGGGGCAGGGCGAGACAATGCAAATCCGCAGCAGCATCCAAGCCGACCTGACCCATCGACGGAAGTGGCCGCTTGCATGGTATCGACGATGGTATGGATAAGACCAGAGGAAGTTAATTTCGTGTCACTTCAAAGGCTCAGCCCAGCCGTTGATGGTCGAGCGGGAGTGACCTGAATTTTCTAAGTAGTTGATTTTGAGATTGAATCTGACGTGCCGTTGATCATTCGAGTGAACAGTCAACGGCTCGCGTCATGGTCCAAGGCGCCTTGATCAGCTGTCGTACGCGCGATTCGGTCAAGGTGCAACCAGGCGTCGCACAGCTTCCACCAGGGACGCGCGCAGCGCGCTGCGTTCGCAGGAATCGAGGCTGCAATAGTCGATCTGGGTCGACGCCAGGCGGTTGACGAAGCCGAGCAGCTGTTCAGCCGGGATCGTGTCGGTGATGACGCCGGCCTGCTGCGCGGCGCGCACCTTCTCGCGCTTGTCGGTACGGGCGGCGAGCATGGCTTCGCTCATTTGCTTGGGGTCGCCCTGTTCGAGCTGCATCCAGTTCCACAGGCGCAGCACCCCCGGATTATCGCCATACCAGTCGAACACGCGCCCGGCATAGCCCGCAAGGTCGTGGGCGTCGACCGGCACTTCCGACACCACGCGCGCCACGATGGCCTCCAGCACAGCGTCGAACAAGCCATCCTTGCTGCCGAAATAGCCATAGATCGACTGCTTGTTGCAGCCGGCTCCCTCGGCGATACGGTCGACACGCGCCCCGGCAATGCCGTAGGCGGCGAATTCCGCCGTCGCGGCATCGAGCAGGCGACGCCTGGTCTCTTCGGGGTTTCTCATGTTCGCTCCGGTTTTATTCAAAAATAAACCAACTAGTTGGTTGACAACTTGACGGCTGCCGACTACAGTATATCAACCAACTAGTTAGTTGGAAAGCGACACGTGTTTAATTTGGAGAGCAGCATGAAGATTCTGGTATTTGGAGCGAGCGGGATGGTGGGGCAGGGCGCGGTGCGCGAAAGCCTGCTGGCGCCCGATGTCAGCGAGGTGATCGTCGTCGTGCGCCAGGCGCTTGCACTGAGCCACCCGAAACTGCGCCAGATCGTCGTCGACGACCTGCTCGACCTGAACCTGCATCGCACGCATTTGAAAGACGTGAGCGGCTGTTTCTTCTGCATCGGCGTCAGCTCCTCCGGCATGTCCGCCGACGCGTACAAGAAGTTCACCCACGGCTTGACGCTGGCAGTGGCCAACAAGCTGCTCGCCATGAATGAGCACATGGTCTTTGTGTACGTGTCCGGCGCCGGCGCCGATAGTACGGAGCGCAACGGGCGCATGTGGGCCCGGGTGCGCGGACAGACCGAAAACGCAATCCTGCGCCTGCCGTTTGCCAACAGCTTCATCCTGCGCCCGGCCTTGATCCAGCCGCTGCACGGCGCGCGCTCGAAAACCCGTTCCTACCGCGTGCTGTACCGCATCCTCGCTCCGGTGCTGCCGCTGTTGCGCTGGATCGCGCCCGGCATGGTGCTGAGCACGCAGTTGCTGGGCCAGGCGATGCTTGGCCTGCTGCGCCGCGGCGCGTCGGTGCGGGTGCTCGAGTCGGGCGACATCCGCGCACTCGTCCAGCAGAGCCCACGGACCTGTCCAGCGAAACATGAAAGCACTGCACGGTGCGTCCCCTGATTGTTGCGATCCTGATCGGCCTGCTGCTCGCTGACGACACCGCAGATGGGTAAAGCAGTCAAGCGCAAACAAGCGCAGGCCGGGTAGCCTTGGCGGCGCGGCCCGAAGTGAATTCTCAAGGAGTCGGCACATGAGACTAGGACAGCACGACGACCGGACCGCGTCGGCATACGAGACAGCGCTTTGTCCGGCGCCACTCGACTACCAGGCCGCCGTGGCCGAGTTCGACCGGCTGTGGGAAACCGGTGCTGCCTGCCGCCAGCCGGAGCGGATGCGCCAGCTGTTACAGGTAATCGACGCGGTGGAAGGTGCGCCGGCCGCGCACGCGTCTGAAGTGCGGATCTGGTAATCGCAAGGGCTGCTGATCATCTTAATGATCAACAGCCTTTATTGTTGAGCGTACCTGCCGGCCTTACTGGCCTTCCTCGCCGGACCCGGAAGCCGACTGCCGCGACATCGCCCCCGCGCGCATCTCCTGCTGTCCCGACGCCGACCGCACCTGCGCGTAGTATCCATTCTGGCGCAGGGCAGGCTGGGGCAGGGCGCCCGGACGCGAAACCGATAACCTTCTCGTACCGGGCGCCAGGTCGCTGGGCCGGCTCAAGCCCGTCGCCACCACGGTCACCCGCATCGCCTCGCCCAGCGTCTCGTCAAAAACCGCACCGAATTTGATGATGGCGTCGTCGTTGGTCTGCGAGCAGATCGTGTTCATGACCTGCTTGGTTTCGCGCAGTTTCAACGTTTCCTCGGAGGCGGAAATGTTGACCAGCACCCCGCGCGCGGCGCGCAGGTTGGCGCCGTCGAGCAGCGGACACGCGATGGCTTCTTCGGCCGCTTTCACGGCGCGGTCGTCGCCGGTGTGCTCGGCAGTGCCCATCATTGCCATGCCGGTCTGGCGCATCACGGTGCGCACGTCTTCGAAATCGACGTTGATCATTCCCGGCACGGCGATGATGTCGGCAATGCCGGTCACCGCCTTGCTGAGCACCTCGTCGGCGGCGGCGAATGCCTGCTTTTGCGTGACATCGTCACCCAGCACTTCCTCGAGACGGCTGTTCAGGACAATGATGAGCGAGTCGACGCAGCGTGCCAGTGTCGCGATGCCTTCTTCGGCCACCCGCATACGTCGCGGGCCTTCGAATTCGAAGGGTTTCGATACCACGGCCAGGGTCAGGATGCCCAGTTCGCGGGCCACTTCGGCGACGACCGGGGCGGCGCCGGTACCGGTGCCGCCGCCCATGCCGGCAGTGATGAATACCATGTCGGCGCCTCTGAGCGCCTCGGCGATGTGCTCGCGTTCGCGCATGGCGCTTTCGCGTCCGACCATCGGGTCGCTGCCGGCGCCAAGGCCGCTTTCGCCGAGCTGGATGCGGCGTTCGGTTTGGGTATTCGAGAGGGCCTGGGCGTCGGTGTTCGCGCAAATGAATTCGAAGGCGGACAGTCCTGACGGCGCCATGCGGTTGACGGCGTTACCGCCGGCACCGCCGACACCGATGATTTTGATGACCGTCGCAGGATGGGGAAGTTTTGATTCGGACAAGACAGACTCCGTTTGAAGAAATAGCAATCGGCGGCCGCGCGTCTGCACAACTGCCGCAATGCGTGTTGCAATGCGTGCCGGCTAGTGCCGAGCCCATTAGACTACTTGCTGGGCCGCGCACGCGAAAGCCTGTAAACGTTTAAAGCGAAACCATTTGTAAGAGCGCGTGCAATCGTCGGAAATGGCTGGCAGCGCAGGAATCGACGTCCAAGCGCGTGCGACGCAATCGCTTTATCATGCGCACAGCCTGTTCATCCATGGAGTGCTAGTGAAACGATTTTTCTTGTTCAGCCTGGCCCTGGTGTGCGCCCTCGCCATCAGCGCCTGTGCCTACGTGGTTCCCTCGCTCGGGCAACTGCCGGCAGAGCAGCAGTTGCAGGGAGCGCCCCAATACCGCGACGGTGCATTCCGCAACGAGGTCGCTTCGCCGCCGCGCCCTGGCGGCATCGGCATGGCAGTCAGGATGATCCGCGGCCGTTTCGAGCCGCGCAGCGAGCGGTCGGCGCCGACGGTTGCGCTTCCCTCAGTCAAAACAAACCTGGCGGCGCTGCCGCGCGAGCAGGACATCGTCGTCTGGCTCGGCCACTCGTCTTACTTCGTGCAGATCGGCGGCAAGCGGGTGCTGGTCGACCCCGTGTTCAGCAGCGATGCGGCGCCACTGCCCTGGATGGTCCGCGCTTACGACGGCACCAGCCCCTATACGGTCGAAGACCTGCCCGCTATCGACGTCGTCCTCATCAGCCACGATCACTACGACCATCTCGACTATAAAACCATGAAAGCGCTGGCGCCGAAGACCGCTTTGGTCATCGCCGGCCTTGGCAACGGCGCCCATTTGCGGCACTGGGGTTACGCACCCGCACAAATCCGCGAGATGAACTGGAACAGCAGCGTCGAGGTCGCACCAGGCTTGCAAGTGCATGTACTGCCGTCGCAGCATTACTCGGGCCGCTTCATGCAGCGTAACCAGAGCCTGTGGGCGAGCTACGCACTGGAGACGCCGGGGCGGCGCCTCTACTTCAGCGGCGATACCGGTTTCGGCCCGCACTTCGCGGCAATCGGCAAGCGCTTCGAACGTTTCGATTTCGTCGCACTCGACGCGGGGCAATACAACGTGAAATGGGCCGACATTCACATGACGCCGGAAGAGGCGTCGCGTGCGGCTGAGATACTCGGCGCGCAGGCCTTGCTGAGCGGCCATGCCGGCCGCTTCACGCTGGCGCGTCATGCCTGGGACGAGCCTTTCGACCGCGCCGTCGAGGCCAGCAAGGGGAAGCGCTACCGCCTGCTGACTCCGCGAATCGGCGAGCCGATGTATTTGAACGATCCAGGGCAGTCGTTCACGCAGTGGTGGAAGGGGCTTCGCTAGCAGGCCCGCCGACCAGCACTTCGCTGATCTGGATGATGGGTGTCTGATTGGTATAGTTGGGAATGTCGCCCATGATTTCCGCGGAGTGCGGACCGAAACCAGTCTGGAAGGCATCGACGGAATCGCAGAACAGGTGGCCCATGGCGATGTAGGGCGCAGTGCCGTCCGCCGTAGCGGCTTTGTCGACCGTGTAGTACTTGCAGTAGTCGCCCATCAGCTGCTTCACCATGGGCATGTGCCGGTCACGGTAATAGGCGTCGTCGAACCGGGCTCCCGGCCCGTTTGGATACATCACGCTCACCTTGATCATCGGGTTTCTCCTCGTTGTGATTTGCTCAGCATGCGCATTGATCGTGCGCCGATGTCCCGGGCTTTGCAAGCGCGATTCGGGCCGAATGGGCAGCTTCGGCAGCGAAAGTTGCGCAGCCCTTGCATGGGATGCCAGTGTTCGCGAAGGAACCGCAGATCAACAGTCAGCCATAATAATTGTTAGCCTGCAAATAGCAGAATGTTATGATGCGCAAATCTCCTACCCGTCGCATCCTCCAAGGCACCCATGCACCTGCTCCTGAAAGTCAACCTGTCGCTGGCGGCGGTGTTTTGTGCGGGCCTCACGGTGACGGGAATGATCAGTCAAAACGTGTTGCAAGAGAATGCCAAGCGTGAGGTGATGAGTCACGCCAGCCTGATGATGGAAGCGGCGCTGGCGGCGCGCAGTTATACGAGCGCCGAGATCAAGCCCTTGCTGGACGCGCGGCTGCACAAGGAGTTCCTGCCGCAGACGGTGCCCTCGTATGCTGCGACCCAGAGTTTCTCCAAGATGCAGGCGGCCTTCAAGGAGTACAGCTACAAGGAAGCCACGCTCAACCCGACCAATCCGCGCGACAGGGTGGTGGAGTGGGAGGCCGATGTCGTGCGCAACCTGCGCGATCATCCGGACTTGAAGGAAGTCGTGGGCGAGCGCTCGACGCCGTCGGGGCAGTCGCTGTTCCTGGCGCGGCCGATCCGGATCAAGGATGCGCAGTGCCTGGCCTGCCATAGCGTGCCATCGGCCGCGCCGGCGTCGATGCGGGCCCTGTATGGCGACGCGAACGGCTTTGGCTGGAAGCTTGGCGAGACAGTCGGCAGCCAGATCGTGTCGGTGCCGCTGGCAGTGCCGATGGCCCAGGCCGACCGCGCTTTCAAGCTGATCATGACCGGAATGGTGGCGACCTTCATCGGCATCCTGCTGGTCGTCAACCTGGTGATCTATCGCTTCATCCTGCGTCCGATGCGCAGGATCACCCGCATCGCCGACGCACTGAGTGCCGGCAAGACCGAGGTCGAAGCCTTCGACATCCGCGGCAACGATGAAATCGCGGTGCTCGGGAATGCTTTCAACCGCATGCGTCGCAGCCTGGAAAAAGCCATGGCGATGCTGGGCTGAGCGGGGACGGGATGGCACACGACGTCTTTCTCAGCCACTCGCACCAGGACAAGGTATTTGCCGACGCGATTTGCCACAGCCTGGAAGCGAACGGCATTCGCTGCTGGGTGGCGCCGCGCGACATCCGGCCCAGCGAAGACTGGGCCGAAGCGATCATCAACGCCCTCGATACCGCACGCGTACTGGTACTGGTGTTCTCGTCGAATTCGAACAGCTCGCCGCAGGTGCGGCGCGAAGTCGAACGGGCCGTGAACAAGGGCCTGCACATCCTTCCCTTGCGCATCGAGGACGTGCCGCTGTCGAAGAGCCTCGAATATTTCATCAGTACCCAGCACTGGCTCGACGCGATCGAAGGCAAGCTCGATTTCTACCTGGTCCAGCTGCGCGACTGCCTGACGGTGCTGCTCGAGCGGCCGGGAACGGCGCGCGAAGCGGCGCCGGCAGCGGCGTTCCCCGCGTCCCCCGCCAGGCAGGCGCTCGCCGCCACGCTTGCCGCTCCAGCCATCGACGCTGCCGTGCTCGAACAGATCGAGGCCAACCTGGCGCAGCTGATCGGTCCGATCGCGAAGGTGCTGGTGCGGCGCATGGCGCCGGCCGCTGCCGGTACGGCGGACCTGGTGGCCAGGCTGGCCGAGGAGATCGACGATGCGGCCGAGCGCAAGTCCTTCATCGCGCGCTGCCGCGGCACATATGAATGAGCGCCGCGGCCTGAGAAGCGCACCCGCGCTGCGGGCGCCGCGGCGTCCGGCGGGAAGCTAGGTGCGCGAGTTTCATTCGCCAGGAGCAGGCGGCTTTTCGCCGGCGCTGCTTGGCGAACCGAAGGCGCTGCGCGTCCAGAAGCACCCGTCGCGCGTGACCGTTCGCTTCGCCACGCTGCCGGAAACGATCCAGACGCGCGAGGGGCCGGTGCGCGCCGGCCCCGGCGACGCCGTCCTGACCGCGCAGACCGGCGAGCAATGGCCGCTCGCGCGCGCCGCCTTCGAGCAGCGCTACCGGCCGGCCGGCGCACCTTGCGAGTACGAGAGCGTGCCGCATCCGTCGCTGGCCCTGCGCATGACGGAAACGTTCGCGGTGGTCCTGGCCGACGGGGTCTCGCGCCTGTCCGGCCAGCCGGGCGACTGGCTCCTCGATTATGGCGACGGCCACCTCGGCATCGTCGGCGCCGATATCTTCGCCGCGACCTACCACCTGCTCGACTAGGGATTTATGGCATTTCATCAGCGTATCCAGGCACTGCTGCTCGTCGGCGTGCGTTTTCCGGCGCCGGCGGCGTCCGCGAGCGTCGCCGCGCCACCGGCGATCGCCGCCCTGGTGAGTGCGATCGCACCGGCCTACGCCGCCAGCAACGAGCGCGCCGTCGCCTCGGGCAACCGCTATCGCAGCGCGTTCTGGGGGCTGTATCTGTTGAGCGCGATGGCGGTGCTGTGCGCGGTGATGCCGCTGGCGCTCGGCTGGGACAACGGGCGCCACGCGATGCATGCGTGGGCGCCGTTCTGGGTCGTGCTCGAAGTCGTCCTGATCACGGTGCTCGGTTTGGTGTACCGGCGCGGCCACCGCCAGGACTGGCAGGGACAATGGCTGAAAAGCCGCACCGAGGCGGAACTTGCCTGGTACCTGCCGCTGGTAGCGCCGCTGGCCGTGGCGCGCGGGGTGGGCGGGGTGGGCAAGGCGCCCAGCTGGTACGCGCGGCTGGCCGGCAACCACGTTCCCGACAGCGCCGCGATCAATGCGCTGTGCACGCTCCATGAAGGCACTGTAGGCGCCTTGCACGATGCATGGTCGAACCCGGCCTTCGTCGAGCAGTATGTGGCCTGGGCGCTGGCCCAGTTCGACGGGCAGCGCGCTTACCACGACCGCCTGGCGCTGCGCAGCGAGGCGCTGATGCACCGCATTCACAAGATCAACGCCTGTCTGTTCGTGCTGACGCTGGCGGGGGCGCTGGCGCACCTGGTCGTGCATTCGATGTGGCTTTCCTTCGTGACCATCTTCTTCCCCTCGCTCGCGGCATCGCTGCACGGCGCGCTGGCGCAGACCGAATCTTACCGCCTGGCCGCGACCGCACGCCGGCTCTCGGCCGAGCTGGGGCAAACGCGGGCGGCGATCGTGGCCGCCCAGGCCGACGGCGACGACGCCGCGGTACGCGCGGCCATCGAGGCGGGCGTGAGCCTGATCCTGGGCGAGCACCGCGACTGGCACATGCTGGTGCGTCCGCACCACCTGCCGCTGGGCTGAGGGGCGATGATATCCTGCGCTCGCTGGCGTCGATGAGGGACGCTACGCTGTGATAAGATCGCCCCAAAGCCCTGTCTCGACAGGGCTTTATATTTTGCAGTTTATTCTTGAGTAGCTATTTGGAATCCCTTCATGGAAATTAAAGTCAACTTCCTCGACAAACTGCGTGTCGAGGCCAAATTCGACGACTTCACGGTGATCGCCGACCAGCCCATCCGCTACAAGGGTGATGGCTCGGCGCCGGGCCCCTTCGATTATTTCCTGGCTTCGTCGGCTTTGTGCGCGGCTTATTTCGTCAAGTTGTACTGCAATACCCGGAATATTCCGACTGAAAATATCCGCCTGTCGCAGAATAATATCGTCGACCCGGAAAATCGCTACAAGCAGGTTTTCAAGATCCAGGTCGAGCTGCCGGCCGATATTTCGGACAAAGACCGCCAGGGCATCCTGCGCTCGATCGAGCGCTGCACCGTCAAGAAAGTGGTGCAGGAGGGCCCGGAGTTCGTCATCGAGGAGGTTGCCAATCTCGATGCCGACGCCCAGGCGCTGTTGACCCTTCAGCCTGACGCCGAGTCGCGTACCTACATTCCGGGCAAGGACCTGCCGCTGGAGCAGACGATCGCGAACATGTCGGGCATGCTGGCGCGCTGGGGCATCAAGATCGAGATCGCGTCGTGGCGCAATATCGTGCCGAATGTCTGGTCGCTGCATATTCGCGACGCCCATTCGCCGATGTGTTTCACCAACGGCAAAGGGTCGACCAAGGAAAGCGCCCTGGCCTCGGCCCTGGGCGAATACATCGAACGCCTGAACTGCAACCATTTCTATGCCGGCGCCTACTGGGGCGAAGACATCGCCAACGCCGCCTTCGTGCATTATCCGCAGGAGCGCTGGTTCAAGCCCGGCCGCAAGGATGCGCTCCCCAAGGATCTGCTCGACGCATATTGCCTGGGCATTTACGATCCGGATAGCGAGCTCCGCGCATCTCACCTGGTCGACACCAATTCCGGCAATAGCGAGCGCGGTATCGTCGCGCTGCCGTATGTGCGGGTGTCGAATGGCGAAACCGTGTATTTCCCGGTCAGCCTGATCGAAAACCTGTACGCCAGTAACGGCATGAGTGCCGGCAATACGTTGGCCGAAGCGCAGGTGCAATGCCTGTCCGAGATTTTCGAGCGGGCGGTCAAGCGCGAAATCCTGGAAGGCGAAATGGCGCTGCCCGATGTGCCGCAAGCGGTGCTGGCGAAATACCCGGGCATCCTGGCCGGCATCCAGGCCCTGGAAGAGCAGGGCTTTCCGGTACTCGTGAAAGACGCGTCGCTCGGCGGCACCTACCCGGTCATGTGCGTCACGCTGATGAACCCGCGCACGGGCGGCGTGTTTGCCTCGTTCGGCGCACACCCGAGTTTCGAGGTCGCGCTCGAACGCAGCCTGACCGAATTGCTGCAGGGCCGCAGTTTCGAGGGCCTCAACGATTTGCCGCAGCCGACCTTCGCCAGCCAGGCGGTGACGGAGCCATATAACTTCGTCGAGCACTTCATCGATTCGAGCGGCGTGGTTTCCTGGCGCTTTTTCAGCGCCAAGGCCGATGCCGACTTCGTCGAATGGGATTTCTCGAGCCAGGGCGACAACGCGAATGCCGAGGAAGCCGCGACCCTGCTCGCCATTCTCGACGAGATGGGCAAGGAAGTATACATGGCGACCTACGACCAGCTGGGCGCCGTTGCCTGCCGCATCCTGGTGCCGGGGTATTCGGAAATCTATCCGGTCGAAGACCTGATCTGGGACAACACGAATAAAGCGCTGTTGTTCCGCGCTGATATCCTGAACCTGCACCGCCTGGATGAGGCCAGCCTGGCGGCGCTGCTGGAACGCCTGGAAAACAATGAGCTGGACGAGTATTCCGACATTGCGACCCTGATTGGCATCGAATTCGACGAGAACACCGACTGGGGCCAGCTGACCGTGCTCGAACTGCGGCTGTTGATCAACCTGGCGTTAAAACAGTTCGAGGAAGCGCACGAGCTGGTCGGCGCCTTCCTCCAGTACAACGACAACAGCGTCGAGCGCCGGCTGTTTTATCAGGCCCTGAATGTGGTGCTGGAAGTGGAGCTCGACGACGAGCTGGACCTGGCCGATTACGAGACCAATTTCCGCCGCATGTTCGGCGACACGCGGATGGACGCGGCAATCGGCTCGGTGGACGGCAGCGTGCGCTTCTTCGGCCTCACGCCCACCAGCATGGGGCTCGAAGGCCTGGAGCGCCACCACCGCCTGATCGACAGTTATAAAAAGCTGCACAAGGCGCGGGCCGATGCGGCAACCGGCGCGGGCGTACCCCAGTAAACGTTGTTCGCCACCACCACATTCGACGAGGTGCTGTCGAGATACACGCCGCCCCGCGTCGGTCCCGCGAAGACGTTGTTCGTGATCCGGGTCGGGCTGCCGTAGATGTAGGCGAGCTGGATGTGGTACTGGAAGCGGCTCGGCGTGCTGCCGCCGCTGCGCCGGTTCAGCACGGAATACGTGCAATTCGAGTCCAGCAGGTTGCCGGCGATGGTATGGCCACCGGTGTCGGGCGGGTTACCGGGCGTGCCGCCGCCGAACAGCTGGATGCCGTTGCCCTCGTTGTTGGCGATATGGTTCCAGGCCACGGTGCATCGCACCACGCCATCGTCGAGTCCAATGCCGACGCCTTCGGTGCCATTGTCGAGCGGGCCGCCGTAGTTGAGGTTGAACCTGCAGGTATTGAAGCGGATCGTATGGTCGGCGCACGCTTCTGGCCCGGCGGCCGAGGACAGCTCGATGCCGCGTCCCCAGAAATTGGGGCTGTCGAGGCCGCCATTGCGGTTGCAGGTGTTGCCTTCGATTAGGAAGGAACGCGCGAATCCGGTAACGTGGATGCCGAAATGCATGTTGACGCTGCAGTCGTTGTTGATCACGCGCTGGCGCTCGCCGCTGCCGATGAAGATCCCGCTCAGCATGCCGCTGACGGTGTTGCGCTCGAGGCGCGCCGCGACGCCGTTGACAAGATAAATGCCGATCGCCGCGCGATTGCTGCTGACCATCTGGCCCGGCGGCGGCGACACCCGGTTGCCCCGGATGCGCAGGTTTGTCAGGTTGGCGCCGCCGCCATAGGTTTCGCAGCGGATGCCATGCGAGCCGGGGGCGCCGCCGCCGCGGTGAAGCACCGTATTGCCAATCAGGGTGATGTCGTCGACGCCGGTGTTGCCAGCCACCAGGATGCCGTGGTTCGCGTGTTGCGGGCCGCAGCCGATGACGTCGAGGCTGCAGCCGGAGACGGCTACGCCAGTCTTTTGATAGATATACACGCCGGCGCAATTCGAGGTGAGCGCGATGTTTTCGAAAGCGCAGCCGTTGCCCAGCCAAATGATGGCGACATCGCTTGCCTCCGGCAGGGCGGGATTGCGGATGTCGAGGTTGCGGTAGGTAACGAAGTCGCGTTCCTGGCCGGCCACCGCGATCGATCCGCCGTCCTGGGGCGATACCGGGCTGCCTGGCAGCAGGATGACGGGCCGCGGCTGCGACGGGTCGTCGGAGCCATCGCTGCGGTACCAGGCGCCGAGGGTGATGCGGGCAAGCCGGGTGCCGCTGGCCGTCAGCCGCAGCACGCCCGCGTAGGTCGTACCGCGTTTTTGCAGGTAGGTGTTGCCTGGAGCCCAGACGACCTCCGTCCAGGACGCGAAGGGCTTGGCCAAGCTGCCGTCGCCGGGACCGGCGGCGCTGGGGTCGATGTAGAAAGTGGGCATGGTATTGACCTGTCTATGGGGGACGTTACCAGCTTAGCCCGCTTCAATGGCGCAGGTTTATGGGGCGTCAAGGGCCCGGCAGCCAGGGGTCGCTGTCCGGGCGCGGGAATTCCCGGTTCATGAACTCGACGAAGCTGCGCACCTTGGCCGACAGCTGGCGACGGCTCGGGTAGACCATCATCACCGCCAACTGGCCCACGTGGTGGCCTTGCAGCAGCTGCACCAGGCGGCCGCTTGCCAGGTCGTCTTCGAGCGTGAACGAGGTGCGCGGCATGATGCCCATGCCGGCCAGGGCCGCCGCACGCAGCACGTCGCCGCTGTTCGAGATCATGCGGCTGGTCACCGGCACATCGACCACCTTGTCCTCCCAGGCCACCGGCCAGCTGTGGCGCAGCTGCTCGAAAGCGAAGTTCAGGCAGTCGTGCCCCGTGATATCGAGCGGCCGGACGGGCGCCCCGCGCCGCGCCAGGTAGGCGGGCGACGCCGTCAGCAGCACGTTCGCCGTTGCAAGGCGGCGCACGATCATGCTGGCGTCAAATTTTTGCAGGCCGATGAAAATGCCGACGTCGAAACCGCGTTCGACCAGGTCGACGTCGTCGTCGGCCAGGGTAAGGTCGAGCACGACCTCGGGCACCGTCAGCGCAAAGCGCGGCAGCAGCTGCGCCAGTTGCGATTTGCCGAAGGTCGGGTGGCAGTAAATGCGCAGGGTGCCGCCCGGCCGGGAAGAGCTGGACGCTGCGGCGGCGTCGGCGTCGTCGATGTCGAGCAGGATCTGGCGCACCCGGTCGAGGTATTGCTGGCCGGTCTCGGTGAGCGACAGGCGCCGCGTCGTGCGGTTGAGCAGACGCGTTCCCAGATGCGACTCCAGATCGGCGACATTGCGCGTGACGACGGCGGCCGACATCCCGAGAGCGGCCGCGGCGGCCGCGAAGCTGCCGGCGTCCACCACTTTCGCAAATACGCGCATCGATACCAGCCGGTCCATCTTCGTCTTTCATTATTGCGGATTGCGCAATTATACATTGCCCGTTTGTCTCTTTATTGCATCCTGCGCAAGGCCTAGACTGTGTTCTTTGTCACTTCCCAGGAGAAACTCATGAACGCCAAAAAGCTCGCTATCGCCACCCTGATGCTGTTGTCCGCCAGCGCGACCGCCATCGCCGCTGAATTGCCCGAGGCAAGCGCCGGCGCGGACAAGCTGAACCTGCCCGTGTTGAACGCGCCGAGCGACACCTCACGCGCCGAAGTAAAGTCCGAGGCCGTCGACCTGCTGAAGAACTACAAGACGACGCTGTCGGTCCAGCTCGATCAATACAAGCGTTGAGCGCGCCTCAGTTCTGTCAGCGCCAGTAGCGGTTGAGCAGCGGCGTCACGCTGGTGCCGTGCAATACGATCGACAGCATGATCACGACCACGGTGGCGTCGACCAGCTCGCGTCCCAACGCCGGCGGCAGGCCATGATTGATGGCATAGGTCAGGTAGTAGATCGAACCGATCCCGCGCACGCCGAACCAGGCCGTGATGGCGCGGGCGCGCCCCACCATTCCGGAGCCCTTCATGCTGGCCAGGACGCTGACCGGGCGCGCCACGAAGAACACGAACAGCGCCAGCACCCAGGGCCGCCAGTCGGCCATGGCCCAGCTGGCGGCGCCGCCCAGCAGCAAGACCAGGGTTAGCTCGGACAGGCGCTCGAGGTGTTCCTTGAACACCAGCGCGCCGCCGCTGACGGTCGGCTCCGCGGGCACGACGGCCGGCGACTGCGCTTCGTCGATTTCGGGTTCGAGCAGGCCTTCGTGATTTTTCCTGGCGTGGATCAGGCGCAGTTCGGTCTGGCGCAAGGCGACGCCGGCGGCGAACACCGCCAGGAAGCCGTAGGTGTGCAGCGACACGGCGGCGCCGTAGGCCACGCCGATCAGTCCCAGGCCAAGCAGGTCGTCGAGCACCTCGTGTTTTTCGATGCGCTTGCGCAGGGCGGCGCTGAGGTAGGCCAGCGCCGCGCCGCAGGCCACGCCGATGCCGACCCCGCCTGCCGTCGCCCAGACCACGTCGACCAGCAGCCAGCGCGAACCGCCGTCGCCCAGTTCATGCAGGCCGAGCAGGCCGAGGCCGAGCATGACGAAGGGGAAGGCGCTGCCGTCGTTCAGGCCCGCTTCGCAGGTGAGGGTGAAGCGCAGCGGATCGTTGTCGCCGGCGTGGCGCACCTGGACGTCGGTGGCCAGCACCGGGTCGGTCGGGGCCAGGATCCCGCCCAGCAGGATGGCCGCGCCCAGTGGCATGTCCATCACCAGCACGGCGAAAGCGGAGATCAGGACCACCGAGAGCGTCATCGCCAGCCAGGCCAGCCGGATCGCGGGCAGCCAGCGCGGCCAGGTGAATGGCACGGGCATCTTGATCCCGGCCGAGAACAGGGAAATCAGTACCGCGACCTCGGCGACCACCTCGATCACCGGCGCTTCGCGCAGCGGATCGAAGCTGAACAGGTTCAGGAAGAGCGGGCCGAGCACCAGGCCGATCGCGAGGTAGATGGTGGCGGAGGTAAAGGGAAGGCGGGCAATCGTCGGGCCCCACAGGCCGCGCGCGACCATCAGCACGCCGATGAGCATGAACCACTGAAAATTCTGCAACTGTTCCCTTTCCGACGCGCTGCCGGGGCGCCACTCGCCCCGGTCCATGCCTGTCGCTGGCAGCAGTCTCGCCGGGCAGCAGGGCGTCGTCTGTGCAATGGAGCACCAAGCGGCCGGATGCAGGCTTTTAAGCTGCGGCCAGTGCCTGGAGACGCGCTGTCGCAGCCGGCGATGTTAAACTGCCCCCTTACCATTACCTAGCAACAGCCATGACGAATAAAAAACAGCCTCCAGCGGACAAACCAGCGGGCGAAGCCGTAAAAAACCCGGCAGGGCGTCCGGACAATCCTTTCGTCGACAGCGGGTTCTACGACCGCGTGCGCGATTACACCGAGCGCGACGCTACCTTCTCGAAAGAACTGAAGGCGATCGCCGAGCGCGGCGCGGGCAAGCAAAGCACCGACGCACGCGAGGCGCCATCGCTCGCCTTCTTGCGCGGCGTCGTCAAGAAGGGCGTGTCCTTAGACGACATGTTGGGGCGCATCGTCCAGGGCGTCGAATCCGGTCAGTGGGAAGCCTGGCTGGCTGCCTTCGGCATCGAGCTGCGCGGCGTCAGCTATGACAAGGCGGGCCCGCGCGACGCCCGCCTGGCGCTCGACATCAGCCTGGCGGCCAAGGCCAATCCGCTGTTTTCGAACGCCGGCATGCGCAACTGGCGCAGCCTGGTCGCCGAAGACTGCGCCCAGCTGCAGGTCGAGAAGCCGACCGTGGAAACGCCGGCCAGGGCCTACGCCATCTTCTTCCTGGACGCGGCAGCCTGAGCGGCTGCGCGCCGGCCATGTGCGTCAACTACCGTCCTCCCACCCCCGAGGAGCTCGCCGCCTTCGGCACGCTTGGCGCCTTCAGCGAGCTGCCGGCCAACTGGCGCTGGCCGGAAGAACCTGGAAGGACTACGCCGCCCCGATCCTGCGTAACCGGCCTGATGGCCGGCTCGAGGCCTGCCTGGCCAGCTACGGCATGGTTCCGCGGCGCGAGATTCCGCCTGACGTCAAACCCTTCGACACCATGAACGCCAGGGCCGAGTCTCTCGGCGAGCGGCGTTCGTTCGCGCCGGCCTGGCGCCGCCTGCAGCTGTGCGCCGTCCCGATGGCCTGGTTCTACGAACCCTGCTACGAGAGCGGGCGCCCGGTGCGCCACGCAATCGGCATGCGCGACGAGTCGCTGTTTTTCGTGGCCGGCCTGTGGCGCGCGTGGCCGCAGGCAGACGGCGCCGGCGCGGCGTCCTTCACCCAGATCACCATCAACGCCGACGAGCATCCCCTGATGCGCCGCATGCACAAGCGCGACGATGAAAAGCGCTCGCTCGTCATCCTCTCGCCCGATGAGGTCGGCGACTGGCTCGCCTGCACAAATACCGAGATGGCGCGCAGCTTCCTGCGCCATTTCCCGGCGGCGCAGATGCGCGACTGGCCGGCGCCGCCCGCGCCGCGCAAGGCCGTGGTTCCATCGCCGAACCTCGAGCTGTTCTGAATCCATCTTTATCGATCCAGTCAAGCCTGACTTCGTTGCAAAATTGCAACGCGTCGAGACGCCGTTTTACCCCTTCCTCCCAGTGAACCGGTTGGGCCAGCTGCCTGATTGAATAAGCAAATAATATTTTTGTAGCCACGGTGGTCCAACCAATCTACAGTACGGTCTAGCCAGATAAATATAAATGTGAACACTTGATCACGCCTATAACGGAGGAGACCCCCCATGCAGCCCCATAACAGCCCCAATCCACGCCGCGCCTTGCTGGCCTCGGCAGTCAGCCTGGCGGTACTCCAGATGAGCGGCCAGGCCTATGCGCAGAGCACCGCGCCGGCCGAGCCGGAACAGAAAATGCAGACGGTGGCGGTGACGGGCTCGCTGCTGCGGCGCGCGGCCGACGAAGGGGCGACGGCGCTGACCGTCATCAAGGCCACCGAACTCGAAGCGCGCGGCCACACCGAACTGAAAGACCTGGTGCTCGAGCAGCCGCAGTCGCTCTCGCTGGGCACGAATACGGGCGCCGCCGGCCCGGTGACCAACCTGCGCGGCCTGGGCCCGATGCGCACGCTGACCCTGCTCAACGGCCGGCGCCTGGCGAACGAGCCGCTGCAGGACCAGTACGTGTCGGTGAACGTGATTCCGCGGATGGCGCTGGACCGCATCGAAACGCTCAGCAGCGGCGCCGCCTCGATCTATGGCGCCGACGCCATCGGCGGCGTCCAGAACTACTGGACCAAGCGCGGTTACGAAGGCGCGACCATCAAGGCGGAATACGCCACGCCCGAGATGAGCGGCGGCGGCGACACCAGGAGCATCGGCGCCATCTTCGGCTACGGCAACCTGGGCCGCGACGGCTTCAACGCCTATATCGCGATCGACCACCAGAAAAAATCGGCGCTGTTCCAGGACGACCGTCCCGAGCAGCACGATCCGGCCACCCTGCGCACGCTGGGCCTGGGCATCACCCCGGACTCGCGCAATCCGAACCCGTTCGCCAACTTCGGCTTCACGCGCGCCGCCAATTCCAATTACAACCCGAGCTTCGCGACCGGCTGCGGCGCGCCTTATTCGGTACCGGTACTGGGCAACCAGAGCGCGAACGCGACGCCGGTGTACGCCCCGGGGTGCTTGCGCAATCCGCTGTACTGGACCGCGGTGACCGACGGCAGCGAGATCACGACCATGTCGGCCCGCGCCAGCTGGAACCTGTCGGGCGGCGTCAAGGTCGACCTCGATCTCTTGCACAGCAATTTCACGGTACAGAAATTCCGCGGCATGCAGGTGCCGGGAACGACCAACCCATTCACCACCTACACGCTGCCGTCGACCAGCCGCTTCTATCCGGGCAAGGGGATCACGCCCGGCGTGCAGGTTGTGGGCAGCAATACCGGCAGCAATACGCCGGCCATGTTCATCGACCCGGCGAAGACGCCTGGCGCGGTCAGCAACCTGAACCTGAACAACCGTCCGCTGTTCTTCCAGTGGGGCCCGGCCGAACTGGGACCTGCCTACCGCAACGACGAGCAGACCAACGACCGCCTGGTGCTGACGGTCGAGGGCGACGCCCTGGGCTGGGATTACCGCGCAGGGGTGAACTACGGCGTGTCCAAGCGCGACACCCGCGTCGGCGAAGGCTACATCCTGTACACGAAGGCCCAGGAAGGCTTCAATAACGGCACCCTGAATCCCTTCGGCCTGCAGGACGCCGCCGGCGCGGAATACCTGCGCAGCATCCAGGCGCTCGACTACACCTACCGCCTGAACAAGGCCTACAACCAGAGCGTCGACCTGACCCTGTCGCGCCCCGTGATGACCCTGGGCGGCGGCGACGTGATGCTGGCCGTGTCGGGCGAGCTGCGGCGCGACTCGGCGCGCACCCATAATGCGCCGCTCGACTATGTCCTGAAGCGGGCCGACGGCAGCTACAACATCGACGCGGCCGGCAACGTGGTGCAGAGCGACCTGGTGGGCGAAACCCCACAGGGCGTGGCCAAGAAGCTCAAACGCGACATCGCCTCGCTGGTGATGGAAGCCGATGTGCCGCTGACCAGCACCTTCCTCGTCAACGGCTCGGTACGCGCCGACTATTACGACGACCTGAAGCAGACCACAATCAATCCGAAGCTGGCCGTGCGCTGGCAGCCGCTCACCGAGCTGGTGCTGCGCTCCTCGGTCTCCACCGGTTTCCGCGCGCCGTCGATCATGGACATCCAGAACCCGACGCCGGAAGTGCGCACCCTCGAAATGGACGATCCGGTACTTTGCCCGAGCGCCCAGCCGACCGTGCCCACCACCGGCAATCCGGTCGCCGGCTACACGCGCGACCAGGTCTGCAATGTCCTGACCAACTACTGGACCAAGACCCCGAACAACGACTTCCTGGAGCCCGAGAAATCGCGTGGCTTCTCCTACGGTTTCGCCTACGAGCCGATCAAGAACCTGACGGTGACGGTGGACTACTGGGGCCTGAAGCTGCGCAACGTGCTGGGCGCGCTGACGATCGCCGAGGTCCAGCAGAATCCGGCCAAGTACGAGGAATACATCGTGCGCGCACCGAACGGGCTCATCGACCACATCGTGGCGAGCCAGGCGAACCGTGGCCAGACCCGCATCCGCGGCGCCGACATCGCGGTGGGCTATCGTTTCCCGAAAACGGCCTACGGCAGCTTCAGCGCCCAGCTCGACGGAACCTGGTACGACAAGTACGAATTCCAGGGCGAGAAGGACGGCGTGTGGCTGCAGAACGTCGGCATCATTACCAACGATGGCCGCTACGGCGCCGCGGGGCCGAACTCGGGCCTGGCGGGCATGCCGCAGGTGAACCCGCGCTGGAAGCACACGGCCTCGCTCAGCTACACCAACGGGCCCTGGGGCGGAACGCTGTCGCAGCGCCACCAGACCGGCCTGACCGACCTGACGCCGCGCGCCGGCTCGACCCTGACCAAGGTCGAAGCCTACACTCAGTACAACCTGAACCTGCGCTACAAGGGCATCAAGAACACCACCATCAGCCTGGGCGTAAACAACCTCACGGAAGAATTCCCGCCACTGACCGCCAACACCATCTACAGCGGCGGTTACGTGACCAGCATGGCCGACATGCTGGGCCGGGTCTACCGCGCATCGGTGGAGTACAAGTTCTGATCTAGTCTTACTCGATCCAGCCGAAGCCGTCGCGCGCCAGCAGTGCGAAGGCTTCGGTCGGCCCCCACGATCCGGCCGCATACGCATGCGGCTTTTCGTCCAGCGTACCCCAGCCATTGATGATCGGATCGGCCCATTCCCAGGCCGCTTCCAGCTCGTCGCGCCGCATGAAATGGGTCAGGCGTCCGCGCACCACGTCGATCAGCAGGCGTTCGTAGGCTTCGGCGCGGCGCTGCTGGAAGGCCGACTGCAAATCCAGGTTCAGCTCGACCTGCTGCATCTTCATGCCGCTGCCCGGTTCCTTGGCCATGACCTGCAGCTTGATCGCTTCCTCCGGCTGGAGTTCGATCACCAGGCGGTTGGCGACGCCGCCCGGGGTCTCCGGGAACAGGGGGAAGGGAGGATTGGCGAACTCGATCACGATCTTCGAGGAGCGGCGCGCCATGCGCTTGCCGGTGCGCAGATAGAACGGCACCTTCGACCAGCGCCAGGTATCGACGTGCGCGCGCAGGGCGACGAAGGTTTCGGTTTTCGAATCCGGCGGCACGTTGCTCTCTTCCAGGTAACCCGGCACTTCCTGGTTGCCGCTGACCCCGCGCCGGTACTGGCCGCGCACCGTGTCGCGCGCGATATCGGCCAGCCGGAAGCGCCGCAGCGAGCGGATCACCTTCAGCTTTTCGTCGCGCACGGCGTCCGGAGAGAGCGAAGTGGGCGGCTCCATGGCGACGATGCACAGCAACTGCAGCAAGTGGTTCTGCACCATGTCGCGCATGGCGCCGGTACTGTCGTAAAAGCCCGCGCGGCTGCCCACGCCGACTTCCTCGGCCACCGTGATCTGGACGCTGGAAATGTTCGGGGCCCGCCACAGCGGCTCCAGGATCGAATTCCCGAAGCGCAGCACCATCAGGTTCTGCACCGTTTCCTTGCCCAGGTAATGGTCGATCCGGTAGATCTGCGACTCGGCGAAATGCCTGCCGACGGCCTCGTTGATGTCGACCGCGGAGGCCAGGTCCCTCCCCAGCGGCTTTTCCAGCACGACCCGGGCATGGGCGTCGACCAGTCCCGCTTGCGACAACTTGTCGCAGATCGCGATGAACAGGGACGGCGCGGTGGACAGGTAGAACACCCGCTGGGCGCCGGCGCGCGAAGCTTGCGCCAGGGCGCTGAAGTCGGCGGCCTGCTGCACGTCGAGCCGGACATACACCAGCAGTTCCAGGAAGCCGCTCCAGGTCTGCGCATTGAAATTGGCGCTGGCGATGAAGGAGCGCGAATGTTCTTCGACATGGGCAAGGTAGGCGCCGCGGTCGATGTCCTGGCGGCCGGTGGAGAGGATGCGGGTCGAGGGCGACAGGTTACCGTGCAAATAGGCCATGTACAGCGCGGGCAGCAGTTTGCGCATGGCCAGGTCGCCCATGCCGCCGAAGATGATCATGTCGAGGGGGAGGCCGGTATCGGGTTCCAGAGGGGACGTCATTTGAATCCTTTGCCAAAAAAATGGGAGAGCGGCGCTGCGCCTATGTGCGCCAGACTATCAGAAGGGGTGTCTGCAATCAAAATCCTGGCCGCTGCCGTGCGCCGGAGTTATCCTGATGCAATCGCCACCACATGGAGGATGCATGAAGCAATTATCGAGAGGGGAGCGGCTGCCCCTGGGCTCCCTGGCGCCGGATGGCGTCCTGCACGCCGGTTTGTCGGCACGGGGACTGGCGCTCGACTTCGCCTGCTTTGCGCTCGACGCCGGCGGCAAGCTGGTGGGCGAGCCCTACATGACCTTCTTCAACCAGCCCGTCAGCCCCTGCGGCGGCGTGCGGGTGGCCGCCGCCAGCGCCGACAAGGACGGGTTCAGGTTCGAGCTCGGACGGCTGCCCCAGGCGGTCGACCGGGTCGTCATCACGGCCAGCATCGATGGCAGCGGCCGGATGTCGCAGCTGCAGTCGGGCCACCTGCGCCTGTGCAGCGCCGATGCCACCGCCGAATTTGCGCGTTTCGATTTCGAGGGCCGCGACTTCGCAGCCGAGCAGGCCGTGATGCTGGGCGAGGTCTACCGCAAGGATGGGCAGTGGCGCTTCATGGCGGTGGGCCAGGGATTCAATGGCGGTTTGGCGGCGCTGGTGGCGCATTTCGGGGGCGATGTTGCGCCCGCGCCCGCGGCGACAGCCCCGGCAGCGCCGGCAGCCCCGCCTTCCATCAGCCTCGAGAAGCGCGTCGAGCAGGCGGCGCCGCAACTGGTCAGCCTGGTCAAGTCGGCCGGGGTGTCGCTGGCAAAAGCGGGACTCGGCAGCCACCGCGCCAAGGTCTGCCTGGTGCTCGACATCTCCGGGTCGATGAGCAGCCTGTACAAGAAAGGCCAGGTGCAGCGCTTTGCCGAACGTATCCTGGCCCTCGGCTGCCAGTTCGACGACGACGGCGAAATCGATGTCTTCCTGTTTGGCAGGAATGTCCACCGCGGCCCGCCCATGGGGCTGGGTAATTTTGCCGGCTACGTCGGCCAGATGATCGAGCGCCATCCGCTCGAATGGGATACCCGCTACGGAGCGGCCATGGAAGCGGTGCGCCGCCATTATTTCCCGGATAGCGGGGGCGGCGAGCGCAAGACGCCGCACAAGGCGCCCTTGCCGGTGTATGTCATGTTCGTGACCGACGGCACCACGTCCGACAAGCCTGTGACCGAGCGCCAGTTGCGCTGGGCCAGCCGCGAACCGATCTTCTGGCAGTTCATGGGTATCGGCAAGGGGAAAAAATCGAAGAGCAAGCAGCTGGCCAATTTTGCCGACTCCGATTTCCCCTTCCTTGAAAAACTGGATGAACTCGATGGCCGGCTGATCGATAACGCCGACTTCTTTTCGGTCGCCAGTCCCGACGAGCATTCCGACGCCGAACTGTACGACTTGCTGATGACGGAGTATCCCGGCTGGGTGAAGCTGGCAGCCGGGCACGGCTTGCTCGGCTGAGAGGGCGGCGGGCGCCTGCAAGGCGTCTGCCCAGAGGTTATGATGTTCACCATTCTCTCACCCAACCCAGGAACCGACGCCCCATGACGACTTCCAGCTACCCCGACACCCGCCTCCTGATCGCCAACGAATGGCTCGACGCTTCCGGCGGCAAGACCATCCCCGTGCTCAACCCGGCCACCGGCCAGCCGATCGGCAGCGTCGCCCATGCTTCGATCGCCGACCTCGATCGCGCGCTCGCCGCCGCCCAGAAGGGTTTCGAAACCTGGCGCGCCGTGCCGGCGGCCGAACGCGCCGCCCTCATGCGCCGCGCCGCGAACCTGCTGCGCGAGCGCGCCGGCGACATCGCCCGCCTGCTGACCCAGGAGCAGGGCAAGCCGCTGGTTGAAGCCAAGGGCGAGGCGCTGGCCGGCGCCGAAATCATCGACTGGTTCGCCGCCGAAGGCATGCGCGTGTATGGCCGCATCGTCCCGTCGCGCAATCCGGCTGCCCAGCAGCTGGTGCTGAAAGAGCCGGTCGGCCCGGTTGCCGCCTTCACGCCATGGAATTTCCCGATCAACCAGATCGTGCGCAAGCTGTCGGCGGCCCTGGCCACCGGCTGCTCCTTCCTCTGCAAAGCGCCGGAAGAAACCCCGGCCTCACCGGCCGCGCTGCTCCAGTGTTTCGTGGACGCCGGCCTGCCGCCGGGCGTGGTCGGCCTGGTGTTCGGCGATCCTGCCGAAATCTCCAACTACCTGATCCCGCACCCGATCATCCGCAAGGTCACGTTCACCGGTTCGACCCCGGTCGGCAAGCAGCTCGCCAGCCTGGCCGGGGCCCACATGAAACGCGTTACGATGGAACTGGGCGGCCACGCACCGGTGATCATCGCCGAGGACGCGGACGTGGCGCTGGCCGTGAAGGCGGCCGGCGCGGCCAAGTTCAGGAATGCCGGCCAGGTCTGCATTTCGCCGACCCGCTTCCTGGTGCACAACGCCGTCAAGGCCGAGTTCACGCGCGCGCTGGTCAAGCATGCCGAAGGCCTGACCCTGGGCGACGGCCTGATCGAGGGAACCACGCTGGGGCCGCTGGCCAATGCGCGCCGGATGAGCGCCATGGCGAAAATCGTCGAGGATGCGCAGGCCAGGGGCGCGACGCTTGCCACCGGCGGCAATCGCGTCGGCGAGACCGGCAACTTCTTCGCGCCGACTATCCTGTCCGACGTGCCGCTCGACGCCAGCATCTTCAACGACGAGCCCTTCGGCCCGGTGGCCGGCATCCGCGGTTTCGACAGCCTGGAAGAAGCGATCCTGGAAGCCAACCGCCTGCCTTACGGCCTGGCCGGCTATGCCTTCACGCGCTCGATCAAGAACGCCCAGCTCCTGATGAACCGCATGGAAGTGGGCATGCTTTGGATCAACCAGCCGGCCACGCCGAGCGCCGAGCTGCCCTTCGGCGGCATCAAGGATTCGGGCTACGGTACCGAGGGCGGACCGGAAGCGATGGAGTCCTACCTGAACACCAAGGCGGTGTCGATGGTCGGCGTCTGAGGGAGCGGCGGGTGCGCTAGAGCAGGAAGGCGCGCCCGCCCGTATCCGTCATGTGCTCCGCGGCGCCCGTCTCGTCCTTGAGATGGACGCCGCTCAGCTGCCGCGCGCGCGCCTGGGTCAGCAGGTAGTGCAGCCTGGCCGCGGCGGCGCTGATCCCCAGCCCGGCCGGCCGGACGTTCGAGATGCAGTTGCGGCGCTCGTCGGTCAGGCCGATGCGCGGCGCCCAGGTGAGATACATCCCCATGCTGTCGGGCGAACTCAGGCCCGGCCGCTCGCCGATCAGCACCACCACCACCTTCGCTCCCAGCAGTTCGCCGACCTCGTCGCCGACCGCCACGCGACCCTGTTCGACGATCGCCAGCGGCGCCAGCACCCAGCTTTCCGGTTCCAGCCGTGCACGCAGTGCCGCCAGCAAGGGCGCGGCGTGCCGGCTTACGGCGCTGGCCGACAGGCCGTCCGCGACCACAATACACACATCGAATCGACAGCCGTCAGCTGGCCTTGCCAGCAGCTGCGCGCGCGAGGGCGCATCGAGCCGGCGCCCGAGGTCGGGCCGCTGCAAGTACTCGTTTCTGTTCGCTGCCGCGCTGTGCAGCAACAGGGGAGAGGACGGCGCCGGCCAGCTGTGCGCCAACTCGTGCGCGAGGCTGCCGCTGTCAAGCGCCTGGTGCACGGCGTCGCGCGCCTGTGCATGGGCCAGCTGGAAGTCGAGCTGGGTGCGCGTCAACTGGCTCACACCCGTGTGCCCGAGCGCGATGCGGGCCGCGGTGAAACGGCGCAGGGCATGCCAGGGGTCGGTGCTGATCTCTGACACGGGACCTCCTTATGAAAGCTGCAGCAGCGCGCGCTCGAAGGACGGCGGCAGCGTGCGGCCCAGCGTCGCCTGCTCATCGGCCGTAAAAATCCCCGTCTCGCGCAGCCAGGCATGGAATTCCGGCGCCGGCTGCAGTCCGAGTATGCGCCGTGCATACAGGGCGTCGTGGAAGGACGTGGTCTGGTAGTTCAGCATGATGTCGTCGGCGCCGGGCACGCCCATGATGAAGCTGCAGCCCGCCGCGCCCAGCATCGTCAGCAGCACGTCCATGTCGTCCTGGTCGGCTTCGGCATGGTTGGTGTAACAGACGTCGACGCCCATCGGCAGGCCGAGCAGCTTGGCGCAGAAGTGGTCTTCCAGCCCGGCGCGGATGATCTGCCTGCCGTCATACAGGTATTCCGGTCCCATGAAGCCGACCACGGAGTTGACCAGGAGCGGCTCGAAGGCGCGCGCCACCGCGTAGGCGCGCGCCTCGCAGGTCTGCTGGTCGAGGCCCTGGTTGGCGTTGGCGGAGAGCGCGCTGCCCTGGCCGGTCTCGAAATACATGAGGTTCTCGCCCAGGGTGCCGCGTTTCAGGCTCAGCGCGGCCGCGCGTGCTTCGCGCAGCATGGCCAGGTCGATGCCGAAGCTGGCGTTGGCAGCTTCGGTGCCGGCAATCGACTGGAACACCAGGTCGACCGGTGCGCCGCCTTCGATGGCGGCCAGGGTATTGGTGACATGGGTCAGCACGCAGGACTGGGTCGGGATCGCGTGGCGGGCGATGACGTCGTCCAGCATGTGCAGCAAGGTGCGCACCTGCTGCAGGTTGTCGGTGGCCGGGTTGATGCCGATGACGGCGTCGCCGCTGCCGTACATCAGGCCGTCGAACAGGCTGGCGGCGATGCCGGAGGCGTCGTCCAGCGGATGGTTCGGCTGCAGGCGCGTCGACAGCGTGCCGGGCAGGCCGATGGTGCCGCGAAAGCGCGTGACGACGCGGCATTTGCGGGCCACCAGCACCAGGTCCTGGATGCGCATGATCTTCGAGACCGCGGCCGCCATTTCGGGCGTGATGCCCATGGCGACTTGGCTCAGCATCGCCGGGTCGGCGGCGTCGCCGAGCAGCCAGTCGCGCAGGCCGCCGACGGTCAGGTGGCGGATCGGCGCGAAGGCGGCGCTGTCGTGGCTGTCGACGATCAGGCGCGTGACCTCGTCGTGCTCGTAGGGCACCACGGCCTCGTTCAGGAAAGTGGTCAGGGGCAGGTCGGCCAGCGCCATCTGCGCCGCGACGCGCTCCTCGGCGCTGCCTGCCGCGACGCCGGCCAGGTAGTCGCCCGAGCGCGCGGGCGTGGCCTTCGCCAGCAGCTCGCGCAGGCCGGCGAAGCGATAGGTCCGGCTGCCGACGATGTGGGTGATCTGGCTCATGGCTGCTCTTTCTCCTGCACGGGCAGGTCCGTCACGGAAACTTCGCTGGGCATCGCGTGCTCCGATCCTGCCACATTTTGTCACTGCCGTGCGCGGCCCTGGATGTGCACCCTGTTGGGCTGTGCCTCGGCTGCTCCTTGGGTAGAATGGCTGATTGTTCCCACTACCCGACAGCTACCGCGTGCAACCAGCCATCAAGCCACTCGTTCGGACCATCTTTTTTTATATGCTGTCGCTGTTGATGGTCGCGCTGGTGCTGGTGGCCGGCACGCTCGTCTATGACGCGGTGCGCGATGCGAAGACGTCGCGTACCGACCTGGAAACGCTGCGCCGGGTCCAGACCGACGTGGCGCGCTACCGCGAACGACAGGGGGCCGAGCTGGCGGCCAAGCTGGATGCGGCACCGCGGCACACGCTCGCCACGCTGGACCGGCGCATTGCCAGCCTGGTGGCCGACCTGCGCAGCAACCTGGCGCCGGCCGACATCGATCCCTATGCCTTGCTGCGCTCGGGGCCGTCGGCGTATGTCGAGCGCCTGTCCTCGCACTACGAAACGGCGCTCGCGCGCGAGCTGGCGACGCAGGAGCTGGCCTACCTCCAGCAACTGCGCGCCCAGCTCGCGATGGTCGAGGGCCGCGCGGCGGCGCAGCGTGAACTGGAGCGGCTGCACAGGGAGCACATCAGAATCGACCAGGCTTATCTCCGGAAGCTGCGGGAGAAGGAGAACCTTGTCCTCATCCGTGAAAAGCTGACCGATCTGGGTCTGCCCGAGCCGAATATGTTGAAACAGTCCCTTGAGGATGTCGACACGAGCAAAATCGCCGAACGGCAGGCAGCCGCAGCCTGCGGCGCGCAGCGGGCGGCGCTCGAGCGCATGGCGCTGCCGACGCGACCGGGCCGGTTTGCGCTCGACCAGGGAGCGCTGGCGCGTGCCGTGCAGCCGCTCGGCAAGCTGGTCAGCGATATGGAGAACGCCGTCGCCACCCACCCGATCTCGCGTATCGGCAACCGCTGGCCGTGGGCGCTTTCCGTTGCAGCCGGCCTGCTGCTGAGCGCTTTTGCGCTGAAAGTCGCGCTGCGCGCGCTCCTGTATTTCGTGCTGGCGCCGCTGGTTACCCGGCGTGCGCCGCTGCGGCTCGACAGCGTGGCGCCGGGCCAGGGCGAGGCCGAGGCGATCTCTCCCTCTGCCGCTTCGCAAACGATCACGCTCGGGCCGAATGAAGAATTGCTGGTCCTGCCGCGCTACCTGCAGGGCGCTGCGTCGGCTGCGGCGACGGCGACCCGCTGGCTGCTCGAAGGGCGCCGCTGGGCCGGCCTGGCGTCGGGCATGGTCCTGCTGACCTGCGTGCGCACGCGTGGGCCGGAGGAAGCGATCAATCTCTCGGCTGCCGATGGCGGCATGGGCGAACTGGCGCTGATCCGCGTCCCGGCCGGTGCTGGCCTGGTGTTCCAGCCGCGCGCCCTGGTCGGCCTGGTGTGCGTCCGCGACATGCCGCTCGCGCTTGAACAGCATTGGCGCCTGGGCAGCCTCCATGCCTGGCTGACCCTGCAACTGCGCTATGTCGTGATCCGCGGCCCGGTGACGCTGGTGCTGCAGGGCCGGCGCGGCGTGCGCGTGCGGCAAGCCGACGGCGGGCAGCTGATCAGGCAAAGCGCGACCCTGGCGTTTTCAGCCGACGTGGCGTATTCCACCCAGCGCTGCAATCCCTTCCTGCCCTACCTGCAGGGCCACGCCGATTTGCTGTACGACCGTTTCGACGGCGGCCATGGCATTTACATCCACGACGAGACGATCGACGCCGCGCGCGCAGGCGGGCGTTTGAAACGCGGACTGGAAGGCTTGAGCGACGGGGTATTGAAGGTGTTTGGACTATGAGCGGAGAGACGATGACGACAGCGCCGATGACGGTGGAGCAGGGGATTGGGCTGGCTGGGGTGGGGAAGTTCCAGTATCGCCTGTTCATGATTTTCGGCCTGGTCTGGATGGCCGACGCCATGCAGGTGCTGTCGATCGGCTTCTCGGCGCCGTCGATCGCGAAGACGTTCAACATCGGCATGCCCCAGGCGCTGCAGACCGGCACGCTCTTCTTCGTCGGGATGCTGGTCGGCGCCTTCGTGTTCGGGCGCCTGGCCGACCGGATCGGGCGCCGTCCGGTGCTGCTTGGCGCGGTGGTGATCGACGCCTGCTTCGGCGTGGCCTCGGCCTTTGCTCCGGATTTCAACTGGCTGCTGGTGTTTCGCTTCGCCACCGGCATTGGCGTCGGCGGTACGCTGCCGGTGGATTACACGATGATGGCGGAATTCCTGCCCAGCGACCGCCGCGGGCGCTGGCTGGTGCTGCTCGAATCGTTCTGGGCGGTCGGCACGATCCTGCTCGCCGTGCTGGCGCTGCTGGCCACCGGCTGGGGCAACGACGCCTGGCGCCTGATCTTTTTTGTGACCGGTCTGCCGGCGCTGATCGGTGTCGTCCTGCGCTTCTTCGTGCCCGAGTCGCCGATGTACCTCACTCGCAGCGGCAAATCGGAGGCGGCGCGCGTGGTGCTGCAGCGTGTGGCCGAGGTGAACGGGCGCGTGGTGACGATCCCGCAGCTGGTTCCGGAAGCCGCGCTCAGGAAGCCGCTGTCGGCGCTGTTTTCCGGCGTCCTGCGCCGGCGCAGCATCGCGCTGTGCGTGGCCTGGGGACTGATCTCGATTGCCTACTACGGCGTCTTCGTCTACCTGCCCGTGAAATTGAGCGCCGAAGGCTTCGGCTTCATGCGCGGCCAGGAATTCCTGATCCTGCTGGCCGTCGTGCAGCTGCCGGGCTTCGCGCTGGCGGCGTATGGCGTCGAGCGCTGGGGCCGCAAACCGACTCTGGTCGGCTTCCTACTGCTGAGCGCCATCGGCTGCATGTTCTACAGTTTCGGTAACGCGACCGCGGTGGTGGTGGGCTCGACCCTCCTGATGAGTTTTGCCCTGCTCGGCACCTGGGGCGCGCTGTACGCGTTCACGCCCGAGGTCTACCCGACCGACCTGCGCGCCAGCGGAATGGGCATGGCCGGCGCCGTCGCACGTTTCGGCGGTCTGTTCGCGCCGCTGATCGTGGCGCCCGTGATGGCGACCCGGTTCACGCTGTCGCTGGCGATGCTGGCCGCCTTGCTGGTCGTCGGCGCGCTGGCGATCCTGTGCGTCGATGTGGAGTCGCGCAACCGCGCCCTGGAGTAAGCGCTACCCTCGCGATGCTGGGAGGTGCAATCCGGTCCGGACTGGCGCAGAATGCATGAGTTCTCAAGGGAGGAAGCGGATGCGGGATGTCGTCATCGTCGGCGCCGGCCATAACGGCCTGGTATGCGCGTTTTACCTGGCGAAGGCCGGGCTGAAGGTCACGCTGCTGGAGGCGCGCGGCGTCGTCGGCGGGGCCGCGGTCACCGAGGAATTCCATCCGGGCTTTCGTAATTCGGTGGCCGCCTATACGGTCTCGCTGCTCAACCCCAAGGTCATCGCCGACATGGACCTCGCCGGGCAAGGCCTGCGCATCGTCGAGCGGCCGCTGTCGAATTTCCTGCCGCTGGACGACAGCCGCTACCTGAAACTCGGCGCCGGCAAGACCTACGCCGAGGTGGCCCGTTACTCGCAGCGTGATGCCGACCGGCTCGACGCCTTTCACGCCCACCTCGACACCGCCGCCGACCTGCTGCGCGACCTGGTGCTGCAGACGCCGCCGAACCGGGTGCAGGGCAACTGGCTGGCGGCGCTGCCCGAACTGATCAAGGCCGGCAGGCTGGGCAACCGCATGCGCAAGCTGTCGGTCGCGACCCAGCGCGAACTGCTCGACCTGTTCACGAAATCGGCCGGCGACTATCTCGACGGCTGGTTCGAGAGCGCGCCGATCAAGGCGGCCTATGGCTTCGACAGCGTGGTGGGCAACTATGCCAGCCCGTATTCGCCCGGCTCGGCCTATGTGCTGCTGCACCATGTGTTCGGCGAGGTCAATGGCAGGAAGGGCGCCTGGGGCCACGCGATCGGCGGCATGGGCGCGATCACGCAGGCGATGGCGGCGGCGGTGCAAAAGCTGGGCGTGGAGATCAGGACCGGCTGTCCGGTGAAAGAGGTGCTGCTGGCGCAAGGCCGCGCCACCGGTGTCGTCACGGCCACGGGCGAACGCATCGACGCCCGCGTGGTGGTGTCGAACCTGAACCCGCGCCTGCTCTACACCCGGCTGGTCGACCCGGCCGCGCTGCCCGCCGACTTCCTGCGCCGCATGCAGGCCTGGCGCTGCGGTTCCGGCACCTTCCGCATGAACGTGGCGCTGTCCGAGCTGCCCGATTTCAGCTGCCTGCCCGGGCGCGAAGCGATGGAGCACCACGGCAGCGGCATCATCATCGCCCCCAGCCTGCAGTACATGGAGCGCGCCTACCACGACGCGCGCGCGCTTGGCTGGTCGCGCGAACCGATCGTCGAGGTGGTGATTCCGTCGACCCTCGACGCGAGCCTGGCGCCGGCTGGCCAGCACGTGGCGAGCCTGTTCTGCCAGCACGTCGCGCCCCAGTTGCCCGACGGATCGAGCTGGGACGCGCATCGCGAGCATGTCGCCGACCTGATGATCGATACCGTCGACCGCTATGCGCCGAACTTCCGGCGCTCCGTGCTCGGCCGCCAGATCATGAGCCCGCTGGACCTGGAACGCACCTTCGGCCTGGTCGGGGGCGATATCTTCCATGGCGCGCTCGGGCTCGACCAGTTGTTCTCCGCGCGCCCGATGCTGGGTCACGCGGATTACCGTGGCCCGATCGCAGGCTTGTACACCTGCGGCTCCGGCACCCATCCGGGCGGCGGCGTCACCGGGGCGCCTGGGCACAATGCGGCACGTGAAGTGCTGCGCGATGTCGGACGCCGCGCCTCGTTATAATCCGGCATGACAAAAACAAGCATCCTCGGCCTGGCCTGCTGCCTGGCCATGCTGCCGCACGCCGCCGCGCAAAACGCCGAGCGCCAGCTGCAGGGCATCCAACTTACCGGCAACACGCTCGAGATCGCCACCAGCGATGGCCGCTACCTGGTCAAACCCTACTCGAGCCAGATCGTCGAGACGACTTTCATCCCGAAAGGCGAAAGCGTCGTCCCAGGTTCGCACGCCGTGGTGCTGGCCCCGACCGGCGTTGCGGCCAGCTTGACGGACGAGGGCGCGCGCCTGCGCTTCGCCACCGCCGGCATCAGCGTCACGGTCGAACGCCAGCCGTTCCGGATCAGCTATGCCTACAAGGGCAGGCCGCTGGTGGCCGAGAAACGCGGTTACCTGCCGGGCAAGGACCTGGAGACCATCGAGTTCGCGCTGGACGACGGCGAGGCGCTCTACGGCGCCGGCGCCCGTGCGGTCGGCATGAACCGCCGCGGCCATCGCTTCGAGCTGTATAACAAGGCCCACTACGGCTACGGCAACCGCTCGGAGCTGCTGAACTATACGATTCCGGTGGTCCTGTCCTCGAAAAAGTACGCGATCCACTTCGACAATCCGCGCACCGGCTGGCTCGATTTCGACAGCCGCAAGGACGGCAGCCTGCGCTATGAGGTGACCGGCGGACGCAAGACCTACCAGGTGGTCGCCGGCGACAGCTGGGACGAAGTGATGGAGCATTACACCAGCCTGACAGGGCGCCAGCCGCTGCCGCCGCGCTGGGCTTTCGGTAATTTCGCCAGCCGTTTCGGCTACCGCAGCGAAGCGCAAACCCGCGCCGTGGTCGACAAGTTCATCGCCGAGAAAATTCCGCTCGACGCCGTCGTGCTCGACCTGTACTGGTTCGGCAAGGAGGTCAAGGGCACGATGGGAAACCTCGACTGGGACCGCGACACCTTCCCGAACGCGGAGAAGATGATCGCGGACTTCAGGAAGAAGGGGGTCAAGACGGTCGTCATCAGCGAGCCGTTCGTGCTGACCACGTCGAAGCGCTGGCAGGAGGCAGTCGCGCGCAAGGCGCTTGCCCTGGACGCCGGCGGCGAGCCGTTTGTCTATGACTTCTATTTCGGGAATACCGGCCTGATCGACCTGTACAAGCCGGAAGGGCGCGACTGGCTCTGGAGTATCTATAAAAAGCTGAAGGCGGACGGCGTCAGTGGCTGGTGGGGCGACCTGGGCGAACCGGAAGTGCACCCGGCGGCGCTGCGCCACGCGAACGCGCCGGCCAACCATGTGCACAATGTGTATGGCCACGACTGGGCGCGCCTGATCGCCGAGGGCTACCAGAAGGAGTTTCCGAAGGAGCGGCCCTTCATCCTGATGCGCGCCGGTTACTCGGGTTCACAGCGCTTCGGCATGATCCCCTGGTCGGGCGACGTCAGCCGCAGCTGGGGCGGCTTGCAGTCGCAAATAGAAATCTCGCTGCAGATGGGCATGCAGGGCCTGGCCTACATGCATTCGGACCTGGGCGGTTTTGCGGGCGCCGTGCTGGATGACGAAATGTATGTGCGCTGGCTCCAGTACGGCGTGTTCCAGCCGGTCTTCCGTCCGCATGCGCAGGACGAGGTTGCGCCCGAACCCGTGTTCCGTTCGGCGCGCGCCAAGTCGCTGGCACGCAAGGCGGTGAGGCTGCGCTATGCGATGCTACCCTATAACTACACAATCGCATTCGACAACAGCCGCACCGGCATGCCACTGATGCGTCCACTGATGTTCGCCGAGCCCGCACACGGCGAGCGCGCCGGGACCTACCTGTGGGGCCCGGACTTCCTGGTCGCACCGATCGTGGAGCCAGGCACAACGCGCCAGGAAGTGATGTTCCCGCAGGCCGGCAGCGTTTGGTTCGACTTCCATACCGACGCCGTCCATCGTGGCGGCGTGCTCGAGGTAGTGAAACCCGAAGAAGCGCGGATCCCCGTGTTCGTGCGCGCCGGCGCTTTCGTGCCCATGGCGAAGGTGGTGCAGAGCACGCGCGACTATACGGGGCGCCAGCTGGACCTGCACTATTACCATGATGCTTCCGTGGCGGCGTCAAGCGGCAAGGTGTACGACGACGATGGTGAGACTGCGGCCGCGTATGAGCAGGGCAAGTACGAGATCGTGCGGTTTGCCAGCAAGTACGAGGGCAGCAGGCTCGAGATCGGTTTCGCCACCGAGACCGGCAAGGCGCTTGCGCCGGCCGCGCGTGGCTTCAGCTTGAAAGTCCACAACGTGTCCGGCAAGCCGCGTGCGGTCTCGATCGACGGTCGCCCGGTCGCTGTTCACTGGCATGCGCGCCGCAAGCTGCTGGAGGTAAGGGTGCCGGCGCGCAGGCGGCAGGACGCCAGGATTGCCATTTCCCTTTAAGGTATGTTGCAAAAATGAGACTTGCAAACCAGCGCCGGGCTTCGCTATAATTCGCCTCCCGCTGCAGTGAGCACTGCGAAAGACCAACGAAATCAAGATGTTGGTATGTCGTAAGTGCAATATGCGCAGTGAGGTGCAACAAAAAAGAGGTTGACGAGTATCGCGAAACACTGCATAATCTCATCTCTCTGCTGCTGACGAACAAAACGCTTCTCAGAACACAGCAAGGCAGTACCGAATACAGTTCTTTAAAAATTAACAGTCGATAAGTGTGGGCGTTTGATGAAGGTGCCAGGGACTTCGGTCCTTGATTACTTAAATTATCAAATGTTCACAAAAGTATTAAGCGTTGTCTCAGCAATGGGATGACGGTCAGTATCGAGTGAGCGACCCGTCCGCAAGGACGGAGACACGAAAGTGTCTATTAAACAGAGATTAAACTGAAGAGTTTGATCCTGGCTCAGATTGAACGCTGGCGGCATGCTTTACACATGCAAGTCGAACGGCAGCGCGGGGCAACCTGGCGGCGAGTGGCGAACGGGTGAGTAATATATCGGAACGTACCCAAGAGTGGGGGATAACGTAGCGAAAGTTACGCTAATACCGCATACGATCCAAGGATGAAAGCAGGGGACCGCAAGGCCTTGTGCTCCTGGAGCGGCCGATATCTGATTAGCTAGTTGGTAGGGTAAAGGCCTACCAAGGCTTCGATCAGTAGCTGGTCTGAGAGGACGACCAGCCACACTGGAACTGAGACACGGTCCAGACTCCTACGGGAGGCAGCAGTGGGGAATTTTGGACAATGGGCGCAAGCCTGATCCAGCAATGCCGCGTGAGTGAAGAAGGCCTTCGGGTTGTAAAGCTCTTTTGTCAGGGAAGAAACGGTGGAGGTTAATACCTTCC
>NZ_JCASIN010000004.1:0-396612 GCF_059685915.1 Telluria sp. LT2P34
ACGAACTGCAAACCGGCCTCAGGAAGTACATCCACTACTACAATCACGACCGCATCAAGATGAAACTAAAAGGGCTGAGTCCTGTGCAATACAGAACCCAGCCCTTGGCCGCCTAGCGAACTTAACCGTCCAACTTTAGGGGGTCAGTTCATCTGACTGGCGGGGTTTTTTTATCATGTCAACGACGCATTACCAGATAATCACGCGATCCTTCGGCGCCAGATACATCTTGTCGCCCGGCTTGACCTTGAAGGTCTCGTAGAAGCCCGGCTGGTTCATCAGGGTGCCATTCGCGCGGAACTGGCCCGGCGAGTGCGGGTCGGTTTTCACTTGGGCGATGCGGGCCGGCTCGCGCATCTTTTCGCGCCAGACCTGGGCCCAGCCCATGTACAGGCGCTGCTCGCCGGTGAGGCCATTGATGACTGGCGCCTTCTTGCCCTTGAGCGAGAGCTGGTAGGCCTTCGCCGCGATTGCCAGGCCCGAGTTGTCGGCGATGTTTTCGCCCAGGGTCAGTTCGCCGTTGACGGTGTAGCCCGGCAGCGGGCTGTAGGCGTTGTACTGCTTGACGAGCTGGGTGGCCTTGGCCTTGAAGTTCTTGTGGTCGGCCGCGGTCCACCAGTCGCGCAGGTTGCCGTTGCCGTCGTACTGGGCGCCCTGGTCGTCGAAGCCGTGGCTGATTTCGTGGCCGATGACGGCGCCGATGCCGCCGTAGTTGACCGCATCGTCGGCATTCGCGTCGAAGAACGGCGGCTGCAGGATCGCGGCCGGGAACACGATTTCGTTCATCTCCGGGTTGTAATAGGCGTTGATGGTCTGCGGCGTCATGCCCCACTCTTCGCGGTCGATCGGCTTGCCCAGCTTGTTGATCTCGCGGTCGGCTTCGACCACACGCGAACGCATCACGTTGCCGACCAGGTCGTCACGCTTGACAATCAGTGCCGAGTAATCCTTCCACTTGTTCGGGTAGCCGATCTTCGGGGTGAACTTGGCCAGCTTGGCTTGCGCTTCCTTCTTGGTTGCCGGGCTCATCCAGTCGATCTTGTCGATGCTTTGCTTGTAGGCGGCCAGCAGGTTTTGCACCAGCTTTTCCATGCGCGCCTTGTGCTCGGCCGGGAAGTATTCGGCCACGTAGAGTTTACCCAGCGACTCGCCCTGGGTGCGCTCGACGATGCTCACGCCGCGCTTCCAGCGTGGTTCGATTGCCGTCACGCCCGACAGGGTGGTGCCGTAGAAATCGAAACGCTCGTCGACGAATTTCTTCGACAGGAAGCTGGCGTAGGATTCGATCAGGTGCAGCGACAGGTAAGCCTTCCAGGTGTCGAGCGGCGTCTTGTTGGAGACCTCGACGAAGGATTTCAGGTAGGTCGGCTGGCTGACGATGACGTAACTGGCCTTGCTCGACAGGCCGGCGGCATCGAACCAGGCCTTCCAGTCGAAGCCTGGCGCAGTCTTGCCCATGTCGGCCAGGTTGACCTTGTTGTAGGCCTTGACCGGGTCGCGCAGTTCGACCTTGGTCCACTGGACGCGGGCGATCTCGGTTTCGAAGTCGACGATCGCTTTGGCGTTGGCGGCGGCGTTGCGGTCGCCGGCCAGCACCAGCATCTTCTCGACGTGCTGCTGGTATTTGGCGCGGGTGGCGGCCAGCTTGGCGTCGTCCGCCTTCAGGTAATAGTCGCGGTCCGGCATGCCCAGGCCGCCCTGCATGATGTCGGCCACGTACTTGGTCGAATCCTTGTTGTCCTGGTGGATGGCGAAATCGAAAGGCACGCCGACGCCGATCTTGCCCAGGCGCGCCAGCATCGCCGGCAGCTCGGACTTGTCCTTCATTGCCGCGATCTTCGCCAGTTCGCCCTGGAGCGGCGTGGCGCCCAGGGTTTCCAGGCGCGCCTCGTCCATGAAGCTGGCGTAGAAGTCGCCGATACGCTGGGCGTCGGTGGCGGCGGCGCCATTGGTCGCGGCGGATTTTTCAATGATGCCGCGCAGGCGCGGCAGGGTGTTTTCGCGCAGCTGCATGAACGAACCCCAGCTTGCCTTGTCGGCCGGGATCTCGGTGTTTTTCAACCATTTGCCGTTCAGGTATTCGAAGAAGTCGTCTTGCGGACGCACCGAAGGCTCGATGTATTCGGTGGCGACGCCGGACGACAGCACGGGCGCCTTGGCACTCTTCGCGGTCGCACCGGCGGCGCCGGCGGCAGGCGCTGCCTGGGCCACGCTGGAAACCAGGGCCAGCGTCAGTGCGCTCAGCAGATATTGTTTTTTCATGTCTCTCTCTCTTTTGTCCGTTTATGTTTGGTCAACCAGATGAAAAACCGGCGCTCATGGCGCCGGCTTGCATGCGAGGCCCCGGCTGGACATATGCATGTCATGCATACAGCTGCATGCGCACGCTTTCTGTCCAGCCGATCGACGACTTTACCAGATCTTGACGCGATCTTTCGGCGCCAGATACATCTTGTCGCCTTCTTTCACGCCGAAGGCTTCGTAGAAGGCCGGGTGGTTCATCACGGTGCCGTTGGCGCGGAACTGGCCCGGCGAGTGCGGGTCGGTTTTCACTTGCACGATCTGCTGGGCTTCGCGCATCTTCGAGCGCCACACCTGGCCGAAGCCCATGAAGAAGCGCTGGTCGCCGGTGAGGCCGTCGATCACGGGCGCCGGCTTGCCATTCAAGGAGATCTTGTAGGCTTTGTAGGCAATCGCCAGGCCGGACAGGTCGCCGATGTTTTCGCCGAGGGTCAGTTCGCCGTTGACGTTATAGCCCGGCAGCGGGCTGTAGCCGTTGTACTGCTTGACCAGCATGTCGGCGCGTTTCTGGAACGCTTCGCGGTCTTCCTTGGTCCACCAGTCGCGCAGGTTGCCTTCGCCGTCGGACTTGCTGCCCTTGTCGTCGAAGCCGTGGCCGATTTCGTGGCCGATCACGGCGCCGATGGCGCCGTAGTTGACGGCGTCGTCGGCGCGCATGTCGAAGAACGGCGGCTGCAGGATCGCGGCCGGGAACACGATCTCGTTCATCGAGCTGCTGTAGTAGGCGTTGACCGTCTGCGGCGTCATGCCCCACTCTTCGCGGTCGATCGGCATGCCCAGCTTGGTGATGTTGCGGTTGTAGCCGAACTCCGACGCACGCTTGACGTTGCCCACCAGGTCATCCTTGCGGATGGTCAGCTTCGAGTAGTCGCGCCACTTGTTCGGGTAGCCGACTTTCGGCACGAACTTGGCCAGTTTCTTCTGGGCTTCGACCTTGGTGGCCGGGGTCATCCAGTCGAGTTCGTCGATGCTTTGCTTGTAGGCGGCGGTGACGTTCTTCACCAGTTCTTCCATGCGCGCCTTGCGCTCGGCCGGGAAATGCTGGGCCACGTACTGGCGGCCGGCCGCTTCGCCCAGCGCGCCTTCGACCAGCGAGGTGCCGATCTTCCAGCGCGGACGGTTTTCGGTGGTGCCGGTCAGGACCGTGCCGTAAAAGGCGAAGTTGGCGTCGACAAAGGCTTTCGACAGGTAAGGCGAGTATTCGCGCAGCAGGTGCCACTCGAAATACGACTTCAGGGTCGCCAGGTCGGTCTTGGCCAGCACCTCGTTGAAACCGGTCAGGTAGCTCGGCTGGGCGACGATGACGTAGTCCAGCTTCTTGCCGACGCCGGCGGCGGCCAGCGCCGCGTTCCAGTCGTAGCCCGGGGCCAGCGCGGCCAGCTCGGCCACGCTCATCTTGTTGTAGCGCTTGACGGGGTCGCGGTTCTCGACCTTGGTCCACTGCACTTTCGCCAGTTCGGTCTCGAAGTCGACGATGGCTTTGGCCTGGGCGGCGGCGTTCTTCTCGCCGGCCAGGGTCAGGACCTTGGCCACATGCGCCTCGTACTTGGTACGGGTATCGGCCATCTTCTTGTCGTCGAGATTCAGGTAGTAATCGCGGTCCGGCATGCCAAGGCCGCTCTGGCCGATGTAGGTGGCGTACTTGGTGGAGGCGCGCGCATCCTGGCCGACGCGGATGCCGTACGGCGACGACACGCCGATTTTCGACAGGTGGGCCACCAGGCCAGGAATCGCCTTCTTGTCCTTCAGAGTGCGGATGCGCTGCAGCTCGCTCGACAGCGGTTTCACGCCGAGCGTTTCCAGGCGCGCTTCATCCATGAAGCTGGCGTACAGGTCGCCGATCTTCTGGACGTCGGTGCCGGTCTTCTTCGACGGGTCCTTCTGGGCCGCCTCGATGATCGCGCGCACCTGCGTCTGGCTGTCGTCGCGCAGCTGGATGAAGGTGCCGTGGCTGGCCTTGTCCGCCGGGATCTCGGTCGCCTTCAGCCACTTGCCGTTCAGGTGGCTGAAGAAATCGTCCTGCGGACGCACCGACGGATCGATGTACTGGGTGTCGATACCGGAGATCGGTTGGCCAGGCTTGGCCGCTTGCGGTGCGGGGGCCGCCGCGTGGGCGAAGCTCGCCACCGCGGACAGGATCAGGGTGCTCAGAAGAGTAGGTTTCAAGGGAAGTCCTCGTTTGCCGAAAGAAAACGCGCACCGGGCCACAACCGCTTGCCCATGCGCACCAACAGAATTGTTACTTGGCCACAGCCGCGTCGAACACTTGTCATTACAGACTGATCGTGCGCAATACGGCTTGCAGGCATCCTGCAAGCATGCCCGATCCGTGCCGATCCGTCGAGAGGGAGTGTTGCAAAAATTTATCCGCAACGGCGGAAGCCCGATTTACCCGTCCTGGATTGTGGCGCCGGTTTGCGGCAGCGCCACCACGGGGCTGCCCGATTCGGGTTTATACTGGTTGCGCGCTATCTCATGCGTGCGCCACCACCAGGATCTATGGCCTCCACTCTCAAGAATACCGGCCTGCTCGCCGTCGGTGTCGTCGCCGGCGTCGCCGTCACGATGCAGTTTTCCGCGCTCGCCTATAAACCGGTCGAGCCGAGCATGCCGCTCGACCAGTTGCAGCAACTGGCGAAGGTGGTTGGCATCATCCAGTCCGACTACGTCGAGCCGGTGGCGGGCGCCAAGCTCCTGACCGATGCCATCAGCGGCATGGTCGACGCCCTCGATCCGCACTCGGCCTACCTCGACCCGGCCGCCTACCGCGAGCTGCGCGAAGGCACCGAGGGCAAGTTCGTCGGCCTGGGCATCGAGATCGGCGAGAGCGACGAGGGCTATATCGAAATCGTCACGCCGATGGAAGACTCGCCGGCCGAACGCGCCGGCATCCGCGCGGGAGATTTGATCACCCGCATCGAGGGCATCGACGTGCGCGGGCTCGGCCTGGAAGAAGCGGTCAAGCGCATGCGCGGCACGCCCGGCACCCGCGTCACGCTTACCATCGCACGCCAGAATCTGCCGCAGCCGCTGGTGCTGACCGTCGAGCGCCAGGAAATCGTCCAGAAAAGCGTCAAGGCGAAAATCGTCGAACCGGGTTATGGCTGGCTGCGCATCGCCCAGTTCCAGGAGCCGACGGTCGACGACATGGCCGCCAAACTGGCCGAACTGGCGCGCAAGGAACCGAACCTGAAAGGCCTGGTGCTCGATCTGCGTAACGATCCCGGCGGCCTGCTGCAGGGCGCGATCGGCGTCGCCGCCGCCTTCCTGCCGGACGGGGTGGAAATCGTTTCCACGAATGGGCAATTGCCCGAATCGCGAGGGCGCTACTATGGCCGGCCCGAGCACTACATGCTGCGCAACGGACCCGATCCCTTGTCCAGCGTTCCGGCCATCTTCAAAACGCTGCCGCTGGTGGTGCTGGTCAATACCGGTTCGGCCTCGGCCTCCGAAATCGTCGCCGGCGCGCTCCAGGACCACAAGCGCGCCGTCATCGTCGGCAGCCAGACTTTCGGCAAGGGCTCGGTCCAGACGATCCGCCCGATCGGGCGCGACGCAGCGGTGAAACTCACCACCGCGCGCTACTACACCCCGCTCGGGCGCTCGATCCAGGCGCGCGGCATCGTCCCCGACGTCGCCGTCGACGAAAATGTCGATAACGATGGCCTGAACGCGCTGCGCCTGCGCGAGGCCGACCTGCAGCACCACCTGCTCGGGGACAACGCCCAGGAAAAGAAGACGCGGCCGGACGACATCGAAGAGCAGATCGCCCTGCTCGACGCCGCGCGCGACAGCGTTCCGCTCGACTATGGCAGCGCGGGCGACTTCCAGCTGGCCCAGGCGCTGCGGCACCTGAAGGGGCAACCGGTACAGCTGTCGAAGCGCCCGGCAGAACCCGCCCTGGCGCGCCAACCCTGAGCGGGTGATGGCCTTCCCGACAATTCCCAGGCCCCGGCCAATTGTGTAGAATCGCCGTCATCCACCGGGGATTGTTCCCTCATCGTCTTTGAAAGTCCTGAAAATGAAACCTGTCGTCATCAGCGGCACCGGCCTGTTTACGCCTCCCCATTCGATCTCGAACGATGAGCTGGTGACGGCGTTCAATGCCTATGTCCAGCTGTATAACGCCGAGCATGCCGAGGCGATCGCCGCCGGCAGCGTGGTCGCCCTCGAACCGTCGAGCAGCGGCTTCATCGAAAAAGCCTCGGGCATCAAGTCGCGCTACGTGATGGAAAAGGCAGGCATCCTCGACCCGACGCGCATGACCTCGCGCATCGCCGAGCGCGCCGACGACGAACTGTCGCTGCAGGCCGAAATCTGCGTGGCCGCGGCGCGCGATGCACTGGCGCGCGCCGGGCGCGTGGCCGCCGACATCGACATGGTGCTGGTCGCCGCCTCGAACATGCAGCGCCCCTACCCGGCAATGGCGGTCGAGGTGCAGGAAGCGCTCGGCATCGAGGGCTATGGCTTCGACATGAACGTGGCCTGCTCGTCGGCCACCTTCGGCATCCAGACCGCGATGGCCGCGGTGCAGACCGGCCAGGCGCGCGCGGTACTCGTGCTGAACCCGGAAATCACCAGCGCCCACCTGAATTTCCGCGACCGCGACAGCCACTTCATTTTCGGCGACGCCTGTACCGCGATGGTCATCGAAGCGGCCGATACGGCCGTCGGCGACCACCAGTTCGAGATCCTCGAATCGAAGCTGAAAACCAAATTTTCGAATAACATCCGCAACAATTTCGGTTTCATGAACCGTTTTGACGAAGCCGGCGCCGGCAAGGACGACAAGCTGTTTCGCCAGCAGGGCCGCAAGGTGTTCAAGGAAGTGTGCCCGATGGCCGCCGAAATGATCCGCGAGACCGTGCAAAAAGCCGGGCTCGAGATCGGCCAGGTGTCGCGCTACTGGCTGCACCAGGCCAACCTGAACATGAACCTGCTCATCGCCCGCACCCTGCTCGGGCGCGATGCCGAACCGAACGAAGCGCCGGTGATCCTTGACACCTATGCCAACACCTCGTCGGCCGGCTCGATCATCGCCTTCCACACCCACCAGGACGACCTGCCGGCCGGCGCGCATGGCGTGATCTGCTCGTTCGGCGCCGGGTATTCGATCGGCTGCGTGGTGGTGCGTAAAAAGTAAATCACAAACGCGCTGCCAGCTCCGCCCCTTCCCGAATCGCCCGCTTCGCATCCAGCTCCGCCGCCAGCACCGCCCCGCCGATCTTGTGGAAGGTAGTGGCGCTGGCCGCGCCGGCGGTCAGCTCGTCCAGGCTGTCCTGCCCGGCGCAGACCACGACATGGTCCACTTCCAGCAGGCGCGACTCGCCCCCCACCGTGATGTGCAGGCCGGCGTCGTCGATGCGGTCGTACTGCACCCCCGCCAGCATCTGCACGCCGCCGCGTGTCAAGGCCGCCCGGTGCACCCAGCCCGAGGTTTTACCCAGGCCGGCGCCCGGGCGCGTGCTTTTACGCTGCAACAGGTACAACTGGCGGTAGGGAGGCGCCGGCCGTGGGGCCACCAGTCCCCCTTCGACCGTCGCATTCAGGTCGACGCCCCACTCCGCCGTCCAGGTGGCGACCGGCTGCGGCAGCGGGTGCGCCGGATCGTGCAGCAGGAATTCTCCGGTATCGAAGCCGATGCCGCCGGCGCCGATGATCGCCACCCGCTTGCCGACATGGACCTTGTCGCGCAGGACGTCGAGATAGGACAGCACTTTCGGATGGTCGATGCCGGGAATGGCCGGCATGCGCACCCGCACCCCGGTGGCGACGATGACGTCGTCGAAGCCTTCCGCCAACAAGGCGTCGCGCGTGACGCGCTGGCCGAGCCGCACGTCGACCCCGGTGCTGCCCAGCTTGCGGGTGAAATAACGGATGGTTTCGGCGAATTCTTCCTTGCCGGGCACCTGCATGGCGATGTTGAACTGGCCGCCGACCTGGCTGGACGATTCGAACAGCGTCACCATATGGCCGCGCTCGGCGGCGACGGTGGCGGCCGACAGCCCGGCCGGCCCGGCGCCGACCACGGCGATGCGGCGCGGTTTATCCGTCTTCGCATACACCAGTTCGGTCTCGTGGCAGGCGCGCGGATTGACCAGGCAGCTGGCGCGTTTATTCGCGAAGGTGTGGTCGAGGCAAGCCTGGTTGCAGCCGATGCAGGTATTGATCTCGTCGGCGCGGCCGGCGGCGGCCTTGGCGACAAAGGCGGCGTCGGCCAGGAAGGGGCGCGCCATCGACACCATGTCGGCGTCGCCGCGCGCCAGCAGGTCTTCGGCTTCAAACGGCATGTTGATGCGGTTCGAGGCCACTACCGGGATGCCCACTTCGCGCCGCAGTCTCCCCGCGACGCTGGCAAAGGCCGCGCGCGGCACCGAGGTGACGATGGTGGGAATGCGCGCCTCGTGCCAGCCATAGCCGGTATTCAGGATGGTCACGCCGGCCGCCTCGAGCGCGCGCGCCACCGTGATCACCTCGTCCCAGGTATTGCCGCCCTCGACCAGGTCGAGCACCGAGTGGCGGTACATGATGATGAAATCCGGGCCGACGGCGGCGCGGATGCGACGCACGACCTCGAGCGCCAGGCGCATCCGGTTCTCGATCGGGCCGCCCCAGCGGTCCGTGCGCTGGTTCACGCGCGCGCACAGGAACTGGTTCAGCAAATACCCCTCGCTGCCCATCACTTCGACGCCGTCATAACCACTGAGTTTGGCCAGCTTGGCGCAGCGCACATAGGCGGCGATGGTCGACTCGATCCCGCTTTCGGTGAGCGCCTTCGGCTTGAACGGCGAGATCGGCGATTTGACGGCGGAGGCGGACACGACAAACGGCTGATAACCGTAGCGGCCGGCGTGCAGGATCTGCATCAGGATCTTGCCGCCCTCTTCGTGGACGGCGCGGGTGACGCGGCGGTGGTTCGGCACGTCGCCGATAACATTCAGGGTGCCGCCCAGCGGCAGCAGCCAGCCCTGGCGGTTCGGCGAAATGCCGCCGGTGACGATCAGGCCGACCCCGCCGGCCGCGCGTTCGCGGTAGAAGGCGGCCAGTTTTCCGTAGTTATAAAAACGGTCTTCGAGTCCGGTATGCATCGAGCCCATGATCACGCGGTTCTTGAGCGTGGTGAAGCCGAGGTCGAGGGGGCTGAGCAGGTGGGGGTAGGCAGTAGGCGTCATCACACCAGGTAACTCTCCGGCGCGCGCAATTCCGCGAACTGCTCGATGCTGCCGATGCGTACCGTCACGGGATTCAGGCTGGCGCTGGGCGACATCGAGCGCCAGGCGAAGCGCCACTCCTGTTCCTGGGCCTGGGCCCGGCTGCCGGTAAAGGCGGCGCCCAGCGGCGAGCGGCTGCCGTATTCGACGGCGCCGTCGATGCCGGCCCAGTTCGGCAGCGCGCGCTGCACGGCGCGGTGCAGGCGCTCGCCGAACAGCTCGGTGTTGTGGATCACGAGGCAGCAGTCGGCCGGTCCCAGCACCTCGAACAGGTTCTTGCTCCAGGCGCGCGAGAACGACACGGTCAAAAAGCCGTTGCTTGGCGTCAGCCGGAACTGGCCGGCGCCGAGCGCCTGTTCGAGCTCGTCGCGCATGCCGTAACGGTGCAGGGTGGGAGGGCGCTGGTAGTCGTGCATGTGTTACCCGATTTCTGAAGTTAAGTGCGGCGCTCGCCCGGCGCCAGGCTGGCCCCGTGGCGGATGCGCATGAAGCGCGAGGAAATGAAAATCTCGCGCAGGAAAAAAACGAAGCTGAAGATCAGGCCGAACATCGCCATCACGAAGGAGGCGGCGATGTACTGATCGAGCTTGATGTTGGCGCTGTCGCCCAGGAACAGCATGGCGATCACGAGGCAGACCAGCAGGCCGCAGAAGGTGCTCGAGGTGATCGCGTAGTTGATCAGGTGCGAACGCGTGTACAGGGTTTCGAGCTCCCCGGTGTACTCGTCGTTGGCGGCGATGCGCAGGCGGTCTTCCAGCACCCGGGTGCGGTCGATGATGCGCGCCAGGCGATTGGTCAGCACCGTCAGCTTGGTCGCCACGCCCGTCAGCAGGAAGACGGGCGCGATCGCCAGCTGGATCATGTGGCCGATGTCGCTAATCTGGATATTCATGAAAACACGTTGTTGGGTGTTGGATAGGTGTCAGGCATAGTGTAGCAGCCGCTCTTTTCGGCATCGCGCGGCGCCGGCATCAATCGAAGCGGCCGTAGCGCTTGAACGCATCGGTCGCGCCGACGAGCGCACGCGCGATGCCGAGCTCGAGTGCGCCGTGGCCGGCGTCCGGCACCATGCGCAGTTGCGCGCCCGGCCAGGCCGCGTGCAGCCGGTGCGCCGACAGCGGCGGACAGATCACGTCATAGCGGCCCTGCACGATCACGGCGGGCAAGTGGTTGATGCGCCCGATATTGCGCACCAGCTGGTCTTCGGACAGAAAGGCGCCGTTTGCCATGTAGTGGGCCTCGAGCCGGCCGACCCCGAGATCGAGCGTATCGGACGGCTGCTCTTCTTCTTGCGGCAGCAGGAACACGCGGCGGCCCTCGAAACGGCTCCAGGCGCGCGCGGCCGGCCAGTACACGGCGGGATCGTCGCTCAGCAGGCGGCGGGTGTAGGCCTGCAGCAGCTGGTCGCGTTCGGCGATCGGGATCGGGGCCACGAATTCCTCGTACAGTTCCGGATAAAACCACTCGATGCCATGCAGAAACCAGTCGACTTCGGCGGGCGTGCACAGGAAGATCCCGCGCAGCACGAAGCCGAGGCAGCGCTCGGGATGCGCCTCGCCGTAGGCCAGTGCCAGCGTCGAGCCCCAGGAGCCGCCGAAGACGAGCCAGCGGTCGATGCCGAACAGCGTGCGCAGGCGTTCGATGTCCTCGATCAGCAGTTGGGTCGTGTTGCTCCGCCATTCGCCCAGCGGCGTCGACTTGCCGGCGCCGCGCTGGTCGAACAGGATGATGCGGTAGGCTTGCGGGTCGAAGAAACGCCGGTGCTGGGGCGACAGGCCAGCGCCCGGCCCGCCGTGCAGGAACACCACCGGGATGCCGTTCGGATTGCCCACCTCTTCCCAGTAGAGCGTGTGCAGTTGGTCGACGGGAAGCATGCCGTGGCGGACAGGTTGTATCGGTGGGAACAGCGACGGCGGGGTGGCGGGCATGGCGGCTCTCTCGAAGATCGAGCAAGGATTGTAGCTTACCGCCACACGCTTTCAGAAGCGGCGGGCGGTCTCAGAAGCAGGTATTGATCGCCCCGCGCACCTGGTAATCGTCGTCGACGCAGAGCAGCAGCGGCCACTTGTCGAAGGTGGTGCAAGGGTGGGAGATGCCGCAGCCGACCAGGTCCCCCACGTTCATGTCGGCGCAGACAGGATGCCCTTCCGGCAGCCGCAAATAGGCGTGCTGGTCGTTGAGCTTGAAGACCGCGCAGCCGTCCGGCAAGCGGTGCGGCGTGCCGGGGCCGGGACGGTGATACACCAGCGGAATCGGCAGGTCGGCATCGTAGGAGGCGTCGCGCTTGCCCATCGTCAGGATCGCCAGCGTCGGTTCCGGGCGCGACTGCACCATCGACCAGACCTCCAGGGCCGGGCGCAAGCCACCACCCGCTCGCGCGCCTTCGCGTGCGTCGAGTTCCTGCAAATGACGGTGATAAGTGCCATGGTCGCTCGTCAGGTAGCAGCCGCTGCGCAGCACCGCGCGTAAGGGCCGCGACAATCCAACAGCCTCGCTGCCGACCTGACCGAAACGGCGCGCCACCAGGTCGAAATAGGAGGAGCCGCCGGCGGACAGGATGATTTCGCTGCCCGTAAACAATCCTTCGTCGTCGGCGCCTTGCACCAGCGCCACCAGCTGCGCCAGGAAGGCGTCGACCGCCTGCAGGTCGGCGCCGCGGTCGTCCGAGACAAGTAATCCTTCATAGCCTTCGAAGCCGGCCAGCTGCAAGCCGGGCGCGCCGGCGATGGCGCGTGCCACGGTAATCGCTTCCTCAGGCGTGCGGCAACCGGCGCGCTTGCCCGCCAGGCCCAGCTCGACCAGCACCGGCAGTGGCCGCGCCAAGGGGTGCAGGCCGACGGCATCGGCCAGGCGCGCCACCCCGGCCAGCGAATCGGCCAGCACGATGCACTCGAAATCCGGGTCGCCGCGCAGCAGCGCCAGCACCGAGCGGATGTCGCTGTGTCCCACCAGCTGGTTTGCCAGCAGCACGCGGCGCACGCCGAAACGGTGCGCCACCTGCACCTGGGTAGCGGTGGCCAGCGTGATGCCCCAGGCCCCGTTGGCCAGCTGGGCGGCGAATAACTGCGGGCTCATCGTCGTCTTGCCGTGCGGCGCGAGCGTGACGCCATGGCGCTCGCAGAAGCTGCGCATCCAGGCCAGGTTGTGCAGCAGGCTCGACGTTTTCAGGATCGCTACCGGGAAGCTGGCGTCGCCATGCAGCAGGTTCCAGCCCTGCAGGCCGAGCGCGCCCTGGCGCAGCGCTTCCGTGATCGGCAAGCCTTTGACGCCGGGCTGCAACAGCTGTTCGTCGAGCCAGGCCAGGGCCAGGCCGTCGTGCGGGAGGGTGTGCATGGCGCCTTTCTCTCTAGTTAATTGCCCTGGCGCTGGCGCGCCCGCAGGTCACTGCGCAAGCGCTCGTGCGACGGGGTCAACCCGTACTCGTCGGGCGTATAGGTGATGCCGGGCAGGATGCTGTCGCTTTCCAGCTGCGGCAATAAATCGTCGAGCAGCTCCTGCAAGTCGAATTCGTGCGGCGCATAGCCGTCCCATTCGAGCACCGCGCATTGCTGCGCCAGTTCGTTCGTGGGCCACATCGGGAACACGAGGGCGCCGTCGTCGGTCTTGCCGATGGCCCAGCCGTCGCGGTACAGGCCCCATACCCGGCCGCTGTCGGCCACGCGGCGAATGAAATGCTCGTAGCGCAACTCCTTCGGTAGCTGGAGCACGGCGGCGCTGGAATCGATGGTCATGGGCGTCATCAAAGTGGATCAGCCCTCAGGATACAAAAAAACGGCGGCGGGGGCCGGACGTTCGCGTGTGTCAGGGGCGCACACCATAAAAAAAGCACTGCCGCGGCAGTGCTTTCGGATGCGGCAAGACTGCCTCAGGACATGTGCTGGCCGCCGTTGATGGCGATGTTGGCGCCGGTAACGAAGGCGGCTTCGTCCGACGACAGGTAAGCGACCAGGCCGGCGACTTCATCGGGCTTGCCCAGGCGTCCCATCGGGATCTGCGGAATGATCTTGCTTTCCAGGACTTCGGACGGGATCTCCATCACCATCTTGGTGCCGATATAGCCTGGCGAAATGGTGTTGACGGTCACGCCCTTGCGCGCCACTTCCAGCGCCAGCGCCTTGGTGAAGCCGTGCATGCCGGCCTTGGCTGCCGAGTAGTTGGTCTGGCCGAAGGCGCCCTTCTGGCCGTTGACCGACGAGATGTTGATGATGCGGCCCCAGCCACGCTCGACCATGCCGTCGCAGACCGGCTTGGTCATGTTGAAGACGGAGTCGAGGTTGGTCTTGATGACGGCATCCCAATTAACCTTGTCCATCTTCTTGAAGGTCATGTCGCGCGTGATGCCGGCGTTATTTACCAGCACATCGACCGGGCCGACTTCCTGCTCGACCTGCTTGACGCAGGCCTGGGCCGACTCGTAGTCGGCCACGTCGCAAGGATAGGCCTTGAAGTTGAAGCCCTGCTCGCGCATCGATGCCAGCCAGCTGTCCACCTTGCCGCTGCCCGGCGAATGCGTCGTGACGACCGTGTAGCCGAGCGCCGCCAGCTTGATGCAAACTGCTTCGCCCAGCCCACCCATACCGCCAGTTACCAGTGCTACTCGTGCCATTGTCATCTCCTCTGTTTTTATGTGGTTGGGCCCTTGATAAACCTACTGCGCGTCGGATTATCGCTCTGCGATGCTCGCTGTACATGCGTACAGCCGCGACACCTTGGTGACTCGAGCAACACTCCTTCCGCTCGCTACGGTTTCTCAAGGCCCCGATACGTGCGTAAAAAAGCTTTTCTTTTGTTCTTCAGTCGCGCTCGACCGCCAGCGCCACGCCCATCCCGCCGCCGATGCACAGGCTGGCCAGGCCGCGCTTGGCGTCGCGCCGCTTCATTTCGTGCAGCAAGGTCACCAGCACGCGCGCGCCGGACGCGCCGATCGGGTGGCCGAGGGCGATCGCGCCGCCGTTGACGTTGATCTTCGACGTGTCCCAGCCCATTTCCTTGTTCACGGCCAGCGCCTGCGCCGCAAAAGCTTCGTTAATTTCCATCAGGTCGACCTGGTCGTGGGTCCAGCCGGCCTTTTGCAGGCACAGGCGCGAGGCCGATACCGGGCCCATGCCCATGATGGTCGGGTCCAGGCCCGACGATGCGTAAGCCTTGATGCGTGCCAGCGGGGTCAGGCCCAGCTCGCGCGCTTTCGAGGCGCTCATCATGATCACGGCGGCCGCGCCGTCGTTCAGGCCGGAAGCGTTACCGGCGGTGACGCTGCCTTCCTTGTTGAATGCCGGGCGCAGGCTGGACAGGGCCTCGATGGTGCTGCCGAGCTTCGGGTATTCGTCGGTGTCGAACACGACGGCGCCCTTTTTCGAGGGGATTTCGATCGGAATGATTTCATCCTTGAATTTGCCCGCCTTTTGCGCAGCCTCTGCCTTCAGTTGCGACTGTAGCGCGAACTCGTCCTGCTCGGCGCGCGAGATGTCGTACTTGCGTGCGACGTTCTCGGCGGTGACGCCCATGTGGTACTGGTTATAGACGTCCCACAGGCCGTCGACGATCATGGTGTCGACCAGTTTTGCGTCGCCCATGCGGAAGCCGTCGCGCGAGCCATTGAGCACGTGCGGCGAGGCGCTCATGTTTTCCTGGCCGCCGGCGATGACGATGCTGGCGTCGCCGCAGCGGATTGCCTGGGTCGCCAGGTGGGTGGCCTTCAGGCCGCTGCCGCAGACCTTGTTGATGGTGTAGGCCGGCACCATGTCGGGCAGCCCGCCCTTGATGACGGCCTGGCGTGCGGGGTTCTGGCCGGCGCCGGCGGTGAGCACCTGGCCGAGGATCACTTCGCTGATGCTGGCGGGGTCGATGCCGGTTTGCGCGAGCAACTGGCGAATTACCTGCGCGCCCAGTTCGGCGGCGGGAATCTTGGCGAGCGACCCGCCGAATTTGCCGACCGCGGTGCGGCCCGCGGCTACGATGACGACGTCTTCCATTGCTGTCTCCGGTGTCTGGCTTGGCCAGGATTGATAGCGGTGCGGCAGAAACCCGCATGGTAATTTCGAGCCCACGTGCGCGTTTGAGCGAAGTCAATCTTATCAGCTTATTCACAGAAAACAACCTGTATCTCCGCAGCGTTGACAGAGGGTTTCCAAACAGCCATGGCGGGCAAAATACGGAACGAAACACTCTATTATTGCCCCCAGGAATGATTAGACGTGTGCTGTCCTTTTCAGCAAATTTCACAGTAGAATGCACGGGCTAATCCAACCTGAACTGTTTATGTCGAAAACCCCGTCTTCATTGCCCATCGAAATCAAGATCTCCACGGTCGTCGCCATCTCGGCGATCCTGCACTCGAGCGACACGATTGCCATCGATGCGGCGCTCCAGCAGATGACCGGTGGCACCTCGGATTTCTTTGAAGATGAATTCGCGGTGATCGACGTCGGCGCCATTGCAGCCGAGCGCGGCTATATCGACTGGCGCGCGCTGGTCGACCTGCTCAAGAAATACCGCCTGAACGCAGTGGCCGTGCGCGGCGCGACGCCGCAGATGGCCGAGGCCGTCAAGGCCCTGGGCCTGGCGCTCGACGACGACGGCAATGGCCAGCGCGCACGCGAAGATGTGGCCGCGGCGACGGCGGCGAGCGCTGTGGCGACGCCGGCGCCGGCCCCCGCCGCCCAGCCCCAGCCGGCCCCGGCCGCGATGGCGCTGCCGGCGATGGTGGTCGACACCCCGGTGCGCGCCGGCCAGCGCGTGTATGCGCGCGGCTGCGATCTGATCGTCACGGCAGCCGTCAACAATGGCGCCGAAATCATTGCCGACGGCAGCATCCACGTGTATGCGCCGATGCATGGCCGGGCGCTGGCGGGCGCGTCGGGGAATGCCGAGTCGCGCATCTTCGGCCTGTCGCTGCAACCTGAACTGGTGTCGATCGCAGGCGTGTACCGCACCTTCGACGACGGTTTCCCGGCCGAGCTGGCACGCCAGCCGGCACAAATTCGACTGGTTGGCGACCGGCTCGATATATCATCGCTGACTCCGGTTTCGAACCGCATGTAATCCCGGCACTGACCAGTTACTGTAAAGGACATTTTTGTGGCAAGAATTATTGTTGTGACGTCCGGCAAGGGCGGCGTGGGTAAAACCACCTCGAGCGCGAGTTTTTCGACTGGACTGGCCCTGCGCGGCCACAAGACCGCCGTGCTGGACTTCGACGTCGGCCTGCGCAACCTCGACCTGATCATGGGCTGCGAACGGCGCGTGGTGTACGACCTGGTGAACGTGGTGAATGGCGAGGCGACGCTGAACCAGGCGCTGATCAAGGACAAGCACTGCGAAAACCTGTACATCCTGCCGGCCTCGCAGACGCGCGACAAGGACGCCCTGTCGGAAGACGGCATCGAGCGCGTGCTGAACGAACTGGTCAAGATGGATTTCGAGTTCATCATCTGCGATTCGCCGGCCGGCATCGAGCATGGCGCGCTGATGGCGCTGACCTTTGCCGACGAGGCGCTGATCGTGACCAACCCGGAAGTGTCGTCGGTGCGCGATTCGGACCGCATCCTGGGCATCATCCAGGCCAAGTCGCGCCGTGCCCAGACCGGCGGCGAGCCGGTCAAGGAGCACCTGCTGATCACTCGTTATTCGCCGAAGCGCGTGGAAAACGACGAAATGCTGTCCTACCAGGACGTGCAGGAAATCCTGCGCATTCCGCTGATCGGCATCATCCCGGAATCGGAATCGGTGCTGCACGCCTCGAACCAGGGCAATCCGGCGATCCACTTCAAGGGGACCGACGTGGCCGAAGCCTACGAGGACGTGGTTGCCCGCTTCCTGGGCGAGGAGCGCCCGCTGCGCTTCACGTCCTATGAAAAGCCGGGCCTGCTGAAGCGTATTTTTGGGACAAAATGACATGGCCTTGCTCTCATTCCTGTTCCCCGAAAAGAAGAAGAGCGCGACCGCGGCCAAGGAACGGCTGCAGATCATCATCGCACGTGAACGCACCAACCGCACCGGCCCCGACTTCCTGCCGGCGCTGCACCGCGAACTGATCGAAGTGATCTCGAAGTACACCAAGGTCAACGCGGACGACATCAAGATCTCGCTCGACCGCCAGGGCAACCTGGAAGTGCTTGACGTCAACGTGGTGCTGCCGGACGCCTGATCCGGCCTTCCCTTCCGTAGTCCAGCCCGACGGCAGCGCGCCCAGCGCTGCCGTTTGCTTTTCCCCCTCCCCTCCCGCAGCACCCCCGTACCAGTCACTCAATATTACCCACAGCGCATTTTCGTTATCAAACTGTGTTGTTTTTTTGTTTCGGATGTTGCATTTCAGCCGCATCAGGGCAAGCTACACTCCTACATCGAGAACTGTCGAAATTGAGCATGCACCGGGCTAGGCGATATCAAAACTTTTCTATCCTGCTGTGATACAGGATAGTTTCGATCAAAAATGGAAGTTTACGAGTAGCATTATTTTGTAAAAGTCTGCTATAGTCGGTTTAACAGTGTAGGAGTGGTCCTACAGTATGACTTTAACACTTACGTGCCCTCCATGAGAATAGCCGTCCTAGATAATGACCGTAGTCAAGCAGAATTGATCTGCCAGGTACTCACTGCGGCTGGCCACACCTGTCATTTCTTCGACAACGGGAAGGACATGCTGGCGCAAATGCGCAAGGACAGCACCGACCTGCTCATCATGGACTGGCCGGCGGGCGACCCCGAAGCGGCCGACATCCTGCGCCGCGCCAAGGAAAAGATGGCGCCCGACGCGCCGGCGATGTTCCTGGTCGGCGGCTCGGCCGAGGACGATATCGTGGCCGGCATGCTGGCCGGCGCCGGCGATTACGTCGTCAAGCCGCTGCGCCGCGGCGAACTGGTGGCGCGCGTCTCGGCCCTGCTGCGGCGCGCCTATCCGTCGCAGGCAGGCACCGAGCAGCTGCAGTTCGGCCCCTACGTCTTCGAGACGCGCCCGGGCCGTTTGTTAAAAGACGGCAGCGTCATCGACGTCACCCAGAAAGAGTTTTACCTGGCCCTGCTGTTCTTCCGGAATATCGGCCGCCCCTTGTCGCGCGCATATATCCACGAGGCGGTATGGGTACGCGAAACGGCCGTGCCCTCGCGCACCATGGATACCCACGTGTCCCGCGTTCGTAACAAGCTCAGCTTGCGTCCGGAAAACGGCTTCCGCCTGGTCCCGGTGTACAGCTACGGTTATCGGCTGGAAAAACTGGGCATGATGTAAGGCAGGGGGGCATGCAGGTATAATGTGCACATACGCCGCCCTCCTTTCCCCTCCAGAATGCAACTCCTTGCTGTTGGCCTGAACCACACGACCGCACCGGTCTCGCTGCGCGAGCAGCTCGCGCTCGGGCCCGAGCAGCTCGGTCGCGCGGTCGGGTCGGCGCGCGAATGGTTCGGCCGCTTCGGCGGCGGCGAGCATCGCGGCAGCGACGAAGCGGCCATCCTCTCCACCTGCAACCGCACCGAACTGTATGCCGCGAGCGGCGTGCCCGAGCCGCTCGATGCCTCGGCCCAGTTCCTGGCCCATTACCACGCCCTGAATTTCGCCGAACTGCGGCCGCACCTGTACATGCTGCCGCAGGGCGATTGCGTGCGCCATGCCTTCCGCGTCGCTTCCGGGCTCGATTCGATGGTGCTGGGCGAGCCGCAGATCCTCGGCCAGATGAAAGACGCGGTGCGCACCGCCGAACAGGCCGGGGGCCTGGGCACCTACCTGCACCAGCTGTTCCAGCGCAGCTTCGCGGTGGCCAAGGAAGTGCGCAGCACTACCTCGATCGGCGCCAACAGCGTCTCGATGGCCGCCGCAGCGGTGCGCCTGTCGCAGCGCATCTTCGACAGCATCTCCGACCAGCACGTGCTGTTCATCGGCGCCGGCGAAATGATCGAACTGTGCGCAGCCCATTTTGCCGCGCACCACCCGAAATCCATCACCATCGCCAACCGCACGATGGAACGCGGCGAGTCGCTCGCCATGCGCCTGAACGGGCGCGCGATGCGCCTGGCCGACCTGCCCGAGCAACTGGCGCAGTTCGACATCGTCGTCTCCTGCACCGCCTCGACCCTGCCGCTGATCGGCCTGGGCCTGGTCGAGCGCGCGATCAAGGCGCGCCGCCACCGCCCGATCTTCATGGTCGACCTGGCGGTACCGCGCGACATCGAACCCGAAGCCGGCCGCCTCGACGACGTTTTTCTCTACACCGTCGACGACCTCGCGCAAGTGGTGCAGACCGGGATGGAAAGCCGCCAGGCCGCCGTGGCCCAGGCCGAAGCCATCATCGACACCCGCGTCCAGTCCTTCATGAGCTGGGTCGGCGACCGCGCCGTGGTGCCGGTCATCCAGGAACTGCACGAGTCGAGCGAAGCCTTGCGCATGGCCGAACTCGAGCGCGCGCGCCGGCTGCTGGCCAGGGGCGAAGATCCGGAGGCGGTGCTGGAAGCGCTGTCGAAAGGCCTGACCGCCAAGTTCCTGCACGGCCCGCAGCAGGCGCTGCACCGCGCCCAGGGCGACGAACGCGCGCGCCTGGCCAGCCTGCTGCCGCAGCTGTTCCGCACCCGCCGTTAGCGGTTTTATCCCGCATGGCGCCGCCCCCGGCGCATCCTGGCGCCCGCGCGCCTCCCTGCCCTCCTTATCTGCCCGAATAGCCTATGAAACCATCGATGCTGGCCAAGCTGGACCAACTGGCCAACCGCCTGGTCGAGATCGACGAACTGCTGACCCATGAAGGCGCCACCGCCAACATGGACAACTACCGCAAGATGACGCGCGAGCATGCCGAACTCGGTCCCCTCGTCGCCCTCTACCGCCAGTACCAGGACGCCAACGGCGACATCGCCGCCGCCCAGGAAATGCTGGCCGATCCGGAAATGAAGGAGTTCGCCCAGGAAGAAATCGAGTCGGCCAGGGCGCGCCTGGCCGCGCTCGACCTCGACCTGCAAAAGATGCTGCTGCCGAAGGACGAAAACGACGAGCGCAACATCTTTCTCGAGATCCGCGCCGGCACCGGCGGCGACGAGTCGGCCCTGTTCGCGGGGGATTTGCTGCGCATGTACACGCGCTTTGCCGAACGCAATCGCTGGCAAGTGGAGATGGTGTCGGAGTCGAGTTCGGACCTGGGCGGCTACCGCGAAGTGATCGTGCGCGTGATCGGCAACGGCGTGTACTCGAAGCTGAAATTCGAGTCCGGCGGACACCGCGTGCAGCGGGTGCCGACCACCGAAACCCAGGGCCGCATCCACACCTCGGCCTGCACGGTGGCGGTGATGCCCGAGGCCGACGAAGTCGAAGACGTCAACATCAACCCGGCCGACCTGCGCATCGACACCTACCGCGCTTCGGGCGCCGGCGGGCAGCACATCAACAAGACCGATTCGGCCGTGCGCCTGACGCACCTGCCAACCGGGATCGTGGTCGAATGCCAGGACGACCGCAGCCAGCACAAGAACAAGGCGCAAGCAATGAAGGTGCTGGCCGCGCGCATCAAGGACGTGCAGTTGCGCGCGCAGCAGTCGCAGGAAGCGGCCACCCGCAAAAGCCTGATCGGCTCGGGCGACCGAAGCGAGCGCATCCGCACCTACAACTTCCCGCAAGGGAGATTGACCGACCACCGCATCAACCTGACGTTGTACAAACTCGATTTCATCATGGACGGCGACCTGCTCGATCTGACCAACGCGCTGGCCGCCGAGCACCAGGCGGAATTGCTGGCGGCGCTGGCCGATTGAACGCCGCCGCCGGGGTGTGCGAGAATCCTCCATTGTTTGCTCCCTGACCACGAAAGCCCCATCGAGATGCCCCGTTCCCGCTCCGCCCTGTTGACCATCGCCCTCGTCAGCTTCGCCCTGATCGGCGCCGCCCTCTACCTGCAGCATGCGAAGGACATGATGCCGTGTCCCTTATGCGTGATCCAGCGCTACCTGTTCCTGGGCGTCGGCATCGCCGCCTTGGCAGGGGCGCTCTCCGGCAAGCTGCGCGCCGGCGCCGCGGTCGCCCTGCTGGCCGCGCTGGGCGGCCTGGGGGTGGTCGGCAAGCACCTGTACGTGCTGGCCAATCCCGGCTTTTCCTGCGGTATCGATCCGATGGAAACGACGCTGAACAAAATCCCGACGGCTGAATTCCTGCCCTGGATGTTCCGCGCGGAGGGCCTGTGCCAGGACGCGCGCGACACCCTGTTCGGCCTGTCGATCCCGCAGTGGTCGGCCGTCTGGTTCGTGCTGCTGACGCTGGCCTTGGTCTGGGTGCTGGTGTCGGCGCGCCGGGCGCGATGAAGCTCGCCGCCGGCGCCACGGTCGGTGCGCTGCAGGCCGGCCTGCCATTGGAGGCGCTGGAAAACCGCATCTTGCTGTGCCAGGTGCTGGGCCTCACCCGGGTCGGGCTGATCACCGGCTCCGAGCGCGTGCTGACCGAAGCGGAAACGGCGCAGTTATCCAGCCTGCTCGAACGGCGCCTGAACGGCGAACCGATCGCCTATATCGTCGGCCAGCGGGAATTTTTTGGCCTGCCCTTCCAGGTCAACCCGGCGGTGCTGATTCCCCGTCCCGATACCGAACTGATCGTCGAACTGGCGCTGGAACGCCTGACTCCCGGCGCGCGCCTGCTCGACATGGGCACCGGCAGCGGCGCCATTGCCGTCGCCATCGCCCATACCAGGCCCGACGCGCAGGTCACGGCGCTTGACGTCAGCGACGCGGCGCTGGAGGTGGCGCAAGCGAATGCCGCCGCCAACGGGGCCAAAATACGCTTACTCCGCAGCGACTGGTTCGCGGCGCTAGGCGCGGAGCAGTTCGAGCTGATCGCCTCGAACCCGCCGTACATCGCGGCCGGCGACGCACACCTGGCGCAGGGAGATTTGCGCTTCGAGCCGAATGGCGCGCTGACCGATGGCGCCGATGGCCTGTCGGCGCTGCGCACGATTATCCAGGGTGCGGCCCGCCACCTGGCGGCCGGCGGCTGGCTGCTGCTCGAGCATGGCTACGACCAGGCCGCGGCGGTACGCGACTTGCTGCTGGAGGCCGGCTACACGCAGGTGCAAAGCTGGCGCGACCTCGGCGGCATCGAACGCGTCAGCGGCGGCAAGCGGGATTAAGGCCCGATGCGACGCCACCTCGCCCTCCTCGCCCTCACCACTGCCCTGTTCCACGGCCCCGCACCGGGCGCCCAGGACAAGGATGCGTCCGGGCAGGCCGCGGCCCTGTTCGAGCGCGACTGGCAATGGCAGTTGCAGACGCGCCCCGAATTCGCGACCACGCTCGGCGAGCGGCGCCATAACGACCGCCTGTCCGACACCTCGCTGGCCGCCAGCCGCGCCGCACGCGACACTGCAAAAACCATGCTCGAGGAAGCACGCGCCATCGAGCGCGAGACCTTGAGCGCGCAGGAGCGGCTCTCGCTCGAGCTCTTCATCTTCGACAAGGAGCGCCAGCTGGCCCTGCTGGCCTTCCACCCTTTCGACCCGCAGCCGATCACTGCCTGGGACGGCCCGCACGTACGCCTGCCGCGGCTGGTGGCGCAAACGCCGTTCGCCACCGCTGTCGACTACCGCAACTACATCGCCCGCCTGCAGGCGCTGCCGGCGCACACCGACGGCTTGATCGAGCAGCTGAAAGAAGGCATGCGCACCGGCTGGACGGCGCCGAAATCGAGCGTGCGCGCCGTACCCGAGCTGCTGCGCGCGATGCGCGCCAGGCTGCAGGACGGCCCGCTGGCGGCGCCTTTCAAACGCATGCCCGCCGCCATCGAGCCGGCACTGCGCGCCGAACTGGCCGCCGCCGGCAGGGCCGCGCTGACGGAGAGCGCGGCGCCGGCGCTGCGCAAGCTGGAAGACTTCGTGCGCACCGACTACCTGGCGGCGGCGCGCGAGGCGCCCGGCGCGGGCAGCCTGCCGGGCGGTCCCGGCTATTACGCCTTCCTCGCCCGCCGCGCCAGCGGCAGCGAAATGACGCCCGCGCAACTGCACGCCCTCGGCCTGAAGGAAGTGGCGCGCATCCGCGCCGCCATGCTCCCGGTCATCCGGCGTACCGGTTTCAAAGGCAGCCTGCCGCAGTTCCTGGCTTTTGCGCGCAGCGACCGGCGCCTGTTCGCGCGCGACCCCGAGCTGCTGCTGGGCCGCTACCGCCGCGTCATCGAGCGCGCCAGCGCGCGCCTGCCGGCGCTGTTCGGCACGATTCCCCTTGACCCGATCGGCGTCAAGCGGCTCGGCCAGCCTGGCGCGGCCGGGCAGGTGGCGGCCTATTACGAAGCCGGCACGCCTGGGCGCAGCGCGGCGCTGGTGGTCAATACCGGGCGCCTCGCCGCCCACCCGCTGTGGGAAGTCGAGACCCTGGCGCTGCACGAGGCGCTGCCCGGCCACCACCTGCAGGTGGCGCGCGCCCAGGCCCTGCGCGAGCTGCCGGCCTTCCGGCGCCACCGCTGGGACGACGCTTTCGGCGAAGGCTGGGCGACTTATGCCGAAGGCCTGGGGCCGGAGCTGGGTCTGTTCCGCGATCCGTTTTCGCGCTTCGGCTACCTGAACGACGACATGTTCCGCGCCGCACGGCTGGTGGTCGACACCGGCATCCACGCACTCGGCTGGACGCGCGCGCAGGCGATCGACTACCTGAATGCGAATACTGCCAACGCCGCGCCGGACAACGAAATCGAGGTCGACCGCTACATCGCCGAACCGGCGCAGGCGCTCAGCTATAAAGCGGGCCAGCTGCGCATCCAGGCCTTGCGCGAGCGCGCCCAGAGCGCACTCGGCGAGCGCTTCGATCCGCGCCGCTTCCACGATGCACTGCTGGGCAATGGCGCGCTGCCGCTGGCGCTGCTCGAGCGCGAAATGGAGGCCTGGCTGGCAGCGCAACTGCCCGCGCCCGACAAGCCGGCCGCCGCTGCCGCCGGCAAGGCCGATTGAGCCCTGGGCGGCCCCGCAGGCAGCCCATCAGAAATCGGCCGGCCGCCGACACGCCGGCGCATTTTCGGTTACTCTCTGCACCAATTGATAGAGCAGTATAAGAAAGGAAACACCCGTGTCGAACCAACTGACCCGTCGCCTCGCCCTGCTGGACGACGACGCCCACCGCGCCCTGCTTGGCCAGGGCCTGCGCGGCATCGAACGCGAAACCCTGCGCATCGACCGCGAGGGCCGGCTCGCGCGCACGCCTCATCCGGTCCAGCTTGGCTCGGCGCTGACCCATCCGCAGATCACCACCGACTACGCCGAAGCGCTGCTCGAATTCATCACGCCGGCCGAGCACGACATCGGCCTGGCCCTGCACCGCCTCGATGCGATCCACCGTTTCGCGTATGCGAAGCTGGGCGACGAGATGCTGTGGAGCGAATCGATGCCGGGCGAGCTGCCGCCCGAGGAAGACATCGAGATCGGCTGGTACGGCAAGTCGAATATCGGCATGCTCAAGCACGTGTACCGGCGCGGCCTGGCCCTGCGTTACGGCAAGGCGATGCAGTGCATCGCCGGCATCCACTACAACTATTCGCTGCCGGAACAGCTGTGGCAGGTGATCCGCGAAAACGACGGGATTCCCGAGGAGCGCCGCAATGCGCTGCGCGACTTCCAGTCCGAAAGCTATATCGCCACCATCCGCAACTTCCGGCGCCATGCCTGGCTGCTGATGTACCTGTTCGGCGCCTCGCCGGCGCTCACCAAAAGCTTCCTGCGCGGCCGCCCGCATGCGCTCGAGACGCTGTCCGAGGACACCCTGTTCCTGCCGTATGCGACCAGCCTGCGCATGAGCGACCTGGGTTACCAGAACGACGCCCAGTCCGGCCTGCGCCCGCACGAGAACAGCCTGGAAAGCTATGTCACCAGCCTGATGGACGCGGTGAACCGCCCCTACGCGCCGTATGCGGCGCTGGGCACCAAGCGCGACGGCGAATGGATCCAGCTGTCGACCAACGTGCTGCAGATCGAGAACGAATACTATTCGACGATCCGCCCGAAGCGCGTGATCCGCACCGGCGAGCGTCCGGTGCAGGCGCTGTGCAACCGCGGCGTGCAATACATCGAGGTGCGCTGCCTCGACGTCGACCCCTTCGAGCCGATCGGCATCGGCATCGAAACCGGCCGCTTCCTCGACGCTTTTTTACTTTTCTGCGCGCTCGACGCCAGCCCGATGATCAGCGCGGCCGAAGGCGAGATCCACGCCCGCAATTTCGCCCGCACCGTCAAGGAAGGCCGGCGTCCGGGCTTGACGCTGACGCGCGACGGCGAGGAAGTGCCGCTGCAGGCCTGGGCCGACGAGCTGATCGAGCGTATCCGCCCGCTGGCGCGCCTGCTCGACGCCGAGCACAACGAGTCCGGCGTGCACGAAGCGGCGCTGGCGCTGCAAAAGGCGAAGGTCGCCGACCCGTCCAGAACGCCGTCGGCGCGCGTGCTGGAAGAAGTGCGCGCCCTCGGTTCGGCGGCCGCTTTCGGGCTGCGCCAGAGCGAACTGCACGCCGCCTATTTCCGCGAAAGCCCCTTGATGCCGGCCGAGGAAGCGGCGTTCGCCGAACAGGCCGCCGACTCGCTGGCCCAGCAGGCGATCATCGAGAGCAGCGACACGGTGGGTTTCGATGATTTCGTTGCCGCTTATAACAGCAGTACACTGTGCGGTAATCAATAATCCTGCACCGGGGCTGCCTTGCTCACTTTTTATAATGAACACCATGCCCAGCACCGCGGGCAAGTCGAGCAAGCTGAACAAGTAAGCCTGGTCCTGAGCGAACTGCAGCGCCGCGGCCTGGGCGAGATCGTGACCCCGCACCGCGCCTCGCTGGTCTCGCTCGAACGCATCCACAGCCCGCGTTACCTGCATTTCCTGCGCAGCGCCTGGAGCGAGTGGACCGCGCTCGACCCGGGCAACCTCGAGCGCGACGCGGCCGCCTCCAACTGGCCGATCCGCACCCTGCGCAGCGACCTCGAGCCGGACAATTTCCAGGCCCGCCTGGGCCTGTATTCGATGGATGCCACACCCCTGGGCAGCGGCACCTGGAACGCCGCCAAGACCGGCGCCGACTGCGCCATCAACGCCGCGCACGCGCTGCGCCTGGGTCAGCGCGGCAGCTTTGCGCTGACCCGTCCCGCCGGCCACCATGCCGGCGCCGATTTTTTCGGCGGCGGCTGCTTCCTGAACAATGCGGCGCTGGCCGCCCAGCACCTGCTCGACGACGGCATGCGGCGCGTCGCGATCCTCGACCTCGGCTACCACCACGGCAACGGCACGCAAGGCATTTTCTATGGCCGCAGCGACGTGCTGTTTATTTCACTCCACGCCGACCCGCGCAGCGACTACCCGTTTTATCTAGGCCACCTGGACGAAACCGGCGCCGGCGAGGGCCTCGGCTACAACATCAATTTACCGCTGGCGCGCGGCGCGTCCCCTGCGCACTGGTTCGCGGCGCTGGAAACGGCCTGCCTCCGGCTCGGCATGTTTGCGCCCGACGCGCTGGTGGTCTCGCTCGGCATCGACACCGGCGCGGGACATACCGGCTTCGGCCTGGCCAGCGGCGACTTCCTGCGCCTTGGCGAACGCCTCTCCTGGCTCGGCCTGCCGACCGCCTTCGTGTTCGAAGGCGGACACGCAGCGGCGGACGTCGGCACGAACCTGGTCAACGTGCTCGAAGGTTTCGAAACAACGAATTAAACCTCAACAATCATGCAAAAAACCCCTTCGATCGACTGGCAATGGTGCAGCTTCGCCGAACTCTCCGGCGCCGAGCTGTACGAAGTACTGGCCCAACGCCAGCAAGTGTTCATCCTGGAGCAGGCCTGTCTCTACCCCGACATCGACGGCTACGACCTCGATGCGCACCACCTGCTGGGCTGGCGCGAGATCGGCGGGCGGCGCGTGCTGGTGGCCTACCTGCGCTGCCTGGCGCCGGGCGCGAAATACACCGAGATGTCGCTCGGCCGCGTCCTGACCACGAACGACGCGCGCCGCGGCGGCGTCGGCCGCGAACTGCTGGCGCACGGCATCCAGTACGCCGAACAGCTGCATCCGGGCCACCGCATCCGCATCGGCGCCCAGCAATACCTGGAAGCGTTTTACCAGGCCTTCGGCTTCGACACCGTCTCCGCGCCCTACGACGAAGACGGCATCATGCACATCGACATGCTGCGCTAGATTACTCGACGCGGATCAGCTCGACGTCGAACACCAGCCCGGCATTCGGCGGAATCGCTCCCCTGCCGCTGCTGCCATAGGCCAGGCTGGCGGGAATGGCAAGGGTGCGCTTGCCGCCGACCTTCATGCCGGCCAGGCCCTGGTCCCAGCCGGGGATCACTTCGCCGCGGCCGAGCGTGAAGGTGATGGTGCCGCTGTCGAACTGCGTGCCCTTGTTGTTCGCCGCGCTGGTGCTGTACAGCCAGCCGGTGTAGGCGACCGTGATGCGGTTTCCCACCGCTGCGGTGGCGCCGGTGCCGACGACGCTGTCGGTGCTGCCAAGGGACGCCGGGCTGGCGACGGCAATGGGTGCCGCACCGTTGTCGTCACCGCCGCCGCCGCAGGCGGAGAGGCTCAGGACGGCCGCGCAGGCGGCGGCGAGGAAGCTCAGTTTCATTTGCATCGACAATTCTCTCAACAGGATAATCAGTTAGCTGCGTGATCAGATCTCGACTTGCGTACCGAGTTCGATCACGCGGTTGGTTGGGATCTGGTAATAGTCGGCGGCGCCGCGCGCATTGCGCGACATCGTCACGAACAAGTGTTCGCGCCATGGCGACATGCCGCCGCCGGGCGCCGAAACCACGGTCTGGCGGGCGATGAAGAACGAGGTCTCCATCATCTCGAAGGGCAGCCCGAGCTCGGCGCAATAGGCCATCAGGCCCGGAATGTCGGGCTCGTCCTTGAACCCGTAATACACGTTCAGCTGGAAGCAGTTGTGGCCCAGCTCCATCACCTGCACCTGCTCTTCCGGCAGCACCCAGGGTTCCTCTTTGATGTGCACCGTTAGGAACACCACGCGCTCGTGCAGCACCTTGTTATGCAAGAGGTTGTGCAGCAGCGCATGCGGCACGCCGTCGGTTTCGCCGCGCAGGAAAATCGCGGTGCCGTGCACGCGCGTCGGCGGCCCCACGAACAGCGATTGCAAAAAGGCGTCGAGCGGAATCGCGTGCTTTTCCAGGTTCTCGAAGACCAGCTCGCGGCCGCGCTTCCAGGTCAGCATGCCGGTCAGCAGCACCGCGCCCAGCAGCAGCGGGAACCAGCCGCCGTGGAACAGCTTCAAGGCCGTCGACGAGAACAGCATGATGTCGATCACCAGGAAAAAGCCGGTCGCGCCGAAGCACAGCACCAGCGGCAGTTTCCAGCGGTAGCGGGTAACGAAGAAGGTCAGGATGGTGGTGGCCATCATGGTCGCGGTGACGGCGATGCCGTAGGCGCCGGCCAGCTCCTCCGAGGAACCGAAGCCGATCACGGCAATCAGCACCACGGCCAGCTGCAGCCAGTTCACGGCCGGAATATAGATTTGCCCGATCTGGCTTTCCGAGGTGTGCAGGATGCGCATGCGCGGCAACAGGCCCAGGGCGATGGCTTGCTTGGTCATCGAATAGGTGCCGGAAATCGTCGCCTGCGAGGCGATCACGGCGGCCATGGTCGACAGGATCACGAGGGGAATCACGCTCCAGGTGCCGAGCTGGTGGAAGAAGGGATTGTCGATCGCGCTCGGGTCGGCGATCAGCAAGCCGCCCTGGCCGAGATAATTCAGCGTCAGCGCCGGGAAGGCGATCATGAACCAGGCCAGGCGGATCGGGCGCTTGCCGAAATGCCCCATGTCGGCATACAGCGCTTCGGCGCCGGTCACGGCCAGCACCACCGCACCGAGGGCAACAAAGGCCAGGAATTGATTCTCGAGCATGAAGCGCAGCGCATGCCAGGGATTGAGCGCGTTCAGGATCACCGGCGACGCGATGATGTTGACGATCCCCATTGCGGCCAGGCTGAGGAACCAGACCAGCATCACCGGCCCGAAAAAGCGGCCGATGCCGGCGGTGCCGTGGCGCTGCACGCTGTAGAGCGCCACCAGCACGACGATGGCGAGCGGCACCACGTAATGGCTCATGCCGGGCGCCGCCACTTCCAGCCCTTCGATCGCGCCCAGCACGGAAATGGCCGGGGTGATGACGCTGTCGCCATAGAACATGGTGGCGCCGAGCACGCCGATGACGAGCAGCGGAAAGTGCCAGCGCGAATAGCGCGTGACGGAGTTCAGGGCCAGCGCCATCAGGGCCATGATGCCGCCCTCGCTGCGGTTATCAGCGCGCAGCACCAGCGTCACGTACTTGAGCGAGACGATGATCGTCAGGCTCCAGAAAATCAGGGAAATGATGCCGAGGATGTTGGGCGTCGTCAGCGCCAGGCCGTGTTCGGGGTCGAAGATGGCGCGCAGGGTGTACAGGGGGCTGGTGCCGATGTCGCCATACACGATACCGACGGCGGACAGGGTCAGTGCCGCGATGCCGCTCTTTTTATTATCAGACGTCAAAATTGCACCATTCCTGGGTTCTTGTGCACCGCACCATAAAAGATCGAGAACAAATTAGCAAGTAGATTTCGTCAGGCATCATACACCTCTGCAAATGAGAGCTGCGCCAGCAGGGCCCTGCCATATCGGAGATAATGCGCTCCCTCCCCATTCTCCCTTTCCCCATGCGTACCGGCATCCTTTCCGCCGCCCTGGCCTTCCTGTGCTGGGGCCTGTTCCCGATTTACTTTCACGCCTTGAACGACGTGCCGGCGCTGCAGATCCTGGCGCATCGCGTGCTGTGGTGCCTGGCCTTCCTGTTGATCGTGCTGGGATTGCGGCGCCAGTGGCGCTGGCTCGGGCAGGTGCGCCAGCCGCGCGTGTTCTGGAGCTTCGTCGCCTCGGCTGTGCTGCTCAGCGCAAACTGGCTGGTGTATATCTGGTCGGTCAACAACGGCCATGTGATCGAGGCCAGCCTCGGCTATTTCATTAATCCGCTGGTCAATATCATGCTGGGCTACCTGATCTTGAAAGAGCGCCTGCGCCCGGTGCAGTGGACGGCGATCGGCCTGGCCGCCCTCGGCGTGGCCTGGCTGACCTGGCAGACCGGCACGGTGCCCTGGATTGCCCTGTTCCTGGCCGCCTCCTTCGGCGCCTACGGCCTGCTGCGCAAGACCGCGGCACTGGGTCCCCTCGAAGGCCTGTCCTTCGAAACCATGGTGCTGTTCCCGATCGCCGCCGCCTATCTGGTCTATTTAACCGTCAACGGCCAGAACACCTTCGTAAATACCCCCTCCGACACGACGCGCCTGCTGCTGGTCGCGGCCGGGCCGATCACGGCGATCCCGCTGCTGCTGTTCGCCAGCGGCGCGCGCCAGATTCCGATGTCGATTCTGGGTTTGCTGCAATACCTGTCGCCGACCATGCAATTCCTGCTCGGCGTGCTGCTGTTCAAGGAAGCGTTCACGGCGGACCGCCTGGTCGGCTTCGTGCTGATCTGGACCGCGCTGCTGCTGTTCGCGGGCGAGGGACTGCTGCGCCATCGCCGCGCCACGCTTGCGGCCGGTCCGGCGCCGCAGCCAAAAGTTTCGCAGTAAGTTCTGCTAAGGGGTGCCCCCCGGGGCCCTTCTATCGTATCCTGTGCACCTTGATTTTCTACTGACAAAAAAAATGGCCAATTACGTCTATACCATGAACCGCGTGGGCAAAATCGTCCCGCCGAAACGCCAGATCCTGAAAGATATCTCGCTGTCCTTCTTCCCGGGTGCGAAGATCGGCGTGCTGGGCCTGAACGGCTCGGGCAAGTCGACCTTGCTGAAAATCATGGCCGGCATCGATACCGACATCCAGGGCGAAGCACGCCCGATGCCGGGCCTGAACATCGGCTACCTGCCCCAGGAACCCCAGCTCGACCCGGAAAAGACCGTGCGCCAGGAAGTCGAATCGGGCCTGGGTGAAGTGTTCGAGGCGCAAGCCAAGCTGGAAGCCGTGTACGCCGCCTATGCGGAAGAAGACGCCGACTTCGACGCCCTCGCCAAGGAGCAGGAACGCCTGGAATCGATCATTTCGTCGTCCGATGGCGGCAATTTGAACCTGCAGCTGGAAATGGCTGCCGATGCGCTGCGCCTGCCGCCCTGGGATGCCAAGATCGCCGTCTTGTCGGGTGGCGAGAAGCGCCGCGTGGCGCTGTGCAAACTGCTGCTCTCCAAGCCCGACATGCTGCTGCTCGATGAGCCGACCAACCACCTGGACGCCGAGTCGGTCGAGTGGCTCGAGCAATTCCTGCTGCGCTTCCCGGGCACCGTGGTCGGCATCACCCACGACCGTTACTTCCTGGACAATGCCGCCGAATGGATCCTGGAACTGGACCGCGGTTCGGGCATCCCGTGGAAAGGCAATTACAGCTCCTGGCTCGACCAGAAGCAGGCGCGTTTGAAGCAGGAAGAGTCGACCGAGTCGGCCCGCCAGCGCGCGCTGCAGAAGGAACTCGAATGGTCGCGCCAGAATCCAAAGGCGCGACAAGCGAAATCGAAGGCACGCCTGGCGCGCTTCAACGAACTGTCCGAATTCGAATACCAGAAGCGCAACGAGACCCAGGAGATCTTTATTCCGGTCGCGGAACGCCTGGGCAACGAAGTCATCGAATTCAAGAACGTCTCGAAAGCCTTTGGCGACCGCCTGCTGCTCGACAACGTGTCGTTTACCGTGCCGCCTGGCGCCATCGTCGGCATCATCGGCCCGAACGGCGCCGGTAAGTCGACCCTGTTCAAGATGATTTCGGGCAAGGAACAACCGGACAGCGGCGAAGTCGCCATCGGCCAGACGGCCCGCATCTCGCTGGTCGACCAGCACCGCGACGACCTGGCCAACAATAAGAGCGTGTTCGAAGACGTCACCGGCGGCGCCGACATGCTCAGCGTCGGCCGTTTCGAAATGCCGTCGCGCGCCTACCTGGGCCGCTTCAATTTCAAGGGTTCGGACCAGAACAAGATCGTCGGCAACCTGTCGGGTGGCGAACGGGGACGCCTGCACCTGGCAAAGACGCTGCTGCAAGGCGGCAACGTCCTGCTGCTGGACGAACCGTCGAACGACCTCGACGTGGAAACCCTGCGCGCGCTGGAAGACGCCTTACTGGAATTCGCCGGCAGCGTGATGGTCATTTCGCACGATCGCTGGTTCCTGGACCGGATTGCGACCCACATCCTGGCCTTCGAGGGCAATTCGCAGGTGACCTTCTTCGACGGTAACTACCAGGAATACGAAGCCGACAAGAAGAAACGCCTCGGCGAAGAAGGCGCCAAGCCGAAGCGGATTCGCTACAAGCCGCTGACGACCTGATTGTTACCAGCGCGTTGCGCGAGAATGCTCTTTTGGGAGCGCAAGCCCGGCAATGCCGGGCTTTTTTTTGCGCGCACGGTCGGGTTTAATTTTCGCGCGGAAATGGAACGCGGTCGATGAAAAGTCGTGTGTAGAATCGATTGCTGATGAGGCAAATAGTTCCTGCCTCCCTTTTGCGCCAATCGACATGGCGAGCCTCCTCGATTGGCACACTTTGCCCATGACCCACTACCGCGACAATCGGGTTCCTGGTGGAACCTTCTTCTTCACGGTCCGTCTGCTCGACCGTGGCAGCACCCTGTTGACCGACCATATTTCCGCCTTCGGCGAAGCCATCCGCCAGGCACGGGTAAAGCGCCCGTTTCATGTCGACGGCTGGGTTGTGCTGCCCGACCATGCCCACGCGATGTGGACGCTGCCGCCGGGCGACCACGACTGCTCGAGCCGCTGGCGCGCGGTAAAAATCGCGTTTTCGAAAGCCCTGCGCAAGTCTTTCCCCGGCGCCGGCGCCGCGCTTGAAGGCGCCATCTGGGAACGCCAGTACCAGGAGTTCCGCGTCGCCGGCGACGCCGACTATGCCGCACTGATCGACTACATGCACACCAACCCGGTGCGCCACGGCCTGTGCCCATCCGCTTGCGACTGGCCCTGGTCGTCGGTGCACCGCTTTGTCTCTTCGGGCTTGACGGCGCGCGAGACGGACATGGCGCCGGTCTTGCCGCCCTGGGCGATGGCGCGGCCGGCAAGCATCGGGGCGCTGCCGCCTATCCAGTAGAACAACAGAAAAAGGGCCCGCAGGCCCTTTTTTTTACGACAGCAATTAATTGCTTAGAAGTTGTACTTGGCGCCGATGGTCAGGACGTCCGGCTTCGGACCAAAGTCCGCCTTCTTGCCGTAGCGCTCGTACTCGGCGATCAGCGAGACTTGCTCGTTCACGGCGTGCTGCAGGCCGACGCCAGCATACACGGCGTTATCGCTCAGTTTGCGGGCAACGCCCGGGGTGTTGGCGGTCATTTCGCGCTTGGTGTGGGCAACGCCCAGCTTGCCGTAGAGACCGGTGCGCTCGTTGAGCGGCATGGTCGCCTTGCCGGCCACGTAAGCGCCGTAGCCGTCGGTGACAGCAACGCCATTCACGTTATTCCGATTGTAGTTGGCGCGCGACTTGCGGAAGTCGGTGTAGCCGGCTTCGACACCGAAGGTCTGGTCGAGTTCGACACCGCCGAAGACTTTACCGGAACCCTTGTAGCCGCTGCTGGTGACATTGGTGGCGCCGGGAATCGAATAATCGCTCTCGACGGTGGCCACGCCGGCGCCGATGTAGGCACGCTGTGGCGTCATGTTCTGGGCCTGGGCGGCTGCCATCGCGGTACTTGCTGCAATCAGTGCAAAAATAAGCTTTTTCATACGAGAATCCTTTATGACGTTGTGGACTGGCTCGCGATGCGCAATGAATCGCGATGTGTCCAAGATAGCATTGCCACAGGTAGGTGCACAGTCGGTTTTCCGTAAGATTCGTAAGCGAATGTAACATAACTGACTAATGGTTCAGTTATTTTAAGGCCAGGATCGCCTACGATGCCGCAAAATTAAGCGATATACCTGAATGTCAGGTTGATGCGCGCGCCAAGGGGACGGGTGGATTTGTTGATGCCGTGCAGCCAGTTCTGCTGGGTGGCGCCGGCCATCAGCAGCAGGCTGCCATCGGTCAAGGGCAGGCGCAGGACCTGCTTGTCACGCTTGTGCCGCAGCACCAGGGTGCGGGTGGCGCCGAAGCTGAGCGAGGCGATGACGGGCGCCGGGCCCAGTTCCGGCTCGTCGTCGCTGTGCATGCCCATGCTGTCGCGCTCGTTGCGATACAGGTTCAGCAGCACGCTGTTGAAGCGCTGCCCGCAGGCTGCCTCGACCGCGGCGCGCAGTTCCAGCAGCAGGGGCGTCCAGGCTGATGGTTCAAGGCGCAGGCCGGAATAGGTATAGCTGGCGTCGCCATACCAGGCGCTCAAGCGCGGCTGCGGATGGCGCTTGCCATACACGAGCACCGTTTCGGCACGCCAGGGCGTCTCGGCCAGCAGGCGCGCGAACACTTCCTGGTTCGGGCAGGCCAGCGCCAGCTGGGCCAACCAGGCCAGGTCGGCGTCGGGCAGGGAAATCGGCACGAGCGTGCCGGGGGAGTCGAACAGGTCCATGCGTCAGGCAGCAGGACGACCCGCCATGAAGGAGCTCAGGCGTAGGCCTCGGCCATCGTCATCACCCGTGGCGTAAGCGTGACGTCCAGCTTGGCAAACAGGCTGTCGAGCGCGGCCAGGTTGGCGCTGCATTCTTCCGGCTTCCAGCCCTTGAACAAATCGGTGCCGTCTTTCTCGAAATGCAGGTCGAGCACGCGGCCGCCGTCGCGGTGCGTGTAGTTTTTCTGGTAACTGCCCTTGAAGCCGAGCGCGGCCAGCGCGTCGAGGACGGACTGCGGCGGATGGTCCGGATCGGTGGCCAGGTAGACGCCAAAGGTTTTGCCAGGCGGCTTGGCGGCCACGTCGACTTCATAAATGCCCGGCGCCCTGGTCGTCGCGGTACTCTTCAAAAACAGCATGTTGCCTCCTACGCAGCGAACCGGCCGGGCGCGACGCGCTCCAGTCACCGGACCTGACGGATTCCACAGGAGAGCTTATTGCCCTTCGGGAACTTTGTCGATTCCTAGATAGAGAAAATTTGCTTTAGGGCATTATTTACTGTGTCAATAGCCCAACGATGGCGCCGCCGACCAGCAGCGCGCAGGCCAGCATGCCCAGCACAAAGCCCGCTTCACGCCGCGCCGGATCGCGGTAATAGCCGAGCGCGTACAGGATGCGCGCCCCGCACCAGAGCATGCCGCCGCCCGCAGCCCAGGTGTCGCCCAGGTAGAAGGCGCACAGCCAGAGCGGCGCCAGCACGATCGGCAACTGTTCCAGGGTATTCGCCTGCACCCGCTGCGCGCTCTGGAAAGCCGGCGGGCCATCCATCATTGGCGCCGCCACCTTGTATTTGACGCGGGCCCAGCCGGCCATGACGCCGGTCCAGAAATACACGCCGAGAATGGCCAGCGTGGCCCAGGCAGTCAACATCATCGTCGTCCTCCTTTCATGGGGAACAACCGGTTCATTCTTCGCCGCGCCGCTTGCGGGCCGCGAGCGCCGTGGTGGCCTCGACCAGGGCGTCGTACAGCGCGGCGGTCGGCGCGTCCCAGGCCGCGAGCGCCTTGTGCTGGCGCGCCACGGTGGCGACATCGCCGCGCGCGACCGGGCCGCCGAGGGCGGCAGCGGGTCCGAGCCGGAACACATTGGCCAGGGTTTCGCTGGCCAGCGGCTGCGCCAGCGCGCGCGCCGCCGCTTCCGGCATGCCGGCCGCCATATAGGCACGCAGCGCCGCATCGAGCACCGTCACCAGGTAGTTCGAGGCGAACACCGAGGCGGCGTGGTACACCGTCTTGGCGGCCGGGTCGATGGCGACCAGGCGCGCGCCGATGGCCTCGAAGGCCGGCGCCAGCAACGTCAGCGCAGCGCAGTCTCCTTCGATGCCGCACCAGGTGCCATCGAAGGCGGCAGCAACCAGTCCGGGATCGGCGAAGCTGCGCACCGGGTGCACGCTGGCGACATGGGCGCCGGCCGCGCTGGCCGGCCGCAGCTCGTCGGACGAGCGGGCGCCGCTGCAGTGGAACACGACCGCACCGGCAAGCAGGCCGGCTCCCGCCAGCGCCGTGCACACGGGGCCGATCTGGTCGTCGCCGACGGCCAGCATCCAGACGCGGGCCGGGCGCAGCTCGCCGGGCGAACCGGCGGCGCGGCCGACGCCGATGAAGGCCACCGCTCCCGCGGCGCTGGCCGGGGAACGCGTCAGCACATCCTGCACCTCGAACACGCCGGCGCCGGCAAACAGCCGGCCCAGCACACGGCCGACCTGGCCGGCGCCGACGATGTTCAGGGTAGGCAGGCTTGCGGCCATCAGAACCCGGCGCCGGGCTGGCCCAGGTAGTGCAGCTCGTCGGCGGTCGAGGCGCGCCCGAGGATCGGATTACGGTGCGGGAAGCGTTTGAAACGCGCGATCACGCCGCGGTGGCGGTGCGCATAGTCGAGCATCTCGACAAACCCCTCATGTTCGGCGGCCAGGCGCGCGAACAGCTCGACCGAGCGTTCCTGCATGCGCGCATCCTCGGCATGCTCGAAAGGCATGTAGGCAAAGGCGCGTCCCTGCGGCGTGAGCTGGCGGTCGGCGCCGCTGTCGACCAGGTCGACGGCGGCGCTCAGGGCGAGCAAGTCGCCGCCAAAGGCTTCCGGCTTGTCGCGGTAGGCGTTGCGGGTGAACTGGTCGAGCACCAGGATGCGCGCAAGCCTGCCTTCGGGGCCTTGCAGATCCCATTCGCGCAGGCCGCCGGCCACCGCCTGGCCGATGAGCGCGCCGAAGCGGCCGGCGATCTCGGCGTCGAAGGCAGGGTCCTTGCGGAACCACTCCGGGCGCGGCTTGCCATAATCGGCATGGTCGCGTGGCAGGAACCAGAAATCGAGTACATCTTGAGGCGTCATGTCGTGCTATCCCAGTCTTGAATTCATTTTAATTGCGGGCGTGCGAGAGCTGGAAACCTTCGACACCCTCAAACGCCGATAATTCGGCCGCCAGTTCGGTGAGCGTGGCGCGGTTATGGCGCGACAGGGCGATGGCGACGAAACGCCATTCCTGGCCGCCGGGCGTGCTGGAGATCGTCAGCGAGCTGCCGGCGATCGTGTAGCCGCGCTCGAGCGCCGCCCCGCGCAAGCCCTCCTCGCGCGGCAGGAAGTCTTTGCGAAAGCGCAGCATCACCGCGACCGCGCGGCGCGAAGGCAGCACCGCCTCGACCTTGTTCAGGTAAATCATGATCATGGCCGAGAAAAACGCCAGGCCCATCGCCGCCAGATAAAAACCGACGCCGACCAGGATGCCGATCACGGACGAACTCCAGATCGAGGCGGCCGTCGTCAGGCCGCTGATATTAAAACCGTCGCGCATGATGACGCCGGCGCCAAGAAAACCGATGCCGGTCACCACGCCCTGCATCACGCGGGTCGGGTCGACCACGCCGATGGCGCCGGTCTGGCCGCCGAACCACATTTCGGGATAGCCGCTGACGATGGTCAGTGCGCACGAGGCCATGCACACCAGTCCATAGGTGCGCATGCCGGCGGCGCGGCCGTGATACGAGCGCTCGTAGCCGACCAGCAGGCCCAGCAGCAGCGCGCCGGCCAGGTGCAGCAGGATCACGGCATTGGTGGCGATTTCGGTCGGCGACCAGTAGGGAGACAGATAATCCAGGGACGTCATGGCGTCTTCTTGCGAACCAGCTGCTTTTCGAAGGCGACGTCGTACTTGCTGACGCGCTTGACCTCCTGCGGCCCCAATTTATTCACGAACTGGACGAAGTCGTCGAGTTCCAGCGGCGCGCACAAGGGCGGCGAACCGGGCGTCTCGGACAGGTAGAACAAGCCGTCGGCGGTGCGCGCCATCGAGTAGCCGCTCGCGCCGGTACGGCGTTTCAAGCGATCGACGGCGGAGCTGGCGCGGGTGGAGCGGGCGGACACCATCTCAGACCTCCTGGGTACGCAATACGAGCCAGTCGCGCGCGGCGCCGGCGACATGGGGCAGCAGGCGTTCGCGCACCTGGGCGTGATAGCCGTTCAGCCACTGGAGTTCATGCGGGTGCAGCAGCGCCAGATCCAGGCAGCGGGTGTCGATCGGGCACAGGGTCAGGGTTTCGAAACGCAGGAAGTCGCCGAATTCTCCGCTATCGGCGGGAACATTGAGCACCAGGTTTTCGATGCGGATGCCCCAGCGCCCCGGTTTATAGATGCCCGGCTCGATCGAGGTGATCATGCCCGGTTCCATCGCCGTGTGCGGGTCGGGCGCGGCGGTGGGCGAAATGACTTGCGGTCCTTCGTGCACGTTCATGAAATAACCCACGCCATGGCCGGTGCCGTGGCCGTAATCGATGCCCGCAGCCCAGATCGGCGCGCGCGCAATGGCGTCCAGCAGCGGTGCGCGGGTGCCGCGCGGGAAGCGGGCGTTCGAGAGCGCCATCATCCCTTTGAGTACCAGGGTGAAGTCGCGCTTGTGATCCTGCGTAATCTGCCCGACCGGGACCACGCGCGTGATGTCGGTGGTGCCGCCCAGGTACTGGCCGCCCGAATCGATCAGGAGCAGGCCGTCGCCCTCGATCACGGCGTGCGACGCTTGCGTGGCGCGGTAATGCATGATCGCGCCGTTGGCATTGAAGCCGGCAATCGTGCCGAAGCTCGGGCTGACAAAATTCGGCCTTCTCGCGCGTGCGGCCGTAATCTGTTCGTCGATGAGGAGTTCTGTCAGTGGTTCGCGCCCCGGGTCGGCCAGCGTGTTTTCCAGCCAGGCGAAGAATTCGCACAGCGCCGCGCCGTCCTGCTCCATGGTGGCGCGCACGTGGGCGGCCTCGAGCTCGGTTTTGCGCGATTTCGCAAACGTGGTCGGGTTGATCGCCTCGATCACGCGCACGCTCTGCGGCACCGCGGCGCGCATGCCGGCGGTGACGCGGCGCGGGTCGAGCAGCAGCGACGTATCCGGTGGCAGCGCGCCCAGCGCCGCCGCGGCCCCGTCATACGGCGCCAGGCTGACGCCCTGTTCCAGCAGTTGCGCGCGCAGCGGCCCGGAAATTTTACCGTCGGCCACGAACAGCGTCGCACCGTCGCGCGCAAGGAGCGCGTGCGCCACGAACACCGGATTGAAGGGGACGTCGGCGCCGCGCAGGTTGAACAAATACGCGATGTCGTCGAGCGTCGACATGAAATGGCGCTCGGCGCCCAGCGCTTCCATCGCGGCGCAGGTGGCGGCCAGCTTGTCGCTGCGGGACAGCGTCGCGTGCGGCGCGGTGTGTTCGTAGAGCGGGTCCGTCGGCAAGCCGGGACGGTCGCCCCAGATTTCGTCCAGCAGGTCGAGGTCGGTGCGCAGCAGGATGCCGCGTGCCTCCAGGGCGTTCTTCAACAGGCGCGCCACGGCCAGGCCCAGCACCCGGGCGTCGACCGCCACCGTCTGGCCCGGCTGCATGGTCTCGGCCAGCCAGTCGATGTGCAGCAGGCTGGCGCCCGACGGAATCTTCATCAGCGCGATGTTCGATCCCGCCAGTTCGGTCTCGGCCTGGGTCCAGTAGCGCCCATCGGTCCAGACGCCGGCAAAGTCGGCCGTGGCGATGAAGGTGCCGACCGACCCGGTGAAGCCGGACATCCATTCGCGTCCCTGCCAGCGGCGCGGCAGGTATTCGGACAGGTGGGGGTCGCTCGAGGGCAGGACAAAGGCGTCGATCGCGTGGCGTGCCATGGCGGCGCGCAGCTGTTCCAGGCGCGCGGCGCGGCCCGCACGGGACTGCATGCTGGATTCATTCATGGGCAGGGCTGACATCGATGTTATTCAAGCCACGTATGATACGCCGCAAACACGGACAATGGCGCGGACGAATCTTGCGTAGAAACATCATCAGGCCATCGAGCAACCGGAGCCATGTTCCATAAGAAATTCAAGCGCGCGTAGGTTTGTTACAAAGTTGCCGCATAATCGACACTGAGACAATCCTGGAACATACCTAGAACGATAATCATGCAAGACTTCCACCACACCCGCGCCCGTGCGCTGCTGGCCAACGCGCGCCAGATCGTCAGCCCCGACCAAGTGCAGGCCGCCGTGCGGCATGTCGCAGACGTCCTGAACGAACGCTTCGGCGCTGCCGGGAATACCACCTTCCCGCTGATCCTCGGCGTCATGGGCGGCGCTGTCGTGTTCACCGGCACCCTGCTGCCGCAGCTCGGCTTCCCGCTCGAATTCGATTACATCCACGTCAGCCGCTATGGTGACGACGACCGCGGCGGCGAAATTGTGTGGAAAGTGATCCCGCGCCAGGACGTGGCCGGACGCACCATCGTCGTGGTCGACGACATCCTCGACGAAGGCGAAACGCTGGCCCATGTGAAGCAGCGCCTGCTCGACATGGGCGCGGCCGAGGTGATCATTGCCGTGTTCGCGGACAAGGATCTGAACCGCAGCAAGCCGGTCCAGGCCGACATCGTCGGCGTCACCTTGCCGAACGCCTTCGTGGTCGGCTTCGGCATGGACGTCTACGGTTACTGGCGCAATTTGCCGGCCCTGTACGCGATCCGGCAGGAAGATTTGAATACCGCCGACCCGGCGCCGGAGTATCCGATTCCGGATGTGAAAGCTTCCTGAACCGGCCTTAAGTACTTACCCAAAAATAAACGTGTTTTTGGCTGCCATAACCGGCGCATCGCTGCGTTGGCTCGCGCTTGCAGTGCTCGCACTGCGGCGCACTCACCGCCTTGCGCTGCCTCCGGTTCTGTTTGCCAAAATTCACGTTTATTTCTGGTCGAGTACTTAGCGCAAGCCGATACGCGTGCGCGCCGCCGCGTATTCGCGCTGCAGGCGCTCGACCATCCCGGCCACGGTCGGCACGTCGTCCATCAGCCCCACGCCCTGACCGGCGCCCCAGATGTCGCGCCAGGCTTTCGCCGTGCCGTCGCCAAAACTCATCTTGCTCTTGTCGGATTCGGGCAGCGCCTCCGGGTCGAGTCCGGCATTGACGATCGATTTTTTCAGGTAGTTGCCGTGCACGCCAGTAAACAGGTTGGTGTAGACGATGTCGGCCGCGCTCGATTCGACGATGGCCTCGCGGTAGGACGCGCTGACATTCGATTCCTGGGTCGCCAGCCAGCGCGAACCGATATAGGCGAAATCGGCGCCCATGGCCTGTGCGGCGAGAATGGCGTCGCCGGTGGCGATCGCGCCCGACAGCGCCAGCGGACCGTCGAAGAATTTGCGCACCTCTCCCACCAGCGCGAATGGCGACAGCGCGCCCGCATGGCCGCCGGCGCCGGCCGCCACCAGGATCAGGCCATCGACCCCGGCTTCCAGCGCCTTGTGTGCGTGGCGGATCGACACCACGTCGTGCAAGACAATGCCGCCGTAGCTGTGCACGGCGTCGAGCATTTCTTGCGGCGGCGCCCGCAGCGAGGAAATGATGATCGGCACCTGGTGCCTGACGCAGACCTCGACGTCGTGCTCGAGGCGCGTGTTCGACGCATGCACGATCTGGTTTACCGCGATCGGACCGATGCGCGCGCCGGGGTTTGCCGCCGCATGATCGGCCAGTTCGCGCTGCAGGTCGCTCAGCCAGGTGTCGAGCAGCTCGGCCGGACGGGCATTCAGGGCCGGGAAGGAGCCGACGATGCCGGCCTTGCACTGCGCCGCGACGAGCGCCGGACCGCTGGCGATGAACATCGGCGAGGCGATGACGGGTAAGGAGAGGTTTTGCAGTATCGAGGGCAGCGGCATGGACGGCTTTCGGCGGTGGTTGTCGGGACGGTCTGCCTGATTATAGGATCAAAAAAGCACGACCGTGCTAGATCGATTGTTCTAAATTGCTCCAATTCAGGCGTCGACCAGGTAAACGCCTTCGATGCGGGCGGCTTTGGCGCGGACCAGGGCAGACACCGCCCAGGTGGCGAGCGCGGTGTAAGGATCATCCGCCGATACCTCCTGCCCCATCAGGCGCATCGCGCTGCCCACCACCGGAATCGACGCGAACAAAGCGGGCAGCGCACGCAGCGCGATCGCCTGCCGCTCGAGCAATAAAAACTTCAGCATCACCTTGACCGCATTTTCCGCATTGCGGCGCGGATCCGAGGCCAGGTAGTCGAGCCGCGAATACGCCCGCGCCAGGGCCGCGTCGACCTCGCCGAACACCCGCCCATGGCCCGGAATCACGACGCGCGCATCGAGCGTGGCGATCAGGTCGAGCGTTGCGCGCGTTTCATCAAAACCCGGCTCCCCGGCCAGCTCGGGAAAGATCACCCCGAAACCGTTTTCCCAGAGCGCATCGCCGGCAATCAGGATGCCGTGGCTGGCGCAATACAGGAGCAGCGCATGCGGATCGTGGCCGGGGGCGGCCAGCACTTCCCAGGGCAAGTCGCCCAGCCTCAGGCGCTCGCCTGGATGCAACACCGCGTCGAAACCGAAACGGGCGCACTGCTGGCCGGTCGCGCGATAGCTGAGCGCGTCTTCGTCCCAGTGCGCAACCTTGTGCGCGTCCGACGCAGGGATCGCCGTGTGGCAGGCATAGGCCTGTTGCAGCAGCGCATTGCCGCCGCAATGGTCCGAGTGCAGGTGGGTATTGAGCAGGCGCGCGAGCGGGCGGTCGCCGAGCGCATGGCGCACCAGCGCCAGCGTTTGCAGCGCGTGGGTCAGGTAGCCGCTGTCGACCAGGGCAGTGTCGCTACCGGTGTCACCAATAAAGAGGACGTTGTTCGACGACAGCCAGCCGCGCTCGAAGACCTGCATCGTGGCCGGCAGCGAGAATGCCATCGCTTAGCCGAAGTCGAGTTCCGACTCGCGCCGCCGGATGTCGAGCCAGACGGCGCGTTTATAGTCGTCGCCGGCGCCGCCCCAGGTGACGATCTCGTCGATCGTGCGCAGGCAGCCGCGGCACAGGCCGGTCGCCTTGTCCATCTCGCACAGGTTGATGCAGGGCGACGGTACCGGCGTTTGCAGTTCAGGTGGCATCGTCATGCCACGTCCCCCTTCTTGCGCGCCACGCGCGCATTGAAACGCGCCGTATCGATGACGCAACGCTCGTGCGTGCCTTCGCAGATGCGCTCGACATCGTCCCAGGCCTCGACTTTAAAGCGCACGCGCATGCCCTCGACTTCCACCACTTCACCCGTGATGCGCAGGGTCATGCCGGGCGGCGTCGGCGCCAGGTGCCGAAAGTCGACCATCGTGCCCAGGCTCTGTTCGCGCGGCCAGTCGAGATAAGGCAGCATCCCGTGGACGCAGGCCAGTTCCATCATGCCGACCAGGTAGCCGGTCGCCAGCACCTCTGGCATGTCGCGGCAAAACGGGGTGTCGTGATAAAGCTGCGGCACAGTGGCGCGCGGCGGGACGGTGTACTGCCATTCGAAGCGCAGGCCGGGTTGACATTCTGGACTCATGGAGAAATAGATTACCTGATTCAATCGGATCGCGCTTGACGCCTGATCTGGGACGGGTACACTGGCCACAGGGTTTCACCATCCATGTGGATGGTAACAGGATGGTTTTGAAAGGATGGCGTAAGGATGGCGGGAGACAGTATGACCACGAACGAGCCACGGCAAAAGCTGGCCGATTCGGAAAAAATTACGATCAACCTGGGCATGATCGACCTGGGCCAGATCGACCTGCTGGTGAGCGAGGGTTTTTATAGCAACCGAACCGACCTGATCCGAACGGCGATCCGCAACCAGTTGAATACCCATGCCGAGGTGGTGCGGCAGACGGTCGCCCGCCGCAGCCTGGTGCTCGGCTTGCACCATTATTCGCGGTCCGACCTGGAAACGGCGCAGCAGGCAGGCGTCCGGCTCCAGATCCAGGTCCTCGGCATGGCCAGTATTGCCAACGACGTCAGCGTCGAACTGGCGCTGGCAACGATTGAATCGATTTCGGTGCTTGGGGCGCTGCATGCAAGCAGCGCCGTAAAAGCCGCATTGGCAGAGCGCATTCGCTAACTCACCAAACACGCTAAGGAAAAGCACATGAAACTGAACATGAACATGAATAGTAAACTGCTGGCGCAGATGCGAGCGGCAACTCAAAAACTGATGGGCAAGCAGACGGGCGCGCACACCCCGCTCGACACCAGCAAGGTGATCCAGGATGCCCTGAAAAACGCGGCAACCCTGACCCAGGCGGCCCAGCAGCAGATGCGCGGCATGCCGCAGGCAAACGGCGCCACCTCGGCCGGGATGCCGCCCGACGTGGCCGAGATGCTGGCCAAGCTGGGCCGCAATTTCGGTGGCGCCGGCGCCGCCGCGAACGAACCGGCGGTCGCCCTGCCCGGCAGCTTCAGCGACGGCAGTTTTACGAATAGCGCCGGCACCCGCACGTATAAACTGTATGTGCCGAGCGGCTACCAGGGCGAGCCCGCACCGCTTGTAGTAATGCTGCACGGCTGCACCCAGGACCCGGACGACTTCGCCCACGGCACCCAGATGAACGTGCTGGCCGAGGAACTCAATTGCCTCGTCGTCTACCCGGCACAATCGCGCCAGGCGAATGCTTCGCGCTGCTGGAACTGGTTCAGCGACGTCGACCAGAAGCGCGACCAGGGCGAGCCGTCGATCATCGCCGGCATCACCCGCGAAGTCATGGGCAAGCACCGGATCGACCCGGCCCAGGTGTATGTGGCGGGCCTGTCGGCCGGCGGCGCGATGGCCACCATCATGGGTACGCTGTATCCGGAACTGTATGCGGCCGTCGGCGTGCACTCGGGACTGCCCTTCGGCTCGGCGCACGACCTGCCGTCGGCGCTGGCGGCCATGAAAGGCCAGTTGCAGCGCCAGAACAAACCGGGCCAGTCGATCCCGATCATCGTCTTCCATGGCGACGCCGACCACACCGTGCACCCGACCAATGGCGACGAATTGATGGTGCATGCGCGCGACGCATCCGACGCCATGGCGGTCGAGCCCGGCCGCGTGCCGGACGGCCACGCCTTTACCCGCACCATGCACAAGCGGGCCGACGGCAAGGTGCAGGGCGAACACTGGGTCATCCACGGCGCCGGCCATGCCTGGTCCGGCGGCAGCGCGCGCGGTACCTATACCGATGGCAAGGGACCGGACGCCAGCCGCGAAATGATGCGCTTTTTTGCCACGCATCGTTAAGCGCAGCGGCTTACTCCCGCGGCGAGCCGGGAGCCGGCATGCCGGCTTCGGCAATGTGGCCGCGCAGGCAGGTTGGGCACCAGCAGGCGGCGGCCTCACCCGCCGCATTCGCCTGCGGTAGCGCCACGACGGCGGGCAATTCCGTGCACCAGCAGGGGCCGGCGGAGCCATCGGCCATGGCGCAGCCGAAGCTGGCCCCGCAGCGCGAACAGAGGCTCATGGCGCACCCCGGCGACATGAAGCCTTCGTCATGTGTAATATCGCTGCAGCATTCATTGCGGCTACCTCCAGTCAATCTGGCCATAAAATACAACAAGATTGCTGCATAATGCCCCCAAAGGCGGCTTTATTGCCTGTAAAATCTGCGCCACTTTCATTTCGGACTCACCATGAACGTTCAGTTGACCACCCTGCCGGCCGAAGACCAGAACAATGACCTGACCAAGGTCTCGCCGCAGATCAAGGCGCAGATCCTGGCCGAGGCGCTGCCTTACATCCGCAACTTCCACGGCAAGACTATCGTCATCAAATACGGCGGCAACGCCATGACCGACGAACGCCTGAAACACGGCTTCGCGCGCGACGTCATCCTGCTGAAACTGGTGGGCATGAACCCGGTCGTGGTGCACGGCGGCGGTCCGCAGATCGACAACGCCCTGAAAAAAATCGGCAAGCAGGGCACGTTCGTGCAAGGCATGCGCATCACCGACGAAGAAACCATGGAAGTGGTGGAGTGGGTGCTGGGCGGCGAAGTGCAGCAGGACATCGTCATGCTGATCAACCACTACGGCGGCCAGGCAGTCGGCCTGACCGGCAAGGACGGCGGCCTGATCCGCGCCCGCAAGATGAGCATGCCGGACAAGGAAAAGCCGGGCGAATTCGTCGACATCGGCTTCGTCGGCGAGATCGACGCCATCAATCCGGCGGTCGTGAAAGCACTGCAGGACGACGCCTTCATCCCGATCATTTCGCCGATCGGCTTCGGCCAGGACGGGCAAGCCTACAACATCAACGCCGACGTCGTCGCCGGCAAGATCGCGGAAATTCTGAAAGCCGAAAAGCTGATCATGATGACCAACATCGCCGGCGTGCAGGACAAGGCCGGCAACCTGGTGACCGACCTGTCGGCGCGCGAGATCGACGAGATGTTCGAAGACGGCACGATTTCCGGCGGCATGCTGCCGAAGATCTCGTCGGCGCTGGACGCGGCCAAGTCGGGCGTGAACACGGTGCACATCATCGACGGCCGCATCGAGCACTCTTTATTGCTGGAAGTCTTGACCGAACAGGCTTTTGGCACTATGATCCGCTCGCACTAAAACTTTGTGACGGCGTCCATGCCGTCATGATCAGTACCGCCCTTTTAGCTCAGTGGTAGAGCACTCCCTTGGTAAGGGAGAGGCCACGTGTTCAATCCACGTAAAGGGCACCATCTCCCTCCCCCTGCATTGCCTCCCTCAGTACAGACGCTCCACCTTCACGCCGCGCCGGCGCAGCAATTCGGGCAGTCCGTTTTTTCCCAGCAGGTGCAACAGTCCCACCGCCACCACCGCATTGTTCTCGCGCGCCAGCAGCGCAGCCACCTTGTCCGCCATCGGGCCGTTGCGCTCCTTGAGCAGCACGTCGCGCATGAATTTTCCGGTGAAGCTGTCATCCTGGTCGACGCGCAGGGCGATCCGGTCCAGCGCCACCTGGTCGGCGCGCTCATAGGCGTCGAACAGCTCGCGCCCCTCGCGCAACTGGCGCCCGGATGCCATGTTCTCCAGCGTTTCTTCGAGCAGCTTCCACTGGTCCACAAGCGGCAAGCGGTTCAGCAGCGCCGCCTGGTACTGCACCGATTCCAGTTCGACGATGCGGGTTTTGCCGCCCTGCGCCAATTGCGCCAGATGGCTGTCCACGCCGAGCGCCGGGTCGTAGCCAAGTTTTCCAATCTCGACCAGGGCGAGCATCATCGTCAGCATCCCGGGCCGCATGCGCGCCACGGCAGCCGGGTCGACGCCCTGCGCCTTCAGGCCGCCCTCGATGCGGCGGCGGCGCGCCTCCGGCAAGCCGGCCATGCCCGGGCTGGCGGCGGCGAACATGCCGTGCTGCTGGAATGCCGCCAGCATCGCGGCCGGGTCGCGCGCCGCATCGATTTCCAGCGCCAGCGTCCTTGCTTGCGCCATCGCGGCGCGGATGCGCGGCTCGAGCGGATAGAAGTCGGCGCGGCCGGCGTGGACGGTGCCATACAGGTAGAGCGTGTGGTCCTGGCCCGTCACCTGGAACAGGGCGCCGCGCTCGGCCGCCAGCGCCTGGAACGCCATCAGGAACAGGCTAAGGAACACTACTATAATCGGACGTCGCATACTTTTTCTCCGTGTCTGGAACCGTGCCAAATCATAATCCCTCCAAGCTCGTCTGGCTGTTCGATCTCGACAATACCCTGCACGACGCCTCGCACGCGATTTTCCCGGCCATCAGCGCCAACATGAACGCGTACATCGCACGCGTGCTGCACGACGGCGTCAACCCGGTGACGCAGGAGCGCATCGATAGCGCGCGCCTGGGCTACTGGAAGCGCTACGGCGCCACCCTGCTCGGCATGATCCGCCACCACGGCGTCAGCGCGCCGCACTTCCTGCACGAGACCCACAGCCTGCACGACCTGCGCGCCATGATGCGCTCCGAAGCCGGCCTGGGCCGCCTGCTGCGGCGCCTGCCGGGCCGCAAGATCCTGCTGACGAATGCGCCGCGGGATTATTCGCGCCACGTGGTGCGGCACCTGGACCTGCACCGCCATTTCGCCCACCACATCGCCATCGAGCAGATGCGGGTGCATGGCCAGCTGCGCCCGAAACCGTCGAAACTGATGCTGGCGCGCCTGCTGCGCCGCCATGGCGTGGCGGCGCGCGACTGCGTGCTGGTCGAAGACACGCTGATGAACCTGAAAAGCGCGCGCCAACTGGGCCTGTCGACGGTGTGGGTGACGCAATACCTGCGCAGCGGGGAACGCAGCGCCCTGGCCCAAGCGCGGCCGCGGCGATTGATTCGCCCCGACTATGTCGATGTCAAAGTAAAATCCGTGCGGCAGCTGCCGAAGCAGCTGCACCGGCTGCGCTGATTATCCGCGTTCACTCACCAACTCACCTTCGGGATCCCATGGCAAGCACCAGGCCGGGCCAGCGTAAACTGCAAATCCTCCAGGCCCTGGCGGCCATGCTCGAACAGCCGAAAGGCGACAAGATCACCACTGCCGCCCTGGCGGCGCACCTGGCGGTGTCGGAGGCGGCGCTGTACCGCCATTTCGCCAGCAAGGCGCAGATGTTCGAGGGCCTGCTCGACTTCATCGAGGCGAGCGTGTTCGGCGTCATCAACCAGATCGTCGAAAAGGAAGAGCGCGGGGTCGACCAGGCCCGTGCCATCCTCACCATGCTGCTCTCTTTCGCCACCAGCAATCCCGGCATGACGCGGGTCTTGATCGGCGACGCCCTGGTCGGCGAAGACGAACGCCTGCAAGCGCGCATGAACCTGTTCTACGACAGGGTCGAACTGGCCTGCAAGGGCGCACTGCGCCTGGCCGTGACCCAGGGCCACGGCATCGAGGACGAGGTGCCGGCGCGCGCCAGCCTGCTGGTGAGCTATGTCACCGGGCGCTGGCACCGCTACGTCAAGAGCGGCTTCCGCCAGAACCCGTCCGAAGGCAGCGGCGTACAATTGTCGCTGCTGCTGGCGGCCTGAGGCTCCCATGGACACGGTCTTTGCATTGCTCGACGATGCGAGCCCAGAGGGGCATGCGCAGGCGCGCTCGCGCCTGTACACGGGCCATGCGGGCACGCTGCAGTGTGTCGACGGCGCCGGCTGGGACGGTGTGCTGGCGGAGCTGGAAGCGGCCCTGGCGCGCGGCCTGTACGCGGTGCCGCTGCTGTCGTATGAACTGGGTGCGCACCTGCTCGGCGTGCCAGCCAAACCGCTGGACGGCCCGCTGGCCCGAGTGCTGCTGTTCGAACGCTGCGAGCGCATGACGGCGCAAGGGGCGGCGTCCTGGGTGGCCACGCGCGCCGCCGGCGCGCCCGCCATCCCGGCCGGCATCGGCGGCGTTGCAGCGAACGTCGACGCAGCGCGCTTCGTGGAATCGATCGAACGCATCCGCAACTACATCGCCGCCGGCGACACCTACCAGGTGAATTACACCTACCGCCTGCGCTTCGATGCTTTCGGTTCCATCTTCGCGCTCTACGCGCGCCTGCGCGCGCGCCAGCCGGTGCCCTACGGCGCCCTGATCGGCCTGCCCGACGGCGGCGCCGTGCTGTCCTTGTCGCCGGAACTGTTCGTGCGCTATGACGCGGCAGAAGCGGGCGGGACCCTGCTGGCGCGCCCGATGAAGGGCACGGCCCCGGCCGGCGAGGACGAGACGTCCGACGCCAAGCGCGCCGCGTCCCTGGCGCTGGATACGAAAAACCGCGCCGAAAACCTGATGATCGTCGACCTGCTGCGCAACGACCTGGGACGCATCGCGCACACCGGCAGCGTCGCCGTCCCAAAACTGTTCGACGTGACGCGCTTCGGCGCCGTGCTGCAGATGACCTCCACGGTGACGGCGCGCCTGCGCGCCGATGCGACGCTGGCCGAGGTGCTGCGCGCGCTCTACCCTTGCGGTTCGATCACGGGCGCGCCAAAACGGCGGACCATGGAAATCATCGACGAACTCGAGCCGGATGCGCGCGGCGTGTACACCGGCGCCATCGGCTGGTTCGACCCGCCCCGGGATGAGCGCGCCTTTGGCGACTTCTGCCTGTCGGTGCCGATCCGCACCCTGTCTCTCGGGCCGGGCGGCGCCAGCCGGCGCGGCGAACTGGGCGTCGGCGCCGGCATCGTCTTCGACAGCGAGCCGGCCTCGGAATACGCCGAATGCCAGCTCAAGGCGCGCTTCCTCACGAGTCTGAGCAACGAATTCGAGCTGTTCGAGACCATCAAGGCGTCCTGGCGCGACGGCCCGCGCCACCTCGACGCGCATCTGGCGCGCATTGCCGCTTCCTGCACGTATTTCAAGCGCCCGTTCGACCAGGATGCCGCGCGCACCCTGGTAATCGACGCCTGCCTCGGCCTGCCGCAGGACGCCAGCCTGCACCGCCTGCGCCTGGCGCTCGATGCGCATGACCACCTCACGGTCACGAGCGCGGCATTAAGGCCGCTGCAGGATCCGGTACGCCTGCTGCTGGCCGACACGGCGACCGATTCGACGGACGTCTTCCTGCGCCACAAGACGTCGGTCCGGGGGAACTATGACGCCGCCTGGCGCGAGGCCGAAGCGCAAGGCGCCTTCGACGCCCTGTTCTTCAACGAGCGGGGGGAATTGACGGAAGGGGGGCGCAGCAATGTCTTCGTGCTGATCGGCGGGCGCTGGTTCACGCCGCCGCTGTCCTGCGGGCTGCTGCCCGGTGTGATGCGCGCCGTGATGCTGGCCGCGCCCGCCTGGGATGCCAGCGAACGCGTGATCACGCGCGCCATGCTCGAGCGCGCCGAAGGCATCGTGGTGTGCAACGCCCTGCGCGGGCCGCTGCACGCCTACCTGTAAGGCTGCTTTTTACAAAGCCAAGGCCTTTTCGATCTTCCCGACCAGTTGCGGATCTTCCGGCGTCACCTTGCTCGGGAAATGCTCGACCATCTTGCCGTCGCGCCCGATCAGGTATTTCGCGAAATTCCACTTCGGTTCCTGGCCGGTCTGCTTGGCCAGCGCCGCGTGCAGCGGATTGGCGTTGGCGCCGCTGACCACCATCGGCGCGAACATCGGGAACTTGACGCCATAGGTGTTGTAGCAGAGGTCCGCGATCTCCTTGGTGCTGGCCGACTCCTGCTTGAAATCGTTCGACGGGATGCCGATCACCACCAGGCCGCGCGGATTGTATTTCGCGTACAGCTTTTCCAGGCCTTCATACTGTTTGGTAAAACCGCAGTAGCTGGCCGTGTTCACGACCAGCACCACCTTGCCGGCGTACTGGCAGAGGTCTTGCGGCGCTTCGTCCTGCAGGCGCTTGAAGTTCTGCTTGAGCAGGGCCGGGCAGACCACCGGCGTGGCGCCGGCGGTGACCACGGGACGGTGCGGCACGACGCCGGCCGGTTGCGCGGCCGCCGAGGAAACGGCGGCGAACAGGGCGAAAGGCAGGGCGAAAGGTAACAGGGCGGTTTTCAGCATGATGGGTCCAGTAAGTGAATCAAGCGGCGAGCTTGCGGTGCTCAATTTTTAGGCAGTGGTTCATCACCACGTCCAGGCCAGCGGCGCGCGCCATGTCGGCAGCGGCCTGGTGTTCGATTTCCAGCTGCATCCACAGGCAACCGGCGCGAATCGTGATGGCGTCACGCGCGATCGGCAGGATGTCTTCCGACTTGCGGAAGCAGTCGACGATGTCGATGCGCTGGCCGCTCGGCGCAATCGCATCGGCCGCTTCCTGCAGGCTGGCATGCACGCGCTCGCCCAGGATCTCGTCGCCCGCGTATTGCGGGTTCACGGGGAGGATGCGGTAGCCCTGCTGTTGCAGGTATTCGGCGACACCGAAGCTGGCCCGCTCGGGCTTGTTGGACAGGCCGACGACGGCGATGGTTTTGCTGTCTTGCAGGATTTGCGGAATCGTTCTCATGGGCGCTCGCAGGATTCGGGTTCGCCGTCAGCTTAACAGGTTTGCATCGTTTCGTTCGTCAATACGCGTGCTTCAAGTCATTTGCACGAACCGGCGTAACTGTGGAAAGATGGCGCCTTACCTCATCCGTGAATCCCGCCATGCACCTCGCACACTTACCTCGACTGATCGCTCCCCTGTTCTTCGCCCTGGCCGTCGCCGGCTGCGCGGTTACGCCCAAGACAATCGACGTCCCCGTCGTCGCCGTCGCCGACTGGGGCGGCACGCCGGCCGACGCCAGCCGTGCCCGGCGCCACGCCATCACCCACATCACCCTGCACCACCAGGGCGAGCCGTTCAAACCCGGCACCGACCCGCGCCAGTACCTGCGCAACCTGCAGACCTGGTCGCGCAACACCAAGGGCTGGCTCGACATCCCCTACCACTACATCATCGACCTGGAAGGCCGCACCTATGCCGGGCGCGACATCGCCTATGCCGGCGACACGAATACGGAATACGACCCGAGCGGCCATGCATTGATCGAAGTGGTCGGCAATTTCGAGGAAGTCGAACCGAACCCGGCCCAGCTGAAAGCCGTAGTCGACGTGATGGCGATGCTGGCCGCCAAATACAAGGTGCCGGTCGAGCGCATCGCCAGCCACCGCGACCATTCCGATAAAACTGTCTGCCCGGGGGCGAACCTGTACCGGTATGTGCAGAGCGGCTATTTCAAAGAACAGGTCGCGCTGCGCCTCAAAAGTCGTCCGTAGATTCCTAGGACTGGTAAGTTGAATAAAACGACGTAGGCTCAGCTCAGCATTGTCGTCACGGTTTGAAGACTTAGTTGCAGCCGGACTGAAGCGCTGCACGAGCCACCGCTTTCGCCTGTAATCGACCTCTACGTGCTATGACTGGATCAGCTCTTCAACGGCCTGCTCAACACGCAGAAGTCTTGGAATGAATGTCGACGAATGTTGTAACGCTAGTTAATATGCGCGAACAGATGGCTTGCTCTAAGCTTATCCAGAGCTATGGTAAGAGCGCGATCATCAAAAAGTCTCAACTTACGCTCTGCGGCCTTCTCGCCGCCTCGCCACTGCTCAAGTGCTTGCCGGACCGCATTCAGATTTGGTTCGACCCCTTCTTTAAACAGCAACCAGTCAACTGTCGCAAGCAACTCTAGTCCAAAAGGAGATTCAAACCCATCAATTAACTCTGAAGTGGACTCAAGCGCGCAGTGATATCGCCGTGCCTCGCTGCCCAAATACGCCTGGACGAAGTCACGTTTTTGCTCATCAAACCAAACAACTTCAAGGGGGTCGGCGTCACTAATTCTTTTATTGCAGTGAAGATAGCTTCCGTCTAAATTGTTCAACAAGTGTTCAAGACGGTTAGCGTATGGGCCGTATCGATGAGCAACAAACTGTAGATCTAACGGGTTATCGCCGGGATTATCCCTTTCGATCGAACGCTCTAAGAACCAAGCTAGTTTCTGGATTTCTAACAAACTGCATTCGATTCCAAGCACCCAGTATCTGCGGACAAGTTCAGCTATTAGAGCCCTCGCAGGAGTCAACTTCTCTACGCCAGATTTCTTCACCACATTTTGGTATTTATCTGTCGGCTCAAATACCAAAATCTCGACCTCTAGATCGCAAAGGCTTTCCTCAATCAAAGGCTTTACCTCTGCCCAATCGAGTCCACCATTTCCTGCGCCCAAAGGCGGTATAGCTACCGATTTCACCTTCTGCTCTATAAGGAACTGCCGAAGATCGTACAGTCCTTCTTTAACCCAGTTCAGTTCCGAGTCGGCTCGCCAATGTCTTTTGGTCGGAAAATTAACTATCCACTTCGGTCCATGAAGTTCACCTACCTCAGTGACGAACATCTTTCCAGTATTCACCTCTTTTGCTTTACATGCAGCAGCGTATCGCTTGAAATTTTCTGGAAAACGCTCTTTGAACATCAGAGCAATACCCTTGCCCATAACACCGACAGTATTAACCGTATTCACTAAAACTTCTGCATCGGATTCAAGCAAGTTTCCTGATGTGAACTTGATCATTGGAAGTACCATTCCCTTCTTACATGGACTGCCAAGTTCAAATCCATATGTGCTATTTGAGCGTCGAGCTCACTCTTTAGTTCATCGGTATAACAAATAATTCCGAGTAAACCATCTACTGGCAGATGCCTAAAAATCAATGCTTCAGCTTGATAACGCTCCACCTTCCGCGGATCCTCAGGATCACGACGAAAATCCCGATTTTGCAGAATTCCCCAATCTATCTCGTTCAAGCTAGCAAGATCAGAATAATAGTTTGTCCAAGACGGATACGCATGTGCATTCGTGAATACAAAAGGCAAGTTAAGAGCGTTTACACGATTCAAGCTTGTTACCAGAATTACAATCTCATTGTTGCTGCGCTTCACCACGCTACGCCCGGAGTGGATGTTCATCATCATCACAGAAAAAGGCGTGAAATAGAACGGAACGTAGTCTGCTAAGGTCCCTCCCGGGTCGATAGGCACAACACGATTTCGTCTTTTATCGATAAGGTCCGCGTTACCAATATTTACGTAATTCGGCGAAAGGGTCGACGAGTTGGCGCATTGTAGGCCATTTCTCAAAATCCATAAAAGGTTATCCTTATGGACTATTCGCCAAAGTAAGGCCTTTTGTGGATTTAAATTTTTATACATTATTGGAGGAACATTCCGGAGTTTACGTCAACTTCTAACTGCAAATTTAGTCGGTTTACAATTCCGCGGACCTGTTGTGCTACTGCGTCAGAAGGCACATATACCCTAAAGAAATCTTTAGGAGCTACGGGACGAGGAGAGAGACATTCGGCCATGCAGACACTCTTACAATCGCTGTCATGATAGTCCCGACGGTTCATTGTATCCCAGTCAATCGAAGCGATACCTTCTTGGTAATTCAACAACTCCGGAGCACCGTTCGCCAATGGGTGCCGCGCGATAATTGGCCAATTTTCTGCTTGCGCTAGAGTCCGGCGAACAGCTATCAGAACGAATGTCTTCTGCGGATGATCGTGCTGAACGCGTCCGTCGAAGGGGTTGCGAGCAAACCAGTGAAACGGAACATAGCGTTCAAGGCCATAGTCGCCCCGGTTTTGTATTATGTCCGGATTCGCAACGTCTGCAAAGCTTTGCACTTGAGCTCGAGGAAGCAAGCCCATGTGTAAAATCGATGCAATGTTGTCTAAGCAGGTTAGATGATATAGAAGCTTCTGGTCTTTGATATCAGGCATTATAGTCTCCGAAATTGACATTGTGGACCCGGCTGTGTGACCGAAGCGGTGATCAACGCAACGCAGTTCCAGATGTATCTTACACTTGACAAGAAGAAAATGTAACTCGAAGTCAATAATATGCAGTTACCCTAAATGCATAAATTATTAAGAGGATTACGCAGCGTCAATAAAAGAAAAAAGGCAGCCTCACGGCTGCCTTTTAATCTACTGCAGTTACTGCTTGATGCTTACTTGCCGCGTGCGCGCAATCGTTGGATTGCCGCCAGCTGCGCGATGGCCGAAGCCAGTTCGGCTTGCGCTTTCGCGTAGTCGATCTGCGCGTCCTGCGACTGCATCAGCTCTTCGGCCGCGCGCTTGGCTTCCAGCGCTTTGGCTTCGTCGAGATCGGCGCCGCGGATGGCGGTGTCGGCCAGGACCGTCACGCCGTTCGGCTGGATCTCGAGGATGCCGCCGGCGACGAAGAAGAACTCTTCGCCACCGCCGGTCGTCTGGATGCGTACGGCACCCGGACGGATCCGCGTGATGAGCGGGGTGTGCTTCGGGTAGATACCCAGCTCGCCCGACTCACCCGGCAACGCGACGAACTCGGCTTCGCCCGAAAAGATCGAAGATTCGGCCGAGACGACGTCAACGTGAAATGTGTTTGCCATGTGTGTCCTTCAGGTTGAGAAGTGGACTTAGGCAGCCAGTTTCTTGGCTTTTTCGATCGCTTCGTCGATGGTGCCGACCATGTAGAACGCCTGCTCCGGCAGGTGGTCCAGTTCGCCCGACGCGATCATCTTGAAGCCCTTGATCGTGTCTTTCAGCGAAACGTACTTGCCTGGTGCGCCGGTAAACACTTCAGCGACGTGGAACGGCTGCGACAGGAAACGCTGCATCTTGCGAGCGCGCGCGACCAGCAGCTTGTCTTCCGGCGCCAGTTCGTCCATGCCCAGAATCGCGATGATGTCACGCAGTTCCTTGTAGCGCTGCAGGGTGCCCTGGACGGCGCGCGCGGTGTCGTAGTGTTCCTGGCCGACGACGAGCGGGTCCAGCTGGCGCGAGGTCGAGTCGAGCGGATCGACCGCAGGGTAGATACCCAGCGAGGCGATGTCACGCGACAGAACGACGGTCGAATCGAGGTGGGCGAAGGTGGTTGCCGGCGACGGGTCGGTCAAGTCATCCGCAGGGACGTAGACGGCCTGGATCGAGGTGATCGAACCGGTCTTGGTCGAGGTGATGCGCTCTTGCAGGCGGCCCATCTCTTCGGCCAGGGTAGGCTGGTAGCCCACCGCCGACGGCATACGGCCCAGCAGTGCCGAGACTTCGGTACCGGCCAGGGTGAAGCGGTAGATGTTGTCCACGAAGAACAGAACGTCCTTACCTTCGTCACGGAAGGCTTCGGCCATCGTCAGGCCGGTCAGCGCGACGCGCAGGCGGTTGCCTGGCGGCTCGTTCATCTGGCCGTAGACCATCGCGACCTTCGAGTTTTCAGGCGTTTCCAGGTCGACGACCTTGGCGTCCGCCATCTCGTGGTAGAAGTCGTTACCTTCGCGGGTACGCTCACCAACGCCGGCGAACACGGACAGGCCCGAGTGCGCTTTGGCGATGTTGTTGATCAGTTCCATCATGTTGACGGTCTTGCCGACGCCGGCGCCGCCGAACAGGCCGACTTTACCGCCTTTGGCGAACGGGCAGACCAGGTCGATGACCTTAATGCCGGTTTCCAGCAGGTCTTGCGATGGCGACAGTTCGTCGTATGCAGGAGCGGTGCGGTGGATCGATGCCATGCGCTCATGGCTGACCGGACCGCATTCGTCGATCGGGTTACCCAGCACGTCCATGATGCGGCCCAGGGTCGCGGTGCCGACTGGCACCATGATCGGGGCGCCGGTGTTCTGGATCATCATGCCGCGACGCAGGCCTTCCGAGCTACCCAGCGCGATGGTGCGGACGATGCCGTCACCCAGCTGCTGCTGTACTTCCAGGGTCAGTTCGGAGCCTGCCATTTTCAGTGCGTCGAAAACTTTCGGCATGGCGTTACGTGGGAATTCCACGTCAACCACTGCGCCGATACACTGAACGATTTTGCCATCAGCCATGTTCGTTCCTTCAGATATAGTTAATTACTTGTCGTTTAAACCGCTGCCGCACCGGCGACGATTTCGGAGAGTTCTTTGGTAATCGCTGCCTGGCGGGTCTTGTTATAGATCAGCTTCAGCTCGCCGATGACGCTGCCTGCGTTGTCGCTTGCCGCCTTCATCGCGACCATGCGTGCCGATTGCTCGGACGCCAGGTTTTCCGCGACGGCCTGGTAGACCAGGGCCTCGACATAACGCACCAGCAGCTCGTCGATCACGACTTGCGGTTCCGGCTCGTAGATGTAATCCCACGAGATCGCGCCTTTTTCCTGTTCCATGTGCTTGGCCGGCAGCGGGAGCAATTGCTCAACGACCGGTTCCTGTTTCATCGTGTTGATGAACTTGGTGTAGCACAGGTAGACAGCGTCGAGCTGGCCATCCTGGTATGCATCGAGCATGACCTTGATCGGGCCGATCAGCTTGTCCAGGTGTGGCGTGTCGCCGAGCTGGGTCGCGGACGACACCAGCTTGACGCCGACACGGTTCAGGAAGCCCAGGCCCTTGTTGCCGATGGCGACAGCCTCGACACGGCTGCCCGCCGCTTCCAGTTCGCGCGATTTGACCGTGACCTGGCGCAGGATGTTGGTGTTCATGCCGCCGCACAGACCCTTGTCGGTCGTGACGACGATGAAGCCCACTGCCTTTGCCTGCACGTTCTTGGCTTGCGCCATGAACACGTGCGTGTACTCCGGGTTCGCGCCGGCCAGATTGGCGGTGATGTTCCGAATTTTTTCACTGTAGGGACGTGCCGACCGCATGCGTTCCTGCGCCTTGCGCATTTTCGATGCGGCGACCATTTCCATCGCCTTGGTGATCTTCTTCGTATTCTCTACGCTCTTGATCTTGCCACGAATCTCTTTGCCTACTGCCATGAGTCCTAACTCCTTCCGGTCATCCGGCGCCGCCCTGCAACAGCGGCGCCGAATTATCCATTATTAAAATGCGCCGGATTTTTTGAAATCAGCAATGGCGGCGGCGAGTGCTGCTTCGGCGTCCTTGTCCAGTTGCTTGGTTTCTTCGATCTTCGACAGGAGCGCAGCCTGTTTCGTCTTCAGGTAGCCATGCAGGCCGGCTTCGAACGGCAGCACCTGCTTGACTTCGATATCGTCCAGATAACCCTTGTTGACGGCGAACAGCGATGCGGCCATCAGCGAGATCGACAGCGGCGAGTACTGTGGCTGCTTGAGCAGCTCGGTCACGCGCGCACCACGGTCCAGCTGCTTGCGGGTCGATTCATCCAGGTCCGAGGCGAACTGCGCGAACGCGGCCAGCTCACGGTACTGCGCCAGGTCGGTACGGATACCGCCCGACAGGTTTTTGATGACCTTGGTCTGGGCGGCGCCACCGACGCGCGACACCGAGATACCGGCGTTGATCGCAGGACGGATACCGGCGTTGAACAGCGAGGTCTCCAGGAAGATCTGGCCGTCGGTAATCGAAATCACGTTGGTCGGCACGAAGGCGGACACGTCGCCCGCTTGCGTTTCGATGATCGGCAGTGCGGTCAGCGAACCGGTTTTACCCGTCACGGCGCCGTTGGTGAAGTTCGACACGTAGTCGGCGTTCACGCGTGCTGCGCGCTCGAGCAGGCGGCTGTGCAGGTAGAACACGTCGCCAGGATAGGCTTCGCGGCCTGGTGGACGGCGCAGCAGCAGCGAGATCTGGCGGTAAGCGACGGCTTGCTTCGACAGGTCGTCGTACACGATCAGTGCGTCTTCGCCGCGGTCGCGGAAGTATTCGCCCATCGCGCAGCCGGAGTATGCCGAGATGTACTGCATGGCGGCCGATTCCGACGCCGACGCGGCGACGACGATGGTGTATTCCATCGCGCCGTGCTGCTCGAGCGAGCGCACGATGTTCTTGATGGTCGACGCCTTCTGGCCGATCGCAACATACACGCAGGTCACGTTCTGGCCGCGCTGGTTGATGATGGCGTCGACAGCGACAGCCGATTTACCGGTCTGGCGGTCGCCAATGATCAGCTCGCGCTGGCCACGGCCGATCGGCACCATCGCGTCGATCGACTTGATGCCGGTCTGCATAGGCTGCGACACGGATTCGCGGGCGATCACGCCTGGCGCGATCTTTTCGATCGGCGCGGTCAGGGTCGTGGCGATCGGACCCTTGCCGTCGATCGGCTGGCCCAGTGCGTTGACCACACGGCCGCGCAGTTCAGGACCGATCGGCACTTCCAGGATGCGGCCGGTCGTCTTGACGGTGTCGCCTTCCGAGATGTGCTCGTAAGCACCCAGGATGACGGAACCGACCGAGTCGCGCTCGAGGTTCATCGCCAGGCCGAAGGTGTTGCCAGGGAATTCCAGCATCTCGCCCTGCATCACGTCCGACAGACCGTGGATGCGGCAGATACCGTCGGCCACGGAGATCACCGTGCCTTGATTGCGAACGTCAGTCGAACCTTCGAGGCCCTGGATGCGGCTCTTGATCAGTTCGCTGATTTCAGATGAATTAAGTTGCATGAGTGCTAACTCCTAATAAGTTCTTGATGCGTGGGCAAGGCGTGAGATGCCGGCAATGCGTGGAAAGTTCGATGCGATCTTACGCGACCAGCGCAGCATGCATCTGCTGCAGCTTGGCGCGCACCGAGGTATCGAGCACTTCATCGCCGACCAGCACGCGTACGCCACCGATCAGGGACGGGTCCACGGTCACCGTTGGGTTGAGCTTGCGGCCGAATTTCTTTTCCAGCGTGCCGACCAGTTGCGTGACCTGGGCATCGGACAGTGCAAAGGCGCTGGCGATGTCTGCGTCGGCGGCACCCGCCTGGGCGTTCTTCAGCACCTGGAACTGGGCGCCGATCTGCGGCAGCAGGCTGATGCGGCCATTTTCGGCCAGCATCTGCAGGAAGTTCGCGGCCTCGGGCGTCATCGGCGACTTGACCAGCGAGGTCAAGGTTGCAGTGAGATCACGCGCGGTCACGTTCGGGTTGGCGGCAAACGCCTGCACATCAGGGTTGGCGCCGACCTGGGTCAGTTCGGACACCAGTTCGGACCAGGCTGCCAGGTTGCCGGACTGCGCAACGCGGAACAGCGCTTCGGCGTAGGGACGGGCGACGGTTGCGAGTTCAGCCATGATTACAGCTCGGCCGACAGTTGCGTCAGCAGGGCGGCGTGCGCATCTGCATTCACTTCGCGCTTGAGGATCTGCTCGGCGCCTTTGACGGCCAATGCGGCCACCTGGCCACGCAGTTCTTCGCGCACGCGCGTCACTTGCTGCTCGGCGTCGGCGCGCGCGGCGGCAACGATACGGGCGGCTTCTTCGGCGGCGCTCTTCTTGGCGTCGTCGATGATCATCGCGGCGCGCTTTTCGGCGTCGACGATGCGTTTCTGGCCTTCGTCACGGGCGCTGGCCAGTTCGGCCTGCACGCGCTTTTCGGCGGCGGCGAGGTCGGCCTTGCCACGGTCGGCTGCGGCCAGGCCGTTGGCGATCCTGTCGGCGCGCTCGTCGAGCGCTTTCATCAGCGGCGGCCACACGAATTTCATCGTGAAGAGCGCCAGGACGAGGAAGACGGCGAGCTGTGCAAACAGAGTTGCGTTGAGGTTCACGGTATTTTCCTTCTCACAAAAACGGACGCCGAACCGTGATGGTTCGGCCCTTCAAAACCTGAGATGCGTCGTCTTAGACTGGGACGAACGGGTTCGCGAATGCGAACAGCATGGCGATACCGACGCCGATCAGGAATGCCGCGTCGATCAGGCCAGCCAGCAGGAACATCTTGGTCTGCAGGGTGTTCATCAGTTCTGGCTGACGTGCAGAAGCTTCGAGGTATTTACCGCCCATGATGGCGATACCGATACAAGCACCGATAGCGCCCAGACCGATGATCAAACCGCAAGCCAGTGCAACAAAAGAAAGGTCAGTCATGTTTACTCCAAAAAGTTAAATTAAGAACTAGATTAAAAAATTACAACTTCGTTACAACCACTATCTTGTTCGATGCTTGCGGCGCCGATCAGTGGCCTTCGTGGGCCTGACCGAGGTAGACCAGCGTCAGCATCATGAAGATGAATGCCTGCAGGAACACGATCAGGATGTGGAAGATCGCCCAGATCGAGCCGGCAATCACCTGGCCGGCGAAACCGAAGACGGTTGCGGTCGAGCCAAGCAAAGCGATCAAGAGGAACAGCAGCTCACCGGCAAACATGTTGCCGAACAGTCGCATACCGAGCGAAACCATTTTTGCTGCGTATTCGATGATGTTCAACAGCAGGTTGAATGGCGCCATGTAGATGCCGAACGGTGCCGCGAACAATTCGTGGAGCCAGCCGCCGAGGCCCTTGATCTTGATGCCGTAATAGATCATCAGGATCAGCACGCCGAGCGAAATACCGATGGTGCCGTTCAGGTCGGCGGTCGGGACCACGCGGTGGTAAGGGAACAGGTGCTCGACGCCAAGGGCGCCGAAGGCGGCCGCGAACAGGTCGACCGGCAGGAAGTCCAGCGAGTTCATCAGTGCAACCCAGACGAACACGGTCAGCGCCAGCGGGGCGATGAAGCTGCGGTCGCCATGGACGATGGTTTTCGACTGGTTGTCGACCATTTCGACCAGGATCTCGACGGCGGCCTGGAAACGTCCCGGCACGCCGGAAGTCGCCTTGCGCGCCGCCGACCACATCACCAGCAGGGCGAGCACGCCCATCGCGATCGACCAGAACATGGTGTCGTAGTGGATCACGGAAAAGTCGACCGGGCCATTCTGGTGGTGGTTCGACAGGTGACCCAGGTGGTGCTTGATGTACTCTGATGCGGTGGGCGCGTGCTGTGCTGCGCCTTCTACGGTGGTCGTCATATCAGTGCCTAAATAATAAGAATATGTAACTTTTTAGCGCCACGATGAAGCCGGCGAGGAGCGCCAGCCAATTCAGGTCGCGGTACAGCGTCGCGGCCAGCCCCAACAGGGCGACCGTCAGTGCAATCTTTACAAATTCCCAGATGAAAAATGTCGCAGGGTTGGCCCCGCCAGGCTTGCTTGCGCCGGCGAACAGTCGTACCGCCATGATGGCGTTCGGGACAACACAACAAATTCCGCCGAGTACCGCCGAAAAGGCCGCAGACCATCCCCCCAGCAGGCCGGCGAGGACGCCGACCATCGCTGTTGCGATCGCTTGCAGGGAGACCAGGCGCAACATTTTTATTCTTTCGCCTTGGCCAATGGAACCGCGTTACGGTGTGGTAATTACATGAATCAGCGGGATTATAAGTTCCTTAGGCCTCGGGAGTCAAACGATTCCAGTTGTACAGGAGTATGCATTGCGGCTGGAAATGTGACGTGAAACCGCGCCGATTGCCCGGTAATCCCTGCTATTTGCAGGCCGAGCCGGCGCCCGAGGTCACACTTGGGCATACCGTAGTTTTACTGTTGCCATTCCGCATCTGCCCGTGGCCGGGCCCTGCTTACGCGCGCAGCCGGGACAGCACGCCCTCCAGGATGTCGAGGTCGGCAAAATCGATGATCATCTGGCCGCGGCCCTTCGGCCCCATCTTGAACACCACCGGCGTGGCCAGCTTGTCCGACAGCTCTTCTTCCAGGCGCACGATGTCGCCCGACTTGTCCTTGACGCGCGGCGGCTGCACGCCGCTGGCCGCTTCTTCCAGGGCGCGGGCGACCAGCTTTTCGGTTTCGCGCACCGACAGCCGTTTCGCGATGACCTGGTTCGCCAGCGTGATCTGGCTGGCACTGTCGACCGACAGCAAGGCACGGGCGTGGCCCATGTCGATGTCGCCCGCCATCAGCATGGTCTGCACCGGCCCGGCCAGGTTCACCAGGCGCAGCAGGTTCGACACCGCGCTGCGCGAGCGTCCTACTGCGGTGGCCGCCTGCTCGTGGGTAAAGTCGAAATCGGAAATCAGGCGCGCGATGCCCTGCGCTTCTTCCAGCGGGTTCAGGTCTTCGCGCTGGATGTTCTCGATCAGGGCCATCGCCGCGGCGGCCTGGTCGTCGACGTCGCGCACCAGCACCGGAATCTCCATCAGGCCGGCGATCTGCGCCGCGCGGAAGCGCCGTTCGCCGGCAATGATTTCATATTGCCCTGCCTCGCCGCCCGCAACCGGGCGCACCAGCACCGGCTGCATCACGCCCTGGCTTTTAATGGACGCCGCCAGTTCGTTCAGCGCGCCCTCGTCCATGCGGGTGCGCGGCTGGTATTTGCCGGGCTGGAGTTGCGCGACCGGCAGCACGGAAGGTGCGCCCGCCACCGGCGCCTGGTCCATGTCGCCCCCGAGCAGTGCATCGAGACCGCGGCCGAGGCCCTTGAGTTTTTTCGTCGCCATGTGTGGATAACTCTTTCTGATTACATTGCTAATTACATCGTCTTGATGCGCTCGACCATTTCGGCCCCGAACGCGATATAGGCTTGCGCGCCTTTCGATGCCGGATCGAAGACAACGCCGGGAATGCCGTAGGACGGCGCTTCGGCCAGGCGCACGTTGCGCGGGATGATGGTCTTGAAGACCTTGCCGCCGAAGTGCTGCTCGAGCTGGGCCGAGACTTGCTGCGACAGGGTCATGCGCGGATCGAACATCACGCGCAGCAGGCCGATGATCTTCAAATCCGTGTTCAGGTTCGCATGCACCTTCTTGATCGTGTTGACCAGGTCCGACAGGCCTTCGAGCGCGTAGTACTCGCACTGCATCGGGATGATCACGCCATGCGCGGCGCACAGGCCGTTCAGGGTCAGCATCGACAAGGCCGGCGGGCAGTCGATCAGGATGAAATCGTAGTCGGCATCGACCTGGGCCAGCGCATCCTTCAGGCGCCGCTCGCGGTTGTCCAGCTCGACCATCTCGACTTCGGCGCCGGCCAGTTCGCGGTTCGCCGGCAGCACATCGAAGCGCCCGGCCTCGGAGCGCATGCGCGCCTGCCCCACCTCGGCCTCACCGAGCAGCACCTGGTAAGTCGACGCTTTCAGGGACGCCTTGTTGATGCCGGCGCCCATCGTCGCATTGCCCTGAGGGTCGAGGTCGACCAGCAGCACACGCTGGTTCAGCTTGGCTAGACCTGCCGACAGGTTCACACTGGTGGTCGTCTTGCCGACGCCGCCCTTCTGGTTTGCAACGCAAAATATTTTTGCCATTTATTCTTGTCCGGATACTGCACCATCAAGTTATACCGCTCATATCTTTTAAACAGAATAAACCGTTTAATCGGTTGTAACGGTATAAATCATTTATTTTGTTAATCTTGTTACGCTGCTTTTTGAATGAACACCAGATGGCGCTCCGCTTCCAGTTTTGCCACCCTCAAAGGCCGCAATTCCTGCACTTTCCACGCCCCGGGAAGCCGCTCCTGTTCCTCCGGCGGCGCCACCCCTTTTAAAGCAATGAATTGCCCGCCCTCGGCCAGCAGGTGCCCGGACCAGTTGACGAAATCGGACAGGTCGGCAAAAGCGCGCGAGGTGATGACGTCGAAAGGCCCGGCCTGCAGCTCCTGTACCTTCATCGTGTACACGGTGACGTTGGCCAGCCCCAGTTCCGCTTTCACCTGCTTTAAAAACGCCGTTTTCTTGTGCACGGTGTCGATCAGCGACACGTGCATGTCGGGGCGCGCAATCGCCAGCACGATGCCCGGCAAGCCGCCCCCTGCCCCGACGTCGAGCACATTGCGCGCGGCAAAAAAGGCCGGCACCGCCGCCAGCGAATCGAGCAGGTGGTGGGTCACCATCTGCATCGGGTCGCGCAAGGAGGTCAGGTTGTAGACGCTGTTCCACTTGGCCATCAGGGCCAGGTAATCCATCAGCTGGGTACGCTGCTCGGGCCCGATATTCAGGCCCATCTCCTCGATGCCGTCGTCCAGCACCTGCGCCAGCACAGCGCGATCGAAACCCTTCACTGTGCGGTCTCCTCGGTTGGGGTGGCGCTAAAACCCTTGGCGCCGCGCTTTTTCAGGTGCACCAGCAGCAGCGAAATCGCCGCCGGGGTAATGCCCGAGATGCGCGAGGCCTGGCCCAGGGTTTCCGGACGCTGTTTATCCAGCTTCTGGCGCACTTCGATCGATAGCGCGGCAATCTCCAGATAGTCCAGGTTGTCCGGCAATTTCATGTTTTCGTAGTGGTCGTGACGTTCGACTTCCTTGGCCTGGCGGTCGATGTAGCCGGCGTATTTCAGCTGGATTTCGACCTGTTCCCTGACGGCCGGATCGTCGACGCCGGGGCCGGCCAGGGTCTGCCCGTCGCTGCCGGTCATCGTCATCAAGACCTCGTAGCCGACGTTCGGACGGCGCAGCAGGTCGGCAAGGTTGTACTCGCGCTCGAGCGCCTGCCCCACCACGCGTTCGGATTCGGCGGCGGCCAGGATGCGCGGATTGACCCAGGTCGAGCGCAGGCGCTCGAGTTCGCGTGCGACCGCCTCGCGTTTGGTGTCGAAAGCCTGCCATTGGGCGTCGCCCACCACGCCGAGCCTGCGGCCGATTTCCGTCAGGCGCATGTCGGCATTGTCTTCGCGCAGCGATAGACGGTATTCGGCGCGGCTGGTGAACATGCGGTAGGGTTCCAGTACGCCCTGGGTGGTCAGGTCATCGACCAGCACGCCAAGATAGGCTTCCGAGCGGCCCGGGGTCCAGGCCTCTTGCCCCTTGGTTTGCAGCGCCGCGTTGATGCCTGCGAGCAGGCCCTGGGCCGCCGCTTCTTCGTAGCCGGTGGTGCCGTTGATCTGGCCGGCAAAGTACAGGCCCTTGATGGCCTTGGTCTCCAGCGAGGATTTCAGCCCGCGCGGGTCGAAATAATCGTACTCGATGGCATAGCCGGGTCGCAAAATAAACGCGTTTTCCATGCCTTTCATCGAGCGCACCAGGGCGATCTGCACGTCGAAAGGCAGACTGGTCGAGATCCCATTCGGGTAGATCTCGTGGGTCGTGAGGCCTTCCGGCTCGAGGAAGATCTGGTGCGAATCTTTCGAGGCAAAGCGGTGGATCTTGTCTTCGATCGATGGGCAATAGCGCGGGCCGACGCCCTCGATGACGCCGGTGTACATCGGGCTGCGGTCGAGGCCGCTGCGGATGATGTCGTGGGTTTGCGCATTCGTGTGCGTGACCCAGCATGGCACCTGGCGCGGATGCATCGCGGCATTGCCCATATAGGAAAACACCGGCACCGGATCGAGGTCGCCCGGCTGCTCGGCCAGCACCGAAAAATCGATACTGCGCCCGTCGATGCGGGGCGGCGTGCCGGTTTTCAGGCGCCCTTGCGGCAGCTGCAATTCTTTCAGACGGGTCGACAGCGCCACCGCCGCCGGGTCGCCTGCGCGCCCGGCCGTATGGTTTTGCAAGCCGACGTGGATTTTACCGTCGAGGAAAGTACCGGCGGTCAGCACCACTGCGCGTGCGCGGAACTGCAGTCCGATCTGGGTGACGGCGCCGACCACCCGGTCGCCTTCGACCATCAGGTCGTCCACGGCCTGCTGGAACAGCCACAGGTTGGGCTGGTTTTCGATGCGCGAGCGGATTGCCGCCTTGTAGAGGATGCGGTCGGCCTGGGCGCGCGTGGCCCGGACTGCCGGCCCCTTGGACGAATTCAGGATGCGAAACTGGATGCCGGACTCGTCGGTGGCAATCGCCATCGCGCCGCCCAGGGCGTCGACTTCCTTGACCAGGTGGCCCTTGCCGATCCCGCCGATCGAGGGATTGCAGGACATCTGGCCCAGGGTTTCAATATTGTGCGTCAGGAGCAGTGTCTTTTGCCCCATGCGCGCGGAAGCAAGCGCGGCTTCAGTGCCGGCATGGCCGCCGCCGACGACGATGACGTCGAATTCAGTTGGAAATAGCATGATGGAAGAGTAAAGCGAGGAGGCTAATGCGCGATTATAGGATCTTTTGCCGCCCCAGACCCAGCTCGACCAAAATACAGCAGCGCGATTGTTTCACGTGGAACACATTTAGTGCGGCGCCCGGCGATGTTCCACGTGAAACAATGGACACGCGGCCGTACAAACACGCCGCCGGTTTCCACTATGTTTCACGTGAAACAATGCCTCAGGTCGCCCAAGTGACGACGGCATCGAAGCCGGTCTTGACGATCAAGGTGGACACGACCACCAGGAATAATTTCCGGACAAAGGCGCTGCCATGCTTGATCGCCAGCTTCGTACCGACCAGGGACCCGGCGATCTGGCAGGCGGCCATCAGCAATCCGAGCTGCCATAGCAGGTGACCGCTGTAACCAAACCACATCAGGGCCGACAGGTTGCAGGCCACATTCACGATCTTCGCCGCCGCCGAGGCACTGAGGAAATCAAATCCAAAGAAGCGCACGAACAGAAAAATCAGGAAACTGCCTGTGCCGGGACCGAAGAAGCCGTCGTAAAAACCGATCGCCGCGCCGATGCCGACCGCCCACCAGCGTTCCGCCATGCCGCTGTGCAGCGGCGCATGGGTGGCGCCGAGGTCCTTCTTGCGGAAGGTATAGATGGCAACGGCGAGCAAGACGAAGGGCAACAGCGAGCGCACGAAATCGCCAGGCACGCGGGTCACCGTCCAGGCGCCGGCAAAGGACAGGGCAAACGCGGCCAGCGCCGCCGGCGCCGCGGCGCTCCAGGCGACGCGCACCCGCCGCGCGTAATTCACGGCCGCCACGCTGGTGCCGCAAATACTCGCAAGCTTGTTTGTGCCCAATAAAGTGGCAGGGACCTCTTTCGGCAGGAAGGAAAAGATTGCGGGGATCTGGATCAAGCCGCCGCCGCCGACCACAGCGTCCACCAGGCCGGCGAGAAAGGCTGCACCGCCGAGCCATACGAAGTCCATCATCTCTTGCCCCGCAATATTGAAGAGGTGAAATTGTACGGCAACTCGACAGCGCAGCGCGGCCATGGTGTAAGCTGAACCGTCCCCTCCACTCCCATCGCAGCCATGACCGCCTTTGCCTTCAGCACCGTCGCCACCATCGTTTCCGAAGCCCACATCAGCGCACGCCTGGGCGCGTTGATCGCCGAGCGCTTTCCCGCCACACGGCGCGCCTTATTCGTGACCGACGCTGGTTTCCTGCGCACCGGCCTGCTCGACGGCCCCCGTGCCAGCCTGGCCCGGCACGGTATCGACACCAGCGTGTTTTCGGGCGTGGTGGCCGATCCGGCCGAGGCGGTCGTCATGGACGCCGTCGCCTTTGCCCGGCGTGACAACATCGACCTGGTGATCGGCTTCGGCGGCGGCAGTTCGATGGACGTGGCCAAGCTGATCGCGGTGCTGGCCAACAATGAGCAGCCGATTGCCGACATCTATGGCATCGGCAAGGTACAGGGAGCGCGGCTGCCGCTGGTGCAAATACCTACCACTGCCGGCACCGGCTCGGAAGTGACCAACATCGCCATCGTGACCACCGGCGCCACCACCAAGATGGGCGTGGTTGCGCCCCAGCTCTACGCCGACCTCGCCATCCTGGATGCGGCCTCGACGCTGGGTTTGCCGCCCTTGGTGACTGCCGCCACCGGCATCGACGCCATGGTGCATGCGATCGAAGCCTATACCAGCAAGCACAAGAAGAACCCAATCTCCGATGTGCTGGCGCGCCAGGCCTTGCGCTTATTGTCGGGCAACCTGATCCGGGCATGCGAACACGGAGACGACCTGGCGGCGCGCCAGGCGATGCTGCTCGGCGCCTGCCTCGCGGGGCAGGCGTTTTCGAATGCGCCGGTGGCCGCCGTGCATGCGCTGGCTTACCCGATCGGCGGCATTTTCCACGTGCCGCACGGTCTGTCGAATTCGCTCGTGCTGCCGCACGTGCTGCGCTTTAACGCGCCGGTGGCCGCGCCCTTGTATGCCGAACTGGCGGCCGTCGTCGTACCTGATGCGAGCGGCAGCACCGAAGCGCGCACGGAAGCCTTGATTGTTGCAATGCAGCAGATGGCGCGCATGACCGGCATCCAGACGACCTTGAGCCAGCTTGGGATCGCGTCGAGTGACCTGGAGCGGCTTGCGGACGACGCCATGCTGCAGACTCGCCTGCTCGGCAACAACCCGCGCGAACTGACCCGTGCCGATGCGCACGCGATCTACGCCGCCGCCTTATAGCCTGGCGCCTGCAAAAAAGTCGAGCAACAAGGCGTTGACGCGCTCGGCGGCGGTGACCTGCAGCCAGTGGTCGGCGCCGTCGATGCGCTCGTAGCGGAAGCTGTTTGAGACGTAGCGGGCCGAGTCGGCCATCTGCTGTTCGCCCAGCGCCGGATCGAGGCTGCTCCAGACGCCCATGACCGGCACCGTGACCGGCGCGCTCCCGGTGGCGAAGCCCAGGCCGCGCGGCAGGGTGGCCCGATAATAGTTCAAGGCTGCCGTCAGCCGGCCCGGCTCGAGCAGGCTGCGCCGCCAATACGACACCTGGGTGCGGTCGGAGGTGAAATGCCGCAGCAGGTAGAAATCGGCGGCCCGCAGGGAGTGCTCGGCCAGGCCCGGCAGCATGAACCACAGCGCATAGGCGCTGCGCAGCGTCTGCTCGATGCCGGCGCGGGCAAAGGCGGCGGGATGGCCCACCGACAGCGCCACGAACTGCTCGATGCGGTGCGGCGCTTGCATGCACAGCATCCAGCCGGCGAGCGCGCCCCAGTCGTGGCCGACGATGCGGGCCCGCGGCAGGTCGAGCGCGTCCAGCATGGCCAGCACATCGTTGCAGACGTGTTCCAGACGGTAAGCCGATACCGCGCTCGGGGCATCGGTCTGGCCATAGCCGCGCAGGTCGGGCGCCAGCACCCGGTAGCCGGCGTGCACCAGCGGCGCCACCTGCTTGCGCCAGACCATGTGGGTATCCGGAAAACCGTGCAGCAGGACGACTGCCGGCCCCTGCCCCACGCTGCGCACATGCATGCGCAGGCCATTCACATCCAGCCGCAGCGATTCTTCCTTCATGCCGGGTCGCCGCCCCGCCCGCGCCTGCCACGCGCGAACAGCGCCTGCGCTTCACCGACGATTCCGCGCCGGAACAGCAGCACGCACACGATAAAGATCAGTCCGGTCACCATGCCGACCGACTCGCCGAGCGAGCCGAACCAGGCGACGCCGGTGCGCTCGGCCAGCGCCACGCCCCAGTCGCCCAGCTTGTTTTCCAGCGCCACGATCAGGCAAGCGCCGATGATCGGCCCGGCCATCGTGCCCATGCCGCCCACCAGGGTCATCAGGACCACCAGGCCCGACATGGTCCAGTGGACGTCGGTCAGGGTCTCGAAGCCCAGCACGAGCGTCTTGGTGGCTCCTGCAAGGCCTGTGAGGGCGGCGGAGAGTACAAAGGCGAGCAGCTTGTAGCGGTCGGCGTCGTAGCCGAGGGAAATGGCGCGCGGCTCGTTTTCCTTGATCGCTTTGAGCACTTGTCCGAAGGGCGAATGGACGATGCGCACGATCAGTGCAAAACCGGCGGCGCAGATGGCCAGCACCAGGTAGTACAGGCTCAGGTCATTGCCCAGGTCCAGCAGGCCGAACAGGCGGCCGCGCGGCACCCCTTGCAAGCCATCCTCGCCACCCGTGAACGGACTGCGCAGCGCCGCGAAATACACCATCTGCGCCAGCGCCAACGTGATCATCGAAAAATAAATGCCCTGGCGGCGAATCGCCAGCGCACCGACCACCAGGCCCAGCAGGCTGCTGGCCGCGACCCCGGCCAGGATGCCGAGTTCGGGCGACAGGCCCCGGGAAGCCAGCAGGTAACCGGTGACATAGCCGGCGCTGCCGAAAAAAGCGGCATGCCCGAACGAGAGCAGCCCGGTAAACCCGATCAGGAGGTTGAAGGCGCAGGCGAACAGGGCAAAGCACAGCAGCTTCATCAGGAACACCGGATAGCCGAAAAAGGGCGCGGCCAGGGCAATCGCCAGGGCCAGCGCGTACACGAGCTTTTTAGGCATGCTTCACTTCTCCTTGCCGAACAGGCCAGCCGGGCGCAGCAACAGCACGACGACCATGACGACGAACACCACCACTTCCGAGCCTTCCGGATACACCACGCGCGTCAGGCCTTCGATCACGCCCAGCAGCAGGCCGGTGACGATCGAGCCGAGAATCGACCCCATGCCGCCGATCACCACCACCGCGAACACGACGATGATCAGGTTCGAGCCCATCAAGGGCGTGACGTTGATCACCGGCGCCGCCAGCACCCCGGCCAGGCCGGCCAGGGCCACGCCGAAGCCATAGGTCAGCGTGACCATGCGCGGGACATTCACACCGAAGGCTTCGACCAGCTTCGGGTTTTCGGTACCGGCGCGCAGCGTGGCGCCGAGCCGCGTCTTTTCGATGACGAACCAGGTGCCGAGGCACACCGTCAGCGACACGGCGACCACCCAGGCGCGGTAGTTCGGCAGGATCATGAAGCCGAGGTCGGTGGCGCCGCTGAGCGCTTCCGGCACCTCGAGGGTCTGGCCGGACACGCCGAAGAAGGAGCGGAACACGCCCTCCAGCAACAAGGTGATGCCGAAGGTCAGCAGCAAGCCATACAAATGGTCCAGCTTGTACAAGCGGTGCAGCATGGTTTTTTCGACCAGGATGCCGAAGGCGCCGACGGCCAGCGGCGCCAGCACCAGCATCATCCAGTAGTTCAGGCCGTACGAGGTGACGCCGATAAAGGCGAAAAAGGCCCCCATCATGTACAGCGCGCCATGCGAGAAATTAATCACGTTCAGCAGGCCGAAGATGACGGCCAGGCCGAGCGAGAGCATGGCGTAGAACGAGCCGTTGACCAGCCCCAGCAGGAGCTGGCTCATCACGGCTTGCAGGGGGACTCCGAAGATTTCCATGGACGCTAGAACAATGGGCGATCAAGCCGTCATTTCCAGGCCACGCACTTGGTCTCCGCCTTGGTCGTATACGCCTGGGCGCCGGGAATGGTGGCTACCCGCTTGTAGTAATCCCAGGGGTATTTCGACTCGGCCGGCGTCTTGACCTGCATCAGGTGCATGTCGTAGACCATGCGGCCGTCGCCGCGGATCTCGCCATTCTTGGCGAACATGTCGTTGATCTTGCGCGTTTTCAGGTGCGCCATGACCTTGGTCGGGTCGTCGGTGCCAAGCGCCTTGACGGCGTTCAGGTAGTTGGTCGCCGCCGAGTAATCGGCCGCCTGCAGCATCGACGGCTGCTTCTTCATCTTGGCAAAATACCGCTTCGACCAGGCCCGGGTGTCGGGATTCATGTCCCAGTACCAGCCGTCGGTCAGGTACATGCCCTGGGTCGCCGGCAAGCCCAAGGTGTGGACGTCGTTGATGAACACCAGCAGGCCGGCGATCTTCATGTTTTTGCTCAAGCCGAATTCGCGCGCCGCCTTGATCGTGTTGATCGTGTCGCCGCCGGCGTTCGCCAGCCCCAGCACCTGGGCCTTGGACGACTGCGCCTGCAGCAGGAAGGAAGAGAAATCCGAGGCCGCCAGCGGATGGCGCACGCTGCCCACCACGGTGCCGCCGTTCTTCTTCACGACTTCGGCCGTATCCTTTTCCAGCGAATGGCCGAAGGCATAATCGGCGGTCAGGAAATACCAGCTCTTGCCGCCCTGGCGGATCACGGCCGAGCCCGTCCCGCGGGCGAGCGCGACCGTGTCGTAGGCGTAGTGCACGGTGTACGGGGAACACTGTTCATTGGTCAGCTGGGCGGAACCGGCGCCGATGGCAATGAACACTTTTTTCTTTTCCGCCGCGACCTTGGCCATGGCCAGGCTGGCGCCGGAATTGGTGCCGCCGATCAGCATGTCGACGCCGCCCTGGTCGAACCATTCGCGCGCCTTCGAGGCGGCGATGTCGGGTTTGTTCTGGTGGTCGGCCACCACGAATTCGATTTTTTTGCCGTTCACCGCGCCGCCGAGGTCGGCAATGGCCATGCGCACGGCCTCGGCGCCGCCCTTGCCGTCGACGTCCGAATACACGCCGGACAGGTCGGTGATCATGCCGATCTTGATGGTGTCGCCGCTGATCTGGGCGGCGGCGGGCAAGCTGAGGCCGGCAAGGGCGGCGCTGGCGGCAAGGGCGAGGATGGTGCGTTTCATGGTGTCTCCGTTTTTTTAAGGTGAAATTTCTTAAACGCCAAGCAATTCGGTCAATAGCGGCATTCGCTCCTGCAAGTCACGCGCTTCCACCGTGGCGACGATCGCGCCATGCTCGACGACGTGAAAACGGTCCGCCAGCGGCGCGGCAAAGCGGAAGTTCTGTTCGACCATCAGGATGGTGTAGCCGCGCGCCTTGAGCGTGGTGATGGTGCGCGCCAGTCCCTGCACGATGACCGGCGCCAGTCCTTCCGAAATTTCGTCGAGCAGCAGCAGCCGCGCACCGGTGCGCAGGATGCGCGCCACCGCCAGCATCTGCTGCTCGCCGCCGGACAGGCGCGTGCCCTGGCTGTGGCGCCGCTCCTGCAGATTCGGGAACATGGCATAGATTTCGTCGAGCGACATCGCGTTGCCGGCGTCGGCCAGCGCGGGTGGCAGCAACAGGTTTTCCTCGGCCGACAGCGACGCGAAGATGCCGCGCTCTTCCGGGCAATAGCCGACCCCGAGGTGGGCGATGCGGTGCGTGGCCAGGCCGATCGATTCGACGCCATCGATGCGGATCGAACCGCTGCGGCGGCTGGTCAATCCCATGATGGCGCGCAGCAAGGTCGTGCGCCCGGCGCCATTTCTCCCCAGCAGGGTGACGACTTCGCCCGGCGCCACCGAGACATCGATGCCGTGCAGGATGTGCGATTCGCCGTACCAGGCTTGCAGGTTGCGGATCTCGAGCGCCGCCGTCGTCATTGTTCGACTCCATCCGGCGTGCCCATGTAGGCCTCGATCACCCGCGGATTGCTGGAGACCTCGGCATAACTGCCCTCGGCCAGCACGGCGCCGCGCTGCAGCACCGAGATGTGGTCGCAGATGCCGGCCACGACGTTCATGTTGTGCTCGACCATCAGGATGGTGCGCCCTTGCGCCACTTTTTTGATCAAGGCCGTCACGCGGCCCACGTCTTCATGGCCCATGCCCTGGGTCGGCTCGTCGAGCAGCATCAGTTCCGGTTCCATCGCCAGCGTGGTGGCGATCTCGAGCGCGCGCTTGCGGCCATAGGGCAAGTCGGCGGTGACGCTGTCGGCCAGGTGCGCCAGGTCGACCTCGGCCAGCAGGTCCATGGCGCGCGCGTCCAGGGCCCCCAGCGAGCCTTCGCTGCGCCAGAAATGAAAGCTGGTGCCGAGCTGGCGCTGCAGGCCGATGCGCACGTTCTGCAGCACGGTCAGATGGGGAAACACGGCGGAAATCTGGAAGGAGCGGATGATGCCCATGCGCGCGATCTGGGCCGGGCGGGCGCGCGTGATGTCGCGGCCGTTGAACAGGATCTGTCCGGAAGTCGGTACCAGGAATTTGGTGAGCAAATTAAAACAGGTGGTCTTGCCGGCGCCGTTCGGGCCGATCAGGGCGTGGATATGGCCGCGCTGCACGCTGAGGTCGACCCCGTCGACGGCGGTAAAACCCTTGAATTCCTTGGTCAGGCGTTTCGTTTCAAGAATCACATCCGCCATCGTCTCTCCAGTGCCTTAATCAACGTCTGTTTCAGCTGCCAAGTCGCGACTCTTATCAAATATACACAGTTCAGCCGGGGCCGACAATACAAGCCGGCCGGCGCACGGCCCGCCAGGTGCGGAACCGGCGCCCACCGATTGTGCAAAATTGAACAGGACAGAACAGGCGGAATCAGCGTCGGGCGGCGGCGATCAGGGCGGCCGCTTTTTCGGCGATCATCATGGTCGGCGCATTCGTGTTTCCCGAGGTAATGAACGGCATGATCGACGCATCCACCACGCGCAGGCGTTCGACGCCGAAGACGCGCAACTCGCTGTCGACGACCGCCAGCGGATCGTCCCGTTTGCCCATCTTGCAGGTGCCGACCGGATGGAAAATCGTGGTGCCGATCAGGCCGGCGGCTTGCGCCAGCTCTTCTTCGGTGCGGTACTGCGGTCCCGGCTTGAATTCCTCGGGCCGGTAGCGCGCCAGCGCCGGCGCCGCGACGATGCGGCGCGTCAGCGCCAGTGCCGCCGCTGCGGTGCGGCGATCGTCATCGGTCGACAGGTAATTCGGCGTGATCTTCGGCGCCGCATAGCTGTCCTGGCCGGCCAGGCGCACGTGGCCACGCGAGCTCGGGCGCAGGTTGCAGACGCTGGCCGTAAACGCGGGGAAACCGTGCAGCGGATCGCCGAATTTTTCCAGCGACAGCGGCTGGACATGGTATTGCAGGTCCGGGCTCGCTTGTGCGGGACTGGAGCGTGCGAACGCACCGAGCTGCGACGGCGCCATCGACATCGGGCCGCTCTGGAACATGGCATATTCGAGGCCGATCTTCATCTTGCCGAACCAGTTACTCGCACTCGTGTTCAGGGTTTTCACGCCGCTCACCTTGAACACCATGCGCAGCTGCAAATGGTCTTGCAGGTTGTCGCCGACCCCGGGCGCGTCCACCAGCGGCGTGATCCCGTGGCGCTGCAGGTGGCTTGCTGCGCCGATGCCCGACAATTGCAGCAGATGGGGCGAGCCGATGGCGCCGGCCGCGAGCAGGGTTTCGCCATGCGCGGTGGCGGTAAACGTGCGCCCGCCGCCGCTGAATTGGACGCCGCGGCAGACCTTGCCCTGGTCCGAATCCTCGATGATGAGGCGCTCGACATGGCAGCCGGTCATGATGGTCAGGTTGGGGCGCACGGCGGCCGGTTTCAAAAAGGCTTTCGCGGTGTTCAGGCGGATGCCGCGCCGCTGGTTGACTTCGAAATACGAGGAGCCGGCGTTGTCGCCGCCATTGAAATCCTCGACCTTGTCGATGCCCTCCTGCGCCAGGGCGTCGCGGAAGGCATCCAGGACTTGCCACGACAGGCGCTGCTTTTCGACGCGCCATTCGCCCCCTGCCCCATGGTTCTCGCTGGCGCCGCGATAATGGTCTTCGCTTTTCTTAAACAGCGGCAGCACCTTGTCCCAGCCCCAGGACGAATCGCCGCAGGCCTCGGCCCAGCGCTCGTAATCGCCGCGCTGACCGCGCATGTAGATCATGCCGTTGATCGACGAACTGCCGCCGAGAACTTTCCCGCGTGGATAAATCAGAGCGCGGCCGTTCAGGCCGGGATCGGGTTCGGTATTGAACAGCCAGTCGGTGCGCGGATTGCCGATACAGCGCAGATAGCCGACCGGGATGTGGATCCACAGGTAATCGTCGCGCGCACCGGCTTCGATCAGCAGCACCGTGACATCTTTGTTCCGGGTCAGGCGATTGGCCAGGACGCAGCCTGCGCTGCCGGCCCCCACGATGATGTAGTCATATTCTCCGGCCGTTTCCACGCAAGCGACTCCTGTCAGGACTGCATTTCGCTGGCGAGTAATTTCACCAAGCGCCCTGCCGGCATCGGCCGCGCCCGGGCAAATCCGGTGCCGGCCCACATCGACATCAATTCGGTATCGCCACTGACAGCCGCCGCCGCGCGGATCGGGCCGGTGAGCGCATTCTGGATCGGGTAAGGCGGCACTTGCGCCTCGACCGCGGCCATCTGCTGCATGAAACGGTTATCGAGGCCGCGTGCATAACGTCCCGAAAAGCTGCGCGTCAGGCGCGTGCTGCCGACGCCCGCCAGCAGGCGCGCCTTGTAGGCCGGATGCGTCGCCGCTTCGTCCGTGACCAGGAAGGCAGTGCCCATCTGCACCGCGCGGGCGCCGAGCGCCAGCGCGTGCCGGATATCGGCGCCATCCATGATGGCGCCGGCGGCGATCACGGGAATCGACACCGCCGCCGCCACCCGTGGCCAGAGTTCTGTCGCTGTCAGCGTGGCATTTTCCTGGCCGCCAATAAAGGTGCCGCGATGTCCGCCCGCCTCGACTCCGGAAGCGACCACCGCGTCCGCCCCGATCGCTTCCCAGGCCAGCGCTTCCTCGACCGTGGTCACGGTGCCGATGACCAGGATGCCGGCCGCATGCAGCCGTTCCACCTGGCCGCGCTCGAGGATGCCGAAAGTAAAACTGGCGGCCGCCGGGCGCAGCGCCACCAGGGTGTCGAACTGGGCCGCAAAGTCTTCATTCCATTTTTTCGGCCGCGGCAAGCTGCTCCAGCCGAGGCTAATCCATACCGGGCGCAGCAACTCCACGGCGCGCTCGACCTCGTCGTCGCTCGGCGCCGGCGTGCTCTGAACAAAAAAGTTCAGCAGGAAGGGCCGGCTGGTGAGCGCGCGGATGCGTTCGACCGCCTCCTCGATCGCCTGGGGAGACAGCAGAGAGCCCGGAAACGCACCCAGGCCACCCGCATTCGACACGGCAGCGACCAGCTCGGGCGTGCAAGCGCCCCCGGCCATCGGCCCCTGAATGACCGGAATTTCGAACAGCGTATCGAATGTCATGGTTTCTCCGCTCTGCAGTGTCGGTTCACGAAAGCAGCTTACCAGATCGTAAACTTCGCGCCAGAGGGCCAGCTGTGGATAAGGTTCTTGATATCCACAGGTACCGTTTGTGCAAAAACCGGGCTTTGCACGGCTTCCAAAATCTTGTCCAGTTTTGCCAAGGCGGCGGTACATGGGCAAACCCCGGCTTATACAGCGCGTAAGCCGATGATTTCTCATCCGTTAACCGACTTATCCACAGAAAAGGGCTGTTGTTAACACTATTACTAAATTTGTATACAGGCTTAAGTTGTAAACCTGAACAACGGCACGCGAAGAAAATCGAAAATTTTTTTTCCGTGCAGACCTCGGTTGCTTGGCTTGATGCCTCGAGGCGGCTGTGGACAAAGGCATGTATATCCACAGGAGCAAATGTGCAGAAACGGCTTCGTTCAAGCTCGCGACAAATCTGTCCGCATTCCGTGCAAGGGCGATACAGCGCTTGTCCGGCACATCCCACATCGCGTAAACCCTTGAGCCTGTGGAGAAAATTGGTCTTATCCACAGTTCAGGGGGATGCTTACTACTACTACCAGTTTTGTATACATCTCTTGTTATTAAATAGATGCACCAGGCGAAGTTCAAGAAAGCTACGTGAAGGCCGGTGGCTGATTGAGCGCTGAATTGTTTGGCAGGAAATAGAAATGGCGAATGCTGGTGGTCATGGAACCACTGGGTTGTGCAACTGGTCGACAGCGTGGGCTCGAGAGCCCACCCTACAACTGCAAAGTTCAACTGAGCTAGGGTGGACCGGGCCACGAGAGGCTCCTGAGTCCACGCCGTACGGGCCTAAATCCAGCCGCAAAACCCATCCGCCCTGTGGACAAACCCATGCATATCCACAGCACCAGATGTGCAAAACCACGTTTACTGCAGACAAGGCATTTGTTCTCCACCTTCCGTGCCGGGCCGATACAATCCTTGTCCCGCCCGTTTGGCGCCAGCTAAACTGTTGATCTTGTGGAGTAAACCGATCTTATCCACAATAAAACCCGCGTTTACTACTACTACCAGTTTTATATATACCTTTATTACTGTAAACATCTGAAAGCGCGGAAAAGCAGGACAAGTCGCTTTCAGCCTACCAACACCAGTCAACAAAAAAATATGCGTCTCGGGATCATCAGTGCATTGTCTGAAGAACAGCAGGGGCTCGTGGAAGCCATGGAAGGGGCCTACAAGCTCATCCATGGTCAGCGCGAGTACTGGGTCGGAAAGCTCTGGGAAATCGACGCTGTGTGCGTCCTGTCGCGTATAGGCAAGGTTGCCGCGGCCATCACAGCCACCACGCTTGTGGAAAAGTTCGGTGTTACCCACATCCTGTTTACCGGGGTTGCCGGTGCTGGCGACAAAACGGTGCGTGTCGGCGATATCGTGGTGGCCGAATCGCTGGTCCAGCACGACATGGATGCCAGTCCCCTATTTCCGCGCTTCGAAGTGCCGCTGACGGGCATCACGCATTTCCCGGCCGACCACGGGCTCGGCACGCGCCTGGTCGACGCGGCCCGGGCTTTCCTCGACGAGGATTTCGAGGCAGCCATCGATGCGCGCGAAAAAACGGTGTTCGGCTTGCTGCAACCGCGGATCCACCGCGGCCTGGTTGCCAGCGGCGACCAGTTCGTCAACGAGCGCGCGCACATCAACAGGCTGGGCGAGGCCCTTCCCGGGCTGGTGGCGGTCGAAATGGAGGGGGCGGCAGTGGCCCAGGTGTGTTACGAGCTTGGCGTGCCCTGTGGAGTGATCCGGACGATTTCGGACAATGCCAATGAAAACGCGGCCACCGACTTCATGCGTTTTGTGAAGTCAGTGGCCGCGCAGTATGCTTTTCACATCGTCAGGCGCTTTTGCCTGCCGATGGAAAGCGCTCAAGCGAGCAGGGAATCGGCCGGCACGTAGGCGTAGCCCAGGGTTTCCGCTACGGCCTGGTACGTCACCTTGCCCAAGCCCACGTTCAAGCCATTGCGCAGGTGGACGTCTTCCTGCAATGCACGCTGCCAGCCCTTGCTGGCCAGCGCTACCGCATGGCCGATGGTCGCGTTGTTCAGCGCGAAGGTCGAGGTGCGTGCGACGGCGCCCGGCATGTTTGCCACGCAGTAGTGCACCACGCCATCGACGATGAAGGTCGGCTCGGCGTGGGTCGTCGCGTGCGAGGTTTCGAAGCAGCCGCCCTGGTCGATCGCCACGTCGACCACGACCGCGCCTTTTCTCATGCGCGAAATCATGTCGCGCGTGACCAGCTTCGGCGCCGCCGCGCCCGGCACCAGCACGCCGCCGATGACCAGGTCGCTCGCCAGCACGGCTTCTTCGATGGCCTGGGCATTCGAATACACGGTGGCGATGCGGTTGCCATAGACCAGGTCGAGCTGGCGCAGGCGGTCGACGTTCTTGTCGAGCACGGTCACTCTGGCGCCGGTGCCGACCGCCATCTGCAGCGCATTGGTGCCGACCACGCCGGCGCCGATGATGACCACGTGGCCTGGCGCCACGCCCGGCACGCCGCCCAGCAGCAGGCCCATGCCGCCCTTCGATTTTTCCAGGTGGGCGGCGCCGGCCTGGATCGACATGCGCCCCGCCACTTCGCTCATCGGCGCGAGCAGCGGCAGACCGCCGCCCTGGCCGGTAATGGTTTCATAGGCAATGCAGACTGCCCCGGACTTCACCAGCGCCGCGGTCTGTTCCGGATCCGGCGCCAGGTGCAAATACGTGTACAGGATTTGCCCTTCGCGCAGCATCGCGCATTCGTTCGGCTGCGGCTCCTTGACCTTGACGATCATGTCGGCGCGCGCGAACACTTCCTGCGCCGTCTCGACGATGGAGGCGCCGGCGGCCAGGTATTGCTCGTCGAGCAGGCCGATCTCGCTGCCGGCGTTCTTCTGGACGATCACTGCATGCCCCCGTGCGACCAGCTCGCGTACGGAAGGCGGGGTCAGGCCGACCCGGTACTCGTGGTTTTTTATCTCTTTTGGAACGCCAACTAGCATGTCTTCCTCCGTTTTTGACTTATGAATTCACTCATTAAGCTACACCATCATTACAGCCCCAGGGTCATCAGGCTTGCGTTGCCGCCAGCGGCGGTCGTGTTGACACACAGGGCACGTTCCGCCACCAGGCGCCACAGGGCAATCGGCGCCGCACCCGTGGTATCGGCGATCGGGACGATCGCACCCGAACGCGCCGCCAGTTGCGAGCGCAGCTCGCCTTCCAGGCCGGTTTCGACCAGCGCAAGCTGGACATCCGACTGCATCACTTCCTGCACCCCGACGAAACGGATGCGGTCCTTGACTTCGCGCGGCAAATCGTCCGGCACCTCCAGCGCGCCAGTGACCAGCACCAGGGCCCGGTTGCCGGTTGCCATCGCCGCTGCCAGTTGATTCAGCATGCCCGCGGTCGACCTGGCCGCGCACAGCACCACGCCGCGCGGGCTGAAGGAGAGGCTGTTGCGCTCGCCGGTAGGGCCTGGCAAGTCGATGCTCAAGCCGTTCAGCTGGGTACGTGCATATTCCTGGCCCAGGGTGACCAGGTGTTCATGGCCGTGGGTGCGCGCCCAGACCATCAGTTCGTCCAGTGCGGCATACGGTTGCCGGTTCTGTTCCGGCACCAGCCCGGAATGCGGCGACGCGCTGCGCTGCAGGCGCTTGATGTAGAGCGGACCGCCGGCTTTCGGGCCGGTACCGGATTTGCCCTCGCCACCGAAAGGCTGGACGCCGACGATGGCGCCGACGATGTTGCGGTTGACGTAGATATTGCCGACATGGGCGCGGCTGACGATGAAATCGATGGTTTCATCGATGCGCGAATGCACGCCCAGGGTCAGGCCGTAACCGGTGGCATTGATCGAATCGATGACCTTGCCAAGGTCGGCGCGGCGGTAGCGCACGATGTGCAGCACCGGACCGAAGACTTCCTGTTTTAATTCAGCCAGGGAACCGATTTCGAGCACGGTCGGCGCGACGAAGGTGCCTTGCGCGGCCAGGCTGCTGGGTAATTCCAGCGCAAAATGGTTTTTCGCAGTGGCGCGCATGCGCTCGATATGGGCCAGCAGGTTGCGCTGGGCCTCGGCATCGATCACCGGGCCGATGTCGGTGGCCAGGCGGTCGGGGCTGCCGACGCGCAGTTCCCCGAGTCCGCCCTTGAGCATGCGAATCGTCTTGTCGGCAATGTCTTCTTGCAGGAACAGCACGCGCAGCGCCGAACAACGCTGGCCGGCGCTGTCGAAGGCCGAACTCAACACGTCCTGCACCACCTGTTCCGGCAGCGCCGACGAGTCGACGATGAGAGCGTTCTGGCCGCCGGTTTCCGCTACCAGCGGGATATCGATGCCTTCTTTTTCAGCACGTTGCGCCAGCGTGCGGTTGATCAGTTGCGCCACTTCCGTCGAGCCGGTGAAGATCACCCCTTTTACCCGCGCATCCGCTGTCAAGGCGGCACCGACGACTTCACCGCGGCCCGGCAGCAATTGCAGGGCGGCAGCCGGAATGCCGGCTTCATGAAACAGTTGCACGGCGCGGTAAGCAATCAGCGGCGTCTGTTCGGCCGGTTTTGCCAAGACGACGTTACCGGCGGCCAGCGCCGCGGCGACTTGCCCGGTAAAAATCGCCAGTGGAAAATTCCACGGGCTGATGCAGGTGATCGGACCCAGCGCTTCAGCCTGGGGCGCGTGCTTCACCTGCGCCGCGTAGTAACGTAAAAAGTCGACCGCTTCGCGGATTTCGGCGATCGCGTTCGGCAGCGATTTGCCGGCTTCGCGCACGGCCAGGGCCATCAGTTCGGCGTAGTGTTCTTCGAACAGGTCGGCGGTTCTCTCGAGCATGGCGGCGCGCTCGGTGTTGAGCTTGCCTTGCCATGCGCCGGCGAAGGCGGTGGCCGCCTGGAGCGCTGTGTCGACGTCAAGGGCGGACGCGTCCTGCACATGACCGACGCGATCGGCCGATTGCGCCGGATTGGTGATGGCTTGCCTGGCGGACGGGACGAACGGGCCGGCAATCAACGGCGTCGCGTCGTAACTGCGCTGGCGCGACAGTTCGGCGCCCAGCACGCGCAGCGCGTCTTCATTGGTCAGGTCGATGCCGGCGGAATTCTTGCGCTCGGCGCCGAACATGGCGCGCGGCAGGGCGATGCCGGTATGCGGCAGGCCGGCGGCGGCGCGCGCGACCTCGAAGGGATCGTTCAGCAGCGTGTCGATCGCGATTTTTTCGTCGACGATCTGGTTCACGAACGAGGAGTTGGCGCCGTTTTCCAGCAGGCGGCGCACCAGGTAGGCGAGCAGCGTTTCGTGCGAGCCGACCGGCGCATAAATGCGGCAGGGTTTATCGAGGTTGTCCTTGCCGACGACCTGGTCGTACAGCGTTTCCCCCATGCCGTGCAGGCACTGGAATTCATAGTTTTCGACACCGCGCTCCTTCGCCCAGGTGTAGATGACGGACAAGGTGTGCGCATTGTGGGTGGCGAACTGGGCGTAGATGAGCTCGGTCGCGCCCAGCAGTTTGTCGGCGCAGGTCAGGTAGGACACATCCGTGTACACCTTGCGCGTAAACACCGGATAGCCCGGCATGCCGTCGACTTGCGCGCGCTTGATTTCGGAATCCCAGTACGCACCCTTGACCAGGCGCAGCATGAATTTGCGGCTGCTGCGCTTTGCCAGGTCGATCACGTAGTCGATCACGAAGGGGCAGCGTTTTTGATAAGCCTGCACGACCAGGCCGATGCCTTCGAAACCGGCCAGTTCGGGATCAAAAGCCAGCGCTTCCAGCATGTCGAGCGAAATTTCCAGGCGGTCCGCTTCTTCGGCGTCGATATTGATGCCGATGTTGTAGCCCTTGGCCAGCAGCACCAGGCTGCGCACGCGCGGCAGCAGCTCGCTCATCACGCGCGCCGATTGCGCGCGGCTGTAGCGCGGGTGCAGGGCCGAGAGCTTGATCGAAATGCCGGGACCGTTCTTGATGCCGCGCCCGTTCGAGGCCTTGCCGATTGCGTGGATCGCCGCTTCATACGAGGCGTAGTAATTGCGCGCATCGCTTTCGGTGAGCGCCGCTTCGCCCAGCATGTCGTAGGAATACTGGTAGCCGCGCGCCTCGTTCGGCTGGCTGTTCTTGAGTGCTTCCTGAATCGTCTGACCGGTCACGAACTGGTTGCCGAGCATGCGCATGGCCAGGTCGACGCCCTTGCGGATCAGCGGCTCGCCGCCCTTGGCGATCAGGCGCGTCATGGCCGAACCGAGGCCGCGTTCGCTGTTGCTCGAGACCAGTTTGCCGGTCACGAGCAGGCCCCAGGTGGCGGCATTCACGAACAGCGAGGGCGACTCGCCCAGGTGGCTGCGCCAGTCGCCCTTGCTGATCTTGTCGGCGATCAGGCGGTCGGCGGTGGCGCTGTCGGGAATGCGCAGCAGGGCTTCTGCCAGGCACATCAGGGCCACGCCTTCTTCCGAAGACAGCGAGAATTCGTGCATCAGGGCATCCACGCCCGAGGCGCGGGTGCGTTTCACACGCACGCTCGAGACCAGGCGGTGCGCCAGCGCCCGGGCATCCGCACTCGGGCGGGCGCCCTGGGCCAGCAGCCATTGCACGGCCTCGGTTTCGTCGCGGCGGTAGGCGGCGGTGATGGCGGCACGGAGCGGTGTCTGCGCCTGCTTGATTTCCGAGTGAAAAGCGTCAAAGGGAAGGAAGGTGGTGGCCGGGGAGGCGGCGATCTGCATGGTGGGTCTTTACAAGGTCGATTCGAGCCTGAACTCAGGGGTAGGCGCACAGCAAAACGCGCCGACCTGCTGGGCAGCCGGCGCGCGTTTTGGAAGGTGCTTCAATCGTTTGATTGTAAAAGGATTTCTTCTGGATTAATTCTGTTTTTAACGGGCACTAGCAATAGATAGTTTTTGATGCGAGAATTCGACCAAATAATATTAATGTCGGAGAGAGACGGATGCTGGACAAGATTTCCAAGAAGATTCTGGCCGAGTTGCAGAACGATGGACGCATTAGCAACGTCGAGCTCGCTACAAGGGTCAACCTGTCCCCTGCGGCCTGCCTCGAGCGGGTGCGCAAACTGCACGAGTCGGGCTATATCATGGGCTATACGGCCCAGTTGAATCCGCAGCTGCTCGACGTCTCGCTGCTGGTGTTTATTGAAGTCGTCCTCGACCGCACCACGCCGGAAGTGTTCGACGCCTTCAAACAGAGCGTGCAACTGATTCCGGAAGTGCTGGAATGCCACATGGTGGCCGGCGGCTTCGACTACCTGGTCAAGGCGCGCGTCAAGGACATGGCGGCCTACCGCGAATTCCTCGGTAAAACCCTGCTGCAGAAAGGCGTGCGCGAAACGCACACCTATGCGGTGATGGAAGAAGTCAAGAATACGACGAAGCTGCCGATCAGGTAATCAGGCCGCCTGGCGGTCGGCCTTGGTCTGGGTCGCCGTTGCCGCCGTCGCTTCCAGGTTGCTTCTCAGCCAGCGGTGGGCCGGGCTGCGGCCGTCGCGTTCATGCCACAGCATGTCGAGGTGCACGGCCGGCAGTGGAAACGGCAGTTCGCGCCAGACCAGGGATTCCGTCATCCCGGTCGAGACCATCAGGTGCTTCGGCAGCACCGTGATCAAATCCGAATTCGCCACCACCCGTCCCGCGGTAAAAAACTGGTTCACGGTCAGCAGGATGCGGCGCTCGCGGCCCATTTGCGCCAGCGCCTCGTCCACCAGGCCGTGGGCGCGGCCGGAAAAACTCACCAGCAGGTGGTTCGCCGCGCAATACGTGTCGATGTCGAGTTTCGAATTGACCAGCGGGTGGTTCTTGCGCATCACGCATACGTAATGGCCCGAATACAGGCGCTCGTGGCGAATCGGCGAGCCGGTTTCGGACGACAACTGGGCCGCAACGCCCGGGAAAAAGCCGACGGCCAGGTCGATGTCGCCGCGCAGCAGCATCGGGCGCGGTTCGCGCGTGGTCAGCGGCACCATGCGGATATTGACACCCGGCGCTTCGCTCTCGATCGAACGCATCAGCGAGGGCAGCCAGTAGGCGGCGGTGGCGTCGGCCATTGCCATCCGGAAGGTGGCTTGCGCTTTCGAGACATCGAAGGTTTCCGGCATCACGGCCGCTTCCAGCGATGCCAGCGCCGCCCGCACGGCCGGCCACAGGGCTTCGGCACGCGGCGTCGGTTTCACGCCGTAGGCGGTACGGATCAGCAATTCGTCGCCCAGGCTTTCGCGCAGGCGCTTGATCGCATTCGACACGGCCGGCTGGGTCATGGCGAGATGGCCGGCCGCGCGCGTCAGGTTCTGCTCGGTCATGACGGCGTCGAAGACGCGCAGCAGGTTCAGGTCGAGGGTCAAAAAGCTCATGGCGTGTCGCTCGCTGGGCGCTCGCGCGCCGTGATTGGTCTCGGGTAAAGTGTACCCGATTTCATTCACAATCCATATAAAGCCCATCACGAAACGGAATTGGCTTTATATGTTGCGACGCAGTATAGTTCTTTAAAACAATATTTCGTATTTAAAGATCATGTCTCTCAGCGCCAGCCTCGTCCAGTTGTCCTTCCTCCTGCCTTCCATCGCCGAGCTGGTGCGCGCCTCCCTGATCCTGTCGCTGGTGGCAGGCCTGCTGATCTTCTTTCGTCCCCTGCTGACGGGTATCCGTCATGCCTTGCTGCTGACCCTGCGTTCCTGCCTGAACCGCAAGGGAAGGCAGGAACGCCTGAACTCGCCTTAACGCGCATCCTCCAGCAAGCCGGCTGGCGCCAGCGGGCGCCGCCCCGCGCCGCTCGCATCCTGCAGCGGCACTCTCAATTTGAAGATTCCGACCGCCCGCGCCAACTGGGCCGCCTGTTCCTGCATCGATGCCGCCGCGGCCGCCGCTTCCTCGACCAGCGCCGCGTTTTCCTGGGTGCTCAGGTCCATGTCGACCACGTTGCGGCTGACCTGGGCGATGCCGGCGCTCTGTTCCAGGCTGGCGGCGCTGATTTCGGCCATGATGTCAGTGACGCGGCGCACGCTGTCGACCACGTCGCGCATGGCGTTGCCGGCCTGCTCGACCAGCAGGCTGCCTTCGCGTACCCTGGCGCTCGAGTCGCCGATCAAAGCCTTGATTTCTTTCGCCGCGGCAGCCGAGCGCTGCGCCAGGCTGCGCACTTCTCCTGCCACGACGGCGAATCCACGGCCCTGTTCGCCGGCGCGGGCCGCTTCCACCGCCGCGTTCAGGGCCAGGATATTCGTCTGGAAAGCGATGCTGTCGATGACGCCGGTAATGTCGACGATGCGCTGCGACGAGGCCGTGATCGAGCCCATCGTGTCGACCACCTGCGCCACCACGCTGCCGCCGCGCGCCGCCACAGTCGAGGCCTGGGCCGCCAGCGCATTCGCCTGGCGCGCATTGTCGGCGTTCTGCTGAACGGTGTCGGTCAGGGCGCGCATCGAACCGGCGGTGTTGCCGAGCGAAGCGGCTTGCAATTCGGTGCGCGAGGACAAATCCATGTTGCCGCTGGCAATTTCGCTGGAGGCGGCCGCCATCGCCTCGGTACTGCCGCGCACATCGAGGACGATGCGCTGCAGGCTCTCGTTCATGTGGCGCAGCGCCTGCATCACCTGCCCGGTTTCGTCCTGGGTCTCGATGCGGATGTCGCTGGTGAGATCGCCATCGGCAACGCGGCGCGCGATTTTGACGACATGGCGCAAGGGGCGCAGGATGCTGCGCGTAGTCAGCCAGGCCACGCCGAGCGAAATGGCGGCGGCGACGCCGGCCAGCACCAGGATCAGCATTTGGGTGTCATGGGTGGCTGCCGTGGTGCGCGCCAGCGCGGCGGCGAGAGCGGCGCCGGCGGCACCCTGCTCGCCGGCGTTGCCGACCAGGGCCGCCATCTCCGCGTCCAGGTCAGCCAGGCGCAGGTAAGACAAACTGGCCAGGATCACCAGCAAGGAAATGACAATCCCGAAACCGATGGCCATACGCTGGCCGATGCGCAGATTATTGATATTCACCCGACAGTCCCGTCCCCAATTAAACATGCTAAAGCAGCAATATTAATATAGCACTGAAATCTTGTCGAAAATCAAGATTGCTTGATTATTTCGATGGTGCATCAGCACCATGGGGGGAATCAGGATTCGTGCTGGCCGTGTTGACGCTCGATCGCTTCCAGCACGACGTGGGTATCGGCCGACTCGGCCAGCTCGTGGGCTTCGTCATCGACTTTATCCGGTACGTCGGGGGAATCGCGCCGCAATTCCTCGAGCATGGCGATGATCTTGCTGGCCTTTTCTTCTGCCAGCAGGCTGATTTGCAGATGCAGGTGGGCGTTATGCTCAGCCAGTGTCGACATCCGGTTCTGGCGGATCAGCACGGTGGTGGAAATCAGCAGGGCATTGAGGCCGATAAAGCCTTGCAGCCAGAAGAAGGGCGGCTCGTCGAACTGGGTAAAGCCGAACCCAGGTGCAATCAGGTTCCAGGCAATCCAGCAGACGATGAAAACCATGTTGCCGACCACATAAGCCGGGCTGCCGAGATAATGGCTCGATTTCTCGACAATGGCCTGGGAACGGGATACCCGCTCTTCATTGCGTTCGTAATGCGCGGCAATCGTACCGAGGTTTTCGTTGACCGAATTCGGTAGCCGTGTCGCCAGATCGTCTGTTTCACCCATCCGGGAAGATTAACATGGGGCGGCAAAGGGCCGCCCACGCCTGGCGTGCGGCGTGGGGCCTCGCCCAGCAGGTCTCAGGCGGCGTTCCTGGCGGCCGTCAGAAGTTCGAACTTGGCCTGCAACTCATCGCGCGTTTCGCGCCAGGCGGGATCGAAGGGGATGCAGGCAACCGGGCACAGCACCTGGCAGGTCGGTTCGTCGAAGTGGCCGACACACTCGGTGCATTTATGCGGGTCGATCTGGTAGATCTCCGCGCCCATCGAAATGGCGTCGTTCGGGCACTCGGGCTCGCAAACGTCGCAATTGATGCATTCGTCGGTAATGAACAAGGCCATGGTACTGCTCTACTCTCGGGGGTAATTCTCGGATGTTCAGGCTGGGGGCGGCGCCAGCGAAGCGATTTTCGTTTGCAGCCAGCGGTCGACCGAAGGGAACACGAATTTCGAGACGTCGCCGCCCAACATGGCGATTTCACGCACGATGGTGCCGGAAATGAACTGGTACTGGTCGGACGGGGTCAGGAACAGGGTTTCGACGTCGGGCAGCAGGTAGCGGTTCATGCCGGCCATCTGGAATTCGTATTCGAAGTCGGACACGGCGCGCAGGCCGCGCACGATCACGCGCGCATCGTGCTTGCGCACGAAATCTTTTAACAGGCCGGAAAAGCTTTCGACTTTCACGTTCGGGTAATGGCCCAGCACTTCGTTGGCGATTTCCAGGCGTTCTTCGAGCGAAAAGAAAGGCTTCTTGTTCTTGCTGTCGGCAACGCCCACGACCAGGGTCTCGAACAAACCGGACGCGCGGCGGACCAAATCTTCGTGGCCGCGGGTGAGCGGGTCGAAAGTACCTGGATAAACGGCTACAACCATTGCGGCTCCCTGGAGATACACCTGTATAGAAAGGCGCATTATGCCTGAAAATCCGGCACTCGCCCCTGCACGGGACCCTGCGTGCCCGCAAATTGGGCGGAATTATCCGGCCGATGCCTTGTTTTGGTGCAATCTTAAAAGCTGATAAAAGACCATCCCAGCCTTGTCGGCGCGCAGTTGTTCCCAGGGAGAGAGCCAGTCGGGCGCTGCTTCACCAAAGGGCAGCGCGCCTTCCGCCTCCACGAATACCAGGCCGCCCTCTTTCAGCAGCGGCAGGCAGGCCGGCAGCGCTTGCGCGACCAGGTCCTGGCCGTAGGGCGGATCGAGGAAGATCAGGTCGTAGCGCTGGCCACGGCTGGCCATGTCGCGCGCAAGGGCCAGGGCGTCGCCGCGCAGCGCATGGACGTTCACCGCTTTCAGCATCTCCTTGTTCGCTTCCAGCTGGCGCACAACGGGGCCGTGGGAGTCGATCATCGTTACCGCGCGGGCGCCGCGACTGGCCGCCTCGAAGCCGAGCGCGCCGCTGCCGGCGAACAGGTCGAGGCAATCGACCTTGTCCCAGTCGCCCCCCAGCTGGTGGTTGATCCAGTTGAAAACGGTTTCACGGACGCGGTCGGGGGTCGGACGCAGGCCGAGCGCATCGAGCACCGGCAGCAGGCGCCGTTTCCAGGCGCCGCCGATGATGCGCACCTGTTGCGGAGCCAGGCGCGGGCGGCCATGCTGGCCCTGTGGTGATGGGGGTCGTTTTTGCATGGCGCGCACTATAGCAGAACGGCTATTTCGCTTCCCGGGCCAGGCTGTTGAAGTCGTCGATCCAGCCCTGCATGCGTTTCTGGGCGTGCGCTTTCTGGCTCGGGGTGGCGATGCGGATCGCGGCCAGGATGTAGGTCGCGGTGCTGTTGGCGTAGTTGTCATAAAAAGCCTTGCGGTCGGGCGCGTCCATGCGGCCGAAGAATTCGCGCATCAGCGCCGTGATCATGGCCGTGGTCTGCTCCTTGCTCGGCTTTTCCTGCTGCACCTTGCGCGCCAGGGCCAGGATTTTTTTCTGGCGCAGGATGCGTTCTTCGAGCCAGATGTTGCTGTCGAGCGGACGCGCGTCCGAGGCGCGGCGCAACTGCGCTTCCTGCTCGTTGCTGAAGCCGCCGAACCAGAGTTTGAATTGCTCCATCGATTTGTCGAAGCGCGCTTCCTGGCGTTTCTCGACACTGCCGCCCACGAACTTGCGGCGGTATTCCTCATTCTTCTTGTTGAACCGCTCTTCCATCTGGCGGATCTGGTCGGGCGTGAGCGAGCGCGCCAGGTCGACCATGTCGGGCACGGCGCGCATCGCCAGGGTCTCGGTGCGGCTGCGCACTTGCTTGTAACCGGTCAGCAAGTCGGCCTGGGTCGGATTGCCGGCCAGCTGGCGCTGGAAGCCGGTCAGCAGCGCCGCATAATCCTGTAACTGGGTTTTGCGGTGCCATTGAAACAGTTCTTTGATGTCACGTTTGACCCAGTCGGACTGTTCCCCTTCAAAGTCGACATATGCGTCCAGCCACCAGTACAGTAGGGTGTCGCCGTTGTTGTAGCTGAGACGAATCGAGCTGCAGGCAGCCGTCAAGGCGATCAGTGCGATCAGGAACAGCGCACGCGTGCGCTGGAACAGGGGTTGAGGCATGCTAAACTTTTCCATCTTTTAACTTTTCTTGAGTACGGCTTATGAATGTTGTCATCCTTGCCGCCGGCATGGGGAAGCGGATGCAATCCGCCCTGCCAAAAGTCCTGCATCCGCTGGCTGGAAAGCCGCTGCTGCAGCACGTTATCGATACGGCCCGTGGCTTGACGCCAAGTAAATTATGCGTGATTTACGGGCATGGCGGCGCAGCCGTGCCGGAAATGGTCGCCGGCCTCGCCGCTGAAGGGCAAGTAGCGATCGATACCGCCCTGCAACAGCCGCAGCTGGGCACCGGCCACGCCGTGATGCAGGCCGTGCCGCAGCTCGACGAAAGCGTGCCGACCCTGGTGCTGTATGGCGACGTGCCGCTGACTACCGAGGCCTCGCTGCGCCGCCTGGTCGAGGCCGCCAGTCTCGACAAGCTCGGCATTCTGACCGTCGAGCAGGCCAACCCCTTCGGGCTGGGCCGCATCGTGCGCGAAGATGGACGCATCGTGCGCATTGTCGAAGAAAAAGATGCCAGCGAGGCCGAACGGGCGATTCGCGAGATCAACAGCGGCATCATGGTGATCCCGACCCGCCACATGAAACGCTGGCTGTCTTCCTTGTCGAACAAGAATGCCCAGGGCGAGTACTACCTGACCGACATCGTGGCGAAAGCCGTGCTCGAGGGCGTGGCGGTGACGTCGGTGTCGGCCACAGCCGAATGGGAAGTGGCGGGCGTGAACAGCAAGGTCCAATTGGCCGAGCTCGAGCGCCGCCACCAGCTCAACATCGCCAACGCCCTGTTAGAGCAAGGCGTCACCCTGATGGATCCGGCGCGCATCGACGTGCGCGGCGAGCTGATCTGCGGGCGCGATGTCACCATCGACGTCGGCTGCGTCTTCGAAGGCCGTGTCGAGCTCAGCGATGGCGTCAAGGTGGGCCCGCACTGCGTGCTGGTCAACGCCAGCGTCGGCGCCGGCGCGCACATCAAACCGTTCTGCCATATCGAAGAGGCAGTGGTCGGCGCCCAGTCGCAGATCGGCCCGTATGCGCGCCTGCGCCCGGGCACCGAACTCGGCGAAGATGTCCACATCGGCAACTTTGTCGAAGTGAAAAACAGCCAGGTCGCCGCGCACAGCAAGGCCAACCACCTGGCCTATGTCGGCGACGCGACCATTGGCTCGCGCGTGAACATCGGCGCCGGCACCATTACCTGCAATTACGACGGAGCAAACAAGTTCCGCACCGTGATCGAGGATGACGCCTTCATCGGCAGCGACAGCCAGCTGGTGGCCCCGGTCACCGTCGGCCGTGGCGCCACGCTCGGCGCCGGCACCACGCTGACGAAAGACGCGCCGGCCGGCAAGCTGACCATCTCGCGTTCCAAGCAGATGACGATCGAAGGCTGGGTCCGCCCAGTGAAAACGAAGAAGTAATCCACCGCCTGTCCACTGCCCCATACACGGGCTGTGAACAGGCAAACCACAGGGGTGTCCACAGGCTTGTCCACTGCCTGTCCCCCCTGCTTCCACAAGCTCATCCACAAACTTGTCCACAGGCTGGCCTGCAAGCCGGCCGCTGGGTCAGACCGCAATCCGGGTCTCGAATTTGCTGCGGAAAGTCGAAAAATAGGCTTTCACGTTACGCACGTTGGCATGGGTAGCGAACAGCCGGTGCGCCAGCGCGTGGTAGGCCGGCATGTCGGTCACTTGCACCACCAGCACGAAATCCGGACCGGGGGCAACCCGGTAGCACTGGAATACCGCCGCCTCCAGCGCGGCCAGCTTCTCGAAGGCGTCCATCCGCTCGGCCGCCTGCACATCGAGCGTGATCTCGACGATGGCGGTGAGGCGGGCGCCGACTTTCTCGGGCGCGACGATGACGACCTGGCGTGCGATGACGCCGTTCTCGGTGAGCTGTTTGACGCGGCGCAGACAAGTCGGCGGCGACACGTGCACCAGCTCAGCGAGCTCTGCATTGGTATGCGATGCATCATTTTGCAAGGCGTTCAGGATGCGACGATCGAGTTCGTCCAGAGGTGGCAGCGACATTGTCATGAAATCCTAGAAAAATATCTGACTGAAAACGAAATAATATTTCACGGCTTCTTAATTGTGAAATTTTATAACGAAATCCATTGAATTCTGAAAGCTTATTTCTCTCGCATTGCCGTAGGATATCTTTTATTGCAAATTTTTCTCATAGAGGTCTTCCATGTGCGGTATCGTCGGTGCAGTAGCTCAGCGTAATATCACTCCCATCCTGATCGAGGGCCTGAAACGTCTCGAATACCGTGGCTACGATTCCTGCGGCGTCGCGCTGCACGTCGAAGGCCGCCTGCAGCGTTCGCGCAGCACGTCGCGCGTGGCCGACCTGGAAACCCAGATTGCCGGTAGCGGCCTGCAGGGTTTTACGGGCATCGCCCACACCCGCTGGGCCACCCACGGCGCCCCGGCATCGCATAACGCCCACCCGCACTTCTCGCCGACCGAAGACAACGCCCGCATCGGCCTGGTGCACAACGGCATCATCGAAAACCACGACGAGCTGCGCATCGAACTGACCGGCCTCGGCTACGTTTTCACCAGCCAGACCGACACCGAAGTCATCGCCCACCTGGTCGACCACATGTATAACGGCGACCTCTACGACACCGTCCAGCAAGCCGTGAAACGCCTGCACGGCGCCTACGCGATTGCCGTGTTCTCGCGCGAAGAACCGCACCGCGTCGTCGCCGCACGCCAGGGCTCGCCGCTGATCCTGGGCGTCGGCGAAGGCGAGAATTTTGTCGCTTCCGACGCCATGGCGCTGGCCGGCACCACGAACCAGATCATTTATCTGGAAGAAGGCGACGTCGTCGACCTGCAGCTGGCGCGCTACTGGATCGTCGACAGCGAAGGCCGCCCGGTCGAGCGCGAAGTCAAAACCGTGCACGCCCACACCGGCGCCGCCGAACTCGGCCCTTACCGCCACTACATGCAGAAGGAAATCTTCGAGCAGCCGCGCGTCATCGGCGACACCCTCGAAGGCGTCACCGGCATCATGCCGGAACTGTTCGGCGACAACGCCTATGCCATTTTCAAGGACATCGACCGCGTCCTGATCCTGGCCTGCGGCACCAGCTATTACGCCGGTCTGACCGCGAAATACTGGATCGAATGCATCGCCAAGGTGCCGGTCAACGTCGAGATCGCCAGCGAATACCGTTATCGCGACAGCGTGCCGCACCCGAAAACCCTGGTCGTGACCATCACCCAGTCCGGCGAAACCGCCGATACCCTGGCCGCGCTGAAGCATGCGCGCAGCCTCGGCATGCCACACACGCTGACGATCTGCAACGTCTCGACCAGCGCCATGGTGCGCGAATGCGAACTGGCCTACATCACCCGCGCCGGCGTCGAAGTCGGCGTCGCCTCCACCAAAGCGTTCACGACCCAGCTGGCCGCCCTGTTCCTGCTGACGCTGACGCTGGCGCAAGTCAACGGCCGCCTGAGCGACGAGGACGAAGCGAAATACCTGAAGCAGATGCGCCACCTGCCGGTCGCCATTTCCGCCGTGCTGGCACTTGAGCCGCAGATCATCGCCTGGGCCGAGGAATTTGCACGCAAGGAAAACGCCCTGTTCCTGGGCCGCGGTATGCACTACCCGATCGCCCTCGAAGGCGCGTTAAAACTCAAGGAAATTTCGTACATCCACGCCGAAGCCTATCCGGCAGGCGAGCTGAAGCACGGCCCGCTGGCCCTGGTGACCGAAGAAATGCCGGTCGTTACGATCGCCCCGAACGACGCCCTGCTGGAAAAACTGAAGTCGAACATGCAGGAAGTGCGCGCCCGTGGCGGCCAGCTTTACGTGTTCGCCGACGTCGACTCGCGCATCACCTCGGGCGACGGCCTGCACGTGATCCGCTTGCCGGAACACTATGGCGAGCTGTCGCCGATCCTGCACGTGTGCGCGCTGCAGCTGCTGGCGTATCACACGGCGCTGGCACGCGGGACCGATGTGGACAAGCCGAGGAATCTGGCGAAGTCGGTGACGGTGGAGTAAGCGGCGCCTGGCGCTGGACAAATGTCAGCAGCCTGAAGCAAAAAGCCTGGGCAAATTTGCCTAGGCTTTTTTTTACGCTCGCAGAGGAAGTGCTGCCTTATTACCGTGAAAAGTCGTGTCACCAGACCGACTGGCTTTACGCATTGGCGAGCCCCGCGAACGGTAATGGAAACCGCCGGGCATCGCCGCCAAGCCCTAGAATATCCAAACCAGCACGATCACGAGCGACATCACACTGCCGATCAAGAAATTAATGAAGGCGGGCTGCAACCTTAGCGTGTTCACGGGGCTGAATTTCTTTATTGCCAGGCAGATCGCCTGGAGCAGCGGCGATAGACGCACAAAAAACGGAACGGGCAGGTAATCGCCCCGTCCGAAGCCTTATAAGCCAGCAAAGCGGCATACAGGACAGCCAGCGCGGCAAAAGAGCATTTAGCCGACGGACACGTGGCTTGTCATCCGAACAAGGCGTGAAGCGTAACGAGAATGTAGATAAGAGGGACCGCCCACGGTAGTCTATGCGCGGGTGCTATATGAAAGGCCAACGCGGGGAACTTGTCGATCTGTCGTTTGACCAGCACGCCGAGAATGGCTACCGTGGCCGCTGGCACCAGACTAGCTATCGCCATAATCCCGCGGCCCATGTTGCAACCGCCTTCGAAGTTCGACTCGCAAGGAGCGTATGCATTGACTGCCAGATACACCGTCGGTACTGCGAATATCAGGTAAATAAAGCTGATGAAAATTATGTCTCCTATCCGTGAAGACGACTGCGACTGAGTCTGCTCCAATGGCTCCTTACCACCTTCGGAGGGCGGCCTTGATACGCCGGTGATGTGCAACGTACCAATCTTTCTCGTGCCGTAACAGGCATCGAGTTTGCTTCCAACCTCAAGGAACGGCAACATTGGATCAGGTCGCACAAACGTCAATAGAGCACGGGTCGATCCGCCGGGCATGAGCAAAGTCGCATCAGGCAACTGAAGTCGTGCGTAACCCAGCAGCTCGTCATTGACCTTGTAATGCAGCTCGGTGACATCGTCGACAGAATCGCCTGCATCTTCATTAAGGTGGAAATTGCCCTCGAGGTGATTTCGCTTGGTGTTTTTCACCGGTAGTAGTTTCCTCGCATCGGCATTACTAGAAAGCTCAATAGGTTAGGGTTTTACCCGTGCCAGCAACAATCTAGTCATTTCCTTTGAAAATCTTACGAAATTTTAAAATTCCTAATCCATTGATCGCGTACTCATTGGTTGCCGCGCCTGCCATTTCGATAAAGCCAGCCATTGAGTCGTGTACATAGTTGCCTAGAAATTCTTCGATGGTTGGGTTTAACTTTTTTGGGTCGATTGCATCAGCCATCGTGAGCAGGTGCTCCATTTGTTTCGAGTCCAGCGTCCTCATGCGAGCCGCTTTAGAAATTTTTTGATGTTGGGCGACCGCATCAGCGAAGTTAAAATTCTCGTCAGACGGCTGGATGGGATAGCCGATCAAGCCACGCATGCGTTTATTGAACGTATCTGCAGTGACCCTGATAAAGGCTTTATGGGAAGTTGATGCGCGCTGATAGAATGGCAGCGATCCGACGGAGTTGCGGTACTTGTACCGGTAACTTAAGTACAAACTCATGTGTTGCTGGTGCACCTGCTCTACTGGCCCTGCTGTTATGTTAGCGGCCTTTAAATATGCATTGAAAGCGGCGATTGTGGATGGCGCCACTGTCAGGTCTGCCTGAAACGGCCCTGGCAATTTATTCCAGCTAAAGATAGGCACTCCTGCGAAACGGGCCTCGTTATACATCTGAGCTCCAGGAATTCTGGCCATCTCATTTGCAGTTTCCGGTGCAATTCCGATTTCGTTTGGTGCGTAACCGCCACCCAAGTCAGAGTGAGACCCTGGATACATCACCTCTTTCGCATTGTCAGGGTAAACATTTCCTACCCGGACAGAATCGAGGGGAAACGCAGCACGTACCTCATGTCCAGCTACCAAGTGCACGCACTTTTCGACAGCAGGATGTATCTGCATATTATCGTCTGCCCAAGACTGGTGCCCTTTGACGATGGAGTTCGTAAACGAGTTTGGGATACCGACCGAAGCAACAGTGTCAAATATGCCCAAAAAGCTTAAGCGGAGCGGCATTCCCGCAAATTCCCAGCCGCCATTAACCGGCTCGCATACCTCAAATAACCAATTGCAAAAGGCCCGAGCTTGCGCGGCGCCTCGGGAAAAGCCAAATACTGATAAATTGATGAGCTCGATGCGTGGTTTCTTGTCCTTTAGATTGGACGCAAGCATTTTTTGCCAATCTCTCAATTTCTTGCGGCGAGTTGAAGCTGAGCTTGTGATTGACGCCAAGTCGTTAGTGATCGTGGCAGAATGAGCATCATTCAACAGAACGCTATTGAGCACGTATCGTTGCGGCGCATTCAGAAGACGGGTAAATGCCCAAATGATTCTATTCTCTCCATTCCAGCCAAATGCTCCTCCCATAAAAGGCCCTGAATCACCTATTTCGGGGAAAGGCGTTCCTACACCAGGAATGTAATGCTTAAAATATCCTTCCTTATTTAGATCAGGATAAGTGTTAAAAAGCTTCACAATGTTGCTGTGCTTGCGCTCTTGAGGCTTGGGTGTTTTGTAATCGGCGTTTAAATTGTTTCCAGTACCATCAAAAAAAATACCGACGTTTAACTGCCCCGTGCAGGACGGTTGTCCTTTGTTTTCTAGTGTGCAATTGGACGCTTTAGCACGTTGTATGATCTCCTTCGGGCTAAGTTTGCGGAGGCCCGTCGGGGGAAAGAGTTGAGGTGAGAGCGTTGCCATAGCTAGTTCGGTCTTGGATACGGATAATCGGGATGGCCTTCTGTTTTCGCGGTGACGAGAACTTTAACGGTATCGTCCGGATAGAAGTGAACGGCAAAGGCACCAATATCTTGCTTGGTATACTCCGGTACCTCCACGACGCGTTCTTTCCATGAATCGGGAATACGCTCATCTTCCGTCCATCGGACAGTGACTTTCATGCCAGCATGCCATTTGTGCGGTATGGTGACGCAACACACAAATGCTCCGCCGCCGCCATTGGGTGAAATTCCATGGCCCCGGTAACTATCAACAGAGAACGCCGTGATCCATGCGTTCGTATAATTCAATCCCGACAACTCAATACTGGCCTTGTTTGCCTCCGAGCATGCAATCGAGGACACGGCCAAAAGGAAACTAGAAGTCCATAATCTCGGGTTCATGAAAACTCCATCACTATAGTACACAGCCCAGATAGATCGAGCAAAAAGAGTGTGGAACAAGAAAAGTGTTCGACCGTAGCGTTTCGTCTAAATAACTCTTTCGCTTGCGGTTGGTCTAGAGATTCAATCAACAAAATCGGCCAGGTCGTTGATCAGACTTCCTGCCTTCCATTGCGAGCGCAACAGCATCTCGCTGAGCTTCGGATCCCTCAGTCCTTTTCCACCATTCAAAATCGCCAGATAAGCCAGCGCAACGAGATCCGGAAAAGCCCGCACATTGTGCTTCCCCGCGAAGGAACAGGAGTCGGCCACTTTGTCATAGATCGCCGCGCGAGGCCCATCAGGAAGTGCCTCGGGGTTGCTCTCTGCAATTGCGTCAATAATCGCGTCGGGTTCGCTATTGGTTACCAACGTCGCGAACTCGGCAGGCGACAGTTGAAAACGGCGTTTCAATGGGGCCCGGTTTGCACCCAGCGTCAGCGCTTGAGCTTTCCCATCACGGTCGATAAAAATCCACTCGCACAGCATGCATGTCATCCCGTCCCAGTACGTCTGCCGTAGCGCATTCGGAATTCCGGGCAGCACACGCGTGTCTGCAAATCGCAAAAGAAAATCCTGCTCATCTTCTGTCGATGCGCTTGCGAACAGTCGGAAATTCTCGTTGATAGCAGATGCGGGTGCGGAGGCGCCGATGAAGCTCAGCATCGGCCTTTCCTTCCTGTGCCGAATCAATGTGGCTAGTTCAAGTCGTAGCCGCGCTTTATCGTGCGCGGTCAGCACGATCAGATAGGGTGAGGCAGCGAGCAAGTCCGACATGTCGTCATAGGCATACAGGGCATGACGTTCGTTTGGCAAAGAGAGACCGGCCCGACCATGATCGAATGCACCGTCTACCAGAGCGAACCAGTGGAGCTCAGGCTGCGTTCCGATTTTCTCGGCAAGCGCTGTACAGACAGTCGTGGTATGTGACGCGTCAGTTGCGAAGTACATCATCCACCTCACTTTAGCGACAGGGCGCTGCCTGCCTTCAGCGCCTTCAACAGGCATTCGATGCAGACTTCGCGGGGCAGACGTGGGAGGGGGTAGTCCAGCTTTGCGGGGCCGGTGAAACTCTTCTTCCCAGCGCGGACCGTGATCTTCCCTGGGCACTGGACAGTGATGTTTCCGCCTTCGATCGTGATGTTGGCGCCGCCTGCAGTCGACAGGCTGATGCTTTTCGCGGCAGCCCAGTCGATGTGGGCGTTCGCGCTGATCACATTGACTTCATCTCGCGCCTGGATTGCCATGGTGTCCCGGAGCGCCTGAAGGTCGATGCCATCCTTGGCGGTGATCAGCTGCAAGCCAAGCTTATTTTCCCCGGCCTTCACGGCACCACCAAGGATGCCAATGGCCTGGCCGGTATGCATCCGCATCTGGCCGCCCGTGACGAATTGGGTGTCCTGGCCGCTCATGATCGTGACAGTTTCTCCATTCGCCAGTTGCAGGCTCCGGCTGGCACTGACCGCCAAGCCGGCTTGTGCGGAGATCGCGATGATGGCATCGCTCGTGTGCGGCAGTTTGCCTTTGGCAGCGCTGGTGAGCTTGTCTGCCGCATCGGCGTTTGCCGACTCCAGACTTTGATCGCTGACCACTCCCGAAACTGCGGTCATCAATGCCTGGAGAGGAGGCGCTGTGGCATTGAGTACACTGGCACCTTGCGCGTGTGTCCCGACGTGGGCTGCGAAGGCAACTGTCTGATGCGTGGCAGCGGCAGTGCTGAGTGCTTCGCAAAGTTGCGCGGCTTGCTTTAGCAGCGCGATACCGGCCGGATTTTCCCCTGCAGGATCGCGGCCGCCCGCAGCATGATGAATCTTGTAACTTGTGATGAGCAAGCCGGCGCCGGCACGGATGGCACCGTAGGCATCCGTGCGTAACTCGACACCGGTGCCACGGAAACTGCCCCGGTAGTTATCGGCAGCGTGGATCAGATGGCCTAGATTCAGTTCGCTGGCAGCGTAAGAGCTCTTGAGTTGCACGCGCCCCTGTGCATCGGTGTCATCGAACAAGAGCTGGTTGTACCCTGCGCCGCCAAACTCTTTGCTGCGCACTCCCCATTGGGCCGCGCCGTTACGATGGCCTGCACTGTCGCCGGAAGCGCCGTGCCACACCGGGCTGTTGCCGCCCGCAAGATTGCCTTGTGCTGAAGGCGCATGGTCATGTGCCGCAGCGAAGCAGGAAATGTCATTCTCCCGATCTCGGCGCCCTCCTGGTGTTGGCACAACGCCGCCTTCGCCCTGCCCGTTATACAAAGCGCCGACAATAATCGGACGGTCGATATCTCCCTCCAGGAACTTCATCAGCACTTCGGTTCCAATACGCGGCAAGAACTGAAAGCCCATGCCGCCGCCCGCAGCTCGTTGCGCTACGCGGATCCAGCAGCTAGCAGTTCCTTCCTGCCAATGGAAGCGAATCCGCACCCGGCCAAGCCGGTCACAATACATCTCGTCGGCGCCGTTCGGACAGTCGCCGCCATCGGCACCAATGACAATTGCGGTTTGCGAGCCGGGTGCGGTAGGACGAGTGTGGCTTCGGCCATCGGTGCCGAGTAATTGGGGGCGCCAGATTACCTCAGCCCTTATGGCTTCAAAGTGGTTCGCATACCCCGTTTTCCTGGCCTGTTCGACTGCCAGTGAAAAATCGGCCGGCCGGTTGTTGCGAACGATTTCCTGCAGCAATTCCGGAATGGGTCCAAATAGTTCCGCCAATGCGTGCTGTGCCGCCGGCGGCATATTGTTCACGCCAACGCTGACCACGCGAAGTATTGTAAATGCGGGCGCATCGCCGAGCTGCTTCAACGGGCTATCGAGAACCGTCATCCGTGTGCCGGCACGCAGCGTGCGCAAGGTCGAGCTGCCGCTCCATATTTGGGAACGTGCTTCACGTCCTTCCATTTGAATATCCGCGTAGCGCCGGGCCTGATCGGAAGTGGCGAAGGCATATTGTCCAGGCACGTCGAACGACTCGAGAGGCGGTAGACTTCTGCCGTGTCGCAGGAGAGACGGCGAGCTCGCCGCTTTTACTTTCTTCGTTTGATAGTCGTAACTGAGCACTGTGGAGAGCGATGCGCCCAAGGTACGCTGCAACCGCAAGGTCTGCACAGTGTCCTGGACTTCGCAGGCATGAGCACTGTGGTAACGGATCCCACCGTCGGCTTTGCTGCTGGGGTCTTCCGGAATTGCCGTTAGTCGGGTGCTGTCGGCGAATAGCACTGCAGTGAGGTCATCCTCGCCCTGATCAAAACGCCAGCCGAGGCCTTCTTCTGTCAATAACCTTTGGACGAAGTCCAGGTCAGACTCCCGGTACTGGCAGCAGTAGCTGCGCGGCACTGCATCGTTCATGAAGGGCCTTGCCTCATCACTCCAACGCCATCTTGCCAGCGGTAAATACGACTTGAACACCGAATCGACGATATCGATAACGGTCATGTCCTGCCATACCCGGCAGTTGCGCACTTGGCTCAAACGCCACAGCCATGGAGACAGCCGCAAGCGATAGCGCGCAAACCCACCGTCGCTGCCCAGCATCGCGATCTCGGTGATGTCGCCTGAAAAACTGGTGCGGGTGCCGTTGGCAAGGCTTACTTCCAATGCGGCGTGTTGGCCGAGCAGCGTTTCGAGCGGAACATGTGCATTGGTTGACACGACAATGACATCGCGCCCGCCGATGCCGTGCACCTCTTCGTCGGCGGTAAAGGCTTCGACCAGCAGGCCCTCTGAAATGTTAGTCGTGTCATCGCGAAGCGTGAATGCGTACAGTCGAGTTGTACTGGAGAACTGGGCCAATGCGGTAGTGATCCGTGTAGTGAGGGCTACGCTCATACATGCCATTAGTTGAGGTAAAACCAGGGCTGGACTTCTGACGAGAGAGTTCAGTTCGTGCGCGGGGTGCGCTCTGGCAACCTGAACAGGTTACGAGCTTGCGCATGCACATTGTTGTGGTTGATCAATCTGTCGCTGAAATGTTCGACCTACGGCAAGCTGAGCAGCCGCGCGGTCTCGACAGCCGGCCACACCCGACACCGGCAGCTTCGCTGCATCGACGCTCTCAGGCCGGCGCAGCAGCTTCACCAATGGTTTTCAACTCCGCAGCCACTTCCTCGTCCCCCAGACTGTAGACCGGTGCAAACCCCCCGCCCGGCGTCCTGAAATTCGTGGTCTGGCCCTGGTACACGCGCGCGGCGGTAAATTGGACCCGGCTGTCGTAGACATAGCTGCGCAAGTCGAATTTCAAGGTTTCGGGACTGTCCGCGGTACCGGAGACGCGCACGCCGGGTGCGACCAGGCGCTGAGCGATGTATTCGCCCGCCAGGATCTCCTGCCACACGCGCTTGGTCAGCTTGTCGCCGCGGTAAGCGGCCCTGCTGCCGAATCCGGCGACGGGCTTGAAGAACAGCTGGCGCCGCTCGCCCCACAAGCGTTCGGCGTTGGCCGGCGTAACGCTCTCCGTGAACGGCACGTTGGCAACCAGTATGTCGATGCTTGCCTGCGGCACGCCGAGCGCTTCCAGCGCCGCCGCATTGCTCAGGATGGTGAGATTGCGTTTATTCGCGTAGAGAGCATGCGCTTGCGGGTGCGGGGTGAGGACCACTGCGTCCTGGGAATATGCGTCATGCAGGGCGCTTGATTCCGGCGCCTCGAGCATGAAGTCGGTCAGCCGGTTGTAGACCAGGTCGATCTTCAGCGCACCCAAGCACAGCGCGCCATCGATAAAAGCAAGCTCGCCCGGGTCGGCAATGAGGGCATGGATGCCGTGGTTGGCGAAGAGCCGCTGAAATAACAGGAATTCCGGATAGAGATATTGTTGCTCGGGCTGCGTGTCGACGATGGCGATCGTGCGCAGCGGCGCCGTCTGCCTTGCCGCGGCCCATTCGGCCCGGAACATCCGTACGATCTCTTCCTCGAAGCGCGCACCGGAAAGCATGGACTGCGCGAGCTGCGCATCAAGCGCACAGCAGCTTCGGTGCGCGCGCGCCATGGCGGCGTTCAGCATCGCCCCGCCGGCGTTGGTGTTGATCTCGATGAGGCCGAGGTTGGTGCCGTCCGGGTGAAAGTCGTAGCCGAAAAAGACGCCCTGGTTCGGGGGCGCCAGCCTGGCGATGGCCGGCGCATCGGCTAGTACCCGCGCCCTGTAGGCCGGCAGCCGGATGACGGACTCGAGTGCATGGACCACTTCCTCGATCCTGTGCCTCTGGGTGTCGGAAATGAATACCGGCCGTGCCGAGAACAGGAAGGGGCAGCGTTCCTCGATCAGCTTGAAGAGCCTGTCGTCGTGCAGTTCTCCGGACAGCGCCGACTTCAAGGCTGACTTGTCCAGGCTGCTGCAAAAACAGGAACTGTTGAGCTGCTCTGCCGGCAGGCTGCTCACAGCACGCTTCCTTGCCTTGTCATTCGAGCCGATCTCGGAATTTCGCACGTAGTCCACTCTTTCTATGAGCGCATGGCTCAGGTGCTAGCCTGCACCTCGGATTGTAGAACATCTTTGCAACCGTCGAGTTCTGCTGGAAAAGTGCTTGTTTGTCATGTATGTGTCATGCACTCTGCGTAGAGTTTCCATTTTTTAATAACAATGAGAAGGGGAGTCACATGCATCGCACCATGAAACTGCTGCCGCTGGTTCTGGCAATGGGGTTCGGCCAACCGGTTTTTGCTTCGGAAACGGATCATCGTGAATTCGAAGCGACCCTGCATGCGCCCTACAAGGCGCAGGCGGCAGCGCAAGAGGGCCGCAGCTTTGCGCTGACCTTCAGCTACCCCTTCGTCGAACAAGCCCAGGAGATCGCCTGGCGGCTCGAGCTGACCGACCCGGCCGGCCGCGTTATCGAACGCTGGCAAGGTCTCGAGAAGCTCACCAGCAAACCGCTTAGCGTCAAGGTGAACTGGAATGGCCGCCTGAAAGATCCGGCCCTGCGCGACGGCGTGTATCAGGTGCGCATGCTTGCGGTGGCGAATGATGCAGGCCTGCGTCGCACTCCGCAGACAGGCGAGGCGATCGACGCCGCCCTCGAAGGCGACAGCGGCCACCGGGTGGAGCAGGCATGGGATATTACCGTCGGCGACACCGGCGCCGTACCGATGCCGGCCTTCGAGGCCCTGCCCGCCGGCGCCGGCAATGCCGCGGACGCGCGCAACGCAGCTGCCGCCGGCAATCCAGCCCCAGAGGCGGTGAGCGGCGTCTCGCCGATGTCGGCGCCCGCCCCCGCCTCCCTGCCCTACACCGTGTATTACGCCAACCTGCACAGCCAGACCAACCACAGCGATGGCGGCGCCGCGGTCGCTTCCTGCACCAGTTCGGAGTCGCCGCAAGCGGGCGCTTTCGGACCGACCGACGCCTTTGCCTATGCCAAGAACCGCGGACTCGACATCCTCCTGACCTCCGAGCACAACCACATGTACGACGGGTCCAGTTCCACCAACACGGGCGCCAGCGCGGCGGCCGCCAAATCCCTGTACCAATCGGGTTTGAAAGCGGCGGCCGATTTTAATCTCGCCAACCCGAATTTCCTGGCCGTGTACGGCCTGGAGTGGGGCGTGATCAGCAATGGCGGCCACCTGAATATCCTGAATTCGCCCGAGCTGCTCGAGTGGGAATACAACAGCAACAACGAGCTGCTGGGCGACACCTTTACGGCCAAGAACGACTACGCCGGGCTGTACACCCTGATGAAGAACCGCGGCTGGATCGGCCAGTTCAACCATCCCGACAGCAGCGGGCAATTCCTGGTCAACGGCGTGGCGCTCGGTTACTCGGCCGATGGCGACCAGGCCATGGTGCTGTGCGAGGTGATGAATACCTCCGCTTTCTCCAGCAACACCACCGAAACCGAAACCGGCCGCAGCACTTTTGAGAGCGGCTGCAAGAAGGCGCTCGAGGCCGGCTTCCACGTCGCTTTTTCCACCAACCAGGACAACCACTGCGCGAACTGGGGCGCGTCCTACACCAACCGCACGGGCGTCCTGATCCCGACCGGCACCGCCCTCACCAACGCCAGTTTCATCGAAGCGCTGCGCGCACGGCGTGTCTTCGCGACGATGGACAAGACCTCGCAGCTGGTGCTGACCGCCAACGGCCGCGTGATGGGCGAACGCATCAGCAACAGCGGGCCCCTGACCCTGGTGACGAATTTCGCCAACAGCTCCGGCAAGACGGTGTCGTCGGTCGCGGTGTTCGAGGGTGTCCCGGGGCGTAACGGCACCGTCACCCAGCTTTCCACCAGCGCCAGCACGACCATTACCCCCAGCGTCGGCCAGCATTTTTATTATGCGAAGATCACCCAGAGCGACGGCAAGATCCTGTGGTCGGCGCCGATCTGGGTGACCCAGTCGGCCGCCTCCAGCGACACCACGGCGCCGGCCGTGTCGGCCAGCACGAGCGGCAACAGCGGCACCATCACCCTGTCGGCCACGGCCAGCGACAACGTGGGCGTCAGCCGGGTCGAGTTCCTGGTCGATGGCGTGCTCAAAGGAACGGACACCACGGCGCCGTACGCGATGACGCTCGACTCCACCACCCTGGCCAACGGCGCCCACACCCTCACGGCCAAGGCCTATGACGCCGCCGGCAATGTCGGCAGTTCAAACGCCGCAAGCTTCAGCATCAGTAACGGCAGCGGCAGCGTCGGCACCCAGCTGCTGGCCAATCCCGGCTTCGAGTCGGGCGCGGTGTCCTGGAGCGGGGGCAGCGGCATCGTCAACAATGCGACGGCGACCCCGCCCCGCAGCGGCGCCTGGGAAGCAAAATTTGCCGGTTCCGGCGCGACCCGCACCGATAACCTGTACCAGCAGGTGACGATTCCCTCGAGCGCCGCCAGCGCGACGCTCTCGTTCTGGCTGAACGTATCGAGCGCGGAAACCACGACAAGCTCCGCCTACGACACGCTCAAGCTGCAGGTCCGCAGCAGCGGCGGCGCCATCCTGGCCACGCCGGTCACCTATTCGAACCTGAACAAGGGAAGCGGCTATGTGCAGCGCAGCGTCGATCTGTCGGCCTATAAAGGGCAGACCGTGCAGGTGTTCTTCGCCGGCGCCGAGGACGCGTCGCTGCAGACGACCTTCCTGGTCGACGACGTGGCGCTGACGGTGCAGTAAGGGACTGAAACTATCGGGAAAGGACGGTGCAAATTACAGTATGATCGGTGGTTTCCATCATCGATCCGCCTGTGATTCTCCTTCCGCCCGATACCCCGGCTTCCCTCGCCTCGCACACGGTCAACCTCGTCAATTGCGGCATCATCGTGCTCGACGCCGATGCCCGCATCGTCCTGTGGAACCGCTGGATGGTGACCCGCTCGGGACGCTCGGCGGCGCGGGTGCGCGAAGAATTGCTGTTCGACGTGTTCCCTGAGCTGCGTGGATCGCGCATCGACAGCGCAGTGCTGGCCGCGCTGCTTGATGGCGTGAGCACGAATGTCCCGCAGTCGCAGGACCGTTCTCCGTTTCCCTTGCGCGAAGCGGGCAGCTTCGATGGCGCGCGTATCGACCAGGCGGTGTCGGTGACGCCGTTCAGCGACGGCAAGGCGCGCCTGTGCATGATCGAAATCCGCGACGTCAGCGGTGCAACTGGACGCGAGCGCCAGTTGCTCGAGCATGCCGAAGCCTTGCGCGCCCGCTCGTATATGGATGGACTGACCGGCATTACCAACCGGCGCGGCTTCGACGTGGCGCTCGACCGCGAATTGCGGCGCGCCCAGCGCCACGGCGGCACGCTGGCGCTGCTGCTGATGGATATCGATTCCTTCAAGGCCTATAACGACCATTTCGGCCATCAGCAGGGCGACGCCTGCCTCACCACCGTGGCCCAGGCAATTGCAGGCATGCTGAAACGCCCGGCCGATGTCGCCGCCCGTTATGGTGGCGAAGAGTTCGCCGCCATCCTGCCCGATACCTCCTCCGAGCAGGCGCAAGGCCATGCGAACGCGATCCGCGCCCACGTAGCTGCGCTGGCGCTGGCCCATGCACCGGCGGCGGGGCGCCGCCATGTCACCCTGAGCATCGGCGTGGCCAGTTTCAGTACGGATGGGCTGAACGATGCGCCGGCCCTGATCGACGCTGCCGACCAGGCTTTGTATGCAGCCAAGCGGGGCGGGCGCGACCAGGTCGTGGTCTACGCCGACGCCGCATTCGCGCTCGACTAGGGCGCCTTACCTGTAAACCCCTTCAGCGGGTGCCGCCGCCGCCGGGCTTGTCCGCGCTGCCGCGGCTGCTTTGCGGCGCGCCTGGCGGCCCGACATTGCTCTCCGGCGTGGAGCGGACGATGCCGCCATCGCGGCTGGCGTCGGCAGTGGGATTCCCGCTCGTCGGCGTTCCGGTGTAGTGGCCGCTGTCCTGCTGGTGCTGGCCGGTATCCGGGTCGGCAGAATCCGACCTGCCCGACAGCGGATCGGGCCCCTTGTTCACACCATCCGGTTTGCGCTCGCCGGTGTCGACGTGTTTTGTTCCTGCCATGTGACCCTCCTTCATGCGTGATGACCGAGACGTCGATCTTAGACCTTTATGGAGAGATGCGAATAGGAGGATGGGCTGACTGCGTGTAGGCGGCGTCGGAGCATCGCTGGGAAAAGGCAGATTTTGCTGCTAATCAATAATTGGTCCTGGGCAGCGGGTAACAATGCATGTTTATTGCGATGACCGCCATCACGGCGTTCATGCATCTGGACAGGAGCATCGAGTGGTCGAATTATTTCCCCGCTTCACGCAGGATACCCGCCTGCTGCGCCTGGTCACGCCACTCGGTCCGGACACGCTGCTGGTCGAGTGCATGCGGGGCGAGGAAAGCCTGAGCGGCGGCTTTTCCTTGCAGGTTTCCGCCCTCTCCACCGATGCACATATCCCCCTGAAATCGCTGCTTGGCCAGCCGGTCCTGCTGGAGCTGCTGACTGCGGCTCCCGGCATGCCATGGCGTCCGTTTCATGGCCACGTCACGTCCGCCGTGTGCGTCGGCGCGAACGGCGGGTTTGCGCGCTATACCCTTACGCTCGAACCGTGGTCAGCTTTCCTCAAGCTCGGCCGCGACAGCCGCATGTTCCAGGACAAGACCGTTTTCGACATCCTTGACGCGGTGTTCGGCAGTCTGCAGGCCAAGGGACCATTTGCTGTCGCATGGCGCTACGAGATCGCCGACCGCAGCATCTACCCGCTGCGCTCGCTGACCTGCCAGTACCAGGAATCGGACTTTGCCTTTGCCGAGCGCCTGATGTACGAGGAAGGGCTGTTCTTTTATTTCGAGCACCGCCTTACGGGGAACGCGCGCGATCCCGGCAGCCATACCATGGTCATTGCCGACCACAACAACGCGTTCCAGCCAAACGTGCAAGCGCAGGTCCATTTCACCCAGCCAGGGGCGGTCATGCGCGAAGACAGTATCGACCGCTGGCGCATCACGACCCGTGCAGTCGCGGGCGCTGCCAGCATGCGCAGCTGGGACTACCGTTCCCGAAGCGATCGACTCGTCTGCGCCGGCACCGATCCGGCGTCCGGGACGCCGCCGGCGCTGTGCTCCGATACGCCGGGCGCGTATGCGTATCCGACGCGTGCCCAGGGGCAGCGCATCGTTGCTCATCAGCTGCAAGCAATCCAGGTCGGCGCAGAACGGCATACCGGCGCCGGGACAGTACGCAGCTTCTCCCCGGGAACCACCTTCGTCCTGCATGGCCAGGCGCAGCTGGATCAGGCACAAGACGGCGGTGGCCGCAGGTTTGCCATCACCCGCGTGCTGCACCTGGCCCACAACAACCTTGGTGCGGAGCTGCGCTCGGCAATTGCGCACGCACTGGGGAGCGAGACGGCGCCAACCTTTGCCGATGAGCCATCCGACGGCCTGCAGTCGAGCAGGACGATGCCGCAGCGGCCCTTGTACCGCAACCGGATCGATGCGATTCGCAGTGAGATTCCTTACCGCAGCAGCAGCGCCGACGGCCATGGCCTTCTGCTGCATCCGCGGCCCACTGTCAGCGGACAGCAAACGGCCATCGTCGTCGGTCCGCCCGGCGCCGTCATTCATACGGATCGGGACAACCGCATCAAGGTGCAATTTCACTGGCAGCGCAATGCAGCGCCGGACAACCGCAGCCACAGCCGCCTGGATCACCCGGCGCCAAACGGTCAGACCGGTGCGCCGGCCGACGATCGCTCGGGCACCTGGGTCCGCGTGGCTTCGCCGCTGGCGCCGGTCGCAGGCGCCAACTGGGGTGCGGCCGCCGTGCCTCGGGTCGGCAGCGAAGTGCTGGTCGACTTCCTGGAGGGCGATATCGACCGCCCGGTGGTCATCGGCAGCGTGTACAACGGTCAGGGCGAGAACGACGCCCAGCACAATCGCCGCTCCTTCGGTGCCGGCGCTGCAAGCGGCAACGCCCCGGCATGGTTCCCTGGCGAGAGCGGCGCCCATGCGCACCCAGCCGCGCTCTCCGGAATCAAATCGCAAGGCATGAGTACCAGCCAGAGCGGAAATGGCGCGTACAACCAGCTCGTGTTCGACGACAGTGCAGGCCAGCCGCGTATCGCACTGCAAAGCCATGCCGCGCCCCATACGGGCACGGCGGAACTCAACCTCGGCACGCTTCGCCACCAGACCGACAACCAGCGCCTGCAGCCGACAGGCTACGGCGCCGAGCTCAAGACAGCCCACAGCGCCGCGCTACGCGCAGGCAAGGGATTGCTGCTATCCACCGACGCGCGGTCCGGCGCCAGCGGCAACCAGCTCGATTCGCGCGAGGCGCATGCGCAAATCGAAGCGTCCAGCGAACTCCAGGCTGCGCTGGCGGACACCGCGCGCAAGCACCAGGCCGTGCCGGGACCAGGGCAGTGCGCCGATCTCGCGGCATTGACGGAAATGAAACACAGCGGCGACGTGCTCCAGGGCGGGCAGGCGCAAGCGGCCGTCTACCGGCAGCCGCACCTGCAACTGTCGAGCCCTGCCGGCATTGTGGCAAGCACGCCGGCCGATGCGGTGTTTGTGGCGGGCAGGACAAGCAGCTTGAGCGCGGGGCAGGATCTGAATTTCATGTCCCAGGGCGGTCAGCACCATGCCGTCAAAGCGGGCATCAGTCTGTTCACCTACGGCAAAGCCAGCGCCAGGGACAAACCCAACCAGGAGACGGGGATCAGACTGCATGCGGCGAGCGGCAAGTTCAGTATCCAGAGCCAGTCCGGTGCCACCCGTGTCACGGCCGACAAGTGCATTACCGTGGCAAGCGTCAACCAGGCAGTGGTCGTCGCCGCCGCAAAGCACGTCCTCTTGAGCGCGCAGGGCGCCTGTTTGAAGCTCGAGGGCGGCAACATCATGCTGCACGCGCCGGGCAAGGTCGAATTCAAGGCAAGCAAGAAAGAATGGACGGGCCCGGCCGATGGTAGTGTTCGCGCCCCAAATCTGCCGAAGGCGAAAGACATCTATAACGAAGCCTTTGTTGTCGTGAACGAGGAGACGCGACAACCGATGGCCCGCGTGCGCTATCGATTGGAGTCCGCCAGCGGCGTAAAGCTGGAAGGTTTCACCGATGCCCAAGGACGTACCCAGCGCATTTTTACCAAAAACAGCGAGAAGCTCACCCTGCATTTGCCGGCAGATGAATGAGATCGGCAGTGCAGTCCCGTCGTTATTCCCTTTTTGAAGGAATCCAATGAGCGAAACGCTTGCCGCCGCCAGATCCGCGCCAACCACGACGTCGAGAGAGACGTATGTGGAAGTGCCGCATTCCTCGACGGAGGGCGTTCTCCTTTACCGGCCGGAAAACAATTCGTTTATTGCCTTGTATCCGGATGAATGGCTGGCATGTCGTGCGGACGGACACCAGAACAAGATGGCGATCGAAGCGCTGCAGGAGGCAAATCGCGATGTGACTGCCGCCTCGCTCTCGCTGCAAGAGCTGCTCGAACTGCCAAACGCTGCAAAAGCCGGCATTGCGCAAGCCAGGAAGGATCTCGAAACCGCCCTCCTTACCTTGTCACAAAGAAGCGATGCCGCGAAAGAGCGGGTGCAGGCGCTGGCCAGTCAGAATGTGGACCCGAGCAAGTTGGTCGAACTCGTGCCGCTAACCATGAAGCGCATGGAAGGCAGGACGCATACCCCGATCTACGTCAACGCCAGCAAGCTGCGAACCGCACTCGCGGACCGCCGCGTCTACATGGTGGAAGGCTCAGCCGAGCGTACCAGGCCACCAAGCGAAAAACTGTTCAACGGCACGACCTTGAACACGAAGGAACTCCGAAACCGAATCCTCAATCAAGCCCAGGACAAGGCAAAGTTCAGCAAACAATGGAAGCTGGCGCCGGCGGACGCGGACCAGTTCAGCGGGATCCTGACCGATTGGGCGAAGGTCATGGGCACGAGTGCCACCGCCGTCCTGGAACGCACTCAGAAGCAAATCATTGACGGATTATGGGGCGCAGACATTCGCGATCCTGACAATTCGCAGCGAATGATCGACCTGAAACCGGACGCGCAATTTCTGCGCTGGTCGGCCGGCGCTGGCGCTGAAGCGACCTTCATGCCATTCCAAGGCAATTTTTACGAAGCACGCGACAGGAATTGGAAGCAGCGCTTCAAGCGCGCGGCGAAAGCCGCCCAATTCAGCGTCAAGGCGAATGCGGAAGCTTCGTTTGCCATTGGCGAAGCCAAAGTCCAGACGACCTTGTATCTGCCACATGCCGCCGGTTGGCATCTGGATACCGATTTGCTAGGGCAGCCCCTAAGCCTGGGTTACTTCCGTATGCGTGGCGATCTCATCTTGTCAGCCATCGCCGGCGCCAGCGTCGCGCTGGAGGCTGATTCTGCCTTGATGATTACCGGGCATAAGCAGGGCCTGCGTGGTACGCCTCGGAATAAGGTGGGAGCGACAGCAAAGGTTGGAATGAAGGGCAAGGTGGATGTGTTCGCGGGAGTGAAGGAGTCGATTGACCTGGCGGGCGCCCTGCAATGGCTGAATCCGGAAGGGATCATCGATCCTGCAGGGCCCAAGAAGCCTGACCTGAACAAGGCGATCGCGGCGTATGTGGACGTCGCGAAAGTGAGCGTTGGCGTGAGCGGAATTCAGGGCTTGGCAGCAACGCTGGGGTTCGAATGTGATTACCGCCAAGGCAGATTCGTCATCGCAGCAAAGGCAGGTGCGTGTCTTGGTTTGGGCGGAGCCGGAAGTGTTGCGTGCGAAGTTGGGACGGAGCAGATTGCTCAGTTTTTCATGTGTCTTGCGCACCAGTTGAAGCAGGCGGATTACAAGAAGATGGTAGCAACGATGCCCCAGCGGGCGTTCATGGTGTTCAACCAGATACTTTATCTACAAGTTGCTGCGGGAAGCAGAATCGAAAGTTTTGTAGGTGAAGATATTCTACGTATCGGAAAAAGATACAATGAGGCTGTCAAGGATGCAAAACAAAACGGGCAACAGCTGATAAGAAAGATAGAAGAACAATTGAAGTCTGGCTGGGGTTGGTTCTCCTACATGCCGCCTGAGTCCCGTGGAGCACTGATCAGTAGTATCGCTGATATATTAATGCAGCCAAAGCAGGGGAACGGCTATGATTTGCAGAAAATAGGAGCATTTTGTATCGCTGAACTGCTGTCGACTATTCAATCGCGCAGTCAACTCGCTAATACCCTTGAGCGAATTAATCCTACTTTAGGCGCCAAAAATGGACGTGATCAAGGGGTTCAGCTGATCAGTGCAGTTGTTAACGGTACTCAATTTTCTAACTGTGTTGATCGCTGCGAAGCACAGCTTGCCCAAGCAGAACCTCTACTTGGACGGGGTTTCCTGCGCAACGATGAGCCCGCGTTCACCATTGCAAAGTTTCCATTGCATCATCCGGGCTACGCCTCAGCTTAAGGTTTGTAGACTTTTCTGTTAACGATGCAACGGAAGTTATCGGTTTCATACCCAGAGTAGCCAGCAAGTGGCACCTCAGCTTCTCCGTTTCCAAGGCCGTTTGGAAAGATAGTACGCAACGGCTGAGGAAAGCCAGCTGTTCGCATGAAGACCATGGCAGAAATTTCAGCGGAACCTTCGACACTGCCGCGCTTTACCTTTTTTTTGCCTGACTCAGGACCGGTTGGATTACGCTTGGGTGAAATCTTATAATAGTCTGCATCGAACCAGTCAATCACCCATTCCTTAGTATCCTCTGACATACCGTACAGCCCAGCCGGATTCGGCGGATAGCCGCCGATTTCGATCGTTTCGCGATCGCCAAATTTCCATTTATGAGGAAAATTTCTCCCTCTTTCGATTTTCCCGTTATCCGTGGCGAACAACATTTTTTTACCGCCTGATCGTGCGGCATATTCCCATTGTGCCTCAGTCGGAAGATCGAACGGGAGCTTCGTCAGCTTTGCCAGCCATCCGCAGTAGGCTTTGGCTCCGTACCAACTTACTCCGGCAGGGCGATTCGGTGTTCGATGCTCGACACCCTGAGCATCCATGCTGATCCTTTCGTTATCTGTGGCATCAGTGAACACATCAAAGTCGTCATAAGTCACTTTATAGGCCATCATCGAAAAGCCATCCAGCGTTACTTTATGCAGAGGCCGTGAGTGCGCATCGAAATCATAAGGAACGCCATGTTCGTTGCCCCAATCCCCCATCTCGAACGTACCCGCCTTTAACGGACGAAGCGAACCCTTCACTTTTTTCAGCAAGGCCTGGATACGTGCGTCGAGAGCAGCACCGGCGACAGGTTCGTTTGCCGGAGCAGCCACCTCCGCGCACGAAGCGGCTGCATGCAGGCTGATCAATATTACGAAGACCGGGAGTCTCATGCTTGGCATCCTGTGGGTGTCAACATTCACGCTGGCAAAGGCGCTGCGCGTACCAATGTCGCGCAGCGATGGTGGGCATCTTCGTTACTGATGCAGAGCACCGGCCCCCCACGCACGAGTGCATGATGCCGGGCCAGCGCCAGCGCCGTCAGGTAGGGCACGGCGCCGCACGTGCCGCTGCCCGCACCGATGCATGCGATATCGGCCGCGCTCTCGAGATGAGACAGCGTCGCGGACGCAAATCCCATCAGTTCCAGTGACCGGTTACTACGCTCTCCGGTATCGGCGACGAGCATCCCGATATCGGATAGTTCGATGCCGGCGTGTTTGCACGCGCGTTCGACCACGCCAGCGAGCGGTTTCGTATCGACACGCCTGGTATCGTCGATCGATGCATCACGCCGTGTTTCGGTAAACGGATCGAGCAGCGCATACACGACGTCTGCTTGCGACTTCATCAGACCGAGATCGGTCAGTAACAGTCCAGCCGCGCCTTCCCCCGGAATCAAGCCTTGCAAGCGCGACGGCGTAAAAAGCAGGCCGTCGCTTTCCCAGCGGTCCACCAGCTGCTGGTCGATATGCGATTCGCAGGCAATCACGAGCGTGGCGCCGTGCGCACTGGCTGCCGCAGCCTGAAAAGCACAGCTTGCGGAATTGGCCGCGACACAGTTCACGCTCGCCGGCGGCCAGCCGCATTGCACAGTCAGGTGGCTGAACCACGCGCTGGCCGAACTGCGCTGCTGGGCAGGCCACTCGGCAGGCAGGATGGGCAGCAGCCGCAGCATCGGCGGCTGACCAGCTACAGGCATCAATGCCGATACGGCGCAACTGACTAGATCGCGCACGACGGCCGTCCCCAGCACCAGCGCCCGCCATTGCCCCGCACTGAAGCGCGTGTCCGCCATGCCGTTGGCGGCGAGCCAATCGTGGATTTCTTCCTGCAGGGCTTCATCCGCGGCATCTTCCCTGCGCGCGGCGGTGATCGGGAAGCCCATGTCATCGACCAGTTCCGGATCCAGGTCGGCGCGCGCCTTGCCTTCGGCGACCGCGCTAGCCAATTCTTCCGCGGAGGCGCCGTGCGGCATGCGCAGCGCCGTCGCCAGGATCGCCAGCGGCGGTGTCGATGGCGGTGCGGCCCTTGCCGCAGGCGCCGCTGCGGTCGCCGCCGCAGCGACCGGCACGGCCAGCCGCGGCATCACGAAGCGCTGGCCCAGCGTGATTAGCAACAGCAGGGCGCAGGGCAGCGCCAGCAGCATCAGCAGCAAGTCCGCTGCGCCGGGCTCGCTGTTGGCCGACTGCCACCAGGCGATGGCGGCCGCCCAGCAGAGGACGAAAACGAGGACGGCCAGCAGGCCGCTTTTCAGCCAGGCGGGCAGCGTCCGGCCCGGCGTTGCGGTGGTGGAGGTCATCGGCGTCCGTCAGATGGTGTCGATTGTCGCCTGCTGGCTGGCGATCAGGGTGGCGCCGCAGGCGGTCTTGTCGCCATGGCGGGCCGCCGGTTTGCCGTCAACGATCAGGGTCGTATCGCCTTGGACGATGGGATTCGGGCCGTGTTTCGGGCAAACGGTCTTGTCGCCCATGCGCGCAATCGGCTTGCCGCCGCTGTCGCTGTGGGGCGAGGCTTCGATGACCGAGCCGCCGTGCGAGGTTTTGTCGCCGAGGACGATGAGGGGGCCGGGCATGATTTACGCCGCCACGGCCATCAATTCCAGCTTCAATTCCTTCATCCCCGCCGGCACATAGATCGAAATCGATTGCGCCTTGAGCATGCGCTCGTACATCTGCCCTTTCGATTCGAGCATAAAGTAACAGGTGTCGGGCCGTACGGCGAGGGCGGCCGGCGGTTGCGGGGTGTACTGCAGACGCACGCCGGGCAGCGCCGACAGCACGAATTTTTCGACGTCGTCCGGAGCGCCGACTTTGAAACGCAGCGGCACCACGTCGACCAGCTGCACCGCCGGGATGTCGGCCGCCACCGAAATATAAAAGCTGGTCTTGTCGTCAATCTTGCCGGAATCGAGGGCGCCGATGTGGTACGAGGGCCGCACTTCGTTCAGCGCAATCGCAAAATACTTCGATGAGATCACGGTGTCGAGCAGTTCGCGGATGATCGTGTGCAACGTTGCAAAGGCGGGGCCGGGGTCGCCGTGCTGGTAAGGGGGCAGGTCGGCCAGGGTCCAGCTTTTCGAGAAGGTCATCAGGCCGCCGGCCAGGTCCAGCAATTGTTCGTACAGGCGTTCCGGATGCAGGCTCGGATGGTGAAAATGGTGGGTCAGCGTCGCGTAGGCGGAGCTGGCCGTGTGCAGCAGCCAGAACGAGGACATGTCGCCGGAGCGAAATTCGATCACGTTGCGGCTGGGCTCGCGATGGTGGCCGTACAGGGCGCTGACCTTGGCCTGCAGCGCGTCGAGCAGGCGCCGCAGCTGCTGGAACAGGACCGGGGCCGCGCCCAGCGACAGGCTGGGCGGCACAAAGGCCGGATCGAGCTCGAAGCCGCCGGTCGTCGCCCGGCGCAGGCGCAGCAACGGGAAGTGAATATAGGCGTCGCGCGGGTCGAATTCGGAGACCAGGCGCACCGCTTTTTTCAGGTAGGCCAGCTGCACCGGGGCGGCCTGGGTGTACAGGTCCGGCGTTTCCTGGTTCGCCTGCAGGAAGCGCACGGTTTGCGCCGGCTGGCCGGCAGGCGTGAAATTGCCGCTGAACGGTTTCAAACCGGGCAAGGCGGCGTAATAGGTGACGGTTTGCTGCGCCTGTTGCAGCAGTGTCAGGTCGACCGTGTCCGGCAAGCCGTCGGTGCCGGGCGCATCGACCAGCGCGCCGTCCTGGAAGCGCAGTGCCAGGTCGTTGATGCGAAGTAGATTGTTGGCGAGCGCCTCGCGGTCGACTTCCAGCCGTTCCACGCCCCAGGCATACGGATGCACTGCCTTGATGCCCTTGTGCAGGCAATGCTCATGGTATTGGTCCTGGCGCTGGAAGTGCTGGGGGCGCAGGAGCAGGCCCTCGCCCCAGAGTACTTTGCTCGTCATGTCGGCGGTCATCCCTGAAGTAGTCGATGTTGGGCGCAATTTTTACCAACGGAAACAGTAGCACCGCCTTCCCCCGTCGGTATTTGCGTTGGGTCAAACGTCGGTATTGCACAACGCCATGACGGGCGTTTGCTCTTCCTTATCTTTTTTCAAGGTTCGGCTGCCTGCGCCCGGTAACACTGTTGCGTGCACGTCAAACGATCCACGGACGAGGGAGCTCCATGAAAGGTTTCACGCCAGGCTTGTTCGACCGCCTGCTCGGGGCGCCGCCGCGCAGCAGCAGCAGCAGCGCCGCCAATGCGGTGTCGCGCATGTCCCTGGAAGACATGAAAGATGCGGTGGCGCGCGACCTTGAGGCGCTGCTGAATACCCGCATGGTGCTGCCGTCCGGCCTGCTGGACGGCTATCCGGAGTGCGGCAAATCGCTGGTCAGCTACGGCATGCGCGATTTCGCCGACCTGTCGCTGTCGAGCCCGGCCGACCGCGCCACCATCTGCGCCGCCATCGAAAGCACGATTGCCTGCCACGAGCCGCGCCTGCGCAATGTGAAAGCGGCGCTCGAGCTGCGCGAGGGCGCCGTCAACCGCCTGGATTTTTCGATCACCGCGCTGCTGGTGCTCAACAGCGCGCAGGAATCGGTGAATTTCGACGCCGTCCTGCAGCCCTCGACGCTGAGCTACAGCATCAACAAGGCGGGCCGCCCGGCGCCCGCGGGAGCGTAATGTGGAACAATTACTGCCGTATTACGAAAGCGAACTCGGCTACCTGCGCCGCAACCTGCGCGAATTCGCCGAACGCTATCCAAAGATCGCCGGCCGGCTCCTGATCAGCGGCGAGGTCTGCGAAGACCCGCATACCGAACGCATGATCGAGTCCTTCGCCCTGCTCAACGCGCGCATCGCCAAGCGCCTCGACGACGATTACCCGGAATTCACCGAGGCGCTGTTCGACCTGCTGTATCCGCACTACCTGCGGCCGTTTCCCTCGTGCTCGATCGCGCACTTCGATGGCGGCGGCGCCGCGCAGCAACAGGCCGCGGGCACCATCGCACGCGGCACCCAACTGACGACACGCCCGGTGCGTGGCGGCGCCTGCACCTTCCGCACCGTCTACCCGGTCGCGCTCGTGCCGCTGGCGATGTCGAGCGCCGTGTTCTCCGACATCCTGCGCACGCCCGACGCGCTGCGCGCACCGCCCGATGCCACGTCCAGCATCAGCCTGACGCTCTCGGCGACCCTCGACGGGGCCGCGCCAGGCCGGCTCGGGCTGGCTTGCCTGCGCGTCTTCATCGATGGCGAGCCCTCGTTCTGCGCGGCCCTGCGCGACGCGCTCTTCATGCGCCCGGTGGCGGCGTATGCCGAGGCCGACGGCAACGGGCGCTGGCTGGCCCTGCCAGGCATCCCCGTGAAACCGGCCGGCTTCGAGGACGACGAAGCGCTGATCGACTTCCCGGCGCGCTCGCATGTGGCCTACCGGCTGCTGACCGAATACTTTTGCTTTCCCGAAAAATTCAATTTTTTCGACCTCGACCTGGCCATGCTTGCCGCCGCCCTGCCGCCGGGCGCGACATCGATCACGCTGCACTTGATACTGAAGGGCATCCGCAGCGACTCGAACACGGCGCGCATGCTCGGCACGCTGTCGCCCAACAACGTGCTGCTGGGATGCACGCCTGTCATCAACCTGTTCCGCCAGCGCGGCGAGCCGATCCGCCTGACCCACACCACGCCCAGCTACCCGGTCCTGGCCGATGCGCGGCGCGCCTTTGCCTTCGAGGTGCAGTCGATCGATGCGGTCAATCTGGTACGCCAGACGCCGCAGGGCGAGACGGTCGTCGAGTTTCGCCCGTTTTACTCGCTGCAGCATGCGCAAACGCCCGACCAGCACGGCCATTACTGGGCCATGCGGCGCGACGAAACGCTGTCCGAGCGCAGCCCCGGTTTCGAGACGCAGATCACCATCGTCGATATCGACTTCGACCCGGCGGCAGTCGAGACCGATACCCTGAACCTGGAGCTGACCTGCTCGAACCGCGACCTGCCTTCACAGCTGAGCTATGGCCAGGCCGGAGGCGACCTGTTCCTGGAGGGCGGATCGAGCGTGCGCGCGATCCGCTTCCTGCGCAAACCGACCAGGTCCTACCGCTTCGCCAGCGGCCGCAGCGCCCACTGGCGCCTGATTTCGCACCTGGCCCTGAACCACCTGTCGCTGACCCAGGGCGGCGTCGATGCCTTCCGCGAAATGCTGGCCCTCTACGACCTGCCGCGCTCGCCGTCCTCGCAGCGCCAGATCGGCGGCATCCAGGCCATCGCGCACCGGGCCGCCAGCACCTGGCTTGCCGGCAATCCCTTCACTTGCCTGGTGCGCGGCGTCGAGGTGCGTTTGAGCATCGACGAGGAAGCCTTTATCGGCAGCGGCATCCACGCCTTTGCCCACATCGTCGAACGCTTCCTCGCCCTCTACGTGCACGCCAACAGTTTTACCCAACTCGTGATCGTCTCGGCCAAAACCGGAGAAGAATTATTGACATGCCACCCCAAGAGCGGCGATTCCAGCCTGCTGTAATCGAGCGCCTGTTCCGCGAACCTTACCGTTTCGAGTACTTCCAGGCCGTGCGCATGTTCGAGCTCTGGCTGCGCCGCCACGGCGCACCGCAGGCTGGCCTGGTCGCCAACTTCCTGCGCTTCCAGAACTCGACCTCGCTGCGCTTTCCGGCCAGCCAGATCGAAGCCATCACGACCGAGCCGCGCGACCTGGGGCACGATGCACCCTCGCTGGCGGCAGCCCTGCGGGCGAACACGCTGCGCTGGGTTCGCATCACCCCCTCGTTCATGGGTTTGTTGGGCGGGCAGGGCGTGCTGCCGCCGCACTACACCGAACGGATCGCGGCGCAGCAGTTGGACGACAAGGACGAAGGCGCGCGGTCCTTCCTTGATACGTTTTCGAACCGTTCCCTGGCGCTGTTCTACGAAGCATGGCGCAAATACCGCTTGCACCTGAAATACGAACTGGGCGCCAGGGACAGCTTCCTGCCCCTGCTGCTCGGCCTGGCGGGACTCGGGCACCCATCCTTGCGCGCACGCCTGGCGGCCCTTGAGAACGGCGCCGTGCGCGACGAATCGCTCGGCTATTTCGCTGCCGCGCTACGCCAGCGGCCGGTATCGGCCGCCCAGATGGCGCGCGTGCTGTCCGGCTATTTCGGCCAGCAGATCGCAGTGCGGCAATTCATCGGCCACTGGTACGCCATGCCGCTCGCCCAGCAAACCGTACTGGGAAGCGCCAGCGCCACACTCGGCACGCGCGCCATCGCCGGGGCCCGCGTCTGGCAGCGCGATCTGCGCCTGCGCCTCGTCATCGGGCCGCTCGACCATGCCGGTTTCACGGCCTTTTTACCTGGCGGCCTGGCGGCGCGCGCCCTGCAAAGCCTGCTGACGCTGTTTACCGGGGTATCGTTCGAGTACGAAGTCGAGCTTGTGCTGCGCGCGGCCGACGTGCGCCCGGTCACCCTGCGCGAGGAGAGCAAGCTCGGGCGCCTCGGCTGGGACAGCTACCTGGTCGACGGCCCCCAGCGCCAGGACCGCAACGACGTCCACTACACGCTGCAGATGGCGTGATTTCCAAAGAAAACACCTTGTGCTGGAATGCCGCGTCCGCTTGCGATATGATGCATTTTTGCAATGTTCAAGCCAATGCGGGGATAGCATGATCGTTGGAATCGACCTGGGCACGACCAACAGCCTGATCGCGGTATGGGAAAACGGCGCGGCCCGCTTGATCCCGAACAGCGTGGGCGACGTGTTGACGCCTTCCTGCGTCAGCGTCGACGAGGACGGGTCGATCCTCGTGGGGCGCGCCGCGCGCGAACGCCTGCAAACCCATCCGCGCAGCAGCGCCGCCAATTTCAAGCGCAGGATGGGCAGCGACAGCACTGTCATGCTCGGCAAGCGGGCTTTTCGTCCCGAGGAGCTGTCGGCCATGGTGCTGCGCTCGCTGAAGGAAGACGCCGAGGCCGCACTCGGGCAACCGGTCACGGAAGCCATCATCACGGTGCCGGCGTATTTCTCGGATGCCCAGCGCAAGGCGACGCGCGCGGCCGGCCAGCTTGCCGGCCTGAAGGTCGAACGCCTGCTCAACGAGCCGACCGCCGCCGCGCTCGCCTACGGCATCCACCAGCGCGACAGCGAAACCAGATTCCTCGTCTTCGACCTTGGCGGCGGCACCTTCGACGTGTCCGTGCTCGACCTGTTCGAGAACGTGATGGAAGTGCGCGCCTCTGCCGGCGACAATTACCTGGGCGGCGAGGATTTCGTCACGATCCTGGTCGAGCGCTTTTTCGAGAGCGCCGGCGTGCCGGGTGCGCTCAGGAACGACGCCCACTTCATGCAGCGCCTGCAGGCCCAGGTCGAACTGGCCAAGCGTGCGCTCTCCGACGCGCCGCGGGCCACCATCCGCGTTGGCGACGGCAAGGCCGATTACACCATGGAGCTCGATGAAGCGACGCTCGAGAAAAGCTGCGCCGACCTGATGGCACGCCTGCGCCATCCGGTCGAGCGCGCGCTGCGCGACGCGCGCCTGCCGATCGCCCAGCTCGACAATATCGTACTGGCCGGCGGCGCCACCCGGATGCCGGCCGTGCGCCGGATGGTGGCGCGCATGTTCGGGCGCTTCCCCGCCTGCGACATCAATCCGGACGAAGTCGTCGCCCTCGGCGCGGCGGTGCAGGCCGGGCTGAAAATGAACGACGCCGCGCTCGACGAAGTCGTGATGACCGACGTCGCGCCCTACTCGCTCGGCACCGATACTGCCATGAGCCTGGATGGCGGACGCTATTCGCACGGCCATTTCGACCCGATCATCGAGCGCAACACCGTCATTCCGGTGAGCCGCGTGAAACGCTATTTCCCGGTGCAGGACAACCAGGCCGAGGTCCAGCTGAACATCTACCAGGGCGAAGCGCGGATGGCGAAGGACAACATCAAGCTGGGCCAGCTGAGCATCAAGCTCGACCCCGCGCCCTGCGCCGATAATCCGGTCGATGTGCGCCTGACCTATGACGTCAACGGCCTGCTGCAGGTCGAGGCGACCATTGCGCGCACCGGGCAGGTGCATGCGCTCGTCATCGAGGGCAACCCCGGCATGCTGACCGAGGCCGAGATCGCCCAGCGCTTCACCGCCCTGTCGGAACTGAAAATCCATCCGCGCGACCAGATGGGCAACCGCACGCTGCTCGCGCGCGGCGAGCGCCTCTACCAGCAACTGCGCGGCATGCCGCGCGAGCAGCTGGGCCGGCAGATCACCGATTTCGACAGCGCGCTCGAATCCCAGGACCGTCGCATCATCGTCCCGGCGGCCGAGGAATTTACCAGGGTGCTCGATTATTTCGAGCACCAGAGCTTCCTGCTGCCCGACGCTTGAGCCCGGATACTGCGCGATGAACGACACCTACGCCTTCCTCGAAGTGCTCGGCCTGGACGGGGCGGCCGATGCGCGCGCGATCCGGCGCGCCTATGCCAAGAAGCTCAAGCAGGTCGACCAGGCGCTCGACCCGGCCGGGTTCCAGGCGCTGCGCGAAGCCTACGAGGAGGCGCTGGACTGGGCTGCCTGGCAGGCGCAGCAAGCCCAGGAAGCCGAGCAGGCCGGCGATCACGCCGCCACGCCGGCGGGCAAGGCGCCGTTGGCAAGCCTGGAGCAAGAGGACCCGGGCGAAGCGGCGGAACTGGACGAAATAAGGCTGGCCGGCGCCGTCTGGGAGCGCTTCCAGGCAGGCGCCGAGGGGCTGGCGCTGGCACAGCGCCTGGCCGACCCGGATGCCTGGCATGCGCTGCTGCTCGAACGCCTCGCCGACGACGAATTGGTGAACATCGGCGCGCGCACCCAGTTCGAATGGTGCATCGTCCAGCTGCTGGGGAGCGGCTGGCGTCCCGGCCACGAAGCCCTGTTTCCCGCCGCCGTCGCCGCCTTCGACTGGGCGCGCGACCGGCGCCGGCTCGCCCTGTTCGGTGATGTCGGCAACCTGGTGAATGCGGCGATCGATGAACGCGCCCTGTTCGACAGCCAGGCCATCGCGGTGCGCTCGGTGCAGGACCGGGTCGCCATGCTGCTGCGGCGCGAGCAGCAGGCGGACCGGCGCGAGATTATCCAGAGCAAGGGCGAGCTGCGCACCATGCAGGAATCCTTCCCGGCGCTGCTGTTCGTCGTCACCAACCCGGACCAGGTCGCGTACTGGGAAGCCAGCATTGCCGAACACGAAGCCGAGCTGCCGCGCGTGCCGGGCCGTCTGGAAAAGGCGGCGCGCTGGCTCGTGAAAATCGCGATCGTGGCGGTGGCCTTCAAGTCGCTGCAATTTCTATATGACCATCAGTCTGCGCTGCCGCTAGCGGGAGCCGGCCAACAGCACAGTCGCGCCGACGAGAGGAAGGCGAGGCATAACGCGCCGACAGTGGAACAGCTGGCCGTGCATTTTCCGCCATTCACTTACGAAGCCCCGCCCGGCGCCGAACCGGGCTATTACAAGCTGAGTTACGACGTGTTTCTCGATGCCGAAGGCAAGGTAGTTCGCACAAAAAAACTGCTGGGAAACCCCTTGCCCGGATTTGAGGCGGCGGCCGAAGCGGCACTGCGCGCCGCCAAACCGTTTCCCCCTTCGACTGCCCGCATTTTCACCGTCAGCCTGCTCATCCAGATCGATTCGCAAAAGGCAGCGCCGGGCAAGGCCCCATTGACCCGCAGCATCTGACGCGCCTTCAATTCCACTTGCCGGCGCGTCCACCCAGGCTGTAGCGCCCCGCCCCTAGCAAGGCCACTGCCAGCGCTGCAAACAAGAACATGCCCTGCAGCTCCAGCGCCCAGCCGCCGGTTTTCGACATCGTGAACAATTCCGCCCTGTGCACCAGCCAGACCGCGACGAGCATGTTGCCGGCCACGACCAGCGCCGCCGGGCGCGTCCACACGCCCACCAGGATCAGCAGCGGCGCGATCACTTCGCCGACGTAGACCAGATAGGCGAGCGCCCCGGGCAAGCCCATTTTCTCGAGCATGCCGGTGATGAAACCGACACCCCCGACCAGTTTGGCGACGCCATGGAACAGCAGCAGCAGGGCAAGGGTCAGGCGCAGCAACAGCTTGCCGAGATCGTCGTAGGAAGAAGCGGAAGACTGTTTGGCTCTCATCGGATGGCTCCTGGTGGGCTAAGTAGGCGAAGGCTGCAGCGGCAGTATGGAACCGTTCAGCAAGCGCTTGCGCACAATTGACGGGGCGCGGGCGCGCAACGCGCAACGCGCTCCTGCCGGAGTGGCTACACTGGTCGGCATTCGAATTGAGAAGAGAAAACCATGAAAGCCATTGCCGCCTTTGCCTCCCTGCCCGCCGACAACGCCGCCGCCCTGCAGGACATCCTGCTGCCCGACCCGGTCGCCAGCGGCCACGATCTGCTGGTCGAGGTGCATGCCGTCTCCGTCAATCCGGTCGACACCAAAATACGGCGCAGCCTGCCGCCCGACCCTCAGAAAGAAGCGCGCGTGCTGGGCTGGGACGCGAGCGGCATCGTGCGCGCGGTCGGCCCCCAGGTGACGCTGTTCAAGCCGGGCGACCGCGTCTGGTACGCCGGCGCCATCGACCGTGCGGGCAGCAACAGCGAGCTGCAGCTGGTGGACGAGCGCATCGTCGGACGCATGCCGACCACGCTCGGCTTCGCCGAAGCGGCCGCGCTGCCGCTGACCGCGATCACGGCCTGGGAATTGCTGTTCGACCGCCTGGGCCTGAAATTCGGCGCCCATCACGGGCAACAACTGCTGGTCGTCGGCGCCGCCGGCGGTGTCGGCTCGATCCTGGTGCAGCTGGCGCGCCAGCTGACCGGGGTGACCGTGATCGCGACGGCATCGCGCCCGCAGACCCGGGAATGGGTGCGCATCCTCGGCGCCCACCACGTGATCGATCACAGCCGCCCGCTCGACACGGCCCTGCAGGAGGCGGGCCTGGGCGAAGTCGACTACGCGGTCAGCCTGACGCAAACGCACCAGCACTTCGCCGCCCTCGCCAACGCCATCCGGCCGCAAGGCAAGCTGGCCTTGATCGACGACCCGGAACCGATCGACGTGCGCCTCCTGAAACGCAAGAGCATTTCGCTGCACTGGGAGCTGATGTTTACCCGCTCGCTGTTCAAGACGCCGGATCTGCAGGAGCAGCACCTGCTGCTCAACGAAGTGGCGCAGCTGGTCGAGGACGGCCGCATCCGCAGCACGCTGGCCGAGCATTTCGGGACGATCAATGCCGCCAACCTGCGCCGCGCCCACGCCTTTATCGAGAGCGGCGCGGCCAGCGGCAAGGTGGTCCTGGAAGGCTTCGATTAAGCATGCATATGGTTTAAATAGAATAAACCAGCTAAACGGTATGTTGATGAAAAATCGGGATCTCATGAAAGCGGCGCTGTTGGCGCTTGTGCTGGGCTTGGCCGGCCTGCCGGCGCGGGCGGCCGAGCCGGGTGAGGACGCGCTCTGGCAGCGCCTGCGCAGCGGCGGGGTCACGGTGCTGATGCGCCACGCGCAAACGGTGCCGGGCATCGGCGACCCGCCCGGCTTCGTGCTGGGCCAGTGTGCGACCCAGCGCAACCTGTCGGAGCGTGGCCGGCGCGACGCGCGCAGCATCGGCGCGGCGTTCAAAAAGCAGGGTATCGAGCCTGGCGCCGTCTGGTCGAGCCGCTGGTGCCGCTGCCTCGACACGGCGCGCCTGGCCTTTGGCCGGGTGCAGGCCGAACCGAGCCTCGATTCGATGTTCACCGAAGACAGCACGCGTTCGGACGCAAAACTGCGCGACCTGCGCGCCAAACTGGCGGCGCGCCGGGATACCGCGCCGCTGGTGCTGGTCACGCACGACGTCAACATCCGCGCGCTCACCGGGCAGTCGCTGGCGCCGGGCGAGATGGTGGTGACGGTCCTGCGCGAGGACAAGCTGGAAGTGCTTGGCCGGCTCCGGGTCGATTGACGACGGCCGTGCAAAAATGCGCAAGCCATGAGCCCATCCGGAAAATTCGGGCGTAGAATCGGTTCCTGTCGTGTCACGAAAAACTTCCTTGGGAGAAGCACATGAAACGCCTGATCCTGTTCGCGGCCGTCGCCGCCCTCGCCGCCGGCAGCGCGGCGGCCCACCACGGCTGGAGCGAATACCAGGCCGACAAGCCGCTCGATTTGTCGGGCACCATCGAAACAGCCGGATACGAGCAGCCGCACGGCTACGTGCGCCTGAAAACGGCCGATAAAACCTGGCTGGTGGTGCTGGCGCCGCCGTATCGCATGGAAAGCCGCGGTCTGCCGTCGGCGAAACTGGTGGCCGGCCAGAAAGCCACCGTCCACGGCTACCCGCACCGCAGCAAGGGCGACGAACTGCGCGCCGAACGCATCACGATCGAGGGCAAGACCACGGAGCTGCGCTGATGCAGGCCGGTGCGCTGGACTGGCTGGCCGGCAGCGCCTTGTCAGCCGCCATGCGCACCGCAACCTGGGCCTATCCGATCGTCGAGATCGTCCACATTGCCGGCTTTTCGGTGCTGGTCGGCAGCGTCGTGCTGTTCGACCTACGCGTGCTGGGCTGCGCGCGCATGCTGCCGGTCGCCGCACTCGGGCGCCATCTGCTGCGCTGGGCGCTGATCAGCGCCTTGCTGGTGGTGCCGGCCGGGCTCCTGCTGTTTTCGGCGCATCCGGTGGAACTAGCCGGTAATCCCGCTTTTCTCCTGAAACTGGGCCTGATCGCCGCGGCCGGCATGAATGCGCTGGTGTTCCACCTGCTGCCGTATCGCACTGTCGCCAGCTGGGACCGCGAGCGGCCGGCGCCGCTGACAGCCCGCCTCGGGGCGGCCTTGTCGATCCTGCTGTGGCTGGGCGTGATCAGCTGCGGGCGCCTGCTGGCCTACCTTTGAAAGGCAAGCCCGGCTGCCTTCATGCTACAGTCGCCCATCCGAACAACACGCCAGCCCGCCATGCTGAAACCCTCCGCCGTCGCCGCGCTCGTCCTCGCCAGCTGTGCCTGCCATGCCACCCAGGCCGCGATTCCCGTCTACGGTTTCGTTGTCAAGAACACTTATCCGCACGACCCGCAGGCATTTACCCAAGGACTGTTTTTCCGCGATGGACAGCTGTTCGAAACGACCGGGATTACCGGCCGCTCGATGCTGCGCAAACTCGACCTCAAAACCGGCAAAGTGCTGCAAAAAGCGGATCTGCCGCCGCATGTGTTCGGCGAGGGTTCCACCGCCTTCGGCGACACCATCCTCGGCCTGACCTGGCGCTCGAATATCGGTTACGTGTTCGATGCGAAGACCTTTGCCATCAAGGGGCGTTTCCCTTACGAGGGCGAAGGCTGGGGCCTGGCCAGCGATGCGCGTCAGCTCTACATGAGCGACGGCAGCGCCAGCATCCGCGTGATCGACCCGAAAACGCTGAAGGAAGTGCGGCGCGTGCAGGTGACGGCCGACGGTCAAGCGATCGACTCGCTGAACGAACTCGAAATGGTCGACGGCGAGCTGTTCGCCAACGTCTGGGGCACCGATGTCATCGCACGCATCGATCCGCTGTCGGGCAAGGTCACCGGCTGGATCGATCTGAGCAAGCTGCTGCCGCCGGAAAAGCGCGGCACCAGTTCGGTCGACGCGGTGCTCAATGGCATCGCCTACGACAGCAAAGCAAAAAAGCTTTACGTCACCGGCAAGTTCTGGCCCAAGCTCTTCGAGATCGAGCTAGTGCGTTTCCAGGGACGCTGAGGTTGTCAGGGTGCGACCGCAATCACGACTTTGCCGAAGTGCGAACCCGATTCCATGTACCGATATGCTTCTTTCGCCTGATCGAAGGTGAACACGCGGTCGACCACGGGCTCGAGCTGGGCCACGGCCGCAAAGCGCATCACGTCGTCCAGCATGGTGCGGCTGCCGACGAAAATCCCGACCATGCGCTTGGCGCCGGCCAGCAGCGAGGCCGGATTGACTTCGCCGCCAAACCCGCTGACGCCGCCGATGATGGCGACGCTGCCGCCCATCGCGCAGGCGGCGATCGAGCGGTTGATCGTGCCCTGCCCGCCCACTTCCAGCACCACGTCGGCCCCATGGCCGTGCGTCAGGCGCAGCACTTCTTCCTGCCACTCGGGCATGGCGCGGTAGTTGATGGTGTGGTGGGCGCCCAGGTCGCGCGCGCGCTGCAGCTTTTCGTCGCTCGAAGAGGTGATGATCGTGCGCATGCCGGCCGCTTTCGCCAGTTGCAGGCCGAGTACCGAGACCCCGCCTGTGCCCAGCAGCAGCACCGTGTCGCCCGGCTGGATATCGTTGTTCGACCTGAAAATCGCATTCCAGGCGGTGACGCCGGCGCAGGGTAGCGTGGCAGCCTCGATATAGCTCAGTTGCGGCGGAATCTTGACCAGCGCGTCTTCGTGCAGGATGACTTCCTCGGCCAGCATGCCGTCGATGTCGCCGCCCAGGGAGTGGCGGATTTTGCTCGGGGATGTGCGTCCGTCCTGCCAGTGCGGGAAAAAGGAGGCGCTTACCCGGTCGCCGACCTGCAGGCGGGTGACGCCATGGCCGACGGCCAGCACTTCGCCGGCGCCGTCGGAACAGGGAATGATCGGGTTATCCACATTCACCAGGTAATTACCGCTGGCCACCATCAGGTCGCGGTAGTTCAGCGAGACCGCGTGCACCCGCACCCGTACTTCGCCGAGTGCCAGCGCGCGCTCCGGAAAGTCCACACATTGCAAGCCGTCGATGTTATCGCCCGGCAGAATCTGGTAAGCCCGCATCATTCTTCCCTCCCTGGTTTACATCGGTTTGGCCACCATCAGCCAGAAAATCATTACGAAGGCGGCAAACGCCGGGACCCCCAGCGCCACCCAGACTTTGAAAAAGCGCCAGTACTGCGGCGGCAGTTCGGCATTCGTGCGCGCCGCCTCGGCCGACAGGTCGCGCAGGCGCATCTGGATCCACACCACCGGCAGCCAGCAGGCGCCGGCCAGCACATACAGGGCGGTCGACCACATGATCCACTTGCTGTGCAGGGGGTAGCCGGCCAGGTGGATCATATAAAACCCGGTCAGCGGCTGGATCACGGCGGTGGTGGCCGTGAATACCCAGTCGGCGATGACGACGTTGCGGGCGACGACGGCAATGGCGCGCACATCGCGGCTCATGGTCACGAACAGCATGTACCAGGCCGAGCCAATCCCGGTGCCGAACAGGAAAGTCGACGACAGGATGTGCAACCATTTCACGACAACATAATCCACTAGCTATCCTCTTCCAATTCATACAGCAGCCAGATGGCGGCCAGCATCGGCAAATTCTTGGTCAGCGGCCCATACGGGTGCAACAGGAATTCCGGCAACATGAACGCTATCACGACCGTGTAAAAACCGATCAGGACCAATTGTGCGAGCCACAGCAGGCGCCGCCGCGGCAAGAAGGCAATCCCGAGGCCGAGCAGCAGGTCGACGCTGGCCGCCCCGTACAGCATCAAGGGCTGCAAGGATGGCGGGATGCCGGTACGCGCCAACAAGTCGTAGCTTGCCTGCACCGGATACAGGCCGAAGGAGACGATGGCGGTGGCGATCCAGACCGCGACGATGCTCCAGCGTAGCGTCGGCAGCAGCCAGCCCAGCTTGGCGAGGGTGCGTTCGGCGCGCGGCTCGACCACGAATTGCTCGATCCTGGTCAAGGGGCGCTCAAGCAGGCGGATCATCAGGGCCGGGTCGCCGGTGTTGCCCCGGTCCAGCATGCGCAGCGCCTCTTCGTCGAGCAGGCCGCCGGGCAGCCAGCGCCCGCATGTTGCCAGCAGCCGCGCCAGCGCGCCGGGCAGGGTCAGCACGCGCAGCCGCCCCATGCCCATGGCGCCGCGCAGCCGGGCCAGGTAATCGGTGAAGGGCAGGGCTTGCGGGCCGACCAGCGGCACCCGCATCGCGCTGGTCCCGGGCGGCAGTGGCAGGCGGCCCTGCAGGATGCCGAGGATCGCGCCGACGACGTCGTCGACGTGCACCGGCTGCACGAGCTGCGGCGCGCGGCCGAAGCGCAAGGCGAACGGCATGCTGGCCAATGCCTTGAACAGGCGGGTGCTGGCGCCGTCCTTGCCGTACACCAGCGAGGGCTGGACGATCCAGGCGCGCACGGGAAGGCTGGCGAGAACATCGTCGGCGGCGCGCTTGGACAGGTGGTAGCGGGTGTCGGCGCCGGCGTCGGCGCCCAGTGCCGAGAGCTGGATCACCATCCGCACCTGCTGTACTTCGGCGCAGGCGGCGAACAGCGCGCGCGGGGTGTCGACATGCAGGCGCTCGAAGCGCTGCTCCCCGGACTCGCGGAAGATGCCGACCGTATTGATGACCGCGTCGACCCCGGAAAGGCGCGCCATCCAAACGGATTTGTCGGTATCGTTGACGAAGTCAGCATGAACATGGCTCAAACGCGGATCGGAACTCGTTGTCGCCGTGCGCCCCGCGCACACGACGTGGTGGCCCTCGGCCAGCAGCGCCTGCAGCAGGTGCTGCCCGATAAACCCACTGGCGCCCGTCAGCAAGATCCGCATGTCGTTTTTCCACCCGAATTGAACAGGATAATAAATATGACAGATTGGACAACATCGATGCAACGCGGCGTGGTTTCAGGCGCCGCTTCCAGCCTGGTAACGACGGCCGCGCTGGCCATGCTCGGACGTACGGAAACCGGCAGCGCCTACGCGCCGATGAACGCCGTCAGTCACTGGATCTGGGGCGACGAGGCCGCCGAACACGACGGCTTCTCGCTGAAGTACACCGTCACCGGCTACGCGATCCACCATGTCAGCGCCACCTTCTGGTCGGTGCTGTTCGAAAAACTGGCCGGCGAAAAACTCGACAAGAAGGATTTGCGCGTGACCCTCGCCACGTCCGCCGCGACCTCGGCCATTGCCTGCCTGGTCGACTACAAATTGACGCCGAAGAGCATGAACCCCGGCTATGAAATGCGCTTGTCGAAGAAGTCGCTGGCTGGCGTGTATGCCGCTTTCGCGATCGGGCTCGCGCTGGGCGCAGTCGCCCTGCGCCGTCATCGGTCTTAAGTCCTTGGGGTGGGCGCTGGCAGCCCCGCGGTTTCCCTCCCACCCTCGGTCATGCCGGCTTAAAACCCGTAATTCACCCGTCCATACACGAACCGTCCCGAGCGTCCGAACGCCGAGTAGTTCGAGAACGGGGTATTGCCGGTCGTGTTCAGCGACGGTGGCTGGGTTTCCGGGTACTGGTCGAAGACGTTGTCCGCGCCCAGGGCCAGGGTCATCTTCTTGGTCAGCGCATAGCGCGCTTCGAGGTCGACCAGGGTACGGGCGCCGAGCGGGAAGTCGAAGGCGGCTACCGTACCCGGCGTCATCACCTTGCCGTAGCGCGTGGCGCGGGCGGTCAATCCCATCGCGCCCAGCTTCCAGTTCAGGTTGGCGCTGAGCTTGTTCTTCGGCTGCCCTTCTTCGAGCGCGATGATGTTGGCCCGGTCGAACAGCACCGGCGCCGGGCTCAAGGCGGCCAACTGCGCCGTCACCGGTACCTTGGTCACCTCGGTGCTGTTGATATTGCCGGCCAGCGTGAAGTCGAAGCGCCCTGCCGTGCCGGCGTTGAGCGGCAAGTTCACGACGACGTCGATGCCTTCGGTGGTGGTATCGACGCCGTTGATGAAGAAGCGCCCGCCGCCCACGCCCACGAAACCCTGGGCGGCGATATAGGTACGCACGTTGGCCTGGGTCAGGTTCTCGGACAATACGATACGGTCGCGCATCTTGATGCGGTAGGCGTCGACCGTCACGCTGACCGGATCGAAACGCAGCACTGCGCCGAGCGACAGGTTCACCGACTTCTCGGCGTCGAGCGGCTTGGCGCCGAGGGCCACGGCCACCGGGTCGGTCGGCTTGAAGGTGGTGATCTCGAAAGGCACGCCGTTGATGAAATTGGTCGAGGTCGAGGTGAAATTCTGCTGTTGCGGCGACGGCGCGCGGAAACCGTTTTGCAGCGAGCTGCGCAGGGCGAAGCTCTTGCTGAAGTCGTAGCGGCCGGCGAACTTGCCGGCCAGGCTGCTGCCGTAGTCCGAATAGCGTTCCGCACGCACCGCGACCGAGGCCAGCAGTTGCGGCGTGACGTTCGCCTCGAGGTCGACAAAGGCGCCGACCGCGGTGCGGTGGGTGTTGATTTCGTTGGCGGGGCGGAAGCCCGGGAAGACCTGGGCTCCCGGTGCAGCCGGGGTGCCGTTGGCCAGCACCTGGCCGCCATAGCGGTAGGAATCCGGCTCACCGGCAAACAATTTGTAGCCTTCGCGCCGCACTTCGGTGCCCAGCGCGATGTTCAGCGGCGAGGCCAGGCCGGCCACATCCATCCTCTGCACGCCGGTCAGGTTCAGCACTGCCTGGTTGTAGGAAAAGCCACCGGCGGCGAATTCGGTCTTGCTGGTCGGGCCGATCGAGCGGTTGAGCGTGTTCTGGATCTCGAACTCCATCCGATTCTTGCCATAGCCGAGAGAAGCGTCCATGTCCCAGTTGCCGAGGGTCCAGGTGACGCCGCCGGTGGCGCTGTAGTCGTCGACCATCGGCGCGATGACAGGCAGGAAACCGTTCGGATAAATCGAGATGACGTTGCGCGCGTCCTGGGCCGGACGGAAGAAGCCGCTCGAGCGTGCCTGGCGGTTTTGATAGCTGGCCCAGCCGTAGACCTTGGTGCCGTTGCCGAGGTCGTTGCCGGCGTTGGCGAACACGGTGCTCTGCTCCATTTCCGGTTCGCCATACCAGGCATTGAAGCGGTCGATCGTGTTTTCGCGCGGGTCGAAGGCGCCGTTGGCCAGGCGCGGGTATTGCTGGCGCATGTCGTAACCGCCGCGCTCGGTGCGCGCCTGGTCCTTGTATTCGGCCGCGATAGTCAGGTGGCCGGACTCGCCGATCGGCAAACCCTTCCAGGCGCTCACCGTCGTGCTGTGGCCGTCGGTGCGCTCGCGTTTCGCCGGGCCGGACCAGGTGCCGCCGGCTGGCGGTACATCGTTGATCAGATCGTATTCGGTGATGCGCGCGCCATAGGTCACGCTCGCTTCGCCGCCACTGCGGTCGGTGCGCAGGCGCAGGTTGATGACGCCGGCGATCGCGTCCGAGCCGTACTGGGCCGCGGCGCCGTCGCGCAGGACTTCGATGTTGCGCACGATCGCGGTCGGGATCGTGTTCATGTCCACCGCCGCCGAGCCGCGGCCGATGCTGCCGTTCAGGTTGACGAGTGCAGACGAGTGGCGCCGCTTGGAATTGACCAGCACCAGGCTGTGGTCGGGCGCCATGCCGCGCAGCGTGGCTGGACGAATGGTGTCGGTGCCGTCGGTCAGCGATGGGCGCGGGAAGTTGAGCGATGGCAGCGCGATCGACAGCGACTGGTTCATCTCGGTGCTGCCGGTGTTTTTCAGGGTCTCGGCCGAAATGATGTCGACTGCCGAGGCGGTGTCGAGCGCGCTGCGGTTGGCCACGCGTGTGCCCGTCACCACGACGGTGGCGGCGCTGGCTTCGGTCGACGTGCTTTCCTGGGCGCCGGCGGTGCCAGTAAACATCGCCGCGATCGACAGGGCCAACACCGTTTGCTTCGTGGTTCTTGTCTGCATTTTCTTCCCTCTTGTTGATTGGCGGAGCGGCAAGCGCTACGGATCAGTCTGGAGGGCGACCTGGGACATGTCAAATTGCAAGGTGTCCACGAGGTCGGAATGCAACAATTGTCATTACGTCAGGATTGAGTAAGCTAAATCGCTTACCGTCCAGTGCGCCGATCAGTAGGCAGCTCAGTGGGCAGGCACCGCTTTCTTGCCGCGCATCTTGTTCACCAGCGTCACCACTACCACCACGATGGCGCCGACCGCCAGGCCGACCAGGGCGTCGAAGATGATCGGGCCGATCGCATGCAGCACGCCGCCGATGCCCGGCACCTCGCCCAGCCATTCGGCCAGGCCTTCGGAATAATGGTGCAGCAGTTCCCAGTTATGGCTGATGATGCCGCCGCCGACCATGAACATGGCGGCGGTGCCGACGATCGACAGCAGCTTCATCAGGCGTGGCGCGGCCGCCAGCAGCATGCGGCCCAGGGCTTGCGCGCCACTGTTCGCCTTCTTGGTGAGATACAGGCCGGCGTCGTCGATCTTGACGATGCCCGCGACCAGGCCATACACGCCGATCGTCATCGCCACGGCGATGATGACCAGCACCGCCACTTGCTGCATGAAGGGCATTTGCGCCACCGTGCCCAGCGAGATGACGATGATCTCGGCCGAGAGGATGAAGTCGGTGCGGATCGCGCCCTTGATCTTTTCCTTTTCGACCGCAACCATGTCCTGCTTGCCCAGCAGTGCCGCTTCCAGCTCCGCCTTGTGGGCCGCCTGTTCCTCCGGGCTGGTCAGGAATTTGTGGGCCAGTTTCTCGGCCCCTTCGAAGCACAGGAAGGCGCCGCCGATCATCAGGAGCGGAATGATCAGCCAGGGCACGAAGGCCGAAATCAGGAGCGCGGCCGGCACCAGGATGACCTTGTTCATCATCGAACCCTTGGCCACGGCCCATACCACCGGCAGTTCGCGCGAGGAATCGACGCCCGAGACCTGGTTGGCGTTGAGCGCCAGGTCGTCACCGAGCACGCCCGCGGTCTTCTTGGCGGCCACCTTGGTCATGGCGGCAACGTCGTCGAGGACGACGGTAATGTCGTCGAGTAATGCCAGCAAACTGCCTGCAGCCATGGTCCTGCTCCTGTGATTGACAATATGGCAGCATCTTAACCGAGCGCAGGGGGCGCAGGCACACGGTTCAGCGCGAGAAACTGCGTTTCAGCCGCGGAAATCTGCAGCTCGTCGCTTTCGGCACCCCGTTTTGCGCGGCGTACGTATAGTCAGTATCGAAGGCTGCGGATACGCCAGCCTCGCCTAGCCGAAGGAGACCAGGATGACCCCGAACACCAATCAAGCCATGCCAGCCATTCCCCAAGCGAGCGCACCGGTGCGCCGCACCCGTCCGCCGAAGCGCAAGACGCGCATCACCATCTACCTCGACGACGAGGTGCTCGACGAGTTCCGCAACCTGTCCGAGCGCAGCGGCACCGGCTACCAGACCCTGATCAACGCGGCGCTGCGCATGCGCCTGGGCAGCCCGGGCGCCGAGACCAGCCTGTCCTGAGAAAGCGACCGGCGGGGGGCGCCGGGAGATTACAAGTGGAAATCACTTGTGCTACTCTTCCGGCTCCTTGCATTTGCCTTCCCCGAGTCCGCGCATGAGTTTTGCCACCTGGTTCGCCTTCGTCATCGCGGGCACCGTGATCGCCATTTCCCCCGGTTCGGGCGCCGTCCTGTCGATGTCGCATGGGCTGGCGTATGGCGTCAGGAAGGCCAGCGCCACCGTCTTCGGCCTGCAACTGGGCCTGATCCTGGTGCTGGCGATTGCCGGCGCCGGAGTCGGCTCGCTGCTGCTGGCCTCGCCCACGGCGTTTTTCGTCGTCAAGGTGATCGGCGCCCTGTACCTGATCTGGCTCGGCGTGTCGCAATGGCGCTCGAAGGCGCAAACCGGCCCCACGGCCAGCGGCGCCGGCCTGGCCGCCCATCCTTCGCTGCGCAAACGCGTGCTGACCGGCTTCCTGACGAATGCTACCAATCCGAAGGGCATCATCTTCATGGTCGCGGTGCTGCCGCAATTCATCTCCAAGGATGCCGCGCTGCTGCCGCAACTGCTGATCCTGGGCGTGACCATGGTCACCATCGACAGCCTGGTGATGCACGGCTACGCCACCCTGGCGTCCTCGATGCAGCGCCTGTTCCGCGACCCGCGCGCGGTGCGCATCCAGAACCGCTTTTTTGGCGCGGTGCTGGTGATCGTCGGCTCCATGCTCTTTTTTGTCGAGCGGGCTGCAGACTGATTCCGTACTGCCGGGCTTGTATCAGTTTTATACTGGTTGCAACCGTCTGTAACCCCGATTGCCTGGCGCGGCTGCGCGCGGTGTAATCAGGTCGACGCATTCCGTCCCATTCAAAGACACCGCCTGGAGCCTTCCATGAAACTGCGCATCATGAAAACCGCGACGCTGCTGGCGCTGGCGGCGTTTTCCACTTTCGCCCTGGCGCAAGATCCTCCGGGGCGGGTCGGGCGCGTGTCGCTGGCCCAGGGCCAGGTCAGCATCAGCGTGCCGGGCGAAGCGGCCAGCGCTGCCCTCGTCAACTGGCCGGTTACTTCCAACAACACGATTGCCACCGCGGCGGGCGCCCGCAGCGAGTGGCGGGTCGGCTCGACCGCGGTGCGCCTCGACGGCGACTCCGCGCTGGAAGTGGTGCAGCTCGACGACGACAAGCTGCGCCTGCGCCTGCATTACGGCAGCGCCAGCATCCGCGTCGCCAACGCCGATGTCGCGGCCGGCTTCGAGCTGACGACCCCCGACGCACGCGTGCTGCTGCTGGGACCGGGCCGGGTGCGGGTCGATGCCGGACGCGAAGCTGACACCAGTACCGTGAATGTCTACGAAGGCCAGGCCGTGGTCGAAGGCGGCGGCGAGCGCCTCACCGTGCGCGCCGGCCGCAGCGCCCAAATGCAGGGCAACGACCTGCGTACGGGGCAAGCCCTGGCCGATACCTTCGACGCGTGGTCGGCCGCGCGCGACAGAGAGACCGATGCCAGCCGCGCCACCCGTTATGTGACGGCCGAGATGACGGGCTATGAAGAGCTCGACCGCCACGGCAGCTGGCGCGACGACAGCGAATATGGCGCCATCTGGCTGCCGAACGTCGCCTCGACCTGGGTGCCCTACCGCGACGGCCGCTGGACCTGGCTGGCGCCCTGGGGCTGGACCTGGGTCGACAACGCGCCCTGGGGCTATGCGCCTTCGCACTACGGCCGCTGGGTGCACCTGAACAACCGCTGGGCCTGGGCGCCGGGTCGCATCGAGCGCCATCCGGTCTGGGCGCCGGCCCTGGTCGGCTGGGTCGGCGGCGCCGGCTGGAACCTGAATTTCCATTCGCGCCCATCGGTCGCGCAGGGCTGGTATCCTTTGTCTCCTTACGATCACTTCGTGCCGGGCTACCGCCTGTCCGATGAACGCCTGCGCCGGCTGAGCTGGTATGGACGGGATGGCCGCAGGCACGACGACAAGCGTGACGGCAGGCACGACGGCCGGCATGACTACCGCCAGCGCGGCCTGACCGTGGTGCCGCAGGACCGCTTCGGCCAGCGCGGCGAAATCGTCGTGGCGCGCGAGCCGCGCGTGACGCCGCCCGCCACTTGGCGCAGCGCCCCGGCGGCGCTGCCGCCGACGCCACGCCTCATGCAACAGGCGATCAACCGCGCCCAGGACGAGCGCCGCGCCGACCGCCGCGATGAGCGCCGGGATGAGCGCCGGGACGAGCGCCGCGAGGGTCGCGCCGACGACAGCGAGCGCCGCGACGGCCGCTGGGCAGGACGTGGCGAGAACCGCCCTGCCCCCGCGCCTGGCGTCCTTGCACAGCCGGCGCCGAGCGTCACCGTCGCGCCGGTGGCACCGAATTCGCTGCCGCAGCCGGGCCTGGTGCGCCAGCCGGAGACCATCAATACCCTGCCCCCGAGCGGCTTCCAGCGCGAGCCGCGTGGCCGCGAGGAGCGCGCCAGCCGCGACGGCTTAGAGGAGCGCCGCCAGCGTTTCCAGGAACGCCAGCGCGACGATGGCAACCGTGGCGCCGGCGCGGCCATGGAGGCTGCGGCAGCCCGGGCTCAAGCCCAGGCGCAAGCCCAGATGCAAGCGCAGATGCAGATGCAGCGGGCGGCCCCCGCGGCGGTGGCGCCACCTGCGCCGAGGGCGATGCCGGCGCCGGAACCGGCCCGCAGCCAGGCGCCGGCAGCCTTCTCGCAACCGGCGCCGGCGCCGGTGCCGCAGACCATGCGCCGTGGCGACGACGGTCCGCGCCACCGTAGCGAGGAACGGATGCGCCAGCGTAGCGACGACGGCCCCCGCGAGCGCGGCAACGTTCGCCAGATGGAGCAGTAAGGGGAAACGAAACATGGCCGGCGCACTGCCGGCCATGGGTGCCTTCTCGCCGGCAACAGTACGGACCCTGCGCGCATTGGCTACAATGCGCTTTTGCACTGGAGTGGCACTATGGACCCGAAAGATTCCCTCATTGAATACCCGAGCGACTTCCCGATCAAGGTGATGGGCCCGTCGCACGTCGCCTTCGCCGCCACGATCACCGAGCTGGTGCTGGGTTTTGATCCGACCTTCCACGACGGCCGCATGGAAGTGCGCCCTTCCGGCAAAGGCAACTACATCGGCCTGACCTGCACCGTGCGCGCCACCAGCCGCACCCAGCTCGACGACCTGTACCGCGCACTGTCGGCGCATCCGATGGTCAAGATCGTGATGTAAGACCGGATACGCATGCACCCGCTCCGCCCAGCCGGTCCTCTCGTTCGCGAGCTGGGCCGCGCCGACTACGAACCGACCTTCGCCGCCATGCGCGCATTTACCGAGGCGCGTACCCCGGACACGCCGGACGAGCTCTGGATCGTCGAGCATCCGCCCGTGTTCACGCTCGGCCTGGGCGCCGACCGCGGCCACCTGCTGGCCGGACCCGGCGTGCCGGAGCACGCGATTCCCGTGGTGCAGACCGACCGCGGCGGCGAAGTAACCTACCATGGGCCCGGCCAGGCCGTGATTTACCTGCTGATGGACCTGCGCCGCAACAAGCCGGGCGGCAAACTCTACGCCCGGCAATTTGTGGCGAAAATCGAACAGGCGGTGATCGAGGTGCTGGCGGCGTATAATCTCGGCGGTGAACGTGTCGCCGGCGCGCCCGGCATCTATATTGCCGAAGGCCCGCGCCGCGGCGCAAAAATCGCCGCGCTCGGCTTGAAAGTGCGTGGCAATGGCTGCACCTATCATGGCGTTTCGCTGAACGTGGCAATGGACCTGGCGCCGTTCTCGTGGATCAACCCTTGCGGTTATTCCGGCCTGGCCACCGTCGACATGCGTAGCATGGGCGTCGAAGCGCCGCTGGCCGGGGTGCAGGCCGCATTGGCGCAGGCACTGATACGGCATCTTGCCACTGTGAATACTGACGCCGCCGAACCGAACAACTTCAACTGAAGCCCGCCCGGGCCCCAAGCGATATGACTATCGAAACCGACATCGGTCTGAATTCTGCCTCGAACGCTGCCTACAACGCCCTCGACAAGCAAAAGGGCGCCAGCAAGACCGCGCGCATCCCGATCAAGATCGTGCCGATCGCCGACGCCGAGCGCCTCAAAAAGCCGGACTGGATTCGCGTGAAAGCGGCGAGCGCCTCCTCGCGCTTCTACGAAATCAAGGACATCCTGCGCGCGAACAACCTGGTCACCGTCTGCGAAGAAGCGAGCTGCCCGAACATCGGCGAATGCTTCGGCAAGGGCACCGCGACCTTCATGATCATGGGCGACAAGTGCACGCGCCGCTGCCCGTTCTGCGACGTCGGCCACGGCCGCCCGGACCCGCTCGACATCAATGAGCCGGGCAACCTGGCCAAGACCATCGCCGATTTGCGCCTGTCGTATGTCGTGATCACCTCGGTCGACCGCGACGATTTGCGCGACGGCGGCGCCGGCCACTTTGTGGACTGCATTTCCAAAACCCGCGCACTGTCGCCGAACACCAAGATCGAAGTGCTGGTGCCGGACTTCCGCGGCCGCCTGGCCAAAGCCCTGGCGATCTTCGCCGATGGCCTGCCGGACGTGATGAACCACAACCTGGAAACCGTCCCGCGCCTGTACAAGGAAGCGCGCCCGGGCGCCGACTACAAGCACTCGCTGGAACTGCTGCGCGATTTCAAGGCGCTCTACCCGCACGCCGTCACCAAGTCCGGCATCATGGTCGGCCTCGGCGAAACCGACGAGGAAATCCTTCAGGTGATGCGCGACATGCGCGAGCACAATGTCGAGATGCTGACCATCGGCCAGTACCTGTCGCCGTCGAACTCGCACCTGCCGGTGCGCCGCTACGTGCACCCGGACCAGTTCAAGAAGTTCGAGGAAGCCGCCTACGAGATGGGTTTTGTCCACGCAGCCGTCGGTGCGATGGTGCGTTCTTCGTACCACGCCGACCAGCAGGCGCATGGCGCCGGTGTCGAGTCGGGCGTGGCTGCCTGATTCGCCGCGCAGCGACAAGGAAGGGCCTCCGCGGAGGCCTTTTTTTATTCCCGCTTGTTCCAAAGGAACGGAACAGGAAGTCTGCGCCATCCGCGCTATAGTTGTAGCAAGCAGACATCATTTTTGACGATACTTGAGCCATCCATGAGCAACCCACGCTACGACGCGACCGACTCCGACACTGGCGACGACGACGCCTTCCTCGAACGCGAACTGAACCTGGCCGCGCGCGGCATCGAACTGGTCAAGATGGAAGGGCGCGTGTTCCTGCGCTTTTCCGGCGAAGTGAAATACGAAGGCCTGCGCGTGCGCTATGCGCTGGTGCCGGCGCGCGGCGTGCTGGCCAAACCGAGCAAGTGGCGCAAGATGGACCTGGCCACCCGGCGCGACCTGATCGAGGAGCGCACCGGCGACAAGGCCGTCGCCGAACTGGAACTCGACACCGAGGATTTTGTCCGCGAAATCGCCGAGCTGGCCGACGATGCCGGTTTTGACCCGCGCGATTTTCTCGGCGTGCTCGATGAACTGGAAACCTCGGAGCCGGCCGACTACGTCTTCGAGCGGATCCGCCAGCGCGTCGAGCATGCCGTCGAACGCGAGCAGGAAGAGCGCCATGCCGCGCGCACCAAGGAAAGCATCAACCTGGCCGAGTACCCGGAGTCCTTCGAGGTGGCCAGCCGCATGCAGCGCAAGTTCATCGCCCTGCTCGGGCCGACCAATTCGGGCAAGACCCACCGCGCGATGGAAGCGTTGGCGAAAGCCGGCAGCGGCGCCTACCTCGCGCCTCTGCGCCTGCTGGCGCTGGAAAACTACGAACGCCTGCTGGCGGCGCGGCCGCACGGCGAACCGTTGAAAGTCAGCCTGGTCACCGGCGAGGAACGCCGCATTGCCGAGGGCAGCACGCATGTGGCCAGCACCGTCGAAATGCTCGACTCCCGTAATCCGATCGAAGTGGCCGTGATCGACGAGATCCAGATGCTGGCCGACCGCGACCGCGGCGCCGCCTGGACCGCCGCCGTGTGCGGCGCGCCGGCGTCGACCGTCTACCTGGTCGGCGCACCCGAGGCGCGGCGCGCGATCGAGGCGCTGGCCGAGCGCCTGGAGGTGCCGCTCGAGGTGCACATATTAAAACGCATGGCGCCGCTGGCGATGGAGCCGGGGCCGGTGCGCAAACTGTCGAACCTGCGCCGCGGCGACGCCGTGATCGCGTTTTCGCGGCGCGAGGTGCTGATGTGGCGCGACATGATCACCGAAAAGGGCCTGTCGGTGGCGACCGTCTACGGCAACCTGTCGCCGGAAGTGCGGCGCGCCCAGGCCGAGCGCTTCCGCGAGGGCAAAGCCGACATCGTGGTCGGCACCGACGCCCTGGCGATGGGCCTGAACATGCCGATCGCGCGCATCGTCATGACCACGGCCGTCAAGTACAACGGCGTCGAAGAGGAAGAAATTTCGGCGGCGCTGGCCAAGCAGATCGCCGGACGGGCAGGGCGCTACGGCGTGCACGAGGAAGGCTTTGTCGCCGGCTATGACGACGACACCCACGAAGTGATGCGCTCGCTGATGAAGGAAAAAATCCCGCCGGTGCCGGCCAGCGGCTTTGCGGTGGCGCCCTCGCTCGAGCAGCTGCACCGGATCTCGTCGGTGACCGGCGAAACCTCGCTGGTAAAGTTGCTGAAGCGCTTCGTCCACAACATCGACGTGCCGGACGGCTTCTTTTATCCGCGCATCACCGAGGAACAGAACGAACGCGCCGAATGGCTCGATACCCTGGACCTGACGGTGGCCGAAAAATTCATGCTCTCCCTGGTGCCGATCTCGAGCCGGGTGCCGATGCTGCAAAGCGCCTGGGAACACTGGGCGCTGGCGCTGGCGAAAAAGAAGGTCAGCCGCGTGAGCCCCCATCCCGAAGGCCTGCTCTGGAAGAATTTGCAGGAGGTGGAAGACACCTGCCGCATGTATTCGGCCTATGCCTGGCTCGGCTACCGCCAGCCGGAGTTCTTCCCGAGCATCGAGGAAGCGCAAAAGCTGGCGCGCGAGGCTTCGGAGCGGGTCGATTCGCTGCTGCAGCAGCAAAATGCGGCCACGCGCAAGCGCCAGGGTGTCCAGGGCGGCTTCGGCAAACCAAAACGCAGGGCCTGACGATGACCAACCACACCCCCGCCTCCTTCAACCAGATCGGCGCCGGAACCCTGCCCGGCCACCTCGGCATCGAGATCCTCGAGGTCGGTGAGCAGCGCCTGGCCGCGCGTCTGCCCATCCAGCCGCACTTGCTGGCGCCGAACGGCTACCTGCACGCTGGCAGCATCGTGACGCTGGCCGACACCGCCGCCGGCTATGCCTGCATCGCCAACCTGCCGGAAGGCGCCAGCAATTTCACGACGATTGAATTGAAATCGAACCATTTCAGCACCGCGCGCGAAGGCGCGATCCGCTGCGTGGCGACGGCCGCGCACCTGGGCCGGACGACGCAAGTGTGGGATGTGACGGTGACGAACGAGGCCAACGGCAAGACCATTGCCCTGTTCCGCTGCACTCAAATGATTCTCTATCCTAAATAAACTTAGGGAGACGGCACGCAAGCCGCCGCCACGCCGGCTGCGGTGCCCCCCACGGCCGGCAGGTCCGACGGCGCTTTGCCGTTGCCGACCAGGATGGCCGGCTGGCCCTTGTAGCTCAGTTTGAGTTCTTCTCCCGCATACTTTTCGAGCGCCTTGGGCACGAACACGGCGAAGCGGTAATTCAGGTCCGGGTAAAAGCCGCGCTGGAAAATCTGCTCGGGCGGCCCTTCCTGGATTTCGGCGGCAATGGCGTCGAGGATGGGCCGGGTGTCGCCCGTGTTGTTCAGGTCGGCTTGCCCCTGGTAACGCAGGGAGTAGGGCGGCAGGCCGCCAAATTCGCGCTCATCGTAACTGACGCGGAAATGGTGGACGTTGTAATGGAAGCCACGGCTTGCATGCCGGGTGACGTCGACATTGCACACGACAAAAATGGCCCAGAAGCCGCCGGCATCGACCGGTGACAGGTGGCCGACGCGGTACAGCGCGCCCGAAAGGGGGATGGGGTTGGTAAAGCGGATCTCGTGCGCATTGGCCACGTGCTGGTAGTGCAGGACCGCCACGGCCTTCGGCTGCGGCCCGGCACAGGCGCTCAGGCCGGCGAGCGCGGCAAGCATGCCTATCCTGCGGAAAAAGTGACCCATTGCATCTCCTTTGCGAGCATGACCGCGCGTCCTCGGGCAGCGGACGCATCAAGCTTGGCCGATTCCGACATTGCAGGCTTGAGGCAAGTCAGGCGTGCTGTGGTGTGACAGCTTCAGTTTAATGTCAGATCGTCATGCGGGCAAGACAAGCACGGCCGAGTCGCGCCGTCCCTCAGCTGGCGGCGAGCGCCTTGCGCAGCAGCGCGTGCACTTCGGCAAAGTCGGGTTCGCCGACGTAGCGCTTGAGGATGCTGCCGTCCTTGCCGATCACGAAGGTGGTCGGGGTCAGGGTCACGTCGCCGAAGGAGCGGGCAATGTCGCCGCCTGAATCGAGGGCGACGATGAAGGGGAGCTTGCGCGTTTCGGTGAAATTGAGGACGTAGTTGGGCGGGTCGTACTGCATCGCGACGGCGACGAATTCCAGGCCCTGGCCCTTGAATTTGGTGTAGGTGTCGACCATCGCCGGCATCTCGCGCACGCAGCTGACGCAGGAAGTTGCCCAAAAATTGACCATCACCACCTTGCCGCGCAGGTTGGCCGTGCTGATCTTGTCGCCGGCGATGCTGATGAAGGTGACCTCGGGCGCTTTTTCCGGCGCCAGCGTGGCATAGCCGATGCCGGCCAGCGCCAGCACGGCGGCGCCGATGGCGGCGGGTTTGATCCAGGAGCGGGTGGCAGCGGTCATGGCTTGACAGGTAAAAAAAGCGGGACCGCAGTCCCGCCGGCGATTACAGGGCGACCGAAGTGCTCTTCGGGAATTGCGCGCGCAGTTCTTCTTCGCTCATGTACTCGAAGAGTTTGACGACGCGCTGGACGCCGGCCACGCTCTGGGCGATCTTCGCGCCCAGATCGCCTTCGCGCTGGGTCACGCGGCCCATCAGGTAGACAGTGCCGCGCTCGGTGACGACCTTGAACGAGGTGGCCGAAATCGTCTTCATCTCGATCAGACTGCCCTTGACGTTGCCAGTGATCAGCGCGTCCGAGGAGCGCGAGGTATAGCTCGATGGACCGGCAACGACCAGTTCGTTGATGACGGCTTGCACGCCCTCGATACGGCGCACCTCGTTTTCGACAGCCGTCTTCATGGCTTCGTCGCGCACTTCGCCGGTCAGCAGCACCTTGCGGTTGTAGCTGGCGATATTCACGTGGCCAGCGCTGCCGACCAGTTTCGGCACCTGCACTTCGGCCTTGACCGTGATCGACTTGTCCTCGGTCTGGGCGCCCAGCGTGCGGCGGTCCATGGTTGCGGCCGCACCCATGGCGGCGCCGCCGACGATCAGCGGCACGCAGCCTTGCAGTGTTCCCAGCAGCGCAACAATCAGGACGGCTTTCGCCAGCGGGTGGGCGTTCAGGCCGGGTTTAATCATTCTCGTCTCCTCCGAAAAGCGCGACGTCGATGCCGTCGCAAATGCAATGGATCGCGACCAGATGCACTTCCTGGATGCGCGCGGTACGGCTGTGCGGTACGTTGATGTGGACGTCGGCATCGGTCAGCAGCTTGGCCAGCGCGCCGCCGTCCTTGCCGGTGAGCGCCACGACGCGCATTTCGCGCTCGAGCGCCGCTTCCACGGCGGCCAGCACATTGCCCGAATTGCCCGAAGTGGAAATGGCCAGCAGAATATCGCCGGCCTGGCCAAAGGCCTGCACCTGCTTCGAGTAAATCTCGCGGAAACTGTAATCGTTGCCGACTGCCGTCATGATCGAGGTATCGGTCGTGAGGGCAATGGCCGGCAAGGGAAAACGCTCGCGCTCGAAACGGCCGACCAGCTCGGCGGCGAAGTGCTGGCAGTCGGCGGCGGAACCGCCGTTACCGCAGGCGAGGATCTTGTTGCCATTGGACAGGGCGCCGAACATCAGTTCGATCGCCTGCGAAATAGGTTGCGACAGGGCCGCGGCCGACCTCAGTTTGAGATCGGCGCTCTCCTGGAAGTGAGCAAGGATGCGTTGAGTATTCATAGCCGAAGATTATAGTGTAGTACCCGGCAGTGGCGGAAAAGCGTTTTTAGAAATGCTTACAATTAAGGGACTGTTAAGGCTGGATCGCGTTGCGGATCCATTCCAGCTTGCCGGCGTCGATGGCAACCACGTCGAAGCGGCAGGGTGGAAGCCTGGGAAAACGCTGCAGGTAAAACTGGGCGGCGCGCACCAGGCGCCGGATCTTGGCCGGCGTGATGCTGGCGGCGGCCCCGCCATGGCGCCCGTCGGCGCGCTGGCGCACTTCGACGAACACGAGCGTGTCGCCGTCGCGCATGATCAGGTCGATCTCGCCGCTTTTACAGGTGAAATTCGCCTCCACCGGCGCCAGGCCCTGGTCTTGCAGGTGGCGCAGTGCGACTTGCTCCCAGTCGCGGCCCTGGGCCTGCTTTCCGGACAAGCGCGGCGGCCACATGGCGATGTCCCTTTAGCGGGTGATTTGCACCGCGTCGAAACCGATGCCGTCACGGTAGACGGCGGCAGTCTCGTCGCGCCGCAGGGTCCAGGCGCCATTCGTCATGCGCACCGAGAGGCGGCCCGTCACGCCATCGAGCTCGAAATTCGCGCCGGGACGCAGCAGCAGTTCGCGGGCGACGCGAAAGGCATCGATGCCGAGCGCGTACAGGCGCTGCATGTCCAGCGAACCGTCGACCGATTGCGCCTCGAGCGGGCGCGCCTGGACTGGCCGTGGATAATTTACGACTTGCGGATGGTCGGGCTGGGTCGTCCAGGGCATGTCGAGCAGGCGGACGCCTTCCAGTTCCGGAACAGGATTGCCCTTTGTCGCTCCCGGATTGGCGGCCGACACCGCATAGGTCGGAAGTGCGGTGCCGAGGGCGCTGCGCACCTGGCGCAGCTGGCCGGCGTCGAGCGCGGCGAACACCAGTTGCGGGCGGTCGACCGCGAGGCGCGAACGCAGCTCGGCCAGCGCATTGCCGTCGACATAGCCGTCCTGTACCGGCAGTTCGACGGTGGCGTTGCTGTGGCCCAAGCGCGACCAGCGCGCGGCAAAGGCGCCGGCGACGCGCTGCTGCCAGGCAGCCGGTCCTCCCAGCACGAGCGCGTGCCCGGCCGGGTGTTCGCTGGCGGCCCAGTCGGCTACCTGGCGCGCTTCGTCTTCGAGCGACAGGCCGACGACCAGCATCTGCTGCGGCAGCGGCCGTTCGATCTGCGGATGGGTCAGCGCCAGCGTCGGCTTGGTCACGCCATTACTCGCAGCGACGGCGGCGACGGCGGAGCGGGCCAGCGGGCCGACGACGATGTCGTTCTGCTCGACGGCCCGGGCGTAGGCCGCCAGCGTCGATTCAGGCGTATCGCCGCTGGCGATGACGTTCACTTCGATGCCGGCGCGCTCGCGTTCATGACCGGCCAAAAAGCCGGCGCGCACCGCTTCGGCGGCCTGGACCAGCGAGCCCGACTGCAAAGGCAGCAGCAGGGCGATGCGGGCCGTGCCGTTGGCCGGCGCCGCGCGTGCCGCCGATCCGCCCTCCACCGGGTACAGTTCGACCGGCGAAGTGACCGTGTCCGACGGCTTCTGTTCAGGCGCTGGGGCGGGTCGTGGCGCACTTGTGTTTGGCTCGGCGGGCGCGCACAATCCGCCCGGTACACCGCAGCCGCGATCGGGCGGCAGAGGCGTGCTGCCGCAACCCGCAAGCAAGCCGAGCACGCTCGTTGCGATCAGGCCTTTTAGAATTTTTATGTGCATTGCACCCTCGAGATGACCGATAACATGAGTGAAAACGTGGCTGAAAACCTTACAGGCCAGTCCATCGATATTGCGCGGCTGCCGGTGATGGCCGAGGCAGCCCAGCAGTCTTATCCTACGGCAACATTGTACGTCGTCGCCACGCCCATCGGCAACGCAACCGACGTCACGCTGCGGGCGCTGCACCTGCTGGCGCTGGCCGACGTGGTCGCCTGTGAGGATACCCGCAAAACCGGCGCACTGCTCACCCGTTACGGCTTGAACAAGCAGATGCTGGCGGCCCACCAGCACAACGAGCGCGAAGTCGCCGACAAGCTCGTCGCCCGCCTGCGCGCCGGAGAACGGGTGGCGCTGGTGTCGGACGCCGGCACCCCGGCCGTGTCGGATCCCGGCGCGCGGATCGTCGACGCCGTGCGCGCGGCCGGCCTGCGCGTGATTCCGCTGCCGGGCGCCTCGGCAGGGATCGCGGCCTTGTCGGCCAGCGGCCTGGTGAACGACCGTTTCAACTTTGTCGGTTTCCTGCCGGCCAAATCGAAGCAGCGCGAGACGGCATTGCTGGCCCTGGCGCGCGAAGCGGCCACCCTGGTGATCTACGAAGCGCCGCACCGGATCGTCGATTGCGTCGAAGCGCTGACCGGCGCCTTCGAGCCGACCCGCCAGGTCGTGTTCGCGCGCGAGCTGACCAAGATGTTCGAGGAAATCCACCGCTGCCCGCTGTCCGAAGCGTTGGCCTGGGTTAAGGCCGACCAGCACCGCGAGCGCGGCGAATTCGTGGTGCTGGTCGAAGGCGCGACCGTCGAAACCGATGCCCAGGATGCCGAGGCCGAGCGCATCCTGAACATTCTGTTGGCTGAATGCAGCGTCAAGCAGGCGGCGAATCTGACCGCGCAGATTACCGGGCGCAAGAAGAATGCGCTGTATGAGCGGGCGCTGCAGATCAAGGGCGAGTGATCGGGTTTCACCACCTACACCCGCTATCCTTCTTGTCCGCCAACAGGAAGAGCGGCGCCAGCAAGCCTCCCGGCACCCCATCCTTGCAATTGCGCCGTTTCGCCGCGCCGATGGCGCGCGCGGCGCGGGTTTCGGTCTCCAGCGGCGGCTCGGGGAACTGGGCGACGGCCGTGCCTTCCCTGGCCGGGTCGCGGAGATTGGCCAGCGAACGCGCCGCCTTGCGCGCCGCATCGAGGTCGAAACGCGGGGTGTCGGTCGGCGCCGGCGCTGGCGGCGCCTGTTCGACGACGAAAGGATCGGGCTTCGCCGGGGCCTCGGGTGCGGGTGCTACCGCGATTACCCGATTCTTCTTGCGCGGTTTGACGGAGCGCGCGGGTGCGGCGGCTGCGGCCGCTGGCGGCGCCGGCGTTTCGACACGGAGTGCAGGAGGCGGCGCCGGCTGCACGCGGATGGCGAGCGGCCGCGGCGCCTCGGGCGCAAGGTCCGGCGCGCCGCCGCGCCAGCTGGAAAGCAGCAGCCCATGCGCGGCCAGCGACAGGGCAAGGCCCGCGCCGATACGTTGCGTCATGCCTGTCGCTGCCGGATGCACCATGCCCCTGTCCTGTCGCCGTCCTGTCGCAAGAGCGACCCAAAAAAATCCGCTATTTTTCTCAGCCGCCTTGACCGAATGCCGGCCGTCGACTATCATTGCTGTCTTCGGAGTGTAGCGCAGCCCGGTAGCGCACCTGGTTTGGGACCAGGGGGTCCAAGGTTCGAATCCTTGTACTCCGACCAGCATTGAGAAAAAAGCCGACAGCGAAAGTTGTCGGCTTTTTTCGTTTACCTGTTGCAGACGCAGACTGACAAAAAAGCCCCGGGTCGAACATGCTTCGACCCGGGGCTTGTTGCTTGGTTCATCCCAGGCGTTTCGCCGCCAGCGCATTCCCGGCGCGGCTCGCGCCCTTTCTCCCCAGATGCTGCGAGATGAACTGGCCGGCGTCGACTACCTGGTCGAGGTCGATCCCGGTGTCGATGCCGAGGCCGTGCAGCAGATACAGCACGTCTTCGGTGGCGACGTTGCCGGTGGCGCCTTTCGCATACGGGCAGCCGCCCAGTCCCGAGACCGACGAGTGGAAGATCTGCACGCCCACTTCCAGGCTGGCGTAGATGTTGGCCAGCGCCTGTCCATAGGTATCGTGGAAGTGGCCCGAGAGCTGCTGCAGCGGGAATTCGCGGGCGGCCGCCAGCATCACTTCCTGGGTCTTGCGCGCGGTCGATACGCCGATGGTGTCGGCGATGTCGATTTCGTCGCAACCGAGGTCGCGCATGCGGCGCACCACGTCGGCGACGGCTGCCAAGGGCACGTCGCCTTGATAGGGGCAGCCGAAGGCGGTGCTGACGCTGCCGCGCAGGCGCAGGCCGTTCGCCTTGGCGGCGCGCGCCACCGGCTCGAAGCGCGCGATCGATTCGGCGATCGAGCAGTTGATGTTCTTTTGCGAGAAGGCTTCCGAGGCCGAGCCGAAGATGACGACTTCATCGGCGCGGGCGGCAAGGGCCGCCTCGAAGCCCTGCATGTTCGGCGTCAGCGCCGAATACAGGGTGCCGGGGCGGCGCATGATCCCCGCCATGACTTCGCTGCTGGTGGCCATCTGCGGCACCCATTTCGGCGAGACGAAGGAGGCCGCCTCCACGTTCGAAAAGCCGGCGCGCGACAGGCGGTCGACCAGTTCGATTTTCACTTCGGCGCTGATCGTTTCCTTTTCGTTCTGCAGGCCGTCGCGCGGACCGACTTCGACGATCTTGACCTTCTTCGGCAAGCTGGCTTGGCTATTCATATCAGTATCCCAGTGTGCGGTCGACAAGGTCGTCGACCGCTTGACCCGCTTCGACAGCGGTGATTTTATCGATGATCTGGCGCACCGCCTCGCCGCGGACGGTGAGCGCGGAGATGTGCGGCGTGATCGTGATGCGCGGCTCGTCCCAGAACGGGTGCGGCGCCGGCAGCGGTTCGTTGCGGAACACGTCGAGCGTGGCGCCTGCGATGTGGCCGGAACGGATCAGGGCCAGCAAGTCCGGTTCGGCCACCTGGGCGCCGCGCGCGACGTTGATGACATACGCGCCCTTCGGCAAGGTCGCCAGGCGCCGGCGGTCGAGCAGGTTGCTGGTTTCAAGCGTCAGCGGCAGCAGCGACACCAGCACCCGCGTGCCGCTTAAAAATGCATCGAGCGAGGCCATGCCGGCAAAGCAGTCGACACCCGGGACATCCTTGGGCGTGCGGCTCCAGCCGCGCACCGGAAAACCGAAGGAGCGCATGGTTTCCGCCACCCGCAGACCGAGTTTGCCCAGTCCCATGACGCCAATCGTAAACTCTTCCTTCGCATGCGGCGTCAGCGGCGACCACAGGCCGTGGCGCGCCTGCTCCTCGTATTCGTCGAAGCGGCGGAAATAGCGCAGCGTCGCATAGGCCACGTACTCCGCCATCTGCACGGCCATGCCGGCGTCGCCCAGGCGCACGATCGGCACAGCAGGCAAGGCGTCCCCGAATTTTAGAACGGCATCGACCCCGGCCCCCATCAGGAACACGGCTTTCACGCCGCCCAGCTGTGCCAGCAGGGCCGGCGCCGGATTCCACAGCACGGCGTAATCGCAGGGAGGCAGGGTCTCGCCTTCCTTCCAGCCGAGGATGTCCGCGCCCGGCAGCGCCCGCGCGAAGTCCTGCGCCCAGGGCGCAACGACGCCGTCGCCGCGGTACAGGAGGATGCGCATCAGGCGGGCCCCGGCGTCAGGCGGCTTTGAAGGCGAGCAGCGGCGCGCCATCGGCCACCTGGTCGCCGACCGCATACAGCACTTCCTCGACCAGGCCGTCCGACGGCGCGGCGATGGTGTGCTCCATCTTCATCGCTTCCATGATGACCAGCGGGTCGCCCTTTTTCACTTCCTGGCCGGCCACGGCCATCACCGCGACCACTTTGCCCGGCATCGGCGCGGTCAGGCGCCCGCCGGTGGCTTCCGCCTCGCCGGCATGCGCCATCGGGTCGTGATAGGCCAGGGCGTAATGCTCGCCGTTGGTGAACACGTGGAACAGGTCGCCGTCGCGGCGCACCGCGCCGTGCATCGACGCTTCGCCGAGGCGGATCGACAGGGTGGCGCCATCACGGCCGGTCACCGTTAAAGGCTGCTTGATGCCGTCCACGTCGAGTTCCCAGCCCTGCGGGTGGTAGACCACGCCGACCTGGTAGCTGGCTGCGTCCAGCCCGGCGGCGTACTCATCGCCAAACGAGAGCACGCGGCGGTAATCGTTGTTCAGGCGCCAGCCCTGAGCCTGGCCCCAGGGATCAAACGGGTTGGCGGAGGCACCGCTTGAAATCTGCTTTTCCGCTTCGATCAGGGCGACGCTTGCCAGGGCCAGCGCGCCGGCCGGGGCCGGACGCACGGGCGGGAACAGCGAGGCGCCATTCCTTTCGATCAGGCCGGTGTCGAGGTCGGCGCTGGAGAAGGCCTCGCCTTCGACCAGGCGTTTCAAGAAGGCGATGTTGGTGGCCAGGCCGACGATCTGGAATTCGGACAGGGCCTGCGACAGCCGCGCCAGCGCCTGGGTGCGGTCGGCGCCCCAGACGATCAGCTTGGCGATCATCGGGTCGTAGAAGGGAGAAATGGCGTCGCCCTCGCGCACGCCCGAATCGATGCGCACCGGCGCCGGTTCCACGCCCGCCGTGCGGCCCAGTTCGAAACTGACGGCATCCGGCGTATCCATGTGGCGCAGCGTGCCGATCGACGGCAGAAAACCTTTTTCCGGATTTTCGGCATAGATGCGCGCTTCGATCGAATGGCCGTGGATGCCCAGTTCATGCTGCTTTTTCGGCAGCGGCTGGCCCGCGGCCACGCGCAGCTGCCACTCCACGAGATCGGTCCCGGTGATCATTTCGGTGACCGGGTGCTCCACCTGGAGGCGCGTGTTCATTTCCATGAAGTAGAAGGAGCCATCCTGGTTGGCGATGAATTCGACCGTGCCGGCGCCCACATAGCCGACGGCGCGCGCGGCGTTCACGGCCGCTTCACCCATCGCGGCGCGGCGGTCCGCCGGCATGCCCGGAGCCGGCGCTTCTTCCAGCACCTTCTGGTGGCGGCGCTGCACCGAGCAGTCGCGTTCGTGCAGGTAGACGCAGTTGCCCAGGGTGTCGGCAAACACCTGGATTTCGATGTGGCGCGGGCGGGTCAGGTATTTTTCGACCAGCACCTTGTCGTCGCCGAAGGAGCTGATCGCCTCGCGCTTGCAGGAGGCCAGCGCGGCGACGAAATCTTCGCTGCGTTCGACCACGCGCATGCCCTTGCCGCCGCCGCCGGCGCTGGCTTTGAGCAGCACCGGGTAACCGATGGCGTCGGCCTGGACCCGCAGGAACTCGGGGTCCTGGTTCTCGCCATGGTAGCCCGGCACCAGCGGCACGTTCGCCCCTTCCATCAGCTGCTTGGCGGCCGATTTGGAACCCATCGCGCGCATCGACGAACCCGGCGGCCCGATGAAGACCATGCCGGCGGCGGCGACGGCTTCGGCGAACTCCGCATTCTCCGACAGGAAGCCGTAGCCGGGGTGGATCGCCTGGGCGCCGGCCGCTTTCGCCACCTCGATAATCTTCGCGCCGCGCAGGTAGCTTTCCTTGGCGGCGGCAGGGCCGATCCACACTGCCTCATCGCAGACGGCGACGTGTTTCGCGCCGGCGTCTGCATCCGAATACACGGCAACGGTACGGATACCCATGCGGCGCGCGGTGGCGGCGACGCGGCAGGCGATTTCGCCACGGTTGGCAATGAGGATTTTGGTGAACATGCGTGTTGTCTCGCTTAGGGTTGTTGTTCGTCGATAGCCGGGGCTTAGCAGCCGCAGCTTTCCTTCGGCGCCGATTCCAGGGTGGCGGCGCGGGTTGTCAAGCCCAGCTTGGCCAGCAGCGCCTGGTCGTCGCCGGCTTCCGGGTTGCCGGTGGTGAGCAGCTTGTCGCCATAGAAAATCGAGTTCGCGCCGGCCATGAAGCACATTGCCTGCACCGCGTCGCCCAGCTGGCGCCGTCCGGCCGACAGGCGCACGCGCGCTTGCGGCATCGTGATGCGGGCCACTGCAATGGTGCGCACGAATTCGATCGGATCGAGCGCCTCCAGGCCGTGCAGCGGCGTGCCCTCGACCTGCACCAGGTGGTTCACCGGGACCGATTCCGGATACGGGTTCATGTTCGCCAGCTGCGCGATCAGGCCGGCGCGCTGCTCGCGCGTTTCCCCCATGCCGACGATGCCGCCGCAGCAGACTTTCAAGCCGGCCTGGCGCACGCGGCCCAGGGTGTCGAGGCGGTCCTGGTATTCGCGGGTCGAGATGACGTTGTTGTAGAAATCCGGCGCGGTGTCGATGTTGTGGTTGTAAAAATCGAGGCCCGCCGCTTTCAGCTGCTCGGCCTGTCCTGCTTCCAGCATGCCCAGCGTGGCGCAGGTTTCCATGCCCAGTGCCTTGACTTCGCGCACCATTTCTTCGACCTTGGCCATGTCGCGCTCTTTCGGGCTGCGCCAGGCGGCGCCCATGCAAAAGCGGGTGGCGCCGCTGGCTTTGGCCTGGCGCGCGGCGTCCAACACGGTGTCGATGTCGAGGATTTTCTTGGCTTCGACGCCGGTGTCGTAGCGCGCCGCCTGCGGGCAGTAGCCGCAGTCTTCCTCGCAGCCGCCGGTCTTGATCGACAGCAGGGTCGCCAGTTCGACGTCGCCATCCGGGAAGTGGACGCGGTGGGCTTGCTGGGCGCGGAACATCAGCTCGTTGAACGGCAGGTCGAACAGCGCCAGCACGTCGGCCAGCGGCCAGGTGGCGTCCGGACGCTCGGTGATGGCGGCGCCAGGGCGGTGGAGGGCGACGGTTTGCGGTGCATTCATGGTGTGTCCTTAGTAGTGCTTGTGTACGTTACAGAGCCCGCGTCGACGGCCAGCCAGGCAGTCCCGCGAGGTCGATGAATCGGGCCGCGTCCAGGGCGGTCGGCTGCTCCAGGCGCGGCACGATGCCGAGCAGGGGCGCCGGGATGCGCGCGGCCAGGGCGGCGATGTTTTCGTCGAAAAAGCGCATGTCCGGGTCGACCGTGTTCGCGACCCAGCCGGCCAGCACCAGGTTGCGTGCGACGATCGCTTCCACCGTCAAGAGCGCGTGGCTGATGCAGCCCAGGCGCATGCCGACCACGAGGATGACCGGCAGGTCCAGCTGCGCGGCCAGGTCGGCGCTGTCGAAATCGTCGTTGAACGGGACCCGGAAGCCGCCCACGCCTTCAACCACGACGGCGTCGGACGCGGCCAGGATTTCGGCGTACGCCGCGATGATCGGCACCGCCTCGATCGTCACGCCTTCCAGCTGGGCCGCGATGTGCGGAGCGGCCGCTTCACGCAGCAGGTAGGGCGTGGTGATGTTCGGCGGCAGGTGGACGTTGCCGCTGGCAGCCAGCAGGTCGGCGTCTTCGTTGTGCAGTTCGCCGTCGATCCACTCGGCGCCGGCCGCCACCGGCTTCATGCCGCAGGCGCGCAGGCCGCGTGCGACCAGCTTGTGCAGGATCGCGCTCGAGACCAGGGTCTTGCCGATCTCGGTGTCGGTGCCGGTGACGAAGCAGCAAAAGCGCAAAGGAATGCCTTCGGCGGCCAGCGCTTCGGCAGGCGCCAGCACGGGTTCGACTTCTTCGTCCGCCGGCAGCGGCCGCGTGGCGGGAACGACCGGTTCCACGATGGGCTCGTCCGGCTCATTGAAATTGATGACCTTGAAGCTTTCCATCACGCTCCTTCCAGTTCGTTGAGCGCGGCGGCCAGGCGCGCGACTTCATCATGGGTATGGGCGGCGGACAAGGTCACGCGCAGGCGCGCCGTCCCCTTCGGCACGGTCGGCGGCCGGATCGCCGGCACCCACAGGCCCTCGGCATACAGCGCGGCGGCCACCCGCAGCGCTTCCTCGTTGCCGCCGATGAGGATAGGCTGGATCGCGGTGGCCGAGGCCGGACGCTGCCAGCGCCGCAGTTGCAGGGCGAGGCCCAGTTGCTCCACCAGCGACGCCAGGTGCGTGCGCAGCGCAGTGCCTTCCTCGCTGGCGATGATGTCCAGGCTGGTGAGCAGCGCATGGGCCAGCGCCGGCGGCGCGGCCGTCGTATAGATATAGGGCCGCGCGCGCTGGACCAGCAGTTCGATCACGCTGGCATGCGCCGCGACAAAGGCGCCGCCCACGCCGGCCGCCTTGCCGAGCGTGCCGACATAGACCAGGTTCGGCGAGCGCAAGCCAAAATGCTCGAGCGCGCCGCGTCCCCGGGCGCCGAGCACGCCGAAGCCGTGGGCGTCGTCCACCACCAGCCAGGCGCCGTGGCGCTCGCACAGCGCCAGCAAACCGGGCAGCGGCGCCAGGTCGCCGTCCATCGAAAAGACGCTGTCGGTGGCGACGATCCTGGTGGCGGCGCCGCTGGCCGCCAGTTGCGCCTCCAGCGCGGCCAGGTCACCATGCGGGTAGATGCTGACATCCGCTTTCGCCAGCCGCGCGCCGTCGATCAGCGAGGCGTGGTTCAGCTGCTCGGAAAAGATGGTGGCGTCGGCGTCCATGCCGAGGGCACTGAGGGTCGCCAGGTTGGCCATGTAGCCGGTGCTGAAGTAGAGCGCGCGCGCGTCCTCGATATGGGGAGAAGCAAATTCGGCCAGGTGTTCTTCCAGAAGCGCGTGGGCGCGGCCATGGCCGCTGATCAGGTGCGAGGCGCCGCTGCCGGCGCCGTAGAGCTGGGCGCCTTCGCGCAGGGCGGCGACCACGCGCGGGTGCGCCGCCAGGCCAAGGTAATCGTTGCTGCAAAAGGCCAGCATGGCGCGTCCGTCCACCACCTGCCGCGGCGCGCAGGGTGTGTCGGCCACCCGGCGGCGGCGGATCAGGCTGTGCGCTTCGAGCGCGGCCAGCTTGCGGTTGACGTTGTCGATCAGGTCCATCTCAGCTCGCGATCACCGATTCGAACACCGATTTCATGCGCACGCCGAGCAGCTCGATCTCTTCCTCGCCCAGCACATACGGCGGCATCGCATACACGGTGCGGCCGATCGGGCGCAGCAGCAGTTCGTTTTCCACGGCCGCCGTGAAGAAACGGCGTGAAAAACTGGCGGCGCGTACCGGGTCGGGCTCGATCGCATCGAATGCGAAGATCATGCCGCGCTGGCGGAAGTGATGCGCGCGCTCGTGCCCGGCGATCGGGGCGAGGGCGATCGTCAGCTGCGTCGCCAGGTCGCGGTTGCGGTTCAACACGTCGTCGTCGCGGAAGATCTGCAGGGTGGCCAGCGCGGCGCGGCAGGCCAGCGCATTGCCGGTGTAGGAATGCGAATGCAGGAAACCGCGCGTGATGTCGGTGCTGTAGAACGACTGATAGATATCGTCGGTCGTGAGCACCAGCGACAAAGGCAGATAGCCGCCGCTGATGCCTTTCGATAGGCACAGGAAATCCGGCCAGATCGCGGCCTGCTCGCAGGCGAAGAAGGTGCCGGTGCGCCCGCAGCCGACCGCGATCTCGTCGGCGATCAGGTGCACCTGGTGGCGGTCGCAGAGTTCGCGCAGCAGTTCCAGGTAGAGCGGGTCGTACATCGCCATGCCGGTGGCGCACTGCACCAGCGGCTCGACGATGATGGCGGCGATATGGCGGCCGCGTTCCTGGAACAGGGTTTCGACATCCTGCAGCGCACGGCGCGCCACGTCCTGGGCCGATTCGCCCTCGAGCGCATTGCGTGCGTCGGGCGAGGCCACCACGTGCGAGGCGCGCAGCAGCGGGCCGTAGGCATCCTTGAACAAGGGCACGTCGGTGACCGACAAGGCGCCGATGGTCTCGCCGTGGTAGCTGCCCTGCAGGCAGACGAATTCCTGCTTGCTCGTCACACCCGCGTTGCGCCAGGCGTGAAAACTCATCTTCATCGCGATTTCGACCGCCGAGGCGCCGTCGGACGCATAAAAGGCGTGGCCGAGCGCGTGGCCGGTGAGGGCGGCCAGCTGTTCCGACAATTCGACCACCGGCTCGTGGGTAAAACCGGCCAGCATCGCGTGCTCGAGTTTATCTAGCTGGTCTTTCAGGGCCGCGTTGATGCGCGGGTTGGCGTGCCCGAACAGGTTCACCCACCACGAGCTGATGGCGTCGAGGTAGCGCCGCCCTTCGTGGTCGTACAGCCACGGCCCTTTGGCGTGGCTGACCGCGATCAGCGGCACTTCTTCGTGGTGCTGCATTTGCGTGCAGGGGTGCCACACGCTGCGCAGGCTGCGTGCGATCCAGTCGGACGATGCGTTGGGCGATGCCTGGTGCTTCAAAATGGGTCCCAATTCCTTTCAGTTCAACCAACCCGGCTTGCGCTTCTCGAGGAAGGATGCCACGCCCTCGCGTCCCTCGCCGGAAGCCCGGATCGCGGCGATGCGTCCGGCGGTGTCCTGCAGCAGCGCATCCGTGACCGGCGCGCCGACCACGTCGCGCACCAGCTGTTTCGCTTCGCGCACGGCGTTCGGGCTGTTCGAGACCAGCGCCTTGACGATGCCGGCCACGGTGGCGTCGAGGGCATCGAGCTCCACCACTTCGTGGGCAAAGCCCATGCGCGCCGCTGCCGGGGCGTCGAAACGCTCGGCGGTGAGGAAATAGCGGCGCGCGGCCTGCTCCCCCATCGCCTTGATGACATACGGCGAAATCGTCGCCGGGATCAGCCCCAGTTTGACCTCGGAGAGGCAGAAGTTTACGCCAACGGCCGCCACCACGATGTCGCAGGCGGCCACCAGTCCCATGCCGCCGGCATAACAGTCGCCCTGCACCTTGGCCACGGTCGGCTTCGGGCACAGGTAGATGGTGCGCAGCATGTCGGCCAGGCGCGCGGCGTCCAGCAGGTTCTCCTCGTGCGAATAGCCGGCCATTTTCTTCATCCAGTTCAGGTCGGCGCCGGCGCAGAAGGCAGAACCGTTCGCTGCCAGCACGATCGCGCGCACCAGCTCGTTGCGGCCGAGTTCATCGAAGGCCAGCGCCAGCTCGGCAATGGCCTGCTCGTTGAAGGCGTTGCGCAGATCCGGCCGGTCCAGGGTGACGGTGGCCAGCTTGTCGGCGATCGTGATGCTCAGGGTTTCATAGTTCATTTTTTTGACCCTTACATCCGGAAGACGCCGAACTTCGTCTCCGCGATCGGCGCGTTCAGCGCCGCCGACAAGCCCAGGCCCAGCACCATGCGGGTGTCGGCCGGGTCGATGACGCCGTCGTCCCACAGGCGCGCCGAGGCGTAATACGGGTGGCCCTGGTGCTCGTACTGCTCCTTGATCGGCTGCTTGAACGCGGCTTCTTCATCCGCCGTCCACTGGCCGCCGCGGCCTTCGATGCCGTCGCGCTTGACGGTGGCCAGGACGGACGCGGCCTGGTCGCCGCCCATGACGGAAATGCGCGCGTTCGGCCACATCCACAGGAAGCGCGGCGAGAAGGCGCGGCCGCACATGCCGTAATTGCCGGCGCCGAAAGAGCCGCCGATGATGACCGTGAATTTCGGCACGGCGGCGGTGGCGACCGCAGTCACCATCTTGGCGCCGTTGCGGGCGATGCCTTCGTTTTCGTATTTTCTACCGACCATGAAGCCGGTGATGTTTTGCAGGAACACCAGCGGGATCTTGCGCTGGCAGCACAGCTCGATGAAATGCGTGCCCTTCAATGCCGACTCGGAGAACAGGATGCCGTTATTCGCGATGATGCCGACCTTGACGCCATAGATGTGGGCGAAGCCGCACACCAGCGTGGTGCCGTAGCGGGCCTTGAATTCGTCGAATTCGCTGCCGTCGACCACGCGTGCGATCACTTCGCGCACGTCGAAGGGTTTGCGGGTGTCCACGGGAATGACGCCGTAGAGTTCCTGTGATGGATATTTCGGCTCCACCGTTTCCCGGGTCGCGCCCTGCACGACCTTTGTGCGGTTCAGGTTCGAGACGATGGTGCGCGCCAGCGATAGCGCGTGCAGATCGTTTTGCGCCAGGTGGTCGACCACGCCCGACAGCCGGGTGTGAACGTCGCCGCCGCCCAGGTCTTCGGCCGTGACGACTTCACCGGTCGCCGCTTTCACCAGGGGCGGGCCGCCGAGGAAAATCGTGCCCTGCTCCTTGACGATGATCGACTCGTCGCTCATCGCAGGGACATAGGCGCCGCCGGCCGTGCACGAACCCATGACGACGGCGATCTGCGGGATGCCCTTGGCGGACAGGTTCGCCTGGTTATAAAAGATGCGGCCGAAATGGTCGCGGTCGGGGAACACGTCGTCCTGGTTCGGCAGGTTGGCGCCGCCCGAGTCGACCAGGTAAATGCAGGGCAAATTGTTTTGCTCGGCGATTTCCTGGGCCCGCAGGTGTTTTTTGACCGTCATCGGGTAGTAGGTGCCGCCTTTGACGGTGGCGTCGTTACACACGATCACGCATTCCTGGCCGGCGACGCGGCCGATGCCGGTGATGATGCCGGCGGCGGGCGCTGCACCCTCGTACATGTCATAGGCGGCCAGCTGGGAAAACTCGAGGAAGGGCGTGCCCGGATCGAGCAGCATCTGCACGCGGTCGCGCGGCAGCAGTTTTCCGCGCGCCACGTGCTTGGCGCTGGCCGCTTCGCCGCCGCCCTTGGCGATGGCGGCCACCTTCTCGCGCAGGTCGTCCACGATGGACTGCATGGCTGCGGCGTTGGCTTTGAATTCGTCACCACGCGGGTTGAGTTTGCTCTCGATATGGGGCATTGCCGTCCTCTTTATTTGTCGAGCACCTGACAAACCTCAGGGCTGCGTTGCGTCGTCTCGCCGTACAAGTGTACTGTCTTCGACGACGCGCCTTGCCCTGAGGCTTGTCAGGCACTCTCATTTTTTGCTGGAAAAGTGCCGTCCAGGTAGAACCAGCGCGGCGTGCCGCCCAGGGCCGGATCGGGTTCGCGCAGGAAGCGGCTCGTTTCGTGCAGGCGCTGCGCGCGGCCACCGACCTTGAAGCGGGCAACGAATTCAACCGTGTCGCACTCTGGATGATCCAGTGATTCTGCTTTACGTTGACGTAAACGTAAAGCAGATTTTATCTCGAGGCCGAGCCAGCGCAGTTTCTCGTCCGGATCGAGGATCGCGTCCTGGGGCCGGGTGCGCGGATGCCAGGTGGCGCGCAGGTAGGTTTCATTGCGTAGCGTGTAGGCAGTGTAACGCGAACGCATCAGGGCTTCGGCGCTGTCTGGCAGTGCGGCGCCCGTGATGAACGGACCGCAGCATGTATCCAACGATGCGCCACCACAGGGGCAGGCAGGGGAGGTGTGTGGGGTCGGCATCAACGGATTATCCGCGATTTTCGTTCCCACAAATAGTCAGGATGGCTTCATCGCAGACGAAGCCATCCTATGCCGATGGAAGATCAGGCGATAGTCAATGCGTTTAACGGGTGGATTTCTTTGTGCGACGGATCAGGCTGAGACCAGCCAGGCCCAGGCCCAGCAAACCGAGCGATGCAGGTTCAGGCACTTCGGCAGGAGCATCGCGATATGCCCACACGCCAATTTGTCGGCCTGCACCGTCATTGAGCCCCCAGGTACCATTCGAGCCGACATCGAATGAGGCCTTGCCGTAATTCCATTGCAGAGCATCACCATCGCCAATGCGGGCAACTGTTGCTTGCGAGTCGCTGAAGTAGATATAGCCGTGCATCCAGCGGTTGCTACCCATGCTGCTGTAAGGAGCAGTGTGCTCCATCAGTGAATAGAAGAGCTTCGCCGCATCGAGGTTATTTTCGCTGAAATCCCCATTGTCGCCAGTGCGCACGTTGGCGGCTCCAGCATTGACGAACAGTGCCGTGACATCCGCTGCTTTCGCCAGTTGAAAACCTTTGCCGGCGAAGATCGAGTTGTTGAAAAAGCCATTGACGCCGCTTGCATTCGTCGTTTTGGTGACATCCACCCACTGGCGCTTCGTCACCGTGTCGAGAACCAGCATGCCGTCGCCTTGCGTGGCAAAGTCTTGCTCGATGAGTCCGGCCTGGGCAGTGGCCGAGAGGAGGAGCATTGCAGCGACGGCGAATTTGCTGATGAAGGAGGTGTTCATGGGGTAGTTGCCTTAGGGTTATTATATTTTCCTATTAGCAATTCTCGTGCCAGCGCAACAAACCCCTTTCGAATCAATAGTTTACAAAAAGTACTATTTAATTCTTTTTATCAACTGTAAGAATATTCGACAGGCAGCGCCGTATCGGCGGTCTACAAGGTGTCAAGCCTGACCGTAAACGTACTGCCCATCCCCGCCCCGTCGCTATGGGCCGTGACTGTTCCGCCGTGCAGGCCCACGACGTTCTTGACCAGCGCCAGGCCGATCCCGAGGCCGCCCTGGGAACGGTCGGGCGTGCGCTCGGCCTGGGTGAACAGGTCGAAGACCTGGGGCAGCAGGGTGGGGCCGATGCCGATGCCGTTGTCGCGAATGTGGATGCTGGCCGATTCCGCGGTTGCTTCGACCGCCACCACGATGCGCCCGCCGCGCGGCGTGTATTTCGCGGCGTTGTTGAGCAGGTTGGCCAGCACCTGCACCAGGCGGTTCGGGTCGCCCATCACCTGGACGCCGTCCGGGCCAGGCTCGACCGTCAGCGCATGCGCGCGCGACTCGATCAGGGGCCGCGACTGTTCGATGGCGCCGCTGACGATCGCCATGACGTCGAGCGGCTGGCATTCGAGCTGGATCAGGCCGCGCGTGACGCGAGAAATGTCGAGCAGGTCGTCGACCAGCGAGGTCATGTGTTTTACCTGGCGGCTGATCACCTCGCTCGACTTGCGCACCCGTTCTTCGCTGGCGATGCCGATCTTGAGCAGCTCGGCGGCCGAAGCGATCGGCGCCAGCGGGTTGCGCAGCTCGTGCGCCAGCATGGCGAGGAATTCGTCCTTGCGCCGGTCCTGTTCCTGGAGCGAACTGTAGAGGTTAGCGTTTTCGAAGCCGTTCGCCACGATCGAGGCCAGCTGCACCAGGATCGCTTCGTCCTCTTCCGTGAAATCGCCCTCGATCTTGTCCGATGCCTGGATCAGGCCGATATTCCTGCCCTTGCGGTCGATGAGCGGGACTGCCAGCCAGCCCTGTATCGGTGGATGGCTCGCCGCATGGGCGCCAAAACCTTTCCATGCCGGATGAGCAAGCAACGCTGCCTGCGTCAGCCGCATCGGCTTGTTGGTCCGGCATACCTGGGCATAAATGCCGCTGCCGTCGGCCTTGTTGGCATAGCCGCGATAGCCGGCATACTTGTCGGACAGCGACACGGCATTGAACAAGGGCGGCCATTTGTTCTCTTCGGTCACGGACACGACCGCCTGGTGCACCCCGAGGATATCGCGCACTTCCTCCACCAGGCCCTCGGCAATATCCTTGCTCGACAGGGCGGTACCGAGTGCACGCGAAGCCTGCGCCACTTTCGACAGCAGGGCCGAATGGCGCTTTTCGCGCTCGAGGCGCTGCGACAGCTCGGCCTGCGCCATGACGATGTCGTGGATATCCGTGTTGGCGCCGATCCACTCGCGGATGGCGTCGTCGGCATCGAGCATGGGAATGCCTTTGACCGCCGTCCAGCGGTATTCGCCGGTCACGCTGCGCAGGCGGTATTCGGTCTGGAACACCGAACGGGTCGCCACGCACTCGAGCCAGATCCGCCTGGTCTTGTCGCGGTCGTCCGGATGCAGGGCGTCGAGCCAGCCGAACTCTTTCCATTCCTCGTAAGTCTGGCCGGTAAAAGCGCGCCAGGAAGGCGAATCCTCGACCACGCGGCCGTCAGCCGTATTGGTCCAGACAATTTGCGAGGTCGCCATCACGAGCGAGCGGAAGCGCTGCTCGCGGGCCCGCAAGGCCGTTTCCGCCGCCACCCGCTCGGAAATGTCCTCATGCATCAGCATGACTTCGAGCACGCGGCCGGCGCGGTCCTTGATCGGATGCGCACGCGCGGTCACCCAGCGCGCGCGCCCGGCGCCGGCCAGCTCGACGACGTCGTAGCGGATCGCGGGAATTTGCACCGATTCGCCGGCCAGGGCACGCTGCAAGTAGGGAACAACGCCGCTGGCGATCAGCTGCGGGTCGGTCAGCAGGCTGAATTCGGGGCTGAGGATGAAGGCCTTCAGGTCGGTGCCGTCGTAGATCTGCCAGAGTTCTTCCCAGGCCCGGTTGACGCGGATGGTCTGGCCGTTCGGCGCCAGGATCTGGATGCTGGTCGGCGCCTGCTCGAACAGTTCCTGATAACGCGTCTCGTGACTGGCATGCGGGTCGGAATCCAGAGCAGGAGTAGGAGGAGGCAACATGGATTCCAGACCAAACATTTAAGTACGGAATGATGTCACATTTTCACCCCGACCGCAGCATCGAACCGCCTTCCTTACTTCGGATGAAATTCCTCGGTCGATACAAACAAGTCCCAGCAAGCGATGAACAGCGCCGCGATCAGGGGACCGATCACGAAACCGTTCAGGCCGAACAAGGCCATGCCGCCGATGGTCGACAGCAGCACCAGGTAGTCCGGCATCTTCGTGTCCTTGCCGACCAGTAGCGGACGCAGGATGTTGTCGACCAGGCCGATCACGACCACGCCGAAGGTAATCAGGATCAAACCTTTTGCGACATCGCCAGTGGCCAGCAGATACATTGCCACCGGCGCCCAGACGATCGCGGCGCCGACGGCCGGCAGCAGCGACAGGAAGGCCATCACGACCGCCCACAGCAGCGGCGCCTGGATGTCGAGGAACCAGAAGATCAGGCCGCCGAGCGCGCCCTGGGCAATGGCAACGAGCACATTGCCCTTGACGGTGGCGCGGATCACGGTGGTCAGGTTATTGAACAGGCGCCGCTTGTAGTGCGTGCTCAGGGGAAACGCGTCCCTGGTCCGGTTGACCAGGGCCTGGCCGTCGCGCAGCAGGAAAAACAGCAAATACAGCATCACCGTCAGGCCGACCAGGAACTCGAAGGTCATGCCTCCGATGTGCAGGGCCTGGCGCGCGACGGTCTGGCTGACCTGCGCCGCGCCTTGCTGAAGCTTGACCTGCAGCGAAGCGATATCGGTCAGGTCGAAGCGCTCGAGTACCGTGATCACCCATTGCGGCAGCGACGCGATGATGCGCTGGAAATACATGCCGAAATCGATACTTCCGGAACTGATCATGGCATACACGGTCGATGCCTGGTTCACCAGCGAGACACCGATCAGCGACAGCGGCAGGATCACCATCACCACGATCGAGGCCAGCGTGATCAATGCCGCCAGCGTCGGCCGGCCCTTGGTCATGGCCAGCACCCGGCGATACAGTCCGGAGAACAGGATGGCCAGCACGATGCCCCAGAACACCGCCCCCGAATACGGCAACAGGATCCAGCCGAAGGCCAGGGTGACGATCGCCAGCAGAAAGAGGAAGAATTTTTGTTCGAGCGTGTACTGGTTCATGGGGCTATTCGTGTTTATGTTGCGTTTTTGGTAATTGCGCGCCCCAATCATAGTCGATCCGGTAGCTTTGGCCTACTTTGCAACCACACGACGGACTCGCCATGTTCAGCTTCGACGATTTTGATCAGCTCAGATTTCTGGAAGGACGCTGGCGGGGTGTCAGCGCCGACGGCAAGGAATTTTTTGAAGAATACGTCCGGCCCGAGCCGGGGGTGTTTCACTCGCGCCGCTATCCCGACCACAGCTTCGACCAGCACTCCGACGGCAGCACCATCCGTTTCGACAACGGCGAAGTCGTGTCGGAATGGGGCGAATTCAGCTGGCGCGCCACCGAGATCGGCGCCGACAGCGCCTGTTTCGCCCCGCTCAAGGCGCCCAGCGAATTCGACTGGCGGCGGGTCGATGCCGATACGCTGGAAGCAATCCAGCGCTGGGATGTCGACGGCAAGGCGCAGCAATACACGATACGGCTGACGCGGGTGGCGGCGCACAGCCCTTCCTGAGGCGTCCGCGAAACGCTCGACATAATGAGCGTTCGTGTCGCGGGGAATCCTTGCACTAGTTACATGAGACAATTGCGTTCGCTCACTTTTTCAAAGCGCCAACGCCTGTCCATGATATCGACCCACCGCCCCGACCTCCTTTCGTCCCTCCTGCAGCGCCATCGTTTCCTCGTCCTGGGGCCCGTCCTGGCCGGTACGCTGCTGGCGCCGGCAGCAGCCGGCGCGCAGACGGCGCCCGCTGCGCCGCCAGCATCGACCCAGCGGGCAAGCCTAGCGCCGGCACAACAGCCGGTGGCGGTGTCGCCACAGCCGTCGCCGGTGGCGCCTGCGCCCGCTGCCGACGCTACCCAGCCTGCGCCGGGCGTGGCGACCGTCTCGGTCACCGGCACCCGTTCCTCGAACCGGATCGACCGCCAGGTCTACGACGTCAAGAGCGATGCCGCCACCTCCACCGATTCGGTCGGCGACGCCCTGAATAAGGTGCCCTCGGTGGGCGTCGACGCCGACGGTTCGGTCACCCTGCGTGGCCGCAGCAATGTCCAGATCCTGATCGATGGCAAGCCATCGGCCATGATGCAGGGCGAGAACCGGGCCGCGGCGATCCAGGCGCTGCCGGCGGGCGACCTGGAATCGATCGAGGTACTGAATAATCCGGGCGCGCAGTTCGGCAACGAAGGCGGGGGTGGCCCGATCATCAACCTGGTGATGCGGCGCGAGCGCCGCCCGGGCGGTTTCGCATCGGTCAACGCCAACCTCGGCACCGAAGGCCGTTTCAATGCCAACAGTTTCGGCAGCTACACGACCGGCCGCATGAGCGTGCAGGGTGGCGTTTACATGTCGCGCAATAAAAACGAATTCGACCGCGAAATCGATCGCGACCGAATCGACGCCACCGGCGGCGTCGCCAGCAGCAGCCGGCTGTCGAATGGCGAGAGCGAGAGCGAGAACGTCGGCGTCAACGGCACCTTCAGCTACAACATCGGCGAGAAGGATGTACTGGCGCTGTCCACCATGCTCGGCGGCACCAACAACGATAGCCAGGGCCTGGAACGCTATCGCGGCACGAATGTCCTGGGGGCCGTCGACAGCCAATACCTGCGTTCGACCGAGGGCGAGGGGCGCAACCGCAACTACAGCCTGGGCGCGCGTTACGACCACAAGGGAAGCTTGCCAGGTGAAAACCTGAAACTCGACCTGCGCGTATCCGGCAATACCGCGGAAAACGATGGCCGCGAGTCGAGCATCTATACGGTGCGCCCGGCCAGCGCCAGCGCCGACCTGACGCGCCAGCGCCGCGACACCGAAACGCGCGTGATCGACCTCACCGGCGACTACGACCGGCCGGGCGATCACGGCATCCTGCGGATCGGCTACAAGGTCGCGCGCAACAGCAATGTGTTCGACAACGCGTTTATCAACATCGCCAACGGCAGCCTGGTCGAATCGGTCAACGCCGCCCGCACCAACCGCTTCGAGATCGACGAACTCACCGCTGCGCTCTACGGCAGTTACCAGCTGCGCCTGTCGGGCAAGTGGGGCGTGCAGGGCGGCCTGCGCGGCGAGTACACCGACGTCGACCTGAACCAGGTCACGACCAATGTGCGCGCCAGCAACGACTACTTCGACGCCATCCCGAGCGCCTTCCTCAGCTACGACTGGTCGGAAGACACCGCCATTCGCCTGAGCTATGCACGCCGCATACGCCGGCCCGGCGCGGCCGACCTGAATCCCTTTGTCGTCTACCGCGACGATTTCAACGTGTCGTCGGGCAATCCGAACCTGCGGCCGACGAATACCGATTCGCTCGAACTCGGCGTCGAGACCAAGCTCGGCAAGGTCGACACCAACGTGCGCCTGTACGCGCGGCGCGACAGCGACCTGATTTCCGAGCGCCGCTTCTTCATCGGCGACAACGTGCTGCTGACGACCCGCGACAACGAGGGCACCAGCCGCTCGGGCGGCCTCGAATTCACCTTCAGCGGCCGCGCCACCGATAAACTGCAGCTCAACGCCAGCGGCAATCTGGCCTACACCGAGCAGAACGTTCTCGGCATCTCCGGCACCACCGGCGACAAGCGCACCGCGACCTCGCTCAGCGGCCGCGCCCGTGTCAGCTACCAGTTGAACCCGACTAACCAGTTCCAGCTGATGGTCAATGCGCAAGGGAAGGTCCTGTTCGGCGAAGGCTACCGCCAGCCGGTGCAGACCGCCGATTTCACCTACCGCCGCACCCTCAGCCCGGCGATGAGCCTGGTCGTGAACGTGCGCGATGTCTTCGATTCGCAGAAAACCGAGATCGTCACCGAGACCGAGCGCCTGCGCGAATACAGCGTGGCGCACGCCAACGGCCGGATGGTGACGGTGGGCCTGTCCTACCGCTTCGGCAGCTTCGGCGGCGGCGGGCGCCAGGGGCCGGGCATGATGGGACGTCCCGGCGGCCCTGGCGGTCCCGGCGGCATGGGTCCGGGCGGCGGCGGCATGGGCCGCTGACCGGCGAAGGCTAGCCGGGCGGGCGCAGCAGCGCCTGGTCGCCGTGCAAGGCCAGCGGCATCGCCCTGGCCCAGCGGTTGGCCGACAGCGAGAAAGTCAAGGCACGCACCTGGTGGTACCAGCCGGCGGGTACGTACAGCATGTCGCCCGGTTCGACGATGCATTCGACCAGAGCGGCCTGGCGCGCCAGCGGAAAGCGCTCGAAATCCGGCGCTTCCGGATCGAAGGGCGAGCCGAACAGGATCGCGTTGGCCTCGCTCGGGTAGAGAAAGGCATCGTGGTGCGGCGGCGCCAGAAAAATGCGCTTGCTGCCCCAGACCTGCGCAAAGATGTTGTCGTCGTAGTCGCAGTGCAGGGGCGTCACCGTCCCGGCCGGGCCGAGCCAGAAGCGCGGCGGCCCCATCTTGCTGAAATACCCGGGCCAGTGGCACAGGCCGTTCAATTCCCGCAATTCCAGGTTGCCGAGATAGGGCGGCAGTCCTTCGGTTCCGTTCGCCACCAATTCCAGGTAGTCCAGCATCGACATGTCCTGCATCGCCCGGTCCGGCGCGAATGCGGTATTGATGTAATCGCCGACGCGCGCACGCACCGGCAGGTGGCTGAAACGCTCGCGCAGCGCCGCCGGCGTCAGGGCGGCCAGCGGCCAGCGTTGTACCAGTCCGGTGATCATGAACGGCAGGCCTTGTGCGGCGCGCGCGCGGAAGGCGGCCGCATCGAGGCTGGCCACGCGCGGCACGTCGGTGAGCGCAGGGAGCGTGCGCGCGGCATGCCGGATCGCCTCGCGCATCGCGTGGATCGAGCTGACCCCACGCACCAGCGCATCCTTTTCTGCGCGCGCCTGCTTTCTGGCGTGCAGCTCTTGCGGCGAGCCGTGGACAGGGGGCCGCGGCGGCAGGCGCGGCGTCGGATTTTCTTCGTTTGACATGGCCCGCAGTGTAGCAGGGCAGGGCAGGCGCCTCAGCGCGCGCTCGGGCCGCTCAGGTAGGCGGGCTTGCTGCAGGCGTCGTCGACATCGAAGCTCAAGGCGATTGCATACCCGTCCGGCCCGTAGCGGGTGATCAGGAGCGCCCTGGTGGCGTGGTAGGTCGGGCCGGCCAGGGCGCGGTCGACGAAGCAGGCCTTCAAATCTTCGAGGCCGTCGCCGTTGACGTCGCGGCGCTCGACGACCCTGAGTTCATGAAACCAGTGTTCCCGCTCGAAGCTCACGCTGTCGTCGCTGGCCTTGCTCGGTGTAAGCCCCAGGTCGGCAAACGTGCGCGTTGCGGGCGTGCGCCGTGGCCCGAAAGAGCTGCGGATGCTGGCGAGGTCGAATTTTTCGGCCAGGAAATTGCCGAGGCCGGTGGCCGGAAAATGGCTGATGACTGGCGTTGCTTGCGCGCCAACTGAGAGCATCAGGGCGCCCACGGCGCTAAGGAGATAAGGGCGAGTCTTCATGGGGCAGCTCCGGTTTCAGGACAGCCCCCTTGCGCGCAATGTTACTGGTCACCGCGCTGTGCGAGGGCAGGGCATCGATGGGGGCCAAACTGGGCGTTCAGGAATGCCAGGTAGCGCATGTCCAGCTTCGATAATGCCGTGCAAGTAAACGGTGGCTGCTGAAGATCCCCGAACAGGTACAAGGTAGCGGTAACGGCAAAGAACTCCTTGTCGTTCTTCAGGAAATGCGCATCCTGGAAACGCGGCGGAAACAAGTTGCTGTTTTTTACGCGCTGGTATTCCTGCCCGATTTCAGGCCGCTCTCGTCCCAGGACATTGAAATGATACGCATGCAGCAATTCATGCAGCAGGATCGGCCGCTTCGCCGAGAACACCATCGGGCTCAGACGAATGCTGCCGACGCCCCGGCGCACGACGAACACACCGTGTTTCTCGTCCAGAGCGGGATCGATGAAAATCGGGGTCTGTTGCATCGCTGCGAGCACCTGCGGCGGCAGCCCGGCCGAGGCCACGATGGCGAGCTGGGTGTCGAGCGAGGCCAGGACCTCGGCTGGCAGGGCCTGGCTCGGCAGGACGATCTGGAAGCCCTGGTCGGCGCTGGCCAGCTTGGCGGCACTCCACAACGCGCACGCGGCAAGCAGTGCAACTGGAAGGCGCATGCTCACCGCAGCGCCAGCATGTCCAGCGCAAACGGCGGCGCCTTTCCCTGCATCAGGTCGGTCAGCACGCGGGCGGTGCCGGCGGCGAAGGTAAAGCCGAGCGGGCCGTGGCCGACGTTCAGCCACAGGTTGGGCAGCGGCGAGGCGCCGATGATCGGGGCGCTGTTCGGGGTGGCCGGGCGCAGGCCGGCCCAGGTTTCAAGACGGTCGTAGTCGGCCGCGTGCGGCATCGTTTCCCGGACCTGGCGCGTCAGGCTGGCGATGCGCTTCGGCGGCAGGCTCAAGTCTTCGCCGGCGATGTCGACCATCGCCGCCACGCGCAGCTTGTCGCCGATGCGCGCATACAGCACCTTGCGCTCGAAGTCGGTGACGCTGATGTCGGGCGCGGTGTCGGTGGCGCGGATCGGCGCGGTCAGGCTGTAGCCTTTCAAGGGGTACAACGGCAACTTGATGCCCACCCCGGCAGCCAGGTCGCGGCTCTGGATGCCGGCGGCCAGCACAAAGGCGTCGGCACCGAGCGGGCCGACGCTCGTGTCGAGCCCGGTGACCCGGCCGCCGGCAACGACGATGCGCGTCACCTCGGCCTGCACGAAGCCTTTGAAACGCGGGTGGGCGCGGATGCGGTCGGCCAGCGCGGTGCAAAAGGCGTGGCAATCGGCCACCGCCTCGCCGCTGTTATAGATGCCGCCGGCCAGCAGCCCGCGCGCCGCCGCCAGCGCCGGTTCGCGCGCGGCGCATTCGTCTGCGCTCCAGATGGCGCCGGCGGTGGCCTTGGCGGCCGCCTGGGCGAAGACTTTCGGGGAACGGTAGACCACCAGCTTGCCGGCGTCGCGCCAGGCAAAATCGTCGGGGGCCACGATCGCCCCGAGTTCCTGCATGCCGGCGCGCGACAGTTCGCCCAGTTGCAGCAGCTTGGCGGTGGTGCGGCGGTTGTCCGCGCTATTGCATTGGCCGAGGAAACTGGCCAGCCAGGTCCATTGGCGCAGATCGAATTCGGGCTTGAAGCGCAGCGGGCCGTGTTCCTGGAACAGCCAGGCGATGGCTTTCAGGGGCACGCCGGCATCGGCCAGCGGCGCGACATAGCGGTAGCTCAGCTGGCCGCCATTGCCGTAGCTGGCGCCGTTCGCCACCTGCGGCGCACGCTCGAGCACGGTCACCTGGAAGCCGGCCTCGAGCAGCCACCAGGCCGAGGTCAGGCCGACCACGCCGCCACCGATCACGCTTATTTGCTGCATCTTCTGCTGCATCCCTTGCTGCACTCCAATGGTTTTTTATTCGATAAGCGAAGGAAACAGCTTAGGGCGCGCGGGCGCATACGGCCAATGAAAGAGGAACGCCACGCCATAACCGGCAGTCATGCGAATTCAGAGGATGGCATGCTGGAACAGACTGCTCAGCACTGCTTCCTCGAACCGGGCCAGCGCCGAATAGCGCCCCTTGTGAAGCTCGGGGTCGCTCGAACTGCCGCCGACGAGCACGATCATGCCGTTCTTGCGTTGCCGGTCGAACGCGAAGATCGAGCGCAATCCATAGGCGTCGCCGAGGTGGCCGACGGCATCGAAGCCGCCCTCGACCAGGCGGCGGCCCGCTTGGTCCGGGAACTGCGCATTGCCCAGGCCCCAGCCGCTAAACAAGCCGTGCAGGGTGTCGCCGTTGCCGCCCTTGCCGTCGGCCGTCCATTGGGGCGCGAACATGCGATCGAGCGTGGCCGCCGCCAGGATGCGCCGGCCCCGGTGCATGCCGCCGTTCATCAGCATCAGCATGACGGTCCCCAGGCCGTGCGCCGATATGCGCAGGCCGCCGGTCGGGCTGAAGGGCGTGGCGTTGTCGCCGACGACATAGGCGTCGATCCCGGCAGGCGGCGCCGGCGCGCGCGACCGCAGGTCATCGACCTGCGCGATCCACGGCCCCGCCGCATCCCACTTTTCCGTGTCGAGCGTGCGCTTGCGGTAGAGCGTGGCCAGCTTGGCCTGTGCCGGCGCCGGCAATTCGGCGACATGGTAGCCGGCCGTCAGCCCGAGCGGCCGCAGCAGGAGCGTTTGCATCAGGCGATCGAAGCGCTCGCCCGTCACCCGCTCCATCAGGGTGCCGATCAGGCCCCAGCCGAGATTGCAGTAAGTGAAATAGTCGCCCGGCCCTGCGTTGGTCGCCCACATCTTGCCCTCGCCGTGCAGGCGCCCGCCCGGCACGACGAAGTCACGCAGGGCGCTGCCGACCGGAAAGGAATAGCCGGCTTCGTCGCGCAGCGAGGACGTGTGGGTTAAGAGCTGGCGCAGGGTAATCGCGCGCTGCGGGAAATGCGGGTTGCGCAGGTTGAAACCGAGGTAGGCGGAGACATCGGCATCGAGCGCGCACTTGCCGGCTTCCACCAGGCGCATCAGGCCGAGCGTGGTCATCAGCTTGGAAACCGAGGCGATCCGGTACAGGGTGTCGCGGGTGGCCGGAGCATCGGAGCTTGCGCCGTTGCCGATCCAGCGCCGGCCGAACTGGCCCTCGTAGGCAAGTTTGCCCTTGCGGATCGCCAGCACCGAGAGGCTGGCCAGTTCGCAGGCGGGGTCCGTGACGATGGCGGCCAGCTCGCGCTCGAGCCTGTCCTTGCGACCGCCACTTGAGGACGGCGTTGCCGCCAGCAGCGGCTCCAGCCCGCCCAGCAAGGCCAGTCCGAGCAGTGTTCTCCTGTTTCCGTTCATGCCAGTCCCTTGTCACTTTTTTATGTTGCCGAGCACGGATAATATCGGAACAATTTTCAGGCTGCCTGAACCGCTCTGCCTTACACTGGGGCCGCGAGCCATCCCATTATGAACATGAGCAATCCGATTCCCGACTTCAAGGTCGACGCCAACGACAATTCGCCGCTGTACATGCAGCTGGCACGCAAGCTGGTGCAGGACGTGCGCGACGGCCGCTACCAGGCCGACCAGGCGCTGCCCTCGGAGCGCACCCTGTCCGAGCAGCAGGGCGTATCGCGCGTGACGGCGCGCAAAGCGATCGACCAGCTGGTCGAGCAGGGACTGGTGGTACGGCGTCGCGGCTCCGGCAACTATATTGCGCCGCGCATCGAGCAGCCGCTGTCGAACCTGTCGAGCTTTTCGGAACAGTTGCAGCAGCGCGGCTACACGCCGAATTCGCGCTGGCTGCGGCGCGAGGTGGTGGCGGCCGACGCCGACGAGCAACTGGCACTGGGCCTGTCGCCCGGGGCGCGGGTGGCGCGCCTGGAGCGCCTGCGCCTGGCCGACGAAGTCGTGATGGCCTACGAAACCAGCGTGATTCCCGCTTCCGTGCTGCCGCAGCCGCAGGATGTCGCCAATTCGCTGTACGCCCACCTCGACGCCAGCGGCCAGATGCCGGTGCGCGCACTGCAGCACATCCGCGCCATGAACGCATCGCTTGAACTCGCGGCGCGCCTGGGCGTGCCGGAAGGGCAGGCCGTGCTGTTCATCACCCGTGTCGGCTACCTGGAGTCGGGCGTGGCGGTCGAGCTGACGCATTCCTATTGCCGCAGCGATTACTATGATTTCGTGGCGGAACTGCGCCGTAGTCCCGCATAGTAAGCAGCATAAACAGGCAGCATAACTTTTCGTCATAACGACGGCCTTTCCTTTCATGGGAATGCTTGCCGGATTGGTATTACACTGGTTTCATTGATAATTCCGGAGATTGACGCGACCATGCTCAACACCGAAACCCCGTCCCAGGACCACACCCTGCTCGACCAGTATCCGACCCTGGAACTGGTGAACGTGCTGGTGGACGACCAGCTCAATGCGGTCAATGCCGTGCGCGCCGCCGCACCGCAGCTGGCCGCCGCCGTGGCTGCCGCCTTGCCGCGCATGGAAGCGGGCGGGCGCCTGGTGTATGTCGGCGCCGGCACCTCGGGTCGCCTGGGCGTGCTCGACAGCGTTGAGCTGTATCCCACTTTTTCCTGGCCGCATGGCCGCGCCATCGCGCTCCTGGCCGGCGGTAACGACGCCATGTTCGTCGCCGTCGAAGGCGCCGAGGACGACCTCGAGCAGGGCGCGGCCGACCTGCGCTCGGTGCAGGTCGGCGCGGACGACGTCGTGCTGCTGATCGCCGCCTCCGGCGCCACGCCCTATGTGCTGGGCGCCCTGCGCGCCGCGCGCGCGGCCGGGGCCCTGACGATCGGCTTTGCGAACAACCCGGATGCGCCGGTCGCCGGCGAGGCCGACATCGGCATCACCCTCGACACCGGCCCGGAAGTCATTTCCGGCAGCACGCGCCTGAAAGCCGGCACCTCGCAGAAGATCGCCCTGAACACCTTTTCCAGCGCCTTGATGGTGCGTTTGAACAAGGTTCACGGCAACCTGATGGTAGACTTGAAGGCGACCAACGCCAAGCTGGTGCTGCGCGCCATCCGCCTGACGGCTTTCGCTACCGGCGCCGACGAGGCGGCGGCAAGAAGCGTGCTGGAACAGTGCGATTTCCACGTCAAGACGGCGATCGTCGCCTTGTCCCGGAAAACCAGTGTCGAACAGGCTCGGGCCTTGCTGGAATCCGCACACGGCAGCGTTCGCCAGGCATTAGCCGACTAACAGCGACAGAGTCCCGAGTGGCAGGGCTCCAGCCCCGCTCCACCATCCCTGCCCGAACACGAAAGAGTTATGCAAAAATCGCAAGCGAGAAGTCCGTGGCTGTGGGTGCCGTCGCTGTATTTTGCCCAGGCCATTCCGTATGTCGTCGCGATGAGCCTGTCGGTCATCATGTACAAGGACATGGGGGTCTCCAACTCCGACATCGCCTTCTACACCAGCCTGCTGTACCTGCCCTGGGTCATCAAACCGCTGTGGTCGCCCGTGGTCGACATGTTCGGCACCAAGCGCGGCTGGACGGTGACGCTGCAACTGGCAGTGGCCGCCGCCATGGTGGCCGTGGGGACGGTACTGCACTTGCCGTCCTTCTTCGCGGTCAGCCTGGCCGTCATGTGGCTGATGGCTTTCAGCTCGGCCACGCACGACATTTCGGCCGACGGTTTTTACATGCTGGGCCTGCGCCAGAAGGACCAGGCGGCGTTTGTCGGCGTGCGCAGCACCTTTTATCGCCTCGCCACGCTGGCCGGGCAGGGACCGCTGGTGGTGCTGGCCGGTTACCTGGCGACGACCCTGGGCGACACCCACCAGGCCTGGTCGATCGTGTTCTTCGTGCTGGCGGGCGTGTTCGCCATCGCCTTTGCCTGGCACCAGATGGTGCTGCCGCGCCCGGAAGCGGACCATGCCGTCGCCTCCGGCGCCAATCCGCTGCGCGAATTCTTCGGCACCTTCAGCGCCTTTTTCCGCAAGCGCGACATCTGGCTGATCCTCGGCTTTATCCTGACCTTCCGCCTCGGCGAAGCGCAGCTGCTGAAATTGGTGGCGCCTTTCCTCAAGGATCCGCTCAGTGAAGGCGGCCTCGGCTTGACGACGGCGCAGTACGGCATTGCCTACGGCACCATCGGCATTCTGGCCCTGACCCTGGGCGGCCTCGCCGGCGGCTACCTGATTTCGCGCCTTGGACTGAAACGCTGCCTGTGGCTGATGGTGTTCGCGGTGCACTTGCCGGACCTGGTGTTCGTCTACCTGTCGCAGGCCCAGCCGCAGAGTTTTTACCTGATCTGCGCTTCGCTGGCGGTCGAGCAGTTCGGTTATGGCTTCGGCTTCACGGCGATGATGCTGTACATGATCATGGTCGCCGATGGCGAGCACAAGACGGCGCACTACGCCATCTGCACCGGCCTGATGGCGCTCGGCATGATGGTGCCGGGCATGTGGAGCGGCGATCTGCAGGAATACCTGGGCTATAAAAACTTCTTCATCTGGACCTGCCTGGCGACGATACCGGCCTTTATCATGGCGGCGCTGGTGAAGATCGATCCGGAGTTCGGAAAGAAGTGATTGGTGCTTAATTTGGTGCTTAAGCAGACGCCCGGCCGCCTGGCTTCGCTCGACGCCTTTCGCGGCTTTACCATCGCCGCCATGGTGCTGGTGAATAATCCGGGCGACTGGAGCCACCTGTATTCGCAACTGGCCCATGCCAAATGGCATGGCTGGACTTTTACGGACACGATCTTTCCCTTTTTTCTCTTCATCGGCGGGGTGTCGATGGCTCTGTCGCTGGGACGGCTGGCCGATGCAGGCGCCAATAAACCGGGCCTGCTGCTGAAACTGGCGAAGCGCGCGCTGCTGATCTTCCTGATCGGCTTTCTGCTGAACCTGATCCCGCGCTTCGACTGGGGCGCCGTCCGCATTCCGGGCGTGCTGCAAAGGATTGCCCTGTGCACGCTGCTGGCCGCGCCGATCGTCGTGTATTGCGGCTGGCGCCTGCAACTGATCATCATTTTTGCCCTGCTGACCCTGTACAGCGCGCTGATGCTGTTCTACCCGGTGCCCGGGATCGGCGCCGGCGTGCTGGAACCGGGGCGGGATTTCGGCGCCTGGGTCGACCGCATGGTCTTGGACGGCCACATGTGGGTGCAATCAAAAACCTGGGATCCGGAAGGCCTGGTGTCGACCATGCCGGCCCTGTGCAGCCAGCTGTTCGGAGTGCTGGCCGGGCGTTTCTTGCTGAACAAGCTGAGCCGGATGGAACAGACCGTCTGGCTGATGCTGGCCGGCCTGCTCTTGGTCTGGCTGGGCGTGATCTGCGACGCCATCCTCATGCCGATCAACAAAAGCCTGTGGACGCCCTCTTACTGCCTGCTGATGACGGGCTGGGCATTGCTGGTATTCTCCGCCTTCTTCTGGCTGCTCGACGTGAATCCCCATGCGGCGCTGCGCGCGGCGGCAGCGCGCTGGACGCGCCCGTTCCAGATCTACGGCATGAATGCGCTGTTCATCTTCGCGTTCTCCGGGCTGCTGGTCAAAATGCTCGGCTTTATCAAGCTGGCGCAGCCGGACGGCACGACGCTGGCGCTCGGCCGCATGCTGTACGCGCCGATCCGCGCGCTGCCGCTGGGCGCCGTGAACACCTCGCTGCTGTACGCGCTGCTGTTCAACGCCTGCATGTTCGGCATCGCCTGGGCCATGTGGCGGCGCAAGTGGTTCGTCAAAGTATAAGGATTAACGATTTATGAAAGAGGGAGCAGTAGTGCAACCTGATCTGAAAAAACGCGCGTTGGCGTTGGCCGGCGTACTGGCAATGAGCGGCTTCCTGGCCAGCTGTACGACCCCGAAGAAGCTCGCCAAACCGGGTGTCCCGGCGCCGGGCGGCACCATCGTCGCCAGCGGCAAGCTGCCGCCCGCCGCCCCGCGCGAATTCCGCGCGGCCTGGGTCTCCACCGTGGCCAACATCGACTGGCCGAGCAGGCAGAACCTGAACGCGGCCCAGCAGCAGGCGGAGGCCATCGCCATTCTCGACAAGGCGAAGGCGATGAACATGAACGCCATCGTGCTGCAGGTGCGGCCGTCGGCCGACGCGATCTATCCGTCGCAGCTCGAGCCGTGGTCGGAATACCTGAACGGCGCCCAGGGCAAGGGTCCGCAGCCCATGTATGATCCCCTGGCGTTCTGGGTCGGCGAAGCGCATGCGCGCGGCCTCGAGCTGCACGCCTGGTTCAACCCCTACCGCGCGCGCCACGACGGCGCCCGCTCGCCGGCGGCGCCGAACCACATCACGCGCGCGAATCCGGCGGCGGTGCGACGCTACGGCAAGTTCATGTGGATGGACCCGGGCGAGGAATCGGCGTCGAAGCAGACCCTGGACGTCGTCTTGGATGTGGTGCGCCGCTACGACATCGACGGCGTGCACATCGACGATTATTTTTATCCGTATCCGATCGAAGCGACGCCCGCGGTGGCCGGCAACGAAGCGGCACTGGATGGGACACCGGCGGGCAAGCCGGGCGCCAAGGCAGCCGAGCTCGATTTCCCGGACACGCCGAGCTGGGAGCGCTACCTCGCCAGTGGGGGCAAGCTCGACCGCGCCGGCTGGCGCCGCCAGAACGTCAACGAGCTGATCGAGAACATGTACGCGGGCATCCACCGCGAAAAGAGCTGGGTGCGCTTCGGCATCAGCCCCTTCGGCCTGGGCCGTCCCGACCGGCGCCCGCCCGGCATCGCCGGCTTCTCGCAATACGACAAGCTGTATGCGGATGCCGAGCTGTGGCTGCAAAAAGGCTGGCTCGACTACATGGCGCCGCAGCTGTACTGGCCGCGCGCGCAAAAGCCGCAGGCCTATGATGTGCTGCTCGACTACTGGATCGGCCAGAACACGCTGGGCCGCCACATGTGGCCGGGCCTGTTCACCAGCCGCATCGGCGCGCCCACCAAGGATTACCAGCCGCAGGAAATCGTCGACCAGATCGAGGCGACCCGGGCCCGCCCGCAGGCCGCCGGCCACATCCACTTCAGCATGGTCGCGCTGATGCAGAACCGCAAAGGCATCAGCGAGCAGCTGCGCACGGGCAGCTATGCGACGCCGGCCCTGGTGCCGGCCACGCCCTGGCTGGGCAACGTCAAGCCGGGCCTGCCGCGCGTCAAAGCCAGCCGCAAGGGCACGGGGATCGGTTTGACACTTGCCCCCGGCAAGGCGAACGCGCTGTACACGGTGTGGGCGCGTTACGGCAATGAATGGCGTTTCAATGTGGTGCCGGCTTCCACAACCGACTGGACGCTGCAGCAGGATGCCCGCCTCGGCGCGGTCGACGCCGTGTTCGTTGGCGCCGTCGATCGTCTCGGCATCGAAGGCGACCGCCTGCTGGTCTGGGGTAAGTAACACGGTCCCATGGTAACTACCCCTATCGACTCCGGCCTCGGCCTCGGCATCGACGCCGGCGGCACCCAGACCCGCTGGGCGCTGGCGGCGCAGGGCGGCGCGATCCTGGCCGAGGGCACGGTCGCCGGCCTGTCGGCCCTGCAGATGGGCACACCCGAGGGCCGCGCCAGCGTCCACGCCAGTTTTGCCGAACTGGCGCGCGCGGTGCTGGCGCATGGCCGGCCGGCGCGCGTGCGTGCCGGACTCACCGGTTTCGGCGGCGACGGCGCGCAATTGCAGTGCTGGATCGCCGAGTTGCTCGGCATCGCAGCCGAGGCGGTTGCCGTCTGCAACGACATCGATATCGCCTACCGCGCCAGCTTTGCGCCGGGCGAAGGCTACCTGGTCTATGCTGGCACCGGCTCGATCGGCGCCTTCATCGACGTTGACGGGCAATTTCATCGCGCCGGCGGGCGTGGCGTGGTGCTCGACGATGGCGGCGGCGGCTTCTGGATCGCGCGCGAAGCGCTGCGCCATATCTGGCGCAACGAAGACGAGCAGCCCGGCTGCTGGGTCGATTCGCCGCTGGCGCACGCGGTGTTCGATCATGTCGGTGGATCGGACTGGGCCTTCTCGCGCCAGTTCATCTACGGGCAGGAGCGGGGCGAGGTCGGCAAGCTGGCGCTGGCCGTGGCTGCCACCTGCGAACAGGATCCGGCAGCGGCGGCGATTTTGCTGGAAGCCGGCCGCGAACTGGCGCGCCTGGGCCATGCGCTGATCCGCCGCTTCGGCCCGCGTCCGCTGGTGCTGTCGGGCCGCGCCGCCGCACTGCACCCGTCGATCGCCGGGGCGATGCGCGCCGCGCTGCCCCCTGGGACCGGCTTGAAGCAGGCCGCGACCCGTGCCCACCATGCCGCCGCGCGCCTGGCGGCGCTGGACGGCCCGAAATGAATTTGAACAGCAACAGACTCAGTAAAATGGACATGTGATGAAAAACCTTGCAGTGACCCTCTTGATTGCCCTGCTGGCCGGTTGTGCCACCACACCGAACGATGGCATCGACACGACGTACACGGCAGTCGGCCAGGCCAGCCGCGTGCGCTTCCTGGTGCTGCATTACACGGTGGCCGACAAGCCCGCCTCGCTCAAGATCCTGACCCAGCAGCAGGTCAGCTCGCACTACCTGGTGACCGACGACCCGACGCCGACGGTCTACCGCCTGGTCGACGAAACGCGCGCCGCCTACCATGCCGGCAACTCGAGCTGGAAAAATTACACCCAGCTCAATAACAGCTCGATCGGCATCGAAATCGTGAATGCCGGCTGGAAGGAAACGCCGAATGGCCGCGTCTTCCCGCCGTTTCCGCAGTCGCAGATCGACACCCTGATTCCGCTCATCGCCGGTATCGTGAAGCGCCACGGGATCGCCCCGGAAAACGTCCTTGGCCACAGCGACATCGCGCCGCTGCGCAAGCAGGACCCGGGGCCGATGTTTCCCTGGTACCAGCTGGCGCGGGCCGGCCTGGTGGCCTGGCCCGACGCCAACCGCGTGGCCGCCGTACGCCAGGTGTTCGACATCCAGGCCCCGGACGCGGCCTGGTTCCAGAAGAAACTGGCGAGCCACGGCTTTGCGCTGGCGCAGAGCGGCAGCTTCGACCCGGCGACCCGTACCGTGATTGCCGCGTTCCAGATGAAATACCGGCCGTCGAACTTCGCGGGCGACGGCGACGCGGAGACCGCGGCCATCCTGGAAGTGCTGACCACGCCGGCCACGGCCCCCTTGCCGCCGGTGCCGCCGGCGCCCTTGCCGATCTTCCGGCCGGCCCAGCCGGAGCAGGGTGTGCCGCTCGATCCGGGCGTGCCGCCGACGCCGCCGACACCGCCGGTGTCGCCGGCGCCGGCCGTCCCGCCAGTGCCCCCGGTGCCGGAGCCGGCTGCGTCGGTGACGCCGCCGACAGTCACCAGCCCGCATTGAACCGGCACACGATGACGGTCGCCCTCGTCCCGGTTTCCCTGTATCCTTCGGCCCATCCGCGCCTTGCGCGGGTGTCTCGTTGAAGGATTGAAGCAATGCGCCTGCGCCACATCGAAGTTTTTCACGCCATCATGCAAGTCGGCACCATCAGCGGCGCCGCCCAGGTGCTCCACATTTCCCAGCCGGCGGTGACGAAAGTGTTGCAGCACGCCGAGCTGCAACTGGGGATGCCGCTGTTCGAGCGCGTGCGCGGCAAGCTGTATCCGAAGCCGGAAGCGCACCGCCTGTTCCTCGAGACCGAAAAGTTGAATCGCGACCTGCAGGGCATCCGCCGCCTCGCCGCCAGCCTCAAGGGCCGCGCGGTCGAGACGGTGCGCCTGGTGTCGACGCCGACGCTGGCCGTCAGCGTGCTGCCGCAAGCGATGACCGCCTGGCGCCGCGACTTTGCCCAGACCCGCTGCGAACTGGCGACTTACCACACCAGCGAAATCGTGAACGCCCTGCGCCTGGGCGAAGCCGATCTGGCCTTGTCGCTGCAAGACCCGCGCCACCCCGGCATCGTCGCCGAACCGATCGCCCAGGGCATGCTGACCGTGATGGCGCCGGCCGGCACCTGGAGCGAGGCCGAATGCGCGCGGCCCTTCGGGGCGGCCGACCTGACGGGCGAACTGATCGGCCTGGCCGACAACGACCCGCTCGGCGAAATGGTGGTCGCTTCCTGCGAGGCCGAAGGCGTCACGCCCGTGTTTCGCACCGTGGTGCAGACTTACCAGATCGCGCGTTCGCTGGTCGAAGCCGGCGCCGGCACGGCCGTGCTCGACCCGTTCACGGCCGCCTCGGCCGCGGCCGGGAAAGTGCAATGCCGCCAATGGGCGCCGGCCCTGCCGGTGCAGCTCTACCTGTTGACGGCGAACCACGCGCCGTTGTCGCACGGCGCGCGCGAACTGGCGAACGCCATCGGCGCCACGGCCCGCGCCTGCCTCGAGGGAGGATGCGCGTAATGGAGGAGGTCGGCAGCGCCGCTCCCGGCCTGGCCAGCGAAGACATCGCCGCCAGCCCGGAATTCCGGCGCCTGGCAACGATTGCCGGGATCGCAGTCGACCTGCGCTATGCGGGCACGAATAATTTTGTCGGGCGCGACCTGTATTCGCCCTTCGACTGCGCCTGGCTGCACCGCGATTGCGCCAGCGCGCTGGAAGCGGCGGTGGCCGCGCTGGCCGCGCGCGCGCCCGGCCACACCTTGCTCGTGCTGGACGCCCTGCGCCCGCAGCGCGTCCAGCAGCAGCTCTGGGATGCGCTCGACGGCACCGGCCTGCGCATGTACCTGGCCGATCCGGCGCGCGGCTCGATCCACTCGTACGGCATGGCGCTCGACCTCACCATTCTCGACCCCGCCGGCGTGGAACTCGACATGGGCACCGGTTTCGACGACATGACCGCCTTGTCGCACCCGGCGCTGGAAGAACAGTTTCTCGCGAGCGGAGAATTGAACCAGGCCCAGCTCGCCAACCGCCGCCTGCTGCGTGGCGTCATGCTGGACGCCGGCTTCCTCGGCATCAATACCGAGTGGTGGCATTTCGATTGCGGCGACCGCGATCGCGTACGCACCACCTTCCGCCGCGTACTGTAAGAACGCCTGATAAAACCCCCATGGCGGCGTTGCATCCGTCTCGCCGTACTGGCGTACTGTCTTCGACGAATGCGCCTTGCCCTGGGGGCTTTCTCAGGCGCTCTTACTCTCTCTAGGCAAATCGCCGCGCGCCCACGCGCACACTTGAGTTATCTCAGCCTTCCTTCACTCTGCACCCCGGACAATCTCTCAATACCGACGAGAGCTTGATGCCGGGACTTGACTCCTGAGCCCGCCTTTCTCTCTGTCGCACCAACGATTCTTCCAACGGACAAGAGAGGTGCGTAATGAAAAGCATATTGGTGGCCGCCGTCGCGGGGTCGGCGCTGGCAGGTTGCGCAATGGGGGGCGGCCAGATGTTTGCCGCGCAGGAAAGGACGGTGGAATACGTTCGGGTATTCGACATCAAGACCGATGCCCCCGGGCCGGCGGTCGCGCGCGCCGCCAGCGAAGGCGTCAGCCGCAACCTCAGCAACGCCACGCTTGCCACCCCGCTGCCCGACACCCCTGAACGGCAGGACCAGCCCGGCCGCTTCAAGCTGGCCGACGCACCCGGCACGGCGCGCGGACCGAATTGCGACGGCGCCAGCTGGACCGCAAAGGCGACGCCGGAAGTGCGCGGCAGCCAGGACGTGCAGGTGGTTGCCTGCCTGTATCCGTACAAGAGCGGCTACCACCTCGACATGTATGCCGCCTTCAGCAAAAAGGAAGGCGGCTGGCTCGCCTGGCCGCGCCGCGCCACCGGGATGGTGCTCGGCACGCCCGAAAAATACGTCGAAAAAACCATGCTTGACATCGTCCGCACCATCCGCCAATCCACGAACGCGCAAGTGGCGCTGGTGGAAGCAAAGCCCGACGTCGCCGGCGCGCCCTGGATGGAACCGGTCGGCACCGCGCCGCGTTCGGGCGATACGGCCCGGCCCTGATGTCATCGATCAGACATGAACGACCAGGACCGCAGCGACTGCGGTCCTGCCTCCCACTTGATGGAATGCCTATGCCACCTTTTGACTTCGAGCAATTGTATAAAACGCTGATCGGCGCCATCGCTGCCGGGGAAACGATCGGGCAGCGCATGCAGGTCGTCATCGACGAGTGCGAGCGGCAGTTTCCGCACGCGGATTGGGAACGCATGCGCCGCATCGGTTTCGATGCGGATTTGCCCATCCTGAAGGGCTGGATGACTGCGGCGATGCGCGAGGGCGTGGTACGCGCGGGCGACCAGGGGCTATGGTTCGGCCTGTTCAACCCGATCCGCGACGACAAGGGCGCCACCGCCGACCTGTATGTCGCCAGCGGGCCATCCTACGATGGCGAGGACCTCGACTGGCCGTGCGAGATCGACCTGCGCGACGGTGTCAGCTACCTGCACTCGAAGGTGCTGGACGCCATCTACCGGATTGCCTACGGGGGACATGCGGGGCTGAAGAACACTGCCGAATACCCGCTGACGCTGGCCTATGCCGCCATCGCCGCCACGACGGCGCTGACGCAGCGCCTGTTGCCGGCGGAACTGGCGGCCTTGCGCGGCGCCGCCGCCGGCTTCGACGACGGCGATGCGCTCTTCATCGGCATCTTCGACAACCTGCGTTTCATTCCGCAGGTGCGCGCCTTGTAAAACAGCCCGGGCTGCGCCTTGCCGTACGCTAGCTAGGGCAAGGAGCGGTCCGAGGCTGGATTTAAAATGCCCAGTCGACGCGGGCGTACATCTGGCGCCCGTTGATGCCGATCGGGCAGGTTTCCCAGCAGTGGGTGAAGCCCAGCTGCGGGAAGGGGGCGGCCCGTTCCTTGTCCCACTCCGTCGGGTAGGTATCGAACAGGTTGTTGGCGCCGACGGCCAGGCTCAGGCGCTTGGTGAAGGCATAGCGCACGCTCATGTCGACCAGCCACTTCGCTTCCCAGGTCTGGATGAAAGGCGCCGTAAAGCCCTGTCCCTGCACTTCGCCAAAGTAATTGGCGCGGGTATTCAGGTTCCACGGCCCGGTGGTGTAGTCGGCGGCAACCACATGGTGCTGGCGCGGCTGGCCGCGTTCGATCAGGGTCACCTGGGCGTCGTCGAACAGCTGCGCACCGCTGAGCACTGGCGACTGCGAGCGGCGTGCCTTGACTTCGGTCTTGTTGAAGCCAAGCTGGCCGGACAGCACGAGGGCCGAGCCGGGCCAGCGCGTCGTGTGCTCGGCAACGACGTCGAAGCCATTCGTGCTGGTGTCGATCGCATTGGTGAAGAACTGGGCCTGGCCGACTTTCAGCGGATCGAGGATGGCGCGGATCGGGCAGGCGGCGGCGCTGGCGCAGGTGCCTGATTCCGGCGCGATATTGCTCGAGAAGACGATGCGGTCGTCGATGTCGATCCGGTACAGGTCGGCCGTGACCGAGAAGTTCGGCAGCGGGCGCAGCACGATGCCGACGCTGGCGTTCTTCGAGGTTTCTTCCTTGAGCGGGGCGATGCCGAAGGCGCGGGTGACGGCGCTGCCTTCGCGCGCGGTCAGGGTTTCGGTCAGCACGCCGGCCGCATTCAGGTTGGTCGAGACCGAGCTGTAGAACTTCTGCTGTACCGAAGGCGCACGGAAACCGGTCGACACGCTGCCGCGCAGGCCGAGCATGCGGGTCGGGTCGTAACGCATGCTGAGTTTACCGGTGGTGGTATTCCCGAAGTCCGAGTATTTCTCGTAGCGGACCGCAGCGGCGACCAGCAGTTTATCCGTGAGGTTGTGCTCGGCGTCGAGATACAGGGCGATGTTGTGGCGGCCATCATCGACTTCGGTCGATGGCGTATAGCCCGGGAAGCCCTGAGCGCCCGAGGCGGCGATGCCGCCGTTCTGGTCGAGGATGCGAATGGCCGGATTGTTGGTGCGGCCATACTGGTAGGACACCGGGTCGCCTGCCTCGATCTTGTAGTTGTCGGTGCGGTATTCGAAGCCGGCCGCCAGCGACAGCTTGCGCCCGCCCAGCTCGATCGGCCCGCGCAGGTCGGCATTGAAGGTGGTCTGGTTGAATTTCAGGGTGCCGGTATCGGCTTCGAGGGGCGATTCGGCATAGATGCCGCCACCCGGGCGCGGTTCGTACCAGTAGCTGATGTTGATCGACTCGCGCTCGTGGAAGCCGAGCTGGCTGCGCCCGTGGTTCACGCTGGCATCGAATTTCCAGTCGTTGGCGAAGGTGTGGCGATAGCCGACCGCAAACGAGGCATCCTTGACGGTCGTGATGATGTTCGGCAAGAAGCCGTTCGGGTAGACCGACGGCACGTTGCGGCCGTCTCCGCGCGAGCGGTAAAATCCGGCCGAATCGCCGGTGCGCCTGGAGGCGCCGCCAAAGGCATACAGTTCGCCGTCCTTGCTGGTTGGCAATGCCGAGTTGACCCACAAGAAGGCATCCTTGGCCAGGCTGTCGCCGATGCGCTGGGTCACGCGCGGCGGATCCACGCGCAGGGTGTCGACGCCGGCGCGGTTGGTTTCGTTGCGGCGCCGGCCTTCGACCGACAGGTTGACATAGCCGCCGTCGCCGATGCCGAAGCCGGTATTCGCGCTGGCCGAGATCAGGTCGCCGTCGCCCTCGGCGGTGGTGCCGATCGAGCTGCTGACCTGGGTTTCCTTGACCTGCGACTTGAGCACGATGTTGATCACGCCGGCGATCGCATCCGAGCCGTACTGGGCGGCAGCGCCGTCGCGCAGCACCTCGATGTGGCTGATCGCCGACATCGGGATCGCATTGATGTCGGTGCCGGCCGAGCCGCGGCCGATCGTCTGCTGGACATTGACCAGCGCTTGCTGGTGGCGGCGCTTGCCGTTGACCAGCACCAGCAGCTGGTCGGGACCGAGCCCGCGCAGGGTGGCAGGGCGGATGATGTCAGTGCCGTCGCTGATGAACGTGGTGGAAAAGTTGAACGAGGGGTCGAGCGTTTGCAACAGCTTGCCCAGCTCGAGGGGGCCGGCGGTCTGCATGTCCTTCGCACTGATCAGGCCCACGGGCGCGGCGGTATCGAGCGCGGTCTTGGCGCTCGAGCGCGAACCGAGCACCACCACGCGCGATGGGTTGGCTTCGTCCGCGGCCACGGGGACGGCGCCGACAGGAGCGGTCGCTTCCTGGGCGGATGCGGGCGCCAGGGCTGCCAGCAGGGCGGTCGCGAGGAGGGTTTGGCGGAAAGGATGGCAGGCAGGTCGTCGCGTCATGTTCTCTCTCTTTTTGTTGGGTTCGAAGCGAATGCCTCGGCTACGCACAGCAGCGTCGGGAAATGTTTCCCGATGTGCACAAAAGAGTGTAACAATTGACGATTGTATGGACAACGCGTGCAGCATAAGCGTTGTATTTGCGTGCCAACGCGGCAATATTGCGCAGCAGGCAAGGAAACTTCGGTAAGCTCGGTGGTTGCGTCGAGCTTACGGCGCCGGTGCGCCTGAGCGTGCCACCCAATCGACCAGCGCATCGACCACGGCGCGCCCGCGTCCATCGCCGGCCAGTTCGTCATTGACCATGGCCACGACCACGTGCTGCACCCCTGTTGCATCCGGTACATAACCGGCCACCGCCACGACATTGCGCAGCGTCCCCGTTTTCAAACGGGCACGGCCGGCAGCCGCGCTGCCAGCCAGGCGCCGGCGCATGGTGCCGTCCATCGCCGCGATCGGCATGCTGGACATGAATTCCGGCGCCCAGTTGCTGCGCAGGCCGGCGCGCAGCAAGTCCCCCATCTGCCGCGGGCTGATGCGCTCGCTGCGCGACAGGCCGGACCCGTTATCGATCACCAGGCCCGTGTCGTCGATGCCGCGCGCACGCATCCAGCTGCGCACCGCGGCGTCGGCGCGGGCGTGCGTGGTTTGCCCGGCCAGCGGCGGCAAGGGTTTGCTGCCCAGCAGCGGGTCGGCTTCCAATGCACCCATCGAGAGGAACAGGGTGCGCGCCAGGGCGTTGTCGGATGGCTTGTTGGTGTCGCGCACGATTTCCGGCAGCGCGCGCGACTTGTGTTCGGCCAGCAGGCGCGCATCGGGCGCAGCCTTGCCTTCGACCGTCTTGCCGCTCAGCTTGCCGCCAAGCTGTTTCCATTTCAGGCGGAACAGGCCGTCGATATAGGCGTCGCGGTCGACGACGTTGATGCTGTTGGTTTTGGCGCAGTCCATCGGGAAGCTGCCGTTGAGCACCACCTTGAGCTTGCCGTCCTTGCCGCGCAGCGCTTCCGGTAGTTTCCAGCCGTCTTCCCATTTCGCGCAGTCGCCATCGATCAGGGTCATGTTCGAGGTGATCGTCACGCCGGCCAGCGCCGGCTGCATGTCGAGCGCGATGCGCTTGCCAGTCGAACGCATGTCGATCTGCAACATGTTCTTGTTGATCAGGAGCGCATCGGGAATGACGTTGTAATAGGCTTCCGGCGACTCGTCGAAGGGCGGCAGGCCAATATCGCTGCGCGCCGGGTTGAACAGCGCACGGTCGAGCACCAGGTCGCCCTTGATGCGGCGGATGCCGGCATTCTGGAGCGCGCGCAGCATGCTTTCCAGTACTTCGCCGGACAGATCCGCGTCGGCGCCGCCGCGCAGCACCAGGTCGCCCTCGAGCACGCCCTTGTTCACTTCTGCATTCGTCAGCAACTCGGTGCGTCCGCGAAACACTGGCCCCAGGTGTTCGAGGGCGACCAGGGTCGTCACCAGTTTCATCGTCGAGGCCGGCTGCAGCGGGCGCGAGGCTTCGTGCGCCAGCACGGTCTGGTCGCCGCGCAGCACCAGCGCACCGACCGCAGTGGGCGGCAGGCCGTGTTCGGCCAGCAGCCGCAGCACCGGTTCCGGCAACTCGGCGCGGGCGGCGGGCAGGCAGGAAAGGACGGCGGCAGCGAGGACGAGGTGACGGAACATGCGTACTCCTTAACCAAAGAAGAGGTAGGCAACAAAAATGGCGGCAACCACGCCGGCGAAGTCGGCCAGCAAGCCGTAGCCGATCGCGTAGCGCGTCTTGCGAATGCCGACCGAGCCGAAATACAGGGCCACGATATAGAAGGTGGTGTCGGCCGCGCCTTGCAGGATCGAGGCCAGGCGCCCGACGAAGGAGTCGACGCCATACGTCGTCATCGCATCGATCATCATGGCGCGCGAACCGCTGCCCGAGAGCGGCTTCATGAGTGCGGTCGGCAGCGCGCCGACGAAATCGGTCGGCAGACCGAGCTGCGTGAACACCCAGGTAAAGCCGCTGACGATCAGGCCCAGGATGCCCGAATTGCGCACCACGCTGATCGCCACCAGCATGCCGACCAGGTAAGGAATAATCTTCAGCGAGGTTTCGATGCCGCCCTTGGCGCCCTCGATGAAGGCTTCGAACACATTGACTTTCTTGCGCAGCGCCGCCGTCATGAAGGCGGCGATGATCGAGAACAGGATCAGGTTGGCCACCAGCACCGAGACCTCGCCGATCTGCGAGCGGTCGAGGAAGTGGGTCAGATAAAACACCATGCCGGCGATGGCCGCCGTCAGGCCGCCGATCCAGCCGAAGATGACCGGGTCGAGCAGGTTGATGCGCTGTTTCAGGCTGACGGCGACGATGGCGGTGAAGGTCGAGCAGAAGGTGGCGATCAGGGTCGGGATGAAAATATCCGCCGGGTTGGCCGCGCCCAGGATCGCGCGCTGCGCCATGATGGCCAGCGGAATCACCGTCAGGCCCGAAGTCTGGATCACCAGGAACATGATCTGGGCGTTGCTGGCCGTCTCCTTGTGCGGGTTCAGGGTCTGCAGGCTTTCCATCGCCTTCAGGCCGAAGGGCGTGGCGGCATTGTCGAGGCCGAGGATGTTGGCCGAAAAATTCATCACCATGTGGCCGTTGGCCGGGTGATTGCGCGGCACCTCGGGGAAGATGCGCGAAAAGAAGGGACCGATGATGCGGGCGAACAGGCTGATCGCGCCGGCCTTTTCGCCGACGTTCATGATCCCGAGCCACAGCGTCATCACGCCGGCCAGCGGCAGGGCGATGTCCATCACCGCCATCTTGGCTGAAGTAAAGGTGCCGTCGACGACGCGCTTGAAGATCTCGGCGTCGCCCAGGAACAACCATTGGGCCAGCGCGGCGACGAAGCCGACGAGGAAGAAACCAGTCCAGATGTAATTTAATGCCATGTGTTCTATGCCAAGAGTCAGGTCACCAGCCGCCGACGAAGCGTCAGGGCATTTCTGCGCACCATTGTGCAGCGGAGAGTATAGGCGCAGAGCAAGCTGCAAGGATGAAAGAATGCATTCGCGCCATGTGTAAAACTTATGCGCCAAGGTTTCGTTTGCCCGCTCCACCTGTCGCGCATATGATACGCAAGCTCATCGACGACCCCTAGCCATGACACTTCGTACCGCGCTTTCCTTCCTGCTGCTCGCATCGACCCTGGCCCTGCCCGCTGCTGCCGCTGCCCTTGCACAGCCACAGCCTCAGCCGCAGCCGCAAAAAGTGCTGCAGGTGTTCCTGTCGACCAGCGAAACCGGGCTCGACCCGGCCGCCGCATCCGACATCGCCACCTTGTCCCTGCTGGAAAACCTGTTCGACCCGCTGCTGCGCTACGACTACCTGGCGCGCCCGGTCAAACTGCGCGCGAATACCGCGAGCGCGATGCCCGAGGTGAGCGCCGATGGCCGCACCTATACGTTCCGCATCCGTCCCGGCATCCTTTTCACGCCGGACCCGGCCTTCAAGGGCAAACGGCGCGAGATGACGGCGCTTGACTACGTCTACAGCCTGAAACGCCTGTACGACCCGAGCCTGAAGTCGCCGTGGTCGTATATGTTCGACAGCAAGATCGTCGGCGACGAAGTCCTCAAAAGCAATTTCAGTGTGGACACGCCGGTCGCCGGGCTCGAGGCGACCAGCCGCTATACCCTGCGCATCCGCCTGAAGGAACCCGACAACAATTTCCTGTTTTATATGGCGACCCCGGCCGCCAGCGTGGTGGCACGCGAAGTGATCGAGGCTTATCCTGCGCAGGCCGGCAACCATCCGGTCGGTACCGGACCCTTCATGATCGGCGAATGGCGGCGCAGCGACCGCATCGTGCTGCTGGCCAATCCGGACTCCAGCGCCGTGTTCGAGGCCACGCCCGGCACCGATCCGCAAGACCGTGCCATCGCGGCCGCCTTGACGGGCAAACGCCTGCCGCGCGTGGACCGGGTGGAGATCAAGATTGCCGAGGAATTCCAGGGCCGCATGCTGGGACTGCTGAACGGCGACTACGATTACCTCGAGCAAGTGCCAGAATCGATGACCGACATGGTGATCCGCGCCGGACAACTAAAACCCGAGTTGCGCGCGCGCGGCATGCAATTGGCGCGCTTTCCGGTACTGCAGACCTATTACATGTGGATGAACATGAACGACCCCGTGGTCGGCGGCTATACCCGGGACCGGATCGCCCTGCGCCGCGCGATCGCGTTGGCCTACAACAGTGCCGAGGACATCGCGCTGCTGAAACGCGGCTTTGCCATCAAGGCCGAGTCGCCGCTGCCGCCGAACGTGCTCGGCTACGATCCGGATTACCGCAGCCCGGTGCCCTACGATCCGGCGCTGGCCAATGCCTTGCTCGACCGTCACGGTTACGGCAAGCGCGACGCCGAAGGATTCCGGCGCGCGCCCGACGGCAAGCCGCTGCTACTCACCATGCATAGCGAAGCGACCGTCAGCGGGCGCCTGCGCGACGAGCTGTGGAGAAAATGCCTGAACGCGATCGGCTTGCGCGTGGTGTTCAGGTCGGACAAGAAAACCGAGATCATCAAGGCCTCGCGCCTGGGCAAGGTGACGATGTTCGAAAGTAACTGGATCGCCGACTTCCCCGATGGCGAGAATTTTTACCAGTTGCTCTACGGCCCGAACGCGGGCCGCGCCAACTATGCGCGGTTTAACTTGCCCGCCTATAACGAACGCTACGAAGCCGCGCGGCTATTGAAAGACGGGCCGGCAAGGCAAAAGCTGTACATCGAGATGAACCAGCTGATCCATGCCTACAACCCCTGGGTCCCCTTGACCCATGCGGTCTCGGCCGATATCCGCCACCCGTGGCTGAAAAACTACAAGCGCCATCCCGTGGAATTGACGCCCTGGCGTTATCTCGACATCGATGTGGCAGAAAGAGCACGCTTAGGTCGCAGCGCGCCCAACAAATAGCAAAATTCCTTCTCTTTACATTCCGGGAAGTTATACTTCCCGCGGGTAATTTCATTGGATGACGCCTGTTACCGGGCGTACCCTCGGAACGAACCTTACCGTAATGTAATGACATTGCGATGACAAAAGCGACCTGTTCGAGATCGCAAATATTCCCCAGGAGAGACGCGTGAAGTTAAAGAAGCTAGCACATCTGATTGCCCTGATCGGCGCTGTCAGCCCGGCAGTTGCGCAAGAACTGCAACAAGCCACCCCGATGGCACGCGTCGAAGTCACCGGCAGCAGCATCAAGCGCATCGCCAAGGAAGGCGCGCTGCCGATCGAAGTCATCTCCCGCAAGCAGCTCGAAGAGCAGGGCATCGTCACCGCCGAGCAGCTGATTGCGACCCTGAACATCAACGGCAACGGTTCCGACAACCTGGCGTCGAACGCCGACGTCACGACGGGCGCCCAGCGTGGCAATAACGGCGCTTCCTCGGCCAACCTGCGCGGCCAGGGCGCCGACTCGACCCTGGTGCTGCTCAACGGCCGCCGCGTCGCGACCCACGGCATGAAGGGCTCGGCAGTCGACCTGAATTCGATCCCGATGGCGGCAGTCGAGCGCATCGAAGTGCTGAAAGACGGCGCTTCGGCCATCTACGGCACCGACGCCATCGGTGGCGTCATCAACTTTATTCTTCGCAAGAACTACGAAGGCCTGGAAGCCCAGGCCTTCACCGACATCACCGAAGCGGGCGGCGGCAACATCCACCGCGCCTCGCTGACCGGCGGCTTCGGCGACCTCGACACCAACGGTTTCAATATCCTGGTGACGGCGGCCCACAGCCGCAACGAAGCCCTGCGCGGCGATCAGCGCGACTTCGTCAATACCTTCCAGCCGGACCGCGGCGTCTCGGTCGATACGCGCGGCTCGCCGTCGGCCAACGTCTTCGCCACCACGGTTGCCCCATCGCTGCTGTCGCGCACCGGCACCGGCCCGACCCTGCCGGGCAGCACCGTCTCGTATAACGGCATCAGCATCCTCGACCTGCCGGGTGGCGCCGGCTGCAACAGCATCGACGGCATGGGCGCGTATGACGAGAAGCTGTGGGACAGCCCGGGCGCCGCCTATGGCTGCGCCTGGGACACCGGCCGCGCCGCCGTCCTGCAGCAGCCGGTAAAGAGCACCAACGGCCTGGCACGCGCCACCTTCAAGCTGGGCGAGCACCAGCTGTTCGCCGAACTGGTCGGCTCGCAGACGGACGTCTCGAAGCGCTTCTCGCCGAATCAGATCTCGCCGGGCGCCACCACTTTCGGGGGCACCTCGTTCTACCCGAGCACGGGCGCCCAGTACAACCGCGTCTACAACGCGCTGGTCGCGGTGTTCCCGACGATTGCCGCCAACCGCGGCCTGCCGATCGCCTACCGCTGGCGCTGCATGGACTGCGGCAACCGTGAAATCGAAACCGAAACCAAGGCCAGCCGCCTGCAGGTGGGCGCCGACGGTCCGGTGAACTTCGGCTTCGGCACCTTCGACTACCGTGTCGGCCTGTCGCGCGCCTCGAGCGAATCGCAGTCGACCCTCGGCACCGGCTACAACTACACGCTGGCCCTGGCCAACGCGCTCGGCACCGGCAAGATCAACCCCTTCCTGCTGCCTGGCGAAACCCAGACCCAGGAAGCGATCGACCTGATCCGCTCGACCTCGGCCGAAGGCGTCGTGCTGTACGGCGGCGAAACCATCCTGACCCAGTTCGACGCCGCCCTGTCCGGTGAAATCTTCAAGCTGCCTGCCGGCTCCGTGATGGCCGCGGTCGGCACCGACCTGCGCCGCGAAGAGTACAAGTTCAACGGCGACGCCCGTGCCGCAAATGCCCGCCCGGCAATCCTGAACGCGCCGTTCGACGATGCCAACTCGCTGAACAACGTGCACCGCGACATCAAGGCGATCTATGCCGAAATCCTGGTGCCGGTCACGAAAGACCTGGAAGTGACCTTCGCCGGCCGCCGCGACCATTATTCGGGCTTCGGCGGCACCTTCAACCCGAAAGTGTCGTTCCGCTACCAGCCGATCGCCTCGCTGCTGTTCCGCGGTTCCTACAACACGGGCTTCCGCGCACCGTCGTTCAACCAGCTGTTCAACGGCGTGACCGAGTCGCCGTATGCGGGCAAGGACCTGGCCGATCCGGCCAAGTGCCCGACCCTGAAAGTCGATTCGACCAAGCCGGGCTGCGAAGCCGTCAACCCTGTCACCTACACCGGCGGCAAGGCTACCCTGGGCCCGGAAACGGCCAAGCAGGCTTCGCTGGGCGTGGTGTGGGAGCCGATGGCGCGTACCTCGTTCAACGCCGACCTGTGGGAAGTACGCAAGGAAGACACGATCGACTCGTTCAACCTGGCGACCATGCTGGCCAACTACAACCTGTTCGGCGATTCCTTCCTGCGTAACCCGGCCGGCGAGCTGATCGCGGTCGACCAGCGCTGGATCAATGCCGGCGAGCGCATCACGCGCGGCCTGGAACTCGGCGCCCGTACCGGCGGCGTCTATGGCGGCGCCGTCTGGGGCGCCGGCATCGACGGCTCGCGCCTGCTGGAGAAGAAATCCCGCGCCACCCGCAATGCCGAATTCGGCGCAAGCGAAGTGGGCAAGTTCAGCTATACCGGCGACCTTGGCCTGAAGTGGAAGCACACCGCCTACATCAGCGCCAAGCGCGGCAACTGGGGCGGCTTGCTGCAGAACGTGTACCGCGCAGGTTACCTGGACCAGGTGCTGCCGGGTGTGGCGAGCGGCCGTGTCGTGCCGTCGAACTACAACCCGAAAGTCGATGCGTATTCGGTCTTCCACGCCAGCGTGAACTACACCGGCATCAAGAACCTGACCCTGACGGCCGGCGTGAAAAACCTGCTGGACGAAGATCCACCGTTCGCGATCACCTACGACAGCAACTCGGGCGCCGGCAGCAGCTGGGAGCCGCGTGTCGCCGATCCGCGTGGCCGTGCGTTCACGCTGACCGCGAACTACAGGTTCTTCTGATCACCACTAGCGCGTAAAATCGAGCGGCCCGCGGAAACAACGCGGGCCGTTTTTTTATCGTTCGATCCTTTGCATGCCGACCCAGCACACCATCAGCCGCCGTGCCTTCGCTTCCCTGCTCGCTGCCGGCCTGTTGCTGCCGGTGCCGCTCATGGCCGCGCCACGCCGGCCTTCGACACGTCCCCGCATGAAACTTCCCCTGATTAAACCTCCGCGCCTGCGCCAGGGCGATACTGTCGCCCTGATCGCACCGGGCGGCTATGCCACCGAAAAATCGATCGCCAAGGCCCGCGCCAACATCGAAAGCCTCGGTTTCAAGGTGCGCGAAGGCGCTTTTTTGCGCGAAGTGAACGGCAACTATGCCGGCACCGTGCACCAGCGCCTGCTCGACCTGCATGCGGCCTTCGCCGACCCGGAAATAAAAATGATCTGGCCGATCCGCGGCGGTTCCGGCTGCATTTCGCTGCTGGCCCACCTCGACTACGCCCTGATCCGCGCGAATCCGACGATCCTGCTCGGTTATTCCGACATCACGGCGCTGCACCTGGCAATCTATAAGCATGCCGGCCTGGTGACCTTCCACGGCCCGGTGGCCTCGTCGACGATGAGCGATTATTCGACCAGGCACATGCTGGCGGTGCTGCAGGATCCGCAGCCCGAATACACGATCTCGATGGCGCTCGAAAACAGCCAACGTGCGCTGCAGGAGCCGCATTTCGCCATGCGCACCGTGCACGAGGGCGTGGCGACCGGCACCCTGATGGGCGGCAACCTGAGCATGGTGGCGGCGCTGGCCGGCACGCCCTATGCGGCCGATTTCAAGGGCAGCATCCTGTTCCTGGAAGAAGTCAATGAAGCGCCCTACCGGATCGACCGCTGGCTGACCCAGCTCGATTTGTCCGGCGGCTTGTCAAAGGCGGCGGCGGTGATGGTCGGCATCTGCGAGGCCTGTGGCCCCGAGCACGAAGACATTTCCTTGAGCCTGGACCAGACCCTCGACATCCACCTGCAGCCCCTAAAAGTGCCGGCGGTGACCGGCTATTCGATCGGCCACATCCGCAACCAGTTCACGATTCCGGTGGGCCTGCGCGCGCGGCTCGATACCGAGCGGCAGACAGTGACGCTGCTGGAGCCGGCGGTGCGCTGATTCAGTCCAGCGCCAGCGTTTCCATCAGGCTGGCCAGGCAGGCGCGGTCGGCTGCGTCGATGGCTTTCAGCGGCAAGGGAAGGCTGGGGCCCGTGGCCAGGCCGAGCAGCTCGCAGGCCGTGGCCATGACGCGCAGGCTGCCACCGTATGTCCCGAACAGGTCCCAGAGGGGCTGCAAGCGGCCTGACAGCCGGCCCGCCAGGCTTGCGTCGCCAGTCTGGGCCGCGCGCGTGATGGCCAGTGCCGTATGCGGGAACAGGCCGCCGATGACCGAATACCAGGCGTCGCACCCTGCGCCCAGGCCCGCTGCCGCACTGGCGTCGCCGCTGACGCCGATCGTGACATGCGCCGGAATCAGGCTGCGCAGTCGATCCACACGGGCCGCGGCGGCGCCGGCTGCCGCGGGCACGCCCGGGATCTTGATCGAGGCGACATTCGGCAGTCCTGCAATGCGGCCGTGCAGCGCATCGCTGAACTCGAAACGCGTCGTTCCCGGGTTGTCGTAGACGCACAGGGGCACCGACAGGGCCGGCGCGACTGCCTGGTAGAGACCGAAGACTTCGTCGGCCGACAGCTTCTGGTAGGACATCGGTGCCAGCAGGACGCCGCTGGCGCCTGCGCGTTGCGCATCCTCGGCCAGCGCCAGCACATCGCGTGTGCGTAGCGCGCTGATGCCGACGATCACCGGCACGTCGCCGGCACACTCCACCGCCAGCCTGGCCACCCGCGCCCGCTCGCTACGGTCAAGATAGGCATAGTTTCCCGTCGAACCCAGTGCACCGATGGAATCGACGCGCGCTTCGGCAAGACGCCGCACCAGAACCGCAAACGCGGCTTCGTCGACACCCGCCTCATTCATTGGCGTTAAAGGAAATGCACTGAGGCCGGAAAACATGATGAAGCTCCTTGAGGCAGCGGGACTTCAGACCCGATGGGTCATGAACACATAACCGAGCTGCTCGCCGTCGATGCGAAACAGGTCGGGCAGCTCGCCGGCGAAGGCAAAGCCGCTGCGCTCGTAGAGCCGGCGCGCCGCCAGGTTGTGCGAGATGACTTCCAGGTCGACCCAGTCGATGCCGTCCTGCGCGCCGGCCCAGGCCAGCGCCGTTGCCAGCAAGCGGCTGCCCAGGCCCTGGCGCCGGTGGTCGCGTTGCACGCCCATGCCGAGCAGGCAGCGGTGCCGCGCCAGTTGTTCCGGGCGGGCGCGCAGGTCGACGTGGCCGCAGATATAGCCGGCGTCGTCGAGCGCGAACCAGGCGCGGCGCCAGCCCGGCTCGAAGAGCGCCGCTCCGGTGCCGACCACGAAGCCGGCCCGTTTTTCGATCGGAAAGCCCGAGTCGGCACGCGTCATCGGCTGGAACAGCCCAATACCGTCCTTGCCGTTGTCGCGCAGGTGGTCGTCGAGATAGGCGAACAGGGCGGGGAGGTCGCCCCGTTCCACCGGGCGGATGACCGGTTCTGCTCCCGGTCGCGCGTTTTCCTTCACAGTGCGCGGGCGATCAGGATTTTCTGGATGTCGCTGGTGCCTTCGTAGATCTGGCAGACGCGGACATCGCGGTAGATGCGCTCGAGCGGGAAGTCGGCCACATAACCGTAGCCGCCCAGCACCTGCATCGCGTTCGACACGACGCGCTCGGCCATCTCGGAGGCGAACAGTTTTGCCATCGCCGCTTCCTTCAGGCAGGGCAGGCCGGCATCCTTCATCGAGGCCGCATGCAGGATCAGCTGGCGCGCGGCCTCGATCTGCATCGCCATTTCCGACAGGCGGAACTGCACTGCCTGGTGCTCGAAAATCGCCTTGCCGAAGCTGGTGCGCTCTTTCGCATATGCCAGCGCCACGTCGAATGCCGCGCGCGCCATGCCGACCGATTGCGAGGCGATGCCGATGCGCCCGCCCTCGAGGCCCGACAGGGCGATCTTATAGCCCATGCCTTCTTCGCCGATCAGGTTGGCGGCGGGAATGCGGCAATTTTCGAACAGGATCGTCGCCGTATCGGACGAATGCTGGCCCATCTTGTGCTCCAGGCCGCCGACGATGTAGCCGGGGGCATCGGTCGGCACCCAGAAGGCGCTGATCCCTTTTTTTCCTGCTGCCTTGTCGGTGACGGCCATGACGATGGCAACGTCGCCGTGCTTGCCGCTGGTGATGAACTGCTTGGTGCCGTTGATGACGTACTCGTCGCCCGCATCACCACTGACCCGGGTGGCCGTGGTGCGCAGGGCGGCGGCGTCGCTGCCGGTGTGCGGCTCGGTCAGGGCAAAGGCGCCCAGCATCTCGCCGCGCGCCAGCGGCACCAGCCATTGCTGCTTCTGCGCTTCGCTGGCGTACATCATGGCGATCGAGCACACCGGGCAGTTGTTGACCGAGATGATGGTCGAGGTGCCGCCGTCGCCGGCCGCGATTTCTTCCAGCACCAGCGCCAGCGACACGTAGTCGAGGCCCGCGCCCCCGTACTGTTCGGGCACGGCGACGCCGAACGCACCCAGGCCCGCCAGCTCCTTCAGCTCTTCTTTCGGGAAATAGTGTTCCTTGTCCCAGCGGGCGGCATTCGGCGCCAGGCGCTCCTGGGCATAGCTGCGCAGGGCGTCGCGGATCATCTGGTGTTCTTCGGTCAGGATCATGGTGTCTCGTTTGTCTTGTGATGCGGCTTACCAGGGAATGGCGGCGCCGTCGTGGTTCAGGAATGTGCCGTTCGCGTCCGGCAGCGCGTTCGCCAGTGTTGCACGCAAGTCGCGCACGCTGTGCTCGACCGTGATATCGGCGCCGGCGCCGCCCATGTCGGTCTGCACCCAGCCGGGATGGAAGGCGATGCAGGTGGCGCCCTGCGGACCCCAGGCCAGGGCCGTGTCGCGCAGCACGGAATTGACGGCCGCCTTGCTGGCGCGGTAGAGCGAAGCGTTCGGGTGGCTGCGCGCACCGATCGAGCCCATGCGCGAGGACAGCACGCCCAGCTTGCCGGCGCCGGCGGCCACCAGCGGCGCCACGATCGGCAGCAGGCGCATCGCCGCCAGCACATTCGTGTGCATCACGGCGTCGAAGTCTTCCTGCGTGGGAAAACCGTCGTCTCGCGGGCCATAGAGGCCGGCGACCAGCCAGGCGGCGTCGATCTTTTCGTCGTCGAGTTTCCAGCCGAGGGCGGCGATGGATTCGAGCCTGGTGACGTCGAGTTCGAGCGGCTCGGCGCCGAGCGCGGCCAGTTCGTCGAGGTCGGCTTGCTTGCGGGCGGTGGCGATCACGCGCCAGCCGTCGGCGCGGTACTGGCGCGCCAGTTCGTGGCCGATGCCGCGCGAGGCGCCGATGATCAAAGCAGTAGGCATGGTTGTGCTCCCGGCAGGAATGATGTTGCGGTTTGTTTCGGTTCCGACCGCGTGGGCTCAAGAGCCCACCCTACGAAAACCACGTCCGTAGGGTGGAGTCCCGACTCCACGCCGTAATATTTACACCATCTCGATCGCCATCGCCGTGGCTTCGCCGCCGCCGATGCACAGCGAGGCCACGCCGCGCTTGCCGCCGGTCTTCTTCAGGGCGCCCAGCAGGGTGACGATGATGCGCGCGCCCGAGGCGCCGATCGGATGGCCCAGGGCGCAGGCGCCGCCGTGGATATTTACCTTGTCGTGGGCGATGTTCAAGTCGCGCATGGCGGCCATCGGCACCGCGGCGAAGGCTTCGTTGATCTCGAACAGGTCGACGTCGCCAGCGGTCCAGCCGGTCTTCTTGAACAGCTTGTGCATCGCGCCGATCGGAGCAGTGGTGAACAGGTTCGGTTCCTGGGCGTGGGTGGCGTGGCCGATGACGCGGGCGATCGGGGCGAGGCCCAGTTCCTTCGCCTTGGATTCACGCATCATCACCAGCGCGGCGGCGCCGTCGTTGATCGACGAGGACGAGGCGGCCGTCACGGTGCCGTCCTTCTTGAATGCCGGCTTCAGGGTCGGGATCTTGTCGAGCTTGGCTTTCAGCGGGCCTTCATCCTTTTCGACCAGCAGTTCGCCGCTGCGGGTGGCGACGCTGACCGGTGCGATTTCCCAGTCGAAGCTGCCATCGTTGTTGGCCGCCTGGGCGCGCTTGACCGAGGTGATCGCGAAGTGGTCCTGCTCTTCTCGCGTGAACTGGTAAGTGGCCACACACTCTTCGGCAAAGGTGCCCATCGAGCGGCCTTCGCCGGTTTTCTCGTTGCGCGAGTAGGCGTCTTCCAGGCCGTCGTACATCATGTGGTCGAACATCGGCGCGTGGCCGATACGGTAGCCGCCGCGTGCCTTCGGGATCAGGTAAGGGGCGTTCGTCATCGACTCCATGCCGCCGGCGACGACGATGTCGGCGCTGCCGGCCACCAGCTGGTCGTGCGCGAAGATGGCGGCCTGCATCGCCGAGCCGCACATTTTCGAGAGCGTCACGGCGCCGGTCGACAGCGGCAAGCCTGCCTTGATCAGCGCCTGGCGCGCGGGAGCCTGGCCTTGTCCGGCCATCAGGCAGTTACCGAAGTACACGTGCTCGACCGATTCGGCATCGACGCCGGCGCGTTCGACCGCGGCCTTGATCGCTACCGCGCCGAGGTCGCTCGCGCTCTTCGAGGAAAAATCGCCCTGGAACGCACCCATCGGGGTACGGGCGGCGCCAACGATAACGACTGGATCATTCATGGGTAAGTCTCCAAACAGGGTGATTGATTAACGAGGGATAGACGGCATTCATGCATGCGCGCCATGAAAACGGATGTGCTGCGGGTAGGGGAAAATGTCGGCGACCTCGCCGGCCAGGATGCGGTCCTTGTGCGCCTGCCACCAGGCGCGCGTGAGCAAGTCCGCGTGCTGTTGCATGAAATGGTGGCGAATCTTCTTATTTCCAAGCAAAAAACGACCGAATTGTTCGGGAAAGACGTCGTGCTTGCCGATCGGGTACCAGGGTTCGGCCGATAATTCGTCTTCTTCGTTGCGCGCTTCCGGAATGTCGCGGAACTGGCAGTCGGTCAGGTATTCGATCTCGTCGTAATCGTAGAACACGACGCGGCCCTGGCGCGTGACGCCGAAATTTTTATACAGCATGTCGCCCGGAAAAATATTCGCGGCGACCAGGTCGCGGATCGCATTGCCGTATTCGCGGATGCCGTGTTCGATCAGCGCATCATCTCCCGCTTTTTCCGCCTGCGTCAGATACATGTTCAGCGGCACCATGCGGCGCTCGATATACACGTGTTTCACGATGATGCGCTCGCCTTCGATCTCGACCAGCGAAGGCGCATGGTGCTGGAGTTCGGCCAGCAATTCCTCGCTGAACCGGGCCAGCGGAAAGGCGACGTTGGAATATTCCAGCGTATCGGCCATGCGCCCGACGCGGTCGTGGTGCTTTACCAGCAGGTATTTTTGCTCCACCTGGGCGCGCGTGGTTTCCTTCGGCGGCGGATAAAAATCCTTGATCACCTTGAATACATAGGGAAAGGAGGGCAGCTCGAATACCAGCATCACCAGGCCGCGGATGCCGGGCGCGCTCTGGAAACGGTCCGAACTGTGCTTGAGGTGTTGCAGGTAATCGCGATAGAACAGCGTCTTGCCCTGCTTTTGCAGGCCGAGCACGGTATAGATCTCGCTGCGCGGCTTGCGCGGCAGCAGGCTGCGCAGGAATTGCACATACGCCGACGGCACTTCCATGTCGACCAAAAAATAGGCACGGGTGAACGAGAACAGCAGCGCGATCTGCCCGGCGTCGACCAGTACCGTGTCGAGCACGAGTTCGCCGCGGCGGTTGTGCAGCACGGGAATCACGAACGGGTATTCGCGCCCGCCATTCACGGCGCGGCCGACGATATAGGCGCCCTTGTTCCGGAAGAACAGGTTCGACAGCACGTGCAGTTGCTGGTTCGCTTCCGCCTGGTCGAGGCCGAAATGTTCGACCATGCGCGCCTCGACCAGGGCGACGTCGCGCTCGAGGGCGGCGAAGGGCAGGTTCAACTGAAAATTCGTGACGATGCGTTGCAAGGCGAAGCGCAGGCCGTCCGCTTGCGGATAGTAGACGCGGTAGGTCGGCAGCGCTTCCTCGGTCTCGATGTACTCGGTCGAGATCACCGGGCGCACGAAAATGAAATCGTTGTGGTAATACGAGCGGTGCAGGATCTTGCAGCTGACCGAATTGAAAAAGGTTTCGGCCAGTTCCGGCTGCTTGTGGCCCGAGAGCAGGCCGATGTAGTGCAGCTTGATTTCGCGCCACACGCCGTCGAGTAATTCGTCCGGCGCGTAGGTGCTTTCCAGCACCGCGACCGCTTCCCCGACGCGCCTGTCGTAGAAATCGATGCGTTCGCGCGCGGCTTGTTGCGCCGTGGCCCACTCGCCGCGTTCGAAATGGCGGCGGGCGGCCTGGCTTGCTTCGCGAAACAGCCGATAGTGCTTGTCGAAGCCATCGAGGATGGTGCGCGCGATGTCGAATGCAATCCGGGAAGAGAGCAGTTTAGGGAACGCAACCTGTGTCATCGTTCGTCTCGCGCGCGATCCCGTTATTTACATCGTCTCGCCAAACAACTCGCGGCCGATCAGCATGCGGCGGATTTCGCTGGTGCCGGCGCCGATTTCATACAGCTTGGCGTCGCGCCACAGGCGGCCGACCGGGTATTCGTTGATATAGCCATTGCCGCCCAGGGTCTGGATCGCTTCGCCGGCCATCCAGGTCGCCTTTTCGGCGCTGTACAGGATGGCGCCGGCGGCGTCCTTGCGCAGGGCGCGGATGGCTGCCGGGTTGTCGGCGCGGTCGCAGGCCTGGCCGACCGCATACACATAGGCGCGGCAAGCCATCATGGTCGAGTACATGTCGGCCATTTTTCCCTGCATCAGCTGGAATTCGCCAATCGCGCTGCCAAATTGCTTGCGCTCATGGATGTAGGGGATGACCGAATCCATGCAGGCCGACATGATGCCCAGCGGTCCGCCCGACAGCACGGTACGCTCGAAGTCCAGGCCCGACATCAGCACATTCACGCCCTTGCCGAGGCCGCCGAGGATATTTTCGACCGGCACTTCGCAGTCCTGGAACACCAGTTCGCCCGTGTGCGAGCCGCGCATGCCCAGCTTGTCGAGCTTTTGCGCGATCGAAAAACCTTTATAGCCTTTTTCGATCAGGAAGGCGGTCATGCCGCGCGGGCCCGCTTCCAGGTCGGTTTTTGCATACACCACCAGGGTGTCGGCGTCCGGACCGTTGGTGATCCACATCTTGGTGCCGTTCAGGATGTAGCGGTCACCCTTCAATTCGGCGCGCAGCTTCATGCTGACCACGTCGGAGCCGGCGTTCGGCTCGGACATCGCCAGTGCACCGATGTGCTCGCCGGAGATCAGTTTCGGCAGGTATTTGCGCTTTTGCTCTTCGGTGCCGTTGCGCTTGATCTGGTTGACGCACAGATTCGAGTGGGCGCCGTAGGACAGGCCGACCGAGGCGGAAGCGCGCGAGATCTCTTCCATGGCGATGATGTGCGCCAGGTAGCCCATGTCGGCGCCGCCGTATTCCTCGCTGACCGTGATGCCGAGCAGGCCGAGTTCGCCCATCTTCTTCCACAAGTCCATCGGGAACTGGTCGGTGCGGTCGATTTCGGCGGCGCGCGGCGCGATTTCGGCGGCGGCGAACTGTTGGACTGCTTCGCGCAGCGCGGCGATGTCTTCGCCATGGTCAAAGGTCAAGCCTGGAAGATGCAGCATGTCGTCTCCGGTGAACGGGTTAATTATCACTTCGAATCATACCCCTGAGTGACGTTAACGTAAACGTCAAGTAGCGGGGTCTACCCTGCCGATGCGTGCGGGGCAGGGCAGCGCGCTTCAGGCGGCGCTGTCGGTCAATTCTGGCTGGGCATCCGCCAGCAGGCGGCGGCATTCTTCTTCGTGGGCTTCAATTTCTTCCAGCGCCATTTCGATGTCGGCGCGCTGCTGTTCGAGCGTTTCGCGCTGGTGCGCCAGTACGCCTAAAAAGCGGTTGATCTGGGCGGTCGAGTCTTTCGGCGACTCGTACATGTCGACGATGCTCTTGATTTCCGACAGCGTCAGGCCGAGGCGCTTGCCGCGCAAGGTCAGTTTCAGCCGGGTCCGGTCGCGCGGGGTGTACACCCGGTTGCGTCCGCCCACGCCTTCGCGGCTCGGGCTGAGCAGCCCCTGGTCTTCGTAGAAACGGATCGCGCGGGCGGTGATGTCGAATTCGCGCGCCAGTTCGGCGATGGTATAGGTGGTGGCCATGAATGCAGGGTAAGAGTGGCAGATCGCGGAATCGCTTAGAATCTGTTGCGGTGTGTCCCGGTTAACGTTTACGTCAACGTCAAACACATTGTAGCGCGCCCGCATTGCCACGAATACGAAAGATTGCCCGAACATGAATCCGCTCGAGTCCCAGCTTGCCTATCCCTTCGCCGATGACCTGCCCGCACCAGGCGCCGGACGCGCAGTCGCGGCCGGACTGACCTGGCTGCGCATGCCGCTGCCGTTCGCGCTCGATCACATCAACCTGTGGCTGCTGGCGGATGAGCGCGAAGGGCGCAGCGGTTTCAGCGTCATCGATACCGGCGTGGCGAGCGACCCGACCCGGGCCGCCTGGGAAAGCATTTTTACGGAGCTCATGGCAAACGCACCGGTGCTGCGCGTCTTCGCCACCCATTGCCATCCGGACCATGTCGGCTTGTCCGGCTGGCTGTGCGAGCGTTTCAAAGCGCCGTTCTGGACCACGGCCGGCGAATTCGGTTTTGCGCGCATGATGGCCGCCGCGCTGCCGGGCGTCGACGGTCCGTCGGCAATCCCGCACTTCGAGCGCCACGGTTTGACCGACCCCGCCATGCTCGAGCAGATGCGCAGCCGCCGCAATTACTATCCGTCGCTGGTGCCGAGCGTGCCGGCGGCGTATACACGGCTGCAGGACGGCGACAGCGTCACGATCGGCGCCCGGCGCTGGCGCGTGATCACCGGTTTCGGCCACTCGCCGGAACATGCCGCGCTGTACTGCGACGAACTGAACGTACTGATTTCGGGCGACATGGTTCTACCGCGCATTTCCACGAACGTGTCCGTGTTTGCCGTCGAACCCGAAGGCAACCCCTTGCAGCAATACCTCGATTCGCTCGACAAGTTCGCCGGCCTGCCCGAGGATACCCTGGTGCTGCCCTCGCACGGCCGCCCCTTCCGTGGCCTGCATACCCGCATCGCCCAGTTGCGCGAGCACCATGTGGCGCGCCTGGCCGAGGTGCGCGATGCCTGCAGCGCAGCGCGCAGCGCGGCCGATATCGTGCCGATCATGTTCCGCCGCCAGCTCGACGCGCACCAGCTCAGCTTTGCCCTGGGTGAGGCGCTCGCGCACCTGCATAAACTGTGGAACGATGGCGTACTGAAACGCGTCGCTGGCGCCGACGGCATCCTGCGTTTCCAGCGGATCTGATGCGATTTGCAAGCCCTTTGCCCTTGCGCACGCTGATTCACCTGCGTACAGCACGATAGAATCGTACTTAGCGGAAATTTTGTGGCATGATTCGGCAACAAGCACACAATCTCATCAATTTCCACATCTTTGTTACGCGATGACGAAATAAGTGTCACAATTGGTCTTCAGGGCCAGGCAACCGATATTTATGGTCGAGCGTGAAATACAGACATTATGAACTCCACCAATGAACGTGAGAGCTTTAGCGCGCGTCTCCAACAAGCGCTGAAGAATGCCCATTACTCGCCGGACAGCCCGACCCGTCTGGCGCGCGAATTCAACATTCGCTTCGAGGGACGGCCGATCACCGTGCACGCAGCCCGCAAGTGGCTGGTGGGCGAAGCCATTCCGACCCAGGAAAAGCTGCGCATGATCGCGCAATGGCTGGGCGTGCCCGCCGACTGGCTGCGTTTCGGCGGTCCTGAGGCGCCGGGCGAGGGCGGAGAACCTGCCAGCGCGCGTTTCGAATCGGCCGATGTCAAGCTGATCGCCGACCTGCAGCGCCTCGATGAGCACCACCGCCAGCTGGCGCGGGAATTCATCCGGATGCTGGTACGGATCAACCACCCGTCGGCCCAGAAGTAAGCGAAATCCTTCTTGCTACCTGCGTTTCTGCTTACAAACTTTCCTCCGAATAAGGCGATACAAATCGCCCTCACTGGCGCATAATCAATTCGTCTTACAGCCGAGGATTGTGCCGCCAATGAAAAGCAATTACATGAACACCGCCCAGCTGAAGGAACTGATGACCGCGCCGCCAATGACGGCCGCTCAACACGCTGAGGTCATGCGCAAGCGCATTGCCCAGCGCAGGATGCTGGAGGAAGCAAGGGAATTGAAAAAGGCCGACAGCGACCACCACATGCAGCGCTAGTCGCGCATGCCGGGCCAGCGCGGGGCTTGATCATTTTCGATGCCCAGCAGGTCGAGCACGCGGTCGAGCGTGTGATCGACCATTTCGTCGATGCTGGCCGGGCGTTGGTAAAAGCTCGGCAGCGGCGGAAACACGATGGCGCCCATTTCGGTCACCGCCGTCATATTGCGCAGGTGCGCCAGGTTCAGCGGCGTTTCACGCACCATCATGATCAGGCGCCGGCGTTCCTTCAGGACCACGTCGGCCGCCCGCGCGACCAGGTTGTCCGACAGCCCGTGCGCCACGGCAGCCAGGGTCTTCATCGAGCAGGGTGCAATCACCATGCCATCGGTCTGGAATGAGCCGCTGGCAATCGTCGCGCCTATTTCACGATTTTTATGCACGACATGGGCCAGCGCCTCGACCTCGCGCCGCTGCATGCCCACTTCCTGGTGCAGCGTGAGGGATGCGGCGTCCGAGACCACGAGGTGGGTCTCGACGCCGTCGATGGCGCCCAGGCGCTGCAGCAGCCGCACACCGTAGACCGCCCCGGTCGCGCCGGTGATGCCGACGACGATCCGGCGCGGCCGTCCGTTATCAGCCATTCTTCGGGAACATGGCCTGCAGTTCGCCCGATTCGTACATCTCGTTCATGATGTCGGAGCCGCCGATGAACTCGCCGTTCACGTACAGCTGCGGCACGGTTGGCCAGTTCGAGTAATCCTTGATGCCCTGGCGAACGTCCGGATCGTCCAGCACATTGACGGTGGCGATGTTATTCACGCCGCAAGCTTTCAGGATCTGGATGGCGCGGCCCGAAAAGCCGCATTGCGGGAACTGCGCGGTGCCCTTCATGAACAGCACGACCGGGGTATTGGTCACGGTGTCTTTGATCCAGGTTTGTACGTCGCTCATGGGATTTGCCTTCGGTTTGAATTAGGGGAGATGGCGACATTCTATAAGAAATCGACGCCGCCGGTGTGCCGCACCCGCCTGCCGGGGTAGGCGCGATTGCGGTATGATCCAGCGGTTTCTTTTCTGTCACTTTTCAGGATTCGTCATGCAACAAGTTCCCAAATCCGCGCCTTCGGCCGGCTTCAACCTCTTGCTCGCCGCCGTGCTCGGCTTTATCGGCGTATACGACCTGTATGCGGGATTGACGAGCGAGGGACTGGGCGTGTTCCTGAAGGGCCTGGCGCTGACGATCTATGCGGTGGTGCTGCTGCGCGACGCGCTGCACATCAAGAAGACCGGCCAGCCTTCGATGCCGCGCAAGCAGATGAACTATATCGGCATGGCCTGCCTGGGACTGTATTTCATTGGCGTGCTGACCAAGCGCGGGCCGGAGATGGCGTCGTTCTTTGGGTGAGGGCCGCTTGAACGGTGGACGGCATCGCCGTCCACTCCGGTAAAAACTTACTTCTTCAACTTGGCGAACGCCGCCATCATCGCACCGCCTGCATCGGCCTTCGCCGCTGGCCGTTCCTGGCGCTGGTGCTGATTCAGACGTTTGGCATCGGTGCGGTCGCCACGCTGCTCGATCTTCGCTCCCGGCTGCGGCGCCGAATCGGTCAAGCGCATGGTCAATGCGATGCGCTTCCTCTTCGGATCGACTTCCAGCACTTTCACTTTCACTACCTGGCCGGCCTTTACCACCGTGTGCGGATCTTTTACGAACGTATTCGACAGCGCCGAAATGTGCACCAATCCGTCCTGGTGCACGCCGATGTCGACAAAGGCGCCAAAGGCGGCCACGTTGGTGACGACGCCCTCCAGGATCATGTCCGGACGCAGGTCGCTGATCGCTTCCACGCCTTCTTTGAAGGTCGCGGTCGTAAATTCCGGACGCGGGTCGCGCCCCGGCTTTTCCAGCTCTTTTAAAATGTCGGTGACGGTCGGCACGCCGAATTTGTCGTCGGCATATTTTGCCGGATTGAGCGTCTTGATCAGGGCGCTGTCGCCCACCAGCGCCTTCATGTCGCGTTTTACGTCGAGCAGGATTTTTTGCACCAGCGGATAGGATTCCGGGTGAACCGCCGACGCGTCGAGCGGATTCTCGCCACCCGTCACGCGCAGGAAGCCGGCCGCCTGTTCGAAGGTTTTTTCGCCCAGGCGCGGCACCGCTTTTAGCGCCGCGCGCGAAGTAAACGCGCCCTTCATGTCGCGGTAGCTGACGATGCTCTGCGCGACCGAGGACGACAGCCCCGATACCCGCGCCAGCAGCGGCGCCGAGGCCGTGTTCACGTCGACGCCGACCGCGTTCACGCAGTCTTCCACCACCGCGTCGAGCGAGCGCGCGAGCTGGGTCTGCGACACGTCGTGCTGGTACTGGCCGACGCCGATCGATTTCGGGTCAATTTTCACCAGTTCCGCCAGCGGGTCCTGCAGGCGGCGCGCGATCGACACCGCGCCGCGGATCGATACGTCCATGTCGGGCAATTCGCGCGAGGCGAATTCCGAAGCGGAATACACCGAGGCGCCTGCTTCCGAGACGACGATTTTCGTGAGTTTCAGTTCCGGCAGCGCCTTGATCAGGTCCTGGGCCAGCTTGTCGGTCTCGCGCGAGGCGGTGCCGTTGCCGATCGAGATCAGCGATACCCCGTGTTTCGCCGCCAGCTGGCCCAGCACGTGCAGGGAGCCGTCCCAGTCGTTGCGCGGCTGGTGCGGGTAAATCGTGGCGGTGTCGACGACCTTGCCGGTGGCGTCGACCACAGCCACTTTCACGCCCGTGCGCAGGCCCGGGTCGAGGCCCATGGTGGCGCGCTGGCCGGCCGGCGCGGCCAGCAGCAGCGCCTTTAAATTGCGCGCAAACACCTGGATCGCATCGAGCTCGGCTTTTTCGCGCAGCGCGCCCATCAGTTCGGTCTCGATGTACATGAAGCTTTTCACGCGCCAGGTCCAGCGCGCGGTGTCCTGCAGCCATTTGTCGGCCGGGCGGCCCTGGCCCTTGATGCCGAAGCGGGCAGCGATGCGCCCTTCGCAAGGATTCAGGGGCGCGTCCCATTTCGGCTTTTCCACTTCCGTGTCGAGGCGCAGCACGACGTCGAGGATGCCTTCTCGGCGCCCGCGCAGCAAGGCCAGGGCGCGGTGCGAGGGCACGCTCGCGAGCGGCTCGGAATAATCGAAATAATCGGCGAATTTCTCGCCTTCGTCCTGCTTGCCCGCGACGACCTTCGATTCGACCACGCCGTGCTCGCCCACGTATTCCCGCAGCGCCTGCAGCAGCGTCGCGTCTTCGGCGAAGCGTTCCATCAGGATCTGGCGCGCGCCATCGAGCGCCGCTTTGGTATCCGGCACGCCGGGGTTGTTCACGCCGTCGCCATTCGCGAAGGCTTCGCGCAGATAGTTCGCCGCTTCGGTTTCCGGATTGCGCATCGGATCGGCCAGCAGCGCCTCGGCCAGCGGGGCCAGGCCGGCCTCGACTGCGATCTGCGCCTTGGTGCGGCGTTTCTGTTTATACGGCAAATACAAATCTTCGAGGCGGGTCTTGTCTTCGGCCAGCGCGATCTGTTGCAGCAGTTCCGGCGTCATCTTGTTCTGCTCGGTGATCGAGGCGACGATCGCCGCGCGCCGGTCTTCCAGTTCGCGCAGGTAGCGCAGGCGCTCTTCCAGCAGGCGCAGCTGGATGTCGTCGAGTCCGCCAGTGGCTTCCTTGCGGTAGCGGGCGATGAAGGGGACGGTGGCGCCTTCGTCGAGCAGGGCGATGGCGGCGGCGACTTGCGCCGGGCGGGCGGCCAGTTCGAGGGCGAGGCGTTGTTCGATAGAAGGCAGCATGGGGCAAATCCGTGAATGGCGTAAATGGCTTAAGGAAGTCAGGCGGGCAATCATACGCAAACCTGTGCGAAGCGCCAGTCTTGACAGCTCAGCGTGGCGAGAATTTCACACAGTAAAGATTTCTCGGCTACGTGCGATCACGAACAAAACTGAAGTGCCCGTATGAGAGATAATGGTGGTTGTTGTTTTTTTTAATACACCCTTCAGAGACCCATGCACACAGTTGATTACCCACGCGAACACGCAGGCGATGCTCCGGCACCGCGCGCGACGCCGGCACGCGCTCCCGCACTGCCCGCGCCGGTGACGACCTGGCTGCAACGGGTCGAGGCTGCCGCCCATCCGCAGCCGAAACTGAATGTCGAAATCGCCGATCCCAAGGCGACCCTGTACAAATTCGTCTACGTCATGGCCCCCACCAGCGGCGGGCGCCATGTCGCCGTCTGCCTGTGCAAGGCACGCCTGCGCCCGAACGGCGAAGTGGCCGCCGCCAGTCCGGTCAACGAAGTGTTTTCGCTGCTGTCCGCGCCGCCGGCCTACCTCGAGGGCGAGGACGAAGACCTGGTGCGCTTCTTCATCGCCATGCGCAGCGGTTCCTCGCAGAGCACCAGCGCGACCGAACCGAAGGGCAAAGTCGGCGCCATCCTGCTCGATTTGCTGCTGCGCCAGGGCAAGCTGCTGTGGGCCAATTCCTGGGCCGACATGGCCAACGGCCTCGTGTATCCGCTGCAGGCCGGGCCGACCCGCCAGGCGAACCTGGCATGGCGCGACGAAGGCCGTGCGTCAAAACTGGGCTGGTCGGTGGAACCGGCGAACGGCGCCGCCAACCACCCGGGCGCCGACCTGATCGACTACATGCTGCCGACCGATCCGCCCTGGTATATCGACAACCTGTCTTGCGGACCGCTGGCCCTGAACCGCGGCGGCGTCGATATTTCGCTGGCCGAATTGCAGGCGCTGGTGGCGCAAGCCCCGGTGCTGACCGGCACCGACAAGAAACGCGTGTCGCAACTGCTGCTGGCCCATGGTTTGCAGGAATTGATGCCGCTGCCGCAACCGCTGACCCAGCGCCTGCGCGACGACGTCAAGCCGCAACCCTTCCTGCTGCTCGACGCGGTGGCCCTGGCCGATAGCGGCGCCCAGCGCTGGCAGGATTTCGCCGTGCTCTCCTTTGATTACGACGGCCAGCGCATTTCTTTCGATCCGTCGCAGCGCGTGGTGCGCCAGATCGGCGAGGTCACCGAAATCATCGCGCGCGATGCCGTTGCGGAAAGCGCCGCGCTCGACGCACTCGGCGAGCTCGGTTTCCGCAAGCCGGCCACCACGCCGCTGTCCGGCGTGGCCGGCGCGCTGCAGCTGGAAAGCCAGGCCGCCTGGCTGCGCTTTGCCGAAAGCCAGCTGGACGCCTTGTCGGATGCCGGCTGGCACTTGCAGAAATCGAACAAATACCGCTACGACGTGGTCGCGGTCGAAGACTGGTATGCCGAGATCGACGAGCCAGAAGAAGCCGGCAAGGCCTGGTTCGAGCTGGAACTCGGCATCGTCGTCAATCGCAAGCGCGTGCCGCTGCTGCCGGTGCTGGTGCAACTGATCCGCAATGCGCCGGCCGATTTTGACCCGGCCGTGCTGGCCGCCCATGGCGACAGCGACCAAATGCTGGCAACATTACCCGAGGGGCTGCGGGTAGCCCTGCCCTGGTCGCGCGTCAAGCCGATCCTGGCGACGCTGGGCGAACTGTATTTCAACGACAAGATCAAGAACCGGGTGCGCCTGTCGACGCTGGACGCGAGCCGCCTCGAGGAACTCGCGCGCGGCGTCGAGATGCGCTGGTTCGGCGGCGAGCAGCTGCGCGAGACGGGCCGCAAACTGAGCCAGTTCGGCTCGGTGAAAAAGGTGGCGGCGCCAGCCGGCCTGCAAGCGACGCTGCGCGACTACCAGCTCGACGGCTTGTCGTGGATGCAGTTCCTGCGCGAATACGACCTGGCCGGCATCCTCGCCGACGACATGGGCCTCGGCAAAACCGTGCAGACGCTGGCGCACATCCTGACCGAGAAGGAAGCCGGCCGCCTGACCAGCCCGGCTCTGGTGATCGCACCGACCAGCCTGATGACCAACTGGCAGGAAGAAGCCGCACGCTTCACCCCGGATTTAAAAGTGCTGCTGCTGCAGGGTAAGGAGCGGATGGATTTGTTCGACCGGATCGAAGAAGCCGACATCGTGCTGACGACCTATGCGCTGCTGCCGCGTGACGAAGAAAAGCTGCGCGAGCACCATTACCACCTGGTGATCCTGGACGAGTCCCACTACATCAAGAACACCCGCTCGAAGGCGGCGCAAACGGCCGGCTCGCTCGACGCGCGCCACCGCCTGTGCCTGACCGGCACCCCGCTGGAAAACCACCTGGGCGAACTCTGGTCGCAATTCCATTTCCTGCTGCCGGGCCTGCTGGGCGAGGAAAAAGGTTTCAACAGCCAGTTCCGCCACCCGATCGAACGCCAGGACGACCCGGTGCGGCGCATGTTGCTGAACCGACGGATCCGTCCCTTCCTGCTGCGTCGCACGAAAGACAATGTCGCCAAGGAACTGCCGGAAAAAACGGAAATGGTGCGCCGCGTCGAATTGACCGGCCCCCAGCGCGACCTGTATGAAACCGTGCGCCTGGCGATGGACAAGAAGGTGCGCGAGGAAATCGACCGCAAGGGCGTGGCGCGCAGCCAGATCGTCATCCTCGAGGCCTTGTTGAAACTGCGCCAGGTCTGCTGCGATCCGCGCCTGGTGAAATCGATGCCGTCGAAAAAGAACACGACAGCAATCTCCGCCAAGCTGGTCGACCTGATGCAGATGGTCGACGATTTGCTGGAAGAAGGCCGCAAGATTCTCGTGTTCTCGCAGTTCACCAGCATGCTGGCGCTGATCGAGGAAGAACTGGCCGCGCGCGGCATCCGCTATGCGATCCTCACCGGCGAGACGCGCGACCGGTCGGCCCAGGTGGCCGCCTTCCAGCAGGGCGCGGTGCCGATCTTCCTGATCAGCCTGAAAGCCGGCGGCGTCGGCCTGAACCTGACCGCGGCCGACACCGTCATCCACTACGACCCATGGTGGAACCCGGCGGCGGAAAACCAGGCCACCGACCGCGCCTGGCGCATCGGCCAGGACAAACCGGTGTTCGTCTACAAGCTGATCGCGAAGGGCACGCTGGAAGAAAAGATCCAGCAGCTGCAGCAGAAAAAATCGGAGCTGGCCAATTCGATCCTGGCCGAAGGCGAATCGCAGAAAATGGCGCTCACGCAAGAAGACCTGCAGGCCATCTTCGCGCCGCTGGAAGAGCAATAAGGGCGGTGGTCAGGCTTATCTAGTGCGGGTTGCGGCCACCTTGCCGCAGCTTGCATCCCTTCTGTTCAATATCTCGCAGATAATCATCTCAGCCTCCTGAATGCTGCCCGCGGGGCCAGGATTGTGAACAAGATTTTGACGTGGCGCTTAGTCGCCTAACAAAATTTTATGTCTTTACGCCTCTTCCTTCTTTAATACATTGCCTGAATCCCAAGGCTGCCTATACAGATAGGCATACGCGGCGATATACTCCGTCGTTGCGCCACTGTCCAGTCGGCGCAGTTCCACAATTCATGGAAGGTTTTGGATGAAGCGCAGCGCGAGTAAGGACTGTTCCGGCAGCGCCAGCCTGGACATGACCGAGCAGTTCCGTGTCATTGCCGAGCTTGGCGGTGATATCGCCTTCATCATCGACTGCGCCAGCGGCGAATTGCGTTACTTGACTCCCTCCATCGAACAACTCCTCGGCACTACCCCGGACCAAGTGGCGGCCTGGGTCCGGCCCGGCGCCGGCGGACCGCTTGCCACCCTGTGCCTTGGCTTGCCGGAACGCCTGCGGCGCCTGCGCGCGGGCGACCGCAGCCGGCTGCGGCTGGTGCGCGAAACCGAGCTGCACGGCGCCCAGGGTTATCCGGTTCCGGTGGAAATCATTTCTTCGATCATGTGCGACGCCGCGGGCGAGCCGGTGGCGCTGGTCGGCCTGCTGCGCGACCTGTCGGCGCGGCGCCTGCGCGAAGCCGAGCAAAAACGTTTTGCGAGCATGCTCAACCATGAATTCCGGACGCCCTTGTCGACCATCGATGGCGCCATCCAGCGCCTGGAAGCGACCAGCAGCCAGGCCGACGAGGGCCGGCGCGCGCGCTACCGCAAGATTGCCCTGGCCACCGACCGCCTGATCGCCATGCTCGACGACTACCTGTCGCCTGAACGCATGGCCGGGATCGGCAGCGAGCGTCCGGCGACTTCGCTCGCGCCACGCCAGTTGCTCGACGAATGCGCGACCCAGGTGCGTGCCGCCGGCCGCCAGGCCAGCATCCGCACGCGCGACTTGCCGGAATCCCTGCGTTGCAATCCCGAAGGCCTGCGCCTGGCGCTGAAGGTATTGGTCGACAACGCCATCGCCTATTCTCGGCCGGAGGGCAACATCGCACTCGGCGGACGGCTCGCCGCGAGCGGCCTCGAACTGAGCGTGCGCGACCACGGACCGGGCGTGCCGCCGGGCGAGCGCGAGCGCGTGTTCGACAAGTTTTACCGCGGCAGAAATGCCAGCGGCATGCCGGGCAGCGGCCTGGGCCTGTACATGGCGCGCTCGATCGTGGAAGTGCACGGCGGCGTCCTGAACCTCACCAGTCCGGCCGGAGGCGGAGCCGAGTTCCGGATCTGGTTACCGGTCGCGGGCGTAGTAAAACTACCCGCAGCACTTGCACCAAAACAGTGCGGCGGTGATAATCGTCGCCGTGCGGGTATTGATGCCAACACTCCTGACACCATTGACAGGTAACCTGAAACAGAGAAGATGGCCAATCGATGACGCAGATCCTGATTGTTGAAGACAACAACGATTACGCAGGGGACATGGCCGAGTTCTTGCGTGAACTGGAACATGAAGTAACGGTCGCCACGTCGGCCGCCGAAATGTGGGCGGCGCTGACGCGCACCCCCGCCGCCGTGGTCGTACTCGACCTGGGCCTGCCCGACGAAGACGGCTTTACCGTCATTCCGCGCATGCGCCAGCTGTATCCGGAAATCGGCTTGCTGGTGCTGACCGGGCGCGTGGCTTTCGACAACCGCATCCTCGGCCTGCAGTTGGGCGCCGACCATTACTTGACCAAGCCGATCAAGTTTCCGGAACTGGCTGCCCATATCGAAGCGCTGGGGCGCCGCGTGAAGCCGGCCGAACCGGCGCCTGCGCCGGTCAAGTGGACCCTGCGCGTGAGCGCACGCCAACTCGAGCTGATGGGCAAAGTCATCGACTTGACCGAAAAGGAATTCAATTTCCTGCACCTGTTGACGATCAACACCCGCCCGGTGCCGCGCGCCACCATCGTGGCCGGCATGGGCGGCGACGATCCCGACGCCAGCCGCCGGGTCGACATGCTGGTCTACCGCCTGCGCAAGAAAACGCGCACGGCGCTGGGACAGGAACTGCCGCTACGCAGTGCCTATGGCGAGGGCTACAGCTTGTCGGCCGGGTTTATATTGGCGTGACTAGCGCGACTAGACGCTGCTGGTTCGTAAATGGGGGACAGGGTGAGGCCGACGCGCTAGAATAGGCTTCACCGCCTCTTTCTTGCCTACCCCATGGCCCGCCAACCGCGCCTGATCCTCCCCCAGCAGCCCCACCACATCGTCCAGCGCGGCAACGATCGGCAAGCCGTGTTCCGCGAGCCCGAGGATTACGCGCGCTTTCTCGGCTGGCTGCGGGAAGCGAGCCGTGCCTACCGCGTGGCAGTGCACGCGTATGTCCTGCTGCCAAGTCATCTGCACCTGCTGGCCACGCCCGAGACGGCGGCGGGACTGGCGGCGATGATGCAAAAGCTCGGCCGCTTCTACGTTCCCTGGTACAACAGCAAATATGCGCGCGCCGGCGGCCTGTTCGAAGGGCGTTTCCGCACCGCCGTCGTCGATACCGACCGCCATTTCCTGATGTGCAGCCGCTTCATCGAGCTGGCGCCGCTGCGCGAGGGCCAGGCCTCTGATCCGGGCAAGTACGCCTGGTCGAGTTACGCCCATCACGCGGGCCTGCAGCCCGACCCCGCCATCACCGACCATGCCCTGTTCTGGGCGCTCGGGAATACCCCCTTCCAGCGCGAAGCGGCCTATATCGACCTGGTACAGCAGGGAATCGCGCTTGATGAACTCGAGCAGATCGCCGCCTCTGTGCACAGCGGCCAGCCGCTTGGCTCGCAGGCCTTCAAACGCGAGCTCGAACGCAAGACCCAGCGCCGCATTCTGCCCGCAAAGCGCGGTCGCCCGTTCAAGACCCCACCCGCAAACCCGCTTTGATGCGGCGCAGCGTCGCCGGCGCAAGCGCGATGCCACGACCCGCCGGTCCGTGAGGCAAGCCGCTGTCGGCTGGGAGACGCGCCCGCAAGATTCTGCCGTCACATGCCATTGAAAACGAATTTATATTGAAGAGCTGGCCAGTTTTTGTCGTCAATTGGCTGTGTCCCCATTAAATTAATTGCGAGGCGGGCTTTATATTAATCCGACTCCGACCCTAATTGTTTCCCTTGCTGCCTCTGCTGCATTGCACTATTCTCGACTTTCATACCCCGAAAATGCTGTGGAGAGTCGCCCATGATTGCCCAAGGTTTATACGATCCCGCCAATGAACACGATGCCTGCGGGGTCGGTTTCATCGCCCATATCAAGGGCAACAAGAGCCATTCGATCATCGACCAGGGCTTGTTGATCCTGAAAAACCTCGATCACCGGGGCGCCGTCGGCGCCGACCCGCTGATGGGCGATGGCGCCGGCATCCTGATCCAGATTCCCGACCAGTATTTCCGCGACGAGATGGCCAAGGCGGGCGTGGAATTGCCGCCGCCCGGCGAGTACGGCGTCGGCATGGTGTTCTTGCCGAAGGAACACGCTTCGCGCATCGCCTGCGAACAGGAAATCGAGCGTGCCGTCCGCATCGAAGGCCAGGTCGTGCTCGGCTGGAGGAATGTCCCGGTGGACGAGGCGATGCCGATGTCGCCGACGGTCAAAGCCAAGGAGCCGGTGATCCGCCAGATTTTCATCGGCCGCGGCCCGGACATCATGGTCACCGACGCCCTCGAGCGCAAACTGTATGTGATCCGCAAGTCATCGGGCCACGCCATCCAGGCTTTAAAACTGCTGCACGGTAAAGAGTTCTTCGTGCCCTCGATGTCGGCGCGCACCATCGTCTACAAGGGCCTGCTGATGGCGGACCAGGTCGGCGTGTATTACCGCGACCTGCAGGATCCGCGCTGCGTCTCGGCCCTGGCGCTGGTGCACCAGCGTTTTTCGACGAATACTTTTCCGGAATGGCCATTGGCCCACCCCTACCGCCTGATTGCGCATAACGGCGAGATCAACACGGTGAAGGGCAATTTCAACTGGACCCGTGCACGCGAAGGCATGATGAAGTCGGCCGTGCTGGGCGACGACCTGCAGAAACTGTTCCCGCTGATTTACGAGGGCCAGTCCGACACCGCCTGCTTCGACAACGCGCTCGAACTGCTGATCATGGCCGGCTACCCGATCGCCCAGGCCATGATGATGATGATTCCCGAGGCCTGGGAAAACCATACCTCGATGGACGAGAACCGCAAGGCCTTCTACGAATACCATGCGGCGATGATGGAGCCCTGGGACGGCCCGGCGGCCATGGCATTTACGGACGGGCGCCATATCGGCGGCACCCTGGACCGCAACGGCCTGCGCCCGGCGCGCTATGTGATTACCGAAGACGACCTGGTGGTGATGGCCTCGGAGTCTGGCGTGCTGCCGATCCCGGAATCGCGCATCGTCAAGAAATGGCGTCTGCAGCCGGGAAAAATGTTCCTGATCGACCTGGAAGCGGGCCGCATCATCGACGACAAGGAATTGAAGGACACCTATTCGAATGCCAAGCCGTATAAAGCCTGGATCAAGTCGGTGCGCATCAAGCTCAATGAAATCAAGCTGAGCGCCTCACAGACGCACACACAGATCCACGCCCCGGCCCAAGGCGAAAAGGCGGCGATTTCGCTGCTGGACCGCCAGCAAGCCTTCGGTTATACCCAGGAAGACCTGAAATTCCTAATGGCGCCAATGGCCGTGCTGTCCGAGGAGGCGACCGGTTCGATGGGCAACGATTCGCCGCTGGCGGTGATGTCGAACAAGCTGAAACCTTTGTATAACTATTTCAAGCAGCTGTTTGCCCAGGTGACCAACCCGCCGATCGACCCGATCCGCGAGAGCATGGTGATGTCGCTGGTGTCCTTCATCGGTCCCAAGCCGAACCTGCTGGACACGAACAACGTCAATCCGCCGATGCGCCTGGAAGTGTCGCAGCCGGTGCTCGGTTTCGACGACATGACGCGCCTGCGCAATATCAGCCTGCATACCGGCGGCAAGTTCAAGTCCTACGAACTGAACATCTGCTATCCGGTGGCCTGGGGCAAGGACGGCATCGAGGCCTCGCTCGCCTCGCTGTGCGCGGAAGCGGTGGACGCGGTGAAATCGGGCCACAACATCCTGGTCGTCTCCGACCGCGCCATGTCGAACGAACTGGTGGCGATTCCCGCGCTGCTGGCCACGTCGACCATCCACCAGCACCTGGTCGGGCGCGGCCTGCGCGCCTCGACCGGTCTGGTGGTCGAAACCGGTTCGGCCCGCGAAACCCACCACTTCGCGCTGCTGGCCGGCTATGGCGCGGAAGCCGTGCACCCCTACCTGGCGCTGGAAACCCTGGCCGACCTGGCTCAACATTTACCGCACGAAATGGCGCCCGATGTCGCCGCCTACAACTACACGAAGGCGATCGGCAAGGGGCTATTGAAGGTGATGTCGAAGATGGGCATTTCGACCTACATGTCCTATTGCGGCGCCCAGATCTTCGAAGTGGTCGGCCTGAACAAATCGCTGGTGGATAAATATTTCCGGGGTACTTCGTCGACCGTGGAAGGCATCGGCCTGTTCGAGGTGGCCGAGGAAGCGCTGCGCCTGCACAGCCTGGCCTTCGGGGCCGACCCGCTGCTGGCCAACGCGCTCGATACCGGCGGCGAATACGCCTTCCGGGTGCGCGGCGAAGACCACATGTGGACGCCGGACGCGATCGCGAAGCTCCAGCACGCGACCCGTGCCAACAATTTCAGCACCTATAAGGAGTATGCGCAGCTGATCAACGACCAGAGCCGGCGCCACCTGACCCTGCGCGGCCTGTTCGAATTCCGCATCGATCCAAGCAAGGCGATTCCGCTGGGCGAAGTCGAGCCGGCGAAAGACATCGTCAAGCGCTTTGTCACCGGCGCCATGTCGCTCGGCTCGATCAGCACGGAAGCGCACGCCACGCTGGCGATCGCCATGAACCGCATCGGCGGCAAGAGCAATACGGGCGAAGGCGGCGAAGATCCGCGCCGTTACCTGAACGAATTCAAGGGTATTAAAATTTCCAAGGGCGAGACGCTGGCCTCAGTGCTCGGTTCGGACCGGGTCGCGGTCGACATGCCCCTGGAAGACGGCGACTCGCTGCGCTCGAAGATCAAGCAGGTGGCCTCGGGCCGCTTTGGCGTCACGGCCGAATACCTGAACGCGGCCGACCAGATCCAGATCAAGATGGCGCAGGGCGCAAAGCCGGGAGAGGGCGGCCAGCTGCCCGGCCACAAGGTGTCGGAATACATTGCGTCCTTGCGCTTTTCGGTGCCCGGCGTCGGCCTGATTTCTCCGCCGCCGCACCACGACATCTATTCGATCGAAGACCTGGCGCAGCTGATCCACGATTTGAAGAATGCCAATCCGAGCGCGTCGATCTCGGTGAAACTAGTGTCGGAAGTCGGTATCGGCACGGTGGCGGCCGGCGTCTCGAAAGCCAAAGCCGACCACGTGGTGGTGGCCGGCCACGATGGCGGCACCGGCGCCTCTCCCCTGTCGTCGGTGAAACACGCGGGCACGCCCTGGGAACTGGGCCTGGCCGAAACCCAGCAGACCCTGGTGCTGAACGGCTTGCGCAGCCGGATCCGGGTGCAGGCCGATGGCCAGATGAAGACCGGGCGCGACGTCGTGATCGCCGCCATGCTTGGCGCCGACGAGATCGGTTTTGCGACGGCGCCGCTGGTGGTCGAAGGCTGCATCATGATGCGTAAATGCCACTTGAACACCTGCCCGGTCGGCGTCGCCACGCAAGACCCGATCCTGCGTGCCAAGTTCCAGGGCAAGCCGGAACACGTGGTGAATTATTTCTTCTTTGTCGCCGAAGAAGCACGCCAGTTGATGGCGCAGCTCGGCATCCGCACTTACGACGACTTGATCGGGCGCGTCGACCTGCTCGACAAATCGAAGGCGATCACCCACTGGAAGGCCCAGGGTCTCGATTTTTCGAACATCTTCTATCAACCGAAGAACGACCTGCCACGCAATCTGTTCCACAGTAGCGAGCAGGACCATGGCCTGGACCGTGCGCTCGACCACAAGCTGATCGCCCAGGCCCGGGCCGCGCTGGAAAAGGGCGAGCGCGTCTCCTTCATTTCGCCGGTAAAGAACGTCAATCGCACGGTCGGCACCATGCTCTCCGGCGAAGTGGCCAAGCGCTATGGTCACGCCGGGCTGCCGGACGACACCATCCACATCCAGCTGCACGGCACGGCCGGGCAGTCGGCGGCGGCCTTTTTGGCTGCCGGCATCACGCTCGACCTGGTGGGCGAGGGCAACGACTACGTCGGCAAGGGCCTGTCGGGCGGGCGCGTGATCGTGCGCCCGAACACCGAGTTCCGCGGCTGGGCGGTGGACAACATCATCGTCGGCAATACCGTGCTGTATGGCGCGATTTCCGGCGAAGCCTATTTCAATGGCGTGGCCGGCGAGCGCTTCGCGGTGCGCAATTCGGGTGCGGTGACGGTGGTCGAAGGCTGCGGCGACCACGGCTGCGAATACATGACCGGCGGCACCGTCGCGGTGCTCGGCGAAACCGGACGCAATTTTGCCGCCGGCATGTCGGGCGGGGTGGCTTACGTGTACGACCCGAAGGACGAATTCGAGGCCAAGTGCAACACGACCATGGTCAACCTCGAACGCGTGCTCGGGACCAAGGAGCAGGGCGACGTGGCCGGCTGGCACAGCCAGGCGCGCGATGGCGAACGCGAGTCGGACGACACCATCCTGCGCCGCCTGATCGAACGCCATTTCAAGTACACCGGCAGCACGCGCGCCCGCCAGCTCCTGGATGACTGGGCCAACAGCCGCGCCAAGTTCGTGAAAGTCTTCCCGACCGATTACAAGCGCGCCCTGGAAGAAATGCACAACAGCAGCATGGAAGAAGCAAACGACAAAATCGAAATCGCGGCCTAAAAAGGAAAACACGTGGGCAAAATCACCGGCTTCATGGAATTCGAACGGCAGGAAGAAGACCACCTCGACCCCGCCGCGCGCGTCAAGAATTACAAGGAATTCACGATCACCCTGAGCGATGGCCAGGCCAAGCTGCAGGGCGCGCGTTGCATGGACTGCGGCATCCCGTTTTGTAATACGGGCTGCCCGGTCAACAACATGATCCCGGACTGGAACGACCTGGTTTATCACAACAATTACAAGGCGGCCAGCGACAACCTGCATTCGACAAATAACTTCCCGGAGGTGACGGGCCGCATTTGCCCCGCACCCTGCGAGGCGGCCTGCACCCTCGGCATCAACGACGAGCCGGTCGGCATCAAGTCGATCGAACGCAAGATTGCCGACGCCGCCTGGGAACGCGGCTATGTGGTGCCGCAGCCGGCGCTGGTCAGCACCGGCAAGCGGGTCGCTGTCGTCGGCTCGGGTCCGGCCGGCCTGGCTGCCGCCCAACAGCTGGCGCGCGCCGGCCATGCCGTGACGGTGTTCGAAAAAAGCGACCGCATCGGCGGCCTGCTGCGCTATGGGATTCCCGATTTCAAAATGGAAAAGAGCCTGATCGACCGCAGGGTCGAGCAAATGCAGGCCGAGGGCGTCGTCTTCCGCACGGGCGTCCTGATCGGCAAGGATTTTCCGACGACCGTCAGCAACATGGCGCGCGACACCATTTTTCCGGAAGATCTGCATCAGGAATTCGATGCCGTCGTGATGGCGGGCGGCGCCGAGCAGCCGCGCGACTTGCCGGTGCCCGGACGCGAACTGAAGGGCGTGCATTTCGCCATGGACTTCCTGCCCCAGCAAAACCGGGTAAATGCCGGCGACAAGCTCAAGGATCAACTGAAAGCCACCGGCAAGCACGTGGTCGTGATCGGCGGCGGCGATACCGGTTCGGACTGCGTCGGCACCTCGAACCGCCACGGCGCCGCCTCGGTGACGCAATTCGAACTGATGCCGCAGCCGCCGGAACTCGAAGACAAGCCGCTCGTGTGGCCTTACTGGCCGACCCGCCTGCGCACCTCGTCCTCGCACGAGGAAGGATGCGAGCGCGACTGGGCGGTAGCGACCAAGCGGCTCGAGGGCAGCAAGGGCAAGGTCGAAAAACTGGTGGCCTGCCATGTCGAGTGGAAGGACGGCAAGATGACCGAAGTGCCCGGCAGCGAATTCGAGATGCCGGCCGATCTGGTGCTGCTGGCGATGGGTTTTGTCTCGCCGGTGCAGCAGGTGCTCGACGCCTTCGGCGTGCAGAAAGATGCACGCGGCAATGCCCGTGCGACGGTGGAGGGCGAGACGGCTTACCAGACCTCGGCGCCGAAAGTGTTTGTGGCCGGCGACATGCGCCGCGGGCAGTCGCTGGTGGTGTGGGCGATCCGCGAAGGGCGGCAGTGTGCGCGGGCGGTGGATGAGTTCCTGATGGGCTCGTCCGTATTGCCAAGGTAGGGAGCACTTACGCCCACGCGGAAAGCTAACTGAACGCTAGCTTGCGCGTGGGCTGAAAAGCCCACCCTGGATGCGCCAAATATCTGACTTTTCGGTTAGTTGTGTTGTAGAGACGCGTCGGACGGCTTTTCAAAACGAGGGTGTGCCAAGCAGGCGTTGTGGTTTCTGCACTACAATACGAGATTCCCAAAATCGGTTATCCCCCCTTGTGCCTAATCTTGTAGAAATACGTGATCTCGAGTTCGCTTACGGCGATCGCAAGATCCTGTCGAACCTGCGCATGGACTTCCCGCGCGGCAAGCTCATTGCCGTCATGGGTGGCTCCGGCTGCGGCAAGACCACGGTGCTGCGCCTGATTGGCGGACAGATCCGTCCGCAACGCGGCGAAGTGCGGGTCGGCGGCGAGGCCGTGCATAAACTCAACACCGAGGGCCTGTACCGGCTGCGCCGGCGCATGGGCATGCTGTTCCAGTTCGGCGCGCTGTTTACCGACCTCACCATTTTCGAGAACGTCGCCTTCCCGTTGCGCGAGCACACGAATCTGTCGGAAGAGCTGATCCGCAACCTGGTGATGATGAAGCTCAATGCCGTCGGCCTGCGTAATGCTTCGAAACTGAAGCCGGGCGAAATCTCCGGCGGCATGGCGCGCCGGGTGGCCGTGGCGCGCGCGATCGCCCTTGATCCCGAACTGATCATGTACGACGAGCCCTTCGCCGGCCTCGACCCGATTTCGATGGGCCTGACGGCCAGCCTGATCCGCAACCTGAACGACGCGCTCGGCTCCACGTCCATCCTCGTCTCGCACGACGTCAACGAAACCTTCGCCATCGCCGATTACGTCTACTTCATGTCAGCCGGAAAGATCGTTGCCGAAGGCACGCCGGCCGAGCTGCGCGTGTCGACCGACCCGTACGTGAAACAGTTCGTCAATGCCGAGCCGGACGGGCCGGTGCCCTTCCATTATCCGGGCAAGTCGCTGGCCGACGACCTGGGTCTGGGAGCGAAGCGATGATCCTGCCAAGTATCCTACGTCTGCTGGAAAGCGCCGGCGCGACCGTGCGCGAATCGATCGAAAGCCTGGGCTTTGCGACGCGGGCTTTCTTCAATTTGCTGCGGTTCTCGCCGGGCGCCTTCCGCCGCCCGACGCTCATTACCGAGCAGATCCATTTCATCGGCAATTATTCGCTGCTCATCACCATCGTGTCCGGCCTGTTCGTCGGCCTGGTGCTGGGCCTGCAGTTCTACGTCAACCTGCTCCAGTTCGGCGCCGAAGACAAGCTCGGTTCCCTGGTCGCCCTGTCGCTGATCCGCGAACTCGGCCCGGTCGTCACCGCGCTGCTGTTCGCGGGCCGTGCCGGCACCTCGCTGACCGCGGAAATCGGCCTGATGAAGGCCGGCGAACAGCTCTCGGCCATGGAAATGATGGCGGTCAACCCGGTGCAGCGTGTGCTGGCGCCCCGTTTCTGGGGTGGCGTGATCGCCATGCCGGTGCTGGCCGCCGTGTTTTCCGCCGTCGGCATCATGGGCAGCTACCTGGTGGCCGTCAAGATGCTCAGCCTCGATGAAGGCGCCTTCTGGTCGCAGATGCAGGCCGGTGTCGATGTCAACCGGGATGTCGTCAGCAGCATCATCAAAAGTTTCGTATTCGGCGTCGCCGTGACCTTCACCGCCGTGTTCCAGGGTTATCACGTCAAGCCGACCCCGGCCGACGTCGCCCGGGCCACCACGCGCACGGTGGTCATCGCGTCCTTGCTCGTCCTCGGCCTTGACTTTGTCATGACCGCCTTGATGTTCATGTAGCAACCGAGTCAATCATTGTTTTGGTATGGCCGCGCACAGACGGCTTACATATTAGGAAATACTATGCACCGTAAAATCATCGATGTCTGGGTCGGATTGTTTGTCCTGCTGGGCGCCGCCGCCATCCTGTTTCTGGCACTCCAGGCTGGCAATATGAGCTCGCTCTCATTTGCCGAGACGTACACCGTCACCGGAAAATTCGACAACATTGGTGGCTTGAAGCCACAGGCGCCGGTCAAGAGCGCTGGTGTCGTCGTGGGCCGGGTCGGCGGCATCAGCTTCGACGACAAGACTTACCAGGCGATGGTCCGGCTTGACCTGGACCCGACCTACAAATTTCCAAAAGATTCATCCCTCAAGATCCTGACCGCAGGACTGCTGGGCGAACAATATATCGGCATCGAACCGGGCGGCGAAACGGCCAACCTGGTCGACGGTGACCGCATCAACCGTACGCAATCGGCCACCGTGCTGGAAGACCTGATCAATCAGTTCATCTACAGCAAAGCGGCCGAAGGAAAGGAAGGCGAATGAAAAGCAAGAACACGACTACCGCTCCACGCGGCACACGCCTGGCATTGGCCCTGGCTGCCTGCGTGACGCTGGCCGGCTGCGCTACACCAGCCAATCCGCAAGACCCGCTGGAAAAATTCAACCGCGCCTCGTTTGCATTCAACGATGCGGTCGACCGTGTGGCCCTGAAGCCGGCCGCCACCGCCTACCAGAAGGTGCTGCCGAGCTTTGCCCAGACGGGCGTGAGCAATTTCTTCGGCAATTTGTCGGATGCCTGGAGTTCGGTAAATAACCTGCTGCAAGGCAAGGGCGAAGCCGGCATGACCGACTTCACGCGTTTCGCACTGAACTCGACCTTCGGCCTTGCCGGCCTGCTCGACATCGCCTCGGAAGCGGGACTGCAGAAACACAATGAAGATTTCGGCCAGACGCTCGGCGTCTGGGGCATTCCTCCAGGTCCGTTCGTGATGTTGCCGATCCTGGGCCCATCGACGCTGCGCGATACCGCCGCCTTGCCGGCCGATTTTGCCGGCGACATCTGGGCCTATAAAACCCCGGTCAATGTGCGTAATATCGGTATCGGCACGCGCGTGATCGACAAGCGCGCCGCGCTGCTCGACGCGTCGAACCTGTTCGAAGATGCCGCCCTCGACCGTTACGATTTCATCCGCGACGGTTACATGCAGCGCCGCGAGAGCCAGGTGCGCGACGGCGAAAGCGCGCGTTCGGAAGAGGCAGCCGACGACGCCGCGGCAGCCGCCAAGGATGCAGCGGCCCCGGCCAAGGATGCGCCAGCGCAGGCAGCACCAGCAGCGCCGGCAGCGCCCAACACCCAGGTGGTGGCCGATCCCGCGCCAGCGAGCAATCCGCCAGCCAAGTAAGACGAACCGTAAGAATTGTATGCAGATATGACGTTGGAGCGTGCGCGGCTGGAAGCGGTGCATACTCCAACATTACCGCAAACGATCAAAAAAGAGAGCCCATGAAACCAATCGCCCAACTCATCGCTACTGCAGCCACCATCGCATTCGCCACCACCGTCATCGCCGCACCTGCCCGCGCCCAGACCGAAGCGCCGGACGTGCTCGTCAAGCGCATCAGCGCCGACGTCATCGAGACCGTCAAGGCCGACAAGGACATCCAGGCCGGCAACCGCAGCCGCATCATGGAACTGGTCAACTCGAAAATCCTGCCGCACGTGGATGCCGAGAAAATGACCGCCCAGGCCGCCGGCCGCTTCTGGCGCACGGCAACCCCGGACCAGCAAAAGCGCCTGTCGGAAGAATTCCGCACGCTGCTGGTGTACACCTACTCGGGCGCGCTGTCGCAGATCAAGAACGAAACGGTCGAGTTCAAGCCGATGCGTTCGGCCGCGACCGACACCGACGTCGAAGTGCGTTCGCAGGTGAACGTCGCCCGCGGCGAGCCGATCACCCTGAACTATCGCCTGGCCAAGACCGCCGGCGGCTGGAAGATCTACGACATCAACGTGCTCGGCGCGTGGCTGGTCGAGACCTACAAGGGCACCTTCGCCGCTGAAATCAACAAGTCGGGCGTCGATGGCCTGATCGCCAAGCTGGCCGAGCGCAACAAGCAGCTGGCGAGCAAGCCGCTGAAGGCCCCGAAGTAAGCATGGCCGAAGCAAATCCGATGCTGTCGCTCGACGCCCTGACCTTCGACACCGCCCAGGCGGCGCTGGAGCAGGGCTGCGTCGCGATCGAGGCCGGCGAGACCGTGTTCGACCTCGGCGGTGTGCGCACCGCCGACTCGTCCGGCGTGGCCTTGCTGCTCGCCTGGCAGCGCCGCGCAAGCGATGCCGGCCAAACGCTCACCTTCATCAATGTGCCTGGCAATATTGATGCGCTGACGCAGTTGTACGGGCTCGACGGGGTGCTGGCGCGCGGGTGAGCACCTAGGGTGGGCGGGTTCCTTGCTCACGCGTTCAACTGGCGGGTGCAAAACCACGCTGCGTTTTAGCACCCACTTGCTGAACGCGTGAGCGGCGTAGCCGCCCACCCTACGTTTATGCGTCGACCGATTGCCACCCCACCAGCCTCTTCCATTCCCGATTTCCCCTATAATGGGTCGTTTCCCCGCTCGGTCTCCCGAAGAAGAATGACAGCGATCCAGATTAACAGCGTCGAGAAAAGCTACAAGGCCTTCAAGGCCCTAAAAGGCGTTTCTCTGACGATCGAGCAGGGCGAGTTCTTCGGCCTGCTGGGCCCCAACGGGGCCGGCAAAACCACACTGATTTCCACCATCGCCGGGCTGATCCGCCCAGATGTCGGCAACGTGAGCATTCACGGCCATGACGTCGTCACCGATTTCCGCGAAGCGCGCAAGAAACTTGGCGTGGTGCCGCAGGAACTCGTCTTCGATCCCTTCTTCACCGTGCGCGAAACGCTGCGCCTGCAGTCCGGTTACTTCGGCATCAAGAATAACGACAAGTGGATCGACGAGGTAATGGACAACCTCGACCTGACCAACAAGGCCGACGTCAACATGCGCGCGCTCTCGGGCGGCATGAAGCGGCGTGTACTGGTGGCCCAGGCGCTGGTGCACAAGCCGCCGGTGATCGTCCTCGACGAGCCGACCGCCGGCGTCGACGTCGAGCTGCGCCAGACCTTGTGGAAATTCATTTCGCGTTTGAACCGCGAAGGCGGCCACACGGTCGTCCTCACCACCCACTACCTCGAAGAAGCGCAAGCCATGTGCCAGCGCGTGGCGATGCTCAAATCCGGTAAGGTGGTCGCGCTCGACACCATGAGCGCGCTGCTGCGCCGCGTGTCCGGTTCGCAGCTGATCGTGCACCTGAAAAGCGGCGACTTGCCCCAGGACTTGCGCCATTTGGTGTCGCATGACGAACACGGCAATGGTGCGGGCAACAAGTACAGCCTGCGCGTCAACGATTATGCGGAAGTCGAGCCGATCCTGGGGCGCCTGCGCGAGAGCGGCGCCGTCATCGACGAGATGCAACTCCAGCAGGCCGACCTCGAGGATATTTTCTTGCAAATCGTCAGCGACGGACAATCAGGGGCCGCACAATGAATTTTGTTTCCGTCGGCTTCCGCACTCTGTTCTTCAAGGAAATACTGCGCTTCTGGAAGGTCGCCACGCAAACCGTGGCCGCGCCGATCCTGACCGCGATGCTGTACCTGCTGATCTTCGGCCATGTGCTCGAAGGCCGGGTCGAGGTGTATCCGGGCGTAAGCTATACCGCCTTCCTGGTGCCGGGCCTGGTGATGATGAGCGTGCTGCAGAACGCCTTTTCGAATGCCTCGTCCTCGCTCATTCAATCCAAAATCACCGGCAATCTGGTGTTCATCCTGTTGCCGCCGCTGTCGCACTGGGAAATCCTGCTCGCCTACGTATCGGCGTCGGTGGTGCGCGGCGTCGTGGTCGGGGCCGGCGTGTTTGCAATCACTGCCTGGTTCGCGCACCTCAGTTTTGCCGAGCCGGTGTGGATCATCGTGTTCGCGCTGCTGGGCGCGGCCATCCTGGGAACGCTGGGCGTGATCGCCGGCATCTGGGCCGATAAATTCGACCAGCTCGCCGCTTTCCAGAATTTCCTGATCGTGCCGGCCACCTTCCTTGCCGGCGTGTTCTATTCGATCCACTCGCTGCCGCCCTTCTGGCAGGCGGTCTCGCATTTCAACCCGTTCTTTTATATGATTGACGGGTTCCGCCGCGGCTTCTTCGGCCAGTCGGACATTTCGCCGTGGACCAGCCTCGCCGTCGTCTCCGCGTTCTTCGCGGTACTGGCGGTGGTGGCGATCAATTTGCTGCGGCACGGCTACAAGCTGCGCCACTGAGCAAGATAAACGCGCTGCAGATTAATTATTTAGGAATTATCGTGTCGACCACTCCAGAACTGATCCACAGCTACATCGAAAACGGCCTGCAATGCACGCACCTGCAGGTCGAGGGCGATGGACGCCATTTCTCGGCCCTGATCGTGTCGCCGGCCTTTGCCGGCAAGCGCCCGATCCAGCGTCATCAGCTGGTGTATGCGGCGCTCGGCGACCGCATGCGCGAAGAGATCCACGCGCTGTCGATGAAAACCCTGACCCCTGAAGAATACGGAGGCTGAGCATGGACAAACTCCAGATCGTTGGCGGCAAACCCCTGAACGGCGAAATCGCGGTATCCGGCGCCAAGAACGCGGCGCTGCCGATCCTGTGCGCCGGCCTGCTCACTAGCGGCGACCTCGAACTGTCGAACGTGCCGCGCCTGCACGACGTGAAAACCATCCTGCGCCTGCTTGAGCAGACCGGTTTGAAAGTCAGTCAAGACGACGAAAACGTGACGCTGAACGGCGCCAACATCAGCAGCCTGGAAGCGCCGTATGAACTGGTGAAGACCATGCGCGCGTCGATCCTGGTGCTCGGTCCCCTGCTGGCGCGCTTCGGCGAAGCCAAGGTGTCGCTGCCGGGCGGCTGCGCGATCGGTTCGCGTCCCGTCGACCAGCACATCAAGGGCCTGCGCCAGATGGGCGCCGAGATCACGATCGAAGGCGGCTACATCTACGCCAAGGCGAAAAAGCTCAAGGGTGCGCGCATCCTGACCGACATGATCACCGTCACCGGCACCGAGAATTTGCTGATGGCCGCGACCCTGGCCGACGGTGAGACGATCCTGGAAAACGCCGCGCGCGAGCCGGAAGTGACCGACCTGGCCAATCTGCTGGTGGCGATGGGCGCCAGGATCGACGGCATCGGCACCGACCGCCTGGTGATTCAGGGCGTGAGCGAACTGCATGGCGCGAAGCACGCCGTGATTTCCGACCGCATCGAAGCGGCCACTTTCCTGTGCGCGGTGGCGGCCACCGGCGGCGACATCCTGCTGACCAATACCCGCACTGACATCTTCGATGTCGCGCTCGATAAATTGCGCGAAGTGGGCGTCCAGCTCGACGTTCAGCAAAACACCATCCGCGCCCGCATGGATGCGCGCCCGCGGCCGGTGTCCTTCCGCACCACCGAATATCCGGGCTTCCCGACCGACATGCAGGCCCAGTTCATGGCGGTCAATACGATTGCCGCCGGCCCGAGCCAGGTGACGGAGACCATTTTCGAGAACCGCTTCATGCATGTGCAGGAGATGAACCGCCTCGGCGCGTCCATTACCACCGAAGGGAATACCGCCTTCATCAAGGGCGTCGAGCGCCTGGTCGGCGCCCAAGTGATGGCGACCGACCTGCGCGCCTCGGCCTCGCTGGTGATCGCCGCCATGGCGGCCCAGGGCACGACCGTGATCGACCGCATCTATCACCTCGACCGTGGCTACGACCGCATGGAAGTCAAGCTGTCGAAGGTGGGCGCGGACATCGTGCGCATCAAATAATCGGTATGACGATCGCAACCCAATCGCCTGACGATGGCCTGATCCTGGCGCTGTCGAAAGGCCGGATTTTCGAGGACACGCTGCCGCTGCTCGAAGCGGCCGGCATCCGGGTGCTGGAAAACCCGGAGACCTCGCGCAAGCTGATCCTGCCGACCAACGACCCGCAAGTGCGGGTGCTGATCGTGCGCGCCAGCGACGTGCCGACCTACGTCCAGTACGGCGCTGCCGACTTCGGCGTGGCCGGCAAGGACGTGCTGCTCGAGCATGGCGGCGAGGGGATGTACCAGCCGGTCGATTTGAACATCGCCAGCTGCCGCATGTCGGTGGCGGTGAACGCCGGCTTCGATTACGCCAGCGCCGTGCGCCAGGGCGCGCGCCTGCGCGTGGCGACCAAGTTCGTGAATACCGCGCGCCAGCACTTCGCGGCGAAGGGCGTGCACGTCGACCTCATCAAACTGTACGGCTCGATGGAGCTGGCGCCGCTGGTCGGGCTGTCGGACGCCATCGTCGACGTGGTCTCGACCGGCAACACCCTGCGCGCGAACAACCTGGTGGAAGTCGAAAAGATCATGGACATTTCCTCGCGCCTGGTCGTGAACCAGGCCGCCTTGAAACTTAAGCGCGCGCGCCTGCAACCCATCATCGAGGCCTTCGAACGGGCCTCCACACTACAAGGCTGACCATGTCGATCCGGATCCGCAAACTCGATTCCACCCACGAGGGCTTCCAGCAGCAGCTGCATGCGCTGCTCGCCTTCGAGGCGGCGACCGACGATGCGATCGAGTCCAGCGTGGCCGGCATCCTGCGCGACGTGAAGGCGCGCGGCGACGCGGCGGTGCTGGCGTACACCAACCGTTTCGACCGCGTGGACGCCACCAGCATGGCCGCCTTCGACCTGGGCCAGGACGAACTGCAGGCGGCACTAAGCAGCCTGCCGGACGCCCAGCGCGCGGCCCTGCAGACGGCCGCCGAACGCATCCGCGTCTTCCACGAGCGCCAGAAGCAGGAGCTGAGCGGTTTTACCTACACCGAGCCTGACGGCACCACCCTCGGCCAGCGCGTCACCCCGCTCGACCGGGTCGGCATCTACGTCCCCGGCGGCAAGGCCACCTACCCCTCGTCGGTACTGATGAATGCGATTCCCGCCAAGGTGGCCGGCGTCAAGGACATCGTCATGGTGGTGCCGACCCCGGACGGCGTCAAAAACCAGTTCGTGCTGGCGGCCGCCGCGATCGCCGGCGTGACGCGCGTGATCACCATCGGCGGCGCCCAGGCGGTCGGCGCCCTGGCTTATGGCACCGAAACGATTCCGGCGGTCGATAAAATCGTCGGTCCCGGCAACGCCTATGTCGCCGCCGCCAAGCGCCGCGTGTTCGGCACGGTCGGCATCGACATGATCGCCGGTCCCTCCGAAATCCTGGTGCTGTGCGACGGCACCACCGATCCGGACTGGGTCGCGATGGACCTGTTCTCGCAGGCCGAGCACGACGAACTGGCGCAGGCGATCCTGCTCTGTCCCGACGCCGATTACATCGCCCGGGTCGAAGCGAGCATCCACAAGCTGCTGCCGACCATGACCCGGCGCGACACGATCGTCACCTCGCTGACCGACCGCGGCGCACTGGTCAAAGTGCGCGACATGGCCGAGGCCTGCGCGATCGCCAACGACATCGCCGCCGAACACCTCGAGATCTCGGCCGAGAACCCGCGCCAGTGGGCCGAGCAGATCCGCCATGCCGGCGCCATTTTCCTGGGCCGCTTCTCGTCGGAGTCACTGGGCGACTACTGCTGCGGCCCGAACCACGTGCTGCCGACTTCGCGCACGGCGCGCTTTTCGTCGCCGCTGGGCGTCTACGATTTCCAGAAACGCTCGTCGATGATCGAAGTGAGTGAGGCGGGCGCCCAGACCCTGGGCAAGGTCGCCGCCGAGATCGCGTATGGCGAAGGCCTGCAAGCACACGCGCGCAGCGCGGAGCTGCGAATCAAACCGTCATGACGGACTGGGTCAACCAGGTCTTTTGCGAGGATGCGCTGGCGGGACTGGCGCGCATCCCCGACGGCGCCGTTGACCTGATCCTGACCGACCCGCCCTACAATCTCGGCAAGGACTACGGCAACGGCTCCGACCAGCAAAGCGTCGAAGCCTACCTGGCCTGGACCGAGGAGTGGGTCACGGCGGCGCTGCCCAAGCTGAGCGCCAACGGCAGCCTGTACATCTTCCTGACCTGGCGCTTCGCACCCGAGATCTTCGTCATGCTGAAAAAGCGCATGACGATGATGAACGAGATCATCTGGGACCGGCGCGTACCCTCGATGGGCGGCAGCGTGCGCAGCTTTTCGTCGGTGCACGACACGATCGGGTTTTTTGTGAAGCGCAAGGATTATTATTTCGATCTCGACGCGGTGCGCATCCCGTATGACGAGGCCACCAAGAAGGCGCGTTCGCGCTCGATTTTCGTCGGCGCCAAATGGCTGGAAGTCGGCTACAACCCGAAGGACGTATGGAGCGTGTCGCGCCTGCACCGCGAGCATCCGGAACGCGCCGACCATCCGACCCAGAAGCCGCTCGAGATCATCGAGCGCATGATCAAGGCCTCCTGTCCGCCGGGCGGGGTCGTGCTCGACCCCTTCATGGGCAGCGGCACCACGGCCATCGCCGCGCGCAACACCGGGCGCCGGTACGCCGGTTTCGAGCTCAACCCGGAATACTGCGCCATCATCGAAGCGCGCCTGGCATCGAACACGCCGAACTTGACCATCAAGCAGCGCAAGAGCATCGCGCGCGAGGCCAAGGCCGCCATCCGCGCCGCCAAGGCAACCAATCCCGCCACCGAGGAAGAAGCATGAGCTTTATCGACAACCTGATCGCCAACGTCATCCGCGAGGATGTCCGCGCCAACGTCGCCTACGCCGTGGCCGACGCCGACGGCTTCATCATGCTCGACCAGATGGAAAACCCGTACACGCTGCCGCGCGCGCTGCGCGACGAGCTGGGCCAGCGCCTGGCCGATGCGGTGCTGAACCGTTATCCGCGCGGCTCCTACGCCACGCTCAAGGCCAAGGTCTGCGACAAGCTCGGCATCCCGGCCGGCTACGACGTCATGCTCGGCAACGGATCCGATGAGCTGATCCAGATCGTGGTCACCACGGTGGCCAACCAGAAACGGCGCGCCACCGTGCTGGCGCCGGTGCCCGCCTTTGTCATGTACGCACGTTCGGCCCAGTTTGCCGGGGCCGATTTTGTCGGCGTGAAGTTGAACAAGGACTTTTCGCTCGACATGGAAGCGATGCTGGCCGCGATTGCCCTGCACCAGCCGGCCGTGGTCTTCCTGGCCTATCCGAACAACCCGACCGGCAACCTGTACGCAGTCGAAGACATCGAAGCGATCCTGGCGGCGCTGGGAGAAAACGGCATCGCCGTGCTCGACGAAGCCTATCAACCCTTCGCGCGCCAGACCTTCATGGACCGCCTGCCCGAATTCGAAAACCTGATCGTGATGCGCACCGTGTCCAAGCTGGGCCTGGCCGGCATCCGCCTCGGCTACATGAGCGCGGCGCCGCAGCTGCTGGCCGAATTCGAGAAGGTGCGCCCGCCCTACAACGTCAACGTCCTCACCCAAGTGGCGGCCGAGTTCGTGCTGGAGCACGTCGAGGTGCTCGACGCCCAGGCCGAGGCGATCAACGCCGAGCGCGCGCTGCTGTCGGCCGAACTGGCGGCCCTGCCCGGGGTCGAAGTATTTACGTCCAGCGCGAATTTCATCGCGCTGCGCGTGCCAAATGCCGATACGGTCTGCGAGAAACTGCTGTCCGAGAAGGTGCTAATCAAAAATTTGAGTAAAATGCCAATGCTGGCCAATTGCATTCGTGTCACGGTCAGTACACCGGAAGAAAATTCCGCATTCCTGAATGGCCTGAAGGCAGCCCTCCAGCCCGGCGCCTGATTCGACGAGCATCTTAATGACCCGCACCGCAGACATCACCCGCAACACCAACGAAACGCAGATCCGCGTCTCGCTCAACCTCGACGGTACTGGCCGCCAGAAGCTCAATACCGGCGTGCCCTTCCTCGACCACATGCTCGACCAGATCGCCCGCCACGGCATGATCGACCTGGAAGTCGAGGCCGTGGGTGACCTGCACATCGACGCCCACCACACGGTCGAGGACACCGGCATCACGCTCGGCATGGCGATCGCCAAGGCGGTCGGCGACAAGAAGGGCATGACCCGCTACGGCCATTCCTACGTGCCGCTCGACGAAGCCTTGTCGCGCGTGGTCATCGATTTCTCGGGCCGCCCGGGCCTGGAAATGCACATCCCCTGGACGCGCGCCATGATCGGCGGCTTCGACGTCGATCTGACCGGCGAATTTTTCCGCGGCTTCGTGAACCACGCCGGCGTGACCCTGCACATCGACAACCTGCGCGGCGTGAATGCGCACCACCAGTGCGAAACGGTCTTTAAAGCGTTCGGGCGCGCGCTGCGGATGGCCACCACGTTGGATGAGCGCGCCGCCGGCATCATCCCTTCGACCAAAGGCTCCCTGTAAGCGCCATGACGAACAAGATTGTTGTGGTCGATGGCCTGGGCAACCTGCGCTCGGTGGCGCAGGCGCTGCGGGCCGCGGCGCCGGACGCCGACATCCTGGTCTCGAACAAGCCGGCCGACATCGATGCGGCCGACCGCATCGTGCTGCCGGGGCAGGGCGCGATGCGCGACTGCATGCGCAGCCTGCGCGAATCCGGCGCCGAGGAAGCCTTGCTGCGCGCGATGAAAAACCGTCCGACCATGGGTGTCTGCGTCGGCGAGCAGATGCTGTTCGACGAGAGCGAGGAAAACGAGGGTACGCCGGGCCTGGGCCTGTTGCCGGGCAAGGTGGTGCGCTTTCAATTGGACGGCAAGCTGCAAGCCGACGGCTCGCGTTTCAAAGTGCCGCAAATGGGCTGGAACCGCGTACGCCAGACGCGCGCGCATCCGCTCTGGGAAGGTGTCGAGGACGGCAGCTATTTTTATTTCGTGCACAGCTATTACGTGGTGCCCGAGCTTGACAGCGACACCATTGGCGAAGCCGATTACGGCGGCGCCTATGCCTGCGCCGTAGCGCGCGAGAACATCGTCGCGACCCAGTTCCACCCCGAGAAAAGCGCGGCCGCCGGCCTGCGCCTGTACCGGAACTTCATCCACTGGAATCCGTGAACGCACCTGCGTTCACGTCACCGTTCACTCAAAGCTAATTTAGCGACAACGACCATGCTGCTGATCCCCGCCATCGACCTGAAAGACGGTCACTGCGTTCGCCTGAAACAGGGCGATATGGACCTCGCCACCGTCTTCTCCGAAGACCCCGCCGAAATGGCGCTGCACTGGCTCAAGAAGGGCGCGCGCCGCCTGCACCTGGTCGACCTGAACGGGGCCTTCGCGGGCAAGCCGAAGAACGAGCCGGCCATCAAATCGATCATCCAGGTCGTCCAGGAGTTCGCCCAGGAAAACGGCATCGACGAAATCCCGGTGCAGCTGGGCGGCGGCATCCGCGACCTCGACACCATCGAGCGCTACCTCGACGACGGCATCACCTACATCATCGTCGGCACCGCCGCCGTCAAAAACCCCGGCTTCCTGCACGACGCCTGCGGCGCCTTCCCGGGATCGATCATCGTCGGCCTCGACGCGAAAGACGGCAAGGTCGCCACCGATGGCTGGAGCAAGATGAGCGGCCACGAAGTGATCGACTTGGCGCAGAAATTCGAGGGCTACGGCGTCGAATCGATCATCTACACCGACATCGGCCGCGACGGCATGATGGGCGGCATCAACATCGAAGCGACGGTGCGCCTGGCGCAGGCCGTGCGCATCCCCGTCATCGCTTCCGGCGGGCTGCACAACCTGGCCGACGTCGAGGCGCTGTGCGCGGTGCAGGACGAAGGCATCGAGGGCGTGATCTGCGGCCGTTCGATCTATGAAGGCACGCTCGACCTGGCCTCGGCCCAGTTGCGCGCCGACGAACTCACCGCGGGCGAAGAAGCCTGAGGGCTCACCGACACTTATGCTGGCAAAACGCATCATCCCCTGCCTCGACGTGACCGGCGGTCGTGTCGTCAAGGGCGTCAATTTCACTGAACTGCGCGATGCCGGCGATCCGGTCGAGATCGCGCGCCGCTACGACGGGCAGGGCGCCGACGAGCTCACCTTCCTCGACATCACCGCATCGAGCGACGGCCGCGACCTGATCCTGCCGATCATCGAGCGGGTCGCCGCCACCGTCTTCATTCCCTTGACCGTCGGCGGCGGCGTGCGCAAGGTCGAAGACGTGCGGCGCCTGCTCAACGCCGGCGCCGACAAGGTGTCGATGAACACCTCGGCCGTGCAGAACCCGCAGCTGGTGTATGAAAGCTCGCAGAAGCACGGCGCCCAGTGCATCGTGGTCGCCATCGACGCCAAGCAGGTCGCGCCGGGCAAATGGGAAGTGTTCACCCATGGCGGCCGCAATGCCACCGGCCTCGATGCGGTCGAGTGGGCCAAGCGGCTGGAAGCGCTCGGCGCCGGCGAGCTGCTGCTCACCAGCATGGACCGCGACGGCACCAAGTCCGGTTTCGACCTTGGCCTGACACGCGCCGTGTCGGACGCGGTCGGCATTTCCGTGGTCGCCTCGGGCGGCGTCGGCAGCCTGCAAGACCTGGCCGACGGCGTGCTGGAAGGCCATGCGGATGCGGTACTGGCCGCTTCCATTTTTCATTACGGGCAGCACACGGTGGGCGAAGCCAAGCGCTTCATGGCCAATCTCGGCATCCCGATGCGCCTGGAGTAAGCATGACCAATCCATCGACAACGCTGGCCGCCAACGCGAAATGGCTGAAAAAAGTGCGCTGGGATGAAAACGGCCTGGTGCCGGTGATCGCCCAGGAAGCGGCCAGCGGCGACATCCTGATGTTCGCCTGGATGAACCGCGACGCCCTGGCGCGCACCGTCGAGACCGGCGAAGCCGTGTACTGGAGCCGCTCGCGTAAAAAACTCTGGCACAAGGGCGAAGAGTCCGGCCACACCCAGAAGGTGCTGGAAATGCGCCTCGACTGCGACGAAGACGTGGTCTTGCTGAAGATCGAGCAGCGTGGCGGCATCGCCTGCCACACCGGCCGCCACTCCTGCTTCTTCCAGAAATTCGACGGCGAGGACTGGCAGGCGGTCGATCCCGTGCTGCAAGACCCCGACACCATCTACACCAACCCGAAAAAGACGCCATGAGCACCACGCTTGCCCGCCTGGCCCAGGTCATCGAATCGCGCAAGCCGGAAAACGGCGGCGACCCGGCCAGCTCGTATGTCGCCAAACTGTTCGCCAAGGGCGACGACGCCATCCTCAAGAAGATCGGCGAGGAAGCAACGGAAACCGTAATGGCCGCCAAGGATGCGCGCGTTTCCGGCGATTCAACCAAGCTGCTGTATGAATGCGCGGACCTGTGGTTCCATTCGCTGGTGCTGCTGGCAAAGTTCGACCTCACGCCGCAACAGGTGCTCGATGAGCTGGCCCGACGCGAAGGTATTTCGGGGCTCGAAGAAAAAGCTTCCCGTGCAGACGCGTAAGTCTGGGGAGCGGTCATTGCCGCGTCATCGTTCGCATGTACCATGAATAACACTGACTTCGCTGGAGGCATTATGGATAACTGCATTTTCTGCAAGATCGTCGCCAGGCAGATTCCGGCCGACATCATCTTTGAAGACGACGAGGTGCTCGCCTTCAAGGACATCAACCCGGCCGCGCCGGTGCACCTGCTGGTGATCCCGAAGCAGCACGTCAGCACGCTGTCGGACGTCACCGAGGAGCACACCGCGGTGCTCGGCCGGATGCTGGCGCTGGCGCCGAAGCTGGCCGCCGAACACGGTATTGCCGTGACGACGGACGCTGAAGGCAAGCGCAGCGGCGGTTTCAAAACCTTGATCAATACCGGGCCGAACGGCGGGCAAGAGGTGTATCACCTGCATATGCACGTCTACGGCGGCCCCCGCCCGTGGCGCGGCCTGGGGACTTGATACTTACCGCCAACATGCCGAACCGGCCACGGATGCGCTGCATCGCTTATACTGGTACGGTAGGCTTCACTGATTGAAGGGCGCCTGCGCCCGCCGAGGAGATAATGATGGGTTCAATGAGCATTTGGCACTGGGTAATCGTGCTGGTCGTGGTGGTACTGCTGTTCGGCACCAAAAAACTGGGGAATGTCGGTTCCGACATCGGCAAGGCCGTCAAAGGCTTCAAGGATGGCGTCAAGGGCGACGAAGACAAGACCGTTGTCACGCCGGATGCGACGGTCCACACGACCCATACCACCCAGCAAGTCGGGGACAAGACGACGATCGACGTCGAAACCCGCGAAAAGCACCGTTCGTAAGCGGATGCTTGCTCCATGATTGACCTGGGACTGTCGAAGATCGCCATCATCGGTGTGGTGGCGCTGATCGTGATCGGCCCTGAAAAGTTGCCGAAAGTGGCGCGCATGGCGGGCACCCTGTACGGGCGCGCCCAGCGCTACCTGCACGACGTCAAGTCCGAGGTCAGCCGCGAGATCGAGCTCGACGAGTTGCGCAACCTGTCCAAGGAAGTGCACGATACCGCGAGCGAGTTCCAGTCCGATGTCGAGCACCACTTTTCCAGCAGCATGAAGGACGTCGAGTCGGCCTGGAATGGCGACTTCCAGCCCGGCGCGCCGCCTCCGCCCGCCAGTCTGGGCGACCTCGAGCGCAAGGCGAAGGATTTCAGGCGCAAGAAGCTGGTGCGTTCCTCGGCCATTCCTGCGTGGTACAAGAACCGCCACGGCGGCAAGACCCGGGTACTGTCGGGCGCCGCGCGCGTGCGCAAGTTCCGTCCGGGCCTCAAATCCAATAGTTCTTTCTTTTAAATGACCGAAGAAGCGCCAGTCGAAGAAACCTTCATCTCCCACCTGATCGAACTGCGCGACCGCCTGGTCAAGGCCATTATTGGCGTGGCCATCGTCTGCATCGGCTTGATGATCTGGCCGGGACCGAAGGAGGTGTACGACTTCCTCGCCACCCCGATGCTGCAGTCGCTGCCGCCCGGAGCGACCATGATCGCCACCGGCATCGTCTCGCCCTTCCTGGTGCCGATGAAGGTGACGCTGATGTTCGCGCTGATCGTCGCGCTGCCCTGGGTGTTCTACCAGCTGTGGGCCTTTGTCGCACCCGGCCTGTACGCCCACGAAAAACGCCTGGTGCTGCCGCTGGTCATCTCGTCGTCCGGGCTGTTCATCGCCGGCGTCGCGTTTTGCTATTTCCTGGTGTTCGGGCGCGTGTTCCACTTCATTGCCGAATTCGCCCCGTCCTCGATCGCGGTGATGCCGGACATCGAGAACTACCTCGATTTCGTGATGTCTATGTGCCTGGCCTTCGGGGCCACCTTCGAAGTGCCGGTGGTGGTCATCATCCTGGTGCGCATGGGCATCGTCAGCATCGAAAAGCTCAAGGAAATCCGTCCCTACCTGATCGTCGGCGCTTTCGTGATTGCCGCCATCGTCACGCCGCCGGACGTGGTCAGCCAGCTGGCCCTCGCCATTCCGATGTGCCTGCTCTTCGAACTGGGCCTGCTGGTCGCGCCGCTGTTCGTGCGCATGACGCAGGCGCCGGAAGAGCCGGCCTGATTTCCGATTCGGGCGCTTGCCGATTGCTCAAGCGTATGGCAACGTGTTAGTTTTGCAGGGACTGTCCACTCTCCATTACTCACTTCGTCATGCGCGGAATGTTCCCCTTCGTCGCCCTGTTGCTTGCCCTGCTGCTGCCGGCGCCGGCGTTCGCCGAAGAAAGCAATGTGCAGACGAGTCCGCGCGCCACGGTAACGCTGGTGAGCGAACAGGCCGCCGTCAGCCCGGGACAAACCCTGCGCATCGGCCTGCGCCAGCGCCTGGCGCCGGGTTGGCATACCTACTGGAAAAATCCTGGCGATGCGGGCTCGCCGCCGAACATCGCGTTTACCTTGCCGAAAGGCGCCACGGTCGGCGCCATCGACTGGCCCGGACCGGATCGCTTCATCATCGGGCCGGTGGCCAGCTATGGTTACGAGAACGAGATCGTCTTTCCGATGCGCTTGACCGTCCCGCGCGATGCGCAACCCGGCAGCCGGCTGCTGATCGCCGCGAATGCCGACTGGGTGGTCTGCGAAAAGGAATGCATTCCGGAAGAAGGCAAATTCGCCTTGAGCCTGCCGGTGGAGGCGAGTGGGCGCCCGGCAAGCGCGGCGCTGCGCGCCCTGTTCGGCACGGCGGACGATCGGCGGCCGCAGGCGCTGCCCTGGCAAGTGTCGGTCAAGGCCGGCCAGCCGACACTGCAATTGACGATCAAGGGCGAGGGCATCTCGCCGCAGTCGGTGCAATCGGCGCTGTATTTCCCGGAAACCTGGGGCATCGTCGACCACGTTGCCGAGCAGCCTTTGACTGTGGGGCAGGGCGCCATGCACCTGACGCTCAGGAAGGGCCAGGCATATACACCGGCAAGCTCGCAAGGGCTGCTGCGCATTACCGATGGTGGCGGCCAGAAACGCTGGTTCACGCTGGAACTGGCGACGCCCGCCGCCACTGCTGGAACTGCCGCTGCAACTGCCGCCGCCAGTGAACTGGCGCCGGCCTTGCCGCTCTGGCAAATGGCCGGTTTCGCTTTCCTCGGCGGCCTGATCCTGAACCTGATGCCTTGCGTATTTCCGGTGCTGGCGATCAAGGCGGCGGCCCTGGCCGGCATGTCCGGCGGCGACCGCCGCGAGGTGCGCCTGTCCGGCCTGTTCTACACCCTCGGGGTGCTCGCTGCATTCATGGCGCTGGCGCTGGTCTTGCTCGCCGTGCGTGCCGGCGGCAGCGCTGTCGGCTGGGGCTTCCAGTTCCAGTCGCCGCTGTTCGTGGCGGCGATGTGCTGGCTGATGCTGGCGATCGGCCTGAACCTGTCCGGCGTGTTCGAGGTAGGCGCAACGCTCGCCGGCGCCGGCCATGGCCTGGCGCAGCGCAAGGGACACGCCGGCAGCTTCTTCACCGGCTTGCTGGCGGTGCTGGTGGCCACGCCCTGCACCGCGCCCTTCATGGGCGCGGCGATCGGTTCGGCGCTGGTGGCGCCGGCCCTGTACAGCCTGGTCGTGTTTGCGATGATGGGCCTCGGCCTGGCGCTGCCTTTCCTGTTGCTGGGACTGTTCCCGGCGCTGGCGCAGCGCCTGCCGCGGCCCGGCATGTGGATGGTGCGGCTGCGCCAGGCCATGGCCTTTCCGATGTACGCCACCGCCGCCTGGCTGTTGTGGGTGCTGGCCCAGCAGGCGGGCGAGGCCGGCCTGCGCATGGCCCTGGCCGGGACCATCCTGGTTGGCCTGGTGGCCTGGCTGGTCGGCCTGTCGCAGCAAAGCGTCAACAAGTCATGGTGGCCGCGCGGCATTGCGCTGGCCTGCTCTGCCGGGCTGGTCGGCTTGATGGCGACCCTGCAGGCCGCACCGCCGATGGCGGCTGCCTCTGCGTCCGCGCCCCAGGCCGGCAAGGCCGAGGCCTACAGCGCCGAGCGTTTGGCCAGCCTGCGCGCCGAGGGCAAGCCGGTGTTCGTCAACATGACCGCCGCCTGGTGCATCACCTGCCTGGTCAACGAACGCACGACCTTGTCGACGCCCGCCGTGCGGCAGGCCATGCAGGAGCAGAATGTCGTCTACATGAAGGGCGACTGGACCAATCGCGATCCCGCCATCACGCGCTTTTTGCAATCGTTCGGACGCGATGGCCTGCCGTTTTATGCGTATTACGCGCCGGGCAAGGCGCCGGTGGTCTTGCCGCCGGTGCTGACCCAGGCAATCGTTACCGAGTCTTTCAAGCAGTAGTACTCCACCACGCACTTTTACCAAGGGGATTTCATGAACAGTCTTTCACGCCGCGCCCTGTTGCGCATTACTGTAATGACGGCGGCCCTGGCGGGCGCCTTGCCGGCCATGGCGGCGCCCGCGGTCGGGCAAGCCGCGCCTGCCTTCGTGGCGGTCGACAGCAAAGGCCAGCAACACAAACTGTCCGATTTCAAGGGCAAGGTCGTGGTGCTGGAATGGACCAACCATGAATGCCCTTACGTGCAGAAGCACTACAAATCGTCGAACATGCAAGCCTTGCAGAAACAGGCAAAGGGGGCGGGCGTCGTGTGGCTGAGCGTGATCTCCTCCGCGCCTGGCGAGCAGGGCCATGTGGCGGGCGCCAAGGCCGACGAGCTGACGGCCAGCCGCCAGGCGATGCCGACCGCGGTGTTGCTCGATGCCGGGGGCACGATCGGCAAATCCTACGACGCGCGCACCACGCCGCACATGTTCGTCATCGATGCCAAGGGGATACTACGCTACGCCGGCGGGATCGACAGCATCGCCTCGAACAAGCCGGCCGATATCGAGAAGGCCGACCCCCTGTTTAAAACGGCGATGGAATCGGTGCTGAAAGGCGAAAACGTGGCGCAGGCGACGACGCGTCCGTATGGCTGCGCCGTGAAGTACAAGTCCTGAACCCGTCACACCGGCACGGTATCGCCATTCCCGGGATACCGTGCGTCACCGCTGAGCCGCTTGGTTTAAGGTAAAGCACGGGGCGCGTCGCCGCGTGCACAAGCTCAGCGCAAGGGAAGCAGCATGGAAAAATTTTTGATCGTGTTTCGCGGTGCCACCATCGGCGAAGCCGAAGGCCCGCAGCATCAGACCGAGAACTGGAATGCCTGGTTCGACGGGCTCGGAGAAGCCCTGGTCGACCGCGGCGCCTTGAGTCACGGCAGTGTCGAAGTACCGACCCGGCTGATCGGCCCCAAGCTGAGCAGCAGCGCCTTGTCCGGCTATGCGATCATCGCCGCCAGCGACTTCAACCACGCTGTACGCCTGGCCGAGGAGTGCCCGATTTTCGACGAAAAAGGTTCGGTCGAGATCGCACACCTGCGCTGATCTTCAGGGCGTCAAAGCCCGGATCTGTTCCAGCACGGCGTCGGCGCGGCCCTCGGCCACCAGTTCGGCCGGCGTCTTGCCATCGCAGGCTGGCAGCTTGGCATTCATCCAGTCGTTGGCCGCATCGTCATTGCCCAGAACGCCCTTGATCGCGTGCATGACCGTGTAATAGGTGTGCGCGGTGCGCGATTGTTCCTCGAAGCGCGCGCGCAGCGCGTCGAGCGCGCCTGGGGTAAGTTGTCCGTCCTGGTTCATGGTCAATCCGATGGTTCAATGTGAGCAATCGGCCATCATACTCTCCGCTTGCGCCTCGGATCGGCCACCCGCCACGCTGTTTCCGCTTACTTCCCGGCACTTTCCCGGCAGTTCGGGATAAAATCGATGTTTCGACCGGTCAAGACCGGTGGCGCCGGCGTTTCCAATGCATCTTTCCCAGAACTTTTTTCCCGGCCATTCCCGGCGTACCCTTGCTGCCTGCGCCCTCGCCGTGCTCGCCGCCTTCGGCGCCGAAACGTTGCGCTGGACCCGAGCCGCGCCGACGCCCTCGGCAATGAGCATGGGCGCCGGCGCCTCGCCTGCCCGGGCGAGCCTGACTGAAATCGCCAATGCGCTGATTCCGACGCCGCCCAATGCCCCGTCCGCCCATGCGAGCGCCTTGGCGACCGTGCCTGGCGGGATGCTGGCCTTCTGGTGGGCCGGCAGCCGCGAGAGCGGCCCCGACGTCAAGGTGTATGCCGCGCGCACCATCGACGGCAGCTGGGGCAGGCCCTGGGAAGTGGCCAGCCGCGAGTCGCTCGGCCGCGCACTCGGCTTTGGCGTGCGCCGCATCGGCAATCCGGTGGCCTGGACTGCGCCCGACGGCAAGGTCCACCTGTATGTCGTGGCCACCGGCCTGGGCGGCTGGGCCGCGTCGCGCGTCGTCCACATGGTGTCACCGGATGCCGGCGTGAATTTCGCGGTGCACCGCGTGCTGCCGCTGTCGCCCCTGTTCAATACCAGCGTGCTGGTGCGTACCTCACCGGTGGCCCTGGCCGATGGCGGCTGGTGGCTGCCGGTGTATTTCGAACTGGGCATCAAGTATCCGATGCTGATGGCCTTCGACGCCAGCGGCGAACCGACCCGCCTGGGGCGCATCGGCGCGCGCATGTCGACGCTGCAGCCGGCGATCGTGCCGATCTCGAACACCGAAGTACGCGCCTGGATGCGCGACGCCAGCGACGAGCAGCGCGTGCAGCACGCCTCCAGCCGCGACGGCGGCGCCAGCTGGCAAGACCTGCCGGCGCTCGACCTGCCCAACCACAGCACCTCGCTCGCCGTGATCCGCCTGACAAGCGGCGAATTACTCATGCTGCATAACCACGTGGTCGCAGGCGGCTCCTCGCGCAGCATCCTGCGCCTGTCGATGTCGAGCGACGGCCATGCCTGGCGCACCATCGACGACATCGCCAGCGGCAAGGCCGGCGACGAATTCTCCTACCCGACCATGCACCAGGTCGGCGACGAATTGCACGTGACCTATACCCACCAGCGCCAGGCGATCGCTTACCGCGCCTACCGTATCAAGACCGGGGAGAGTATCTAATGAGTTTGCCCGATCTGGCCTGGCAAATCGCCTATGGCCGCGTGGCCTGGGGCATCGTCATTGCCAGCATGCTGCTGGCCCTGTGGCCGCAAGCGCGGCGCTTGCCGCGCGCGGTCTTCGGCGCGCTGCTGGCGGCGATTGCCGTGGCGATGGCGCTGCCGGGCGAGGCCTCGCCCGCGTACTGGATGGGCCTGGCCTTCCAGTACCCGAGCGGCATGCTGTTGGGACTGTGCCTGCTGGCGCTGCACGCGCGCTGGCAGGGTGCGCAAATAAGCTATCCGATGCCGCTCTCGCTGGCGGCCACGATCGCCATTGCCGGCCTGGCGCTCTACCTCGACGCCATCGGCTGGCTGTCGCAAGGCTATTATTATGCGGGCTTCGGCCCGGTCGGGGCGCCGGTCGTGGCGCTGGTCGCAATGCTTGGCTGCGTGCTGGCGCTGCTGCGCGGGCGCGGCGGGCGCCAGCACCTGGCGCTGCTGGGCGCGCTGCTGCTGTTTACCCTGCTGCGCCTGCCGACCGGCAACCTGTGGGATGCCGTGCTCGACCCGCTGTTATGGGGCTGGGCGCTGGTCACGCTGGCCAGGCGCGCCTTGCGTCGGCTCGCCGACCGCCGGCTCGCCGACCGCCGGATCGCCGGCGTACCGGGCCTGCGGCCGGTCCCGATCGAACAATTTTCAAGCAATAAGGAGTAGTTGGTGGCAAACAGGAAATGGCATACACATCCGGTGATCCTCATGGCGATCGCCATCAACGTCTTCATCCTTGGCCTGGCCCTGGCCTGGTCCGGCGACGAACGCGCCCTGGGGCGCCTGCTGGTGGAGGATGGGATCGTCGAATGGATGCAGTTCCTCGCCTTCACGGCCACTGCGGCCCTGCTGGGCTTTGTGTTCGTCGAACGCTGGCGCCAGCCAGGCAGCACGAAGTTCGAACTGCTGGTACTGGGCGGCCTGACGGCGCTGGTGGCGCTGGCCGCGCTCGAAGAAATCAGCTGGTTCCAGCGCGTGCTGAACATCACCTCGTCGGAATTCTTCCTGCAAAATAACCGCCAGGCCGAAACCAACCTGCACAACCTGGCCGTGGGCAGCGGCAGCCTGCACAAGAACGTGCTGCTGAAACTGATCGTGGTCGCCGGCCTGACCCACAACCTGATCCTGCCCTTTTTGGCGCGCAAGCGTCCCGGCCTGCAGCGCTGGGTCGAGCAGATGGGTCTGTACCTGCCGCCGCTGGGCGCATCGATCGTCTACGTCACGCTGGTCGCGCTGTCGCACCTGCTGATCGAGCATCCGCGCAAAGGCGAACTGGGCGAGACCTTCGGCGCCATCCACTATATGGCCACCGTGTTCTACGCCTATTACGTCGGCTTCGGCTACGGCAAGCCGGCGCTGTTCGAGGACGGCGTCGCCAACCGCCGCATCTCGGTGCTGTTCGCGATGTCGATGGCCTTCCTGCTGCTGGCCGGCTGGATGCTGAGCGCCGGCGTGGGCGCGGTCGGCTACTGATTCAGCGGCTGTTTGCGGCGGGTGGGCGCCGTAGCGCTTCGATGATGGCGCCTGCCTCGGCCGGCACCGTGTCGCTGCGGCGCCGCATGCTGCCCTCCACGTCGACGCATGCCAGGCTCGGGCCGGCTGCGTCATAGCGGCAAACGATATCCTGGCCTGCCTTCCTTCCCGGTGGCAGGAAGGGGCGAATGACCAGCGTACTGCCGTCGAACGTCGCCCGCACCGGCAAACCGATGATCGCACGCGCGTCCGGTTTGCCTGCTTCGGCGCCGTCGAGGCGCCTGGCCGGAGCGGACGAGGCGCCCATCACGCCAAAACCGTCCGCCTCCAGGTACAGTTCGGTTTGCCTAGTGCTGCCCGCATGCAGCGACTCCGCCGTTCCCCAGCTACCCGCCAGCCAGGGCGGCAACTGCCCCGCGGCGTCGGCTGCCACGGGCATGGCCGCGGCGAGCATCAGCAGCAGCGCGCCCGGCATCAGGGGCAGTTGCCGATGACGTAATAGCCGGCCGCGGTCTGCGCCAGCGTGCTCGTATAAAACGTGTTGTTCAGCCCCATGTTCTGGTTCGAACCATTCGCCAGCGCATAGCCGCCGCTGTTGTAGGCACGTCCCGCCGTCACATGGGCGTAATTGCTGGCAGTGGTCGTGGTGCAGGCGAAACCCGACGTCGTGCTGGCGCTCACCGTTGCCGAGCGCGCGCTTTCCACCCCGCCGTTGCCGAGCGCCGAGACTGCATAGGTGTAGCTGGTGGCCGCCGCCAGGCCGGTATCGGTATAACTGGCCGATGCCACTGCCGCCGCATTGACTTTGGTGCCGTTGCGGTAGACGTTGTAGCCGACCGCGCCGTTCGACGCATTCCAGCTCAGCGCGATGCTGCTGGCGGTGCGCGCGCCGACCGCCAGGCCGGCCGGGGCCTGCAATGCTGGCGCCGTCCCGACCAGGAATTGGGCGATGGCGCAGGCGTTCGAGCTGAGTCCGGTCGTGCTGTCGGTGGCCGTGACGCTGCCGCTGTAATAGCCGTCGGCGCGCGCCGAATACGCCTTGCTGAAGCTTGCGCCGCTGCCGGCGGCCGCATCGTTCACCGGCGTCGGCCCGTTCAGCACCACCTGGTAGCTGCCGATGGTACCGGCCGCGGTGCCGTTGACCGTCACGGTGGCGCCGGAGACGCTGGCGCTGCAGGACGTCATGGTCGGCGCTGCCGCCCGCGCCACGCGCAGGTTGTTCCTGAACCAGAAGTCCATCACGAAGGCCGGATAGTTCACCTTGGTGGCGTCGACGTAGTTGGCGTTCTGGCCGCCGGCGCCGGCCGGCCAGGCGTGGCCCATCCCGGTGACCGTGATTTCCGAGGTGCGCAGCTTGCCGTTCGCGTCCGTATGCGGGATGTTGCTGCCGCCGGTCGGCACGCTGGTGGCCGCGCCCTTGGTGTAGGTGCCGCCGTAGGCGACGCGCATGGCCGCCGCGTCGAGCGGGCCATAGCCCTGCGCCACCGTGTAGTCGTTGGTGCCCCAGATCACGCTGGCCACTTGGGTGGCGAACTGCGGCGCATTGGCGCCGGCCAGGTTCTTGCAGTTGTTGCCGGCGCTCGTGGCAGTGACGCCGGCCGGCACCGTGCCGATCTGGCTGGAAGACGCACCCAGCGCCGGGCCCGCATTGATGCCGATGCCGGCAAAAATGTCCGGCGCCAGGCAGCCCAGCACCATCGTCTCGGCGCCGCCTGAGGACAGGCCGGTGACGTACACCTGCTTCGGATCGATCGCGTACTGCGGATTGCTGACAAAACGGTTGATCAGGTCGAGCAGCACGCCGCTGTGCCCGGTGCTGCGACTGTGCGTGGATTTGGCCCAGTCCCAACAGTGAAAGTTGTAGACGTTGCCGGTCGCGTTCGGGGCCAGGATCACGGCGCCGGTGCTGTCGGCGGCGCCTTTCCAGTTATAGCCCTTGTCGGACGTGCCGTCGATGATGTCGCCGGCCGCGGTCTGGGCGCAGCCGTGCAGCACCAGCACCAGGGCGCGCTTGCCGGCCAGGGTGGGCGCGGTCGACGGCCAGTAGTAGTAGCCGGTCAGCGCGCCGCCGTTGACGGTGTCGGTGGCCCAGGTCTGGTTGCCGCTCCAGGCGCCGGGACCGGCCTGCACCTGGGCCTGGGCGCCAAGCCAGGGAGCGAGCGCGGCGAGCAGGAGAGCCTGGCGGGCTGCCTGAGGGAAGGAAAAAGCCATGGTGAACCTCCGTTGCGTGTAAAACACTGCAAAAAGCCCGGGCGAGCGGAAACGCGGTGGCGCAAGGAGGCCGTACCGGGACGTGGCACAAAGGGAAAAAAAGGCAGCCGTGGGGGGCTAGGAGGTGGGCGAAGGAAGGGTATGCATGGCTGGTCTCCGATTATCAGTTTTATTGTCGCGACAGTGAAATTGCACACTGCGTCGCCAACTGATTCTAGACCTGCGGAAATTGTGCACAAGCGGAGCGCAGGCACGCCGCTTGTGCGGTTTTGCACAGCGGACCGGCAGGCCGGTCCGCTGCTGGCTGCGTGCTTAGAACGAGTGGCGCACGCCGACGTTGAACACCGACGGATCGGCGCCGAAGGCGGTGGCCGGCGGGTTGAAGGCGCCGCCTGCCGAGGCCAGGCCGAAGTTGCCGGTACCGTTGTTGTTCACGCGGGCGTAGGTGCTGTACAGGTTGGTGCGCTTGGACAGGTTATAGCTGTAGGCCAGCGTGAAACCCTTGCCGCGGCCGTTGCCTGCGTCCTGGCGCTGCTGGTGTGCGGCGATGAAGAACTTGTTCGGGCCGGCGGTGAAGTTGCCGCCCACGATGTAGTGCTTGTACGCGTTGTTCGGACCGATCAGGTCGGTACGCATGTAGCTGCCGCGCAGTTCGAAGGCGCCGAAGGTGTAACCCGCGCCGAAGCCCAGTTCCTTGTCGTCGCCGATCGTCAGGCGCTCGACCTGGTGATAGGCCGCTCCCAGGTAGACCGGGCCGTTGCGGTATTCGAGACCGCCACCGACCAGGTTGCCGGATGGGTCGCTCGGCGTGCGCTCGCCCGCGCTGTATGCAGCCAGGGCCGAGAAGCCGCTCATGGCCTCGCTCTTGTAGTTGACCGAGTTCGACAGACGGCGGGTCGCGCGGTTGGCGCCGAAGCCGGCCAGGCTCGAACCATAGAAGCCGTGGCCCAGTGGATCGCTGGCCAGGATCACGATGGCGACCGGGCTGTACTCGCGGCCGACGGTGACGGTGCCGAACTTGCCTTGCAGGCCGACAACGGCGCGGCGCTGGAACAGGCCGGCGGCATCGGCGGCGCCGCTGTCGACGGCGACACCGGCTTCGATGTTGAAGAGTGCCTTCAGACCATTGCCCAGGTCCTCAGTGCCGCGGAAACCGATGCGGCTGGTGGACTGGGTGCCCGAACTGATCGCGGTGCGGCGGCCGACGCCAGGCGCGTCCGCATCTTCGCTGTTGATCGAAGCATCGGCGACGCCGTAGATCGTCACGCTCGTCTGTGCCTGTGCCGCCAGCGGCGCGAGGGATAACATGGCGATGGCCAGGATAGTCTTTTTCATTGATGGTCTCCGGTGATTAATATGGGGTTTTCCGAAACGCCGTTCTCGTTGTCTTTCAGGACAAAAACGAGCTGCTGCAAAACGCTAACGTCACCATGCATTTTTTTACGATGCTGCGAATTCTAGCTTTTCACGTGTTCGGTTTCTCAGAAGCATGTGCGTTACGGCAAAGCTTACCCATGATCCACCGCAATACTTTCGGATTTCTTACATGGCTGTTGCGTATAGCTGACAAATTGACCAAATATTTCCATTTCCGCAGCTCAACAACGAAAAACCGGGACACATGGTCCCGGTTTGCCTGGCATGCAACGACGCTGCTTAGTCGCGCATCAGCTCCGCGATCATCTTCACCGGCGCGTTGCCGTAGCTGAGGAACTGGTCGTGGAACTGCTTCTGGTTGAAGCGCTCGCCCAATTGCTGGCGGCGCTGCTCGCGCAATTCCATGATCTGTTCGTAGCCGCTGAAGTAGCTGGTCAGCTGCACCGACGACAGCTGCACGCGGCGCCATTTTTCGGTCGCTTCCTGGCGCGTCTGGAAGGCCTGGCGCGTCAACAGGTCGAGCGCTTCCTCGCGGCCCATGCCGTTCACGTGCACCGAGTAGTCGAGGATGGTGTTGGTGACGCTGCGCAAATTCCACTTCGAGTACATCAGCCACATTTCGGGCGCATTCCCGCCATAGCCCGATTCGAGCATCATGCGTTCGCCGTACACGGCCCAGCCCTCGACCATTGCGCCGTTCCCGAACAGGGATTTGACCAGCGAAGGCGAGCGGTTTGCATGCACCAGCTGGGCGTAGTGGCCGGGAATCGCTTCGTGGATGTTCAGGATCTGCAGGATCCACTCGTTGTATTCGCGCAGGCTGCTTTCGGCCTGCTCGTTCGACAAGCCGTCGAGCGGCGTCACGTTGTACCAGGTCTTGTCCTTCGGGCGGTAAGGGCCCGGGGCGTCGATGCTGGCGCCGGCCACGCCGCGCTGGTACATCGGCGTTTCGCGCACCTCCAGCGGCTTGCCCGGGTCGAGCGTGAGCAGGTCGTTCTTGACCACCCAGTCGTGCAGCAGCGGGATCTGGCGGCGGATCTCGGGGAAGAAGTTTTCGCGCGCGACGTGGCGGCTTGAGAGCTTATCGATCAGCATGCCGATCTTCTGGAAACGGTCGCGCGGTTTCGCCGTTCCCGCCATGTAGCGCGGCCAGAGCTCGTCCGAGATCGTGTTCATGCGGGTGAGAAGTTCTTCGCGCGCGGTCAGGGCCTTGCGATAGGTCTGCTCGGCGCTGCTGGCCGACTGGATCTCGAGCGCGAACTTCTGTTCGTACAGGGCCTTGCCGAGCTTGAACGGGCGCGCAGTCCCGCTTTGCGCCTGGGTCGTTTCCAGGTTCGTCAGGAAGTCGACATACGCCAGCACGGCGCTGCCGGCGCTGGCGATGCGGCGCGCGAACAGCGCCTTTTCCTGGGCATTCAGGATCGAGCCTTGCGCTGCCTGGCCGAGGTCGGCCAGCACCACCAGCGTGCCCGGCGCCTGCGAGATCGCCAGCTGGGTGTGCTCGCGCGTCGGGTTGGCGATGCTGGCCTGGGCCGCCTGGTAATACGCCGGCACGTTCGCCAGCCGCTTGAGGATGGTGCGCAGGCGCTGCGGCTTGGCGGCGTACTCGGTGTTCAGGATCAGGTCGAGCGGCTGGGCGATGTTGTAGATCGACGGGTTCCACTCGAATTCGCGCAGGGTCGTCAAACGCCAGCGGTCCGTCTCCAGCTTGTTGACCAGGAGCGCGAGGTCGGTACGCTGGCGCGGCGACAGCTGGCGGGTGTCGAGCTTGCGCAGTTTTTCCAGCCATTCGTTGGCAAACGCGAGCTTTTTGGCGCGCGTCGGCGCGTCGGGAATGGTCAGACTGGCGGCCGCTTCGAACTTGCCGACGCCGATGGCGCCTTCCGGATCGACGCGCCACAAGGCGGTGAGGTATTGCATGGCGAGCGTGTCGGCGCGGCGGTCGAGGCGCTTTTCGTTCGATGCCGGTGCCGGCGACGGCGCCTGCGCGTTGTCCTCGACGGCGCTGGCCGCCACGGCCGCGGTGGCGGCGGCAGTCGCGGCAACGGCTTTGCCTTTGCCTTTTACGCCCGCCTTGGCGTCCGCCTTGGTGAGCCTGGCTTTGGCCTTGGGCGCGGCCAGGCGCTTGGCGGAACTTTTGGATTTGACCACCTTGGCCGCTTTCGGCTTGGAGGATTTGGTCGGTTTCGCAGCAGCTGGCGCCAGTGCGAGGCTGGCGATGATGGCGGCCAGCGCAAGTTTTGTTTTGATCATGTATTCGGCCCGTAAATATGTGAAGTCGGGTGGGCGACGCGGCTCTGCCCTATGCAGCAGCGCGCCAGATTAGCATTTTTAGCGCGGCTTGCGCGGTTTCGCTGGTGTCGCAAATGCCGAGCCCAGTGCGGCCAGGGCCGCGGCGGGTTGCAACAGGCTGGCCGCCTGCGCGACCTCGGGCGGGACCCAGTCGGGAAACGGCACGACCTGGTTTTGATGATGGCCGCGCGCCGTGTGCACCTGCGTCACGCGCGCCAGGCCGGTGCGCTCGAACAGGGGCGCGGCGGCGACCAGGGCCGGCCACAGGCGCCGGTGTATCAGCGTGATTTTATGCTCGACCAGCCGGCACACGAGCAGCTCCGGGTCCAGGCTGACTGCCTGCAGCACGGCGAAGATGCGCTTGCCTTCGGGATGGCCCCACCAGCTGCCGCCGATCGGCGCGCCGACGATGGCATGGGTGAGTGTCGGCACCGGGCCGCGCGCCGACGCGAGCACCACGCCGTGCTCGCGCACGAAAACCAGCGCTTCCTCGACGTTCGCCAGCCCCGTCAATCGATCACACCCGCGCGGATCAAGGCCTGGTGGCGCGCGTTGAGCAAGGCGACGGCTTGTTTGCCGCGCGCGATATTCGTGAGGACGATTTCGCTGCGGTGCGTAAAACGGTGGCCGACGCGGATCGTGTACGAGCGTGTCAGCCAGCTTTTGAAGCCATTGAAATAAGTCGCTTCGTCCATGTCGCGCCACTTGACGCCCTTGATCCCGGTTTTCCAGGGCAGCACGCCGGCGTGCACCCAGACCCCGAGGTCGTCCATGTACAGCTGGACGCTGCGTACATACAGGAATTCATAGGTCACCAGCAGCGCCGACACGATCAGCACCGCCAGCGCGGCCGTCTCGTTCCACAGGAAGGCGGCCGGCAGCAGCACGCCGAACAGGATGGCCGCCAGCGCCGCGACGCCGGCATAGGCCAGCCACGACTTTTCGCCGATGACCTGGGCAGCCGGAGCGGCGGGCGCGTTCTGTTCGTCCATGGAGATGTTCCGTTACAAAAGCGGAATCATCACATGGATCGGACGCGTACGCCAGAGGACTCGCCCAGCCCCTGGTGCAGCATCGCCAGCATGTCGCTTGCCGCCATGCGCGCCGAGACGTCGCCGCCTTCGAGCAGGCTTTCGGCCAGGTCGCGCTTGTGGCGGTGCAGGTCGACGATGCCTTCCTCGATCGTGTGGCGCGCGACCAGGCGGTAGATCGTTACCGGGCGCAGCTGCCCCATGCGGTGCGCGCGGTCCGAGGCCTGGTCTTCCACCGCCGGATTCCACCACGGGTCCATGTGGATCACGTAGTCGGCGGCGGTGAGGTTGATGCCGACCCCGCCCGCCTTCAGGCTGATCAGGAACAAATCGCCCTCTCCGGCCTGGAAGGCGTCGACCCGCCGTTTGCGCTCCTGCATCGAGGTCGCGCCATCGAGGTACTGGTAGCGGATGCCGCGCGCATCGAGGTGCTTGCGAATCAAGGACAGGTGATCCACGAACTGGCTGAACACCAGCGCCTTGTGGCGGTTTTCCAGCAGCCCTTCGACCAGGTGGGCAAAAGCGGCCAGCTTGCTGCTGGCGATGCCCAGGCCGGGCGCCACCAGTTCCGGATTGCAGACGGCGCGCCGCAGCCGCATCATCTCGGCCAGGATCGCGATCGATTTCTGGTTCTGCGGCGCCTCCAGCGAGGCCAGTTTATCCAGCGCTTCGCGGCGCAGCGACTCGTACAGGGCCATCTCTTCCTTGCTGAGTTCAACCGGCAGCACGATCTCGGTGCGCGGCGGCAGTTCGGTCAGCACCTGGCTTTTCGTGCGGCGCAGAATGAAGGGCTGGGTCAGGCGCCGCAGGCGGGCCCGGGCGCCCGCTTCGGCACGTTTGTCCTGGGCCTTTTCGATGGGGCCGGCAAAGCGCAGCTGGAACTGGTCCGGGCTGCCGAGCAGGCCCGGATTGATGAAGCGGAACAGGTTCCAGAGTTCGCCCAGGTGGTTTTCCAGCGGCGTGCCGGTGGCCACCATCCGAAAATCCCCCTGCAGCGCCATCACCGCCTGCGAGCGCCGCGTCATGGCGTTTTTAAACGCCTGGGCCTCGTCCATCACGATGGTGTGCCACTGCTTTTTGGCGAACAGCGGCGCTTCCAGCTGCAGCAGGCCGTAACTGGCAACGATCACGTCGAAGGGACCGGCTTGCTCCAGCATCGCGGCGCGGTCGCCGGGGCCGAACAGTTCGATGTTCAAGGTCGGCGCGAAGCGCGCGCTTTCCGCGATCCAGTTGGTGCAGACCGTGGTCGGCGCCACCACCAGGGTCGGGCCGTTCGGCGCGCGCAGCAGGATCAGGGCCAGCGCCTGCAGCGTTTTGCCGAGGCCCATGTCGTCGGCCAGGCAGGCGCCCACGCCCCAGTGCGCCAGGCGCGCCAGCCACTCGAAACCCTCGCGCTGGTAGTCGCGCAGCTCGGCCTGCAGGGTGGACGGCAGCTGCGGTTCGTATTTCGCCGTGTCCGCCATTTTTTTGAGGTGCGCGCGCCAGGCCCTGTCGGCTTCGACCTGCCCGGCGGACGAGGCCAGGTCTTCCAGCGCCGAGCTGGCCAGCGGGTGCACGCGCAATACCTCGCCGTCGGCGTCGGTAAAGGCGGCGACGTCGAGCAATCGGCGGTGCAGCTCGTTCGTCAGCGCCATGAACTGGTTGTCGCCGAGCGCGACAAAACGCCCGTCCCCGGCGCGCACCTTGTCGAGCAGCTCGCGCAGGTCCATCACGCGGCCCTCGTCGATCACGACCTCGCCATTGGCCGCGAACCAGTCCTTGTCGCGCTTGATATTCATGCGCACCGATTTCGCCGTCACCTTCTTGCTGACGCGGAAAGGCTCGCCCTCGGGCCAGGCGATCAGCACTTGCGCAGCGTCGAACTCCTGCAATTCGCTCACCAGTTCCAGGCACTGGATGGGCGAACCGAGCAGCCATTCGTCGTGCTCCGGCTCGGCCCCTTCCAGCGCATGGCAGGCGCCGATCAGCGCGCGCTCGGCCTCGCGCTCGGCGTTCAGGTTGCGCTTCGCTTCGGTGCGCACGCCATTGAAATCGGCGATCACGCGCTCGGCGCCGCTGCCGGGCGCGTAGTAGGCGCCGGTGTTCGGGAGCGGGCGCACCAGGATGCGCATGCGCAGGCCCTGCTGGTAGGGCAGCAGGTGCACGTGCAGGCGCGCGTCGGCGTCGATCCGTTCGATGTCGGCGGCGCTGGCGCCGATGTCTGACTGCACGGTGACGATCGAGGAAATCGCGCCGATTGCCTGCAGCACCCGCACCTCGGCTTCGAGCGGCACCACCAGCGCCTCGCCGACGATGGCGCCGATGCGGCGGTGCTCGTCGCGAATGCGCACCACGCGCAGGCGGGTCGGCGTCTCGCGCGTGACGACGACGTCGCCGCTGCCCTCGCGCAGGGGCGGGTTGAGGGTGATCGTCACGTGCGCGCGCGCCGCTTTCACCAGCAGCTCCGGTTCGCCCGGCAGCAGTTCGACCCGGGTGCCGGGCGACTCGAACCAGAACAGCAAGGGGTGGCCGATCAGGGCCGCCAGCGCCTTGTCGAGGTCGAATTCGTAGCGCAAGCCGCTGCTGTAGTACTGGCGCGCGGCGCCGATGGTCGAGACGACCAGTAAATCCTGGGCGGTGAGGAAGTCGAGGGTGGCGCCGCCTTCGATCAGGCGTTTCAGGCCGACCGGACGGCCGCGGCTCCAGGCGCCCTGGGTATCGCGCTTCTGCTCGCGCGGTTCGATTTCCTGCACGCCCAGGTGCGGGTCATGGCGGATCAGCCAGACCAGGCGCGACTCTTTCACCACTTCGACAGTGACTGCCGGCTGCAGGTTGATCAGCGCGTTGAGCTGGCGCTCCCAAGGCTGCTCGCGCTCGAACCAGTGGCTCATGTCGGTAAATCGGTGCTGCTGGCGCAGGGCGATGGCGCGCTGCTCGTGCTGCACGGCGCCGGCCGCGCCGATCTGGCCCAGCAGGGCGGCCACCTGGGCGCTGAGGAAATCGAAACCGGCCGTTTCCGACTGCACCAGCGCTTCTTCCAGGCGGGCGCGCTGGCTCGACAGCTGCGGCATGCCGAGCCACCAGTGCAGCAGGGCGCGGAACATCACCGGCTGCAGCGCCGTTTCCCAGTTACGCGAGGGCAGCACGTCGGCGTCGACCGTGCCGCCGCGGATCTGGCGCAGCATCGACAGTTGCTGGTAGACGGCTGTGTCGTGGCTTTGCACGGCGCGCGTGGCGCTGTCGAGATAGCCCTCGGCCGCCTTCTGGTGCTTCGGGTCGGCGCGGCGCAGCAGGGCGGCGACATACAGGTGGCCGCCGATGCCGCCGAAGACGGCTTTTCTCCTGCCGGTCTCGCGGCGCAGCAGTTTCAGGGCGGCGTCGAAGCCGGCCAGCGCTTCGTCGAGGTGCTCGCGCAGCAGCAGCACGCTGCGAAAGAACAGGGCGGTCGAATCGTCGATGTCAAACAGCAGGGCCTCGGCATCGTCCAGGCGCCCGCACAGGACCAGGTGCTCGGCCAGCGCCACGCGCAGCGCCATTGCCGCGCCACCCTGGGCGACATGGCTTTCGGCATACGCACGGATGGCGGGCGCGACGAGCGGCTCGCGCTGGGCATGCTCGACCAGGACCGCCAGCACGTCGTCGCGCAGCGCCGGGTTGATGCGCTCGACCAGGCCCGGCTCGAAGGGACGCGCGCAGATCTCGACCAGCGGGTGCAGGTAGGCCGCTTCGTGGCAGCGCAGGCAGGCGCCCAGCAGCGGCGCCACCGTCTTCGGGCCGTCGCCGCCGGCCAGCGCCATGCGCAGCAGGGACAGGCCCTGGCGGTAGCTGCGCAGCACGGGATGGCCCTGCCAGTCGCGCCGCAGCGGGCTGGCCATCTCGAAGACTTCGCGCAGCTCGGTGAAGCGGCCACTGCGCAGCAGATAGTCGAGCGCCGGCCAGGCCGCCCCTGGCGCGACGACCGTGCCGCGCGAGGCCAGTTCGGCCACCAGCCCGCGCTCGCGCAACAGCGCCAGCTCGTCCGTCAAGGCGTCTTCCGACGTGAATTCGCCGAGCGGCTCGAGGTGTTCCCGCAGGCGCGTGCGGCCGAAGGGCTCGCCGGCCAGGGCCAGCACGCCGAGGATCAGCTTCTGGTGCGCCGTGCAGGCAGCGAAGGTGTCGGGCAACTGCGTTTCGGTCATGCAGCGAGATTCTCGATGTCCAGGGAAGGCAGCCCGGCCGGCAGTGGAATACCGAACACGCGCAGGTAAAAGGCGAGTTCCGCCTCCAGGGTGCGCACGACGCTGTCGGCCTTGCGGAAGCCGTGGCCTTCGCCCTCCAGGGTGATGTAAGCCACCGGCACGCTGCGCGCGCGCAGGGCGTCGACCATGGTTTCCGACTGCTGCGGCGGCACCACCTTGTCGTCGAGCCCCTGGAAGAAGATCATCGGGCGGCTTAACGCATCGGTGTGGTGGATCGGCGAGCGTTCGCGGTAGAGCTGCTCGGACTGCGGTTTCGGCGCGATCAGGTAATCGGTGTAGTGCGACTCGAACTTGTGCGAATCGGCGTCCAGCCCGGCCAGGTCGGACACGCCGTAATAGCTGGCGCCGGCCTTGAAAACGTCGTGGAAGGTGAGGGCGCACAGGGTGGTCAGGCCGCCGGCGCTGCTGCCGCGAATCAGGAGGCGCTGCGGATCGGCCAATCCGGTTTCCGCCAGGTGCCGTGCGCCGGCCACGCAATCCTCGACATCGATGACGCCCCACTGGCCCTTGAGCAGGTCGCGGTAGGCACGCCCGAAACCGGTGCTGCCGCCATAGTTCACGTCGAGCACGGCGAAGCCGCGGCTGGTCCAGAACTGGGTGGCGAGTTTCAGGGTGCTGGCCGCCATGCTGGTCGGGCCGCCGTGGCCGATCACGATCAGCGGCGGCAGTTCGCCCGGCAGCGCTTCGACATCCTTGTTTGCCGGCGCGTAGTGGAAAGCATAGGCCGTGCGCCCGTTGGCGCTGCGGTAGCGGATGCTGCGCGGCACCGACAGGTAGCCAACGTCCGGCAGGTCGACGCTCGACTGCGCCAGCACGCTGCGCTGTCCCGACTCCGGGTCGATCAGCGCCAGCTCGAGCGCGATCGTGGGCGAGCCGGCCAGCACGGCAACTGTCTGGGACGAGACGCGCAGCTCGCGGATTTCCTCGTAGGGCGTGTCGATCGGGGTGAGAGTGCAGCCCTGGGTCGACAAGCGTGCCAGGCGGCTGACGCCGTCCTCGATATAGGTGCAGACGATTTCCTCATCCGAGCGGAAGCCGTAGAGCGAACCGCCGAAGGTCCAGTGCGGCCCGCCGAATTCCGCTTCGCGCGGGCACAGCGGATGCACGACGCCATCGTCGAAGCGGTACAAATTCCACCAGCCGCTGCGGTCGGACACGAAGTGCAGCAGGCCGCCCGGCGACCATTCGGGCTGGCAGATCGATTCGTCCATGCCGCCGGCGATCAGGCGGCCGTCGACCAGGGTGCCGTCATCGAGCACGTCGGCCACCCACAGCTCGGTGCCCTGCCACGGCATGCGCGGGTGGTCCCAGCACAGCCAGGCCAGGCGCCGCCCGTCCGGCGACAGGCGCGGCGCCGCATAAAAATCGTTGCCGTCGACCAGGATGGTCTCGCTGCCATCGAAACCGACCGCGCAGATCGTGTTAACCGGATGGGCTTCGCCGGCCAGGTGGTCTTCGCGCACCGCGACCAGGCGATTCCTTGGACGGTCGGGCACGAAGTCGGCATAGCGCACCGCCTCTTCCTTCGTGATCATGACCGGTTCGCCACCGGCCTCGACCTGGTAGAGGTGATTGTCCGCGAAATGCGAGAACCAGACCGTGCCCTTGTCGACCGCATACGCGCCGCCGCCGTATTCGTGCACGCGCGAACGCACGTTGAAGGGAGCCGGCGTGAGTTCCGCGACATCACCCGTATCGGCATCCTTGTGCAGGCGCTGCAGCGTGGTGCGCCCGGCTTCGCTGGCGCGCCCGGCCAGCCACAGCACATCAAGCCCGTCGAGGGCGACCTGCGACAGCGGCGTGGCGCCGGCCGCCACCAGGGCGGCGCTGATCGGGGAAGTCCAGGTGCCGCAGGGAGCGGCCTGTTTGCGGTTCGGCTGGGTCATGGCGTCGTGGTCCAAGAAGGTGGAACGCCATTATAAGAGCGCGGCAGGAGAGGCAGAGTCGCGCAGGCGCGTGCTGCATGGTGCGCCTGCCGTGAATGCCGGCCTGCACCGGCATTGCATCACGAGGAAACGACATCAGCCCCTTGCGCCGGCTCCCGCCATCCATGCCCGCATGGCGGCGGCGCACCGCGACCATCAGTCCGGCCAGCGTGGCGAACATGGCCAGCGTGCCCGGTTCCGGCACTTCTTCGGCCTCCAGCTGCGCTGCCGCGAACGCCTGCAGGGCTCGTGCGATCTCGGGGGTGATGCCGAGGTCGCGCGCAGTGTAGTCGGTGCCGCCCAGCGAACGCGGGTCGAGTCCGGTAACGTTACCGAAGATGGTGAGCGCTTCCAGGTAATAACCGTAGTTGCTGCCATGGTAAGCGTCGGGCGCCCACAGATTGATCTGGCCGGCGCCGATGCCGTCATACGGATTGGCGTCGGCGAGACCGCCCGCGATTGCCCGGTTCCAGGCCTCACCCACCGGAATCACGTCGCCGATGATGTTCGACGCGGCATCGGCCGCGTTGTAGCCCGCGCGCACATCCTGGGCCATCTTGTAGATCGATGCGCCATACCAGGGGCTGGTCGTGTTCCGGTAGGTCAGGTCGGCGCGCGACCATGTCGCGGTCAGGCGCACGTCGACGTTCGGGTTTTGCGCGAGGAAGGCATTGGCGAGCAGGCCCGAATACCGGATCAGCGTCTCGGGATTGCCCGGCCGGGCCGCGTCCAGCGTACTGAAACTCTGGAGCAGCACGATGTCCCAGGGTTTGACGATGGTGTTGAACCGGTTGTTATAGTGAAAATCGAGGCCGGAACCGGGCTGGGTCTCCAGGCTCACGTCGTAGTTCAGGCCCGCCTGCAGCGTCATCGCCTTGAACAGCGCCGGCACGCCGCCGATGTTCGAGCCATTCAGGTCGGTCACCGTGCCCGGCCGATAGGCTTGGACAGTCGGTGGCCGGGCGCCGGCCGGATCGCCGTAAGTGAAGCTGTTGCCGACAAACAGGATGGTGGTGGCGCAAGCGGGCAAACTCAGGCCGCCGAGTGCGAAAGCTGCAAGGATGGTCGCGCCCGAACGGCGCATGCTGCAAGCGATGTGCATTCTCTCCAATATGTTGTCATTGGCACGCAGGCGTGGCGTGCATTGATTGCCTAAGCAAATCGCGTGCCGAAACCCCGAACTACTGAACAATCAGTTAGTTAGTCACAGCGCGAGCGCTCTTTTTATTGTTGAGCTGTAAAGGGCGCCGACAATTGGCGTCCTGTTATCCCCGACGTTTTTCAAAAGCGCAGCAGAAGCCGCGCTGCGGGACGGCGTCCACGATACCGCCGCCGGCCCTATCCCGCGCGGCGGTGGCCCGGTCGATTATTCGCCTGCAGGCTATTGGTGGACGACGCCCGCACCAACTGCTGACTTTGGCCGTCCCTGTGCGTCCGACAGGCGATACTTGCGGCGACGATCCCCCATCAGGAAGCGCAGGTCGCCGACAGTCAGGCCGGTAGCCTCATGCATGCGGATCAAGAGCGAGGAGCTGACCGGCAAATGGTGGTGGCGAATTTTGCTGATGACCGGCGCAGCCACTTCGAGCATACGGGACAGGGCAGCGTCGTTTTTCAAGTGCATCTTCTGCATCAAAGCGTCAAGCAAGCGATTTGGTTCGTAGGTCTGTCCCGATGAGACGCTGTCTAGCATTTTCATACTCCAGGTTATGCGGGCGCATCAGAATTGCGCCGCCAAGGCCCGCTGGCCTTGGGGAATCGGACCCGAGCCGGCGAAACGCCGTCGATCTGGCGATGAACGAGATCGACTGCAGCTCCGCCAGCTGGCGGGCTACGAGATGCCGACCTGCGCTTTCCTGCGCCGCAGCCGCGCGGCCGCCGCGCTGCGTGCCCCGAGCAGCGCTCCCATACCCAGCAGCAGCATCGCAGCCGATGCCGGTTCCGGCACGTCGGTGGCGGCGACATCGACCCCGATGTCATCGATCACCAGGTCGCCGGTGGCCATGAAGCGCAGTGCCGTCAGCCCGCGCCAGGTCGGCACCGACAGGCTGGACAGGTCCGATAGCGCATACATGGTGTTGAGCTGCCTGCCATCGCCGAAGATGCCGGTGATGCTGAGCATTGCCGCGGTTTGGGCATCCAGGCGTCCCGCCAACAGGCGTGAAAAGCTGAACTCGCCTCCAGCGTCTGCCATGAGGCTGACCGTATTGCCATTGATCAGTACCAGGGCGCTCGTCATCGCGGCGCCCAGCCCGTCGATCGTCAGGAAGCCGCCTGCCTCGCCGGTGAGGGCGAAGCCGCTTTCACGGTAGGTGGCGCGGCCGGTGTCGTTGTCGATGTCGATGAGGGCGGGATCGTTAAAGTTGATTACGGCGGCCCCGGCAACCTGGCTCGCGCCAAGAACCAGTGCCGCTGCCAATGATCGAATGCATAATTTCATATGAGACTCCGTAGTGGATTTTATTGAGCGCCGGGAAGGGGCGTGTTCAGGTAAGGGAAGCCCGACAGGAAGGGCTGTACCGCCTGGTCGACAGCGTCATGTAGCCGGAGAGCGGTCGCACCCAAAGGCACGGCGGAAGGGTTGCATGCGGCGCCGAAGCCGAGGGCATTGTTATTCCCGTTTGCCAGGCACAGGCCACCCATCGCCGCGATCAGGGAAATATCTACCACGTCATCCTTGGGCCGGCGGCCGTTTGGATAGCCGGCATTGTCCGAGCCGCCCGCGAGCATGTTGCCGACGATACCCAGCCGGTTTTGCTGGGGAAAGGCTACGGCGGGAATTGCCGTGTTCAAGCGCAGCATTTCGGACGGCACCGGGTTCAGCGGTCGATTCACGCCTGCAATGCCGGTCAGGAAGGTGTTGACCAGATCCAGGCGCGGGAGGTTGCGCGGCGCAGCGCTACCGGCAGTCAGTCCCATGGCAATCTCGACCAGCCTTGGCAGTGTCGGATTGGTGACATAGGTGGCGAACTGGCCATCGTTTTGCGGCAGCGCGCCATTGAAGCGGTCCTTCTCGGGCAGGCCGATGATCACTTCGTTCACGAGCGGCATGCCGAGCCGCGACACTTGCACGAAAGCGCCACCATAGCTGATCGTGGTTTGATGCCCGGACGGCGGATTTGCATTGACCAGCTGGCTCTGGCGGATGCTGGAGGTGGTCCAGGTGCCGATGACCGGATCGGATGTCGTCGTGGACAACAGGCAGCTCTTGTGAACCTCGACCGCAAGCGAGGTGATGTTCTTGTTTGCCAGCGGATTCGGCGCCGCGTTGATCAAAGCCGGATCGGTAATCACCGACAGCGGCGCGTTGATCAGGTCGAAAATGGTTCCGAGGTTGACGGCGAAGCCTTCGCGCCGCTGTCCGGCGAAGACGCGGCCCGGAATCAAGCAACCGGGAATCGCAACCGAATAGATATGCTGGTTCGCATAGGCCGCATATTCCGGAATGGTCTTGGTGCCAATGTTGTCGACCGGCTTGTCGAAAGTCGTGCCCCCGGTACCCACCCGCGACAAGGTCGCCGCCTGGCCGCTGCGCCGGTCGCCGCGGATCAGTGTCACGGTGAAGCGCTCGTTGACGTTCAGGGCCGGCGAATTCGGTCCCTCGACCTGACCCGCCTGCGTCAGCGGGATGGGAACGCTCTGGTCGCCGATGGGCAGCGCGATCCGGTTGAAGACGTTCTGGAAGCGGAATTGAAAGGTCAGGTCTTCTTTTGCGTCGCCGTTGTTATCGATGTGAATTTCATAGATGGCGTTTGGATCCATCTTGAAATAATTCGGGCCACCGAACGGATCCTGCAGGGGCTGATAGTTAGCGATTAACGTGACATATTCTGAACGGCCTTGCTCATAGCTATTGAAAGCATACAGATCGGTACCGTCGATCTTCGGCTGGGTTGCGACAAATGGTGCTTCGCGGTGGCTCGAAGCATGCGCCGGCAAGGTGGCCAGCACGGCCAGGAGAGGACAACTGACAGCGGCGAGTAGGAACCGAAAATTGCTACGACGGACAGCACAATGAACCATGATGCATCTCCTGGGTAATTTTTATGTGTCAAAAAAATCAATTATCGGCAGTATCACCGTCTCCCTTGCAGAGACTTCTGCCTGGAATTGACGAAATCGCCGCATTTAATCGACATTGCATAAATCGTGCCATCGTTAATGCTGCCTATGAATATTGCATTTCGCTATATTTACAACGACCGCAAGTGTAAATATTGCCGACACTTAAATTCAAAGATAAACTTTGGAAAGAAAAAATGACGGGTGGAATTAACACCTTGAGAGAATTGGCTGGCTTTAGGCCTTAAGGTGGCAATCGATTGGTAATGGAAATTGAAAATAGTCCTGATTGGATATGGAAGCATTGGCCAGGCGCTGACCCCCATGTTGCGTCGTCATTTCCCGGAACTGGCGTCGATTCGCGCATTTGCTGCCGATAATCGCGGCGTCGACGTGGCGCGGCAATACGGCGTGCTGTTCACACTGCATCCATTAAAAGCGGATAACTTCCAGGATGTTCTCGCAGCGGCCCTTGGTCCTGGCGACCTGCTGATCAACGTGTCCGTGAATGTGTCATCGCTCGCTCTGATGACATGGTGCCGCGAGAATCGGGTGATGTACCTCGATACCTGCCTGGAACCCTGGGAGGGCGGATATCAAGCCGGGGAGTTGACTAATTACGCGTTGCGACAGCAGGCGTTGCGTTTGCGGGGGAAGGGGCAGGCGACTGCCCTGGTGGCGAATGGTGCGAATCCCGGCCTGATCACGCATTTCGTGAAAAAGGGTCTGGAGGAGCTCGCGCTGATTAAAGGCGCCGCGTTTCACGGCAATTACGCGACGCTGGCAATGGACCTTGGCGTCACCACGGTGCAGATCGCCGAATGCGATACCCAGGACGATCGGCTGCGCTACCCCGCTAATACCTTTGTGAATACCTGGTCGGTGGATGGTTTCATTGCAGAGCTTTGTCACCAGCCTGTCGAAATGGGATGGGGATCGCATGAAGGGCCGCGCAATGACGTGATGAGCTTCGATGGCCCCGGCAGCGTCTATATGCCCGGAAGGACCGGATTGGATACCAGGGTCCGCTCCTGGGTCCCCTCGGCCGGTGAGCAGGAAGCGCATCTCGTGTCGCACCACGAGGCGCACTCCATTGCAGCGATGCTGACGCTGCGCGAACCCAAGTATTGCCCCACCGTCTATTACGCATACCGGCCATGCGAGAAAGCCATGGCGATGATCGATCGCCTCAGGAGCAAGACCGAGAATCCGGGCGCAGTCGAGAAAACGGTCATGCAAAATCCTGTGACTGGACAGGACGAACTCGGTGCGCTGCTGATCCACGATAGCGGCGCCTATTGGTATGGTTCGACCCTGACTGTCGAGCAAGCCAAATCGCTGGCGCCGTATAACAACGCGACATCGATGCAGGTCGTCGCGACGATCGTCGCATCGATCAAGTGGATGTTGCTGCATCCCTCGGAGGGAGTGATCGAGCCGGAGGATGTCGATCACAATTTTATTCTCAATGAATCCCTGGCCTACCTCGGCCAGGTAGGCGGTGTCGAAAGTGGCTGGCGACCCGCCGAAGCAGAAGCAGCTCAGCTTCAGGACTTCTTAATCCCATAAAAAAAATGAAAAAATCGAAAGCGGTACCGCTTCTTCTGCTCGGGTCGACTGCGCTCCTGAGCGCTTGCACGCCCGATGTCGCTGACGAGCAGCCCCAGCAACAAGTAGCAGAGACGCGCCAGGATGCGTACTCGACGATGCAAGAGTGCGAGCGTGACTGGGACGACGATGAGTGCGAGCGTAGCGGCGGCGTCTATTTTGGTCCCCGCTATTTTTATAGCCACGGCAAGCGCACGCCTTACCTCATCGACCGCAAGGGCCGCGCCCGCGCCGTGCCAAGCAGCTACGGCGCATACAACAGCCACCGGGCCGACGCTTCCGGCGCAGCGGCAATCGCGCCAGGGCGCAGCACCATCGTCACCCGCAATGACGTGTCGTCCTACCGTTCCCCGTCCATTGCTCGCGGCGGCTTCGGCGGCGGCCGCAGCCGTGGCTCCTTCGGAGGCTAGGCATGCAACGAGTCAAGCTGGACGAGCGCGCCAACAAGGCGCTGCGGCTGGAATCGCGCGGCCTGTCCTTCCACGCGTGGGACAACTACTGGAAAGAATCGGCGGCATACAAATTTACCAGCCTGCAGGTAGGCCGCATCGAGTCGGCTACCAACGAGTTGCTGCACATGCTGGAAGAGGCGGGCGAGTATGTGGTGAACAATCGCCTGCTCGGCTCGCTCGGCATTCCGCCCCGGTTCCACGATACTGTCGCTGCGTCGTGGCGCAACGAGGATCCGACGCTGTATGGCCGTTTCGACTTTGCCTTCGATGGCGAGGGCTGGCCGAAGATGTTGGAGTTCAATGCCGATACGCCGACATCGCTGCTCGAGAGCGCCGTGTCGCAATGGGACTGGCTGGAAGACGTCAAGCCCCACGCCGACCAGTACAACTCCCTGCACGACAAGCTGGTGGCGCAATGGAACACGGTCGTCACGAAGCGCCGTCCGACCGGTCCGCTGCCGCGGCGTATCCACTTCGCCTCGGTTTCGGATAACGAGGAAGACTGGATCTGCGTGCACTACCTGATGGACACCGCGGTGCAGGCGGGTTTCGATGTCAAGCACGTCTTCACCGAAGGCCTCGGCTTTGACCACAGTACGGGCTATTTCGTCGACCAGGACGATCAGCAGATCGACATCCTCTTCAAGCTCTATCCGCTCGAATGGATGATGCGCGAAGACTTCGGCGTGCACCTGCTGAACACGAACACGCAGCTCGTAGAGCCCTTGTGGAAAGCGATGTTCTCGACCAAAGCCATCCTGCCCATCCTCTGGAAGCTGTATCCGGGCCACCGCCTGCTGCTTCCGGCCTACTTCGAGCACGAGATCCTTCCCGCCGGCTTCAGGTCGTACGCGCGCAAGCCCCTCTTCTCGCGCGAAGGCGCCAACATTTCCCTGCTGCGGGACGGCAAGGAGATCGCCAGGGGCCAGGAGCAGGAGTACGGCGCGGAAGGTTACATCCTGCAGCAGCTCATCGAACTGAAACAACACGATGGCTTCTATCCCGTCATCGGCGCCTGGGTGGTAGGCGATGCGGCAGCGGGCATGTGCATCCGCGAGGATGCCAACCCGATTACAACCAATATGAGCAACTTCGTTCCACACTACTTCGAATAAAAGGAAACAACATGTCCGGCTACACCATCGATCCAGGCTTCATCAATTTCATTGGCTATCTGCTCACGGCAGTCGCCCTGCTCACCGCCTTCATGGTCATCTATTCGGTCACGACGCCCTATAACGAGTTCCGCGAGGTCCGCGAAGGCAACGTCGCCGCGTCGGTCGCTTTCTCGGGCGCCATCCTCGGCTTCATTTTCCCGCTGATGGCCGCGATCTTCTACACCCACAGCCTGGTCGAGATGGCGAAATGGGCGGCCATCACCGGCGTGGTGCAGATGATCCTGTTCCAGATCCTGCACAAGATGAATGGCTGCGGTAATTGCATCCGCGAACGCAAGGTCGCCCCTGCAATCCTGCTGGCGACGCTGTCGATCGCCGTGGGCATGCTGAACGCGATCAGCATCAGCTATTAAGCGGCTTGGAGAGAAATGCATGATGCGTTACAAAAAGGCCCTGGCCTACTTCAAGCGCCACCAGTTCAGCCCCGACGAAAAGCGCAATTTCCGGCTTGGCGGGGTGGTCTCTGCCTATGGCATCTCGTTTGCAGTCGAAAAGTATTTTCTGGCCTACAGCACGCCGTATCCGGACAAGGTGTGGTTCTGGGTATACATCATCTTCGCGCTCTTCAGCCTCTTCTGGTGGCTGGAGGATTTCGTCATGGACTTGTGGGAGCAGTACACCACGGAGGATGACGAGTTGTACACGGGTAATCCGCCGAAGGAGTAAGTCGTCAGGGAGAGGGTCGCTTCAGGCCGCGTATGTCCCGACAGGCAGGCCCGTGGCCAAGCGAAGACCCCGAAGGTCAATCACATTTAATCGCAGCCCGGCGCTTGCTGTCACGCCACTGCTGATCGATGGGCGCCAGTACGCCGGGCGGCACTGGCGCCTTGCCGCGCAGGGTCACGCTTCCTGCGTTGCGAACGGGGATTGCACGCTTGCGCGTCGCGTCGCCATTCAGGATTCTGTCGATACTCGCTTCCGCAAAATTGTTCTCGATGAGATAGGCACGCGCCTCATCCTTGCCCAGCATCTTCTGGAATACCAGGGCGACCTGGACTTTTTGCGCTGCGAGCCGATCCCTACGAGAGTGCATGTGGCACCTTCCCAATCCCTGAGTAGCCTGGAAGTGTAGGGCTCATTGCTGAGCTAACGCTTAAGATGTCTGATTTAAGCCTCAGCTTGCGCGACACTATTCAGCAGCGCCACGGCCCGAATGCGATCGCCGCCATTCTCCTGCCACACCGCATACCTACCACGCCCCCTGCCGGACCCTGGTCGACGTTGTAGCAATCAAGAAATTACAATACTATCCAGCAGCCCCAGGCGCTTTATGGCGCCTCTTTTTCCATTCCGAGGACCTGATTGCATGAAGATTCTTCCCCTGACCCTGTTGGTCGCCGCCGCTTTCACCTCGACCGCACTGGTGCCGGCCCAGGCCGCCGTGCCGAAAACCTCGGCGCCGAAGGCGGCCCTGAAAGTGGACTTCCAGAAGTTCACGCTGCCCAATGGCCTGGAAGTGATCTTCCATATCGACCGCTCCGATCCTGTGGTAGCCGTCAACCTCACCGCGCACGTGGGCTCGAGCCGTGAAAAAGCCGGCCGCACCGGCTTTGCCCACCTGTTCGAACACCTGCTGTTCCTGGAATCGGAAAACCTCGGCAAGGGCGGCCTCGACAAGATGACGGCGCGCATCGGCGGCTCCGGCGCCAATGGCTCGACCTCGCAGGACCGCACCAACTACCTGCAGACGGTGCCGAAGGATGCGCTGGAAAAAATGATCTGGGCCGAAGCGGACAAGCTCGGCTGGTTCATCAATACCGTCACCGATCCGGTCCTGGCCAAGGAAAAACAGGTCGTCAAGAACGAGAAGCGCCAGGGCGTGGACAACGCGCCCTACGGCCACACCCGTTACGTCATCAACAAGGCCCTGTATCCGGTTGACCATCCATACAACTGGCAAGTCATCGGTTCCCTGGACGACTTGCAGAATGCCCAGCTCGACGACGTCAAGGAATTCTTCCGTCTCTGGTACGTGCCGAACAACGTGACCCTGGTGCTGGCCGGCGACTTCGATCCGGTGCAAGCGCGCAAATGGGTCGAAAAATATTTTTCCGAGATCAAGCGTGGCGAGACCATCAAGCCGATGGCCAAGCGCCCCGGCGTGGTCAAGCAAACGGTGAAACTGGCCCACGAAGACAATTTCGCGAAACTGCCCGAACTGACCATGGCCTGGCCAACGGTTCCCGACCTGCACCCGGACTCGTATGCGCTCGAAGTGCTGGCCGAATACCTGTCGCAGACCAAGCGCGCGCCTTTCTACAAGGTGCTGGTGGAAGACAGCAAGCTGGCGCCGAACGTGCAAATCGGTAACCAGACCTCGGAACTGGCGGGCCAGTTCATGCTGCGCATCCGTGCCTTCGAAAACAAGCCGCTGGATGCGGTAGCCGCCGAAGTCGACAAGGCCTTCGTCAAATTCGAAAAAGAAGGCATCGCCGAGAAGGACCTGAACCGCATCAAGGCCGGCCTCGAGACCCGCTTCTACAACACGGTGTCCAGCGTGCTGGGCAAATCGGCGCTGCTGGCCGAATACAATTATTTGACCGGCAATCCGGGCTATGTGACCGAAGGCGTCAAGAAGACGATGGCGGTGACCCCGGCCGACGTGCGCCGCGTGTACGACACGTATATCAAGGGCAAGCCGTATGTCGCGACCAGTTTCGTCCCGAAAGGCAAGCTGGCGCTGGCCCTGAGCGGCTCGGCCAAGGCCGAAGTCGTCGAAGAAAAAGTGGTGCAGGGCGCGGAAACGGCAGTCGACGCCAGCGCCGATGCGGCCTATACCAGAACCGCCTCCAGTTTCGACCGCAGCAAGGAACCCGGCTACGGGCCGACCCCGGCGCTGAAGGTGCCGCCGGTGTGGGACACCCAGCTTTCCAACGGCATGCGCGTGCTGGGTATCGAAAACGCCGAAGTGCCGCTGGTGCAGTTCGACATCGCGATCGACGGCGGCCTGCTGCTCGACAAGCTCGACAAGGTGGGCGTCGCCAACCTGATGGCGCGCATGATGACGCAAGGTACCGCCAAGAAGACCCCGCAAGAGCTGGAAGAAGCGATCCTGCAACTGGGCGCGACGATCAATGTCGCGGCCCGTGCCGAGGACGTGCGCATCAGCGTGACCACCTTGGCGCGCAACTACCAGGCGACCCTGGACCTGGTGCAGGAAATCCTGTTGCAACCGCGCTGGGACGAGAAGGAATTTGCCCTCATCAAGCAAAGCGTGCTGAGCCAGATTCGCCAGCAGGACGCCGACCCGAACGCGCTGGCCGCCATCAATTTCGCCAAGCTGGTCTACGCAAAAGAAGATCCGCGCTCGCGCAACATCCTCGGCACGACGGAGACCGTGAATGCGATCGGCATCGAGGACCTGAAGGCATATTACGGCGCCAACCTGTCGCCATCGAACGCCCGCATGCACTTGATCGGCCCGCTGCCGAAAGCGGCCGTCGCGCGTTCGCTGGCCGGGCTGGAGCGCGAGTGGAAGGCGAAAGCCGTCACGCTGCCAGCCCCGCTGGCGGTGAGCGCCCCGACGCCTGCCCGCGTGTATTTTGTCGATGTGCCGGATGCCAAGCAATCGGTGATCCAGGTCGGCTACCGTGCCTTGCCGGTCACCGATGCGGATTACTACCCGGCTACCGTCACCAATTACATTCTGGGCGGCGGCGGCTTTGCGTCGCGCCTGACCCAGCAATTGCGTGAAGGTAAAGGCTACACCTACGGCATCAATTCGAATTTCTCGGGCAGCAAGAGCGCCGGACCCTTCGTGATTGCCAGCGGTGTGCGCAGCAACGTCACGCTCGAATCCACCCAACTGGTCAAACAGATCCTGGCGGACTACGGCTCGAGCTATTCGGCAGCCGACCTGGAAACGACCAAGAACTTCCTGGTCAAGAGCAATGCGCGCGCCTTCGAGACCGCCGGCGCCAAACTGGGCATGCTCGACAACATCAGCAAATACGGCTGGCGCGCCGACTACGTCAAGGAACGCGAAGGGATCGTCAAGGCGATGACGCTGCCGCAAGTGCAGGCCTTGTCGCAGAAATACCTGGATCCGTCGAAAATGGTGTGGCTGGTGGTGGGTGATGCGAAGACGCAGCTGCCGCGGATGAAGGAACTGGGCTTTGGCGAGCCGGTGCTGATCGGGAAGTAAGCGGGCAGAGTGGCATCGCATTCGTGCTGCAGCGGGTGCGATCGCCCTTCAAGACAATATTTACCCCTGGATCTCGAATCCTTGCCGGTCTGCTCGGCGGCGATTTTGAATGCCTGATCGGCGAGACTTCTGCCGAGCACGAGACTCAGAATCACGACACCAGAAACTTGCACAAAAATCATATCGAATTTCTTTACATTAATAGTATTTGTTAAATGTAAATTATTGTGAAATAGCATGCCAAGTAGTTGATTTTGTTGATTTCGCTAAGCTATGGCACGTTTTATGCTTAACGGTGTAGGTAATCACATTGACTACAAATCATATTTCAAAGGGGACATCGTGAAAAAGACCGTTTCAAACTGCCTCAGTACGCTCGCCGTAGCCTTGGTTGCTGTCACCGTCGTCGGCACCGCGAATGCGGATCCGATCGTCGATCTTGCTGGACAGCGCTATGTTCAGTATGGCGATGCGCAATCGTACTCCTTGCCAACCGCGGCCTTGGGTTGCGAAAATAAAAATAACTGCCAATTCAATGTCAGCTCGACGCCAGGATCCATCAAGGACTTGATCGTCATTGCGACCGGCTCCAACGGTGCTGGCCTGACGACGAATGTCGCTGGCATGGACAATGCATATGCCACGCCAAACGGCGTCAGTGGTTCGAATTATTTCTCGACGGCAGTATCGCCCAATAACGGCACCAACGGCAGCGTCGCCTTCAATGGCGTGAACACCTGGGATGCATCGCTGGCGTCGCTGAAAAACTTCCTGCTGAACGATCAGCTGGTCTTCTTCTTCAATAACAATCAGACCAACCTTGCGCAGGGTGCAACGCAGAGCCTGGCCGCCTGGACGCTGCTTACGATCACCAACAACCTCGGTGAACAGATTGGCCTGTATGAACTGTCGAATAACAACTCGGCCTACAACTTGTTCACCCAGGGCGGTGGCGGTACGTTCATGGGCGATGTGACGACTTACACCTCGGACGGGTCGGGCCCGATCGCCGGCACCAACGCCAATACCGACTACGTCCTGTCGGGCGGCTCGATCTGCTACATCGCTGGTGCGCCTGTCAACTGTGCGACCCCTGGTGCCGGTGCACCGGTCAACCACAATCTGGGTGCGGAAGATGTTGCTTACGCAATTCTTTTCCCTGAGCTCAATGGCCAACTCGACAGCCTGTTCAATAGCTTGTCGACCGAACAACTGGCCGGCTATACCCTGCATATGGACCTGCGCCTCGGCTGCGATCCGGCCACGGCAGCAGGCAATTGCACCGGCGGCAACGGAGTACCTTATGGCCGTGATCTGAACAACGGTTTCGAGCAGCTGTTCATCGGCACCGCCGCACGTGCTGCCTGCTCACCGACTGACCCGACCTGCAATCCAGTCGACGTGCCAGAACCTGGTTCGCTGGCACTCATCGGCGTGGCGCTGGCCGGCCTCGGTCTGGCACGTTCGCGTCAGCGCGCCCGCAAGTAAGCCTGCCGCTAGTGAGAAGTGAAAACGCCCGCTGCAGTACAGCGGGCGTTTTGCGTTGTGGGAAGCAGACGCTACCGCACAACCGCAATTGACCGGGAATTTATGAAGCGCAGCATGCTGACGCCTGGCCCTCGATCCGGTATGTCGAACCCGGCGAAGCGGGCGGATGTGGCTTGAAGCTGCGTCATGCCGATTTCTTGTCGAGCTGCTGGAGTGCTTCCGCCAGCGCGGGCATATAGGTGCGGCTGGCGCGCAGCAGGCTGCCGTCATGCAGGCGCAGCAGGGCGTCGCGGTTGGTCAGCGAGCGCAGCTCGGCGACCATGTCCAGCCGTACGATGGTCGAGCGGTGCACGCGGTGGAACTGGCGCGGATCGAGCTGCATGGCCAGGTTGTGCAGGCGCTCGCGCACCAGCCAGGTCTTGCCGTTGGCATGCAGGGTGGCGTAGTCGCCATCGGCCTCGATGCGCTCGACTTGTGCAACCGGCACCAGCACCGTGCGCGCGCCGACACGCACGCTGAAGCTGCGCAGCGTCGGCGGCGCTGGTGGCAGCGTGCGGCCGTGGGCGCGATACGGAAAGGCCTGCTGCGCGCGGTCCAGCGCTTCGTCCAGGCGGTCGTCATCGACCGGTTTCAGCAGGTAATCCAGCGCGGCCAGGTCGAACGCCTGCACGGCGAAGCTGTCGTAGGCGGTCAGCAGAATCGCCATCGGCCGCTGCGCCGGCGGCAGCGCGGCCAGCAGCTCGAGCCCGGTCTTGCCCGGCATCTGGACGTCGACGAACACCAGGTCGGGCCGCAGCGCCAGGATACCGGCGTAAGCGCTGTCGCCGTCGCCGAACTCGCCCACCAGCGCGAAGCCGCCGCGCCGCGCCAGCCTCAGCTTGACCGCCAGCCTGGCCAGCGGTTCGTCGTCGACGATGACGACCCGGATCGTCATGCCGCCGCCTCCATGCTGCGTAAGGGCATGGCGATGCGCACGCCGAAGCGGCCGTCCGGCGTCCATCCCGCCTCGACCGCCTGCTCGTCGCCGTACAGATGGCGCAGACGCTCCCTCACGTTGAGCAGGCCGATACCGCATCCCGGCTGCGCCGGCTGCTGACCGTCGTTCAGCACCTCGACCAGCAGGCGGTCCCCGGCACGCTCGAGACGGATGTCGAGCCGGCCGGGGGCCGACAGCGGCGCGATGCCATGCCGGATCGCGTTCTCGACCAAGGGCTGCAGCATCAGGTAGGGCACCACGTTATCCAGCAGGCCGGGACCGGCTTTCATGCTCAAGCACAGGCGTTCGCCGAGGCGTGCCTGTTCGATCTTCAGGTAGGCGTCGAGCAGGGCCAGTTCTTCCGCCAGCGAATGCTCGTGGCGGCCGTCGTGCGCGAGGGTGGCGCGCAGGAAGTCGGACACGCAGCCGAGCATGCGGTTGGCCTCGCGGTTCGACTGGCTTGAGACCAGCGCCGAGATCGCGTTCAGGGAATTGAACAGGAAGTGCGGATTGACCTGCAGGCGCAGCGCGCGCAGCTCGGCGTCGCGCGCCGCGGCCTGGGCCTGGGCCAGATGCAAACGCACCTGCTGCAGCGACAGGTAGTAGGCCGCCACCGCATGCACCGCGCAAAACGCGATCAGGGCCAGCCAGCAGCCGTCCAGGCCCTCGGCCAGTTCATCCCAGCGGTAGTGCTTTTGCAGCCCGAGCGCGATCCCCAGGCGCTGTCCCAGCACGGCGTTCAGGATCGACATGGCATAGCTGGCCGCCAGCAGCACCAGCGCCATGCGCACCCAGGGCCAATCGCGGCGCCACATGGCGCGCTGCAGCAGCGCCAGCGGAACCAGCCATACCAGGCAGGCGACGAAGAACAGGCTGCGGAAGGCCGCCGCATGTTCGTAGCCGAAGACGGGCAGCCCGAGGATGGCCATGCAGGCGGCGACCGGCAATGCGGCCAGCACGGGGACGAGCAGGGGCGTTTCGACTCTCACGCTGGCTTTTCGAATTGGTATGTTGCTATTCTATCGCCTCAGTCGCCCATCGAATACAGCATCGAGCTGATCTTCCAGCCATTTTCCGCACGCACCATCTGCCAGCTCTCGCTGCCGCGGTTGGTCACCTTGCCGTCTTCGAGAAAATCGAAATCGAACCACACCGAGGCGACCGCACCATTGGTGTCGACGCGCACGTTATAAAAACGTTCTTCGATCGGCTTGTCTGACGTCTGGATGAATTCGGCGAACTTCTTCCAGCTCGACGGCGTCACTTTGCGTGCCTTCGGATAGCGGGCCTTGATCTTCGCCCAGACCGCCTCGTCGGCCACCGACAGCCAGCTGTCGTGGTCTTGCAGGAACAGGCTGCCGAGGGTCTTGCCGTCACGTTTGATGATGGCGGTCTTGAACTGCTCGACGATGGCGTGGATCGCCGCCACATCGGCCGCGCGGGCGCCCGCGGCGACGGTATCGGCGGCGTGTGCCGGGCCGGCCAGGCAGCAGGCAAGAAGAAGGGAAGACAGGTGGACGCGCATGGAAACTCCCGTGCGTGGAAGCTTCCACCTTAGGCAGCAGCTTGAGCCCGGTCCAGCGGAATGCGCCGACCCGTGCCTACCCTGCGACAAGACGGTTTGCGCATGCACGCCGCAGTCGGGTGCTCCGTGAAATACGATTCATACAAAAGATTTCAGGGGTATAGTTATCGTGACATCGACTCCACTCCTGGCTAAAGGTTGATTTGATGAAAACTCGTCTGCAGGGCGCGCGCTGTGCGTCCGTTTTCCTGAGCCTGGCCATGCTGGCTTTGTCAGCCTTGCCGCCGCCATCGTTCGCCCAGGAGGACAATCCATCCTGGGCGGCCTTGCAGGCTGCCTACTTCCCTGGCAAACAACTCGAGGCGGCGCCTTTTATCCGCTTGACCGCGCCCGCGCGCGCCGCCGCCGGCGACCAGGTGCCTTTCGCGTTCAGCATCGACCATCCGATGACGGCAAGCCGCTACATCAAAAAGGTCACCGTCATCGTCGACGCCAATCCGGTGCCCGTGACGGCGGTGTTTCACTTCCAGCCGCAGAGCGGCAAGGCCGAAGTGGCCACCCGGATCCGCTTCGACGCCGAGTCGCCGGTGCACGTCGTGGCCGAATCGAACGATGGCAAGCTGTATGTCAACGCCACGACCGTCAAGGCGTCCGGCGGTTGCGGCGGCCCCGCACTCGGCGACAACGCGGAGACGGCGGCGGCGGCCGGCAAGATGAAAATCGCGCTGGACGGGCCATTCAAACGCGGGGACGTCAACCAGGCCCGGCTCCTGATCAAGCATCCGATGTACACCGGCTTGCAGCGTGACCTGAACACGAACGGCTTCCGGCCGGCCTGGTTCATCGACAAGATCGACGTCACGTATAACGGCAAACCGGTCATGACCGCGGACACCTCGATCGGCGTCAGCGAAAATCCCTCGCTGCAGTTCGGCTTCCTGGCCGACCAGCCCGGCGCCCTGCACGTCGTCATCCGCGACAACCAGGGCGCCACCTTCCGCCAGTCGCTCAAGGTCGGAGGTTAGATGTGGTCGCTGCTGCGTGTGGCCTGGCTGATCGTCGTCAGCGCAGCCGCGCAGGCCGCTGCAGCGCCGCTGCACCTCCAGCAGCTTGCACCGGGCGTGTATGTGCACATCGGGCAGCACAAGGATTTCGACGAGGGCTACGATGGCGATATCGCCAACATCGGCTTCGTGGTCGGTCGTGATGCCGTCGCGGTGATCGATACGGGCGGCTCCTATGCCGTCGGCATGGCCTTGAAGGACGCGCTGCGCAGGATCACCCGGCTGCCGATTCGCTACGTGATCAATACGCATGGACATCCCGATCACGTCTTCGGCAATGCCGCGTTCATGGATTCCGGTACGCCGCCGCAATTCATCGGGCATGCCGGGCTGGCGCAGGCGATGGCCGCGCGCGGCGACCTGTACCTGCGCAACCTGAAACAGCAACTGGGCAGCGGCGCTGAAAAAAGCAGGCTGATCGCACCGACCGCAACCGTCAGTCAGCGCCTGGTCCTCGATCTCGGCAAGCGGCAGCTGGAATTGACGGCCTGGCCGAACGCCCATACGAACCACGACCTGAGCGTGTTCGATACCGCCAGCGGCACGCTGTGGACCGGCGACCTGCTCTTCATCGAGCGCACGCCGTCGATCGATGGCGATGTCCAGGGCTGGCTCGCCGCGATCGATGCTCTACGCACCATCAAGGCGCGCGCGACCATCCCCGGGCACGGCCCCGTCACCCGCGACAAACATGGCGCGCTGGCCAGGCAGCGCAGCTACCTGACGACTCTGCTGCGCGACGTGCGCGCCAGCATCCGGCAGGGCGCCGGCATGACGGAGACCATGGCGACCGCGGCCGCCTCCGAGCGGGCGCACTGGCAGTTGTTCGACGCCGTCAACCGGCGCAACGTCAACCTGCTGTACCCGGTCCTGGAATGGGAGTAAAGCCGATGCGCAGGCGCGATGTGCTCGAAATGGCGCTGGCCGGATCGGCCCTGGTCTCGATGGCGGCCTTCGGCAAACCGCGTCAGGCCTCCCCTGGCCGGGTCGTGGTTGTCGGCGCCGGCTTTGGCGGCGCGACGGCGGCCAGGTATGTGCGATCGTTCAGCGGCGGGCGCATCGAGGTCATCCTGGTCGACCGGAACGCCGATTTTGTCTCCTGCCCGGTCAGCAACCGGGTGATCGGCGGCCAAAAAAGGCTCGAACACATCACGTTTGGCTATGATCGGCTGCTGCACAACCATGGCGTCAAATTCATGCGCGGCAGCGTGACGGCAATCGATGCGGACCGGTCGCGCATCCTGGTCGACGGTAAAAAACTGGCTTACGACCGCCTGATCCTCGCCCCCGGCATCGATTTCATCTTCGACGCCTTGCCCGGGCTGGCCGGCGCCCAGCAACGGATTCCCCATGCCTGGAAGGCGGGGCCGCAAACGCGCATCCTGCGCCGCCAGCTCGAAGCGATGCGCGATGGCGGCGTGTTCACCATCGCCGTTCCGGCGCAGCCATATCGCTGCCCGCCTGCGCCTTATGAACGCACCTGCCTGGCCGCGTTCTACCTGAAAACATACAAACCCCGCTCGAAGGTCGTGGTGCTCGATGCCAATCCCGTGATTACCTCGAAACGCGCCCTGTTCGAGCGCGCATGGCGCGATCTGTACCCGGGCATGATCGACTACCTGCCGGGCAGCGAGTTGCAGGCAGTGGACGTGGCGACCAACACCGTCAGCACCGCCTTCGATACGGTCCGGTCCGATGTTCTGAACATCATTGCGCCGCAGCGTGCAGGCAGGATCGCGCTCGATTGCGGCCTGGCCAACAGCGAGGGGCGCTGGTGCGATGTCGATTTCATCACGTATGAATCGCGGGTGCTGCCGCGTGTGCACGTGATTGGGGACGCCATCGAATCGAACCTGCCCAAATCGGCGCACATGGCCAATGCCCAGGCGAAGATCTGTGCGCGCGCCATTGTCGACCTGATGCGGGGAGAGGCGCCCGACCCCTTGCCGGCCTTTGCCAACACCTGCTACAGCTTCATCGACGACCGGCAGGCAATGCGCATCTCGACGCTGTACCGCTACGATCCGGCAAAACAGGGGATGCAGGCGCAGGGCGCCAGTTTCCTGTCCGAGCGCCCTTCGGCCCAGGAAGGCGGCGACGCCGAGGCATGGGCCCGCCACATCTGGGCCGACGTGCTCGGCTAGCGCCGCGCGCCACTGCCCGCCAGCTGCGGAGGATGCGATAATAGCCGTCCTCCGCAGCCACTATTGCCAGCCATGCCACAATTTGCCCCGCTCAAGAACGATACTTTCCTGCGCGCGCTGCTGCGCCAGCCGACCGAGTACACACCGGTGTGGCTGATGCGGCAGGCGGGGCGTTACCTGCCGGAGTACCGCGCCACGCGCGCCCGCGCCGGTTCCTTCCTGGGCCTGGCCAAGAACCCGGACTATGCCACCGAAGTGACGCTGCAGCCGCTCGACCGCTTCGCGCTCGATGCCTCGATCCTGTTCTCCGACATCCTGACCGTGCCCGATGCGATGGGCCTGGGCCTGTACTTCGCCGATGGCGAAGGTCCGAAGTTCGAGCGCCCGCTGCGCACGGAAGCGGAGGTCATGGCGCTGCAGGTGCCCGACATGGACTCGCTCGACTATGTGTTCAAAGCCGTCACCCAGATCCGCACCGAGATCAATGGCCGCGTACCGCTGATCGGCTTTTCCGGCAGCCCGTGGACCCTGGCCTGCTACATGGTCGAGGGACAAGGCTCGCGTGAATTCCACACCATCAAGAAGATGCTGTACGCGCGCCCGGACCTGATGCACCGCATCCTCGACATCAACGCGACCGCCGTCGCCCAGTACCTGAACGCGCAGATCGACGCCGGCGCCCAGGCGGTGATGATCTTCGATTCCTGGGGCGGTGCGCTGGCCGATGGCGCCTACCAGGAATTCTCGCTGCGCTACATGGAGCGGGTCCTGGCCCAGCTGAAGCGCGAAAAAGACGGCGTGCGCATCCCGGCCATCGTGTTCACCAAGGGCGGCGGCATCTGGCTCGACGAAATGGCGAATTGCGGCGCCGATGCGCTCGGCCTGGACTGGACCGTGAACCTGGGCCGCGCCCGCGCGCTGGTGGGGGACCGTGTCGCCTTGCAGGGCAACCTCGATCCGGCCATCCTGTTCGCGGCCCCCGAGCAGATTCGCGCCGAAGTCGAGCGCTCGCTCGCTGCCTACGGGACGCCATCGAACGGTTCCGGCCACGTGTTCAACCTCGGCCACGGCATTTCGCAATTCACTCCGCCGGAGTCGGTGACGGCGATGGTGGAAGCAGTGCACAACTTCAGCCGCCGCCAGCGCGCCGGCGGCGCCTGAAAATGCATTCCCTCAGCGCCGGTCCGGCAAGCGCAGGCCTGGCGCTGAACCGCTTTGACAGCATTCGCACTGCACAAAAATCACACTTGTTCACATGTTGTAAAACTATGGTTTTTCAGCCTGTGCTCATGAACAGTATTCCTGCGAACTTGCTAAGCCATTGAATACATTCGATTTAATCTGGCTTATGCAGGATAAATAACCGTCTGGCAGCAAGTTTTACGTCACAGAAATGATAGCTTGTTCACCTTTGTTCACAAAGTTATCAACAGGCTGGACAGGTCATCAGTAAAATCTCCTGCACCGACAAGCACTTACCGTATGCATCGGAGATAATTGTTTAAATCTTCACAGCGGTCGGCTATTTACAGCAAGCAAAAACACAGTTATACACAATCGTTGCAGTTCAGGAAGCTAGTTACTGTGGACTACTTTGATGGTGCTAAGTCATTGAATTTGCGTGATTTATTTTTCCCCAGTTTTCATGGGAAGAGGGCGGATTTGACTTAACGTAAACTTCTGCATGGGTCAAGCGCTTCATTCTCCACAAAGTTGTCCACAGCCTCGGGTATAAGGTCAAGATTGTCGTACTGCATTCTTCAAATCGCGCTCGACACGCCGCTCAATAGCGTTTTCGACTACGGCTGGCCGCACGAAGCCGATGCTGCACCGCAGGTGGGCCAGCTGGCATTGGTCAGTTTCGGGCGCCGCGAGGTCGTCGGCCTGATCGTCGCCATTGCCGCCGACAGCGACGTCCCCGCCGACAAACTGAAAAACGCGATCGCCGTGCGCAGCCAGCTGCCGCCTTTGCTGCCGCAATGGCTGGCGCTGGCGAGCTTCGCGGCCGACTATTACCAGCGTCCGCTGGGCGAGGTGGCGCTGCCCGGCCTGCCGAAAAACCTGCGCCTGCCAACCACCGTCGCCCTCGACCGCGCATTGAAAAAAATGGCGAAGCTGGCGCCGCCCGGCGACCCGGCGCCGCTCGGCATGCCGCCCCTGAACCCTGAACAGCAAGCGGCGGCCGACGCCATCGGCGGCGCCGTCGGCTTCACGCCGGCGCTGCTCTACGGCGTTACCGGCAGCGGCAAGACCGAGGTCTACCTGCAGGCCTGCGCCCAGGTGCTGGCGCGCGATCCGCAAGCGCAGATCCTGATCCTGGTCCCCGAGATCAACCTGACGCCCCAGCTCGAGGGCAACATCCGCACGCGCTTCCCCGGCTTGCTGCTTGCTACCCTGCACAGCAGCCTGTCCGAAGGCGAACGCATGCTGCACTGGCTGGCCGCGCACCAGGGCCAGGCGCGCATCGTGCTGGGCACGCGCCTGGCGATCCTGGCCTCGCTACCGCACCTGCAGCTGATCGTCATCGACGAAGAACACGACCCTTCGTACAAGCAGCAGGAAGGCTTGCGCTATTCCGCGCGCGACCTGGCCGTCTGGCGGGCGCGCCAGCTGGCGATCCCGATCGTGCTGGGGTCGGCCACGCCGTCGCTGGAAAGCTGGCACCACGCCCAGACCGGCCGCTACGATCTGTTGCAGCTGCGCGAGCGCGCCGTGCGCGACGCCGTGCTGCCGACCGTGCGCGTGATCGACATGGAGCGCGACAAGCCGAAGGAAGGCCTGACCGCCGGCCTGATGGCGGCCCTGCGCCTGCGCCTGGACCGCGGCGAGCAGTCGCTGCTGTTCCTGAACCGGCGCGGCTATGCGCCCGTGATCACCTGCGAATCCTGCGGCTGGATCAGCAACTGCACCCGCTGCACCTCGTTCATGGTGCTGCACAAGCCCGAACACCGGCTGCGCTGCCACCACTGCAGCCTGGAGCTGCGCATCCCGCGCCACTGCCCGACTTGCGGCAACGTCGACCTGCAACCGCTCGGACGCGGCACCCAGCGCTTCGAGGAAGGCTTGTCCGCGATGTTCCCCGAGGCGCGCATCCTGCGCATCGACGCCGACTCGACCCGCAAAAAGGGCAGCGCCCAGGAAGCCTTCGACACCGTCCACCGCGGCGAGGTCGACATCCTGATCGGCACCCAGATGGTCGCCAAGGGCCACGATTTCAAGAAGCTGACCCTGGTCGGCATCCTGAATCCGGACACCGCCTTGTTCTCGCAGGACTATCGGGCCAGCGAGCGCCTGTTCGCGCAGTTGATGCAGGTGGCGGGCAGGGCGGGGCGCGCCGGGCTGGCTTCGGAAGTCCTGATCCAGACCCGCTATGCCGCGCATCCGCTGTATTCGGCCGTGGTGCGCCACGACTACGACCGCTTCGCCATGAACCTGCTCGAAGAGCGCCACCAGGCCGCGCTGCCGCCCTACATGTACCAGGCGCTGCTGCGCGCGGAAGCGCCGGAGCTGGCGACCGCCATCGCCTTCCTCGAAGAAGCACGCGATATCAAGCTCGAGATGCGCCTGCCGAGCGAAGCGATCACCATCAACGATCCGATCCCGATGACGATGACGCGCGTGTACAACGTCGACCGCGCCCAGTTGCTGGTCGAATCGAACTCGCGCCCGGCGCTGCAGGCTTTTTTGAAAGAGTGGCTGGCCCTGCTGCGCGCGATGAAGTCGCGCGTGCGCTGGTCGCTGGAAGTGGATCCGCTCGATATCTGATCTTTTGCAAGTGTGAAGAATGGAGAGAATTCCCGTCCTGCGCTCTGCTAAAGTCCTGTCCTTACTTCACCCCACCCGAAGGCCTGCCGTGCGCGCATCGATGACCGCTTCCCTGCTCCTCCTGCTGGCGGCAGCGCCTGCGGCGTTTGCCGGCAGCCCTGCCGGCAACATGGCTGTCGGCGCCGTCCGCGCCAGCATCGCCGCCCGCGACTGCCCGACTGCCGTCAAGCGGCTCAACAGCGGCCTGGAAGACGCCTATCCGGCAATGTCCTTGCTGGCCGGATCGATGTACGAGAACGGCATCTGCGTCAAGCGCGACTGGGACCGTGCGGTGGGCTTCTACGTGCAGGCGCAGGACGCCGGTGAACTTGACGGGGCTGCGCGCCTGGCCGCCGGTTACGCGGATCCGGTCAACGGCCCGGACATGGCCGCAGCGCTCTGGTGGGCCGGGAAGTCGCGCAGGTTTGTGGTGCGGGCCTGCGCCGTGTCGAACGAAGCCGCCGCCGATCCCGGCCGCTTTGTCGCGGAACTGTCCGCCTGGCCAAAAGAGCGGCTCGCCTACTGCAATTATGTGGCCGGCGTCCTCTCGACCATGTCCTCCGAGGTGAAATACCCGGAACTGGCGCTTGGCCTCGGCATTGGCGGCGACGTCACGCTGCGCTTCCTCCCTGGTGTGCCGCGCATCGAGCTGCAGCGCGGCGCATCGCGCGAATACGAACTCCTGGGCAGGGCCAGGGCCGATAAGCTGCGCGCCCGCAAGACACAGGGGGCGGGCGACAGTTTCGCGGCCGCACTGGGCAGCGTGGCCGACCGCGCGCTGGCGCGCTATCCGCATCCGGCCGGGATTCCGGCCGATACCCTGATCCAGGTGCCCTACAGTTTCGAAGTCAACCAGACGGAGCGCTGAGCCCGGCCGGCGCGCCGGGGGCTATAAAGTCTCCGCCGAGCGCCTTGTACACCGCCACCAGGGTGGTGGCGGCGCCGGTCTGCGATTGCGCCAGGCGCTCGCGCGCGGCCAGCAGCTCGCGCTCGGCATCGAGCACCGTCAGGAAATCGGTGGACCCGACTGCGAAGCGCTCGCGTGCGATCAGCGCCGCCTGTTCCGACGCGCGCGCAGCGTCGAACAGCAGGCCGGCCTGGCGCTGGCTGCGGGTGTAGGCGGCCAGCGCGCCCTCGGTTTCCTCGAGCGCTGCCAGCACGGTGCGCTCGTAGGCGATCATGGCTGCTTCGTTGCGGGCGTCGGCGGCCGCGACCTGGGCCCGGATGCGGCCGAAGTCGAGCAGGTTCCAGGTCAGCTGCGCGCCCAGGTTGTAGACATACGAGGCGCCGTCGCCCAGGGCGCCCAGGCGCGACGCGTTCTGGCCGAGGGTGCCGCCCAGGATCACGCGCGGGAACAGCGCGCTGCGCGCCACGCCGGCCTGGGCCGCGGCGGCGGCGGCCTGGGCCTCGGCCGCCAGGATGTCGGGACGGCGCCGCAGCAGCGAGGCCGGCGAGCCGATTGCCGACAGGGCGAACGCCTGCAGCCCGGGCAGCGGCTGTTCAAGCGCCAGCGCGGCGTCGAGCGTGGACGGCGGCTGGCCGCACAGCACGGCGATGCGGTGCCTGGTGCGGATCAGGGACGCTTCCAGGGCCGGCACATTGGCCGCCGTCGACTGCACCAGTGCGCGGGCGCGCTCGGTGTCGAGCGCGGTGCCGCGGCCGGCGTCCAGGCGCGCCTCCACCAGGCGCAGCGCCTGCTGCTGGGTGTCGAGCGAGGCCAGCGCCACGCGCAGCTGCTGCTGCAGGCCGCGCAGTTCGAAGTAGTTGCGCGCCACTTCGGCCACCACGCTGACGCGCGCCGCGCGCACCGCCTCGGCGCCGGCGCGCACGCCGGCGCGGGCGGCGCGGCGGGCATCGCCCAGGCCGCCGAACAGGTCGGCTTCCCACAGCAGGTCAAGGTTGGCCGCGTAGTTGCTGCGGGTGGAAGTCAGCCCCAGGTCGTCCTGGGCACGTACCCGCGCGGCGCCCAGCGCCAGGCCGGCGCTGGGCAGCAGGTTGGCGTCGGCGCCGCGGCTGATGGCGCGCGCTTCGCGCAGGCTGGCCGCGGCGCTGCGCACATCGGTGTTGGCGGCGAGCGCGCGCCGCACCAGGTCGTCGAGCAGCGGATCGCGAAAGCCGTTCCAGAACGCGCCGACCGGTTCGGTCGACTGCGCGTCCTGCGGGGCATGCACGAAGCGCTCCTGGGCGGGGGGCGAAAACAGGGCCAGCCTGGGCGCCTGCGAACAGGCGGCCAGCGCCAGCGCGCCGAGCGTCACGGCGCCGGCGCGCCCGATGCGCAGGGACACGCTCATGCCTGCTCCCTGCCTGGTGCGGCATCGTCGATACCGGGGTGGAAAGGGTGGGCAGCGGCATCGATCTCGTGCCGCACGGCGGCGGCATGGGCGCGGTGCTTTTCGGTGCCGGCGCGCAGCAGCGAGTAAAACACCGGGGTCAGGAAAATGCCGAACAGGGTGACGCCGACCATGCCCGAGAAGACCGCGATGCCCATCGAACGGCGCATCTCGGCGCCGGCGCCGCTGCCGAGGATCAGCGGCAGCACCCCGGCGCAGAAGGCGATCGAGGTCATCAGGATCGGGCGCAGCCGCAGATGGCAGGCTTCGATGATGGCGTCGCGTATCGCCATGCCGCGCTCCTCGAGCTCCTTGGCGAATTCCACGATCAGGATCGCGTTCTTGCAGGCCAGGCCGACCAGCACCACCAGCGCCACCTGGGTGAACAGGTTCAGGTCGCCGGTCTGGTGGAAGGGCGGCAGGCTCGAGATCCGCACGCCCAGCAGCGCCGATAGGATGCACATCGGGACGATCATGATGATGGCCAGCGGCAGCGACCAGCTTTCGTACTGGGCTGTGAGCACCAGCACCACCAGCACCACCGACAGCAGCAGCACCGCCGCCAGGGTCGGCACTTCGACGCCCAGCCCCGGCAGCGTCACCGAGCGGGTCAGCCGGTCTTGGTAGCTGAGGTCGGTCCACTCGTAGGACATGCCGCGCGGCAGTGCGCGCACCAGCTGCTCGATCTCGGCTTCCGCTTCGCCGCTCGAAAAGCCGGCCTTGGGCGCGCCGTTGATGTCGGCCGCGGGAAAGCCGTTGTAGCGGGTGACCCGGGTCGGGCCGAAGGTGGGCGTCACCTGCATCACCGAGCCGAGCGGCACCATTTGTCCGGCGGCGTTGCGGGTCTCGAGGCGGGCGATGCTGTCGGCCTGGGAGCGGAACGGCGAGTCGGCCTGCACCACCACCTGGTAGGTCTTGCCGAAGCGGGTGAAGTCGTTCACGTACAGCGAGCCGAGGTTGATCTGCAAGGTATCGTAGATGGCCTGCAGCGGCACGCCCATCTGCTTGGCCTTGGTGCGGTCGACGTCGGCGAACAGCTGGGGAACGTTGATGTCGTACGTGGAGTACGGCGTGCCGATGGTGGAGTTCGGGTTGCCGTAGATGGGCCCGAGCAGGCCCCAGGCGGCGCCGTACAGCGCCTGCTCGCCCAGGCCGCCGCGGTCCTGGATCTGCAGCTTGAAGCCGCCGGCGCTGCCCAGGCCGTCCACGGCCGGAGGCGGAACGACGAACATGCGGGCGCCCTGGATGGCCTGGATCTCGCCGTTGACGCGCCCCAGGATGGCATCCTTCGACAGCGCAGCAGCCGTGCGCTGCTCGAACGGCGCCAGCCCGAAGAACACGATGCCTTCGTTCGGCGCGGCCGAGAAGCCGGCGATCGACAGGCCCGGGAAAGCGATCGAATCGACGATGCCGGGCACCTTCAGGGCGATGTCGGACATGTCGCGGATGACTTTTTCGGTGCGGGCCAGCGAGGCGCCGGCAGGCAGTTGGGCGATGCCGATCAGGTACTGCTTGTCCGGCGCCGGCACGAAGCCGGTCGGGGTGCGCGCAAACAGCAGGACGGTCAGGCCCGCCAGCACGACGTACACCAGCATGGCGCGCGACTTGTGCGCCAGCAGGGCGGTGACGCCGTTGCCATACTGCTTGCTGCGGCGCTGGAAGAAGCAGTTAAACCAGTGAAAGAAGCGGCCGAACAGCCGGTCCATCACCAGCATCACCTTGTCCTTCGGTGCGTCATGGGGACGCAGCAGCAACGCCGCCAGCGCCGGCGACAGGGTCAGCGAGTTGATCGCCGAGATCACCGTCGAGATGGCGATGGTGGCCGCGAACTGCTTGTAGAACTGGCCCGACAGGCCGGGCACGAAGGTCAGCGGAACGAACACGGCGCACAGCACCAGCGCGATCGCCACGATCGGTCCGCTGACTTCACGCATCGCTTTCACGGTGGCCTCGTGCGGCGTCAGGCCTTTCTGGATGTTGCGCTCCACGTTCTCGACCACCACGATGGCGTCGTCGACCACGATGCCGATCGCCAGCACCAGGCCGAACAGGGTCAGCGTATTGATCGAGTAGCCCAGCAACAGCAGCATGCCGAAGGTGCCGACGATCGAGACCGGCACTGCCAGCAGCGGGATCACCGAAGCGCGCCAGGTCTGCAGGAAGACGATCACCACCAGCACCACCAGGAGTACCGCCTCGACCAGGGTGCTGACCACTTTTTCGATCGAGGTCTGAACGAAACGGGTGGGGTCGTACACGATGTTGTAGGACACCCCTTTTGGGAAGGAAGCCCTGGCCTGCTCCATGGTGGCGCGCACGTCCTGCGACAGCTGCAGCGCGTTCGAGCCGGGCGACTGGAAGATGGCAATCGCCGCCGCCTCCTTGTTGTTGAGCAGGCTGCGCAGCGAATACGAGTTGGCGCTCATCTCGACCCGGCCGACGTCGCGCACGCGCACCACGGCGCCGGTGGCCGGGTCGCTGCGCACGATGACGTCGGCGAAATCCTCTTCGCGCGCCAGCCGTCCCTGGGCGTTGACCTGCAGCTGGAAATCGGTATCCTCAGGCGTCGGCGGCGAACCGACCACGCCGGCCGCGACCTGGGCGTTCTGCTCGCGCACGGCGCCAATCACGTCGGCCGCGGTCATGCCGCGCGCCGCCAGTGCCGGCGGGTTGAGCCAGATGCGCATGGCATAGTCGCCGGCGCCGAACAGGATCACCGAGCCCATGCCGGGCACGCGCAGCAGGTTGTCGCGCACGTTCAGGTTGGCGTAGTTGCGCAGGTAGAGCGCGTCGCGGCTGTTGTCCGGGCTGACCATGTGCACCACCATGGTCAGGTTGGGGGCCTGCTTCTCGGTCGTCACGCCGATCTGGCGCACGATGTCGGGCAGGCGCGGCAGGGCGCGGTTGATGCGGTTCTGCACCGCCGTTTCCGCGTCCTCGGGCACCGTGCCGACGCGGAAGGTGACGGTCAGGGTCATGCTGCCGTCGGCGGTTGCCTGGCTTTCGAAGTACAGCATGTTCTGCAGGCCGTTGATCTGCTCTTCGAGCGGCGCCGCGACCGTTTCCGAAATCACGCGCGGATTGGCGCCCGGGAACTGGGCGCGCACCACGACCTGGGGCGGCGCCACTTCGGGATACTCCGAGATCGGGAGCTGGAAGATCGCCAGCAGGCCGGTCAGGAAAATGAAGGCCGACAGGACCGTGGCGAAGCGCGGGCGGTCGATGAAAAAGCGCGAGATGTCCATCGGCGCTCCTAGTTCCTGGCCACGGCGGGCGCGGCGGGCGCGGACGGCGGCAGTGGCCGGCCCTGGGCGTCGATGTTCACCACCTGCGGCGTGACGGGCGCGCCGGGGAAGGCGCGCAGCAAACCGTCGACGATCACCATCTCGCCCGGATTAACGCCGGTCACCGCGCGCATGCCGTCGAACACGGCGCCGGTCCTGACTTCGCGCTGCTCGACGATGTTGTTCTTCCCCACCACCAGCACGACCTTGCGCGTCTGGTCGGTGCTGATGGCGCGGTCCGGGACCAGCCTGGCCACATAGTTGCCGCTGCCGACCAGCTTGATGCGTGCGAACAGGCCCGGAGTAAACAGGCCGTCGCGGTTGTCGAACACGGCGCGGCCGCGGATCGACGCGGTATTCGGATTCAAGCGGTTGTCGACAAAGTCCATCTTGCCCGCGTGCGGATAGCCTTCCTCGTTGGCCAGGCCCAGCCGCACCAGGTTGGGCGTCTCGCGCGACGAAGGGCGGGTGCCCTCGCGCGCGGCGCGCATGTATTTCAGGTAGACCGCTTCGCTGGCGTCGAAATAGGCGTACACCTTGTCGCTTGACACCACCGTGGTCAGGACCGGATCGGCCACGCCCACCAGGTTGCCTGCGGTTACGTTGGCGCGCGAGGTGCGGCCGGAAACCGGCGCCGTGATGCGCGAGAATTCCAGGTTCAGCCGGGCCTGCGCGAGTGCCGCCTCGGCCGCCCTGGCATTCGAGGCGGCGGTATGGAGCGCCGAGCGCAGCTGGTCGATTTCCTGGGCACTGACACCCTTGATGGCCACCAGCTTTTCGGCGCGCGCCAGTTCGCTGCGGTTCAGCTCGACCTGGGTGCGGGCCGCTGCGCGCTGCGCATCGGCGCGCGCCACGTCGGCCGCGAAGGTGCGTGGATCGACCGTGAACAGCGGATCGCCGCGCTTGACCAGCTGTCCTTCCCGGAAATGCACCTTGGTGAGCATGCCGGCCACGCGCGAGCGCACCTCGACCGTATCGGGCGCTTCCAGCCTGGCCGTGAACTCGTCGAATTCCTGCACCTCGCGCTGGACCACCGGCGCCACCGATACCGCCGGCGGCGGGGCGGTCTCCGGGGCGTTCGCTGCGCCGCGGCCGCATCCGGATAAAACGGGGAGCAGTGCGGCAAGCACAAGGAGCATTGACCGGCCTGGCGTTCTCGAAAGCGACGGGAATGGCATGACAGCTCCTTAAAACGTCCTGCAGCAAGCGCAAGCGGTAGCGCGGCGCCGGTCAAGGCAAGGCGCTACCCGAAATAAGAGAGGCAACTAGTCCACAGGCAAGACCGGCTGGTCTTTGACTGTAAATACATGTCGGACTAGTCTGGCGCGAATATGGTCAAATGTCAGCAAAAATATGCAGATTTCATATTCCGAAATTCTGGCTGCTGGCCAGTTGCCGGCCAGCTTCGGAAAAATCGCGTATTGTTCCGTCATGAATCCGCTGGAGAGAGTGATGAACAAATTAACAGTCGACGTCGCCGTCATCGGCACCGGCACCGCCGGGATGTCGGCCTACCGCGCCGCCGTCGCCCAGGGCGCGCGCACGGTCGTCATCGAAAGCGGACCCTACGGCACTACCTGCGCCCGCGTCGGCTGCATGCCGAGCAAGCTCCTGATCGCCGCCGCCGACGCCGCCCATATGCTCGACCTGGCGCCAGGCTTCGGTGTGCATCCGGGCGAAAAGCGCATCGACGGCCGCGCCGTGATGGAGCGCGTGCGGCGTGAGCGCGACCGTTTTGTCGGCTTTGTCCTGGAAAGCGTCGAGGGTTTTCCGGAAACGGACCGCATCCGTGGCCGCGCCCGCTTTACCGGCCCGCATACCTTGCGCATCGACGAGCATACCGAGATCGAAGCGGCCCGCATCGTGATCGCCACCGGTTCCTCCCCGGTGGTGTTGCCGCAGCTGCAAAACGTCGGCCCCGGCATCGTCACCAGCGACGACGTGTTTTACTGGGACGATCTACCGCGTTCGGTGGCCGTGATCGGCACCGGCGTGATCGGGCTGGAACTGGGGCAGGCGCTCAGTCGCCTGGGCGTGCGCGTGAGCCTGTTCGCGCGCGGCGGCAGCGTCGCCCAGCTGAGCGACCCCGAGGTGCTGCTCGCGGCCAGGCGCACCCTGAGCGAGGAGCTCGACCTGCGCTTCCAGACCGAAGTCGTGCGCGCAGAACAGCAATGTAAGGGCGAGCAGGGCGACGAGGTCCTGCTGACGACGCGCGACGCGCTCGGCAAGGAAACGAGCGAGCGCTTCCAGTATGTGCTGGTGGCCACCGGGCGCAGGCCGAACGTGGACGGCCTGGGGCTGGAGGAAACCGGCGTTCAATTGCAGGAGAACGGGGTGCCCGCCTTCGACAGCCGCACCATGCAGTGCGGCAGCAGCCACATTTTTATCGCGGGCGACGCCAACAACGAGCTGCCACTGCTGGCCGAGGCGGCCGACCACGGCAAGATCGCCGGCGACAATGCGGGGCGCTATCCGGACGTGCGGCCGGGCCTGCGCCGCACGATGCTGGGAGTCGCCTTCACCGAGCCGAACATCGCCACGCTCGGTAAAAGCTACCGCGACCTGTGCGAAGGCGGCCGGCCGAAGTTCGCGATCGGCAAGGTATCGTTCGAGAACCAGGGCCGCAGCCGGGTGATGTTGCAGAACAAGGGCATGCTGCGCGTGTACGCCGAGTACGGCAGCTGCCGTTTCCTCGGCGCCGAGATGATCGCGCCGCGCGGCGAGCACATCGCCCACCTGCTGGCCTGGGCCGTGCAAGCGCACCTGACGGTGCCGCAGATGCTGGACATGCCCTTCTACCATCCGGTGATCGAAGAAGGCGTACGCACCGCGCTGCGCGACCTGGCGCACGACCTGGCGAAAGGGGACAGCCAGACCGATGCGGCCGATTCGGAGCCGGGAACTTAGTTCAACTCAGTTCAAATAACTCGCATCCAGTTTCCCCTGCTCGGCCATCTGGCGCACGATGCGCACGGTGTCGATATCGGCTTCCTGGTAGGCCGACTTCTTGAATTCTTCGTACATCTTGTTGGCGGAATCGGTCGCTTCGGCCATGCGGTCGTCGTAGCAGAAACGCACGAACAGCTGGAACTCGTCGGGCGCTTCGATCTTCATGCTCAGGCTCGAGGCGCTGATATCTCCCTGGGCCGGGACGTCGAAACGCACTTCCTGCAGCGGGGTCAGCACGACCGTGTCTTCGATGACCAGGTCGCCGTAGCGCAGGGTGCGCTTGAAGACGCCGCTGTCGCGTTCGCCGATGGTGCACTCGTCCAGGTGGGGGATGAACAGCTTCGGCGCTTCGGCGCGCACCACCAGGCCGCGCCAGAGCTGCTCGCGCGTGATCGTGTGCAGCAACGGGTTGAGCGGGTCGTTAATTTCGATCAGGTGTTCAAATATCATTGGTTCTCGTACTCGTAAAATGTTCTAGTTCGACAGCAGGATCGCGTTCTGCCTGCGCTGTAAAAATGCAATACCGATCAGGATGGCGAAGGAAATCGCCAGCAATACCAATGCATATGCGTGCGCCGCGCCGTAATTCAACTTCTGTGCTTCATCATAAAGGGCGATCGAGGCCACCCGTGTCTGCCCCGGGATGTTCCCGCCCAGCATCAATACGACCCCGAACTCGCCCATCGTGTGCGCAAAGCTGAGCGACACGCCCGTCAGGATGCCGTGTTTTGACAGCGGCATGACGATCGCCCAGAAGGTTTGCCGCCTGGTCAATCCCAGCGCCAGCGCCGACTGCACCAGCTCGCGCCCGACGCCGCGAAACGCGGCCTGGAAGGGCTGTACCGCAAACGGCAGGCTGTAGAGCACGGAACCGGCCACCAGCCCGGCAAAGGAAAACGGCAGCGGGTGGCCGAACACATTCATCCAGGCCGCCCCGACCGGCTGCTGCGGCGCCATCAGCATCAGCAAATAAAAGCCGATCACGGTGGGCGGCAGCACGATCGGCAGGCTGACCAGGGTTTCGACAAAAATGATGCCGCGCATCTTGCTGTTGTTCAGCCAGTTGGCCAGCGGGATGCCGATGATCAGCAGCACGATCGAGGTCACGGCGGCCAGGCGCAGGGTCAGGCCGATGGCGTCCCATAGCTCGGCCGGGAACTGCCAGTCGATCATCGGGCCGCGCCCATGGACGGTGCCGGGGGCAGCTCAAAACCATGACGCGCCAGGATCGCCCGGGCTTCGTTCGACGCCAGGAAGCGCAGGAAGCGCGCCGCATGCGGGTGATCCGCCCCGGCTTTGGTGACGATGGCGCCCTGTTCGATCGGCGCCAGCTTGTCGTGCGCAAGCAGCGCATGGCGGCCGACGCCTTTCAGTTTTGTCGCGTGCAGCGTCGAGTACGACACGATGCCGAGCTGGGCGTTGCCGGTCTGGACGAATTGCGCGGTCTGGGCGATGTTTTCGCCGACCACCAGTTTCGGCTGCACCGCCGCCCACAGCCCGTCGCGTTCGAGTGCGGCTTTGGCGGCGCGGCCATACGGCGCCGTGACCGGGTTGGCGATCGCCACGCGCAGCACCCGCTCGTCGCGTACCAGTGCAGCCAATCCGCGCGCCGGGTCGATCCGCGGGTCAGTCGACCAGAGGGCGATGCGGCCAATCGCGTACGGGCTCAAGGTGGCGCCGTCGGCCGCGCCGAGCCTGGCGAGCTGGCGCGGGTAATCCATGTCGGCGGACAAAAATACGCCGAAGGGCGCACCGTTGCGAATTTGTGCAAAAAAGTTGCCAGACGCACCAAGCGACACCTTGAGCTCGACATCGGGCGCCGTTTTCCGGTACGCGCCGACGAGTTCGTCGATACAATAGCCCAGATCGCTGGCAGCAGCGACCAGCAGGGGGCGTGCGGCGGCAGGCAAGGTCAAGGTGCATGCCAGCGTCCATGCCAGCAGCAAAACAAGCAATTTTTTCATGCTGAACATTGTAGCGCGCAGCCCGAGGGGCTTCGCTACAATGCTCGGCTGTCTTCAAGAATATTTCCCATGTCCACAGCACCAAAGTTCGGCCTGAACGGGCCGCAAAGCGAAGCCGTGCTCTACCTCGACGGCCCTTGCCTGGTGCTGGCCGGCGCCGGCTCGGGCAAGACGCGGGTGATCACGCAAAAGATCGCCTACATGATCGAGGAACGCGGCTACGATCCGCGCACCATCGCCGCGCTGACGTTTACCAACAAGGCGGCGCTCGAGATGCAGGAGCGCATCGCCAAATTGCTGAAACAGCCCAAGCAGGCCAAGCAATTGACCGTTTCCACCTTCCACTCCCTGGGCGTGAAAATCCTGCGCCAGGACGCGGCCGGCGTCGGTTTGAAGGACCGCTTTTCGATCATGGACAGCGACGACTGCTACACCATCGTGTCCGACCTTGGCCTGACGACCGACAAGCAGGAAATCCGCCGCATCCAGAACGCCATTTCGCTGTGGAAGAACGGCCTGGTCGACCCGGAAGACGCCATCAAAGCCGCGAAAGACGAGGACGAGGCCCAGGCCGGCCGCATCTACCGCAGCTATGTGGCAACCCTGGCCGCTTACCAGGCAGTCGACTTCGACGATTTGATCCGCCTGCCGGTTGAACTGTTCCGCAACAACGAGTCGATCCGCGACCGCTGGCAAAGAAAACTGCGCTACCTGCTGATGGACGAGTACCAGGACACGAATACCTGCCAGTACGAACTGGTCAAGCTCCTGGTGACGGGCATCGGCAAGAAGCCGATGTTCACCGCCGTCGGCGATGACGACCAGGCGATTTATGCCTGGCGCGGCGCTTCGGTCGAAAACCTGAAGACCCTGCAGACCGACTTTCCGGACCTGCGTCTCGTGAAACTCGAGCAGAACTACCGCTCGACCACGCGCATCCTGCAGGCGGCCAATGCGGTCATCGGCAACAACCCGAAGATCTTTGAAAAGGCGCTGTGGTCGGAACACGGCCTGGGCGAGCCGATCAAGGTGCTGGGCATGCAGAGCGACGAGCAGGAAGCCGACCAGGTGGCGATGATGATTTCGTCGGACCACTTCCAGCGCAAGAACAAGTGGGCGGATTTCGCGATCCTGTACCGGGGTAATCACCAGGCGCGCATCATCGAGCAGGCGCTGCGCAAGGAGCGCATTCCGTACACGATTTCCGGCGGCCAGAGCTTTTTCGACAAGGCCGAAATCAAGGACATCATCGCCTACCTGCGCCTGATCGCCAACGAGGGCGACGACCCGGCCTTCATTCGCGCCGTCACCACGCCGAAACGCGGGGTCGGCATGAACACCCTCGAAGCGCTGGGGGAATTTTCCAAGCAGTGGAATTGCTCGCTGTTCGAGGCGGCGCTGAAAGGCGGCATCGAGGCAAAGCTGCAGGATCGCCAGTTGCATCCGCTGCGCGATTTCTGCCACTTCATCAATGAACTCGAGTCGCGCGCCAGCCGTCCGGGGCCGTCCGGGAGCGGACAGAATGCGGCCGATCTGCTCGACGACATGATGAAGGAAATGAACTACGAGCACTACCTGTACGAAAACTTCGACGACCGCGCGGCCCAGAGCAAGTGGCAGAACGTGATGGAGTTTATTAACTGGCTGAAGGAACGCGGCAACGGCGGGCGCGACGGCACCGGCGAAGAAAAGAACCTGCTGGAACTGACGCAGATGGTGGCGCTGATGTCGATGTTGGAAGGCAAGGACGAGGAGCAGGACGCGGTACGCATGTCGACCCTGCATGCCTCGAAAGGCCTGGAATATCCGCACGTCTACCTGGTCGGCGTGGAAGAGGGCATCCTGCCGCACAAGGGCGACGCCGACGACCCGATCGAAAAGATCGCGGCGCGCATCCAGGAAGAGCGGCGCCTGATGTACGTCGGCATCACGCGTGCCCAGCGCACGCTGCAGGTGACCTGGTGCAAGAAGAGGAAACGCGCGGGGGAACTGGTGCATTGCGACCCGTCGCGCTTCATCAAGGAAATGGCGCTCGACGAGGGCACGGCTGCGCCGATGGAGTCTGAAGTCATCACGCCGAAGGACCGCCTGGCCAGCCTGAAGGCTTTACTGAATACCCCGAAGCCGGACGTCGGCAAGCTGATGTCATAATGCCGGCCTCGTTCATGCAGGGAAACACCGTGGAACACGAAGACCGTTTTGTCGATATCGAAATCAAGCTGGCGCAGCAGGAAGACCTGGTCGATTCCCTGAACACGACCGTCTACCAGCAGGCGCGCCGCATCGACCAGCTCGAAACCATGGTGCACAAGCTGGCCGAGCACCTGCGCGGCCTGCAGGAAGCCGGGCAGAATCCGGGCAACGACCGGCCGCCGCATTATTGAAGGTTGATTCTTTTGATAACGCTCAGGTAGACTTCAATGCTCTTCCCTTGAGCGGTAGTCCCTTGGTCCCCACACACACATTTCCTGTCGCGCGCACGCCCGTCGCTCGCCACATCGCCGAGCATGACTGGGCGTCGACCACCCTCGGCCCAGTCGACGCATGGCCCGCAACCCTGCGCATGCTTGTCGACGTCATGCTCAGTTCGCCCACGCCAAAATTCCTGGTCTGGGGTCCCGACCTGAGCCTCCTGTATAACGACGCCTACCTTCCCATCCTGGGCGCCAAGCATCCGGCGGCGCTCGGCAAGCCGATGGCGCTGATCTGGGCCGAGGTCTGGCTGGACGTCCAGCCCCTGGTCGAACGCGCATGGAAGGGCGAGTCTTTCTTTCTCGAGAACGTGCCGTTCAAGCTGGAACGCGACGCCGGGCAAACCGCCTGGATCAGCTTTTCCTACACGCCCCTGCATGAAAATGGCGTGGTCAACGGGATTCTGTGCGACCTGTTCGAGACGACCCAGCGCATCATCGACGAACGCGCCCAGGCCGAAGAGAGCCGGCGCCTGCACATCCTGTTCAACGAGTCGCCAGGCATGGTCGCCGTGGTCCAGGGTCCCGAGCACGTGTTCGTGTCGGCGAATCGAAACTACCGCGCTTTCGCCGGTGACCGCGAGCTGGTCGGGCGCAAGGCACGCGAAGCCTTGCCCGAGTTCGTCGAACAAGGCTTGCTTGAACTCCTGGACCAGGTATATCGAACCGGCGAAGTGTTTACGGGGGAGGCGGTCCCCGTCAGCGTCGACGGCGGCCCAGGCAAGCCTGCGCGGCATTACTTCATCAGTTTCGTGTATCAGCCCATCCGCAACGAAGCCGGTGATATCCAGGGCATCTTCGCCGAGGGTTTCGATGTCACCAGCCTGGTCCAGAGCAAACGCGCGCTCGAGGAAAGCGAACTCAGACTGCAGCAGCTGGCCAATACGATTCCCCAGCTGGCCTGGATGGCGAACGCGGACGGGCATATCACCTGGTACAACGACCGCTGGTATGAATATACCGGCACCGTCGAGCGCGACATGGCGGGCTGGGGATGGCAGGCCGTGCATCATCCGGCTGTCCTGCCCGGTGTGCTGAGGCTGTGGACGCAATCGCTGGAGCTCGGCAGCCCCTTCGAAATGACGTTTCCAATCAAGGGCAAGGACGGCAGTTACAAACCTTTCCTGACCATGGTGGCGCCATTGAAGAATGCGAATGGCGAGATCATGCAGTGGTTCGGGACGAATACCGATGTGTCGTCGCTGCACGCGATCAGGGAAGCCCTGCACAAAACCGAGCAATGGCTGGCCGATGGCCTGGCGGCAGGGCGCATGGTGGTCTGGGAATGGGACCTGCACACAGGCCATGCCAAGTATTCCGATAACTCGATGGAGGTGCTCGGCTATTCCACGGGCGATGCATCCGAGGGCTGGGCCTCGGTGCATCCGGATGATGTCCAGAAGCTGAAAGAGGCCGTGGATCGCGCCATCGCCGACCGTGCCGAATTCAGCCTGCTGACGCGGCGCGTCCGGCCCGACGATGGCCGTTCGATCTGGATCGAGTCCAAGGGCAGGGTGATATGCGACGAGGCCGGCAATGCAAGCTCGGTGCGCGGAATCATGGTCGACCAGACCACTCGCATGAATGCCGAGCACGAGTTGACCGAAGCGAACCGGCGCAAGGACGAATTCCTGGCCATGCTCGCCCATGAACTGCGCAACCCGCTGGCGCCGATCAGCACGGCCGCGCAGCTGCTGCTGCTGCCGAACAGCAGCAGCGTGCAAGTGGCGCGGGCCGGCGAAATCATCGTCCGGCAAGTGCGTCACATGACCGAACTGGTGGACGACCTGCTGGACGTGTCGCGTGTCACGCGCGGCCTGGTCCAGCTCGAGCGGGAAGCGATCGACCTGAAGACCGTGCTGGCCGCAGCCGTCGAGCAAGCCAGGCCCCTGATCGAATCGCGCAGCCATGTCCTCAATACTCGCGCGGCGGCAGCGTCGGCCTGGGTCAATGGCGACCGCACGCGGCTGATCCAGGTGGTCTCGAACCTGCTGAATAACGCGGCCAAATACACGCCGCAGCATGGCTTGATCTCGGTGGCGATCGAGGTCGGTCCGGGCCAGGCCATCATCTCGGTGTCGGACAATGGCAGCGGCATCGATCCGGCGCTGCTGCCGCATATCTTCGATTTGTTCAGCCAGGCCGAACGCACGCCGGACCGGTCGCAGGGCGGCCTGGGCCTGGGCCTGGCGCTGGTCAAAAGTATCGTCACCCTGCACGGGGGCACGGTCCAGGCAAGCAGCGCCGGATCGGGGAAAGGGACGACGGTGACGGTTGGCCTGCCCTTGTCGTCACCAGCGTCCCCTGTCGTCGACGCGGCAGGCGAGGCGCAGGCAACGGCGCACCGCTCCCTGAACGTCGTGATCGTCGACGACAATGAGGATGCGGCCGAGCTGCTGGCGGCACTCATGCGCGCCTGCGGGCATGTGGCGACCGTGTATTTCGATGCGCAGGCAGCGCTGGCGGCGCTCGCTGCATCGACGCTTGCCACCGACGTGTTTATCCTGGATATCGGGCTGCCCATCATCGATGGACATGAACTCGCCAGGCAACTGCGTCATTTGCCGGGCCATGCCTCGGCCTTGATGATTGCCCTGACCGGTTACGGTCAAGCGCACGATAAAATCCTGAGCAAGGCTGCCGGTTTCGACCATCACCTGGTCAAGCCGGTCGAGATAACGCAACTACAAGGGATACTCGGGTCGATCGCCTGATCAGGCAGCGAGCATGCCACCGAGCCGCTTGCCCAGGCACAGCAGGGTCAGGGTCGGCGGCAAGCCCCAGGGCTCGGGAATCACCGACGCATCGCACACGTACAGACCCGGCGTGCTCGTCTGCAAATCGGCGTCGACCCCGGCGCCGATGCGCACGCTGCCGCCCGGATGCGCCGCGAAATGCCAGGATTTGAAGAGGTGATGGGCGCCGGCCTCGCGCAGGATCGCCCTGGCCAGCTGGACGCCGCGCGCCAGCTTGCTGCGGTCGCTCGCCTGCAAGGATTTGTCGGCCCAGCGCGGGCCCACCTTGCCGCCGATCTCGTCGCGGATCTTGACCATCATCGACAGGGTGCGGCGGTGCGCGAACAGGCGGTCGACCCGGCCGACCTGCGCCGCAAAGGCCGCGTACATCGGCTGCGGCAAGGTCAGGTCGGCCAGCGCGATGCCCTCGTCGTGCAGCGAGAGCCCGCCCGCCATCGGCACCTCGGCCCCGCCATCGAGTTGGTCCACGCTGCCCATCACGGCGACCACCGGATCGCTGAAGAAGGAAGCGTGGCGCGGCCCCAGGCCTGAGCTGTACAGCAGGCGCGGGCTGCCCAGGCCGCCGCCAGCCAGCACCACCAGCGGCGCCGCTACGGTACGCAGCTTGCCGCCGGCTTCCAGTTCGACGCCGGCGGCGCGCCCGTCTTTCACCAGCACCCGCAGCACGCGCGCCCGGTCGGCCAGCTGCGCACCCAGCCGGCAAGCCTCGTCCAGGAAATCGCGCGCGGTCCACTTGGCGCCGAAGGGGCAGCCGTAGACGCAGCGCCAGCAGCCGCTGCGGCAGGCCTCGGGCCGGATCATCTTGTCGAGCTTTTGCCAGTCGAGTCCCATGGCGCGCGCCGCCGTCATCATGCGCGCGGCCATCGGCCCGATCAGGCTGTCGGGCAGGGGCGCCATCGGCAGTTCGGCGCGCAAGGCGGCCAGGGCCGGCGCCAGGTCGATGCCGTAGCGGTCGAACATGGCCTGCGGCGGCGGCGCGGCAGTGGCAAAATTGATGGCCGAGCTGCCGCCGGCGGTGATGCCGGCCACCAGCAGCGACGCGTCGCGATGGAAAAAGGCGCCCTTGCCGGGGGCGGCGGCAATCGCCGCCATCTGGCTGAGGGTGCCTTGCAAGGGTTCGGCGCCGCCCTGTTCCAGCACCAGCACCCGCATGCCGGACCTGGCCAGCTCGCGCGCCACGCTGGCGCCGCCCGGGCCGCTGCCGACAACGATGGCGTCATATGAAGGGCGCAAGAGGGGGAGCATGGAGGGTAGGCAGAGGAGAGACGCCCATGCTAGCACGTGCATGGCGCTAAAAAATTATTACAAAAACAAGTGTTCCGTTCGGCAACGCACCGATGGCCCTCTATTTCAGGAGCAAGATGGTTTCCATGGACAGGCCGGGAACACTAGGTCTTTCCCTGCAGTCCGGCCCAACCTCATTAGAAAGCTCATCATGCTATATACCATCGCTATTATCCTCGTCATCCTGTGGCTGCTCGGTATGGTCACCTCCTTCTCGGCAGGCGGACTGATTCACATCCTGCTGGTCATCGCCGTCGTCGTCATCCTGATCCGCGTGATCAGCGGACGCAAAGTACTTTAAGCAGCAACTCCATCCAGACTTCCTGTCTGGATAGCGGGCGGTCCTGGTAAATCCGACGCTTCCGTAGGGAAGCATCGGATTCAAAGCCAGGCTGCTCTGCATCATTTCAGTTCCAATCCGCAGCACCGGCCGCAAGCCATCCGTGACATCGAACGGACAGATGCCTGCATGGTCTTCTTCCACAAATACATTACCCGCGTAAGCTGCTGCCGGCGCTGTCCTTACGATTGGCGGGGGCGACGACGACGCAGAGCTGCGAAGCCGGCGGCACCTGCGAACAGCAGGGCGATGCTGCCTGGCTCAGGCACTTCGGCGGCCTGCGCCCTCACTGAGCCGGAGACCACGAACCGGAAGGGGTTGCAGTTATTGCATTCCAGGCTGCTGCTCAGGTCAAGCGCGCGGGTGCCACCTGCATTGCTCAGTTCTTGGGTGAATGCCAGCTTGAAATAGCGAACGATTTCAGACGGGAAAAAAATGATGTAATTCGAATCGAAGCCGTTGGTTGCCACCAGGCTGTTGGCTGCGGTGTAGGTAAAGGCAGGGATCGCGCCTGCCATGGTGGTGATGTTGATGGCATCGCCAAACTTGGTGTCGGCGTCGTACACGAACGACCCGGTCGCGGCCGTGCCGTCCGAGAAGCGCACATCCACCAGGTCATACGTGATCGGAATCGCCTGCGCCGGCAGGGCGGCGAACAGGCTTGCACCAGCGAGAACGACAGCCGACATGAAACGGTTTTTCACATTATTTCCTTTTAATTTTGGATAACATTCTTGGCCGGTTGGCCGGGTTTGCCTTGCTGCCGCATGATCATTTCTGATGCGCTACAGCGTTGATGCCCTTAGCAAAAAATGTGCCCAAAATAAATCTTCCTTAATTTCAAGATGCTGCGATTAGTTAAAAGCTTTGAGTGACGTGTCTGTAAGAAAAATCGACGGGCAGCTTGCCACCGCATCGTGCTGGTCGATGCCGGCACCGAGCGCAAGCCAGGTGTGAGCACCAGCGACAACACGCTGGCATGGTTTTCCGCGCGCGACCATCAAAGATCCGCCTGTCTATACAAAATTGTATGCCATTGTTTCCGCGTGCCGACCCAGCGATAAGCCTGATATCATCTGGCGCGCACCTGCCGGCGGCCATCCCGCGGGCAGCCTTTCGAGTCCATGAGAGAGACCATGACACGTCCACAAATGCTCATCATCGCCGCCAGCCTGGCCTTCGCCGGCACGGCCTCAGCTACCCCTGCTGCTGCCCCTGCCGCCGCACCCGCCAGCGCGGGCAAGGCCATGGTGCTCGACGCATCGAACCCCTTCGCCAGGCCAAGCGCGCTGCCGCTCCATTACCCCGCCTTCGACAAGATCAAGGACGAGCACTTCCTGCCGGCCTACGCCGCCGGCATGCGCGAAGAGCTGCGCGAAGCGGAAAGCATCGCGAACAATCCCAAGGCGCCGACCTTCGACAATACCATCGTCGCGATGGAGCGCTCGGGCCAGATGCTGGGTCGCGTGGCGGCCGTGTTCTCGAACCTGCAGACCGCAAATACGAATGACCGCCTGGACGCGATCGACCGCGAGATGTCGCCCAAGCTGGCGGCGCACAACGACGCGATCTACCTGAACCCGAAGCTGTTCAAGCGCGTCGAAACCCTGCACGCCCGGCGCGACAAGCTGGGGCTGGATGCGGAATCGAAGTACCTGCTCGAGCGCTACTACAAGGACTTCGTGCGCGCCGGCGCCAAGCTGTCGAATGCGGACAAGGAAAAGCTGAAGGGCTACAACGGCCAGATCGCCTCGCTGCAATCGGACTTCTCGCAGCGCGTGCTGAAAGAAGCGAATGCGTCGGCGCTGGTGGTCAATACCCGCGCCGAGCTGGCCGGCCTGTCGGAGGCCGAGATCACCGCCGCCGCCGCGGAAGCGAAGAAACGCGGCATGGACGGCAAGTTCGTGCTGACGCTCGCCAACACCACGATCCAGCCGCCGCTGGCCAGCTTGACCAACCGATCGGTGCGCGAGCGCCTGCAGGCCGCGTCGATGAACCGCGGTAGCCGTGGCGGCGAATTCGACACGCGCAAGCTGGTCCTCGCGCTGGCAAAGCTGCGCGCCGAACGCGCCGTCCTGCTCGGCTACCCGAACTACGCGGCCTATTCGCAGGAACTGGAAACGGCGAAGAACCCGGCCGCCGTGAACAAACTGCTGGCCGAACTGGCCAAGCCGGCCATCGGCAACGCGCGCAAGGAAGCGGCGGCGATGCAGAAGATCGTCGATGCCCAGAAGGGCGGCTTCCAGATCGCCGCCCACGACTGGGCCTTTTATACCGACAAGGTGCGCGCCGCCGAGTACAACTTCGACGAAAACCAGCTGCGCCCGTATTTTGAACTGAACAACGTGCTGGTGAATGGCGTGTTTTTCGCGGCGACCAAGGAATACGGCATCACCTTCAAGGAGCGCAAGGACTTGCCGACCTACGACCCCGATGTGCGCGTGTTCGACGTGTTCGACGTCGGCGGCAAGCAGCTGGCGATCTTCCTGTTCGACCCTTACGCACGCGGCAACAAGCAGGGCGGCGCCTGGATGAACGAATACGTGTCGCAATCGAGTCTGCTGGGCCGCCTGCCGGTGGTGGGCAACCACCAGAACATCCCGAAGCCGGCTGCCGGCGAGCCGAGCTTGCTGACCTACGACGAAGTGCGCACCATGTTCCACGAGTTCGGCCACGCGCTGCACGGCATGTTCTCGAACGTGAAATACCCTTATTTTTCGGGCACCAACGTGCCGCGCGACTTCGTCGAGTATCCGTCGCAGGTCAACGAAATGTGGGCGATCTGGCCGGAAGTGCTGGCCAATTACGCCAAGCACCACAAGACCGGCGCGCCGATGCCGAAAGCGCTGCTCGATAAAGTCGTCGCCTCGAAAAAATTCAACCAGGGCTTCATGACCAGCGAATACCTGGCCGCCTCGCTGATCGACCAGCGCTGGCACCAGCTGACCCCGGCGCAGATCCCGACTGACGTCCTGGCGTTTGAAGCGACAGCCCTGAAAGAGGCCGGCGTCGACTTCGCACCGGTGCCGCCGCGCTATCGCACGACCTATTTCTCGCACTCGATGAACGGCGGCTACTCGGCCGGCTATTACGCCTATCTGTGGAGCGAAAAACTGGACGCCGATACGGTCCAGTGGTTTACGACCAATGGCGGCCTGTCGCGCAAGAACGGCGACCATTTCCGCAAGACCCTGCTCTCGCGCGGCGGCACCGCCGAGGCGATGGACTTGTTCCGCAATTTCCGCGGGCGCGATCCGGTGATCGAGCCGCTGCTCGAGCGGCGCGGACTGACTGGCAACTAATTTTCTAGACGCGGGTCCCAAGCCCGCGTGTTTTTGCAACACACTACAAAGAGACTTCATGAATCGTCCCCACATGCTGCTGATCGCAGCGAGCGTCGCAGTCGCCAACCTCGCTTACGCCCAGCCCGCCTCGATGCTCGAAGCATCGAACCCGTTCGCCAAGCCGAGCACCCTGCAATACGGTTACCCGCATTTCGACAAGATCCGGAACGAGCACTTTGCGCCGGCCTTTGCCGAGGCAATGCGCCAGGAAGCGGCGGAAGTCGAAGCGATCGCCAACAACAAGGCGGCGCCGACCTTTGACAACACCATCGTCGCGATGGAGCGTTCGGGCCAGTTGATGAACCGCGTACAGGCAGCCTTCGGCACCCTGATCGGTTCCTATACCAACGACACCCTGCAGGCCCTGGACAAGGAAATGTCGCCGAAACTGGCGGCGCACAACGACGCCATCCGCCTCAATCCGAAACTGTACGCGCGCATCAAGGCCATCTACGACAAGCGCAACAAGCTGAACCTGGACGCCGAGTCCAAATTCCTGATCGAGCGCTACAACAAGGACTTCGTGCGCGCCGGCGCCAGGTTATCAAGCGCCGACAAGGACAAGCTGCGCGCCTATAACAGCCAGCTCGCCACCCTCCAGACCGCCTTCAGCCAGAACGTGCTGAAGGAAGTGAATGCATCGGCATTCGTCGTCGACACCCGCGCCGAACTGGCCGGCCTGCCGGAAAAAGCCATCGAAGCGGCCGCCGTCGAGGCGACCAAGCGCGGTTTGCCGGGCAAGTTCGTGATCCCGGTCGTAAACACCACCCAGCAGGCGCCGCTGTCGATCTTGAGCAACCGCGCCACCCGCGAAAAGCTGCTGAACATCTCGATGATCCGCGGCTCGCGCGGCGGCGAGTTCGACAACCGCGACGCCGTGCTGAAGCTGGCGCGCCTGCGTGCCGAACGCGCCGAGCTGCTCGGCTACGACAGCCACGCCGCCTATTCGCTGGAAGACCAGACCGCGAAGAACACGGGCGCCGTCAACAAGCTGCTGGCCGACCTCACCGTGCCGGCCGTGCGCAACGTGAACAAGGAAGCGGCCGAGATCCAGGCGTTGATCGATGCCGAAAAAGGTGGCTTCAAGGTCGCCGCCCACGACTGGAATTTTTACAGCGACAAGGTGCGCACCGCCAAGTACGCCTTCGACGCCAACCAGCTCAAGCCGTATTTCGAACTGAACAACGTCCTGAACGGCACCTTCTTCGCGGCCAACCAGCTGTGGGGCATCACCTTCAAGGAACGCAAGGACCTGCCGGTCTACGATCCGGACGTGCGCGTGTTCGACGTCTTCGAACAAGACGGCAAGCACCTGGCCATCTTCACTTTCGACCCGTATGCGCGTCCGAACAAACGCGGCGGCGCCTGGATGGGCGCCCTGGTCAGCCAGAGCAAACTGCTCGGCCACAAGCCGGTCATCACCAACAACCTGAACCTGGCCAAGCCGGCCGCCGGCGAGCCGACCCTGCTGACCTGGGACGAAGTGCGCACCACCTTCCACGAATTTGGCCACGCCACCCACGGCTGGTTCTCGGACGTGAAATACCCGCGCTTCTCGGGTACCAGCGTGCCGCGCGATTACGTTGAACTGCCGTCGCAGGTCTACGAAATGTGGATGGCCTGGCCTGAAGTGCTGGCCAATTATGCCAAGCACTACCAGACCGGCGCGCCGATGCCGAAGGAACTGCTGGACAAGCTGCGCGCATCGCAGAAGTTCAACGAGGGTTATCGCACGACCGAATACCTGGCCGCTGCCGCCCTCGACCAGAAATGGCACCAGCTCGGCTCGAAAGACATCCCGCTCGATGTCAAGGCGTTTGAAGCGCAGGCCCTGAAGGATGCCGGCCTGGCCGTCGGCCCGGTCCCGCCGCGCTACAGCTCGACCTACTTCTCGCACGCGTTCTCGGGCGGCTACTCGGCCGGTTACTACAGCTATCTGTGGGCCGAGCGCCTCGATGCCGACGCCGGCGAGTGGTTCAAGGAAAACGGTGGCCTGAACCGCAAGGCAGGCGACCGCTTCCGCAAGATGGTATTGTCGAAAGGCGGCACCATGGACGCCACCGAGATGTACCGCTCTTTCCGCGGCCGCGATCCGGTGATCGGGCCGCTGCTGGAACGCCGTGGTTTGACGGCGAACTGATCGATGTTTCAAGCGCGCGGACCTGGCAACATCAGGTCCGCGTTTTTATGTATGCATACTGAATAAAAGAGACACTATGAACCGTTCCCATCTCCTGCTCGTCGCCGTCGGCGTCGCCATGGCCAGCCTGGCCCAGGCCCAGCCAGCCTCACCAGCCATGCCAGCCGCGCAAGCCCAGGCGGCCATGCCTTTCGACGCGTCGAACCCGTTCGCGAAAGTCAGCACGCTGCCGTTCAACTACCCGGCCTGGGACAAGATCAGGAACGAGCATTTCGCGCCGGCCTATGCCGAAGGCATGCGCCAGCAGGCAGCCGAGATGGAAACGATCGCGAACAACAAGGCGGCGCCGACTTTCGAGAACACCATCGTCGCCATGGAGCGTTCGGGCCGCCTCCTGAATCGCGTCGGCAGCGCCTTCGGCACCCTGACCGGTTCGTACACGAACGACACCCTGATCGCCCTCGACAAGGACCTGGCGCCGAAGCTGTCGGCCCACGGCGATGCGATCCGCCTGAACCCGAAACTGTATGCCCGCATCAAGGCGCTGTACGACAAGCGCATCAAGCTGGGCCTGGACGCGGAATCGCAGTATCTGATCGAGCGCTACCACACCGACTTTGTGCGCGCCGGCGCCAAACTGTCCGACGCCGACAAGCAGAAACTCAAGAGCATGAACAGCCAGATGGCGGCCCTGTCGACCCAGTTCGCCCAGAACGTGCTGAAGGAAGCGAATGCCTCGGCGCTGGTAGTGAACACCCGCGCCGAGCTGGCCGGCATGTCGGACAAGCAGATCGACGTGGCGGCGGCCGAAGCGAAGAAGCGCGGCATGGACGGCAAGTTCGTGATCCCGGTCGTGAACACGACCCAGCAGGCGGGCCTGTCGGTCCTGACCAACCGCGCCACCCGCGAAAAGCTGCTGGCCGCATCGCTCGGACGCGGTTCGCGCGGCGGTGAATTCGACAACCGCGACGAAGTGCTGCAGATCGCGAAGCTGCGCGCCGAACGCGCCGCGCTGCTCGGCTATCCGAACTTCGCCGCCTACAACCTGGAAGACCAGACCGCGAAGAACACGGGCGCCGTCAACAGCCTGCTGGCCGAATTCGCCAAGCCGGCCGTGACCAATGCCCGCCGCGAAGCGGCCGAGATCCAGAAAGCGATCGATGCCGAGAAGGGCGGCTTCCAGGCCGCCGCCCATGACTGGGCCTTCTACAGCGACAAGGTGCGCAAGGAGCGTTACGCGTTCGACGAGACGCAACTGAAGCCTTACTTCGAGCTGAACCGCGTGCTGGTCGACGGCGTGTTTTTTGCTGCGACCAAGGAATTCGGCATCACCTTCAAGGAACGCAAGGACTTGCCGACCTACGACGCCGACGTGCGGGTGTTCGACGTGTTCGATGTCGGCGGCAAGCAGCTGGCGATCTTCACCCTCGACCCCTACGCGCGCTCGACCAAGCGTGGCGGCGCCTGGGCCAACGCCTGGGTCGGACAGAGCAAACTGCTGGGCACGCGACCGGTGATCGCCAACAACCTGAACATCCCGAAGCCGGCGGCGGGCGAGCCGACCCTGCTCACCTACGACGAAGTACGCACGACCTTCCACGAGTTCGGCCATGCGCTGCACAGCATGTTCTCGGACGTGAAATACCCGCGCCTGACACGCACGCCGCGCGACTATGTCGAGTTCCCGTCGCAAGTGAACGAGATGTGGATGACCTGGCCGGAAGTGCTGGCCAACTACGCGAAACACTACCAGACCGGCGCGCCGATGCCGAAGGAACTGCTCGACAAGGTACAGGCCGCGCAGCAATTCAACGAAGGCTTCCGCACCACCGAGTACCTGGCGGCCTCGCTGCTGGACCAGGCCTGGCACCAGCTGGCGCCGAACCAGATCCCGACCGACGTGCTCGCCTTCGAGGCTGAAGCACTCAAGAAGGCAGGCGTGGACTTCGCGATGGTGCCGCCGCGCTACCGGACGACCTATTTCTCGCACACCTTCTCGGGCGGCTACTCGGCCGGCTATTACGGCTACCTGTGGGCCGAGAAGCTGGACGCCGACACCGTCAACTGGTTCAAGGAAAACGGCGGCCTGACCCGCAAGAACGGCGACCACTTCCGCAAGACCCTGCTCTCGCGCGGCGGCACGATGGACGCGATGCAGATGTACCGTGGTTTCAGCGGGCGTAATGCGCAGGTCAAGCCGCTGCTGGAGCGTCGTGGCTTGACGGGCCAGTAATTTTTCGCGATTGACTGGAAGGTATACTGCGTGGGGTCGGGACCCCACCCTACAGTCCGTAGGGTGGAGTCCTGACTCCACGCTTTTTTTCGCGTCGTATACACTGCCCCTGACTCCACTAGCGAAACAAACCGGCAATGCGTGCTCAATCCCTCGAAGGTATTACTTTAGAATCCCTGTTAACCCGCCTTGTCGAGCACTACGGCTGGGAGGGACTCGGCCGGCGGGTCGAGATTAATTGTTTCCAGAAGGACCCAAGCATCAAGTCGAGCCTGAAATTCTTGCGTCGCACCCCATGGGCGCGCGAGCAGGTCGAGCAGTTGTACCTCGGCACCCGCTTTACAACAACGAGCGACCCACTTTGAGAGAGACGACATGCTGAACGAAAACGATTCGAACCTGAAGGCGCACCTCAAAACCCTGCATCGCAGCCTCGCCGACACCGGCGAGGTCGACGAAGAACTGCAAATGCTGCTGCGCCAGCTCGACGGCGACATCAAGCAGGTGCTCGAGCGCCGCGAGGAAGCCGACCTCGACGCCAATACCTATGGTCTCGCCTCGCGCACCCAGGAGTTGAGCGCCCGTTTCGACGTGCGCCACCCGACGGTGTCGGCGGCGCTCAAGCAGCTCGGCAATATCTTGGCCAGCATGGGCATATAGCACCTGACAAAGCGCTCATGGCGGCGTTGCAGCGTCTCGCCGTACTAGCGTACTGTGTTCGCCGCCGCGCCTTGCCCTGAGCGCTTTCTCAGGCCCTATGTTGAAAGACTGCTCAACCACAAGTCATTGATAGATAAGCCATTTTCCGTGCCGGGAACAGCGCCGGAAAGCGTTTTCCGGTAGAATATCGGCCAATGACCCCAGCCAATCTCTTTGCGAGCGTTCCAAAACGCTCCAGCCGCGCAGCGACCGCGCCCTTCCTCCCGATGACCCGCGCCGAAATGGATGCGCTGGGCTGGGACTCGTGCGACGTCATCCTGGTGACCGGCGACGCCTACATCGACCATCCGAGCTTCGGCATGGCGCTGGTCGGGCGCCTGCTCGAGGCGCAGGGCTACCGGGTCGGCATCATCAGCCAGCCGGACTGGCAATCGGCCGAGCCCTTCCGCGCGCTCGGCAAGCCGAACCTGTACTGGGGCATCACCGCCGGCAACATGGACTCGATGGTCAACCGCTACACGGCCGACCGTAAAATCCGTTCCGACGACGCCTATACGCCGAACGCCGAGCCGAATAAACGGCCGGACCGCGCGGTGACGGTGTATGCCCAGCGCGTGCGCGAAGCCTACCCGGGCGTGCCGGTCGTGATCGGTTCGATCGAAGCCTCGCTGCGCCGCATCGCCCACTACGATTACTGGTCGGACAAGGTACGGCGCTCGGTGCTGTTCGAATCGAAAGCCGATTTGCTGATCTTCGGTAACGCCGAACGCGCGCTGGTCGACGTCACGCGCCGTATCGCCGCCGGCGAATCGATCAAGGAAATCCGCGACATTCGCGGCACCGCCTTCCTGGTGCAGCCGGGCTGGCTGCCGGATGCCGAATGGTCGGAGCACAATTCCACGCGCGTGGACGTGCCGGGCCGCATCGACAAGCAGACCAACCCCTACGCGATGGCGCTGGAAGACCCGACCGCCTGCGCGCTCGACAATGCCGCGCCGGAGCCTGTGGCCAAACCCGTCTTCATCCTGTCGCGCGAAGAGCGGCAAGCCGCCGCCCGCGAAAAGGCCTTGAAAACCGTGGTGCGCCTGCCGAGTTTCGAGACCGTCAGCGCCGACCCGGTGATGTATGCGCACGCGTCGCGCGTGTTCCACCTCGAGTCGAACCCGGGCAATGCGCGCGCGCTGGTGCAGAACCACGGCGACCGCGACGTCTGGCTGAACGCGCCGCCGCTGCCGCTCGCCATGGACGAGATGGACAACGTGTACGACTTGCCGTACGCGCGCAATCCGCACCCGAGCTACGGCAAGGCCCACATCCCGGCCTGGGAAATGATCCGCTATTCGGTCAACATCATGCGCGGCTGCTTCGGCGGCTGCACCTTCTGTTCGATCACCGAGCACGAAGGGCGCATCATCCAGAGCCGCTCGGAGCCATCGATCCTGCGCGAGATTGAACTGATCCGCGACACGACCAAGAATTTTTCCGGCACCATCACCGACCTCGGCGGGCCGACGGCGAACATGTACCGCCTGGCCTGCAAGGAAAAAAGCATCGAGGAATCCTGCCGCCGCCTGTCCTGCGTGTATCCGACGATTTGCAGCAACCTCGGCACCGACCACAGCAAGCTGATCCAGCTGTACCGCAAGGCGCGGGCCATCCCGGGCGTCAAGAAAATCCTGATCGGCTCGGGCCTGCGCTACGACCTGGCGGTGCGCTCGCCGGAATACGTGAAGGAACTGGTAACCCACCACGTGGGCGGCCTGCTGAAGATCGCGCCCGAGCATACCGAGTCCGGCACGCTCTCGAAGATGATGAAGCCGGGTATCGGCGCCTACGACGAGTTCAAGCGCATGTTCGAGAAGTATTCGATCGAGGCCGGCAAGAAGCAGTACCTGATCCCTTACTTCATCGCGGCCCACCCGGGCAGCACCGAAGAGGACATGCTGAACCTGGCGCTGTGGCTCAAGAAGAACAACTTCAAACTCGACCAGGTGCAGACCTTCACGCCGACGCCGATGGCGATGGCGACGACGATGTACCACACCCGCAAGAACCCGTTGAAAAAAGTCACGGACGATTCGGAAGTCGTGGAAACGGCGCGCAGCGGCAAGATGCGCAAGGCCCATAAAGCCTTCCTGCGCTACCACCACCCGGCCAACTGGCCGATCCTGCGCGAGACCCTGGTGCGCATGGGCCGGGGAGACCTGATCGGCAATGGCGAACGCCACCTGGTGCCGGCCTGGCATCCGTCCGAGGATACCCCGGACGCGGGCGTGCGCGAGACCGGCGCCCGCAACGCCGGCCGGCCGGCGCCGCTTCCCGGCGCCGAGCGCAAGCGCCCGGGCGGCTTGCCCGTGCCGAAGCAGATGCCATCCATGGCGGCGTCGACCCGCCGCAATGTCGAGCGCGCTCCTGCCGCGGCGGCGCCTGCCGGCGTGCGGCCGTCGATCCTGTCGACCATCAAGTCCAAGGCGAAGGTCAAACACAAATAAGCGGCCGATGCCCGCGGAAACACGAAGGCCAGCCCCTGCAACGTGCACGGGCTGGCCTTTTTTCTGTTGTTGTTGTTCAAGAACGACGTAACATTATCGGTAAGGCAAGCCAGTGTAATATCGGTTGTCTTTACCAGTACTAAAACGGACGATCGCGCCTCCTGCCTGAAAATAAACCGTGTAATATAATTCCATTAGGAAATATTTGTTGACAGTTCGTCAGGGTACACAGGGAATACGTGGTAATCGAACTCCATACCTACATGCTGGTACTTGGCATCGGCAACCTGTCGTTTGCCGTGCTGATGGCCGCTTACATGCGCGGCACCATGCCGACTCCGGGGCTGCGCACCTGGATGTGGGCGCGCCTGGTCTTCAGCGCTACCCAGTTGCTGGCCTGCGCCCGTCCGGACGACGGCATGCCGGTGCTGGCGGTGATCGAATCGGCCGGCTGGGCCGTAGGCCTGAGCCTCGAAGTGGCGGCCTACGCCGCCTTTTTCGGCTACCCGCGGCTGCGCCCCTATCTGGTCCCGGGGGCCGGCCTCGGCGTGCTGCTGGCCTGCGCTTCGCCACTGGCGGGCTTCGCCCACGCGCAGCTGATCGCCGGCGTGTCCACCGCCCTGGGCGTCGGGTCCTTCCTGGTCGGCGCCGTGCTGCTGCACCCGCGGCTGCCGGGGGCGACTGCGCTGCAACGTGTGATTGGCGGCAACGATCTTCTTTTCGGAGGCGTGCTCACGCTGTGGGGCCTTGTCGAGATGCTCGATGCCGGGTCGGCGCCCTGGTTGCAGGGGCTGGCCTATATTGCCGGCTACATGCTGCTGATCGTGAACGGTTTTGGTTTCCTGCTGATGAGCAAGGAGCGCGACGATGCGCGCATGGAACGCCTGGCCACCACCGACGACCTGACCGGCTTATTGAACCGCCGCGCCTTTTTCGCGCAGGCCGATGCCGCGCGCCTGCTGGCTTTGCGCCAGGTGCAGCCGATCGCGCTGCTGATGCTCGATATCGACCATTTCAAGCAGATCAACGACCGCTTCGGCCATGCCACCGGCGACGAGGCGCTCATCAAGTTTTCCACCACCTGCAGCGATACGCTGCGCGGCCATGACATCCTGGGGCGTCTGGGCGGCGAGGAATTCGCGCTGGTCTTGCCGGGCACCGACCTGGCCGGCGCCCAGGGCGCGGCCGAGCGCCTGCGCCATGAGGTGATGGAGACGCGCTTGCTCACCTGCGGCAACCGCTACACGATGACGGTCAGCATCGGCCTGGTCGTGATCGACCCCGAGGAAGACCTGGCTTCGGCACTGGCGCGCGCCGACCGTGCGCTGTACCAGGCCAAGCATGCGGGGCGCAACCGGGTCGAGGCCGATACCGGCCTGCGCCGCGCTTAGCGCGCGCCTGGCTGGTCAGGCGGCGCGGTTCAGGATCAGGTCCTGCACGGCTTGCAGCTGGGCCGGTTTGGTGAGGTGATGGTCAAAACCCGCTTCGCTCGAGCGCTGGCGGTCGCTGTCGGTTCCCCAACCGGTCAGGGCCACCAGCAGCATGCCTTCGAGTCCGGGCGTGCGGCGCAGGGCGCTGGCGGTTTCGTAGCCGTTCAGGCCGGGCATGCCGATATCGAGGAAGGCGACCTGCGGCATGAATTCCTTGGCCGCCACCAGCGCCGCGCGGCCGTCGTGGGCCACCCGCGTCGTGTGGCCGCTGACTTCGAGGATCATCGACAGGGTGAGCGCGGCGTCCACATTGTCGTCCACCACCAGCACGCGCACGCCCTCTGGCTGTCCCGCGGCGCCGGCATCCACTGCCCCGTCGTTTTCCGCATCCCCCGGTTCACCAGTCGCCAGCGGCAGCCTGACCTCGAAGCTGCTGCCCTGGCCCGCCCCTGGACTCGAGGCCGTCACCGAGCCGCCGTGCATCTCGACCAGGCGGCGCACCAGCGACAGCCCGATGCCGAGACCTCCCTGGGCCCGTTCGATGTGGCGGTCGACCTGCTTGAACATGTCGAAAATGCTTTTCAGCGAGTCGGCCGGCAGGCCGACGCCGTTGTCGGCGACCGCGATGACCGCCGTGTCGCCATCCTGGCGCAGCGACAGCACGATGCGGCCGCCGTTCGGGGTGTACTTGGCTGCATTGTTGAGCAGGTTCGAGACGACCTGGGCGATCCGGGTGACATCGGCGTCCACCATCAAGGGGCCGTCGGGCATCTCGATGTCGAGGCGGTGCTCGCCGGCTTCGACCAGCGACATGCTCGTTTCCACGGCGCTTGACAGCAGTGTGGTGAGGTCGGCCCGTTCGCGCTTGAGTTCGAGCTTGCCGCCGCTGATGCGGGCCACGTCGAGCAGGTCGTCGATCAGGCGCACCATATGACCGACCTGGCGCTCCATCATTTCGCGCACCCTGGACAGCGTGGCGGCGCCCTGGCCTCCGCCGTGGCCGGTCATGCGCATGACGCCGAGGCCGTTGCGGATCGGCGCCAGCGGGTTGCGCAGTTCGTGCGCCAGCGTGGCCAGGAATTCGGTCTTGCGGCGGTCCGCATCCGACAGGTCGGCCGCCAGCCGGCGCAACTGCTCGTCATTGCGCTTGCGCGCCGTGATGTCGGAAAACAGCAGCGCCACCTTGCGGCTGCCGGATCCGCCGAGGCGGGTGGCGTAGACGTCGAACCAGCGCCCCATTGCCGCCGCTTCGTTCTCGAAGCGGACCGCTTCGCCGGTCAGGGCAACCCGGCCGTAAGTATCGAACCAGAAGCTGTCGAGCCCCGGAGCCACCTCTCGTGCGGTCTTGCCGTTTGCATCGACCAGGCCGGTGTGACGCTCGAACATGGCGTTCATTTCGAGGAAACGGTAGTCGAGCGGCTGTTCCTTGTCGTCGAAGATCATCTCGATGATGGCGAAGCCCTGGTCCATCGACTCGAACAGGGTGCGGTAGCGTTCCTCGCTGGCGCGCAGGCTTTCGGCGGAGCGTCGGCTTTCGGTCGTGTCGAGCACGATCGCCACCAGGCCCTGGTATTCACCGGCCGGACCGCGCAGCGCATTGATGCTGGACGTGGCCGGGATCGCGCGGCCGTCCTTGTGCAGGTAATGCTTGTCGATGACGAAGCCGGGTCCGCCCTGGCGCAGCCTGGCCAGCGCTTCCACGGTCGCCGCGACCTCGTCGGGTGCCGTGACATCGATCACGCTCATGCCGGTCAGCTCGGCCTCGGTATAGCCGAGCATGTCGCAATACTTCTGGTTGACGAGGCTGATGCGGCCCTGCGGATCCATCTCGACGACGCCGGTGGCGGCCTGGGCGACCAGTTTGGCGAAGCGCTCGCGGCTGTCGAACAGTTTCATCTCGGCGCGCTTGCGGTCGGTCTGGTCGACGCCATGGGCGAGCAGGCCCGTGATCGCGCCGTCGGCATCGCGCAAGGCCATATAGACCAGGTCGATGAAGCGCTGTTCCAGCGGCGCACCCGCATGGCGCTGGAGCATGACGGCCATGTCGGACCCGACGAAGGGCTCGCCGGTGCGGTAAACCTCGTCCAGCAGTTCGAAGAAACCCTGGCCGGCGACTTCCGGCAGCGCCTGGCGTATGGGCTGGCCCACCAGGTCGCGGTTGCCGACCAGTTGCAGGTAGCGTTCGTTGATCAGCTCGAAAACATGGTCCGGGCCATTCAGTACGCACATGAAGGCCGGCGCCTGGCGGAAGATGTCGAGCATGCGCGCATTGGCGGCTTGCACTTCCTTGAGCAAACGCTCGCGCTGCGCCTCGGTTTCGACCTGCGCGCTGACATCGCGCGACACCGCCAGCAGGTTCTGGACCCGGCCGTCGTCGCCGTGGACCGCGGTAACGACGACTTCCCACCAGCGCGGCGAACCCTTGGCGGTCGGGCAGAAGGCTTGTACATGGCCGGTGCCGCCGGCCTGGGCCAGCGTGATCGCCGCGTCGATTGCCGCCTGGCTTTGCTGCGGCCAGAACGAGCGCCATGCCGCGCCGGCAAAGAGGCTGAAGTCGTCGATCTCCATGGCGCACATGCCGTTCTGGTTCATCGCCAGCACCTTGCCTTCGCTGCTGAGCACTTTCACGCAGTCGGGGCTGCTCTCGAAGAGCTGCACGCCAAGGGCGTTGGTATCGATGACGGGCGGGAGGTCGCGGTTTTGCTGCATGGGGACGGGTATTCCAGGTTGCGCGGCCTGCGAGCTTACGCGATTTCCGGGCAGGGTGCTCGACGGTAGGATTCAGGAGAGGAATCTGAAAAAGCAAAAAGGCCCGACAAGTCGGACCTTTTTGCTTTAATGCTGGCGGAGCGGACGGGACTCGCCCACGTCCCGCGGGCCGCGGATTCCCTTGCAGGGGAATCCCTTCTCGTCCCAATCCGTGCTCCCCGCAGGGGGAGCACTCTTTATCGCGAAAAGCAAAAAGGCCCGACAAGTCGGACCTTTTTACTTTAATGCTGGCGGAGCGGACGGGACTCGAACCCGCGACCCCCGGCGTGACAGGCCGGTATTCTAACCAACTGAACTACCGCTCCGTTGTTACTGATCGATTCTTCGATACTACTGAATGCTGGTGGGCGCTGAGAGGCTCGAACTCCCGACCTAATCCGTGTAAGGGATCCGCTCTACCAACTGAGCTAAGCGCCCGGCTCACCGTATTCAGTGTCATCCAACGCTTGTCATCGCGTCTGAAGAGGCCCGAATCATAGCGTATGGGTTCGCGAATATGCAAGGGTTTCCCGAAAAAATATGCGCAACGGCTCATGAGCGCTTGGGCGGCAGTGACTTCCAGTCAACAGGCGCAGCCGCCGCCTGCAACCCGAAGTCATCATTGTTGCGACGATGATAATGAATACAAGCTGGCCTTAATTTGGCGAAATGGATGAGTTGCAAAATAAAAGAGGTTTTCATTAATTAATCCATAGAAAACGTTGCTAAAAAGCCTCACACGATTAGAAATGTCCAGCGTGCATGTTTTCTCCGCAGTACATTTTCTGAGCCGCCAGTCGAGGGCACGCCGACGTAAGACACCGGTGACCATAAAACGAGGCATATCGCCTTGACGGAAAACTACACAACAAAGGGCAATAAAAATGAAGTCGACGCATTCGATTCACCCGAGTTTGTTGAAAGTCGCAGTCGCAGTTTCCATCGCTGTTGGCACCCTGGGTTCCGCCCAGGCCGCCACTACCATCAATCCCGATACCGACCGCCTGATCGTGAAATACAAGGATGCGGGCTCTGCCGTGTTCAAGGGCCAGGGCACGCCGGCCATGACCGCCGCGCGCCAGTCGGTCGCCGACCGCGCCGGCCAGCAGTTCGGCAGGACGCTCAAGGCGCTGCGCACCACCGCCACCGGCGCCCATGTGCTGAAGATCGACCGCAAGGTGTCGGTGAAGGAAGCCGAGGCGCTGGCCGCGGAACTGATGGCGCGCGACGCTTCCGTCGAATATGCCGAGCCTGACCGCATCCTGCGCAAGATGGCCACCCCGACCGATCCGATGTACACCCAGCAGTGGCACTACTTCGAAGCCACCGGTGGCCTGCGCCTGCCGGCAGCCTGGGACAGCTCGACCGGCACGGGCGTGCGCGTTGCCGTCATCGACACCGGTATCCGTCCACACGCCGACCTGTCCGGCCAGATCCTGGCCGGTTACGACTTCATTACCGACACCACGATCGCCAATGACGGCGGCGGGCGCGACAGCGACGCTTCCGATCCGGGCGACTGGACCGCCGCCAACGAGTGCGCCGCCGGCGACCCGGCATCGGGCTCGAGCTGGCACGGCACCCACGTGGCCGGCACCATTGCCGCTGCGACGAACAACGGCGTCGGCGTGGCCGGCGTTGCCTACGGCGCCAAGATCGTGCCGGTGCGCGTGCTCGGCAAGTGCGGCGGCTACACCTCCGACATCGCCGACTCGATCGTCTGGTCCTCGGGCGGCGCTGTCACCGGCGTGCCGAACATCGCAGCCCGTGCGCAAGTCATCAACATGTCGCTCGGCGGCGGCGGCGCCTGCGGCACCACCACCCAGAACGCGATCAACAGCGCCCGTTCGCGCGGCACCGTCGTCATCGTCGCCGCCGGTAACGAGAACATGAACGCCAGCAACTCGAACCCGGCCAACTGCGCCGGCGTCGTGACCGTGGCCGCCACCAACCGCAACGGCGCCCGCGCACCGTACTCGAACTACGGCACCGTGGTCGACGTCGCAGCCCCGGGCGGCGACGCCAACGGCTACATCCTGTCGACGCTCAATGCCGGCACCAGCACCCCTGGCGCCGACAACTACGCCGGCTACCAGGGCACCTCGATGGCGACCCCACACGTCGCCGGCGTGGCTGCACTGATGCTGGCCCGTAATGCGGCGCTGACCCCGGATGAAATCGAGTCGAAGCTCAAGAGCACGGCGCGTGCCTTCCCTGGCACCTGCACGACTTGCGGCACCGGTATCGTCGACGCAACTGCTGCAGTGGCCTCTGCCACCGGGGCAGCCCCGGGCCCGACGGCTTCGGAAGTCGAAGCGAACAACACGATCTCGACCGCGAATGGCGTCGGCACCAGCGGCACCACGGTCAACGGCAACCTCGGCACCACCACCGACACCGACTACTTCGTGGTGCAGGTCCCGGCCGGCAAGACCCTGACTGCAACGCTGACCCAGGGTTCGACCACCAACGACTACGACCTGTACATCTATAACAGTGCGGGCACCCAGTTGGCCACCAGCCAGAACGGCGCGGGCGCGACCGACACCGCTTCGGTGTCGAACACGACCACGGCCACCTCGCCACGTTATGTGCGCGTGCGTTACTACAGCGGCGGCACCGGCGCCACCAGCGGCAAGTACAGCCTGAAACTGAGCTGGTAATTGCTGCTGCAGTCGTAGGATGAAAGAAGCGCGGCTTGCCGCGCTTCTTTTTTATCCGGTCACGGAATCCTTGCACCAAATTCCAATTGACGAGATACTGTACGGAATTACAGTAGTCGGCCCCCAGCGCCGCCACCTCCGCCAGAGTGAACGAGCCCGCACGTAAAATCATCCATTGCGATTGCGACTGCTTCTACGCGTCGGTCGAGATGCGCGACGATCCGTCCTTGCGCGGACGTCCGCTCGCCGTCGGCGGCCGGGCCGACCAGCGCGGCGTGGTGGCCACCTGCAATTACGAGGCGCGCGTGTTCGGCATCCACTCGGCGATGGCCACGGCCCAGGCCATGAAGCTGTGCCCGGAGCTGATCGTGATTCCGCCGGCGATGGAAAAATACCGGATCGCTTCAACCCAGATCATGCAGATCTACAGCGACTACACCGACCTGGTCGAACCGCTGTCGCTCGACGAAGCCTATCTCGACGTCTCGAATTCGCCGCATTGCAAGGGCAGCGCGACCCTGATCGCGCAGGAAATCCGGCGCCGCATCGTCGAGACCGTCGGCATTACCGCTTCGGCCGGCGTGGCGCCGAACAAGTTTGTGGCAAAAATCGCCAGCGACTGGAACAAGCCCGACGGCCTGTTCCTGGTGCGCCCGGAAGAAGTCGATGCCTTTGTCTCCGGCCTGCCGGTGAAAAAACTGCATGGCGTCGGCAAGGTCACCGCGGCGAAACTGAATAAACTGGGCGCGCAGACCTGTCTCGACCTGCGCGGCTGGAGCATGCAGGAGCTGCAGCACCACTTCGGCAGTTTTGGCGCGCGCCTGCACGACCTGTGCCGCGGCATCGACAAGCGCGAGGTCAGTCCCGAGCGCGAGAGAAAATCGATCAGCACCGAGGAAACGTACACGGTCGACGTGCCGGACCTGGCGGCCTGCGTGGCGCTGCTGCCCGAGCTGGTGGAACACCTGCTGGGCCGGATCAAACGCAACGATGCGGAAAAATTCATCAACAAGTTATTCGTGAAAATCAAATTTTCCGACTTCCAGCAGACGACGGTCGAGTGCGTGGGCCATGCGCCGCACCTGCCGACCTTCGCCCGGCTGATGGAAACCGGCTGGCTGCGCGCCAGCCGCCCGGTGCGCCTGCTGGGCGTTGGCGTGCGCCTGGGCGACACCGAACACGTCGAGCAGCTGGGCCTGTTTGACGAACACGCAACACATTAAAAAAGCGGCTGTTGCCACCCGAAAATACGTCGGCATCAGCGTGTAGAATGTCGTTCCCCTGCAATACCGAGACAAGAGAAAGCAACTATGTGGTTCAAGAATCTCCAGATCTACCGCCTGCCCGCACCGTGGGCCTTTACGCCTGAACAAATGGAAGCGGCGCTCGCGCCCCTGGCCTTTACGCCGGCCAACAGCAACGAACTGCAGCGTCAGGGCTGGGATACGCCGCGTCCGAACGGCGGCCTGGTGCACGTCGTCAACAAGCAGATGCTGCTGATGCTGGGCACGGAAAAGAAGCTGCTGCCGGGCTCGGTGATCACCCAGGTGGCCAAGGCCAAAGCGGCCGAGATGGAAGAGCAGCAGGGCTTCCCGCCGGGCAAAAAGGCGATGAAGGAACTGAAGGAGCGCGTGGCCGAAGAATTGCTGCCGCGCGCATTCACGATCCGCAGCAACACCTGGACCTGGATCGACCCGGTCAATGGCTGGCTGGTGGTCGATGCCGCCAGCCCGGCCAAAGCCGACGAAGTCATCAAGCTGCTGCTGAAAGCCGTCGACCGCATGCCGCTCGAGTCGCTGCGCGTGCAAAGTTCGCCCGTCGCCGTCATGACCGGCTGGCTGGAAGCGGATGAAGCGCCGTACAACTTCACGATCGACCAGGACACCGAACTGCGCGCCACCGGCGAAAGCCGCGCCGCCGTGCGTTACGTGAAGCACTCGCTCGATCCGGAAGACATCCGCCGCCACATCGCCGCCGGCAAGCAGTGCACCCGCCTGGCCATGACCTGGAACAGCCGCGTGTCCTTCGTGCTCACCGAAACCCTGGCGATCAAGGGCATCAAGCCGCTCGACGTCATCAAGGAAGGCGAAACCGTCACCAACAGCGACGACGAGCGTTTTGACAACGACATCATGCTGATGACGGGCGAACTGGCGAAGATGCTGGCCGACCTGGTCGATGCACTGGGTGGGGAAGCGAAGGCGTAAGCAAGCTTGGCCCCCGCCAACGGACCCTGACGGGTCCGTTTTGCTTTTACAAGGGCTGGAACACGCCGGCGGCGCGGTTCTTGGTCACGTTGTCCCAGGCAAAGGCCTGGCCGTTCATGCCCACGTACACGCCGGGCGGCAGGGTCTGCGCGACGCCGCAGGCGAAGCCGAGGTTGAAGAGGGCGTCCGAATTGGCGATCTCGTAGGGAATCATGGCGCCGGTCAGCACGATCGTCTTGCCGAGCGCGGCCGCGCCGAGGACGGCGGCGGTGTCGGGCATGGTGTCGGTGCCGTGGACGATGACGATCGCCGTCTCGGTGGCCGCCTGGCAGGCTTCCAGCACGCGCTGGCGGTCGGCGTCCTGCATGTCGAGCGAATCGAGCAGGGGCAGCAGTTGCAGCTCGACCGGAATGGTCATGCGCGCGCGGCCGATGACGGCCGGCAAATGGCTGTCGGCGAAGCCGAGCACGCCCGTCAGTTCGTTATAGTGTTTGTCGAAGGTGCCGCCGGTGGCGATGAGTCGCAGGGTCATGTCGGTTTATACACGCAGTAAAAAAAGGTGGCTCATGATAGCCGCAATCGGTAGTGTATCCATATGTGACTGCGCTAGAATCATCCGGATCGGATGAGTAGACTGCTTCCATGAAACCCGTAGCTCCAGGCACTGTTATCTTCCACCGTCATCGCGGTTATGGCGTCATTACCCACGTCAACCTGCTGACTGGCTGGATCTCCGCCCGTTTCGGCAACGAAGCGCGCACGCTCGACCTCAACCTGTCCACCGACGAAGTCCAGCACGCCGACGGCGAGCCGATCCTGTTCCGGCGCACGCCGCCCGACCGCATGCCGCATGCGCGCCTGATGGCCGCGGTGCGCGCGCTGCACCAGGCCGGCTACCAGAAGCTTTACTTGTATTCCTGGCCCAAGCCCTCCGGCCTGCACTGGCGCTGGCACCTGTTTACCGGGCAGCGCAACTGGATGCAGCGCTCCTGGCGCGAGGGCTGGTACGGCTCGGGCGCCGAGTACAACAACAATCCGGTGATGGGCTGGGGAGACCTGCCCGGCGCCACGACCGAAGAGCTGATCCACGCGCTCGCCAAATTCGACCCGCAAGGCCTGGCCCAGGCGCTCGGACGCGACGAAGATCACACCGATTGGTTTGCCGGGGTCTGCGACGCGCTGCTGCCAGGCTATATGTACAGTCTGAACACCGAACGCCCGGCTGGTGGCGGACTGATCGAGGCGCCGCCGGTGCCCGTGGTGGCGGTGCGCGCCGGCTTGCCGCCGTATGCCGGGCCGGCCATCGGCTGGCCGCCCGGCTGGGCCGGATTGTGGACGCGCTCGCACGTCATGCCGGCGCGGCGCATCAATCTGACGGGCGAGCCGGAGCTGCGTTGATTAGCGCGTCCGGATTCAACATGTTCGTCGGCTTGCCCGCAGCAAAATTCACCACGTTCTCGAACGCCGCCCGGAAATAAATTTCGTAACTGTCCTGCTCGACATACCCCAGGTGCGGCGTCGCCAGCACGGTCGGCAGGCGCAGCAGGGCATCTGTTGGCGCCAGCGGTTCGTCCGCGAACACGTCGAGCGCCGCCATGCCCGGCCGGCCGGCCTGCAGCGCGCCGGCCAATGCGTCGGCCTCCACCAGTTCGGCGCGGCTGGTATTGACGAACAGCGCGTCCGGCTCCATGCGCGCCAGGTCGCTTGCGGTGACGCCGCCGCGGGTGCTGTCGCTCAGCCGCAGGTGCAGGCTCAGCACGTCGGCCTGCTCGAAGAAGGCTGTGCGCGAGGGCGCCGCCTCGAAGCCATCGGCCAGCGCCGCCTGGCGGCTGGCCTCGCTGCCCCAGACCAGCACCCGCATTCCGAAGGCCTTGCCGTAGCCGGCCACCATCTTGCCGATTTTTCCATAACTCCAGATTGCCAGGGTGCGCCCGCTGAGCGACCGTCCCAGGCCGTTGAGCCCGGGATTGGTCGAGGCCATCTGCCACAGTCCGTCTTTTAGATTGTTTGCATACGGCACGATCTTGCGGCTGGCCGCCATGATCAAGGCCCAGGTGAGTTCGGCCGGTGCGATCGGCGAACCGATCCCTTCGGCAATCGCGATGCCGCGAGCCGATGCCGCCGCCACGTCGATGTGGCCGCTCACCTTGCCCGTCTGCGAGATCAGCCTTAAATTCGGCAGCTTGTTCAGGAGCGCGGCCGGGAAGGCGGTGCGCTCGCGGATCAGGACCAGCGCCTCGAAAGGCGCGAGACGGATCGCCAGCTGCCCCAGTCCGCGCGCGGAATTGGTGAACACTTTGACCTCGTGGCCGTCCAATATTTTGTAACAGTCGAGGGCCGGTACGGCGTTCTGGTAATCGTCGAGAATGGCTATTTTCATCGAAGTTGAGCGAAGTTATTGATGAGCACGTAAAAGAATAACGGGTTCCCTCGGAATCCGAGTAGCCGACTACATTAGTCAACTATATTTCCTACATTTTTCAGTCTGAAGCGCTTGAATCCCGGTTTGGCAGGTGTACAATCGCCCGAATATTAAGGGTTTGACACCACCAAAGTGTATAACAGACCGAGTAGCACCGACCCAGTAGCATTTCGTTCCATGGCGCCTCGCCAGCGAGGCCGTCGACATGACCGCCGTAACGCCGCTCCACAGAGAGCCAGGGATTCTGCAGCGCAGTCCCGGGCAGACGGTGATCCTGCCATGCCCGGGACCAGACAGAATTCTTAATTGTTGGAGGTACCATGAACCAGCCCGTGATGGGCGGCGTCGCCGCTTTGAACGTCCCCGCTTACATCAAGCACCAGAAACTCATCAATTGGGTCGCGGAGATCGCCACCCTGACCAAGCCTGACGCCATCTACTGGTGCGACGGCTCCGAGGAAGAGTACGACCGCCTGTGCGCCCTCATGGTCGAGGCCGGCACGATGAAGCGCCTGAACCCGGAACTGCGCCCGAATTCCTACCTGGCCCAGTCCGACCCGTCAGACGTGGCCCGCGTCGAAGATCGCACCTATATCTGCTCGGCCACGCCCGAACAGGCCGGCCCGACGAACAACTGGACCGACCCGGCCGAGATGCGCACGACGCTGAACGGCCTGTTCGACGGCTGCATGCAGGGGCGCACCATGTACGTGGTGCCGTTCTCGATGGGCCCGCTGGGTTCGCCGATCGCCCACATCGGCATCGAGCTGTCCGATTCGCCTTATGTCGCCGTCAACATGCGCATCATGACGCGCATGGGGCGCGCCGTGTACGACGTGCTGGGCGAAGATGGCGACTACGTGCCTTGCGTGCACAGCGTCGGCAAGCCGCTGGCCGCCGGCGAGCAGGACGTCGCCTGGCCGTGCAACAACACCAAATACATCGTCCACTATCCGGAAACCCGCGAAATCTGGTCCTTCGGTTCGGGCTACGGCGGCAACGCGCTGCTGGGCAAGAAGTGCTTTGCTCTCCGCATCGCCTCGAACATGGGTTACCAGGAAGCGCAACAGGGCGGCACCGGCTGGCTGGCCGAACACATGCTGATCCTGGGCGTCGAGTCGCCGCAAGGCGACAAGCAGTACGTCGCGGCGGCCTTCCCTTCGGCCTGCGGCAAGACCAACTTCGCCATGCTGATCCCGCCAGCCTCGTTCAATGGCTGGAAAGTCACCACCATCGGCGACGACATCGCCTGGATCAAGCCGGGCGCCGATGGCCGCCTGGTCGCGATCAACCCGGAAGCGGGTTATTTCGGCGTGGCCCCGGGCACCAACGACAAGACCAATTCGAACTGCATGTCCTCGCTGCGCGAAAACGTCATCTTCACCAACGTCGCGCTGACCGATGACGGCGACGTCTGGTGGGAAGGCATGACAAAAGAAGCGCCTGCCCACCTGATCGACTGGCAGGGCAAGGACTGGACCCCGGCCTCCGGCACCAAGGCGGCCCACCCGAACGCGCGCTTTACCGTCGCCGCGACCCAGAACCCGGTGATCGATCCGGCCTGGGACGACCCGGCCGGCGTGCCGATCTCGGCCTTCATCTTCGGCGGCCGCCGCTCGACCACCGTGCCGCTCGTCACCGAAGCGCGCGACTGGAACGAAGGCGTCTACATGGCTGCCGCCATGGGTTCGGAAACCACCGCCGCCGCTGCCGGCCAGATGGGCGTCGTGCGCCGTGACCCGTTCGCGATGCTGCCGTTCATCGGCTACAACATGAGCGACTACTTCCAGCACTGGCTCGACCTGGGCCGTAAAGTCGGCGAAAAGAATCCGCAGGCATTGCCGAAGATCTTCTGCGTCAACTGGTTCCGTACCGACGACGCCGGCCAGTTCGTGTGGCCAGGCTACGGCGACAACATGCGCGTGCTGAAGTGGATCCTCGACCGTACCAAGGGCGAAGCCAAGGGCGGCACCGAGCACCTGTTCGGCACCTCGCCGAACTACAGCGACCTGAACTGGGAAGGCATCGACTTCAGCGAAGAGCAGTTCAAGCAGATCACCTCGATCGACCAGGACGCCTGGCGCGAAGAGATCAAGCTGCACACCGAGCTGTTCGAGAAGCTGGCGCACCACCTGCCGCAAGAGCTGGTGGCGACCAAGCAGAAGCTCGAGCAGCAGCTGGCGCAGTAAGCAACAAGTTTCTGAGGAGGGCGGCCGCGATGTTGCGGTCCGCATGAAAAAGGGCAGTGCCGTGTGGCACTGCCCTTTTTCTTATTCAAGCGCCCGCTTGCAGCGCCAGCAAGGGTTTTAAATACTTGCCCGTCACGCTTTCCGGATTGTCGGCCACTTGTTCCGGGGTACCGGTGGCGACGATCCGGCCGCCGCCGGCGCCGCCTTCCGGTCCCAGGTCGACTACCCAGTCCGCCGTCTTGACCACGTCGAGGTTGTGCTCGATGATCGCCAGCGTATTGCCCTGGTCGCGCAGGCGGTGGATGACTTTCAGCAGCAGGTCGATGTCGGCGAAGTGCAGGCCGGTGGTCGGCTCGTCGAGGATGTACAGGGTGCGGCCGGTGTCGCGCTTGGACAGTTCCAGCGACAGTTTTACGCGCTGCGCCTCGCCGCCCGACAGGGTGGTGGCGCTCTGGCCCAGCTTGATGTAGCCGAGGCCGACGTCGAGCAGGGTTTGCAGCTTGCGTGCGATCACCGGCACCGGCTTGAAGAACACGTGCGCGTCCTCGACCGTCATCTCCAGCACTTCGGTGATGCTCTTGCCCTTGTAGTGCACTTCCAGGGTTTCGCGGTTGTAGCGCTTGCCGTGGCAGACATCGCAGGGCACGTACACGTCCGGCAGGAAGTGCATCTCGACCTTGATCACGCCATCGCCCTGGCAGGCTTCGCAGCGGCCGCCCTTGACGTTGAACGAGAAGCGTCCGGCGGAGTAGCCGCGTTCCTTGGCCGTCGGCACGGTCGAAAACAGGTCGCGGATCGGCGTGAACAGGCCGGTGTAGGTGGCCGGGTTCGAGCGCGGGGTGCGGCCGATCGGCGCCTGGTCGACCGAAATAACCTTGTCGAAGTGTTCCAGGCCATAGATCGCGTCATGCGGCGCCGGTTCCGTCTGCGAGCCGTACAGGTGGCGCGACAGGGCCGGGTACAGCGTGTCGTTGATCAGCGTCGACTTGCCGGAACCCGAGACGCCCGTGATGCAGGTCATCAGGCCCACCGGCAGGCGCAGGGTTTCGCCTTTCAGATTGTTGCCGGTGGCATTAGTGATCAGGAGCTGGCGCTCGGGGTTGGCCGGCGTGCGCTTCTTCGGCACCACGATCTTGCGCCGTCCGTCCAGGTACTGGGCGGTGATCGAATGCTCGTTCGCCATGATCTGCTCGAGCGTGCCTTCGGCGATGATCTGGCCGCCGTGCACGCCCGCGCCCGGACCCATGTCAACGATGTAGTCGGCGGTGCGGATCGCGTCTTCATCGTGCTCGACCACGAGCACGCTGTTGCCGATGTCGCGCAAATGCTTCAGGGTGCCGATCAGGCGGTCGTTGTCGCGCTGGTGCAGGCCGATCGAGGGCTCATCCAGCACGTACATGACGCCGGTCAGGCCGGAACCGATCTGCGAGGCCAGGCGGATGCGCTGCGCTTCGCCGCCCGAGAGCGTGTCGGCGCTGCGGTCGAGCGACAGGTAATCGAGGCCGACGTTGTTCAGGAATTTCAGGCGCGCGATGATTTCCTTGATCACGCGCTCGGCGATGTCCTTCTTGGCGCCGGTCAGCACCAGGGTCTCGAAAAACTCCAGCGTGTCGCGCAAGGGTTTATCGGACACTTCATAAATCGCGCGCTGCTGCGCACCCTGGCCGATTTTCACGAAACGCGCTTCGGTGCGCAGGCGCGCGCCGTCGCAGGAAGGACACTTCTTTTCGTTGATGAATTTCGCCAGTTCTTCCTTCACCGCCATCGAGTCCGATTCGCGGTAACGGCGCTGCAGGTTGTTCACCACGCCCTCGAAACTGTGCTCGCGGATCACGGTGCGCCCGCGCTCGTTCACATAGGTGAATGGGATCGACGATTTACCGGAGCCGAACAGCACCGCGTCCTGCGCCTCTTTCGGGAGCTGCTCGAAAGGCGTGTCGAGGTCGAACTCGTAGTGCGAAGCCAGGTTCGACAGCATCGTGAAATAAAACTGGTTACGGCGGTCCCAGCCCTTCACCGCGCCGGAGGCCAGCGACAGGTTGGGGAAGGCGACGACCCGCTTCGGATCGAAGAACTCGATGTGGCCGAGGCCGTCGCATTCCTGGCAGGCGCCCATCGGGTTGTTGAACGAGAACAGGCGCGGCTCGAGTTCCTGCAGCGAATAGCCGCAGACGTTGCACGCAAACTTGTTCGAGAACACGGTTGCCTGCTCGCTGTCCATCTCGAAGGCGACGGCGCGGCCATCGGCCAGGCGCAGGGCGGTTTCGAAGCTTTCGGCGACGCGCTGCTTGATCTCGGGATTGACCTTGATGCGGTCGATCACGACGTCGATCGAGTGCTTTTCGGTCTTTTTCAGTTTCGGCAGGTCGTCGATCTCGACGATGCGGGCCGCAGCAACGCCGCTCTGGACCCGGAAGCGCACGAAACCCTGGGCCTGCATTGCCGCGAACAGGTCGGAGTGCTCGCCCTTGCGGCCGGCCACGACCGGCGCCAGGATCATCAGCTTCGTGCCTTCCGGCATGGCGAGCACGGCATCGACCATCTGCGACACGGTTTGCGCGGCCAGCGGCTCGTGCGGGTGCTGCGGGCAGTACGGCGTACCGACGCGGGCGTACAGCAGGCGCAGGTAATCGTGGATTTCGGTGACGGTGCCCACCGTTGAGCGCGGATTGTGCGAGGTCGCCTTCTGCTCGATGGAGATCGCCGGCGACAGGCCTTCGATCAGGTCGACGTCCGGCTTTTCCATCAGCTGCAGGAACTGGCGCGCATAGGCCGACAGCGACTCGACGTAACGGCGCTGGCCTTCGGCATACAGGGTATCGAAGGCAAGCGAGGATTTGCCGGAGCCCGACAGGCCCGTGATGACGATCAGCTTGTTGCGCGGCAGGTCAAGATTGATGTTCTTGAGGTTGTGCGTGCGGGCACCACGAATTCGAATTTCTTCCATTAAGGTTGGCAGGCTTTCAATAAGTTTGTGCGGATCCGCGCACGATACTGTCGCGGTGAGCAAGAAAATCAGGGGAATCGACTAGTTTAACGCGTTTTTGTTGCGGCTGTACATTTATCCAGTGGTTTCCGTACCAGCGATGCCAGCCTGTCATGTCCTGGGATGCAGCGTCCGACACTATGTGGGCTGCATCGGGCGCCGTTCAATGACAAACTGTTCAGGACATGTAAATAAATCTGGAAAATGTGTGCTTGAGGGGCTTGGCTGACTGGAATTTACGCTGACTGCCCACATTTAAGGCAGCGGAAACGTGCTTTTTTGACCCATCAAAAACGCTTTTCTCGCACGCCGCTCAGCCTCATAATAGCGTGTTGAATCACCACAGTTCCCTGGCGCTTAGTCATGTGCAGAGCCAGGGCTCACACCACCTGAAGGAGTCACACCATGGCATCAGTTAACAAGGTCATCATCGTCGGTAACCTCGGCCGCGATCCGGAAATCCGCTACATGCCGAGCGGCGACGCCATCGCGAACATCGCGGTCGCCACCTCGTTCAAGTCGAAGGACAAGAACACCGGCGAGCAGAAAGAGCTGACCGAATGGCACCGCATTTCGTTCTTCGGCCGCCTGGCCGAGATCGTCGGTCAGTACCTGAAAAAGGGCTCGTCGGTCTATGTGGAGGGCCGCCTGCAGACCCGCAAGTACACGGACAAGGACGGCATCGAGCGCTACGCAACCGACATCGTCGCCGAGAACATGCAGATGCTCGGCGGCCGTACCGGCATGGGCGGCGACGGCGGCGGCATGGATGACGGCGGCGGCTACGAGCCGCAGCAGCAACAGCAGCGTCCAGCCCCACGCCAGGCGCCAGCGGCCCCGGCAGCCCGTCCGCAGCCACAGCGCCCGGCGCCGAACTTCTCGGATATGGATGACGACATTCCGTTCTGACCGCTTGCGCGACCTGCATAGCGAAAAGGCCTGCACTCGATTCGAGTGCAGGCCTTTTTTTGCGCTTGCCAGCGGGCCCGGCTGCCTACAGGTCGAGCACCATCTGGAACCCGCCCCAGATCAGGCGCTTGCCGTCGAAGGGCATGTTCTCGTTCTTCATGAATTCCGCCATGCGCGGATCCTGCATGACTTTGTCGTTGACCTCGTCACGCTTGGCGCGCGACTCGTAGACGATCCACGAAAACACGACGACTTCCCCTTCTTCCAGGTTCACGCTCTGGGGAAACGAGGTCAGTTTGCCGGGTTTGACATCGTCGGCGACGCACTCGCGGTACTCGAGCGCACCGTACTCGCGCCAGATCGCGGCGCATTTCCTGGACATGTCCCAATACGCGTCGAGCTTGGCGGTGGGGACGGGAACAACAAAACCATCGACATACGACATGACCGTTCTCCTGTGATTGGGTAGTGCTGAGACATCGTCAGCACCGAAAACTATCCCATCATGTCACCACCGTTGAACATCAGTCAACTCAGCGCCTCTTCGATCGCCGCCACCAGCGCCGGATCGTCGGGCTTGACGTCGGGTGCGAAGCGGGCGCTCACTTGGCCGTCGCGGCCGACCAGGAATTTCTCGAAATTCCACATCACGTCCGACGGGTGCTTCGGGGAGAGGCCATGCTGAGCCAGCTTGTCGGCGAAACTGCTGCCCTCGAGCTGGCGCGCCTGCGGCTGGGCGGCGACGAGTTCGCGATACAGCGGGTGGCGTGCCTCGCGGTTGACTTCGAGTTTCTGGAACATGGGAAAGCGCACGCCGTAGTTACGCTGGCAAAAGTCGGCGATCTCGGCCTCGTCGCCCGGCTCCTGGGCGCCGAAGTCGTTGCAGGGGAAGCCGAGGACAACCAGGCCGCGCTCTTCATATTTCTCGAACAGTTTTTCGAGGCCGGCGTACTGCGGCGTGAGGCCGCATTGCGATGCGACGTTGACGATCAGTAGGACCTTGCCGCGGTAATCGCCGAGCGTGGCTTGCTGGCCCTCGAGGCGGCGCAGCGGAATGTCGAACAGGTTGGCGCTCATGGTTGTTTCCTCCCTATGCAGAGCGCATATCCTACCGCAAACGTGTCGATCAGCGCCCGGCGGCGGCGTTATCGAGTTCGGTCAGCTGCTTGATGCGACGTGCGGTGAGGAGGGCGCGCCAGCCGGAACCCGGCACCTGCGGATGGCGGATCGACCCGAACAGTTCCATCGCGTCGCGGTAAGCGAGCCAGGCGCGCTGGGTCTTCTCGACGCCGGTCTTGCGGATCGTGCCGAGGTAGGAAATGCTGGCGGGGCGGGTCAGCATGAAGCGGCGGTAGGTCTCGTTCATCTTGTCCTCCAAGGCGGCGAACTCGCCTTCCGAAAAGCGCGGCGCCTTGCCCGCTTCGGCATCGAGGACGTCGGCGCTGAAGGTATCGAGCTCGGCCGCCTTGGTATCGAGCTGCAGCGAGCGGGCGGCGCCGCTGCCGGTGTCGGTTTCGTAATCGACGCGGTGCTGGGCGAAATACTGGGCGGCCTTCATCGCCATGTCCAGGCCCAGCTGCTCCTTCTCGCTCCAGCCGCGCGCGATCGTGGCCAGCTGGGCGGCGCGCGACTTGTCGCGCTGGCGCTCGCGCACGGCAGCGCACTGCCCGCGCATGTCGGCGCTGACGACGTCGTCGCAGACATCGAGCGTGGCGCGGTCCTCGCCGCTTGCGCGGCGCCGGACATGCTGCACGCGCGCCTTCATTTCGTTGACCGGACTCTGGATGCTGCAGGCGTATTTCAGCGCCAGGTCGAAGTTCGGCGTCATGCCGGCGCCATTCGCGTACAGCATCATCAACACGCCGTGGGCATCCGTGCGCACCGCGCAGCGACGCACTTTGTCCCAGTCGGCGCGGTTTGACTCCGGCGAATTGAGCGCGTCGTAATACAGGGCGCCGGCGTCGCAGCGTTCGCCGCCGGCGGCGCGCGTGGCGTTCTGCTGCTCGCGCGGCGGTTTTTGCCCTGCCACGCGCAGGCACTGCCGGTACCAGTCGGCGCCGCGCAGCACTTCCGGCGGCGCGCCATACACGTTCGGGTAGGGCGCTGCCTGGACGGCGGCGGCCAGCAGGCTGGTTACGAGAAATGGCCAGTACGCACGAGACATCGCAATCTCCTCAAAAAGTTTCCTATTGGAAGCTTTAACGCTACCGCGAGCGCGGCGCGTCGATGGTGAGGTGGCGCAACCGAAGCGGCCAGGCAGGCGATTGCCGGCCCGTTAGAGCCTTACCGGACACATGATTTTTTGACTGTGATTCTCACGCAACGTGCATACGTATTTTCCACAGGGCAATTGAAACCCGCATTTCGCTTGCGTAAAATTGCCGCCCATCAGCTTCCTGACGCCAACTGTTTTCTAGGTTGGCGTTTGCTTTTTGAGGCGCCAATTTTATTAATTCATTAGAAATGCACACTTCTGTTACCGCTGTCCCCACCCCGGTCTCTTCGTCGCGTCGCCTGGTTGTCGTCCACGTCCAGAACACGGCCCTGCCGCTGCTGTTCGCCCTGTTTGGCCTGGTGATGGGCTCGTGGGCCGGCCGCATTCCCGCCCTTGCCGAGCGCGTGCAGGTGTCGCACTCGGCCCTGTCGATGGTGCTGCTGTGCGGCGGCGTCGGCGCCTTGCTGTCCTTCCCGGTCTCGTCCTTCCTGATGGGCAGGTTCGGTGCGCGCAAGTCGCTCCTGATGGCGGGCCTGGCCCTGCTGGGCGTGCTGGTGTCGATCGGCATGGCGCCCAGCGTGTCGCGCCTGATGATGGCCGTGCTGATGCTCGGCATCACCGCCAGCGTCTACGATGTGGCGATGAATGCGGCAGCGGCGAAGCGCGAAAAGGACAGCGGCAAGTCGGAAATGTCGATGCTGCACGGCCTGGCCTGCGCCGGCGGCCTGGTTGGCGCCACCCTGGGCAGCCTGATGGCCAGCCTCAAGATTGCGCCCGCCGCCCACTTCCTCATGCTGGCCGGTCCGCTGGCCGTGGTGCTGTGGGGCGCCTGCCAGATGATCGAGGCCGACGAGGTCGAACAGGTCGAAAAGAAGAAGTTTGCACTGCCGCGCGGTCCGGTGGCGCTGCTGGGCCTGTTGGGCTTCCTCGGGTCGATGTCGGAAGGCAGCATCGCCGACTGGAGCGGCGTGTTCTTGAAAGAGCATTTCGATGTCAGCGCCGGCATGGCGCCGCTCGGCCTGACCTGTTTTTCGGCCACCATGCTGGTATCGCGCCTGGTGGGCGACAAGCTGAAGGTCCGCTTCGGCGCCCGGCGCCTGGTGAGCAGCGGCGCGCTGCTGGCCGCCGCCGGCCTGTTCTTCGCGGTGCTGTCGCCGAACGCGGTGTGCGCACTGGGCGGCTTCGCGGTCGCCGGCCTGGGCCTGTCGCTGCTGTTCCCGTTCGTGTTCAGCGCAGCCGGCGCCCTGGGTCCGGTGGCGCTGGCCGGTGTCGCCAGCATGGCCTACAGCGGCACCCTGATGGGCCCGCCGGTGATCGGCGCCATCGCCCACCAGGTCGGCATGCAGATGGCAATCGGGTATGTCGGCGCCCTGGCGCTGGTGATCGCCCTGGTTGCCAGCCGTACCCGGCTATTGAAATAAGCGGCTCAGCCCGGCACTTCTTTCAGCCACTGGCGCGGCGACGCGCCCACCATGCCGGTAAACGCCCGGGTAAACGCCGGTGCGCTCGTATAGCCGGCCTGGGCGCTGACTACTTTGACCGGCATGCCCTTGCGCAGCAAGTCCTGGGCCAGGCCGATGCGCCAGCGGGTCAGGTATTCGCCCGGCGGCATGCCCACCACGTTCCTGAAATGCTCGGTAAAGCGCGCGCGCGACATGCAGGCTTCGCGCGCGAGCGTCTCGATTTGCCATGGTTCGTGCGGGCGTTCGTGGATCGCGCCCAGCGCCGGCGCCAGCTGGCGGTCCGCGAGCCCGGCCAGCAAGCCGATCGACAGCGTGCCGTGCTCGAATTCGTGGCGCAGCACCTGGATCATCAGGACGTCACACAGGCGGTCAAGGATCACCTCGCGGCCCTGGTGGGCGCAGGAAGCCTCGGCGAACAGCAGCTCGAGGGTGTGTTCAAGCGCAGGCACGCTCGAGAGGGGCAGGTACAGGCATTCCGGCAGCGCGCGCGCCAGCGGATTGGCGCCGCCGTCCTCGAAACAGATGTGGGCGCACAGCAGCTCGGCGCTGGCGCCTTCGGGAATCTCGAGCAGGTGGGGGCTGCCGCGCGGATAAAACACCATCGCCGGCGTATCGACCCGCAAGGGAAGCACACCTTCCTGGCGGAAGATGACGGAGCCGCGGCGCACCAGGTGCAGCTGGCCCGACGACGTGTCTTCGGCAAACGCGTTGGCGTCGCAAAAGACCCCATTGAAGAACACCCGGGCGCGAAACGAGTAGCGGCCGACCAGCGACGAGATCTTGTCCATAAGCTCCATTCTTCAATGTAGGGCTATTCTGGACGATCTGCAATCTTTTGAGAAGCGGCGAGTGTGCTTGCTGGTGCTCTAGATGTCGGGCCAGAGTTGCCGGTGCAGGTCCGCGACCTGTTCGGGCGGCAGGCGCGGCACCCGGTCGATCGTCAGGATGCCGTTCTGCTCGTGCTCGACGTCGGTCAGCTGGGTATAGCACAGCCCGGCGAGGAAGGGCAGCGAGGCCAGTCCCTCCATCAGCGTGCGATAGCGCTGCGCCAGTTCGTCGTCGTTTTTCACGTTGCCGTAGGAATCGTACAGGCGGTCGCGCCGCCGCTCCGGGCCTTCGGGCGCCAGCAGATAGCCGCCGACTTCGGAAAACACGATCGGCTGGCCGCGGTACTGGGCGCCCGGCAGGAACAGCGCCTTGGCCTTGTGCCAGCCGGTTTCGGGCGGCAGGCCGGTCAGGCGCGTGCTGGCATAGCGTTCCAGCAGCGCTTCGACCGGATGCGAATAATCGTGGATGGTGCAGACGTCGGTCACGTCGGTATGCTGCCAGCCGTCGTTGTCGATCACGGGGCGGGTGGAGTCGACCAGGCGGGTGCGCGACACCATCCGTTCCAGGAAATCGTGCTGGTGCGGGTGGCGGATGAGTTCGGGAAAACCAAAACTTTCCACCACCGGCACCCAGGCCACGATGGCCGGGTGGTTGGCATCGCGCATGACGGCGCGCAGCCATTCGATTTCGAGGCGCTCTTCGGATTCTTCCGACCAGGAGCGCGCGTTCGGCATTTCTTCCCACACCATCAGGCCGAGCCGGTCGCACCAGTAGAGCCAGCGCTCGTGTTCGATCTTCTGGTGCTTGCGCACGCCGTTGAAGCCGAAGCGCTTGGCCCAGGCCACGTCCTCGCGCAGGGCCTCGTCCGAAGGCGCGGCCAGCAGGGTATCGGGCCAGTAACCCTGGTCGAGCGCCATCAGCAGGAAGGTGCGCTTGCCGTTCAGGTGGAACCAGCCGTCCTTCAGTTCGATCGAGCGCAGGCCGACATAGGACTCGACGCTGTCGACCAGCTGGCCGCGGTGCAGCAGCCTTACCCGCAGGCCGTACAGGTGCGGCGCGTTCGGCGACCATGGTCTTGGTTCAGGGATGCTGGTGCGCAGTTCGAGGCTGGCGGCGCGGCTGCTGGTACGGGTGCCGGCGCAGACCTGGCGCGAGTCGAGATCGTCGAACACCTCGAGCTCTGCCTCCCAGTCGTTGAAGGGGCCGTGCAGGTGCACCGCCAGCGCCAGGGTGCCGTCCGGGTGGGCCTCGAGCACGCGCAGGTAATCGATGCGCAGGGCCGGCACCGGTTCGAGCCAGACGTTTTGCCAGATGCCGCTGGTGCAGTAGTAATAGATGCGCACCGGCGTGCCCGAGGCGGACTGCTTGCCGCGCGGCTGGTAGGGATCCTGGCGGTCTTCGACGCGCACCGTGACGCGGTTCTGGCCGCGCCGCAGGTAGGGCGCGATGTCGAAGGAGAAGGGTACGTGGCCGCCGCGGTTGCGGCCCGCCACGCGGCCATTGACCCAGACGTCGGCGCGGTAATCGACGGCGCCGAAATGCAGCAGCAGGGCGCCGCTGTCCCAGCCTTCGGGGACCTCGAAACTTCGGCTGTACCACATGACTTCGTGGATCTCGCGGCTGCCGATGCCGGACGTGCGGGATTGGTAGGGGAAGGGCACCAGGATCCGCTGGGGCAGTTCGCGGCCGTCGAACCAGCGCCCGGCCAGGCCGAGGTTGGCGTCGTCGAAGTCGAACTCCCACCAGCCGTCGAGGCTGGCCCACTGCTGGCGCACCATCTGCGGACGCGGATAGGGCGCGCTCGGGGTGTCAAAGCTGCGCATGATAGGGGTGGAACCGGGTGGGGAAAAAGACTGCTTTTGTTTTGCGCTTGAATAAAGTGTACACCCGAGGAGGCGGCGGCGCCTGACCCGCAATCGGCGCCACCGCTTTCCTCGTTTACTGTGGCGCGGAGAAGACAAAGCCGCATGGTCGCCTACCAATATGGCCACATTCCCGCCGTGCGCTGGCGTCCCGGATCGGTGCCGGCAAGGAGGGCGCGCGCATGCTGCAAGACGGCGGCCGAGCGCTGGGCGTCGGGGTCCCAGATGCAGCGGTGCTTGTCGCGGTCGAGCGGGGCCCAGCGCGCGATGTCGGCCTTGCTGAAGATGACCACGCTTTTCAGGCGCAGGCCCGCGGCGATATGGGACACGCCGGTGTCGTTGCAGACCAGCAGGCGCGCGTTCTTCATGAGCGCGGCCATCGCCCCGAGCGAGATCGGCGCCGCCGCATTCACGGCCGGCGCCTGCATGTGGCCGGCGACTTCGTTGGCGAGCTCGGCTTCGTCGGCCGAGCCGGTGAGGACGACCTCCACGCCGAATTCGGCGGCCAGCCGGTCCGCCACCTCGGCAAAGCGTTGCGCCGGCCAGCATTTGTCGCGCTTGCGGGCGCCGGGGTGCACGCAGATGTAGCTGCCGGGCGCCAGGTTGGCGGCAATGCCGCTCGCCTCGAGCTCCTTGCGGTCGTCCTGCGCCAGCGGAAACTCGAGATGGTCGCCGGCCGCGCGGGCGCCGAGGCGCTCGACCAGCTGCAGCAGGCGGTCCGATTCGGCGCCCACTTTCGGCCATGGGAACAGGACGGTGCGTTCCGTGTTCACCGCCTCGCCATTGGAATAGCCGGCCATTGCACGGGCGCCGAAACCGGCCACGATGTCGTTGGTGACGGCGCCGTTGCCGTGCAATTGCAGCGCCACCGTGGCGCGGCGCGTGCACAGGCGGGCGTAGAAGGGCGTGAGTTCCTCGTGGCGCATCGACTGCTCCGGCAGCATCGGATGGCCGGGAAAGGCGGCGAAGTCGTCGATATACGCGTGAAAGCGTTTGGCGAACTGGCGCGCCCACGGCAGGCCGACCAGCGTGATGCGCGCTCGCGGCAGGGACGCGCGCAGGGCGCGCAGGGCGGGCACCGCACACAGCATGTCGCCCAGGTGCAGCGCGCGAAACACGATCAGGGATTCGACCTCGAGTCGATGCAGCAGTGGACGCCGGGACACCGTTACCTCCGTTGGGTTTTCAATGCCGCAATAAGCGGTCCAGCACATTACGGGTGATGCGTTCGACCCTGCGGTCGCGTCCGTCCGCCAGCACCTGCGCCCAATCGGTGGTCCCGGCGCAAAACACGGTACCGCTGCGTTCGAACAGGCCGAGCGTGGCGGCATGCACGCCTTCACCGGCGGCGTGGCGCTCGCGCGGCGGCAATTCCTGCCAGCGCCGGTCGAGCGGGCAGGCGGCGAGCAGCTGGTAACTGTCGGGGGTGCCGCTTTCGTCAGCCCAGGCCGACAGGGTGGCGGCGCCGCTGGCGCGGTCAAAAGCATCGAGGGGTGCGCCATCGCATGCGTAGCCGGCCAGCGGCGGCCAGGTGTCGGCGCCGAAAGCGTCGCCACGCGCCAGGCCCGTGCCGTCGAATACCCAATGGTCCGGCTGCTGGACGATGAAGCCCGCCGTGTGGCGGGCGCCAACCCACCAGCTGCCGCCATGGCGGTAACTGCCCCCGAGCAGGCGGTCTTCGGGCCGGCCCGCGCCGTGGGCCGGCCACCAGAGGTCAGCAGCGCCACGCGGCCCGCCCTGGTGGCACACGAGCGCATGGCCATCGTCGACGGGGTGCACCCGCCACCAACACAGCCTGGCCGCGAAGAAGGCGAGGTTGCCGCCGGCGGCGACGAAGTCTTCGACCGCGTCGCGCGTGGGCCCGGTCCAGTATGCGTCGTGGCCGGCCGAGATCAGCAGTCGGTAGCGCAGCAGCAGGGCCGGGTCGGCATGGATGTCGAGGTCGGTGCAGAACTCCGGGGTATAACCCTGGCGCGCCAGCCAGCGGATGAAACGGCCGTCCCAGTGGGCGAAGGTCTGGCGCGCCGAGGTGGCGTCGTAATGGTCGGGTGCGCCCCAGGTCGGGCCGCCGATGCCGCCGCCGGGCCGGCGCAGCGAGACCCGGGCGCCGCGCGCTTCGCTGGAGGGGGAAGGATTCCAGTGGTAGCAGCCGCCGCCGCTGAAATTATAGGCATGGTAGGTAGCCAGCGGCAGCTTGTAGAGCATGCCGCCGCGCCAGGCATCGGCAGGTTGCCCGCGTACGACGAACAAGGCGCTGGCGGAGTCGAGAGCGAGCGAGAGCGGACGCTTGCCTGCGGCTTCCTCGAAGTGGGCGATGACGACGCTGGAAGACCAGGCCGCCGGTACCGGAAATGGGTAGGCGGGCCAGCCCCAGTCGTCGCCGGCGCCACGTTCGCGTGCGCGTTCGCCCGGCAGCCACGGCGAGCTGTGGAGTAGCTCGAAACCATCGCGCCAGCGGTAGAAGTGGACGCGGAAGCGCCAGCTGTCGGTGGCGACATGCAGCACCAGCTGCTCGCCGGGCAGCACGCTGGCGCGGCCGGGGTAGGCATGGATCATGCGGGCAGCTCCGGTGCGTCGTTCATCGATTTTTCCTCGGTTTTTATTCACGCGACAGGGCGATCCAGTCAGCACTTGGAGCGTCATGCAGAGTGAATAGTTCGGGCTGGCGCATGCGGCTGATGTAGGTCGGGGAAAGGGGAAAATTGCGAAACTTGGCGGGTCGTTTGCGGTCTGAAGCCGAGCTTGCCGGCGCATGGCGCTGGCTCGCGGTATGATGGTCTACCGACCTTTCCTTCGCGACCCCACATGCTGCATACGCCCCCGACCTTCACGCCGCTGATGGCGCCCCAGCCTCACCCCGACCCCTTGACTTTCCTGTTCCATGGCGGCCGCCTGCTGGTGCGCGAGCACGACGCGGCGCTGCCGGACGCGGCCACGCTTGCTGCGCTCGACCTCGATCCAGGCAAGCTGCAGCCGCTCGGTTTGCTGGGCGAGCGCTATTGCCAGGCCGGCTGGCGCGAGGACGAGGCGGTGCCGGCCGGTTACGCCTGGCGCGGCCTGCGTTCGCTGTTTTTCGGGGAGTTCGACGACACCATGTCGGGCCTGGCCGGGCGCGCGGCGCAGATCGCGGAATGGGCGCGCACCCACCGCTTCTGCGGCGCCTGCGCCCAGCCGATGACGCGGGTGGGGCACGAACGCAGTTTCAAATGCGGCAGCTGCGGGCACCTGGCCTACCCGCGCATCTCGCCGGCGATGATGGTGCTGATCCGCAAGGGAGACAGCGTGCTGCTGGCGATGCACGTGGCGTCGGCGGCGAAGCGCTTCACGCCGCTGGCGGGCTTCCTGGAAGCGGGCGAATCGATCGAGGAAGCGGTCCACCGCGAGGTCTACGAGGAAGTCGGGCTGCGGGTGACCAATTTGCAGTATTTCGCGAGCCAGTCATGGCCCTTCCCGCATTCCTTGATGATCGCCTTTACCGCGGACTACGCGGGCGGCGAGATTCGCGTCGATCCGGCCGAGATTGCCGAAGCCCGCTGGTTCGGGCCGAATGACGAGTGGCCGGAACGCGTGCCGCACATCTCGGTGTCGAGCGTGCTGGTCGACGCGTACCGGCCAGGTTCAAGCTAGGCGGCGGGCGCCGTACGCACCTCGGCCGGCTTGACGGCGGCGGCAGGCAGCGCCGGTGGATGGTCGGCATCGCTCGGGCGGGTGCCCGTGCTGCGCAACTGCACCGCGCGCTGCAGCAGGTCGAACCAGAACGGCGCACCGAACAGGGTGGTGGCCGCGGTCACGCACCAGCCGGCCGCCTGCAGCGCAAAAGCGGTGCCCAGCACCGGCGGAAAGCTGGTCCAGCCGATTGGCAGCGCCAGCAGTTGCTGCAGCGCCTGGGCGTCGATCGCGCCCGGCGCCGCACTGATGTGGGCCGCCAGCTGCGGCTGCTGCCACAGGGCCTGGAACAGGGCGATGCTGTCGATGTTGAACAGGATGGCCAGCAGCAGCGCCAGCAGGAAGGAGATCAGCAGCTGCTTGCGTTTGTAGCTGCCCGAGACGCGCTGCATGGCATTGTCGAACCAGCTTGCCAGCGAGCGCTGGAAGCGTTCTAGGTCGCCGCCGGCACGCGCATGCAGGGCTTGCAGCGCCAGCCGCACCTGGGGATCTTCGACCGCATCGATATCGGCCCGCAGGCGCGCGAAGTCGCCCGGGATGGTCTGGATGCTGTCGATCAGGGCCATCGCGAAATGCGCCGGTTCAACGTAGGAGGGCCGCGCCGCCAGGTGGCGCTCGTCGACGCGGCTGCCGTCGCTGTGCGGATTGACGAGCGGGTGGGCATAAACGGCTTGCGCCAGCGCCTCGAAACGCGGATCGTTGAGCATGCTTTTGATACCCGCCAGCAGCGTGTTGGCACGCAGCCGGAAGGCCGCCGCCAGCGCTTCCTGCACGGTGGCGACGATCAGCGCCACCGTCCCGTAACAGAACGTCAATCCGATTGCCACTTCCAATACCGAGCTTCCGAACATAGGCCGCCTCCATTTATCAGGGTCGTTTGTTCACGCTAGCGCAAGGGTGTGGCGGATGAGTCCGGTTTGCTCAAGAAAATGGCAGCGACAGGGCGCTTCCGCGCATTTTCTATATACTGGCGGCAATCGCATTTTTAGCCGCATTTTTAAGGTTCCCATGTCCGATAAAGAAGCATTCACCGAACACGACTGGCGTCGTTTGCTGACCAGCCTGGGTGAAGATCCTGACCGCCCGGGTTTGCATGAAACGCCGGCGCGCGTGACCAAAGCCTGGAAGCACTGGACCTCGGGTTACGACCAGAACCCGGTCGAAGTGCTGAAGGCTTTCGAGGATGGCGCCGAGCAATACAACGAACTGATCGTGGTGCGCGGCATCCCGGTCTACAGCCATTGCGAGCACCACCTGGCGCCCTTCTTCGGCAAGGCCACGGTCGGCTACCTGCCGAACGGAAAAATTGTCGGACTGTCGAAACTGACCCGCCTGGTCGACATTTTTTCCAAGCGCCTGCAAGTGCAGGAACGCATGACGATGCAGATCGCCAATGCGCTGATGGAAGTGCTGGAACCGAAGGCCGTCGGCGTCGTCGTCAAGTGCCGCCACATGTGCATGGAAAGCCGCGGGATCCGCACCCAGGGCGAGGAAACGATTACTTCGTGCATGCTGGGCGAACTGCAGCCGAATTTGGCGCTGCGCACCGAATTCCTAGCGCTCGCGCGCGACTAAGCGACTGATTTACAGGGCGCACGCGCGCCCGCCGGGAACCTGTTCATAAACTTCGCCTCAAAGATATTTTGGGGCGAACGACATGACCAGGCCCGAATTTCCCAGTGACATTCCACGCGAGCAGTTCAATCTCGTCCGCGACATGCTCGAAGCGGCGCGCCGCAAAACGCGTCCGCGCAAGCACGACCTGTACGACGTCTACTGCGCGGTGCTGTATTTCCTGCACACGGGCTCGGCCTGGCGCAGTTTGCCGCGCGAGTTTCCTCCCTGGCGCACCGTGCACGAATATTTCACCCAATGGACGATGGTGCGTGACGGCGAGCGCACGCTGCTCGAGCACACGCTCGACAAGCTCGGGCGCGACAAGGAGATCGAGCAACTGCATCGGCTGATGCGGCCGCAGTGAAAGTCTGCAGGGAGAGGCGCCGACAGCGCACCTACCTGTGCGCTTAAGCAGACATCGGTCTGGGGGCAACTGCAATGTTACCGACCGTTGCGATTTCAATGCATGCGAATCAATTGTCCGAAATAAGCTGAGATACAGCCATTCGCTTATTTCAGCCATGTTCGACGCCCTCAACCACTCCCTGTTTTCGCTCATCAACGCCGGGCCCGATCTGTCGGGCTGGCAGCTGCACGGCGCCAGCTTCGCCGCCGAGTGGGTGATCATGATCATGCCCGTTGGCCTGGTGCTGATGTGGACCAATGGTGTGGCAGGGCAGCGCGAGGCGGCCGTGCGCGCCTTGCTGGCCGCCGTCATCGCCCTCACGATGAGCAAGATCATCGGCCTGGTGTGGGATTACCCGCGACCCTTTGTCGTCGGCATCGGCCAGACCTATCTGGAGCACGCGCCGGACAGTTCCTTCCCGAGCGACCACGCGACCAGCATGTTGTCGGTGGCAATCGCACTCATGCTGTGCCGGTTGCGCGAGGCGCAGCGCCTGGGCCAGGGCTTGCTGGCGCTGTCGGTGCTGGTGTGCTGGGCGCGCGTCTTCCTCGGTGTGCATTGGCCGCTGGACATGGTGTGCGCCTTGATCGTGTCGGGCGTGGCGGCCGTGCTGGCCAATAGCCGCAGCGGGCAGGCGGTGGCGGGCGCCCTGGCGGGGTTGATGCAGCATGTCTACCGGCGCGTGCTGGCGGCGCCGATTGCACGCGGCTGGCTGCGGCCCTAGTCAGGTCTTTGGCGCGTCGGCGGCCGCTTCGAAAATCAACTTCTTGTCGTCGTCCAGGTGGAACAGGCCGAGCGGCTGCCCGGTCACCTGCTCGGGCGCTTCCAGCTGGCTGCATCCCTGCGTTTCGACGCGCCAGGCCTGGTCGCCGGCGCGCAGCGTGTACTCGTTGTCGCCGGACGCGAACAGTTCCAGCTCCAGGCTTGCAGCCGGCAATGTGCCCAGCGCGATGCGGCGCTGGCAATCCGGCATGCGCGCCGCGAGCACGTCGATCGTCACCGCATCGCTCCAGAAATATTCCTGCATCGCGCGCACTGAAATGGCGTGCTGGTTGCCGTCGATGTAATAGGTGGCCGAGCCGTCGATGCAGCCGGCCAGCAGGAGCGGGGCCAGGAGAATAAATTTTCGCATGCCCGAGTATAGAGCGCGCCTTTATCGCCGTGCAACTAAACACGCCGACACCTCCCGGACTGCGCCGTTTTGCAAATTCGGCGATGATGAACCCGTTGCCGCTTCAAGCAGATCACGATGAAACAGCCAGATTACGAATTGCTCGGCGCCGATAAAGCCAAGCCCGTCAAAATGTGGACCCGCGGTGTGCCCGTCGAAGCCGCTGCCAGGGAGCAGCTCGCCAAGCTGGCGCAGATGCCCTTCATCTACCACCACGTCGCCGTCATGCCGGACGTGCATCTCGGCAAAGGCTCGACCATCGGCAGCGTCATCCCGACGCTCGGCGCGGTGATCCCGGCGGCGGTCGGGGTCGATATCGGCTGCGGCATGATGGCCGCCAAGACCACGCTGCGCGCGCAGGACCTGCCCGACAGCCTGGCCAAGCTGCGCAGCGCCATCGAACAGGCGATCCCGCACGGCATGTCGCCGAAAACGCGCAACGCGAAGGGGCGCGACATCGGCTCCTGGGACAACCCGCCGCCGCCCGTGGACGCCGGCTGGGCCAGGCTGAAGGACGAGTTCGACGCCCTGTGCCGCAAATGGCCCAAGCTGCGCGGCACCAACAACTACAAGCACCTCGGCACCCTCGGCAGCGGCAACCATTTCGTCGAAATCTGCCTCGACGAGGAAGGGGCGGTCTGGCTGATGCTGCACTCCGGCTCGCGCGGAGTCGGCAATGCCATCGGCACCCATTTCATCGAACTGGCCAAGCAGGACATGCGCCGCCACATGATCAACCTGCCCGACGCGGATCTTGCCTATCTCGAGGAGGGCACCCAGCACTACAAGGATTACGTCGAAGCTGTCGGCTGGGCCCAGAAGTTCGCGCTGGTGAACCGCGAAGTGATGATGCAGAACCTGATCCGCGCGGTGCGCAGCGTGATCACCAAGCCCTTCGACACCCATGTCGAAGCCGTCAATTGCCACCACAACTATGTGCAGCAGGAACGCCATTTCGGCCGCGACGTGATGATCACCCGCAAGGGCGCGGTCTCGGCGCGCGCGGGCGAGCTGGGCATCATTCCCGGCTCGATGGGCGCGAAGAGTTTCATCGTGCGCGGCAAGGGCAATCCCGAGAGTTTCAACAGCTGCAGCCACGGCGCCGGCCGCACCATGAGCCGCACAGAGGCCAAGCGCCGCTTTACGCGCGCCGACATGGAGCGCGCCACCGAGGGCGTCGAGTCGCGCAAGGACGAAGGCGTGATCGACGAAATCCCGATGGCGTATAAAGACATCGAAGCCGTCATGCGGGCCCAGAGCGAACTGGTGGAGGTGGTGCACACTTTGAAGCAGATTGTGTGCGTGAAGGGCTAAGACCGGTTCAGGGTTGCGCGCGCTTCGCCTGTAAAGTTGCAATCGCCACCAGCGAGGCCGGCAAATCGAATTCGTGTTCCGGCGCCAGCTTGCGCAGGGCTTCGATCGGCGCATATCCCCAGTGCACGGCAGCAAAGGCGACGCCGGCCTTGCGCGCCGCTTGTGCATCGAGCGCCTGGTCTCCGACGTAGAGCGCGGCGCCCGGGGCAACGGCGGCGCGCTGCAATACCTTGCGGATGCGCGCGGTCTTGCCGAAGATCGAGGCGCCGCATTCGTACTGGCTGATCAGGGCGGCCAGGTCGGGCCCCAGCACGCGGCGCACGTTGTGCTCCGAGTTCGAGGACACGATCGTCAGTTTCACGGCGCCGTGCGCCAGTTCGCGCAGGGCGTGGTCGACCTGCGGAAACAGCGGGATCCGGTGCGTGTTCTGGCTCATCAGCTTCTTGAAACTGGCCGCCGCCAGCGGCAGCTTCCAGGCCGGCATGCCGATATGGCGCATCATGTCGCGCGTGCCGGCATGGCGCAGGTGTTCCACCTCGGTCGGGTCGATGCGGCGAAAGCCGAGCTGGTCGGCAATCTCGTTGAACACGCTGAGGAAAAACGGGAACGAGTCGGCCAGCGTGCCGTCGAAGTCGAAAATGGCGAGGCGATAAGTCATGCTTGCAGGGTAGCGGAGCCGGGGCATGCAGCACAAGCGTGCAGAGGCGCCGGCATCACTTCTGGGCGGTGCGTTCGGGCACCACGAAGGCCAGGCTTTCCTCGAACGAGCGCAGCACCATGTCGACGTGTTCCTGCACCGCCGTCTGGTTGGCTGCCGCCTCGCCGAAGGGCAGGCGAATCGTGACCAGGAGCGCATTCGGCAGCCCGGCGCGCAGTTCGTCGGCCACGCGCTGCCATTGCTCGAGGGTGGCTTCGACCGGATAGCTGAGGAACACGGTCGAGACGAGGTCGGCCTTGTCAGGACCGGGATTGTCCTGGTCCGGGCCCAGCACCACGCTGCGCGCATCGACGCCGAGCTCGCGCAGGGAACGCACCAGCAATTCGCACAGCAGGTCGTCGCGCTCGGTGCCCAGGCCGGCGCACAGCACGACCGAATGCGAGGGCACGTCGAGCGAGCCCTGCCAGCGTCCCAGGCGTTCCTCGCGCATCTTGCGCAGGTGGGCGCCGACATTCGCGTCGAGCAGCGACACGCGCCCCTTCCTGCGGCTTGGCGGCGCCCCAGAAATCGGCGTCAGCGTGGCGGCGACGTCGGCGATGGTGGTGCGGATGCGCGCTTCCTGGCCGGCGTCGATCTGTCCGCTGCGGCCTTCGGTGGCCGCCAGCGCGATGCCGGGCAGCAGGATCTGGTCGCAATAGCGCGCAAAGCTGTGGCGGCCCAGGTAGGACTTGGCATCGGAAATGATGGCGTGGCGCTCGCCGCCCAGCACGCGCTGGTAAAAGCGCTGCGCCGCGTTCACGTTCGGCACGTCGCCCAGCAGGATCGTGATCGGCTCCAGCGCCCGCACGTGGCGCCCCGCCACCACCAGGCACAGCGTCAGCGGCGTGGACAGCAGCAGCCCGACCGGGCCCCACATCGCGCCCCAGAACAGGGCCGACACGATCACGGCCAGCGGCGACAGGCCGGAACTGTGCCCGTACACCTTCGGCTCGACCACGTGTGCCACCACCAGTTCCAGCGACACGAACATCGCCAGGCAGGTCAGCGCCAGGGTCCAGCCGGGATCGATGGCGGCGACAAAAATGGCGATCAGCACGCCCGCCACCATGATGCCGAGGTAGGGCACGAAGCGCAGCAGGCCGGACAGCGCACCCCACAATGCCGCATGCGGCACGCCGAAGGCCCACAGCAGCACCCCGGTCAGCGCCCCGAAGGTCAGGTTGATGATGAATTGCGACAGGAAAAAGCGCGACACGCCGCGCGTGGCGTCGGACAGGGCGCGCACGGTGCGGCTGATTTCGGCCTGGCCGGCCAGCCGGATCACCCGGTCGCGCAGGGACTCGTGTTCCAGCAAAATAAACACCAGCAGCACCAGCACCAGGCCGGCCTCGCCGACTGGTCCCCAGGTGGCGGAGAACAGGCGCGCCAGCGTGTCGCGCGTGGTCGGACGCGGCGCGCGGATTTCAACCGGCAGGGGCTGGTTCGCGCTGGTGCTCAGGGTGCCGCGCTTGACCGTGACCGGGGGCAGGGGCGTCAGCGGCGATTGCGGCGCCACGGCGCTCAGTTCAGCCTCCAGTCGCGCGAACGGGCGCTCGGTGATTTCGCGCACGCGCTCGATCTTCGAGCGGATCGCCTTGCGGTATTGCGGCAGGTCGCGCGTCACCTCAACCAGCTGGAAGGCCAGGATGGTGCCGGCGCCGACCACGCAGGTGCCGGCCAGCAGCACCGACACCAGGGTCGCCGGCAAACGCCCGAGCCCGACACGGCGCAGGCTGCGAATCAGCGGCGCCAGCATCAGGCTTAAAATTGTCGCCAGCGCCAGCGGCTCGAGCACGTCGCGGCCGAAGTACAGCAGCCCCAGCACGCAGGAGGCGGTCACGATCGCACTCGAGGTGAGGACGTTGAACAGGGAAGAGTCGGATTCGCGCATGGAAGCTGGCTGATAAGTGGCGCGAGCAGTCTAGCATCAATGGAAACTCAACAGTTTTCAGCGACAGGAATCAATAGTGTGTTTGCCAGGCCTGATCGGCCTTACAATATTGTCATCCTTTTATCTGCATTTCCGAACCCATGGCCCAAATCCATCCTGCCGGCTGGCGCGAGATGTCCGTCACCGGAAATGCAACGCGCGAAATCGAAACGCTCGCCTTCCTCGAGCAGCGTCTTTCCGACACGCCTTACCACATCTACCACGGCGTCCACTGGACGAACGTCGAGGCAGGTTTCTCGGTCTACGGCGAGGTCGACTTCATCATCGTCGCCCCCAACGGGCGCATGCTGCTGATCGAGCAGGTGGCCGGCTTTCTCAACGAAAGCCGCGATGGCTTATTCAAAAACTTCCAGGGCAAGCCGCGCAAGATCCGCGCCCACATCCTGCACACGATCGAGGGCCTGACAAGGCGCTACCAGGGAGAGCTGTCGATCGACTACCTGCTGTACGCCCCCGACTACACGGTGCGCGACCCGAACCTGGCCGGTATCGATCCGCGCCACATCGTCGACGCCACGAACAAGGGGCGGCTCGCGAAAATCATCCGCGAGGCGCTGCCGGTCACGGATAAAACCGACGACTTCGACAAGGTCGCGCGCTTTCTCGGCGACACCCTGAACCTGCGCCCCGACCCCAGCTCGATGATCGGCTCGGCCACGAAGATGGTGACGCGCCTCTCGGGCGGCCTGGCTACCTGGGCGCGCCGGCTCGAATTCGAACCCTTCCGCCTGCGCGTGGTCGGCACCGCCGGCAGCGGCAAGACGCAACTCGCGCTGGCCGAATACCAGGCGGCGATCGACGCCGGCCTGCGTCCTTTATATGTCTGCTTCAACCGGCCGCTGGCCGACCACATCGAGCGCCTGGCGCCGCCGGGCGGGCGCGTCTCCACCTTCCACATGCTGTGCGACGCCTGGATGCGCGCCCAGGACGTGACGCCCGACTATTCCTCGCCCGAGGTCTGGAACGACATCGAAAAGGCGCTGGCCGAAGTGACCGTGCCGGAAACCTGGCAGTTCGACGTGCTGATCGTCGACGAAGGCCAGGATTTTTCCCTCGCCTGGCGTGACATCGTGCTCGGCATGCTGAAGGAAAACGGACGCGCCATCTGGCTCGAAGACCCGGACCAGAACCTGTACGGCCGCCAGATGGTGCCGCTCCCCGGCTGGGTCAAACTGCATTCCGACACCAACTACCGCAGCCCGCGCCAGATCGTGCAAATGCTCAAATCGATCGGCGCCGCACGCGAACCGGTGGAAGCGGGCAGCCCGTTCAAAGGCGGCGACATCGAGGAAATGACCTATCCGGAAGGCGACGTCGAGGCGATGCTGGCCCAGACCCGGCGCGCGGTCACGTCCTGCCTGGCCGCCGGTTTCGGCCGCCACGACATCGCGATCTGCTCGTTCCGCGGACGCGAGCGCTCGGCCATCCTGAACCTCGACAAGCTGAGCGACGCCCACACCCTGAAATCGTTCACGGGCGACTACGATTTATTCGGCAACCCGGTGTTCCGCGACGGCGGACTGCTGGCCGAATCGGTGTATCGCTTCAAGGGGCAATCGGCGCCGGCGCTGATTTTCACCGAGATCGATTTCGAGGACATGAGTGAGGTCGTGCTGCGCAAACTGTTCGTGGGGATGACGCGGGCAAGGTTGAAACTGGTGCTGGTGATGAGTGATCGGGCGGCGTTGCAGTTGCTGGACCGGATGTAGGGGCGGCAAGCAGTTGGTGTATTGCGGACTGGAAAAGTTTCAAAAATAGCAGTACATTGGAACGGCATTCCAAGCGCAACTCTCATCCACCGCCGTTCCAACCCGCTAGCTCATGAAACTCAAGGCCCGCTTCTACCTCTGGCTCGTTCTCGTTTTCCTTATTTCCAACCTGATCCATGAAGGCGGCCACTGGCTGATGGGGGCGGCGCTCGGCCTCGAGATGCGTTTTGGCCTGAACGCGGTGACCTATCTGTCTGCCACGGCGGACTGGCAACGCGCGCTGGCCGATGCCGCCGGGCCACTGGTGACCATCGTCCAGGGCATCGTCGCCTATGTTGTGGTCATGCGTAGCGGTTCGAAAAAAGCGTTCGCATTCCTGTATGTGGCAGCCTTCATGAGACTGGTGGCGGGGCTGGTGAGCGTCATGCATCCGAACGACGAAGCGCGCCTGAGCATGTATTTCGGCCTCGGCATGTGGACCTTGCCGGTGCTGGTGGCGGGAGGATTGATCCTGCTGGCGTATAAAGGCAGCAAGCGCCTGGGGCTGACCTGGAAGGACCAGGTCCTGTGCTATCTGGTGGCGTCGCTGGCGGTGTCGGCGATCGTGGGGCTGGACCGCTTCATCCTGTAACTGCGCCTGCCTAGATGTAGCCGACCTCGTCGCCCGGTATCGACGCCGTGCGAAGCAGCCCATTCGTCGCCTGTTTCGCCGCGCGCACGCAGTTGCGCCCTTCGTGCTTGGCCTGATACAGCGCCAGGTCGGCCGCATGCACCAGGACACGCACGTCGCCGCCGTGCTGCGGATACGAAGCCACCCCGATCGAGGCCGTCGCCGCGATACGCTGGCCGTCGTGCAGCACCTCGCAGGCGGCAATCGCCACACGCAGCGCATCGGCGCGTTTGAGCGCGTGGTCGATCCCGCATTCCGGCAGCAGCACGACCATTTCTTCGCCTCCCATGCGGCAAGCCACGTCGCAGGACCGGATGTTCTCGCGCAGCGTCTGTGCCACCGTGCGCAGGACGGCGTCGCCGGCTTCGTGACCGAAACTGTCGTTGATGCGCTTGAAATGGTCCAGGTCGAGCACCAGCACGCTCAGCGGCGCGCCCTTGCGGTCGGAACGCGCCAGCTCGCGCTTAAGCACTTCGTCGAGGTAGCGCCGGTTGTAGAGCTGCGTGAGCGGATCGACGATCGACTGCTGGCGCAGCGACACGCGCAGCCGCACATTGCTCAGCGCCAGTCCCAGCTGCTCGGCAAGCTGGCCGATCCAGGCACGGCGGTCGTCGCCCGGTTCGAGCAGGGCAGGTCCCGTCACCGTCAGGCAACCGATCACCTCGCCCTGCGTTACCAGCGGCAGGCACAGGCGGTCAGCCTGACTTTCGCCGGCATGCCGGCAAGCCAGGCCTTGCCCGTCCCCAAACTGGTGCGGGCTACCGCGCCGCAAGGCCCAGCAGTCGAGCGCCTCGATGGTGACAGGCTCGTCCTCGACATCGCCCCAGCCCGCCTTGCGTTCCAGCACATCGCGCGAATTGTTGTACAGGTACAGGCTGCCCGCCAGATTCGGCAGCAGGCGCGGCAGGTAGCTGGCAATCACCCCGGCCGATTCGTCGATGGTCTCTGCCAGTTCGAGCGAGTGCATCAGCTCGGCGCTGCGGAACAGCAACTCGTTCTGCATTGAAAAACGTTCGCTCGTCACGCGCGCCTGCTCCGCCGCACCCTTCGCCTTGTGCTCGGCTGCGTCGCGCTGGCGCAGCACGCGCGAGGCGGCGATCAGCACCCCGCCCAGGAACAGGATATTCGTCAGCGTCGCCACCAGGCTGGCGTTGGCCGCCGAATTCGACGTGGCCAGCAAGCGGTCGCCCAGCGCAACGCGCTGCTGCGAGTAGATCGCGAGTTCTTTGCCGATCAGGTTGCGCAGCAGGTCCATCTGCGCCTTGCCGGTACCGGCGACGATAAACGCCGCGGCCGACTCGAAACCCTGCTGGCGGCGCAGTGCGATGGTGTGCGTGATCCCCTGCATCTTGGTGTGCGTGGCCGCCTCGATCGCTGCCGCGCGCGCGATTTGCTGCGGACTGGTCATTTCCCGGCGCAGCTCTTCCTGGGTGCCCGGAATCCCGTTGACCGCCGAGTGGTAGGGATCGAGGAAGCGTTCGTCGCCGGTGATGATGAAACCGCGCTGGGCGGTCTCGGCGTTGAGCAAGAGTTCCAGCAGCGTCAGTTGCAGCCGCTCGACGTTCGACGCGCTGCGCAGCTCGGCCATCACGTTCGTTACCTGGTGATTCACGAACATCGGCAGGGCGGCCACGGTGGACATGACCAGGATGATGGCGGCTGCGGCGAGTTTGAGTTTGGATTCGAATTTCATTGGTCGGGGCAGGGCCAGGACCGGGAGAGCATCGCTGGCGCTACAGAACGCCAAGAGAGGCACGTCGTGGCCGGCTAATCATTTACATGGTTGCAATAGGTTACCACAGGAAAACTCACCAATTTCCACATCTGCCGCCAATACTGGTGACATGTCGGGACAATAGTGGTTGTTGACCTGCTGGGCTGCGAGGCCTGGTAGTCGGTATTCAGTAGAGAATCTACAAAGGGCGTCGGAAAGCGTTGTTAGCGTTGGCCGGCCGGGAAGGGCTGGAAATCGGAAGGACTAGGTCTCAGCGGCGCCAATCGACTCGTAAGTGCCGGCATCGATCGGCTCGGGTACCTCAAGACGTAGCCTAGGAATATTCTCGTACAAGCGCAGCTTAAATTCGTCGCTGTCATTGGCGTAATCGCAGCGCCGGTGGCAGTTCGGGCACAAGGCTACTGCGTTTGTCGGGGTATCCGAACCGTGGCTTGCGAGAGGCATCACGTGATGCACCTCGAGGTAGGGTAATCCGTCGTTGCCGATGAATGGGGCGGGGCTGTTGCACCCCTCGCAAGTCCCGTTAGCGGTTTCCAGAACCCACGCCTTGACGGCTGGGTCGCGCACGAAGCTGGACGTTGTCTTGACGGCTAACTGAGGATGCTTAGAGCCTGCTGGCATTTTGAGAAACGCAAGCTTGCGTAACGAAGAAACTTTCGCCGATAAGGAGTCATGTTCAGCCGTAGGCACGTATGTCGTCAAAAATTCGATGTCGGTCTGACGTAGCAACTCAACCATTTTCTCCTTTACGGCGCTGCCGATATTCCGGGCCGGGAGGTAGCCAGCAATGTAAGGCATTTTTAGCTCGTAAAGTGCCGCCGAAATATTCTGCATCCGGAATTCGACCGACGCTTTAGTCCGGCTTGCGAGTGGACCATCCCGTAGTTGACGGTTAACCTCCGCCTTGCTGTATGGCTCACCCTTGAGTTCCAGGCGAAGCATGAGCAAGTAAGCTTCCACAGCGCTCATCAATTCCTCATTGCTCCAGGAGGCTGCGCTTGTACTAGGAAGTTCTTGGGGAGTGGACATGTCGTAGCCAGTGCTAGGGAAGCACTTGAGTCTACTTTTTGTTCAATATCTGTTCAATATCTTTCGAATTTGATTACGAGATACGTTTCAGGTCACTATCGCCGTCTAAAGAGACAAGTATCGCAATTGCTAGTCGGCTTGGACTGGCGTGACGAAGACCAGGACGCAGCAACAAGAATATCTTTCGACCTAGCAACGCACCTTTGGTAGCATCCTGCAATGAACGCTACCTACGCCCCAACCCCTCCTAACATCCGCCGCCGTCAAAACCTGGCCCTCGTGCTCCTAGTACTGACCGGCGTCATCAATTACCTCGACCGCGCCACCCTTGCCGTTGCCAACGAGTTCATCCGCGCAGACCTCGGCCTCTCGCTCGGTCAGATGGGCCTGCTCTTGTCCGCCTTCTCCTGGAGCTATGCGCTCTGCCAGCTGCCGGTCGGCGCCCTGGTCGACAAGATCGGCCCGCGCTGGCTGCTTGGCATGGGCCTAGTGGTCTGGTCGCTGGCCCAGGCAGCCGGCGGACTGGTCTCGACCTTCGGCTGGTTCGTGATCGCGCGCATCGTGCTCGGGATTGGCGAGGCGCCGCAGTTTCCGGCGGCGGCGCGGGTTGTCAGCAACTGGTTTCCGCTGCATGCACGGGGCACGCCGACGGGTGTCTACAATTCGGCGTCGCCGCTGGGCGTGGCGCTCGCGCCCTTGCTGCTCTCGCCCCTGATCGCCGCGACGAGCTGGCACTGGGCTTTCTTTGTCACTGGCGCGATGGGCCTGGTCGCGGCAGTGATCTGGGTTGCCTTGTATCGCGATCCGGTGCGCGAGAAGATGTCGGAAGCCGAGATTGCCTACCTCGACGCAGGACAATCAGCAGAGCCAGCGCCAAAGACGACCTTCGCGTCCTGGCGCGCCCTGTTCCGGCACCGCGCTACCTGGGGAATGCTGTTCGGTTTTTCCGGGTCGGTCTACCTGAACTGGGTGTATCTGACCTGGCTGCCGGGTTATCTGCGCACCGAGCGCAATATGGACATTGCCTATGCGGGGTTGGCCGCTTCGATTCCCTTTGCCTGCGGCTTCGCCGGCGCCCTGATTGCCGGCTGGGCGTCGGATCGCGTGGCGCGGAATTCAAAGTCGCCGCTGACCGGCCGGCGCAGGGCAGTCGTCGCGGCCATGCTGGGCATGGTGGCGTTCACGATTCCGGCGGCCCTGGTCGAGAGCAATACGCTCGCCATCGCTTGCATCTCGATGGTGATTTTCCTCGCCAACGCTGCCTCGGCCTGCTCCTGGTCGCTCGTCACCGTGGTGGCGCCGCGCAGCCGGATTGCGTCACTGGGTGCAATTCAGAATTTCGGCGGCTTTATCGGCGGCGCGCTGGCGCCAATCCTTACCGGTTTTATTGCGCAGACCTGGTCGTTTGTACCGGCCCTGCTGACAGGCGCGGGCATCGCTTTCCTCGGCGCGATGGCCTACCAATTCCTGGTCGTGCGGTCGATTCCTGAACAGGACAGCTGAAAAAAAAGCCAAGCTCGACGCTTGGCTTTTTTGATTGAGCGAGGCGACTTAAACGTCGATGTTCCCGGCCCTCAACGCATTCGACTCAATAAAGTTCCTGCGCGGCTCCACGTCGTCCCCCATCAGCGTCGTGAAGATCTGGTCCGCGGCAATCGCGTCTTCGATCTGCACGCGCAGCAGGCGGCGTACTTTCGGATCCATCGTGGTTTCCCACAGCTGCTCCGGGTTCATCTCTCCCAGACCCTTGTAGCGCTGTTTGGAGACGCCGCGCTCGGCTTCTTCGCGCAGCCAGATCATCGCTTCGTGGAATTCGCGGACGGCGAATTCCTTCATCTTCTCGCCTTCGCCGCGGCGCATGATGGCGCCTTCGCCCATCAGGCCCTGGAAGGTGGCGGCGGCGTTGGCCAGCACGGCGTAGTCGTTGCTGAGGACGAAGTCGGCGTCGATGGAGGTCACGTAGATATTACCGTGGCGCATGCGTTCGATGCGCAGGGCGTGCTTTTCCGACAGTTCGTCCGAGCGCACGACCACGCGTACGGCCGGGTCGTTGATCGCCGCTTCCATCGCCTTGGCGGAGATCTCGGCGTTCTCGATCGTCATCATGTCGAGCGTGACGCCGCTCATGATGGCGGTCAGCGCGGCGCGGTCGATCACACGGGTCAGGCGCATCATGATGGCGTTGGCCAGGTTGTACTGGCGTACCAGTTCGGCCAGCGCTTCACCGTTGATCGGCTCGACGCCTTCGCGCGGGATCAGTGAGGCGCCGTTCAGCGCCACCATCATCATGTAGCTCGCTTCCTCGACGTCGTCCTTCAGGTAGCGCTCGTCGCGGCCAGCCTTTACCTTGTACAGCGGCGGCTGGGCGATGTAGATGTGGCCGCGCTCGACCAGTTGCGGCATCTGGCGGTAGAACAGGGTCAGCAGCAGGGTGCGGATGTGGGCGCCGTCGACGTCGGCGTCGGTCATGATGATGATGCGGTGGTAGCGCAGCTTGTCGACGTTGAATTCGTCCGGGCCGATCGAGGTGCCGAGGGTCGCGATCAGGGTCGTGATCTGCTCCGACGACAGCATCTTTTCGAAACGCGCCTTTTCCACGTTCAGCACCTTGCCGCGCAGCGGCAGGATGGCCTGGAACTTGCGGTCGCGGCCCTGCTTGGCGGAACCGCCTGCCGAGTCACCCTCGACGATGTACAGTTCGGCCAGCGCCGGGTCGCGTTCCTGGCAGTCCGCCAGTTTCGAGGACAGGCCGAGGCCGTCCATGATGCCCTTGCGGCGCGTCAGGTCGCGCGCTTTGCGTGCCGCTTCACGGGCACGGGCCGCTTCCACGATCTTGCCGCAGATGATCTTGGCGTCGTTCGGCTTTTCGTTCAGGAAGTCTGTGAGCGTTTTCGCAACGATTTCCTCGACCGGGCCGCGCACTTCCGAGGACACCAGCTTGTCCTTGGTCTGCGACGAGAATTTTGGCTCCGGCACTTTGACGGACAGCACGCAGGTCAGGCCTTCGCGCATGTCGTCGCCCGAGATTTCGACTTTCGCCTTTTTCGCGAAATCGTGCTCGTCGATGTATTTGTTGATCACGCGCGTCATTGCCGCACGTAGACCGGTCAGGTGGGTGCCGCCGTCCCGCTGCGGGATGTTGTTCGTAAAGCACAGCACCTGCTCGTTGTAGGCGTCGTTCCACTGCATCGATACGTCGACCGCGATATTCGTGTTCTGGTCGGACTGGCGCTCGCCGGTGGCCTGGAACACGGTCGGGTGCAGGACGGTCTTGGTCTTGTTGATGTATTCGACGAAGCCGCGGGTGCCGCCTTCGAAGGCAAAGATTTCTTCCTTGCCGTTGCGGTGGTCGGACAGGCGAATGTTGACGCCGTTGTTCAGGAAGGACAGCTCGCGGATCCGCTTCGACAGGATCTCGTAGTGGAATTCGACGTGCGTGAAAATTTCCTCGTCGGCCCAGAAGTGCACTTCGGTGCCGCGCTTGTCGCTTTCGCCGACCACCTTCATCGGCGAGACCTCGAAGCCGTCGACGATTTCGATTTCGCGGTTTTGCGGCACGCCGCGCACGAATTCCATCTGGTGCACTTTGCCCTTCTGGCGCACGGTCACGACCAGCAGTTTTGACAGTGCATTCACGCAGGACACGCCCACGCCGTGCAGGCCGCCAGAAACCTTGTACGAGTTCTGGTTGAATTTGCCGCCGGCGTGCAGTTCGGTCAGGGCGATTTCGGTCGCCGAGCGTTTCGGCTCGTGCTTGTCGTCCATCTTGACGCCGGTCGGAATGCCGCGGCCGTTGTCGACGATCGAGATCGAATTGTCGGCGTGGATCGTCACATGGATTTCGGTGCAGTAGCCGGCCAGCGACTCGTCGATGGAGTTATCGAGCACCTCGAACACGAGGTGGTGCAGGCCGGTGCCGTCCGAGGTGTCGCCAATGTACATGCCCGGGCGCTTGCGAACCGCTTCCAGGCCTTCCAGAATTTGAATCGAGGCAGCGCCGTAATCGTCCGACTGCATCGGCGATGAGGGCATGTTGTTGGCGTTATCGGACATGGACTACTTTCTCAAAAAACTGTGTATTCAGACTGACTTACCGGTTGCGGATCGCTTGCTTAAATCCGCATCGGCATGACGACATATTTAAAATCGCCATTTTCCGGAATCGAGATCAGGGCCGACGAATTCGAGTCGCCCAGGGCGATGTTGATCTGGTCGCATTTCAGGTTGTTCAGCACGTCGAGCAGGTAGGTGACATTGAAGCCGATGTCGATCTGGTCACCGCCGTAGTCGATTTCGAGTTCTTCGACCGCTTCTTCCTGGTCGGCGTTGGTCGAGCTGATCTTCATGCTGCCGGGGGTGATAACGCAGCGCACACCCTTGAACTTGTCGCTGGTCATGATCGCGGCGCGCTGCAGCGAGCGCAGCAACTCGTCGCGGCTGATCGTGAAGTCGTTCTTATAGCCCTTCGGGATCACGCGGGTGTAGTCAGGGAATTTACCCTCGACCAGTTTCGACACCAGCTCGATATCGGCAAAGGTCAGTTTTACCTGCGACGCGGCGATGTCGAGGCGCACGGTCTCGTCGCTTTCTTCCAGCAGGCGCTGCAGTTCGATGATGGTCTTGCGCGGGATGATGACTTCCTGGCGCTCGAATTCCTGTTCTGCCTGTACCTGGCAGAAAGCCAGGCGGTGGCCGTCGGTAGCAACGGCAATCACCTTGTTACCGTCCAGCACCAGCAGCAGGCCGTTCAGGTAGTAGCGGATGTCTTGCTGGGCCATCGCGAAGTGCACCATATTAAACAGGTGCTTCAGCGTTTTTTGCGGCAGCGTGACGGTGGCGTTGTAGGTGTCGGCCACGGAGACGGTCGGAAATTCCTCGGCCGCCAGCGTCTGCAGCGCGAAGCGCGACTTGCCGCTTTGTACGGTCAGGCGTTTGTTTGCCAGCGTCATCGTGACGTCGCCCGATTCCGGCAGCGCGCGCAGGATGTCGAGCAGCTTGCGTGCGGCCACCGTGGTGCCGGTGATGTCGTCGCCGGAACCGATGTTGGCCAGCGTCGTGATCTGCACTTCGGTGTCGGTCGACAGGAAGGAGACGCTCTCGCCGTCCTTGCGGATGAGGATATTGGCCAGAATCGGCATAGTGTGCCGACGCTCGACAATACCGCTCACGATCTGCAGTGGCCGGAGAAGTGTGTCTCGGGTGGTTTTGACCAATTGCATATTGTTCCTCGAAAGGTTTAATAGATGAAAGTATTTCTAAAGCACTATTCTGCCGCTTAGCATGGCGAAATGCCAGCTCCGGCTCAGCTATGCCGGATGAGCAGCCCCGGTCAGCCCCGGGTCAGCCCTTCAGCGTCTGTTCCAGCACGTGCAGCTCGTGGTTGCACTCGGGGTTTTTCTGGCGGTCGCCGGCGATCTTGCGCACCGCGTGCAGCACCGTGGTGTGGTCGCGGCCGCCGAACAGCTCGCCGATTTCCGGCAGGCTCTTTTGCGTCAGTTCCTTGGCCAGGTACATCGCGATCTGGCGCGGGCGGGCGATGTTGGCCGGGCGCCGCTTCGAGTACATGTCGGCCACCTTGATGTTGAAGAAATCGGCGACCGTCTTCTGGATGTTTTCCACCGAAATCTGACGGTTCTGCACCGACAGCAAATCCTTCAGGGCTTCCTTGACGACATCGATCGTGATGTCCTTGCCGTGGAAACGCGAGTAGGCCAGGATCTTGCGCAGCGCGCCTTCCAGCTCGCGCACGTTCGAGCGCAAGTGCTTGGCGACAAAGAAGGCGACATCGTCCGACAGCGTCACGTCTTCGGATTGCGCCTTCTTCAGCAGAATCGCGACGCGCATTTCCAGTTCCGGCGGTTCGATCGCGACCGTCAGGCCGGAGTCGAAGCGCGAGATCAGGCGGTCATCCATGCCGGTGATCTCTTTCGGGTAGGTGTCGGACGTGATGATGATCTGCTTTTTCGCGGCGATCAGCGCCTCGAAGGCATAGAAGAACTCTTCCTGGGTGCGGCTCTTGCCCCCAAAGAATTGAATATCGTCGATCAACAGCATGTCGAGCGAGTGGTAGTAGTGCTTGAAGTCGTCGAAGCCTTTTCTCTGGTAGGCGGTGACGACGTCGCGCACGTACTGCTCGGCGTGGATGTAGCGGATGCGCGCGTTTGGCTGGTCGACCATCACCTGGTTGCCGATCGCGTGGATCAGGTGGGTCTTACCGAGGCCGACGCCGCCGTAGAAGAACAGCGGGTTGTAGGACACGCCCGGGTTGTTGGCGACCTGGATGGCGGCGGCGCGCGCCAGCTGGTTGGCCTTACCGGTCACGAAACTGTCAAAAGTCAGGTCCGGATTGATGCGGCTCTGCTCGCGTTTCGGCGAGTTGGCGATGTTCAGGTTCGGCTGCGGCTCGATCGAGTGCGGCGAGGCGCGCAGCTCGCCCGGCATCGGCGTGTTGGCCGGGGCAGGACGCACGGCGTCCGGCTTTTTGACGTTCAGGCGCGGGTCGAGCACGAACTGGACTTCGACCGGGGCTTCCCAGTACTGGCAGGCAAGCGCGGTGATGCGGTTGGCGAACTGCGACTTCACCCAGTCGAGCTTGAAGCGGTTGGGCGCGGCAATGCGCAGCTTGCCGTCTTCGTAATCGAGGACGACGAGCGATTTGATCCATGCGCTGTATTGCTGCGGCGTCAGCTCGAGTTCGAGCTGCGCTGAGGCGGTCTGCCAAAAATTTTCCATGAGTGCGGCTTCGTGATACGTAACACGCTATTTTACCCGTCTTCGCTCAAGTTATCCACAGGTAGCGCCAGATTTTGCCGCCCGGGCTGGGGATAAAGACGGAGTTATCCCAGCTTAAAAATCTGGGGAGAAACAACAGCCGCCTTGACACTGGCAGGGCAAATAGAGTCTAATTCAGGGTTCCCTGTCCGCCTGCCTGTCAGCCAGTCCATTGATGGCGTAGATATGCACGGATAATGCTGTGGCGTGACGCTGGCTCAACAACGGCGAACTGTCATTGCGCCGATTCCTGACGAACGATGTCAGACCCGATTTTGCATCCTATTTTGCTTTAAGCGAGACCACCATGAAACGTACTTACCAACCTTCCGTCGTTCGTCGCAAGCGCACGCACGGCTTCCGCGCACGCATGGCTACCCGTGGTGGCCGCCAGGTTCTGAACGCACGCCGCGCCAAGGGCCGCAAGCGTCTGGCTGTCTAAGCCAGTAGTGCCTGATCGACCGCGGTCAGCCATGACAGGCGAAGGTTCGCACGACTTCGCGCGCGCTCGGCGCATTCTCAAAACGGATGAATTCTCATCCGTTTTTCGTTTGCGGCCGGCGCAAAAATCCGCGCATTTCGTGTTGTACACACGGCCCAGCCCGCTGCCCCATGCGCGGCTGGGCATTGTCGCGGCCAAGCGCTTCGCGCCGCGCGCCGTCACCCGCAATACGATCAAGCGCATCTGTCGCGAGCTGTTCCGCACGAACGCCATCCAGGCCGTCGATTGCATCGTGCGCCTGGCGCGTCCGGTCAATACCAAGGCCGGTCCGGCGACCAACAGCGCGCTCAAACGCCTGCTGCACGCGGAACTGTCGCGCCTGATCGAATCACAGCGTCCATCTGCGCAGCGTCCGCGGGCTGCGGCCGGGTCTGCTGCACCTGCTGCACCTGCTGCGCCGGCAACGCCATGAAAAATGTCCTCATCCTGATCCTGCGCGCCTACCGGCTCGTGCTGTCACCGATGCTCGGACAGAATTGCCGCTTTTACCCGTCTTGTTCCAGCTATGCCATCGAGGCGCTCCAGACCCATGGTGCGTTGCGCGGCAGCTGGCTGGCCGCGCGCCGCCTCGGCCGCTGCCACCCATGGAACGCCGGTGGTGTCGACCCCGTGCCGCCCAAGGGGCACAAGCATTCACCCTCAGCCGCTTGCGGTTGCAACCACTCCTGATCAATACCTCAATGGAAATCAACAAACGTACCATTCTGTGGATTGTCTTTTCCGTCTCGCTAGTCATCCTGTGGAACAACTGGATGGTGTCGAACGGTAAGCAGTCGATGTTCTCGCCGGCGCCGCCGCCGGCCAAGGTTGCCACCGCGCCGGCCATCGCGCCGGCCAGCCTCGCGAACGGCACCGCCGGTGTTCCTGCCCCCGCGGTGGGAGCTGGCGCCGTGCCGGGCGCCGTGCCCGCCGCTCCCGGCATGCCGGCTGCGCCCGTTGCGGTGCGCGCCGAGCGCATCGTCGTCAGCACCGACGTCGTCAAGGCCGAGATCGACACCGTCGGCGGCGTGATCCGCCGCCTCGAGCTGCTGAAGTATCCGGACCAGTACGACAAGACCAAGAACCAGGTCCTGTTCGACGTGTCGGGCAACAACGTCTACCTCGGCCAGACCGGCCTGATCGGTACGACGCCAGCCGGCGTGCTGCCGAACCACAACACGCCCTTCGTGGCGCGTCCTGGCGTGCGTACGCTCGACGGCAACAATTCGGTGCAGGTCGTGCTGGAAGCCGAGCAGGGCGGCGTGAAGCTGACCAAGACGCTGACCTTCAAACGCGGCGACTACGTCGTCGACGTGCGCCACGACGTGACGAACCTGACCGCCGCGCCGGTGCAGCCGTCGCTCTACCTGCAGCTGCAGCACGACGGCAACCCGGCGCCGGGTGGTTCGTGGTTCATGCCAAGCGTGGCCATCGGCCCGACCCTGTGGACGCCGGAAGACAAGTACAAGAAGCTGAGTTTCGCCGATATCGAAAAAGGCCAGGCTGAACACGCCACCAAGGCGAACGGCGGCTGGATTGCGGTGTCGGAGCACTTCTTCGTGTCGGCTTTCATCCCGACCGAGAGCACGCCGCGTGAAATCTTCACCAAGAAGCTGGCCACCAACCTGTACGCGATCGGCACGGTCCAGCCGCTGGGCACCGTCGCTCCGGGCGCAACCGTCTCGAACACGGCGCGCCTGTATTCGGGCCCGCAGGACGAGAAGCGCCTGGAAACCATCACCCCGGGCCTGGAACTGGTCAAGGACTACGGCATGTTCGCGATCATCTCCAAGCCGCTGTTCTGGGTCATGGACCAGATCCATGAGCTGCTGGGCAACTGGGGCTGGACCATTATCGCCTTCACGATCCTGATCAAGCTGGCCTTCTTCCCGCTGTCGGCCGCCGGCTACCGCAGCATGGCGAAGATGCGCGTGGTGACCCCGAAGATGCAGGCGATCCGCGAACGCTACAAAGCCGACCCGGTCAAGATGCAACAGGCAACGATGGAGCTGTACAAGGCCGAGAAGATCAACCCGCTGGGCGGCTGCCTGCCGATCCTGGTGCAGATGCCGGTGTTCCTGGCCCTGTACTATGTGCTGCAGGCTTCGGTCGAGATGCGCGGCGCGCCGTGGATCGGCTGGATCACCGACCTGACCCAGCCTGACCCGTGGTTCATCCTGCCGGTCCTGTACGCCGGCTCGATGTTCATCACGCAAAAGCTGAGCCCGCAACCGGCCGACCCGATGCAGGCGAAGATGATGCTGTTCATGCCGCTGGCGTTCTCGGTCATGTTCGTGTTCTTCCCGTCGGGTCTGGTGCTGTATTGGGTGGTCAATAACCTGGTGTCGATCGCGCAGCAGTGGGTGATCACGAAAAAGTACGAGACTGTCAAAAAGTAAGCGTACCGCGCCCGACAAGAAGCCCGTGCACCCCACGGGCTTTTTTTATCATCTACAATTTTCCCCATGAAGCTAACTACCTCTCCCATCGCCGCGATTGCCACCGCACCAGGACGCGGCGGCATTGGCGTCGTGCGCGCCTCGGGCAAGTCGCTCGGCGCCCTGATCGACACCCTGTTCCCCGGCGCCACGCTCGCGCCGCGGCACGCCACCTATCTCCCGTTCACATCAGGCGACGGCAGCGTCATCGACCAGGGCCTGGCTCTGTATTTCCCGGGGCCGCATTCGTACACGGGCGAAGACGTGCTGGAACTGCACGGCCACGGCGGGCCGGTGGTGCTGCAGATGCTGCTGGCGCGGGTGCTGGAAGCGGGTGCGGACGCGGGCCTGCGCCTGGCCGACCCCGGCGAATTCACGCGCCGCGCCTATTTGAACGACAAGCTCGACCTGGCCCAGGCCGAAGCCGTGGCCGACCTGATCGACGCGTCCACCGAAGCGGCGGCGCGCTCGGCTTCGCAGTCGCTGTCGGGCGCCTTCTCGCAGGTGGTGCACCGGCTGGTCGAGCAGACGATCAACTTGCGCATGCTGGTCGAGGCGACGCTCGATTTTCCGGAAGAGGAAATCGATTTTCTCGAGAAATCGAATGCGCGCGGCCAATTGAACGGCATCATCGATTCGCTCCAGCACGTGTTCCGCCAGGCGGCGCAGGGCGCCTTGTTGCGCGAGGGCCTGAACGTGGTGCTGGTCGGGCAGCCGAACGTCGGTAAATCGTCCTTGCTCAATGCGCTGGCGGGGGCGGAAGTGGCGATCGTCACGCCGATTGCCGGCACCACGCGCGACAAGGTCAGCGAGACGATCCAGATCGAAGGCATTCCCTTGAATATCATCGATACCGCGGGCATCCGCGCGATCGACGAGGGCATCGACGTGGTCGAACGGATCGGCATAGAGCGCACCTGGGGCGAAGTCGGCAAGGCCGACGTGATCCTGCACCTGCTGGACGCCAGCCTGGGGCCGAGCGCGGCCGATGAAACCATCGTCGCGGCTTTCCCGGAAGGCGTGCCGGTGGTGCGCATCTGGAACAAGATCGATCTGTCCGGGCACCGCGCCGCGGTCGAGGGCGCGGCGGACGCGACCCATATCTACCTGTCGGCCAACGAAGGGCTGGGCATCGACCTGCTGCGCGGCGAATTGCTGCGCATCGCCGGCTGGCAGCAGACCGGCGAGTCGCTCTACCTGGCGCGCGAGCGCCACCTGATCGCCCTGCGCGGCGCGCGCCAGCATCTCGACATGGCGTCGCAGCACGCGGCCCAGGATGACCAGTCGCTCGACTTGTTCGCCGAAGAACTGCGCCTGGCGCAGGATCAGCTGTCGAGCATTACGGGCGCGTTCACGCCGGACGATTTACTGGGGGTGATTTTCAGCCGCTTTTGTATCGGCAAATGAGAGCTCATCCATAAACGTCCAGGCTCGTCCGGAATTTTTTGGGTTCTCCTATGAGAAATGTCAACCTGAAGTCCGGGCTCGTCCGGGGGCTTCCATAGACAGCCGACGGTTTTAGGTACACAGTTAGGTACACAGAGCGAAAAAACGCTGCTGAGTGTGTACCTAAAAGGTGTCCCATGCCTCGTCAAGCTGCCGTCCTGACCGATACCAAGATCAAGGCACTGAAGCCTAAAGCAGAGCGCTACCGGGTCAGTGACTTCGGTGGACTGCTGCTTGAGGTGATGCCGTCTGGTTCCAAGATCTGGCGTTACCGGTATCAGCTCCATGGCGTGCGTCAGCCCACACTCACCATTGGCCCGTATCCGCAAATAGGTCTCGCCGAGGCACGCGCACGTCGCGATCAGTGGGCGGGGATGGTTGTCCGCAACGACTCTCCGAGGCGCGCCGCCCAGGTGGCGAAGGCGGCGATGGGGAACACGGTGGCGACTTTTGGAGGACAGTGGCTTGAGGAGCAGGTCGAAGGCAAGTCGACGAGCTATGTCACCACACTGCGTCGCCTGATGACGAAAGACGTGTTTCCAGCCTTGGGCCACATGCCCCTCACTCAAGTCAAGCCGGCGGACATCCTGGCCTTGTGTGACAAGATCAAGGCGAGGGGATCGCCAAAAATGGCGCTGTTGACGCGAAATGCAGTCCGCCGCATGTATGATTTTGCGATCGCGCGCCAGCTGGCAGACACTAACCCGGCCCAAGCCCTGGTCGCGCGCTTCATTGCCACCGAGGCGAGCCGGACCCGGGTCCTCGAGGCGTGGGAGATAGGTCTTGTGCTCAGGACGATCTACGCCTCGGACATTCGCCGTACGCTCAAACTCGCCTTGAACCTCCTGCTCATTTCGATGGTTCGGAAGACGGAGCTCACGGAAGCCAAGTGGGCGGAGTTCAATCTTGATGAAGCAATCTGGGACATCCCGGCCGAGCGCATGAAGAAGGACAAGCCACATCGCGTGTATCTCTCGCGCCAGGCCATGGACATGCTGAAGGAGCTCATGACTTATGCCGGCGGATCGGAATACGTGTTCCCCAGTTCACGTGGGGCGTCCGATCGACCGATCAGCAGTAGTACGTTGAATCAAGCGGTACGCGCGCTGTCGATCGACGTCCAGCATTTCGTCCTCCATGATTTCCGTCGCACAGCCTCGACACACCTGCACGAAATGGGTCATCCGTCCGATGCCATCGAACGGGCCCTCGCCCACAAAATCCTTGGCATCAAAGGGGTGTACAACCGCGCGGAGTACGCACAACAACGACGCACCATACTTCAGGCGTGGGCTGACTTCGTGCAGGCACAGATTGAGAGCGGAAGTGTGACGCCGATTTTTCACGCTGCATGAGCCTTTGGCTGGCGCTTGCTAATGGGCGCCATGCCGCGTTCTTGGTGGCAGTTTGAAATCAGCCGGCAGCCTCGTTTTCAAAGCATGCCGTAGTCAACACGACTGTGCGTAGTCTGCATCATCGACGGCTGCGAGCAGGCGCTGTACTTTTTCCTTTCTGTGGAACGCGTGGATTCGGCGGATGGACGTCTCGAGCTGCCGTCGGTCCAGGTCTTTCACTGCCACGTGCGGCAGGTGAGCGAATGCCGGCGTCGTAGGGCGGATTTGCTCGAGTAGCGGTTGGTTCAGCGAGCTGCAGACGGCGTTGTTCGAGCGCCAGGTCGTCAAACACAATCGGCAGGTGTGCGGTAACGGCTGCGATAACGATTTGTTCCTTGAAAGCGTCAGAACCCTGGACGTTGATCGTCTTGCCGAATCGTTCGATTGCCATCCGAAAGGCCACTTCGATCGCGTCTTGTTCCGCGCCGCGCGAAACACGGATTGCATTCCCCTCATCCCTGACCGCACTTGCGCCGGCCCGGTAGATGATCGTTCCCTGTCTGGTCACGCCGTCGTGGCGACAACGAGAAGCGGACGACGGAAGATGCACAGTGCCGTTGATACCATCGCCGGCTCGGTCGCGTGTAGGCTTGTGCCGGCGAAGCTTAGCAAGTGCATCCGGGTTACCCGCTCCTGCCTGGTGACGTAACCAGTCCAGCCACTGGCACTGCCGGCATTTCTGGCTGATGCTCAGGCGCTCCTGCCTGGACTCGCGCTTGATTTCCGAGATCTCGTCACGCAGGGCGCTGGTAAGTGCGCGATACATCAACTTCTTGGTGTCACGAGGCATTTTGGCGAGCTTCAGCGTGGCGCGCTTCAAGCGAACGTTGCGCAAAGCCGCCTCGATCCTCCGCTCCTTGCGCATATGTAGCCGTTCCCATTCACGCGCCCGAGCCTCCTTCGCCCGCACCTGTGCCGCCTCATACTGAGCAAAAAGCTTCTCCGTATCTGCTCGAAGGCTGAGTGGGCGCTTTTCATATTGGCGTTTAGGCTTCCGTGCGGCCACCTGTTCCGGTGCTGCCTGGAAGGGACCGAAGCGCTGCTCCAGCTTTGGCTTGGAAAATTCACGGCCCGCCGAGCTGGCCTTGATCGTGGTTCTGTCTTCCGCAGTAATCACAAGGCCATTGGCGCGCGGGTGCAGGCACAGCCCACTCGCGGACAGGACGGCATGCAGCTGCTCCCACGACTGCGCCTGCTGCATCTGCGCCTTGCATCCACGCTGAATCCACCCGAGCAGGCTTTCGATGCCGGCATAGTGCTCCATGTCCGCGGCACGGTTTTCTGCGCCCACCTTGTGCGGCACGTGGTTATCCTTGCGCAGGCCAAATTCGTCCTCGATCGTTTCGCACGCGCGGGCGAGTGCCCGGTAAGCGTGGAACGGCTCGTGGATCGTGAAGCGCGTCGGGTGAATCTTGTTGATGGCAATGTGCAGGTGGCGGTTGTCGGTGTCGTGGTGTACCGCGCTGACCCGCTGATGTTCGCTGAAGCCAAGCGCATCGCAGATCCGCTCTTCGATCGACGCCAGGTGGGAAGCCTCAGGTTCCTCTCCATAGCGGAAGCTGACGATCAGATGGTAGGTTTTATCGGCCCGCGATCGCGTGTTCATCGCTTGCGTATTCAGGACTTCCAGTGTCGCCATTTCGACGTCGTCGCCGATGCAGTTGCTCACCCTGATGTCGCCCGTCCGCTCCTGCTTGCCCTGTGTATCTGTCAGGTAGCGCACCAGGCTGGCGAAGCCGCTCTTCTTCACCGCATGCATGGGGATGTGCTTGGCGATCATGATCAGGCCTGAGAATTTTGCCGCTAAAATTCGTCGGGGCCGGTACCGGGCGTCACCAACGCGCGGATCACGTCGCGCAGCTCGTCCCGTGTCGCCTCGATTTTTTCCAGCACAGCACGGATGGTCGATTCGCCGACAACCGCAGTGCGCTCGTCATTGGTCAGCCATAGCTTGAACAGTCCGGCAAAACGGCCGAGGTCTCCGTGGACGCGAATGAATTCTTCAACATGCCGGTGGTCCTGCGCGGAGCGGACCCCGTAGCCCAGCGCGACATTCAGCAGGTAGCTCGACACGCTATGACGCGCGGCCGCAGCCTTGGCCTGCAACTGCGCACGCTCCTCCGGCATGCAGTAGACCTTGATGGCAGGGCTGTCCTTCCGTGTCAGGCTTTTCATCATCACCTCCCTTTTGGCCGGCGCAGCCGGCTGGCCTCGCAGAGCAGGATTCCCGTTGAGCACGGAGTGCGAATAAGGGGAGGGAAGGAGGACAACACGCTACGCGGGTGGGCCTACTTCACCTATCCTGCCCGACTCTCCGAGTCGATTACGCCAAGGTAGGATACCAATCGGACTTCGGTCATTCCTCGACTGGATCAAGGTGCTTCATCGTTAATATCGGAGCGATACGTCGCAAGCACGACCGGGATATTCAGTCCGACCAAGGCGCGAGCGGCGCGCTCACGCTCTCAATGTGCGGCGGGGGCCTGAGGTCAGAATGTCGCTGCACGGTAACTCACGTCAGGAGCGGATCATCCGAGTCCTCGTCGGCGCGATACTAGTGACGATGCACGGCGACGAGGTGCTTTTTAGGGGGGCTGAGAGCGGGGAGAGCAGTGCGGCGTACGCCAGGAGGGGTCAGTAATGTTGATGCGGCGAAGCTGATCGCCGCACCTTTTGCGGAATTAACTCAGAATTGCGGAACTATTGGATTTGCACCGTCATCAGCGAAACTTGGATGAATATTGGTGCCCGGAGCCGGAACATAACAAGCTCCGAGGCATTTCTAAGTTACTGATATCTATGGGTTTTCTGGCGACCGAAACTCAAGTGTATCACAACATGTATCACGCTTTGTGTCACGCATCCGATTCAAGCCGTAGGACTATAAATAGATTTCGTTACTTAGGCTTGTGGCAGCTGGTTGCAACCCCCGTGTTAAAACGCCCGCCTGAATACTGAGCAACGTGATGTCCGTCCGTTGACTGTCATGAGAATGAGCTTTTTACCGGCCTGATGCCCGAACTAGACAAGCCACGCACAGAATTCAACTGACTTTGCTAATCATAGTGATAGCTTAGCGGAAGATACGGCTATCTTGGACGGCCGGCGCACCATCGAGAAAGTCAATCGCGTCTGGCTTGCCAGCGTGTATCAATCACTCTGATCGTTGCATGGACCTTGGCGGAGGGAAAATTTTGCTTGAATGCCAAGGGAAAGTTTCGAGTCCGAGATTTATCAGTGTGTACCATGCCACAACAACTGCAGGTACCATCTTCGACCACTCAAATCCCTCTGCTAAAAAGTATAAACTGATGGAATAAGTCACCGTTGAGGGTAGGATGAGTATTGAAAGAATAAAGATTCGATAGAAGGTTGGAAGAAATGGAATCGTTTTCTTCCAATAATAATTTGTCCAGCTCTTCTTCCGCAAGCTTGGAAGACTGCCAACGGCATAAACGTTAATAGAATGAGGATATAGGTCTGAAATTTGAGCAGCTGTATCAATTAGAGACGTTTCGCGATAGCGTGTGTTGTATAAACTGCCCAGCCACAAGACCAATATTGGTATAAGTGCCACCTGCAGTACTTGGATTGACGTCGTGATCCCCATTTTTATTTGCGTGCCAAACAAGGAAATGGTAGCCTTTTCGGGAATCTCTACGCCATAGGAGCGAATCGGAGACTTTTCGAAAGTTTCGATTGTTTCTGTGGCCTGTTTCTTTAGTTTGGCAGCTAGGTCTTTAGGCGAGATATCTTCATGGATGCCAACTTTTGCAATATCATCGTCGCAGTCTTGGTAGACTCGCGGCTCAATCATAAGCATGCTTAGTGCAGACGAGTACTCATTAAAATACATCGTCTTTCCAATAACCTGTTTTTTGTCGTATTCTCGTTGTAGATCAACCTGATTCTTTTCTACCAGTTGGGCCGCGAGTTGCTGGCACGTAGATCGTCGTTTCGCCGTGCCAAGATCCGAGGCCGAAGCGACGAAAGCCAGCAGAATACATGCTAAAGAGATTGGTGCTGCAAGCATCAGTAGACGCTCGTAACGCATGCCGATTCGATATGATGACATTAAGTTTTATCGCTTAGATATGTGGTTTGAAGTTTGTGGTTAGAATCAGCATCCGTCCTGATCATCTAAGATCGCGAATTCGATTTGATCGATCTTCGCAAGCGCCACTACGAGCGACTGCTTCACGGCCTCGAAGAAAGCGCGGTGCTTTTCATCAACGACGACTTGGTCAGGCCAGTCCGGCTCGCGGTGGATTCTGATCGTCTCGTCCAGCACCTCGCTCAGGGGCGACCAACAATTAACACCCGCTCCTGGCCCCCTCCCGCGCCCTCGATCAGCGGCGGCAGGACCGACTTGAAAGGTTTGGCCCTGTCGCTAAAGTAGTGGACGAGGGTAGGGACCGCTGACCATGATCTGGGCTGAACTCTATGCATGGGTGCTGGTTATTTGTGATGAACATGGTGTCTCCTTGTGCAACCTATCATATTCATTCTGAGGATTCTGGATCAAAGCTGACTTTCACGAATTTATCGTTCGGGAATTCTTTTTTTGCGTAGCCGAATAATTTTGGTGCAATAGCACCAAGGCTATATTTGGTTTCTTCAACGTGTTGAATAACATTGTCAGCTAATACTCTAGCAGTTTCAAAAATACGCGCTCCCATCGCGTTGCATATTTCGTCGATTGTTAGTGACTTATTATTTAGTTGCATCTTTTCGAAGATAGGTTGAACCTCCTCTACATGAAATTTCATATGTTGTTGAATAGCCGTCAAAGCTTGTGCAAAGCGATCGTCCTCGACAGAAAGCTCAAGCAATAACGCCGGCTCATCGGCGAGCATGAAAGAGAGCTTATTTAAGTCTTGCCTTAAATGCGACTGACCAGGCGCCATCATGGGTCGCATGTTTAAACCCTTATCCTTACGATCTTTCCACGACCGCAATATCTGCCAGAAGCCGACAATTGAATTTTGTTGCTGCGCGAGGATAAATAGCGCTATCCTCAGAGCAGCGATGCGTGACTCGTCATCCTTTCGGCGCTCTTTCGCTGTATTCAAATGGAATGCAAAGCTCGCACCAATAAATGTCGAGAGTAACGAGGTTAAAACCGTGGATCGATTTTCGCTTGGAATTGACCCGGTGGTAAATGCTATGAGCAACAGAATAACAGCTGCAGTCAAAATCAAAAAAAACAAATTCTTAGAAATATACTCTTTCAAAATGATTCCCTTCCCTAGTCCTGCAATTAATTTATTTTTTTTAATCGAGCCGCGCAGCAATATCTATAACGCTCTCGTTGTAATAGACCTGCAGCTGCTGTAGGTTGCGATGGTCGTTCGTGCGCACCAGGGCTCTCCAATAGACTGCTGCTGGATAACTGATCGGATCACCATTGATGGCTTCTCCGGGGCCTCTCGGGCGGCTTCTCCAAAGGTCCCACTACAGATTGCCCAGCCGAACTGATGACCAATCCCACGAGCCGGCTGGAGATCACTCCGGTCTAGGTAGGTTGGAAAGAAAAGATTGTTCCTTCTAACTTGCCATCCTTAGCAACGCCACTCCCAGGCACAAGCAGGGCAGGCCATGGTCATTGGTCGACCATCGTTACCAATCGAGATGGAATCGCCACCACAGAGGACCTGTCCATGATCTACCTGTGAACGAACATCATCAGGCAGCAGGTTGTAATCCCCGTACACCAGTGGGAGGCCATCAGCCTTGCCGCAAGATGGGCAGGTTACTTTTAATGTCGGCATGGAGGACTGTAGGAAGTTGCTGAATTGTCACAATACAGCGAATACTTGCGATTTTGAATTATTTTATTGCAAAATCGGTTTGTCCTTCGAATCGATACCAATGCGGGTTGCCCCCTGCACGCCCCAGTTGGCGATGCAGGGTCCGGAAGCAGAGGACTACTTTCCTCTGTTCGACATGGATTCACGATATTGATCCGTCTTGATACTCGTCTCAATCCAGGACATAGTCAGCCCCAGCAAAGCCTTCAGATCGTTGATGTCCTTGTCCTCCCAAGCGCGGACGTAGTGGGTCTCGTCGTTGCCCAGCCATGTGGCAAGTTCTGCACAATCCTTGATATTCTGATCGCTTACATAGGTTTTTATGCAGCCTCCAAGCTTCGAGGCTTTGATACGATCTGCGTCTTCGGGGCGCTTTGAAATGCAGTAGTCTTTTATCAGAAACTCCAAAGCCTTGCGATATCCTACTCCTGCGACTTGGTCGAGCTTCCGCATGTCGGCTTCGGTAGCCTGTACGTAGATCTTGTAGAAGCTCGGAGATAGCGTCTTGATTCCCTCAAAGACAATTGGTTTCGTTGGCAGCCACGGGGCAGCGCCGTTAAACCTGAATTCCTGGTTGCCATAATCGTGGTTGCTACGCGACTCCTTATAGTAGGCCAGGAAGTATCTCTTGCAGTCATCGTTTGGGCATAGGAAGACCGTCTCTATCTCTGCTCGTGCGCCGTATTGTCCAGGGGTGCCGATAAGTTGCACTAACTTGAGTGTTGCGTGCACATGCTTATGGCAAAGAGGACATTCGTCCGGGTACCGGTCAAATTCGTAAGTGCCGAGTGAGGGGATTGTAAATTGGGGCATTCAGGTTCCAAGTTTTTCTGACACCCATAATCATAGTTGAATTTGCGCGTGGTTCTTAATTTAGGTCGATTATTTAAACCCAAAATCCGGCAGCCTCTCGAGTAAATCGTGTCCACGGCTACCCCCTATATCCCTCAGGCAGGGGCGCAGCGCCACCAAAAGAGCATGTCCCGAGACGTTGGGGGTGCTTCTCTAGGTATTTGCTGGCCTCCCACAACTCCCAGCACGTTGACTGCAGTGAGGAATCTGGCCTGTTATCAAACGGATTGGTGTCTCTTCCACCTGTTCACAATCGACCGTTTATGAACACGTCTGCCGCCGATAGGTGAGAGGTGTTCACAAAATATGCTGCTGGCTTTTGCACATGTTCATATGTAAACTGAACGTTATTGGACACTAATGGACAGACGCGGAGAGCCAGATGGCAATTTTCGGATACGGTCGAGTCAGCACTAAAGAGCAGCAGAGCGAGAACCAGCGTCTCGAGCTGGAGCGCGCCGGTTACGACGTCGCCTACTGGTTTGCTGACGAAGGTGTGAGCGGCAAGGTGCCGGCGCTGCAGCGGGCCCAGTTCCGCATCCTGCTCGACAAGATCCGCGACGGCGAGACCCTTGTGGTGTCGAAGCTCGATCGCCTCGGCCGGGATGCCCAGGACGTCGGCGCCACGATCAACATGCTGGCCGCGCGCCGCATCGAGGTCATCGTCCTGCAGCTAGGCAAACTGGACCTGACGTCCTCCGCCGGCAAGTTAATGCTGACCATGCTGGCGGCAATGGCTGAGATGGAGCGTGATTTGCTGGTCGAGCGTACCCAATCCGGCTTGGCCCGGGCGAAGGCTGAAGGCAAGGCCCTGGGACGCCCAACGAGTACGACGGATGAGCAGCGCGCGGCGATGGTTTCAAGATTCAAGACAGGCGAGTCGATCAGCGCCTTGGCTCGGGACTACGACGTCTCGCGCGCGAGCGTGATGCGTATCGTAAAACCGACTGCCCTAGGCTCCGCTGCTGGCAAGGCCCAAAGTTGTAACGCCGAGGCCGCCTTGTTAACGTCAAGGGAAGTTATTTACTGCGATGGTTTGTAGCGGTGGGAGCCTTAAGCTTGACAAGAACTTTAGGCTGCTTGCTGCGAGCTACACGTCCGCTATCGACCTATTGCGTTGAAAAACTTGTAGGCAAGATCAGTCCTGATGAATTAACTGTACAGGAAAGATTCGTGACGTAGGCAATGCCGGGTCCGCTCAACTGATCATTAGTTGCATGTTTTGTTTGGTTGAAAGCAGCTTTTTGGCCATTCGCCGAAGATTTTGGGCTGTGGCTGCTAGCAGAAACTCATCATGGGCGCCGCTGGGGCCACGCAAGCGTAATTGACCCAGTTTAAGAATGCGTTTTAGGTGGGAAAACAGCATTTCAACCTTCTTTCGTTCCCGGCGTGACTGGCGATATGCCTCGGTTTTGCCGATAGCACGCGCGATATCGCGGGCGGGTTCGTGCGGACTGCGGTCGATCTTGCGGGCGACCATGTTGGGACAGTATTTTGGTTTCAGGCCGCAAACCCGACAGTCGTTCAAGCTGGCCCGATAGCGAAATGGTGTTTTCGGCTCACCACGACGAGGCGGCTGGAGATACTTGCTGGCAGGGCAAATATAGCGGTTGTTTTTGCCATCGAAGATGAAATCGCTACGGCTAAATGTACCGTCGTGGTGCTGGGATTTATCCCATACCGGAACGTGCAGGGCGATCTTCTTTTTATCGACCAGCCACCCCAGCATTGCAGCGACACCGTAGTTCGTATCGCCCACCAGTCGTTGAGGCTTGATAGCAAACTTTTCTTCGACGCGATCGATCATGATTTTGGTCGCTTCGACTTCGGCCATTTTGTTCACGGCCGACGCCTCGACGTCGACGATCAGTCCCGCTTTCAGATCGATCAGGTAATTTGTCGAGTAAGCAAAAATAGCCGGACCGGCGGCGGCAGTCCAGGTCGATGCCGGGTCAGTCAGAGAGATCCTTTTCGGGGCAGGCGGCACCGGATTAGCCTGTTCCAACGCGGCCAAATACTCGTGCACAGGCCGGCTTGCCTGCTCCAGATTGCCCCAATCGATATCAGCATTACCTGGGCAAGAACGTTGTCGCTGCGCGTCGGCTTTGATCATGCTGGCGTCGGTCGCAAAACCCTCGCCTTGTACTAGACCCTCGGCCATGCAGCGTCGAAGTACGGAATCGAACAACTGGCGAAAGGCGTCATGATCGCGGAAGCGGCCATGACGATTCTTGGAAAAGCTCGAGTGATCCGGCACCTTGTCTTTCAGGCCGAGGCGACAGAACCAGCGGTACGCCAGGTTCATGCTGACTTCTTCGCACAGCCGACGTTCCGATCGGATCCCGTAGCAATAGCCAATGAGCAGCATGCGGGCCATCAGTTCGGGATCGATCGATGGCCGGCCGGTATGGCTGTATGAATCAGCGAGATTTGCGCGAAATTCGCTGAGGTCGAGGTAGCGGTCTACCGCCCTCAACAAGTGGTCTTCGGGAACATATTCGTCTAGACTGACTGACACGAATAGCTCCCGCTTCGTTGCCTGGCGTCCCATCATCGCAGCCTCCCTGTCCGTGACCGGTTAGACAGGGACAGGTCGCGAAGATCGCGAGCTTAAGCGGAGTTTTTCAACGCAATAGGTCGGGAGCGGACCTTCAGCCCGCCTGAAACCTGGAGACTAAACTTTCCCATCTAGCAACAACTCGGGTAGACTTACCGCTTCTTGATCGTCTGCAGCTGTAGTTAGTTAATCGCTAGTCTTGGTCAGCGATGCAATGACCATATTTGGTAGTAAGCGGGCGGTACAAAAGGTCCGCGGTCAGCTAAAATAAAACGTAATGCAGCATGTGGCGGCGAACACGGAAATCTTAAGGAAAGACCATGCCTCTAATCAAACAAGTCCATGAAGCTGTAGAGAACGGTCAACTTCCTGATCCGTTTACGGTAGAAGATTTAAAACTTTGGGTCAAGGCAAAGAAAATAGTAAAAGACGACGGGAATGAGTATGCAACATCGTCAATCAATGCTCTACTTTCAAATTCAGATGTGAAAAACATCCCTACGTCAAATTTAAATATTAAGATCCTAAATAGTCGCCTCAACAAAAATGGAAAAAATGAATACTTTTTCTAGAATGAAACGTAGTTATCGTATTTATAATTGGCGATCGACAGCTGGAATCGTTTTACTGAGTATTGCCATAAGTGCTTGCACTGCCCCGCCTGGATTATATGAGATGAGGCGTGCGGACTTCGGGCCTATAATAAGTCGAGCTAATTTCGAAAATTTGCTGCGAAATGAATTTGGGTTCTTCGATCCTTATTCGGCAATGATTGCTTGTACTGAGCCACGCAAGGGCTGGGCGGATTACCTCTACGAACCAAAATATGGTTACTTATCGCATTGCAAGTACAATGCAAAAAATCGGATGGGGGGGTACGTGGGGGAACAAATGCAAACCTTCATTTTGAGTGATGGGAAGCTTTTACCGATCTACCCCAGAGATTGGAAGTACTTCGAATAATTTCGAACGGCATAACTTCCGTACACGACCCATTTTCGAGAACCACGGCTCTCGGCTAGCCAAAGTGAAATGCCGCTTTAGCGCGTTGCTTGACCTACACCATGCCTGCTCCCGGCCAGAAGCGGACGTAGAAAAAAAACATACTTAGGATGTCTCGACCTTGTTTTCACCGGTGAAGGTTAAACATGAACTTTCAGCCCAGGTTTAGCAACGATTGGGAAGCAACTATTCTTGCAGATCGTCTGTTAGCCGAGGGTACTTGGTCGTATCAGGGAGTAGACCAGTACAGCGTTCGTTTATTGCAACGAACATGGGACTACAGTTCCGCTGATATTGAGGCGATCGAGATCGCTGTTGCTGGCACTATCAACGAAGATTACATCGACTACGCAATTTCAGAGAGTGGGGACGTGTTCTTTTGGAAATTTAGGGCCACAGACGTGTGTACGACTAGCCCTCACTTCTCATCGTTAGAAGCTGCCAAGAACCATTTTTCCACTTACGGCGGGCCGAGCGAAATTCAGTGGTATGTTGAAAAATAATTGAAGGATTGAATCGCTACTTCGTGTCGTAATCGGACGCTACAATACGTCCGCTATCGGCCAGGAGCGGACGTAGAAATCGATAGCCTCAAGGACTGATGAAATACATTCTTAACGACAAGGTAGAGGGAATTGATTACTCGCGCTATCTCGAGTACTTGCAGACCATTAGGCGTGACCTTCCAGATCACATCTACGATTTTGCGTCAGATTCGCGTCATTTTGATCTCTCTTCCACCTCGTCGCTTCATGACGCATGGCTTGAGTCGCTGACCGTTCGTGAAGTTGCGTCGGGCAGTAGGAACGAGATAAGAAAACTCGAGGTTAAGCTGTCCCTTCTCGGGCCGTACCACGACCGAATTATTCATCTCACGTACTCGGGAGTTGAGCGATATTCTTTTGACTCACCCGCTAGGCCCGGTGAGCCACGCTATAGTCATACCGCGCATGGCGATTTACTGACGCATGAGATTCGACTCGGAACAAACGGCCTCTTTGTGCACGAACTTTTGTTTGAAAGAGGCAGCACTTTACTCGTGGAGTTCTCAAGATTCGCACACCTCGAAGAGCCTCTCGATACCAAGCAATAGCTGGGCTTGGATCGTCTCTATTCGCAAAAATGAGTTAGTTACCACGTCTGCTTCGGGTCGTATCAGACGCTGCCATAGGTCTGCAACCGGCCAAAAGCGGACCACCTATAAAGGTGGTTTTCACGCAACAGGGTTGACAAGCGGAAGTGCTAAATCTTGGTATCTAACGTTGATCGGAGATTACGCGAAATTTTGCGCCTGCTGCCTGCGCCATTAAATGTGCTCCGTACAGTAAGCTGCGCAGTTGAACCGAAGGCGTGTTCACAGCGAGACCGGTTGCAGTCAAATATTTGCTCTTCAAGACGTGAGGTTGAACAACAATTACCTGATATTCGCAGTCTGCGGTGATATTCGCCAGCGCCGCAAGCATGGCATTCCCAACTGCAGAGGAAGAGGTTAAGCCAACGCTCCATGGCCGATCCCATACTCTCACTCCTCCATGCTTCCGAACACTCGCAGTCAAATCAGGAATTATGCTAATGGAACTCATGCGCCTAAGATTCTTCATTGCTTGCGCGGTCACAACCTCATACGCCCCGGCAGATATCCTCCGCGTCGCCTTACGGCTATTAGCGCCTTTCACATGAATGAGCGCGATTTTTGGTTTTTGCGTTGCCGGATTCAAGGGAAGTTCAATATGAATAAAGTCCGCAACCTCGCCGGCACCGTCATCACAATAAAGCCAACAACGCCCAGGCGTCGGTTGCGACAATCCGAGCTGCCCTAGTCCATCTTTAAATACCCACTTGAACAAGCTCAGATCGGCAGCTGTAAGGATATTTGCAATAGGAACCGACTTTCCTGGCGGTTTTTCTCGATCTACATGGTATCCAGTGCCACGATTGAAGTCGCAAAAATCTAAGGTGAACGGACGGTCTTGAACCGTAGCCAAGCATAGGCTCGCGCCCGATATCGTATGCCAAGTATCGTAGTACACCCTTATCAGTTCGGGGTCTGCTGTAATGCCCACGACAAGGTCCGTAAACTGTGTAGGATACGTACCCGAGAACGCCACCGCTAATCGCCCCGCATTGAAGTCTGGCTGAAGGACTAGGTTACAGCTCGCGCCACTTGAAACTTCAGTCACTAACACGGAGACATCTTTGTTAGCGACCGTTGTAGAAGATATCTCGATTTCAAAGCGATGCCTTAGCTGCTCTAGCTTACGGGAGCGATTTTTCCCCTTGAGTGTGTCTGGATCCGCCCATTCAATGTCGTACGCGGGCCCAACGTCAATAAAATCGAATACTCGAGTAGCAAGTCCCCAATGTACTGCTGACGATAGTGTCGCAATATTTGTTTGAGTCGCGATGAGCAAATCGAGGACGGTCTTTGAAATATCAGAAAAATCCTGCCAGTCTTTAGTTGGTCGAAACCATACCCCACTCCTCTTCAGGCTAACCCCAGCCTTAGACGAACGAACGGCTCCGGCCACGAATGTGGAGTCACCAAACGGGTCAATGGCATCCGCTAGGTCTTGGCCACTAATAACCTTACTGCTCGGACGAACTGACACATTCCGATGTGTACCGCCAAGCCAAAGGGTCTTAAGGGTGCTTCCCGTAATGTACGCGTTGACAAGCACACGCTCGTCAGCAGGTTGCCAGTTGGTGAGCCTACCGTCGAATAATGCGTCATACACATCTGACTTCAACTCGGCATCGCTAATATAAATTAAGACAAAGCGCTCAAGCGCAAAATATGAGACTAGGTGGTTCAGCTGATCTTCCACCTGATTACCCCCTCCCCAAGTAGCCTTCCGCTTCTCCTTTGCATGAAGCGCGAAAGTTGAGGCAATCCCGGGATAGGCAGACGTTTTTAGATTGGTGATCTTGAAGCGCCCCAAGGCTGTAGGAAAGAATCCTCGAAGGTTTCTTTGAAGCAATTTATAGTCTGGCACGGCTTTAGTCGAATATGCCACCACGAAGCTAGCGTAAGGTGCGAGTGTGTTAATTGTAATTGACACTTTAGGCCTTTTAAATATTTTCAACTAATATTACACTAGATCAATATATTAATCCTCACGAAAAGCCACTTCATCATTTTTTTCGCAGGTTTGGATCGCTTTTAGATGATGGCAATAAGGGCGTTCGATGGAAGCGGTGGCAGTGGAGTTTGGCCAAAGAGCGCATTGACGACTGCTTTGGGTCGTAAACGGACGCTACCGAAAGTCTGAACCGGCCAGAAGGGGCCTTTTACGGTAGAACGCTTCCAATTGTCGCCGGAGAACAATGAAGAAAACTATCGTGTACTGTTTGGTAGCCCTTTTGGCGACCCTGCTTTCCAGTCTGGTGCCGCGCGAAGTGAACGCAGTGATTCTAGGGAGCGAAGACTGCCAGGCTGGTTGCACTTTCGTTGCGGCCGGCTGGCCTTTGGCGTACTTAGTCGATAATCGTGGTCTTTCACCCGGTGGTTCAGTCTCGCTGATCTTGGGATTCACAGGGGACGATCAAATAAGAAAAGTAGATTTCCTGCTGACCTTCTTATTCTGGCTTGTGGTTTTGGTATGTCTTCGCAGTCGAATGAAACGTTGGCTGACCCGCATCTGACCTGCGCATGAGGTCCGCTTCGGGTCGGTAGCGGACGCTGCCTGGGGTTAGCGATCGACAGTACCAACGATCAGAGGGAGCGTTCAATATCCGCGGCCAGGCGTAGCAGAACTTGCAACAAGTTCATAGGCTGGCCGTTTAATGAGATTGTGCAGTCAGCCGAGTGCCGGCTAAAACCTAAATGAATCAGCCGTCGACTCGAGTCGCTCGATGCTGACAACGCTAGCGGTTTCTACTCTTGATAAAATACATTATCAATAGTAGAGATAGGGGTCACGTAACGGCTTGGAAGAATGGCCTAGCAGTAGCAACATCGATCAGCCACGTCCAAGTCGCGACCACATGATGCCCCGGAGGGTAAAACAGATTTGATCCTGCGATTTGGTTGTCCTCCGGTCGACGCCGGATTCCGACAGCTACTACCCGACATGCCCGAGCAGGCCGCGTAGTGCAAAGTCTAGAGCCGCCGCATGTGGTTGGCGCCGGACAAAGCAAGGCGACTCGCCCGGGTTGCATCCAATGGGAGCGAACGTCGCTTGGGAGACACTACGGTTCTTCTTTGGCCAGATTTTTTGGTACACAGGTAGGTACACAGCACATCTGTTGCTATATCTAAGTGCTTGTCTCTTAACGATTTTTAGCCCGCTCTCAAGATTCTGTATCGAAGTAGTCTTACTTTTGGTAAATTTTCTATTTGAATTGTTGGGTTCGGACAACGGGCCGACATTTTGTCGTTATCGAAGATTTACTTTTCCGTAGACAATCAATTTATCCGTGGGAAGATCCGGGCTCGATTTTTGATCAGCTCAGGAGCAACGATGCCCACGATTCGCCGTTTGTCGATTTCCTCGTCCGCAGTACGCTCCGCCATCTCTGCCGGCGTGCTGCTGTGCTCCGCCGTCGCCAGCGTTTCCTCGGCCGCTACCCTGACGGTCGGTAACGGCAAGGCCTTCGCCACGCCCTGCAAGGCGTTCGCCGCCGCTGCCGCCGGTGACCTCATCGAAATCGATGCCGCCACTGCCTATGTGGGCGACGTCTGCGGCATTTATGCCCATAACCTCGTGATCCGCGGCGTGAATGGCCGTCCGAAGATCGATGCGGGCGGCGCCAATGCCATGGGCAAAGGAACCTGGGTGGTGATCGGTAATGGCATCACGATCGAGAACGTCGAAATGTTCGGCGCGCGCGTGGCCGACCGGAATGGCGCGGCACTGCGCCTGGAAGGCACCGGCTTCACGCTGCGCTCGAGCTTCTTGCACAATAACGAGAACGGCATCCTCTCTGGGGTGAATACCGCGTCGGACATTCTGATCGAGCGTTCCGAATTCGGTTTCAATGGCCATGGCGACGGTTATTCGCACAATATCTATATCGGTAATGCGCGCAGCCTGACTTTTCGCTACAACTACTCGCATGACGCGAACATCGGTCACAACCTGAAGTCACGCGCGCAGACCAATACGATTGCCTACAACCGCTTCTCCAGCACGCCGGCCGGGCAGGCGAATACGACTGCCAGCGGACAGCCGAGCTATGAAGTCGATTTGCCCAACGCCGGCAATGCTATCGTGATCGGCAACATCATCCAGCAACCCGCTGTTAACCAGAATCCGGCGATGCTGGCGTATGGCGAAGAGGGGGCGACCAATCCTGGCCAGAACCTGTATGTCGTGAACAATACCTTCCTCAACGACGACGGTTCCCGCGGCACCTTCGTGATGGTCGGCAGCGGCGTCACGACCCCTGTCCTCATCCAGAACAACCTGGTCGCCGGTGTGGGGGCTCTGAGTACGCAGGCTGCGGCCATCGACAGGAGCAATTACCGCTCGCTGGCGCCGGCCTTTGTCGACCGCGCCAATTACGATCTGCGTCCGGCTGCTGGTTCACCGATGGTCGACGCCGGCACCAATCCCGGATCGTCGATCACCGGGGTGTCGCTGGTCCCGCTGGCCCATTACAAACATCGCGCCTTGAGCGATGCCCGGCCAGTCAGCGGCGCGCTCGACATCGGCTCCTATGAGGCGGGCACTGCCATCAGCCAGCCCGCTCCGGCGCCTGCGCCGACCCTCGATGTCACCGCGCCGACGGTCCAGATCACCAGTCCGGTGGGTGGACGCATCAGCGGCACGGTCACGATCATGGTGCAATCGGCGGACAACAGCGGTGCGGCCGGGATCATCAACCAGCTGTATATCGATGGCGTCCTGGCCGCCAGTAACAATGGCGCCAGCCTGTCGTTCAAATGGAACACCCAGAAAGTCGCCAAGGGCACGCACACGATCAAGGCAGTCGCCAGGGATGCTGCCGGCAACGTGTCGAGCACGTCGGTGGTGGTGACGAAGTAAGAAGGAACCCATCCGCCTGCACCGACATGCTAGGCTCTTCGTAAGCAAACAGAGGAGTAATCATGCTCGAGAAAAACATGCAGGCGCGGCGCAAGCTGCTGGTCGCCCTGGCGGCCATTTCCGGCGCCGCCTTGCTGGCATCCTGCGCCAGCATCCTCGGTCCGCGCGAGGTGGACCTGCCGCTGTACAAGCTGCAAGCCGGGCTTGACCGCCGCTTTCCGCTGGACCACCGCTTGTTGCAGCTGTTCGACGTGCGCCTGTCGCGTCCGCAGTTGAATGTACTGCCTGGCGACCGGGTGTCGCTGACGGTGGACGCGAGCGTCGCGCAATCTTTCCTGCGCAACCCGCTTGCCGGCACGCTGGCTTTCTCGGGCCGCCTCAGCATCGACCAGGCGCGCAGCGGCGTGTATCTCACCGAGCCGCGCATCGAACGCTTTGCCGTCAGCGGCATCGACCCGTCGGTGCAGCGCCAGCTGGAGCGCGCCGCCAACGGCCTGCTCGACCGGGCCCTGCTCGACATTCCCGTCTACAGCTTCCGCATGGAAGAGCTGCGCTATGCCGGCGTGCAGTACGTGCCGACCCGGATCGCAACTACCGCAGATGGCTTGCGCGTGTCACTGGAACCCGCGCCAGTGCGCTGAATGAGGCAGCTTCGACACGCTCATCGCTGCTGTCAGGCGAGGTGTTGCATGCTTGCCGCAGCGTGAAAAGGTCGGCAACAACGACGTTGCGGCAGCGCCGGGTTGAGTGCACACTGGGGCATCAGGAACGGCTGTGGCAGCGCTGCCGGACATCGGGCTTCTGATTGAGTTGCCTCATGTCTTGAGACGTTCCGCACAGTAATATTGCTTTACGGATTGATGTGCTGTGGTTGGAGGCGACCTTGGAAACGATACAAAACAGTGTGATGAGCGACAGTTCTGGCTCCGAGCCAATGGCTTCAGCCGGGACCGTTGTGCAAACGCGGCCCTCTCGGCTCAGCCTGCCGCCAAAGGGCTCGTGCTGGTATTGCGAAAAGCCGGTGGACAGCGTGCGCCGCTTCTGCGGCAAGGATTGTACGGATGCTTTCGACGAAGAAGCCGAATTTACCAAGTAAGCAAGCTTAGCTGCTTGTCTTATTCCCCGGCCGTCCCGGGCCGGTCCAGCAGTTCCAGTGCGCGTTCATAATCGAAGCCCAGCACCGCCGCGCGCAAGACGTCATATTCCCGCTCCCCGAGTTCCGCCGCCAGTTCGGCGCGCGCCGCCGCGACCAGGTCGACCGCGGCGCCATCGCCGATGTCGAGCAGCGCGCGCAGCCTGGTCCGCGAATCCGGGCCGGCCGCCACCGCCACGTCCTCAAGCGCAGGCGCCATGCCATCGAGTGCATGCAGTAGCCCGGATAGGGCCTGATCGACCCTCGGGAACAGGGGCTCGACGGCGTCTTCGCCGCCGCGCAGGGCCTGCTCGAGCGCCAGCGTGGCCGCGGACAGGGCGCCCGCCTCGATCATCCCGGCCGCACCCTTGAGCGTATGCGCCAGGCGCTGCGCGCGCGCCATGTCGCCGCTGGCGAGCGCGGCGCGCAGGTCGGCGCCGGCATGGCGGTAATCAAGGCGAAAGCGCGCCAGCGCGCGCAGGTAGATTGCCCGGTTGCCCATCAGGCGCTCGACGCCGGCTTCGACATCGATGACCGACACGGCGCCGGACGGGCCGCGGCCTGTCACAGGGTCGTGAACGACCAGCTGCGCGTCACCGGCACGCCGCCGGCGGTGCCGGCGAAGCTGACTTCATACACCGTGTTTGGAGCCAGGCGCGCGAGCGGCACGATCGCCGCCGAGGAGAGCCCGGTGTGGGTGTCGTTCGCATGGGTCAGCAGCCGTACCTGCATGTCGGCGCCGCCACGCGGACGCACGGTAAAGCTGGTCACGATGATGGCGGCGTCGATGTTGGCGTGCACGCTGATTGGATAGCCGACTTCGTTCTGGTTGGGCACCGGGTCGGGCTGCTCGGTGTCGCTGAAGAAGTTGCGCGGCACGGCGGTCTGGCCGCCGAATGGCCACACCGCGACTTGGCCGCGCGCCAGGCCCGTCCCATAGCCGTCGTTGGCGGTGAAATTGGCGGTGAAGTAGTTATAGCCCGCACTCGTCGTCGCCGCGCCGGTGCCGATGTCCTTGAATACCGGTTCGAAGATCACGAAGCGGTGATAGATCGCCGTGATCAATTCCTCGGCCATGTAGTGACCCGAGCCGTTGTTGGTGGCGGAAATCACTTCGCCGAAGGCACGGCTGTTGCGGGTATTGAAGATATAACCCGCCGTCTGCAGCCGGTCGGCCAGGGTGGCGCCGGTAAATCCCTGGCGGCCGGGCGTCTGGTCATGCGTGATGGTGTTGTTGATGCGCTGGTATTCGGAGTGGCCCTGGGCCGCATTGTCGATCAGGGCATTGCGCGCCAGCGTCGACATGCCGACTTGAGTACGACGGAAATTGATCCACTCGCGTCCATCAAAGGCGATGTTGCCGGTCAGGACAGGTGAGCCGGGCGCGGCTGGCGTGGGCATGACCGGTGTCGGCAGCGGCGCGGGAATGACCGGCTGCGCCGGCGGGGGGATATTCCCGGACGGGGGCGGCGTCGGCGTGCTCGTTTCATCGCCACCGCCACCACCACCACCGCAACCCGCCAGCGCCAGGGCAGTCACGCATCCCGCCAGTATCATCCTCACGCGCAGCAAGTCGCTCATTTCCGGTACTCCTGATTCTTAAATAAAGCCAAAGTGGCACATTCTAGGACAAAACCCGCCCGCATGACGTCGAGCAGCGTGCGCGATCCCGGCCGCGCGCCCTGTAGAATAGGATCAACCTCTATTTGACCGGATACGCATTGAACCGATCTCCACAGTCCGCACGCCTTGCGCGCGCCAAATTTGCCCTGCCGAGTTTCGTGACGCTGCTGTCGATCGCCTGCGGCTTCGGCAGCATCGTCATCACGGTCGACAACGCGCAAGTGGGCGCACCCGGCGACTTCCGGCTTGCCGCCATCCTGCTGGTGCTGGCCGGCGTGTTCGACGCGCTCGACGGTTTCGTCGCCCGCGCCACCAACACCCAGTCCGAGTTCGGCATGCAGCTCGATTCGATTGCCGATGTCATGAACTTCGGCTGCGCGCCCGGCCTGCTGCTGTATTGCTACGGCTTCGCCCAACTCGGCGCCGCGCACCCAACCATCGTGCGCATGGGCGGCCTGGCCTGCTTCATCTTCGTCACCTGCGGCGCACTGCGCCTGGCGCGCTTCAACGTCTCGGTCGGGCGTACCGATCCACGCTATTTCGTCGGCATGCCGATTACCGCCGGCGCCGCCTGCGTCGCTGCCGTGGTGGTGGCCTGGCCCGATCCGATCCGCAGTATTCCCGGCGCCTTTGCCATCATGGCGCTGATGGTGGCGGTAGGTACCCTGATGGTCTCGACGGTGAGATTTCCTAGCAGCAAGCAAAAGCTGACCAAAGGCATCTTAATCGTGATTGGTGCTGCTGTCCTGCTCCTGATCATGTTGCAGGCACGCTTTTTCGTGTTGTTCTTCCTGCTGTACATCGGCGCAACACTGCTGCTGAACCTGGCATGGCTGAACGGCTGGCGCGGCGTGGCGCCGCCTTTGGTGTATTCCGACGACGAAGAAAAGCTTTAAGCGAACTTGTCGAGCAGCGCGGCCAGCCGGGTAGCCACGGCGCGCGCGCCTTCCAGGTCTGCGGCGCCTTCGCTATGGGTAACGACCGTGGCCGTCAGCAGTTGCACGAACGAGCGGTCGAGCGCCTTGCGCGCCGCCGCCATTTGCTGGGCGACCGCTTCGCAGTCCGCCGGCTCGGCCGCCAGCGCGATCAGTTTCTGCACCCCGCGCAACTGGCCCTCGATGCGCGCCAGGCGGTTCATCAAATCCTTCTTCTGCAGCGCCGTCAGCGCACTTCCCTCGACGATCTTGACCGGCTCCGCCATGGTGTCCTCAGGCGACGCCGTGGCCGCGCGCCGCGCGCAGGATGGCGAACCAGTCACTGCGCTCGAGCGTGAAGCCGGTGGCGGCTACCGCCGCGGCGACCGAGGCGATCTTGCCGCTGCCGGTGATCGGCAATGGCCGGCTCGGGAGCGCCATGATCCAGGCAAACACGACGCTGGCAAACGGTTGCCCGATGCGTTCGGCAACGGCTTCGATGCAGGCGCGCAGCTGCACGGTGTGGGCATCATCGCCGGTAAACAGGCGCCCGCCGCCGAGCGGCGACCAGACCATCGGCGCGATGCCGAGGTCTTGCAGGCCGTCGAAGGTTTCGTCGAACATCGGCGCCGTGCACAGAGGAGAAAATTCGACCTGGTTGGTGGCCAGCGGCACCCGCCGATTCAGGGACTCGAACTGGTGGCGCGTGAAATTCGACACGCCGACATGGCGCACCTTGCCTTCGCGCTGGAGACGGGTGAAGGCTTCGGCGACCTCGTCGAAATCCATCAGCGGATCCGGACGATGGATCAGCAGCAGGTCGAGGTGGCCGGTCTGCAGCGCGCGCAGCGAGTTGTCGACGGACGCGAGGATGTGGGTGGCGCTGGTGTCGTAGTGCTGGATCGTGTGGCCGGGGCGCTGCGGCGACACCAGCTTGATGCCGCACTTGCTGACCAGTTCGATGCGCGCGCGCAGCGAAGGCTGGGCGCGCAGCGCCTCGCCGAACAGGGCCTCGACGCCGTAGTTGCCGTAGATGTCGGCATGGTCGAAACTCGTCACGCCCAGCGCGATGCATTCCTCGATAAACGCCACGCGCGCCTGCACCGGCATGTTCCATTCGCCGAGCCGCCACATGCCGGCAACCACGCGCGACAGTTCGAGGCCATCCTTGCGGGTGGCGATGCGGGGGCAGGACAGGGCGGCGGGCTGGATCATCGGTGGGAGTTTCGTGCGGTTGGAGACTGTGCATTATAGCGGCGCACCTTGGTTAAACAAAAAATGCCCGCCGGGCGGACCGGGCGGGCATTGTCTACGACAGCGACAGCAAAAACTTACTTGATCATCAAGCGCATCGAATCCCAGGCGCGCCCGAAAATGCTGGCTTCCTGCACTTCTTCCAGGGCGACGACCGGCAGCACCAGCAGCGGCTTGTTGTCGACCATCATGCGCAGCGTGCCGACGCGGCCGTTGCGGGCGAGCGGGGCCACCAGCGGGTCCTTGCGCTCGAGCACAGGTTTCAGCTTGCCGGCGACGCCTTTCGGCACCGTCACCAGGATGTCGTTGGTAAAGCCGATCTTGACGTTCGGCTGTGAGCCTTTCCACACTTCCGGCGTGGCGATCGGCTGGCCCTTCGAGTACAGCTTGACGGTGTCGAAGTTCTGGAAGCCCCAGTTCAGGAGCTTCTGGCTTTCCTGGGTACGCACGCCATCGGAGCTGGCGCCGGACAACACCGAAATCAGGCGGCGCTGGCCGCTGGCGCCGTTCGGGCGGCGTGCCGAGGCGATCATGCTGTAGCCGGACGATTCGGTGTGGCCGGTCTTCATGCCGTCCACGGTCGGATCGAGCCAGAGCAGGCGGTTGCGGTTCTGCTGGGTGATCTTGTTATAGGTGAACTGCTTGACCGAATCGATCTTGTAAAACTCGGGGAAGTCGCGGATCACGTTTTGCGCCAGGCGCGCCAGGTCGTTCGCAGTCGAGAAATTGTCCGGGCTCGGCAGGCCGTGCGGATTGGCGAAGCGGGTATTTTTCAGGCCCATGCGCTGGGCTTCGCGGTTCATCAGCACGACAAACGTGCCTTCGTCGCCGGCGACGGCTTCGGCCAGGGCGACGGCGGCGTCGTTACCCGACTGCACCATCAGGCCGTGCAGCAGGTCGTCCACGCTGACCGGGGTGGCCGGGTCGATGAACATCTTCGAGCTGCTCGAATCGACCTTCCAGGCACGTGGCGAGACGTTGACCAGCGTGTTCAGGGCCAGTTTCTTGTCGCGGATGGCCTGGAAGGTCACGTAGGCGGTCATGATTTTCGAGAGCGATGCCGGCTCGATGCGCAGGTTCGGGTCCTGGGCGGCGATGACCTGGCCGCTGGTGGCGTCGAGCAGCAGCCACGACTTGGCGGCAATCTGGGGGGCCGGCACGGTTTGCGCGCTCGCTGACATCATCAGCAAGCTGGCGGCGACGGCCGCAATCAGTTTTTTCATGGGAGCAAAGTGTTGAGTCAATAGGGTGGTGCGGACGCCGGGACCTTGCAGAGAGCATTGCTCACCGGCATGAATTGAAAGAAGTGGCTAATTATAGGCCAGCACTGCTCTCAATTGTCACGCCGCCACATCTGCACGACAAGATTTTTGATCGGATTGAGGCGCTTGTGGAAGAAATGGTCCGCGCCCGGAATCACGATCACCGGGATGTCCTGCGGCCGCGCCCAGTCGAACACCATCTGCAGGGTGATCGTATCGTCAAGCTCGCCATGGATCAGGATCGTGTCCTCGGGCACGTGCGGCATCGGCCACTTGCCGGCCGCACAACCGACCAGCACCATGCGCTCGATGGCCTGCGGCTGGCCCTTATTGACCAGGCGCGCATGCAACTGGGCCTGGACAAAGGTACCGAAGGAAAAGCCCGACAGCGCTACCGGCAGGCCCGGATACTGTTCCTGCATGTGGGCCATCATGAAGGCCATGTCGTCGACTTCGCCGTGGCCGCGGTCATGCACGCCCTCGGACTGGCCGACGCCGCGGAAATTGAAGCGCGCCGTTGCATAGCCGAGCGTAACGAAAGTGCGCGCCAGCGTCTGCGTCACCTTGTTTTCCATCGTGCCGCCGTACAGCGGGTGCGGGTGGGCGACCAGGGCGATGCCGCGCGGGGCCGCTTCCGGCAGGTCGAGCATGCATTCCATCTTGCCCGCAGGGCCGTCGAGGATAAAACGTTTTGAAAACTTGTTCATGTAGTTCAGCGAATTGGAGAGACAGGGATCAGATTTTCAGCCGTTCGACGATCTGGCCGCCGAGGATATGCGTGTCGATGATGTCGTCGATGTCGCTCGTATCGACATAGGTGTACCAGGTGCCTTGCGGGTAGACGACCAGGACCGGGCCTTCTTCGCAGCGCTCCATGCAGCCGGCCTCGTTGATGCGTACCTTGCCGGGCGCGCTCAGATCGAGCGCCTTGATGCGCTTTTTCGCATGCTTCTTGGCTGCTTCGGCGCCCGCCTTGCCGCAGCTTTCGCGGCATTGGAAGCCCTCGCGCACGTTCATGCAGAAGAACACGTGGTGTTCATAGAAAGGTTTGTTCTCGTCGGTCATGTCAGTCCTATCTGGAGAAGCGTCTGGCGCCAGCCGCAATCTTAACTGCGATTGAGTTTGTGTGAGGGCAGCAGCAGGAACCACAGCGCGAAGAATGGCCACATCAGCGACAGGAACTGGGCCGCGCCATTGAAGTTCAGGAATTTTCCCTGGACCCAACCCTGCAGCGTCAGCGTGAAATACGGATTCGCGGGAATCGTGTTGACCACGATCAGCGACAGGATCAGGGTCACCACCGCCAGCCGGCGCTGCGCCAGTTGCGGCGCGAACGCCAGGCCCGCCAGCATGATGAGCCCGATCAGGAAGCCGCCTTCTGCGCCGGGCGTGATCCAGACGAAGGCGTTATCGGGCCGGAACAGGAGCGAACTGGCCAGGGCCTTCATGAACAGCGCGGCGCCGACCATCACCAGCACCAGCGTAAAGCGCGGCGCGTTCCTGCGCGTCAGGCAGAGCAGGGTCAGCGCGGCCCCGGTCATCCCGCAAGCGGTGATGATGGTTTCCGACAGCCAGTACTGTTCGACGCCCATGGCCGGTCCCGGGCGCAGCATGGCGACCAGGTCGATGTCTTCGTCGAACAGTTTCGACAGCCAGCCTGAGACGATCGGCAGCACCTGGCCATGCCCGAACAGGAAGCTTTGCGGGTAGATCTGGGCCAGCGGCCACATCGCCAGCAGCACCAGTCCCTGGCTGGCATGCGGCGCGAACCAGCGCTGGCGCAGCCGGTTCAGGCGGCCTTCGAGGAGCAGGCCGCGCGCCAGCAGCGGGCCGAGGCAGGCGCCGATGAACGCACCCGCCGAATTGGTCAGCAGGTCGAGGTTCGAGGGAACGCGGCTGGGCAGGAAGTTCTGCACCGCTTCCATCGTGCCCGAGACCAGGAAGCCGATGATCGCCGCCAGCAGCGCCGCCCGCACGCCGCGCACCAGCGGATACAGCGCCAGCACCAGCAGCACGCCGAGCGGCACGTAGCCGACGATATTCACCACTACGTCGAAGCCGGTCCAGTAGCGCTGCTTGATCAGGTTCATGAACGACAGCAGCGGCAGGCCGTTGCTGCGCCAGCCGGTAAAGGGGAACCAGCTGGCGTAGACGATCAGGAGCAGGTAGGCCAGCAGCGCCGCGCGCGAGATGGGCGAGCCGCGCCGGCGCCGCTCCTGGCTCGGTACCGGCGTATCGTTCATCTCCTTGTCGTCCATCTCCTGCTCAAGTGCGGTCATCGCTTGCGGGTATCGATACCGGCCAGCCAGGCAGTGATGTCGGCGGTCGCGGCGTCGGTGCTGGCGGCCAGCGCACGCGCGCCGCCAGGCGCGTCCGCGCTGGTCGCGCTAGTGGCGCGGCTGAAGGTTTTCTGGTCGAGCAGAGAGTGACTGTTGAAGACCGAGGCGCGCAGCACGACCACGCCTTCGCTCTGGGCGGCGCTGGCGAAGCTGTGCGAGAAGTCGTCGATCTCGATCCGCAGCACCGGCACGTTCGTGTTCGAGTCGGTTGCGGAGAGTACCTTGATGCCGGACTGGGCCAGGCGCGATTTCACGCGCTGGGTCACCAGCAGCAGCGGATTGGCGGCCCAGCGGGCATAGGCATAGGTACGCGCCTGCAGCGGATCGTCGTAGTTCAGGCGGTAGACCATGCGCTCGTTTTCGAAAGCGGGCGAGCCGGTGGCGTCCATCACGACGATGGCGGCAAGCGCGGGACGCGGCGCCTGCGCGGCCGCGGCCACGGGTGCGCCGAGGGGGCCGAAATCGAAGGCCGTATTTTCGGGCGCCTTGCCGGTGGAAGAACAGCCGGCGACGGCGAGGACAAGGGCGGCGGCGCCGAGGATGCGGGGCATGGTCATGGTCAGGTCAGTCCTCATTTGGTCGGGGCGACGAAGCCCGGTTCGCCGGGGCCGGGTTGCGTGTTGGGGCCGCCGAACAGGATGCTTTGCGGGCGGTCGCCGATGGCGTCGGAAGTGCGCCGCACCGAGCGCAGGGCAGTGCGCGCTTCGTCGGTCATGCGCACCAGGTGCGGCAGGGTTTCCGCTTCCAGGTCGCTGGTGACGCCCTGGAGCGAACCGATGGCCTCGTTCAGGCGGTTGATCGGGCCGTCCGGCGCCTGCAGGCCGGTCGCCAGGCGGTCGTAATTGCGCACGGTGGTGGTGGCGCTGCTGGCAAAGGTGTCGAAGGAGGTCAAGCTCTGGTCGACCTTGTTCGCCAGCGCCGGCAGCCGGTCGATCGTCGGGCCGAGCTGCTCGGGGATCTTGCCGTAGGCCTCGGCCGCCTTGCTGATGTTATCAAAAGCGCCGATCATCTTTGCCTGGTTTTCGTCGCTCATCAGGTTGTTGATGCGCGTGGTGATCTGCTCGGTGCGGTCGAGGATGGCGACGCCGCGTTTTTCGAGCTGGTCGAGCAGGCCCGGGCGCAGCGGAATGCGGCCGACCTGCTGCGGCTCGGTTTTCAGCAGCGGCGAGCCGGTGCGGTCGTCGTCGAGCTGGATGAAGGCGATACCGGTCACGCCCTGGTAGCCGAGCGAAGCGAAGGTGGTGGTCGTGATTGGCGAGCCTTCTTCGATCGACAGGCTGATCAGGATCTGGCCGGTGACCTTCGGGTCGAAGATGATCTCTTCGACGCGGCCCACTTCCAGGCCGCGGTAGCGCACGGTGGCCTGCGGGTTCAGGCCCGGAATCGACTGGGTGGTGACGATTTCATAGGGCGAGCGCTCGGTCTTGTCGCGGTTCAGCCAGAGGCCGGCCAGCACGGTGGCAACCAGCAAGGCAATCGTGAAGACGCCTGTCATCAGGGCATAAGATCGGTTTTCCATGTTATTCCTTTGGTTCCTCGCGAACAGCTTCCTCAGAGGCCTCATCTCGTTCATCGAGCACTTCGAGTGCCCGCTGACCGCGTCCGCCGAGGAAGAATTGTTTGATGAACGGATGGTTCACCCGCAGCACGTCGCGCGACGGACCGACCGCCAGCACGTGTTTGTCGGCCAGGACCGCGATGCGCGACGACAGCGCAAACAGCGTATCGAGGTCGTGGGTGACCATCACCACGGTCAGTTTCAGTTCCCGGTGCAGGGCCTGGATCAGCGTGACGAACGCATCCGATGCGTCGGGGTCGAGGCCCGCGGTCGGCTCGTCCAGGAACAGCAAACGCGGTTCCAGCGCCAGCGCGCGCGCCAGGGCCGCGCGCTTGATCATGCCGCCCGACAGGTCCGACGGCATCTTGTTCGCGTGTTCCGCGCCCAGCCCGACCATATCCATTTTCAGCAGCACGGCGTCGCGGATCACGTCCTCGGGCAGCGCGCGCAGTTCGCGCATCGGCTGGGCGACATTGTCGAACACGGTCAGCGCCGAATACAGCGCGCCCTGCTGGAACAGCATGCCCCAGTGGTTGCGCATGCGCTGCAGCTGCTCGGGGCCGGCCTCGCTGATGTCCTCGCCAAACACGCGGACGCAGCCGCGCGAAGGCCTTTCCAGGCCCAGCATCTGCCGCAGCAGCACGGTCTTGCCGGTGCCGGAGCCGCCGACGATCGACAGGATCTCGCCCGCGTAGATTTCCAGGTTCAGGTCCTGGTGAATTACCGTCTTGCCGAATTTGGTCCACAGGTTGCGGATTTCAACCACCGGCGGGCCGACGTCTTCTTCCGGCCTGGCGTTGAGCTGCTGGGGTGCGCGCTCGCTGGAGCGTTGATTCTCCGTCATTGGAAACCCACCCCGCTGAAGACGATCGCGAACACGGCGTCGGCCAGGATCACGACGGTGATCGAGGTCACCACCGAGGTGGTGGTACCGCGTCCCAGGCTTTCGGTATTCGGCTTGATGCGCAGGCCGAAGTGGCAGGACACCAGTGCGATCAGGACGCCGAAGGTCATGCCTTTCAAGAGGCCGATCGTGTAGTTCGCCAGCGGTACCGCATCCGGCAGCTTTTGCAGGAAGTAGCGGAAGGACATGCCGAGCTCGATCTTGGCCGAGGAGGCGCCGCCGATCAGGGCCATGGCGTCGGTCCAGACCACCAGCAGCGGCATCGCGATCGCCAGCGCGATCACCTTCGGCATGATCAGCCGGTAGCCGTGCGAAATCCCCATCACCAGCATGGCGTCGAGTTCCTCGTTGACCCGCATCACGCCCAGCTGCGCGGTAATCGACGAGCCCGAGCGGCCTGCGACCAGGATCGCCGCCAACAGCGGACCCAGTTCGCGGATGACGGCCATGCCGAGGATGTCGACCAGGTAGATGTCGCCGCCGAACTGGCGCAGCTGCTGGGCCGACAGGAAGGAGAGCACCACGCCGATCAGGAAGCCGACCAGCGCCGTGATGCCCAGCGCCTGGAAACCGGAGTGATAGATGTTGGCCGAGATCTCGCGCCAGGGGCCGGTGTTCGGGCGGCGGATGAAGCGGCCCAGGTCCTGGATCAGGCGCCCGATCAGTTCGACGAAGCCGTGCAGGTGCTCGAAAAAGCTGAGCAAGCCGCGTCCGAGGACGATGATCCAGTTCAGCGGGCTGACGCGATGGCGCTTCAGGTTATGGCGGCTGGCCTTCTCGATACGGGCAAATAATTCTTCCTGGAGCGGGTCGAGCTGCAGCCTGGGCGGGCGCTTCTTGCCCCAGGCGTTCCACAACAGCTGGGCGCCGATGTGGTCGATGCTGGCCACGCCGGTCAGGTCCCATTCCAGCTGCGACTTGTTCTTCAGCCCCGCCAGCAGGCGATTGATGCCCTTGAGCTGGCCTTTCTGGCTGAGCGCGTGCACCTGCCAGACGCCGCTTGCCATGACAGATTGCGCCCCGCCGCCGGCGGAAGGGTGAATCGTCAATGTTGGCGTATTTTCAATCTGCATTGTTGCAGTGTAAAAGGAATCGGCCGACTCTGCCATGGGCAGTCCTAGCGTGCTCAGGCCGCAAGGTGACGAAGTTGACGGGAAGGCGCGGCCACAGCCGCCGTCGCCGAGGGCTTTTCCTTGTCCTTTATCCTGCCCTGGTCCATGCCGCCTGCATAGTCGCTCGCCACCAGCGCAGCCGCCCGCTCGCGCTCCATGCCGGTGACCTGCAGCCACTCGACGACGAGTTTCGCCAGCTTCTCGAGGGCGATGCGGTGCGTAGCATCGGTCCTGGTATAGATCCAGTTCGAGAAGGCCATGAAGTTTTCGAACGGGCGCACGCCCAGGAGCTCGGGCAGGGTATGGGCGAAGCGCCCCGAGTTGGCCACCAGGTCCCAGTAGCGGGCGAAACGCACCAGGCGCTGCATCGACGCGAAGTCGATCAGGCTCGTTGCCAGCACGGTGTAGGGCGGAGCCGGGTCGTAGACCATCGCGTACGGCTCGGTATGGCGGATGATGGGCGTGCCGCGCAGGCGCTTCAGGATGCCGAACTGGATCTCGTGCGCGCCCAGGCCCACCAACTGGTCGAAGCCGCGCGCAAAACTGGCGATGTCCTCGCCGGGCAGGCCGGCGATCAGGTCGACGTGCAGGTGGGCCTGCGAGTGCTGGCACAGCCAGCGGATGTTGTCGGCAGCCTTGGCGTTATCCTGCCTGCGGCTGACCAGCGCCTGCACTTCGGGATTGAAACTCTGGATGCCGATCTCGAACTGCAGCGCGCCCGGCGGGAAGCGGGCGATGGTGTCCTTCAGCGCGTCCGGCAGGTGGTCGGGCACGAGTTCGAAGTGGGCGTAGACCGGATCGTCCGGGTTGGCCTCCAGCTTATCCAGGAAAAACTGCATGATCCGCTGGCTGGTCTTCACATTCAGGTTGAAGGTGCGGTCGACGAACTTGAACAGGCGCGCACCGCGAGCGTGCAGGCTTTCCAGCTGGGCCAGAAAAGCGTCGAGCGGGAAGGGCCAGGCGGTCTTATCCAGCGACGACAGGCAGAATTCGCATTTGAAGGGGCAGCCGCGCGAGGCTTCCACGTACAGGGTGCGGTGGGCGATGTCTTCATCGCTATAGTAAGAATAGGGCAGGGTGATCTCGGCCATCGGAGGCTGGACCCCGGCGTGCGTCTTCATCAGCGGCTTCGGTCCGTCGAGGATGGCGGCGCACAGCTGCGGGAAGCTCACGTCGCCCCAGCCGGTGACGACGTAGTCGGCCAGTTTCGCGATCGGCTGTTCGTTGGTCTCGTACGATACTTCGGGGCCGCCCAGCACGACGATGACTTCGGGCGCGACCCGCTTGAGCATGGCGACGAGTTTGGTCGTTTCCTCGACATTCCATATATACACACCGAAGCCGACGATGCGCGGGCTGTGCAGCAGCAGGCGCTCGACCAGGTCGGCGGTCTTGGCGCCGATGACAAATTCCTGGATGCGCGTCTCGGGCGCCAGCGGCCCCATGTTCGCCAGCAGGTAGCGCAGCCCCAGCGAAGCGTGGGTATAGCGGGCGTTGAGGGTGGACAGCAGGATGGTCATGGAGGCGTGTCAGAGTACTGAGCGGATCGGCAAAGGAAGCATTTTACGCGCTGGCCGCTGCTGGCGCTGCAATCAGTGCTGGCGCCGTGGGAACTTGCCTGTTAGAATGCGGCCTTGGAATTCAGGGATCTGTTGCCCAGTTGTGGAACAGCCTCCCAGCAAGTTATGCCTGATGACCATAGCAAGTCGGTCCCACCCCTTCCCATCCCGAACAGGACCGTGAAACGACTTTGCGCCGATGATAGTGCTGCAACCAGTGTGAAAGTAGGTTATCGTCAGGCTAGTTATATGTAGTAGAGAAAAACCCCCACCAGCCTATGCGCGCTCAAGATCGCGCATAGTGCGGGTCGGGGGTTTTTTTTCGCCTGTCGTTCTGGTCCTTGATTATGCTTTCCAAATTGCAATTAGCAAAGAAACATGCTTAGAATGCATGCGTTCAGCCGCTACTTCGGCAATCACAGGAAAGCCATCATGTTCATGACTAATATCGAAACCGTTCCGGGCATGACGATCACGGCCAGCCATGGCGTCGTTTCGGGCAGTACCGTGCGCGCCAAGCATGTCGGCCGCGACATCATGGCTGGCCTGAAGAACATCGTCGGCGGTGAGCTGCGCGGCTACACCGAACTGCTGGAAGAGTCGCGCACGGAGGCGATCGAGCGCATGCAGGCCCAGGCGCAGCAGATGGGCGCGAACGCCATTGTCAACGTGCGCTTCTCGACCTCGTCGGTCGCGGCCGGCGCCGCCGAAATTTATGTCTACGGCACTGCGGTGACCGTGCACAGCTGAGATGGACACCTATTTTCTCCTGCTGGTCTGGGGCGTGCCGATCGTCCTCGGCTTTGTCTTTGGCCAGATCGCCGAGAAGCACCACTACCGGTCGATCCACGCGCGCGAACAGGCCTGGTTGCACTTGCCGACGACGGCGGGGCGCTTTCCTGTCACGGAGGGCGAAGTCAGGCGCTGCGAGCTCGTCACCGGCGCAACGGTCGTTGCGGCGGATTATTTCAAGCGCGCCGCAGCCGCACTGCGTACCGTCATCGGCGGTCCGGTCAAGTCACACGAAAGCTTGCTCGACCGTGCCAAGCGGGAGGCCGTGCTGCGGCTGAAGGAAAACTGCCGCGGCGCGCACGAGATCGTCAACCTGCGCCTGGAAACCTCGCCGCTGTCGGATACGTCCAGCGGCAACATCAGCGCAGTGGAAGTGCTCGCCTATGGCACGGCGCTGTATTTCACCCATCTGCCAGAAGATGCGCTACACGCCCTCGCTGCCGGAACGAAATAACAACATCGCTCAGGAGCATCCTCTCAAGGATTTCATGCTGATTCTGGGTGCGCTGGCGACGCTGGCGATGCTCGGGTTTTTGCTGCTGGGCCTGCTCGTCGATGCCGTCGTCGACCGGATGGAGCCGGGCGCCGAAGCGACGCTGACGCGGATTATCTCGGCCAACATGCCGGCCTATGAGGGACAGTCTCAGGGCAACATTCAGCGTCAGGCGCAGCTGCAAGCGCTGGTCGACAGTCTGCGCCCCTGTATCGCCCTGGTGGGGCCGGCGCAGGTCCGCCTCAGCAATTCAGACACGCCGAACGCGGTGGTGGTGCCGGGCGGGACCATCTATGTGTTTTCCGGGCTGCTCGATCACGTCAAGTCGGAAAACGGACTGGCCTTCGTGCTTGCGCACGAGCTGGCACACCTTGCCCACCGCGACCACCTGCGTGCGCTGGGCAGGGGCATCGTGCTGTACGGCCTGGCGGCCCTGGTCACGGGCGACAATTCGGCACTGGCCGGCGTACTGGCGCCGGCCCAGCAGATCGGCGAGAGCAGCTATTCGCGTGCGCGCGAGTCGGCGGCGGACGCGCTGGCGCTGCGGGTGCTCGATTGCCGCTACGGGCATGTCGGCGGCGCGACCGAATTTTTCAGCGCGCTGCGCGAGAAGCAAGGGAGCGGCATCCCCGGCTCCCATTATTTCGCCTCGCACCCCGCCATGGATGCGCGTATCGCTGCGTTGCGCGCCGCCATGGCCGCGGCCGGCATGAAGACCAGGCCCGTGCGGCCCATGGCTGTTGCAGCTCTTGTTGCGAAATAAAGCGGGCACGGGTGTAAGGTGGAACAACCCATCAACCTCGCTAGGTTGAAATAAATGCTGATAGGCAGTGACACTGTGTCTCTGCGTCAATAATTCATTCGTTTTTCATCTCGCAAGCGGCCTGGCCGCAGAAAGCGTTAAACATGAAACGTCAGCCTGGCGCCCCACAGCGCCGCCTATCCCCATCTCTTTCGTTGTCAGCGGGTATCGCCGCTAGCTGCCTGGTCGTCCTGGCCGGCTGCAGCAGCGATTCGGACGACCCAGTCACCCCGGCCGCGCCACCCCCGCCGATCGCTACCGCGTCCCGGATCAATGTCGACGTCGCCCGCACCACCTACGGTGTGCCCCACGTGCGCGCCAACGATTTCCGCAGCCTCGGCTATGGACTGGCCTATGCCTACGCCCAGGACAACCTGTGCATGTTCGCCGACACCGTACTGACCGTACGCGGCGAGCGCTCGCAATTCTTTGGCGGCGAGGCCAAGGCGCCGGCGCGTACAGGCGATGAATACGGCGCCGCCAGCGGTTTCATGGACCTCAAGAACGAAGACAGCGATTTCTTCTTCAAGGGCTATCTCGACATCAGCCAGTTACGCGCCAACTACGCCGCCGGCGGCGCCGAGCCGCGCGAGCTGGTCGAAGGCTATGTCGAAGGCTACAACCGCTATGTGACCAACTTTGTCGGACAGTATCCGGCCGCCTGCAACGGCGCCAAGTGGGTGCGCACGATCACGGTCGACGACATGTACTTGATCATGGCCGAAAAAGCCCTGCATGCATCGGGGCAGGTGTTCTCGAAAGACTTCGTGGCCGCCGGCCGGGCGCCCGGCGTCGCCAGCGTTCTCGCAGCGCGCGGTGGCAAGGCAAAACTCGACCCGTCATCCCTGCTGGCCCAGCTGGATAAATTCAATCGCCAGGGCATCGGCAGCAATGCGCTGGCGGTCGGCAAGGATCTGTCGGCCAACGGCCGTGGCCTGCTGTTCGGCAATCCGCACTATCCATGGACCTCGTCCGACCGCTTTTACCAGGCCCACCTGACCGTGCCCGGCCGCTACGATGCGATGGGCGTCATCATCGGCGGCATTCCGGCGATCGTCATCGGCTTTAACAAGGACATCGCCTGGAGCCATACGGTCACCACCGCGGTCCACTTCACGACCTTCCGCCTGGCGCTCGATCCGGGCGATGCCAGCGGCACTATCTACCTGTACGACGGCAAGCCGGTCAAGATGAGCTCGAAAACGGTGGCGGTCGACGTACTGCAGCCGGACGGCACGCTGGCACGGCGCAGCAAGACCTTCTGGTTCAGCCAGCAGGGCGCCGTGATCGTCAGGCCGGAAGCGGGCATGACCTGGACCGCGACCAATGCCTATGTGCTGGCCGACCCGAACCGCCACAACACCCGCATGCTCGAGCAATGGCTCGGCATCGGCAAGGCCGCCAGCGTGCAAGGCATCAAGGCCTCGCTCGACGCCGTGATCGGCCTGCCCTGGGTCAACACGGTAGCGGCCGACCGCGCCGGCAATGCGCTGTTCGCCGACGCCAGCGTGGTGCCGCACATGGAAACGACCAAGTTTGCCAACGGCTGCCTGCTGCTGCAGGCGGCCTTGATGTTCGATGGCTCGCGCAGCAGTTGCGCCTGGGGCCAGGACGCGAACGCTCCGGCGGGCATTTTCTCGCCTGCCAATGCGCCGTCGATGCTGCGTACCGACTACGTCGCCAACTCGAACGACAGCTACTGGCTGACCAACCCGGCAGCCTTGTTGACGGGGGCGCCGCCGCTCGGCTTCTCGCCACTGTATGGCCGCGTCGGCGTCGAGCAGCACTTGCGCACGCGGATCGGCTTCAAGCAGATCGAGGAACTGGTCGCCCAGGGCAAGAAGATGGGACTGCAGGAACTGCAAACCCTGGCCTATGCGAACCGCGTCCATGCCGCCGAACTCGTTCTGCCGGAACTGCTGCCTGCCTGTTCGGCCGGCAGCGACCAGGTACTGCTGCAGGCCTGCGCGGCGCTCGGCGCCTGGGACCGCAAGGTCAACGTCGACAGCCGCGGCGCAGTGCTGTTCCGCGAGTTCTGGGTGGCAGCCGCCGCCATTCCGAACAAGTGGGCGGTACCGTTCAATCCGGCTGACCCGGTGAACACGCCGCATGGCGTGGCGCAGGCCGCGCTGCCGGCGATGTTGACCGCCTTGAAGAATGCGGCGCTCAAGCTGCAGTCGTTCGGCATTCCGCTCGACGGCGCCCTCGGCGACTACCAGACCGAGACCCGCAACGGCAAGCGCTACGCACTGCACGGCGGCATCGGCAACATCGATGGCTCCTACAACTCGCTGACCATGCGCGGCGGTCTTACCGCCACCGGCTACAACGGTGTGCACTGGGGACAGAGCTACATCCAGACCGTCGGCTTCGACGAGACCGGTCCGCTCGCGCAGGCAGTGCTTACCTATGGCCAGTCGACCAACCCGCGCTCCCCGTACTACACCGACCAGCTGGGTTCCTTCTCACGCAAGGAGTGGCCGATCCTGCCCTTCACCCAGGAGAAGATCAAGGCCGACCCCAACTACATGAACCTGACGCTGACCGAGTAAGCCGCAGCGCAGGCGAACCCTGGCGCAAAAAGACACTTGCCTACCCGCGCCGGGGTTCGCTATAATTCGGCTCCCGCTGCAGTGAGCACTGCGAAAGACCAACTGAACCAAAATGTTGGTGTGTCGTAAGTGCAATATGCGCAGTGAGATGCAACAAAAAAGAGGTTGACGAGTATCGCGAAACACTGCATAATCTCATCTCTCTGCTGCTGACGAACAAAACGATTCGCAGAACACAGCAAGGCAGTACCGAATACAGTTCTTTAAAAATTAACAGTCGATAAGTGTGGGCGTTTGATGAAGGTGCCAGGGACTTCGGTCCTTGATTACTTAAATTATCAAATGT
>NZ_JCASIN010000005.1:0-324779 GCF_059685915.1 Telluria sp. LT2P34
CTACTACAATCACGACCGCATCAAGATGAAACTAAAAGGGCTGAGTCCTGTGCAATACAGAACCCAGCCCTTGGCCGCCTAGCAAACTTAACCGTCCAACTTTAGGGGGTCAGTTCAAATGCTTCGGTTTCTTCGTATCCACAGGCTGAAATCAGCCCGCCAGCTTCTTCTTCAACAGCTCCGTCACCTGGGCCGGATTCGCCTTGCCCTTCGAGGCCTTCATGGCCTGGCCGATCAAGGCATTGATCGCCGCTTCCTTGCCGGCGCGGTACTGTTCGACCGACTTGGCGTTTGCCGCCAGCACCTCGTCGACGATGGCTTCCAGGGCGCCGCTGTCCGAAATCTGCTTCAGCCCCTTTTGCTCGATGACGAGGTCGGCCAGGTTTTCGTCGCTCGACTTGGCATCCCACATCGCGGCAAACACTTCCTTGCCGGCCTTGTTCGAAATCGTGCCGTCGGCGATGCGGCGAATTAAAAGGGCGAGCTGCGATGCTGCCACCGGGGACTCGGCGATATCGACGCCTTCGCGGTTCAGGGTCGAGGAAACGTCGCCCATCATCCAGTTGGCGATTGCCTTCGCGTTGTCCTTGCCGGCTTTCGCGACCACGGCTTCGTAATAGGTCGCCATGCCCTGCGAGGAGGTGAGGATCAGGCTGTCGTACTCCGGCAGGCCGTAGTCGCCGGTGAAGCGCGCGCGCATGGCGCCCGGCAGTTCCGGCATGGCGGCGCGCACGCGCTCGATCCATTCTTCCGAAATCATCAGGGGCGGCAGGTCCGGGTCGGGGAAGTAGCGATAGTCCTGCGCGTCTTCCTTCGAGCGCATCGAACGCGTTTCCTTCTTGTCCGGGTCCCACAGGCGGGTCGCCTGCTGGACCTTGCCGCCGTCTTCGATCAGTTCGATCTGGCGCCGCACTTCGTAGTGGATCGCCTCTTCCATGAAGCGGAAGGAGTTCAGATTCTTGATTTCGCAGCGGGTGCCGAATTCGGTCTGGCCGAACGGGCGCACCGAGACGTTGACGTCGCAGCGGAAGGAGCCTTCCTGCATGTTGCCGTCGCAGACGCCCAGCCACATCACCAGCGAGTGCAGGGCCTTGGCGTAAGCGACCGCCTCGTTGGCGCTGCGCATTTCCGGCTCGGACACGATTTCCAGCAGCGGCGTGCCTGCGCGGTTCAGGTCGATGCCGGTCATGCCGGCATAGTCTTCGTGCAGCGATTTACCGGCGTCCTCTTCCAGGTGGGCGCGCGTCAGGTTGACGGTTTTCGTCTCCAGCTTGCCGTCTTTCTCGAAGGCGAAGGTGACCGTGCCGCCTTGCACCACCGGGTCTTCGAACTGGCTGATCTGGTAGCCCTTGGGCAGGTCGGGATAAAAATAATTCTTGCGGGCGAAGACCGATTGCGGGGCGATGGTCGCACCCACGGCCAGGCCGAAGCGGATCGCGCGCTCGACGGCGCCCTTGTTCATGACCGGCAGCACGCCCGGCAGCGCCAGGTCGACCGGGCTGGCCTGGGTGTTCGGCTCGGCGCCGAACTGGATCGAGCTGCCGCTGAAGATTTTCGAATTGGTCGTGAGCTGGACGTGGTTCTCAAGACCGATGACGACTTCCCATTGCATGGTGTTCTCTCTTTGTATTCTCTGTGCTGGCACTGGTTGAACGCGTGAGGTGAGTCGGGCTAAATGCCCGACGAACGAGCCGTCCGCCCGACATCATTTTAGACGCCTTCCGGCGTGCGCTGGTGCCAGTCGGTGACTTGCTGGTACTGGTGGGCGACGTTCAGCAGCTTCGCTTCGCTGAAATAATTGCCGATGATTTGCAGGCCGACCGGGCGCTTGCTGTTCTTTTCGCCTTGTCCGAAACCGCAGGGGATCGACATGCCGGGCAGGCCGGCCAGGCTGGTCGAAAGGGTGAAAATGTCGGCTAAATAATTGGCGACCGGGTCGTCGGTTTTCGCGCCGAGGTCCCAGGCAACGGTCGGTGCGACCGGTCCCATGATCACGTCGCACTTCTCAAGCAAGGCGGCCTGGAAGTCGTCGGCGATCAGGCGGCGGATCTTTTGCGCCTGCACGTAATAGGCGTCGTAATAGCCATGGCACAGCACATAGGTGCCGACCAGGATGCGGCGCTGGACTTCGCGGCCGAAACCTTCGGCGCGCGTTTTCTTGTACATGTCCTGCAGATCCTTGTACTCGCTGGCGCGGTGGCCGTAGCGCACGCCGTCGAAGCGCGACAGGTTGGACGAGGCTTCGGCCGGGGCGATGATGTAATAGGTCGGGATCGACAGCGCCGTTTTCGGCAGCGAGATATCGACCAGGCTCGCGCCCAGGGCCACGAACTGCTCGAGCGCGGCGCGCACGGCGCTTTCGACGTCGGCAGCCAGGCCTTCGCCGAAGTATTCGGCAGGCACGCCGATGCGCAGGCCGCTCAATGGCTTGTTCAAGTCGCGCGTAAAGTCTTCCGGCGCGTTGCCTTGCTCAAAGGTCAGGCTGGTCGAATCGCGCTCGTCGTGGCCGACCATTTCGTTCAGGAGCAGGGCGCAGTCTTCGGCGGTCCGGGCCATCGGGCCGCCCTGGTCGAGAGAGGAGGCAAAGGCGATCATGCCGAAGCGCGAGACGCGGCCATAGGTCGGCTTGATGCCGGAGACGCCGCAGAAAGCCGCCGGCTGGCGGATCGAGCCGCCGGTGTCGGTGGCGGTGGCAGCCGGCGCCAGGCGCGCGGCAATCGCGGCGGCCGAGCCGCCCGACGAGCCGCCCGGCACGGCCAGCACGTCCCACGGATTTTTCACGGGCCCGAAGGCCGAGTTCTCGTTGGCCGAGCCCATCGCGAATTCGTCGCAATTGACCTTGCCGAGCGTGACCATGCCGGCCGCGTTAAAACGGTCGACCACGGTGGCGTCGAAAGGGCTGACGTAGTTGGCCAGCATCTTCGAGCCGGCAGTCGTGCGCCAGTCGCGCGTGACGAAGATATCCTTGTGGGCGATCGGCACGCCGGTCAGGGGGCCAGCCGAGCCTTCGGCAATGCGGATGTCGGCGGCGGCAGCCTGGGCCAGCGACAGGTCCGGGTCCACGTGCAAGAAGGCGTTGTGGCCGCTCGCGGCGATGCGCTCGAGGTAGTGGCGGGTCAGTTCCGTGCTCGATACCTGCTTTGCGTGCAGCAGCGCCGACAGCTCTTTGATGGTTTTGTTATGCATATGCGTAGTCTGTGGAGGCTGTTATTCGATTACCTTCGGCACCAGGTACAGGCCGTCCTGCGCTTTGGGCGCCGGCGCCTGGTAGTCGTCGCGGCGGTTTTCTTCGGTCACCACGTCTTCGCGCAGGCGCAGCGGCAGCGCCAGGATCGCGGCGATCGGATGCGACAAGGGCGCCACGCCGGTCGTGTCGACCGCCTGCATCTGTTCGGCCAGGGCGAAAATGCCGTTCAACTCGCCCAGCGCGGTGTCGGCGTGGGCGTCGTCCAGGTCGAGCTGGGCCAGGTTGGCGATCCGTTTTACGTCTGCAAGAGTCAGTGACATGGCAAAAGGCGCGGCAGGCCGCGTTCAAAATGTGGTTGAGCGAATAACGGAATTGTCCGGCGCGGCTGTTGAACGCCTTGCTACAGTCGATAAAACCTTGTTAATCCCGTCGATCTCGCTTCGGGAACTGGGGGGTAAAACCCCCTGTTTTCAGCGTTTAATCGGTAAATTATAAGGTAGAATGGCGGGCTAATGCGTGGTCCGCGCCGAATGAGCGCGACCCCGGACGCATGAAAAGACCGCAGGCTGCACTACCGGGCTGCTGCGGCGAGGACTCCCGATCAATAGTTTACGCGCGACGCCGCGCATCAGGACACACATGTTTGGATCTTTACGCAGCTACTTCTCGAACGACCTGGCCATCGACCTGGGTACCGCCAACACGCTGATTTATGTGCGCGGCCAGGGCATCGTGCTGGACGAGCCGTCGGTCGTGGCGATCCGCCAGCAGGGCGGCCCGAACGGCAAGAAAACGATCCAGGCGGTCGGCAAGAAGGCCAAGCAGATGCTGGGCAAGGTACCGGGCAACATCGAGGCGATCCGTCCGATGAAGGACGGCGTGATTGCCGACTTCACCGTGACCGAGGAAATGCTCAAGCAGTTCATCCGCATGGTGCACGACTCCAAATTCTTCCGCCCGTCGCCGCGCATCATCATTTGCGTGCCCTGCGGTTCGACCCAGGTCGAGCGCCGCGCGATCCGCGAGTCGGCGCTGGGCGCCGGCGCCTCACAGGTGTTCCTGATCGAAGAGCCGATGGCCGCGGCGCTCGGCGCCGGCCTGCCGGTGTCGGAAGCGACCGGCTCGATGGTGGTCGACATCGGCGGCGGCACCACCGAGGTGGGCATCATCTCGCTGGGCGGCATGGTATATAAAGGTTCGGTGCGCGTCGGCGGCGACAAGTTCGATGAAGCCATCGTCAACTACATCCGCCGCAACTACGGCATGCTGATCGGCGAGCAGACCGCCGAAGCGATCAAGAAGGCCATCGGTTCGGCCTTCCCGGGGTCGGAAGTGAAGGAAATGGAAGTCAAGGGCCGCAACCTGTCCGAAGGCATCCCGCGCGCGTTCACGATCTCGTCGAACGAGATCCTGGAAGCCCTGACCGACCCGCTCAACAACATCGTCTCGGCCGTCAAGAACGCGCTCGAGCAGACCCCGCCGGAACTGGGCGCGGACATCGCCGAGAAGGGCATGATGCTGACCGGCGGCGGCGCGCTGCTGCGCGACCTCGACCGCCTGCTGATGGAAGAGACGGGCCTGCCGGTGCTGGTGGCCGAAGACCCGCTGACCTGCGTGGTGCGCGGCTCGGGCATGGCACTGGAACACAACGACAAGCTGGGTTCGATCTTCTCCTACGAGTAAACGCATGAAGCGATTAACATGGGCAGGCGTGGGCTGAGAGCCGGCGCCTGCCCATGCTTGCATGGTGCGTCATCAAAGTATTCAGGCTTCGGCCGTCCCGCCGCCACTTAGAAATTCATGGATTACAGTCCTCCGCCGCTATTCAAACAGGGCGCCTCGGCGCGGGTGAAGGTGACCGTCTGCGCGCTGCTCTCGATCGTGCTGCTGGTCGTCGACGCGCGCATGCACGTCCTCGACACCGTGCGCCAGGTGGCCGGCACCGTGCTCTACCCGCTGCAGATGGCCGCGCTGATGCCGCGCGACGCCGTCTCCAACATGGGCTTTTACTTTTCATCGCTCTCGAACATGCAGGATGAAGTGCGCGAGCTGAAGAGCCAGCAGGTCGCGCAGGCCCAGGCCATGCAGCTGGCCCAGCTCCAGACGGCCGAGAACGCGCACCTGCGGCGCCTGCTCGGCGCGCGCGAATACCTGCCGACCGGCTCGATCATGAGCGAGATCCTGTACGACGCACGCGACCCGGCCACGCGCCGCATCGTGCTCGACCGCGGCACCCGCCATGGCGTGCAGCTCGGCCTGCCCGTGATCGACAACGCCGGCGTGATCGGCCAGGTCACGCGCGTGTTTCCGTTCACTTCCGAAGTCACGCTGCTGACCGACAAGGAGCAGGCCATCCCGGTGCAGGTGCTGCGCTCGGGCCTGCGCAGCATCGCCTACGGCCGCGGACGCTCGGGCCTGATCGACCTGCGCTTCGTGGCGCCCGACGCCGACATCCAGGTAGGCGACGTCATCGTCACCTCGGGCCTGGATGGCATGTATCCGGCCGGGCTGGCCGTGGCCAAGGTCACGCAGGTCGAGAAAGTGGCGGCCGGCGCCTTCGGGCGCGTGGTCTGCCAGCCGCTCGGCGGCGTCGACCGTCACCGCCAGCTCCTGATCGTGATGTCGGGCGCGGCCAAGGCGCCGCGTCCGCTCGAGGCACCTGCGCCGCCGGCCCAGGGCACGCGCCGCAACCTGCCGAAGATGGAACCGGTGCCGCTGCCGCCGCTGGCGGCCGCGCCGCTGCCGGCGCAGGGTGTGCCGGGGCAGCCGGGCGCCGCGCCCGGATCGGTAGCCGGCGCGCCCGCCGCCGTGGCGCCCGCCGCCACGCCCGCGGTGACTCCCGCAGTGACACCTGGGGTCACACCAGGCGCCGTTCCCGCCGCCGCGACCACCCCGCCGGCCGTGCCGGCCATTCCGAAGGAGGGCAGGTAATGCCCGGACCACGCGCCAACTACATCCTGCTGCCGGTCAGCCCGCTCTTCATCGCCTTCAGCCTGACCTGCGCCTTCATGCTCAACCTGCTGCCCTGGGGCCGCTGGACCGGCGCTCCCGATTTCGTGGCGCTGGTGCTGCTCTTCTGGGGCATCCACCAGCCCCGCAGGGTCGGCATCGGCGTCGCCTTCGGCATGGGCCTGCTGATGGACGTGCACGACGCCACGCTGCTCGGCGAGAACGCCCTGGCCTATACGCTGCTGTCGTATGTGGGCACCATGATCCACCGCCGCGTGCTGTGGTTCCCGGTGCTGACCCAGGCCATGCACGTGTTTCCGCTGCTGCTGCTGGCCCAGGCGATCCAGGTGCTGGTCCACTTCATCGCCACCGGCGTCTTCACGGGCTGGCTGCATTTCATCGAAAGCGGGGTCGCCGTCGCCTTGTGGCCGGTGATCACCTGGCTGCTGCTGGCGCCGCAACGGCGCGCGGTCGACCGCGACCATACCCGCCCGATCTGACGACGCACGCAGCAATGACTGAACGCAGCAATGACTGAAATTAAAGACAGCGATCGCGAGATCCACAACTTCCGCCTGCGCCTCACGGTGCTGCTGGGACTGGTGTTCGTCTGCTTCGGCATCCTGGTGGCCCGCTTCGTCTGGCTGCAGGTGATCCAGCACGACATCTACCATGCCCAGGCCGAGGACAACCGCATCGCCCTGGTTCCGATCGTGCCGAACCGCGGCCTGATCGTCGACCGCAACGGCGTGGTCCTGGCGCGCAACTACTCGGCCTATACGCTCGAGGTCACGCCATCGAAGCTGCAGGCCAACATGGAGTCGGTGATCGACGAGCTGGCCAAGCTGGTGGCGATCGAACCGAAGGACCGCAAGCGGTTCAGGCGCCTGCTGGAAGAGTCGCGCAGCTTCGCCAGCGTGCCGCTGCGCACCCGCCTCACCGACGACGAGGTGGCGCGCTTCACCGCCCAGCGCTTCCGTTTCCCCGGCGTCGAGGTGCAGGCGCGTTTGTTCCGCCAGTACCCGCTGGGCGAAGTCGCTTCGCACGTGGTCGGCTATATCGGCCGCATCAACCAGAAGGAATCGGAAGTGCTGGCCGAGGGCGAGAACGCCGCCAACTACAATGGCACCGAACACATCGGCAAGGAAGGCCTGGAGAAGCGCTACGAGAGCTACCTGCACGGCACCACCGGCTACGAGCAGGTCGAGCGTTCCGCCGGCGGGCGCGCGATCCGTACGCTGTCGCGCCGGGCGCCGGTCCCGGGCAGCAACCTGATCCTGTCGATCGACATCGAACTGCAGAAGGTCATCGAGGAAGCCTTCGGCGACCAGCGCGGCGCCCTGGTGGCGATCGAGCCGGAAACCGGCGACGTGCTGGCCTATGTATCGCGCCCCGGCTTCGATCCGAACCTGTTCGTCGACGGCATCGATACCCAGAGCTGGAACGAACTCAATACCTCGCTCGACAAGCCGCTGATGAACCGGCCCCTGTCGGGCACCTATCCGCCGGGCTCCACCTTCAAGCCTTTCATGTCGCTCGCCGCCCTCGAGCTGGGCTTGCGCCGGCCGTCGGACGCGATCCGCGATCCCGGTTTCTTCATGCTCGGCGGCCACCGCTTCAACGACGACAAGCCGGGCGGGCACGGTACGGTCGACATGTACCGCTCGGTGGTCGAATCCTGCGACACCTATTACTATCAGCTCGGCCACGAGATGGGGGTCGACCGGATGTCGGCCTTCATGCGTCCCTTCGGCTTCGGCGAGCCGACCGGCATCGACCTCGACCACGAAAAGACCGGCGTGCTGCCGTCCAAGGAGTGGAAGGCGAACCGCTTCAAGCGCAACCGCGCGGCCCAGAAATGGGTCGGCGGCGACACCATTTCGATCAGCATCGGGCAGGGCTTCAACAACTACACGATGATCCAGCTGGCGCACGCGGTAGCCAACCTCGCCAACAACGGCGTCGTCATGCGCCCGCACCTGGTCAAGCTGATCGAGGACGGCGCCACGCGCCAGCGCACCATGACCGTGCCGAAGGAGAGCCGCCGCATCCCGCTCAAGCAATCGAACATCGACTTCATCAAGCAGACCATGGTCGGCGTGACCCAGGAAACCTACGGCACCGGCCACCGCGCCTTTAAAAACGCCGCCTATATTTCGGCCGGCAAGACCGGTACCGCCCAGGTCATCGGCCTGAAAGGCCAGAAGTACAACGCCAACGCGATCGACGAGCGCCACCGCGACAATGCGCTGTATGTGGCGTTCGCTCCCGCCGACAAGCCGCGCATCGCGATCGCGCTGGTGGTCGAGAACGCCGGCTTCGGCGCCGCCTCGGCCGCCCCGATCGCGCGCAAGGCGCTCGATTACTATTTGCTCGGCAAGCGCCCGCCGCCACCCAAGCCTGCCGACGCTGCCGCCGCCAAAGCGGCCGCGACGGCCCCCCACTAGGATTTACCGGATGGCCTATTATCCCGAGCGGCGTTCCCTTGGCCGCCGCCTGAAACCCTATTTCAATGTCTTCGACTGGCCGCTGGCGATGATCCTGTTCATGCTGCTCACCACCAGCATGATCACGATGTCCTCGGCCGGCGCCGAATTCCCCGGCCGTGCCGAAGCGCAGATGCGCAACTTCATCCTGTCCTTCGTCGTCATGTGGGTGGCGTCGCTGATTCCGCCGCAAACCCTGATGCGCCTCGCGGTGCCGATCTATACCGCCGGCGTCACCCTGCTGATCGCGGTGGCCATGTTCGGCATCATCAAGAAGGGCGCGCGGCGCTGGCTGCACCTGGGGGTCGACATCCAGCCTTCGGAAATCATGAAGATCGCCACCCCCTTGATGATCGCCTGGTATTTCCAGCATCGCGCCAAGGCGGGCAACTGGAAGTCGTTCGCGGTGGCGGGGATACTGCTCCTGATTCCGTTCGTGCTGATCGCCAAGCAGCCCGACCTCGGCACGGCGCTGCTGGTGGGCGCCTCCGGCTTCTACGTGATTTTCCTCGCCGGCCTGTCGTGGAAAGTGCTGATCGGGCTGGCCCTGGCCGCCGCCGCCGGCATGCCGGTCGCCTGGTCGATGCTGCACGACTATCAGCGCGAGCGGATCATGACCCTGATCGACCCCACCTCGGACCCGCTGGGCAAGGGCTTCCACATCATCCAGTCGACCATCGCCATCGGGTCGGGCGGCATCACTGGCAAGGGATATACGCAAGGCACCCAGGGCCAGCTCGAATTCGTGCCCGAACAGACCACGGACTTCGTGTTTTCGGTCTATTCGGAAGAATTTGGACTGGTCGGCAACCTCTTTCTTTTGGTAATCTATCTATTGCTGATCGGCCGCGGCGCAATGATTGCCGCGAATGCCCCGAACATGTTCTCGCGGCTGCTGGCCGGCGCGATCACGATGATTTTCTTTACATATGCCTTTGTCAACATGGGCATGGTGAGCGGCATCCTGCCGGTGGTGGGAGTTCCCCTGCCTTTCATGAGCTACGGCGGAACGGCGTTCATTACGCTGGGCCTCGGCGCTGGTATATTGATGAGCATTCAACGGCACCGAAAGCTGGTGCAGACTTAAATGGAGGAGGATGCGATGACCGCTCCGAGACATCTCCCAGCGGTCATTGCCCTCGTGGCATTGGTGACCGGCTGCGGAACCACCGGTGAACGCAATAGCCTGCTTCCGCTGCCTTGGCAACACAAAATGAGCGCCGAACACGGCGCGGTGGTGCTGCCGCCGGCCGGTTCCGGACGCGGCGGCTACTACAAGGATGACGGCCCCGGCCGCAACATCCCGGTCGGCCTGGAACTCGTTCCCGACGCCGTCGTGCGCGCCGAACCGTATGCCAAGTGGGCGAACCGGCCGTACTCGGTCTTTGGCCAGACCTACAACCCGATCCTGCACGAGCAGCCTTTCGTGCAGCGCGGCGTGGCCAGCTGGTACGGCGTCAAGTTCCACGGCCAGCGCACTTCCTCGGGCGAACCCTACGACATGTACAAGATGACGGCCGCGCATCCGACGCTGCCGATCCCGTCCTACGCCCGTGTCACCCATATCTCCAGCGGCAGGTCGGTGGTGGTGCGCATCAACGACCGCGGTCCCTTCCACGCCAGCCGCGTGGTCGATGTCTCGTACACGGCGGCGCTGAAACTCGGCCTGCTCGGGCGCGGCAGCCATGAAGTCGAGGTCGAGCGCCTGTTCCCGAACGACCCGATCCGCCTCCCGCGCGAACGCCGCGCCGCCACCTCGCAGGCCCAGGCAGCGCCAAGCGCCGCCGCGCCGGCATCGCCGGAAATTGCCGCGCTGATGCTGGAAGACCGGGTGCAGACCGACAGCGCCGCGCTGGCGCAGGCGCTGCCGGCGAAACCGGTTGCGGCGGCGGCAGGATTCTATCTGCAGCTGGGCGCCTGGAGCCGCGCCGACACGGCGCAGGAAATGAGCCGGCAACTGCTCGAGTCAGGCGTCGACCTTGGCAAGCTGGAAGTGGCGCCCGCCGGCGCCGTGCACCGCCTATACGGCGGGCCCTTCGAATCGCGTGCGCTGGCGCAGCAGGCCGCGCGCGCTCTGCCGTCGCAGCTGGGTTTGAAGCCGATCGTGGTGAAGCGCTAAGTACTCGACCAGAAATAAACGTGAATTTTGGCAAACAGAACCGGAAGCAACGCAGCGATGCGCCGGTTATGGCAGCCAAAAACAAGTTTATTTTTGGGTGAGTACTTGGGGGCAGATCACCGGCACAGGTGCAGCACTGCGGCAGGCATGCCCCGTCCGGCGTCGGCGATGCGCTTGCGGATCTCGGCATCGATGTCGCGGAAGCGGTAGGCAAAGCGCTGCGATTGCGGGCCGCGCGGCAGGATGCGCACGTTGGCGATGCCCTGTTTCGTCAGCGTTGCCGCATGCACGCGCGCGGCCGCCTCGCTCCTGAACACGCCCAGCGAAATCGCATGGCGCAGGGGCGACTCGCCCTGCATGATGAAGAAGGTCGTCATGCCGCGTGCGCGCAGCTCGGCGATGCGGCGGTCCGCGCCTTCCTTGCCGCCTTGCGGGGGCAGATAGACCAGATGGCTGGTCACTTCCTGGAACGGCACCGTCAGGCGCGCCTGGCGCGTGCCCAGCTCGAGTTTCGCGAGGCGGGTTTCGAAGCGGCGTGCGTCACCGGCCGTAAAGGCGTCGGTCTCGACGCAGGCAAGCAGGGGAGCGGCGGCTGGCACCGGCTCGGCCGGCAGCGGCGGCGGCGCGCTTGCGGCGACCGCTTCCGGCGGGGCGCTGGCCAGGATCGGGGGCGGTTCACCCTTGAGCAGCACCAGTTTGCTCGCCGCGATCTGGTTGCGCAGGCGCGCCGGCTCGCGCGTCGCTCCATCGGGCGTGCCCAGCAAGCCCTGGCCATAGGCGAACACCAGCGCGTTCGCGCACAGCAAAGCCCAGAATACGAATCTCGTCACGCCTTGTCTCCCACTGAACTTGCATCGATCCCGGCCAGCAGCACCGCGTGCAGTCCGACCAGCACGATATTATCGACCATTCGGTGCGCGAACTTGAGCGCGGGCGCAATATACGGCGCCGCGCCACCCGAGACAATGCAGGCGGCCATGTTTGAGTCCATGTCCTGGCTGTGGCTCGCCAGCGCGCGCTCGATCGCGCCAGCCTGCGCCGACAGGCAGCCCGAGACGATGGCGTCCTGCGTGTTGTCGGCAAACAAGGGCGGCGCGATGCTGCCTGGCGTCACCTGCGGCAGCTGGGCGGTGTTGCGCGCCAGGGCGGCGGCCATCAGCGCCAGGCCCGGCAGGATCATGCCGCCAACAAAACGTCCGTCGGCACTCACCGCGTCGATCGTGGTTGCGGTGCCACAAGTGGCGACCACCAGCGCCCGGCCAGGGAGCAGGGCGCGCGCGCCGATAGCGGCGGCAAAGCGGTCGCAACCCAGCGATTCCGGCGCGCGGTAGCCGTTGACCATCCCCGCGCGCGCCGCGCTCGAGGCGAACCATTCGGTATCGATCGGGCCGAGCAGCGCGGACAGCCGCGCGCGCAAGCCGGGACCGGCCACGTTGGCGACAATCGCGCGGCTGATACCGGCAATGCGCCAGGCGGCGCCGGCCGCGTCGAGATCGGCATGCTGCACTGCGCCTGTTTCGACCCATTCGCCCGGCGCGGCGCCGTCGAGCGCCAGCGCCCACTTCACCCGGGTATTGCCCGCATCGACCAGCAGCAACATCAGGCGCCCTTCATGCGCAGCGATACGTCGCCGGCCAGCACCGCGATCCGGCCCGCGGGCGTATCGAGCAGCAGGCGGCCGCCATCGTCGACACCGGCAGCCAGGCCTTCGTGCAGCACTGCGCCCCCGTCGATGATGGTGACGAGTTCGCCCTGCCAGGCATGGCGCAGGTTCCAGCGCGCCACGAACGGCGGAAAGCCGCCGCGCTCGAATTCGCGCAGGCAGGCGGCCAGGCCGTCGAGCAGCGCAGCCATGAGCGAGTCGCGCTCCATGCGCGCCAGCCACGGCAGCGAGGCGGCGCTGCGCCCGATGCGGGCCTCGAGTTCGTTCGGCATCAGGAGGTTCAGGCCGATGCCGATCACCGCCCAGGTGCCGCCGCCCGGCGCGGCCGCGGTTTCGATCAGGATGCCGGCCAGCTTGTCGCCGTCGCGCAGCACGTCGTTCGGCCACTTGAGGGCGACCTGCACGCCGAGCCGCTCGAGCGTTTCGGCGAGCGCCACGCCAACCGCCAGCGGCAGGCCCGCGAGGCGGGTCAGGCCGCCATCGAAACGCCAGGCCAGCGAAAAGGTGAGCGAGGCGTCGTTTGAAGACAGCCAGCTGCGCCCGGCCCGTCCGCGGCCGGCGGTCTGGTTGCGCGCGACCAGCAGCAGCGGCTCGGTAAGAGGCGCGGTGAGCGGCGCGGCAAGCGCCTGCGTGGACGCGCCCGCGCGCGCCAGCAGGTCGGCATTCGTCGAGCCGGTCTCATCGACCACCTCGACCGCGACGCGCGCCTTCGACAGCGCGGCGATCGTGATGGCGTTCATGCGGCTTCCTTCGGCTGCTTGGTCGGCGCGCGCGAGAACAGCAGGTCGAACAGCGCATTCGGCAGCACGGCCAGCAAGCGCGCGACCAGGCCCATTTGCCAGGGCAGCACGCGGTAGCTGTCGCCGCGCGCGATCGCCTGGGCGGCGGCAAGGGCGAAGCGCTCGGCCGGCATCAGGAAGGGCATGGGAAAGCGGTTCTTGCGGGTCATGGGAGTGTCGATGTAGCCGGGGGCGATGGTCACCACCCGGATGTTCGATCGTTTCAGTTCCAGCCGCAGCGATTCGCAGTACACCCGCACCGCCGCTTTCGAAGCGCAATAGGCGCCGGCGCCGCGCATGCCGCGCACGCCGGCCACGCTGCCGATGGCAACCAGCCGGCAGGCGCCGGATTGTTTTTTCATCGGCTCGATGAAAGGGGCGAAGGTGGCGACCAGGGCGTTGACGTTGGTGGCGAACACCGCGTCGAAGACGGCCAGGTCGGCCTGGCGTTCGGTCAGGGTGCCGTGCGAAATGCCCGCACTGGCGATGACGATGTCGGCGCCGCCGGCGCTGTGCATGAAGTCGGCCGCCGCAGCGGCCAGGGCCGCATGGTCGAGGATGTCGACCGCGTAGGTGCGGTGGCGTTCCGGGTGGGGCAGGGCGGCGGCCAGGGCCTGCAGGGCGTCGCCGCGCCGCGCGAGCAGGCCCAGGGTGGCGCCGCGCGCCGCGTATTCGCGCGCCAGGGCGGCGCCGATGCCGCTCGAGGCGCCGGTAATGAAGACCCGCTCGGCGCCGGCCGCTGCGGTCATTTCCCGGCCGCGCCCTTGCCTGCGTTCTTGTCGGCTTTTGCGCGCGCGACCAGCGCGTCCATCACCTGCAGCGTACGGGCCTGCTGTTCGGCCTCGTTGTGCTCGTGCGCGTGGTCGTGCGGCTGGCCTTCGGTCGCCATCGAGGGCGAGGTGATGAAGCGGCCGTCGACCGCGACGAACGGCCAGTGGTCGACCTTGTACTCGTTCATCATGACGCCGGCGCGGCGCAGCTTGGCCTGCACCCCGAAGGAACGGTAGGCGTTCTCGAAGCGGGCGCGGTCGATGCCGGCTTGCGCGGCCCAGGCCAGCACCTCGTCGTCGTCGTCCAGGCGCAGGCGTTGCTGGTGCATGGCGGCAAAGGCCTTGCCGTGGTACTGGGACAGCAGGCCCAGCGACTCGAGCGTGTAGTACAGGCGCTGCTGGGCGACGCCGCGCTGGCCGGCGTCGACGTGCACGCGCCGGAAGACGATGTTGTCGCCCTGTTTTTTCACCCAGGTTTCCAGCGCCGGCTCGAAGGCATTGCAGTGCGGGCAGGCGTAGGAAAAGAACTCGATGACTTCGACCTGCTTGCCGGCCGGCGTGTCCAGTTTCTGCGGCAGTACCTGGTACTGCTGGCCCTCTTTCGGGGCAGCGGCAGGCGCGGCAAAGGCGGCGCCGGTGAGGCTCAGCAGGACAGTGGTGCACAGCAGGCGGCGGAGCAGCTTCATCGGAATACCCTTATTTAAAATTATTTCTGGTTGCGGACGATGGCGACGTCGATCCCGCTGTCGAGCAGCTTGGCGCGCGCCTTGTTGACGGCTTCGACCTGGCTGAACGGGCCGAGGCGGACACGGTGCAGCACGCCGCTGTCGCTGGTGCGGTCGCTGATGGCCGCCTCGAAACCGAGCAGGGCGAGTTTGGCGCGGGTGGCTTCGGCGTCCGAGATCTCGCGGAAGGCGCCGGCCTGCAGGAAGTAGACGTACTTGTCGTCGCCACCTGCCGCCGTGGCCGCTGTGGCCGCCGGCGTGCCCGCCGCTGCGGCTGGCGCGGCTGCAGGCGCAGCTGCGGCCGCAGCCGGTTTCGGCGCCGCCGTGTCGCTCATGCCGGCAATCGCCTGGCCCAGCGGGTCGGCTTCGGGCGCGGCGGGCTTCGGCGCTGCCGCGGCGGCCGCCGCTTTGGCGGCCTTGGCCGCTTCACGTTCGGCCAGCTGCTTGCTCGCTTCGCGCGCGGCTTCGCGGTTGCCGTACATCGGCTTGTTCGGGTCGCTCGCCAGGCTCGGTTCGAGGTCGGCCGGGCGGCCCATCTTGTTGGAGCGGTCGGTGAAGGGCGAGGCGCCCTTGGTGATCATCAGCGCGACCACGACCGCAATCCCGAGGCCGATAATCAGGCCGATGATGAAGCCGGTCAGGGTGCTGCCGCGCTGGCGCAGGAAGGACGAAAAACGAAGGGTTGCGGTCATGGTGGCGGGTTCTGTGCGTGGTTATGCTTGCGGTTCTGCTGCTGCCTCGGCCGGGGCGCGTTCCATCTTGGCCGGGGCCGAAACGCCGATCAGGGCCAGGCCGTTGCGCAGCACCTGGCGGGTGGCGCTGGCCAGGGCCAGGCGCGCCAGCTTGAGCGGCTCGTCGTCGTCGAGCAGCCATTTGTGCGCGAAATAATAGCTGTGCAATTCGCCGGCCAGCTCGCGCAGGTAGAACGCCACCTGGTGCGGGCCGAGTTCGATCCGGGCGCGCGCCAGCATCTCCGGATAGGCCGCCAGTTTCGACAGCAGGCTGGCCTCGTGCGGGGTGCTCAGGCGCGACAGATCGACGTTTGCGAGCAGCGTCTCGTCGCCGCCCCAGTTGGCCAGGGCCGAGCAGATCCGTGCATGGGCGTACTGCACGTAATACACCGGGTTTTCTTCGCCGGTGGCGAGCGCGACGTCGACGTCGAACACGAATTCGGTATCGGCCTTGCGCGAGATGAGGAAGAAGCGCACCGCGTCGCGGCCACGCTCGACATCGCCATTGCCCGACCATTCGATCAGGTCGCGCACGGTCACGTAGGAGCCGGCGCGCTTCGAGATCTTGACCTCTTCGCCGTTCTTCATGACGGTGACCATCTTGTGCAGCACGTAGTCCGGGTAGCCCTGCGGTACGCCGATGTTCACGGCCTGCAGGCCGGCGCGCACGCGGGCAATGGTGCCGTGGTGGTCGCTGCCCTGGACGTTGATGGCCTGATCGAAACCGCGGCGGAATTTCTGCATGTGGTAGGCGACGTCCGGCACGAAATACGTATAGGTGCCGTCGGACTTGCGCATCACGCGGTCCTTGTCGTCGCCATAGTCGGTGGTCTTGAGCCACAGCGCGCCGTCCTGCTCGTAGGTGACGCCGGCGTCGACCAGGGCCTGCACGGCCTCGTCGACCTTGCCGTCGGCGTAGAGCGAAGACTCGAGATAATAGTTGTCGAACTTGACGCCGAACGCCTGCAGGTCGATGTCCTGCTCGTTGCGCAGGTAGGCCACCGCGAAACGGCGGATCGATTCGAGGTCGTCGGGGTTGCCGCTGGCGGTGCTCGGCGCGCCGTCGCTGGCGGACACGGTTTTACCGGCCAGGAAATCGGCGGCGATGTCGGCGATGTAGTCGCCGTTATAGGCCGACTCGGGCCACTGCGCGTCGCCCGGCTTGAAGCCGCGCGCGCGCGCCTGCACCGAGTTGGCCAGCGTTGCGATCTGGACGCCGGCGTCGTTGTAGTAGAACTCGCGCGTGACGGCATGGCCCTGCGACTCGAACAGCGAGGACAGGGCGTCGCCGAGGGCCGCCTGGCGGCCATGGCCGACGTGCAGCGGGCCGGTCGGGTTGGCCGAGACGAATTCGATGATGGCGTGGTGGCCCGCGCCGGCGTCGCCGCGCCCGAAGGCCTCGGCTTCCTGGAGCACCGTGCGCACCACCGCCTGCTTGGCGCTGGCCGCCACGCGCAGGTTGATGAAGCCGGGGCCGGCCACGTCCGCCGATTCAACCAGGCCGGCGGCAGCCGGGTCGGCCAGCAGGGCGGCAACCAGGCGCGTGGCCAGCTCGCGCGGGTTGGTTTTCAGACCCTTGGCCAGCTGCATGGCGATATTGCAGGCAACGTCGCCGTGGCTGGGGTCGCGCGGGCGTTCCAAGACAATATTCAGCTGTTGATGCGTTGGAACCACATCGGTGCCTGCGAGGATCGGCGCGAGGGCGGCCTGGAAGAGGGCAGCAATCTGTTGTTTTTGTTGGGCGAGCATAGGGTGTGTTCGGTAAGTTCGGTGAAGCGGTGGCGCGGCCACGGCACGCAAGAGGTCATTATACTGGTTTGCCGCAGCGCGGAGTACGGCCGCGGCGGCGGCCGCCGCCATGCCTGCACCCATCCTTTAAGCCCGGCCAAAGGCATAGCCGGTACAATGTGCCCCTTTCAGTATCGACCCGCCATCATGACCGACAAGCGCCGCACGCTCTCCATCCAGCCCAAGGGCGCCAGCACCGACAAGGCGCAAGCCAGGTCGCCTGCCAGGCCGTCGAACCCTGCCGCCCAGTATGCGAAGCCGAAGCCGAAAGCCCAGGCGCCGCGCCCGCCGGTCAAACCCGCGGCCAGGCCTGCGCCAACGCCGGCGCCCGCGCCGCGTCCCAGCTACGAACTGAAGCCCCAGTTCCAGCAGGAGTTCCGTCCGGACCTGCCGGCCGACTCGCTGGCGCTGGCCCTGCTGGGCGCGGCCAGTGCGGTGGCCGCGGTGCGCGGCGGCACGGCGCTGCCGCAGGCCCTGGCACAGGTGTTTTCGAGTTACGAAGCCGCGTCCCAGACGCGCGGCGCGATCCAGGACCTGGCCTATCGCACGATGCGCGGGATGGGCCGGGCCGAGACCCTGCTCGGGCTGATGACGACCAAGGCGCCGGACGTGCCGATGCTGGCCGGCCTGCTGACCTGCGCGCTGGTGCTGCTCGATACGCTCGATGGCGAGCGGGCCGCCTACGAGCCCTTCACCGTGGTCGACCAAGCCGTCACGGCAGCCAGCCGCCACCCCGACCTGGCGCATGCCAAGGCGATGGTGAACGCCGTGCTGCGCCGCTTCCTGCGCGAGCGCGAGGCATTGGTCGCCGAGGCCCTGAAGCAGCCGCTGGCGCAGTGGAACTACCCGCAGTGGTGGATCGACGCCACCCGCGCCGCCTATCCGCGCGACTGGGAAGCCATCCTCGCGGCAGGCAACGGCCACCCGCCGCTGACGCTGCGCGTGAATACGCGTAAATCCTCGGTCGAGGACTACCTGCGCCGTCTGGAAGAAGAAGGTTTCGCGGCGGAGCGGATCGGCCCGACCGCCTTGCGCCTGAAGCAGGCGATGAACGTGGCCCAGCTGCCGGGCTTCCACGAGGGCCTGGTGTCGGTGCAGGACGCCGGCGCCCAGCTGGCCGCGCCGCTGCTCGACCTGCAGGACGGCATGCGCGTGCTGGATGCCTGCGCCGCTCCGGGCGGCAAGAGCGGCCACATCCTGGAAGCGGCCGGCGTCGAGCTGGTAGCGGTCGACTCCGATTCGCAGCGCCTGGTGCGCGTCGGCGACAACCTGGGGCGGCTGGGCTTGAGCGCCACCCTGGTGAGCGCCCCGGCGCAAGCCGATTACTGGTGGGACGGCCGCCACTTCGACCGCATCCTGGCCGACGTGCCGTGCACGGCCTCGGGCATCGTGCGCCGCCACCCCGACATTCGCTGGCTGCGCAGGAAGACCGACACGCGCCAACTTACAACACTTTCCGCGCAGATACTCGACAATCTTTGGCAGATGCTGCGGGCCGATGGTAAATTGTTGTTTGTGACATGTTCGCTCTGGCCCCAGGAATCCGAGGCACAGGCGGCCGCGTTCGCGGCGCGCCATGACGACGCCGTACGCCTCGAGGCGCCCGGTCAGCTGCTGCCAGTGAGCGGCGCCGAAATCGACCATGACGGTCTGTTCTATGCCGTGTTCCAGAAGCGACGGGCCTGATGTTCCCGCGCAATTCGCTCCATTAATTTAGGTTCCGGCTCCCCTGTGACTTTACGATTTTTCCGCCTCCTCGCCTGCCAGCTGCTGCTGGTCTTCGCGTGCGCATCGGCGCAGGCGGCCGAGGGGATCGATATCACGCTGGCCAGGATCGAAGCGACCGACGAAGGCTATCGCCTCGCGGCGAATTACTCGTTCGACCTGAACCGCGACCTGGAAGACGCCCTCCAGCATGGCGTCAAGCTCTACTTCACCACCGAGATCGAACTGGTGCGCCCGCGCTGGTACTGGCGCGACGACCGCGCCGTTTCCTCGAAACGCACGGTCAGCATTTCCTATGACGTGCTGCTGCGCCAGTATTACGTGTCGCTCCAGGGCAGCGTCCAGCAAACCTACCAGACCCTCGACGAGGCGATGTTCCAGATCCGGCGCCCGAGCCGCTGGCTGATCGCGCCCAGGGGTGCGCTCAAGCACGGCGAAACCTATGAAGTGTCGCTGCGCATGTACATGAACCGCGAGCTGCTGCAAAAGCCGCTGCAGGTGAACGCCTTCAATAATTCGGACTGGCAGCTCGCCTCGAACCGGAAGACCTTCAATTACCGTGCGGAGTAAAGCCGTAAACCAGGCCCTGCGCTACGCGCTGGTGGTCGGCGGGGCGGTTGTCTCGATCCTGCTGTTCCTGCTCGCCTCGGCTTCCGACAATTCCGGTTTCTTCGAACGCTATTATTACTGGCTGCTGGGGCTGAACGCGACGATCGCGTTCCTGCTGCTGATCCTGGTATTGATCGCCCTCGGGCGCCTGTATTCGCGCTACAAGGAGGGACGCTTCGGCTCGCGCCTGATGGCGCGCCTGGTGCTGCTGTTTGCCGGCATCGGCATCCTGCCCGGCCTGGTCATCTTCATGGTCTCGGTGCAGTTCGTCTCCCATTCGATCGAGTCCTGGTTCGACGTCAAGATCGAGGCCGCGCTGCAGTCCGGCCTGAACCTGGGCCACGCGGCGCTCGACGAGTCGCTCACCGAACTCTCCGGGCGCGGCCAGACGGTGGCGGCCACACTCTCGGGCCAGAGCGACATGGGCGCGCGCATGACGCTGTCGCAGCTCGTGGCCGAGACCGACGGCATGCAAAGCGCCATGCTGCTCGACGCCGGCGGCAAGCTCATTGCCAGCGCCAGCGAAGACCGCCGCGCCGACCTCACCGGCGACCTGCCGACCCCGCAAATGCTGCGCCAGGCCAGCATGCCCGGCGGCCATGCGCGCACCGAGGGCGGCATCGAACTCGATTTCCGCGACACCGCCGGCCCGGACGGGCTCGATGCCGTCACCGGCCTGCGCCAGCGCGTGGTGCTGGCCGTGCCCGAGCCGCCGGGCGCCGCGCCGCGCTACCTGCAGCTGATGCAGGCGGTGCCGGTCAACCTGGCCTCGAACGCCGCCGTGCTGCGCAGCGCTTTCTCCGAATACAAGGCGCGCTCGGTGGCGCGCGCCGGCCTCCAGCGCATGTACATGAACACGCTCACGCTGACTCTCCTGATGACCATTTTCGGCGCCATCGGCAGCGCCGTGCTGATCGCCGGGAACCTGGCGCAGCCGCTGCTGGTGCTGGCCGAAGGCACGCAGGCGGTGGCCGAAGGCGATCTGTCGCCGCGCCCGATCGTCGAAACCAACGACGAACTAGGCACGCTGACGCAGTCCTTCAACGCCATGACCGGCCAGCTGTTCGAAGCCAGGAGCGCGGTCGAACGCAATCGCGCCGCCCTGCAAAGCGCCAAGGCCCACCTCGAATCGGTGCTGGCCAACATGTCGGCCGGCGTGCTGGTGCTCGACGCCGACGGCACGGTGGTGAATTCGAACGAGGCTGCCTGCCGCATCCTGCAGATGGAGCAGTGCCACCTGAACGGGCCGCTGTCGAAGATCGAGGGACTCGAGACCTTCGCCAACGCCATCACGCGCGCTTTTTCGACGCAGAGCGCGCAGTCGGCCGCCGGCACTTCGCGCCAGCGCACCCACTGGCAGCTGGAAGTCGAGATCCCTCGCCGTAACACCGGCGCCGACTCCGCTGAAGACCACGACACCACCTTGCTGGCGCGCGGTTCGCGCCTGCCGGTGGGCGTGGGCAGCGGCTTCATCGTCGTGTTCGACGATATCTCGGACGTGATCTCGGCCCAGCGCTCGGTGGCCTGGGGTGAAGTCGCGCGTCGCCTGGCGCACGAAATCAAGAACCCGCTGACGCCGATCCAGCTGTCGGCCGAGCGCCTGCAGATGAAGCTCGAAGGCAAGCTCGATGCGGTCGATGCGGCGCTGCTGGCGCGCGCCACCACCACCATCGTCAACCAGGTCGACGCCATGAAGCGCATGGTCGACGATTTCCGCGACTATGCGCGCACGCCGCCGGCGGTGCTGGAACCGCTCGACCTGAACGCCCTGATCGAGGAAATCCTCAACCTGTACATGGCCGAGGATGCTTCCGACATCATCCATGCCGCGCTCGAGCCGGACCTGCCGCGGGTGATGGGCGACGGCACCCAGCTGCGCCAGGTGATACACAACCTGCTGCAGAACGCCCAGGACGCGCTCGCCGACCGTACTGGCGGCGCGCCCTCGCCACGGATCGACATCCTCACGGAAGTCATCCACTACACCGGCGCCGACGGCGCCGCCGGCACCGCCGTGCGCCTGGCAATCCTCGATAATGGTCCGGGTTTTGCGCCAAAAATCCTGGCGCGCGCCTTCGAGCCCTATGTCACGTCGAAAGCGCGCGGCACCGGTCTGGGCCTGCCGATGGTGAAGAAGATCATCGACGAGCATGGCGGACGCATCGACGTCCAGAACCGCCCCGACGGAAGTGGCGCATCAGTCTTCATTTTGCTGTTAAAGTTAGCACAAGAGGCGAACTTGGCCGAAGCGTAAATCAGGCATAGAATCGCTGCTGGATCACAACTGAGAATTACAGTAAGACTCACAGTCGAGATTCACAGCCGAGATTCACAAACGTGCACTACAACTGTTAAGTCAGGCGGAGACGGAAGGCAAAAGATGGCGAACATACTCGTAGTCGATGATGAAATGGGCATCCGCGAGCTGCTCTCGGAAATTTTGGGAGACGAAGGCCACGCAATCACGCTGGCGGAAAACGCGCAGCAGGCACGCGAAGCGCGCGCAGCCGGCGCACCGGATCTGGTGCTGCTCGATATCTGGATGCCGGACACCGACGGCGTCACCCTGCTCAAGGAATGGCAGCGCGACGGCATGCTGACCATGCCCGTGATCATGATGTCGGGACACGCCACCATCGATACCGCCGTCGAGGCGACCCGCATTGGCGCCCTGAATTTCCTCGAAAAGCCGATCGCCCTGCAAAAACTGCTGAAAGCCGTGCAGCAGGGTCTGACGCGCGCCCAGGAAGTGGCGCGCGCACCGAGCCCGCCGCCGCGGCCAAGCATGCCGCCGCCGATGGTGGAAGCGCCGCCCGTCTCGAGCCCGATGTACGCGGCCCAGCCGATGCCGGCGCCGCTCAATGGCGCACGCGTGGGCGTGACCGGCCACGGCGAAACCCAGGGCTATACCTTGTCCTTCGACCTGCCGCTGCGCGAAGCGCGCGACGCTTTCGAGCGCATGTATTTCGAGCACCACCTGGGCCGCGAAGGCGGCAGCATGACGCGCGTGGCCGAAAAGACCGGCCTCGAGCGCACCCACCTGTACCGCAAGCTCAAGCAGCTCGGCGTCGAACCGGGCAAGCTCGGCAAGCGCGGCGGCTGACACCCTCGCTTCAAGCCACCCGGTCGCCAGCGAACGGGTGGGCAAATCCTTTCTCATCCGGCTTCTCTTTGCGTCATCCGATTCCTACGGTGCTGGTCACGGGCGCCAGCGCGAGCGCCCGCGAAGCGGCGATTGCGGCCGCCATCGCTGCTGCGGATGCTTCCTCTACGCCCCGTGAGGACGCTGTTGGCGTGATCCTCGAGGGTCTTCCGGATGGCAAGCTCCTACTGGAAAATTCCGACAAACTCATGATCTCGCGCATCGCTCCCGGATGCTTGTGCTGCGCAGGAAATCTGGTGATGCGTGTTACATTAAATCGTCTGCTGCGTCAGCGGCCCTCACGTCTTTTCATCGGCGTCGCGGGCACGGTGCACCTGGACCAGTTGCGATCATGGTTGAGCAGCACGCCATACGATCAGCTGTTGGCTCTTATGCCTGACCTCGCTACTTGAAATCGGTCACGCAAGCCCCACCTCTGAACTGAAGTCGACACCAGCCGCCCGCCGCCGCGCAGCTGGTGCAACACTTGATCAAGAGAAGGAGTCACCATGAACATGATCTACAACAGCGAACAGTATAGCGTCGTCGAATTTGGCGTCGATCGCGACCTCGAGGCCCTGCGCTTCGGTGGCTACGAAATCGTCGACAAGGCCGGCCGGCGCGAAGCGTTCATTGGCGGCAAACTGGCGCAATCGTTCCGCCGCGACGTCAACAATCTCATTGCCAGCGAGCCGACCATGGAAGAAATCGACGATTTCCTCGGCTCCTACGACACGATGATGAACCAGCCGGTGGTGCTGCACTAAGCCCACCGCGCTCGCTCCGTGCGGGCGCACTCAAGCGGAACATCACGACACAGACGGCCAGGGACGACAACTGAATGCAGGCACCGGCACCCGCTGGCGCCGCGTTCGCCCTGGACCTCCTCCCCATCCCGTGCAATCCGGTCGACATGGTAAGCTGCCTGCCATGTGCCAACTTCTTGCAATGAACTGCAATGTCCCGACCGACATTGTCTTTTCCTTCACCGGCTTCGCCCACCGCGGCGGCCGTACCGACACCCATCACGACGGCTGGGGCATCGCATTTTTCGAAGGCGCCGGCGTGCGTCATTTCGTCGACCACCAGGCCGCGATCGTCTCGCCCATCGCCGAACTGATCAAGCGTTACCCTATCAAGTCCACCAACGTCATCGCCCATATCCGCAAGGCCACGCAAGGCCAGGTGGCGCTCGAAAACTGCCATCCCTTCGTGCGCGAATTGTGGGGACGCTACTGGGTGTTCGCCCACAACGGCGACCTGAAGGAGTTCCAGCCGCAACTCGACGGCGCTTTCCGCCCGGTCGGCAATACCGACAGCGAAACCGCCTTCTGCTTCCTGCTGCAGGAATTGCGCCGCCGCTTCGGCGACGCGCCGCCCGCCATCCCGGCCCTGCGCGCGGCCCTCGCGGAACTGGTGCAGGCTGTCTCGGCTTACGGCACCTTCAACATGATGCTGTCCGACGGTACGGCCCTGTTCGCGCATTGCTCCACCAAGCTCTGCTACGTAGTGCGCCAATACCCGTTTGCCGCTGCCAGCCTGTCCGACGAAGACTTGTCGGTCGACTTTTCGCAGGTCACCACCCCGAACGACCGAGTCGCCATCATCGTGACCGAACCCCTGACGACGAACGAGACCTGGATCGAGTTCGCGCCCGGCGAGTTGATGTTGTTTGTCGATGGCGCGCCGGTTTCAGCAGGTTGTTGACGCCAGGTCGTTTATTTTCTTCTAAATGATGCCGGTAGGCCACTAACTGTCGGGAATGCGGTAGAGTGGCGGCTTCACTCCGACTACGGGACAGCGATGACCAATAGCGCCAGCCTTGACCAGCCATCCCAGCCACTGCAACTGCGTAACTTCTACCTGGCGCGCCAGCCGGTACTCGACCGCAACCAGGCGCTGTTTGGCTACGAACTGCTGTTCCGTAATACCCAGAAGAATGCGGCCGAGTTCGACAGCGGCATCGGCGCCACGGCGGACGTGATTGCCCACGCGGCGCAGCTCGGTTTGTCGCGCGCGGTCGGCGACGCCACCGCCTTCCTGAACGTCGACACCGAAGTGTTGATGAGCGATATCTTCTCCTTCCTGCCGCGCGAGCGCACCGTGATTGAGCTGGTCGGCACGGTCGAGGCCAGCGAGCAGGTGCTGTGGCGCCTGGCCGAGCTGTCGGGCCACGGTTTCCGCTTCGCCGCCGAAGCGGGCGCCCACGGCGAGCGCCTCGGACGCCTGCTGCCGCTGCTCGACTTCGTCAAGGTCGACCTGCGCACGATGCCGGTGGTGACGATGTTAGGCCTGGTTCCCCGCTTGCGGGGAACCGGTAAATTCCTGATCGCCGAGAAGGTTGAAAGCCAGGCCGAGTACAAGACCTGTCTCGACCTCGGCTTCGATTATTTCCAGGGCTTTTATTTTGCCAAGCCATCGATCATCGCCGGGCGCAAGCTGTCGCCCTCGCAAATGGCGGTGGTCGACCTGTTGACGCTGGTGAGTTCCGACGCCGACAACCGCGACGTCGAGCGCGCCGTCAAGCGCGACGTGACGCTGTCGATCAACCTGCTGCGCATCGTGAATACCCCGGCCGCCGGCCTGCGCCAGCGCGTCGATTCGATCGCCCAGGCCCTGCTCGTGCTGGGCCGGCGCCAGTTGCAGCGCTGGCTGCAGATCATGCTGTATGCCGAGCCCCAGTCGCAGGGCCATGCACGCGGCCATGCCCACTCGCCGCTGCTGATGCTGGCCAGTACCCGTGCACGCCTGATGGAGCTGCTGGCCCAGCGCCTGCGCCCGGGCCAGCCGCGTGTCGCCGACATCGCCTTCACGGTCGGCATCATGTCGCTGATGGACACGCTGTTCTGCGTGCCGATGGCCGACCTGGTCGAACAGATCCCGGTCAGCGACGAAGTGACGAATGCGCTGCTGCGCCGGTCCGGTTTTTTCGGCGAGCTGCTGCGCCTGGCGGAATCCTTCGAACAGATGGAAGACGGCGCGGGTCCGGTGCTGCCGGCGCTGCACGAACTGGCCGACAGCGGCGACGACCTGGTCGAACTGGAAATGGCCGCCTTCGAATGGGGCGACAAGGTAGTGCGCTACGCCCTGTAGCGCACCCGGTAGTGCATCGGCCGCTTCAAGCCGTGCCCGACCACTGCTGGTGCAGGTCGGGGTCCGAGCGCATTTCCCATAGTCCGAGCACGATGGTCGCAAGGCCGACCATGAGCATGCTCATGCTCATCGCGCCGTCCGCGACGACGTCCACTACCCAGGGCGAGGCCGCCACCCAGGCGCCGACAAGGATGTTTACCACCACGGCCCAGACATAGGTTTTATAGAGGTCGAAGATCGCGAGGATCGCGATGATGGCGCCGGCGATGAAGGCGTTGAGCGCCGGCGGCGAGTCGCTCGGATAGCCCATCACCCAGGGCGAAACGAAGAGCCACACGCCCAGCAGCAGGATGATGCCATCCTGCCAGCGCTTGGTCGAAAGATGCGTTGCCATGATAAGGACTTAGGCAACGCTAAACTGCGTAAGTTCAATCCCTCACGACAGGTTCGGCGCCAGGTGCCGCTCCAGCTCGGCCTTGTCCATGCCGCGGCGGCGCGCCATGTCCGCCAGCTGGTCCTCGCCGATTTTCCCCACCACGAAATACTTCGATGCCGGATGGGCGAAATAGAAGCCCGATACCGCCGCGCCCGGATACATCGCATACGATTCGGTCAGCTGCAGGCCGACGTCGGCGGCCTGCAGCGCCGCAAACAGGTCCGCCTTGACCGTATGCTCGGGGCAGGCCGGATAGCCCGGCGCCGGACGGATGCCGACGTATTGTTCGGCGATCAGCTCGAGCGGGCCGAGGTCTTCGGCGGCCGCATAACCCCACAAATCGGTGCGGACACGCTCGTGCAGGTATTCGGCAAAGGCTTCGGCCAGGCGGTCGGCCAGGGCTTTGAGCATGATCGACGAGTAATCGTCGTGCGCCGCTTCGAAGCGCTGCTCGTGCTTCTCGATGCCCAGGCCCGCGGTGACGGCGAACATGCCGATATAGTCGGGCACGCCGGAGACTTTGGGCGCGATGAAATCGGCCAGGCACTGGTTCGGGCGCTGCACGCCGTCCACGACCGGCTTCACGCCCTGCTGGCGCAGGCCGTGCCAGGTGAATGCGAGCTTGTCGCGCGTGTCGTCGGTATAGATCTCGATGTCGTCGTCGTTCACGCTGTTGGCCGGCAGCAGCGCAATGGCGCCATTCGCCGTCAGCCAGCGGCCCTCGATCAGCTTTTTCAGCAGCGCCTGGCCTTCCTCGAACACCTTCGACGCCGCCTCGCCGACGACCGGGTCCGAGAGGATCGCCGGGTAGGGGCCGGCCAGGTCCCAGGTCTGGAAGAAGGGTCCCCAGTCGATGTAGCGCGCCAGCAGGGCGAGGTCGACATTTTTGAACTCGCGGCGGCCAATGAACTTCGGCCTGACCGGGGCAAATTCCAGCTTCGCCTTGTTGGCGCGCGCGGCCTCGATGCCCAGCATCGGCAGCGCCTTCTTGTTGGCGTGCTGTTCGCGGATGCGCGCATAGTCGAGCCGGATGTCGGCCAGGTACTGCTCGCGCGTCTCCGGTGTCAGCAGCGACTGCGCGACCGAGACCGAACGCGAGGCGTCCGGCACATACACGACCGGGCCGTCGTAGTGCGGGGCGATCTTGACGGCGGTGTGGGCGCGGCTGGTGGTGGCGCCGCCGATCAGGAGCGGAATGCCGCGCTCGCGGAACCAGGGGTCGCGCTGCATCTCTTTCGCGACGTGCGCCATTTCTTCCAGCGAGGGCGTGATCAGGCCGGACAGGCCGACGATGTCGGCGTTTTCGAGCTTGGCTTTCGCGAGGATCTCGGAGCAGGGCACCATCACGCCCATGTTGACCACCTCGAAGTTATTACATTGCAGGACCACCGAGACGATGTTCTTGCCGATGTCGTGGACGTCGCCCTTGACGGTGGCGATCACGATCTTGCCCTTCGGTTTGGCGCTGACGCCGGTCCGTTCTTCTTCGCGCGCCTTTTCTTCTTCGATGAAGGGAATCAGGTGGGCCACGGCCCCCTTCATTACGCGCGCCGATTTGACGACCTGCGGCAGGAACATCTTGCCCTGGCCGAACAGGTCGCCGACGATGTCCATGCCGGCCATCAGCGGGCCTTCGATGACATTGATCGGGCGCCCGCCCGCGTTCAGCACGTTCTGGCGCGCTTCCTCGGTGTCCTCGATGATCCATTGCGTGATGCCGTGCACCAGCGCATGCGCCAGGCGCTTCTCGACCGGGCCGTCGCGCCACTCGAGGTTCTGCTCCTGCTTGCCGGCGCCCGCCTTCAGGGTGCCGGCAATCTCGATCATGCGCTCGGTGGCGTCGTCGCGGCGGTTCAGCACCACGTCCTCGACGCGTTCGCGCAGTTCCGCAGGCAGGTCGTCGTAGACGCCGACCATGCCCGCGTTGACGATCCCCATCGTCATGCCGGCCTGGATCGCGTGGTACAGGAACACGGTGTGGATCGCTTCGCGCGCCGGGTCGTTGCCGCGGAAGCTGAACGACACATTCGACACGCCGCCCGACACCTTCGCATGCGGCAGGTTCTGGCGGATCCAGCGCGTGGCGTTGATGAAATCGACCGCGTAGTTGTTGTGCTCTTCGATGCCGGTGGCAACCGCAAAGATGTTCGGATCGAAGATGATGTCTTCCGGCGGGAAGCCGACCTGCTGCACCAGGGTGTCGTAGGCGCGCCTGCAGATCTCGGTTTTGCGGGCAAAGGTGTCGGCCTGGCCCTGCTCGTCGAAGGCCATCACGATCACGGCGGCGCCGTAGCGGCGGCACAGGCGCGCCTGGCGCAGGAATTCTTCTTCGCCTTCTTTCAGCGAAATCGAATTGACGATGGCCTTGCCTTGCACGCATTTCAGGCCGGCCTCGATGACGCTCCATTTCGAGGAGTCGATCATGATCGGCACCCGCGAAATGTCGGGCTCGGAGGCGATCAGGTTCAGGAAGCGCGTCATGGCCGCCTGCGAGTCGAGCATCGCCTCGTCCATGTTGATGTCGATGACCTGGGCGCCGTTCTCGACCTGCTGGCGCGCCACCGACAAGGCCTCGTCGAACTGCTCGTTGAGGATCATGCGTGCAAACGCTTTCGAGCCGGTGACGTTGGTGCGCTCGCCGACGTTGACGAACAGCGAGGCGTCGTCGACCGTGAACGGCTCCAGGCCCGCCAGGCGCAGCGCGACCGGCACCTCCGGCACGGCGCGCGGCCGGGCGCTCGAGAGCAGCTTCGATATCGCTTCGATATGCTCGGGCGTGGTGCCGCAGCAGCCGCCGGCGATGTTGACGAAACCGGCGTCGGCGAATTCGCGCAGCAGGGCGGAAGTGTCGGCCGGCAGTTCGTCGAAACCGGTGTCGCTCATCGGATTGGGCAGGCCGGCGTTCGGGTAGATGCAGACGAAGGTATCGGCAATCTGCGACAGCTCTTCGGCGTACGGACGCATCAGCGCTGCACCGAGCGCGCAATTCAGGCCGATCGTCAGCGGTTTCGCATGGCGCACCGAATTCCAGAAAGCGGCAACCGTCTGGCCCGACAGGATGCGCCCGGAAGCGTCCGTTACGGTCCCCGAAATCATGATCGGTTTGCGCGGGGTGGCGGGGTGCGCGTCGAAATACCGGTCGATCGCGAACAGCGCCGCCTTGCAATTCAGGGTGTCGAAGATGGTTTCGACGAGCAGGACGTCGACGCCGCCCTCGACCAGGCCTTCCACCTGCTCGTGGTAGCTGTCGACCAGTTGATCGAAGCTGATGTTGCGCGCGGCCGGGTCGTTCACGTCCGGCGAGATCGAGGCGGTCTTCGGCGTCGGGCCGAGGGCGCCGGCGACGAAACGCGGTTTGTCCGGCGTACTGTATTTGTCGCAAGCCGCGCGCGCCAGCCCGGCGGCCTGGACGTTCATCTCGCGGGCCAGGTGGCCCATGTGGTAATCGTCCTGCGCGACGCCGGTCGCGCCGAAGGTGTTAGTCTCGATCAGGTCGGCGCCGGCCGCGAGGTAGCGCTCGTGGATCTCCTGGATGATGTGCGGCTGGGTCAGGGTCAGCAACTCGTTGTTGCCCTTCACGAAAAGCTCGCGCGTGCCGCTGTCTTCCGGTGCGGCGAAGCCGATAAAGCGCCCCTCGGGACCGCCCCGGTAAGCCACCTCGTCGAGTTTGTATTGCTGGATGATCGTGCCCATCGCACCGTCGAGCACCATGATGCGGCGCGACAGGATCTCGCGCAGCTGGGTTTCGATCGGGGAGCGGGTAGGGGTCGGGGCAGTCATCGGTAGCTTTCAGGAAGTGATCTTGCTGGCCTTGCGCGGTCGCGTAGCATGCTTGGGGCGGTCTGAAATTATACGTCAATGCTGCGGATTGCCCCTGCTGGGCAGCGCCGTCGGGCAGATTGTATCGTTATGTGTTTATGCATCTAATTGTTACACGACGTTACAAATCGCCCCGCTTTCGCAATGTTGCGGATACATACAGCGGCGACAATAAACGCATGCCAAGAGTAAAATGGCGCGAATCAACACAGGGTGGATGAGCATGAATAAAGAATATGAGCCAGATTGGGACCAGCCTGCACTGCACAGCCACGTGCCTGAAGCAGCGCCGAAATACCAGGTGGCGGGCGCCAAGCAAATCGTGACGATCCGTCTCGACGTCGATATGCTGGAGTGGTTCAAGGCAGCCGGACCAGGTTACCAGACCCGCATCAACCAGGTCCTGCGCGACCATATGGCAGCGCAGCGCGACGCCGAAGCAGTCGACGAATAAGTCGGGTTCTTGCAGCTGCCAGCAAAAATGCGCCCATCGGGCGCATTGTTATTTATATGAAACGCTCAGCTGAAATTCACTCCTGCCAGCGGGAAGCTTTTCAGGAATTCCGCCGCCGCCAGGCGCTTGCCGCCCGGTTTTTGCAGCTGGTGCAGGCGTAGCGCACCCTCGCCGCAGGCGACGACAATCCCGCCGCCGTCGACTGCCAGCACCTGGCCCGGCACGCCGCTGGCTTCGACCGGTTCGGCCTGCCAGATCTTGATCGCCGTGCCGTTCACGCTGCCTTGCGCACCGGGGAAGGGGTTGAAGGCACGTACCTTGCGCCACAGCACCTCGGCCGGCAGGCGGAAGTCGAGCTTCGCTTCGTCCTTGCTGATCTTGGCCGCGTAGGTCACGCCCGCCTCGGGCTGCGGCGTGGCCGGCAAGGCATTCTTTTCCATGCGCCGCAGGGCTTCCACGATCATGGCCGCGCCCAGGGCCGCGAGCTTGTCGTGCAGGCTGCCGGTGGTATCACGGTCCTCGATGGCGACGCGTTCGATCAGCATCATCGGGCCGGTATCGAGGCCTTCTTCCATGCCCATGATGGTGACCCCGGTTTCGCGGTCGCCGCTTTCGATTGCACGGTGGATCGGCGCGGCGCCACGCCAGCGTGGCAGCAGTGAACCGTGGATATTGATGCAGGGTGCGATCTCGAGCGTGCTGCGCGGCAGGATCAGGCCATAGGCCGCCACCACCATCACGTCGTAGTCGAGCGCCTGCAGGCGCGCATGGGCGGCCCGGGCCTCGAGCGCACGCTGCGCATCAGGGCTGTCGGTGCGCAAGGATAGCGGCTGCAGCACCTCGATGCCGTACTCGAGCGCAGCCGCCTTGACGCTGGAGGCCTGCAATTGCATGCCGCGCCCGGCCGGGCGATCAGGCTGGGTCAGCACCAGCGGGATCTCGAAGCCGGCTCCGTGGATGGCGCGCAGGGCCGCGGCGGCGAACTCCGGCGTGCCGGCGAAAACGACTTTCATCGGCGCGCCTTTAATAACGGCGGCCGGCCGCTTTCAGGGCCGCTTCCCGTTCCAGCCCGCGCTCTTCCTTCTGCAGCTTGGCCTTGATGCGGTTGCGCTTCAGGGGCGACAGGTATTCGACAAACACCTTGCCCATCAGGTGGTCCATCTCGTGCTGGATGCAGACGGCGAGCAAGCCGTCGCATTCGCGCTCGAAGAAGGCGCCCTTGACGTCCTGGGCGCGCACCTTCACGCGCGACGGGCGTTCGACGCCGTCGTAGATGCCCGGCACCGACAGGCAGCCTTCATCGTAGACCTGCTTCTCGTCGCTGGCCCAGGTGATCTCGGGATTGACGAACACCAGCAATGCGTCGCTGGTCTCGCTGGTGTCGATCACGACCACGCGCTCGTGCACGTCGACCTGGGTCGCCGCCAGGCCCACGCCCGGTGCGTCGTACATGGTCTCGGCCATGTCCGCGACCAGGGTCGCAAGACGCTCGCCGAATTCGCTCACCGGCTGGGCAATCTTGTGCAGGCGGGGATCGGGATAACGCAGGATCTTCAGAAGGGCCATATCGGAGTTCGGTAATAGTTCAGTGTAAGAATAGAAGCAAGCAATATAAGAATAGAAGCAAGCGTTGTTGCCAATACAAGGCAGGCAGTGCCACGAGCAGGAATGCAACACATTGCCCCGCCAGCAGGACGCGGTTTGTCTTGCCAGTTCAAGGATTTGTGTGCAGAATTTGATTCAGTTGGGCAACCTTTTGATCCGCCAGGGGCGGGAAGGGGGCTTCAGATCAAACTTCAAGCTGCTGTCTCTTGCGCCGCGGCTGGCCGGATTGATGAGCGAAGCCTGCAATTGTCTTGTCAATGCCGCATTTTACGGACGTCTTCAATGAAAAATTTTAGCACAGTCGCGACCCGGGCTGCAGCCGTGGCCCTCGTTGCGTGTGTCGTGGCGGGCCCCGTCCAGGCTGCCGAATGCAGCTTCAAGCCAAATGCCCCGGACCAGCACGTTGTCGTCAAGCGCGATACCTTGTGGGACATTTCCGGCGTCTTCCTGAAGCACCCGTGGTGCTGGCCGCAAGTCTGGGGCCTGAACCGCGCCGAAATCCGCAATCCGCACTGGATCTATCCGGGCCAGGTCATCTACTTCGACCGCGCGCGCGGCCGCCTGTCCCTGACGCGTCCGGGCAACGGCGCCGCCGAAGCGCCACTGGTGCGCCTGTCGCCCGGTGTGCGCAGCGAAGGACTGGAACGCCAGGCGATCGACGCCATTCCGGTCGGCGTCATCGAACCCTACCTGACCCAGCCGCTCGTGATCGAGGAGGACGGCCTGGCCGGCGCGCCGCGCATCGCCGCTTCGGAAGAGGGGCATCTGTACCTGGGCAGTGGCGACCGCGTGTATGTGCGCGGCGACCTGCAGGGCGCGACTGAATTCCAGGTGTTCCGCCCGGGCGGCCCCTTGAAGGACCCCCAGACCGGCAAGGTGCTCGCCCATGAGGCCGCCTACCTCGGCAGCGTCAGGCTGGTGAAAGCCGCCGCACCCGGCGTCGACGTGCATACCTTTACCGTGTCGAGCTCGGTGCGCGAAATGGGCGTGGGCGACCGCCTGCTGCCGGCGCCCCCGCCGACTGTGCGCAATTACGTGCCGCATGCGCCGCAAACGCCGATCGATGCGCGCGTGATGTCGATCTATTCGGGCGTCAGCTACGCCGGGCAGAGCCAGGTCGTGACTGTCAACCGCGGTTCGATTGACGGACTCGATGTCGGCTCGGTGCTGCAGCTCTATCATTTCGGGAAGACGGTGGCCGATCCGGGCGGACGCAAGGGTTTCATGGGATTCGGCGGCGCGACGATGAAGCTTCCCGATGAGCAGTACGGCACCCTGTTCATTTTCCGCGTGTTCGGCCGCGTTTCCTACGGCCTGATCATGCAAGTGACGGCGCCGGTGCAAGTTGGCGACGTGGCAAAATCACCGGAGTAATCCCACCGTGCAGGACACGGCCCCGATCTCGATGCGCAGCGCCGCCATGTCCCTCGACGACATCACCGGCTGGCTGCGCCTGGAAGCGACGAGCGGGGTCGGGCCGCGCACCGCCCGCCTGCTGCTGGCGGCCTTCGGTTCGCCGCGCGCGCTCTTCCAGGCTCCCTACGCGGCGCTCGCCGCACACGTCAAGCCGGCCATTGCCCGCAGCCTGTGCGCGCCGCCGGCGTCCGACATCCTGCGTCTGGCCGAGGCCACGCTGGCCTGGGCCGGGCAAGCCGGGCATCAGTTGCTGGCGCTGGGCGACCCCGCCTACCCCGCAGCGCTCGCCAACATTCCCGACCCGCCGCTGCTGCTCCATATAACAGGGCGGGCCGAGCTGCTCGCCCGTCCGGGCCTGGCGATCGTCGGCAGCCGCAACGCCACCGTTCAGGGCAAGTCCAACGCCACCGCCTTTGCCGCCGCCCTGTCGCACAGCGGCGTCTGCATCGTGTCGGGCCTGGCGCTCGGGATCGACGCGGCCGCGCACGAAGGCGCGCTGCGCGGCCCAGGTTCGACGATTGCCGTGGTCGGCACCGGCGTCGACCTGTCGTATCCGGTGCGCAACCGGATGCTGGCCGAACGCATTGCGGCGGACGGCGCCATCGTCAGCGAATACCCGCTGGGCACGCCGCCCATGGCCGGCAATTTCCCGCGCCGCAACCGCATCATCAGCGGCCTGTCGAGCGGCGTGCTGGTGGTCGAGGCGGCGGCGCAATCGGGCTCCTTGATCACCGCCCGTGTTGCCGCCGAACAGGGCAGGGAAGTGTTCGCCATGCCCGGCTCGATCCATGCGCCGCTGGCCAAGGGTTGCCACAAGCTCATACGCGACGGTGCACGCTTGGTCGAAACCGTGGACGAGGTGCTCGAATCGCTGCGCATCTCGCCCTTGGCCCCCATGCCGGCGCCATCGGCTGCCCCGCTGCCGACCGAAACCGACTGCAATCAATTGCTGGCACAGCTAGGGCACGATGCCTTCGACGTCGACACCTTGCTCGAGCAAACCGGCATGAGCATCGGCCAGCTGAGCATGGGTTTATTGGCGCTGGAACTGGCCGGGATGCTCGAGCGCCTGCCGGGCGGAAAGGTGCAGCGCGTCTGGGGCTAACAGCAGGAAATGCAGGGTGCATGGGCGTGGAAAAGGCACGTTACATCGAAGCTTACTTACAAGCCTATACGAACCGATAAGGCCGAAAAACGACGGAATTCGTTCGCCGGATGCGCACGCATGCAGCAAGCTTGTACCAGTGCGAGCTTAGCTGCTACAGTAGCGTCACTATGTTCGACATCCTGGTCTACCTCTACGAGACGTACTATCGTCCTGAAGCCTGCCCCGAGCCGGCTGCCCTGGCACGCAAGCTCTCCGCCGTCGGCTTCGACGACTTCGAGATCTGCGAGGCCATCGACTGGCTTACAGGTCTTACCGAAATGGCCGCTGAAGAGCTGGCAGACGTGACTGCCTCCACCGGCACCCGTTATTACGTGGACGAGGAGTACAACGAGCTTGGCAGCGCCGCGATCGGGTTCATCCAGTTCCTCGAAAGCGCCAAGCTGCTCACGCCGGTGCAGCGCGAAATCGTCATCGAACGCGCGCTCGCGGTCGACGAGTCGCCGGTCACCCTCAGCAAGCTCAAGATCATCATCCTGATGCTGATGTGGAGCCAGAACAAGGAACCGGACGCGCTCATCTTCGATGACCTGTTCGGCTCCGACGACGAACAGATTCCACGCTGCCTGCATTAAAGAATTTCTCCCACTACCTGCCGCTCATGCGGCAGGTGTCGTTTCAGGGCCAGGCACGCTCAGTCCAAACCCAGGCAGCGTGTTTCAGTGTGGTCATGCTTGCTCATCCTTTCCCCGAATAGTTGCCGCACCGCGTTGCAAAGGTGCAGAGCCTACTTGCGAACAGCGCGATAAGGCGCTTATCATTGGCCGCTCATTCGGGACTGTTACTACTAAGACACGAGACCCTGCACACCGGTCCGCTCCCGGAGCCTGTATGATGCGCAGGCCAAACACCTAATATAAGTACGACGAGAAACTTTATGACCAAAACCCTCATCATCGCCGAGAAGCCCTCCGTCGCGAATGACATCGCCAAGACGCTCGGCGGCTTCACCAAGCACGATGAGTATTTCGAAAACGACGAATACGTCCTGTCGTCGGCCGTCGGCCACCTGCTGGAAATCGCGGTGCCCGAGGAATTCGATGTCAAGCGCGGCAAATGGAGTTTCACGCACCTGCCGATGATTCCGCCGTACTTCGCGCTGAATCCGATTGCAAAGACCGAGTCGCGCTTGAAAGTGCTGAACAAGCTGATCAAGCGCAAGGACGTCACCGCCCTCATCAACGCATGCGACGCGGGCCGCGAAGGAGAACTGATCTTCCGCCTGATCGCCCAGAATGCAAAAGCGAAACAGCCGGTGAAACGCCTGTGGCTGCAGTCGATGACGGCCAACGCGATCAAGGAAGGTTTCAAGCAGTTGCGCAGCGATGAAGAAATGCTGCCGCTGGCCGACGCCGCGCGCTGCCGCTCGGAAGCGGACTGGCTGATCGGCATCAACGGCACCCGTGCGATGACGGCCTTCAATTCGAAAGAGGGCGGCTTCTACCTGACCACCGTCGGCCGCGTGCAGACGCCGACCCTGTCGATCGTGGTTGAGCGCGAAGAAAAGATCAAGAAGTTCGTCTCCCGCGATTACTGGGAAGTGCGCGCTGAATTCGTCTGCGCCGCTGGCGTCTACGAAGGGCGCTGGCTCGACCAGAAGTTCAAGAAGGACGAGAACGACCCCGAGAAGCGCGCCGAGCGCCTGTGGAGCAAGACGGCCGCCGATTCGATCGCCGCCGCCTGCCGCGGCAAGCAGGGCGTGGTCACCGAGGAATCGAAGCCGACCACCTCGATGGCGCCGGCCCTGTTCGACCTCACCAGCCTGCAGCGCGAGGCCAACGGCCGCTTCGGCTTCTCGGCCAAGAACACGCTGGGCCTGGCCCAGGCCCTGTACGAAAAGCACAAGGTGCTGACCTACCCGCGTACCGATTCGCGCCACCTGCCGGAAGACTACATCCAGACCGTCAAGGAAACGATGACGGCGCTGGCCGACACGAATAACTACAACCAGTTCGCGAAACAGGTCAGCAAGAACGGCTGGGTCAAGCCGAACAAGCGCATCTTCGACAACACCAAGATCTCGGACCACTTCGCGATCATCCCGACCGGCGTCGCCCCGAAAAATCTGAGCGAGCCCGAGCAGAAGCTGTACGACCTGGTCACGCGCCGTTTCCTCGCCGTCTTCTTCCCGCCGGCCGAGTTCCTGGTCACGACCCGCTTCACCGAAGTGTCGGGCCACCAGTTCAAGACTGAAGGCAAGGTCATGACGAACCCTGGCTGGCTGGCCGTCTACGGCAAGGACACCACGGGCGACGACAAGGATGGCGCCACCCTGGTGCCGGTGGCCAAGGGCGAGAAGGTTCTCACCGATAAAATCACGGCGAATGCCCTGGTGACGAAACCGCCTGCGCGCTACAGCGAGGCGACCTTGCTGTCGGCCATGGAAGGCGCGGGCAAGCTGCTCGACTCGGACGAGCTGCGCGATGCGATGGCCGGCAAGGGCCTAGGCACGCCGGCGACGCGCGCGGCCATCATCGAGGGCCTGCTCAACGAAAAATACCTGATCCGCGAAGGCCGCGAACTGATCCCGACCGCCAAGGCATCGCAACTGATGACCTTGCTGCGCGGCCTCGGCGTGAACGAACTGACGGCGCCGGAACTGACGGGCGAATGGGAATACAAGCTGTCGCAGATGGAGAAGGGCAAGATTTCGCGCGAAGAGTTCATGCGCGAGATTGCCCAGATGACCCAGATCATCGTCAAGCGCGCCAAGGAATACAGCAACGACACCATCCCCGGCGATTACGCCACCTTGACGACGCCGTGCCCGAACTGCGCCGCCGTGGTCAAGGAAAACTACCGCCGCTTCGCCTGCACCAAGTGCGACTTCTCGATGAGCAAGACGCCGGGCAGCCGCCAGTTCGAGATCAACGAGGTCGAAGAGCTGCTCGAAAAACGCACCATCGGTCCGCTGCAGGGCTTCCGCTCGAAGATGGGCCGTCCGTTCGCGGCGATCCTGCGCATCGTGCGCGACGAGGACATCAGCAACTTCAAGCTCGAATTCGATTTCGGCCAGGACCAGGAAGGCGGCGAGGACGGCGAGGGCGTCGACTTCACCGGCCAGACCGCGCTCGGGCCCTGCCCGAAATGCTTTGGCGGCGTCTACGAGATGGGCCTGGCCTATGTCTGCGAGAAAACCGTGGCCAAGCCGAAGACCTGCGATTTCCGCAGCGGGCGCATCATCCTGCAGCAGGAAATCCTGCCCGAGCAGATGGCCAAGCTGCTCAACGACGGCAAGACCGACCTGATGCCCGGCTTCGTATCGCAGCGCACGCGCCGCGCGTTCAAGGCCTACCTGGTGCGCGCCAAGGATGGCAAGATCAGCTTCGAGTTCGAGGAGCGCAAGGCCAAGCCCGGCGCCAAGCCGAAAGCCGGCGCGCTTGCCGACGCCGAAGGCGGCGAGGGCGTTGCCGTGGCAGCCAAGGTGGCGAAGAAGCCGGCGGCGAAAGCCGCCGCCAAAAAGCCGGCCGCAAAGAAGGCCGCGGCCAGGAAAGCGCCGGCCGCCAAGAAATAAGGCGCTTCACCGGCACGAAAAAAACCGCAGCCCTCGGGCTGCGGTTTTTTCATATTCGGGGTATCGGTTTTGTTTGCTGCGCCTACCCGGATCGGGTAGGCCGGGCAGCGTCAAGGCGCTGCACGCGCCGCAGCGCGGCTTATTCCTGCCAGTCCTGCAGTGCGCGGATCGCCGCTTCGCCGTTGCGGATCGCCCTGACGCGGCGAACCACTTCCTCGCGCAATGCCTCGTCGGCATCGGCGCCGTCCAGCCCATCCACATCCTGGAGCAGTATGCGTAGCACCTCGTGCCGTTCAACGACACTCAATAGCTGAATTTTTTCGCAGACTTCGTCAAGCATGGTAGACATCATTGGCCTCACTAATAATTGTAACCCGATAATAACGCGAGTTCTAACGGATGTCGATCATTACCATGTTGTCGGCCGGTTTCTTGTCGATCAGTTTGTAGTCGGGATCGATGCCTGCGCGTGCGGGGCGTGCGGCGACCACGAAACTCAGGACAAGCTGTCCCTGGTTGACCATGCGCCGCTCGCGCAGCAGCGGTTTTCCGTCGGCGTCGTCGATGCCGAATTCGATGCTGTCGGCCAGCGGCATCGCCTGCTCGAGCGCGCCGCCGACGCGCAGCTTGCCGGCGCTGGCACGTAGCGTCACCTCGTAGCGGCCGTCGGCGCGCAGGCGGGCGACGGCGCTGTCGGCGCGGTTCTCGTAGAAGACGATGGCGTCGAACAGGTCGTCCACGAGATAGGCCTTGTTGGGCAGCGCGGCCGCACGCAGGGCGCGGGCAAGGCCGGCGAAGGTCGGCGCCGCAGCATCAGGTGTCGACAGCTCCCTCAACATGCTCCGCAGTATGCCGTTCAGCTTTTCCTCGCCCAGCACGTCCTGCAGCAGGTACAAGGCCATGCCGCCCTTGCGCTGGCCCAGCCAGGGCTCCGCCGCGCCGGTCGCCTGCGCCAGCGGCAGTTCGCGGCCGGAGGCCAGTGCGCGGCCCATCAGGTAGGCGTGCAGGTCGTGGCGCAGGTAAGGCCGCATGGCGGGCGCGCCGAAGCTGCGCCGCACCGCCATCAGGGCGGTGTACTCGGCCAGGCTGTCGGCCAGCACGCCCTCGGGCAGCTGCTGGCCCCACCACTGGCGCGCCGTCGTCCATGCACCCATGTAGAAGGGATAGTCGATGGCGCGGCGCCCGGGTGACGCGGCGCGCGTGTCGGCGCGGGCGATGAAGGCGCCATCCTCGGGCAGCGCCAGCATGCCGGGGAAGGCGCTCGCCTGGCGGACGGCCATCGCCGCCGCGCGCGGCGTCTCGACCAGGCGCAGGTCGTGCAGGGGATACGGGCCGAAATGGCGTGTGCCGTAGTCGAGCACGGCGCTGGCGCCGCGCAGCAGGGGCTCGACATTGCGCTCGTGCCGGGGCTGGAAATAGGCATCGATCGCGACGTCCTGCCAGCGTTCGTGGCGCACCGCATAGCGGCTCGAGGCGATCGCATAGTTGTCCAGGATCGGCGCCTCGGCCCGGTAATGGAAGTGGCGCCGCCCTTGCGCGACCCATTCGCGTTCGAGGGCGCCGGGAGCGACCGCGATCTGGTCGGCGGCGGTGCTGATCAGGGCCGAGAACGCAATGCGCCCGGGAAGCGCGGTGGCGGCCTGCGGCGCCCTGCCTGCTTGCGGGTCGCGCGCCGGCAGGCCGTGGCGGCGGCGGTCGCGCGCATCGACCAGCTCGACCGCGCGCTGGTAGCCGATGCGCGGCAGTGCGTCGTGCGTGAACCAGGTTGCGTTGGCGGCGACCAGGGTGTCGCTGCCGATGCCGAGCAGTCCGCCCGGCGCCTGGCTGAGATCGAAGTCGAAGCGGATGCTCGCGCCCGGCGCCAGCGGCGTGGCCAGCCGGTAGTGGAACAGGCCGCGCGCGCGGTCGGCCACCAGCAGCCGCGCCGGTTTGCCGAGGCGCCCGACAAGGTCGGCGCCCGGCGCCTGGTAGAGGATCAGGTCCGCCAGTGGAACCGGCCCGCGGTTCTCGAGGTCGTAGCGCCCCTGGATGTTGAGCGTGCGGGTACGTGGATGGATGTCGACCCGCAGGGCCACCGCCGCCAGCGCCGGCTGCGGCAGGCCCGCCAGCTGCCGGTAGCGCGCTTCGTAGGCGGCGCGCGCCGCTTCGATGCCGTGCGTCGTGCGGTAGTTGCCGGCCACGTCGAGTTCGTACCAGATGAAGGCGCCGCTGCCCGCGAACAGCAGCAGGGCGGCGCCGAACGCGCCCAGCACCGGCAGCGTCAGCTGCTGGCGCGCCATGCGCCAGCGGCTGCGCAGTTCGGCGTTGACGCCGTGCGGCCACAGCACCACGCACAGGAGCAGCAGCAGGGATGCGGCGCCGGCCCAGTACAGCTGCAGCACGCGCTCGCGCAGCAGGTGGTGGCCGAAGCCGTTCATGCTTGAATAATCGAGGATCGGGAAGATACCCAGCAGCGGGTGGTCGATGCCGCGTCCCTGGCAGGCCAGGATCAGGGTCTGGGTCGCGGCCAGCACCGCATAGCCGAGGTATTTGCGGCTGCACAGCACCTGTACCGCGATCGACAATACCGCCAGCAGCGCATACTGCGGCAGCAGCAGCGTGAACAGGTACTGGAAATACAGGCCGGCCTCGAACGCAAAATAGCCCCGGAACACCTGGCACAGCAGCGCGCACAGCATGGCCAGCAAGAGCAGCAGCGCCTGCATGGCCACGAGCGCCAGGGTTTTCGACACGGGCGCCAGCCAGCCCGGCACCGGCAGCACGTCGAACAGCTGGGCCATGCGCGCATCGCGTTCGCGCCACACCAGCTGGGCCGCGTAGAAGGCGGTGACCAGGGGCACGAATACGCCGAACACATCGCGGATCAGTTCCAGCATCTGCCAGGTCACCGGATGGGTGCTGGCGCCGTGCAGCATGCCGGTCTCGAAGCTGCCGCTGACCACCAGCCCCATGCCGCACAGGGCGATCAGCGCGAAGGGCAGGGTCGCGACCGACTGGCGCAGGTGCAGCAGGCTTTCCCTGGCCAGGAGCAGCGCCAGGCTGCGGCGTGCGAAATCGGGGCGCTCGCGGGTATTCACGGCCGCCTGCGACAGGCTGAGCGCGGCTTCGCCGCCGCTGCTTGCCTCGCGCCCGCGCGACTCCAGGATGCCCACCAGGTGCAGTCGCCAGTAGCCCAGCAGCAGCACGGCCAGGCCGAAGCCGCACCAGGCCAGGCGGTTCGCCAGGTAGACGCCTTCGAGCAGCACCGGGCGCAGGTTGCGCGCCGGCGTCGGCCAGTATTCGGTCAGGTGCACCAGCGCCGTGGTGCCGAAGGGGTCGATCAGCGCGGCCAGCAGCTTGTAGTCGAAGTCTCGCGCCAGCGAAGGCGCGACCGTGTAGCCGATCGTCAGGACGATGCTGGCCACGTACACCGGCAGCATGCGCCGCGACAGCGCGGCCAGCACGAAGAAAATGGCGCCGAAAATGAAGACGTTGGGCAGCAGCGTGAACAGCCAGGGCAGCAGGTAGGTGCTGGCGCGGCCGGCGCCGAGACGGTCCGGATCGATGCCCGGCACGAAGCTGCCCAGCCATTCGCCCAGTGGAATACCGGCAAACACCAGCGCCAGCACGGCAAACGCGCCGACGAAGCGGCCGAACACGTAGGCGCTCTTCGGGACCGGCGCGCTGAAGAAGAAGTGGTGCATGCCGTGCTCGAAATCCTGCTGCACGGCGCGGCCCATGATGGCGGCCACCACGATCACGCCCGCGCAGCCGAGGAAGGCGCTCGACAGCGCCACCTGGCGCGGCCCGTTGATCAGCACGCGCGCGCCAAACGCCACGACGGTGTCCTTGAACACGCCGCCGGCGGCCGCCGTCCACAGCATCGCCAGCAGGACGAAAGCCCCCAGGTAGACCCAGGTCGAGACGGTACGCGCGCGCTGGCGCAGCTCGAACCCGGCGATGGCGAGCAGCGCGTTCACGTCAGCAGTTCCCGGCCTGGGTGTGGGGCCCGTAGTGGCGGCCGGCGATGGTGGCGAAGTACACGTCTTCCAGGCTGGCCTGGGCCGGTTCGAAGCCCATGCCCGGGTCGCCCTCGGCATACACGTGGATCAGCGTGCGGCCGGCGCGCAGGCGCGTCGAAATCACGGCGTGCTGTTTCTGGAACAGGGGCAGTTCGGCCTTGTCGACGAAGCGCGCCCAGATGCATTCCTCGATGCCGTCGATCAGGCGCGCCGGCTCTCCGCACAGCAGCACATGGCCCTTGTTGATGATCGCCATGTTGGCGCACAGATCGGCCACGTCCGACACGATATGGGTCGACAGCAGCACCGTCTTGTCGGCGCCGATGTCGGCCAGCAGGTTATGGAAGCGCACCCGTTCCTGCGGGTCCAGGCCAGCGGTCGGCTCGTCGACGATGATCAGTTGCGGGTCACCGATCAGGGCCTGGGCCACGCCGAAGCGCTGGCGCATGCCGCCCGAGAAGGTGCCCAGCTTCTGGTGGCGCACCTCGAACAGGTTGGTTTGCTGCAGCAGGCCGTCGACGACTTCGCGCCGCCGGCCGCGGCTGGCGATGCCCTTCAGTTGCGCGAAATGGTCGAGCAGCTCCCAGGCGCTGGTCTTCGGGTAGACGCCGAAATCCTGCGGCAGGTAGCCGAGCATGCGGCGCACGGCGTCCTTTTCGTCGAGCACGTCGATGTCGTCGGCGAAGACCGAGCCGCTGTCGCATTCCTGCAGCGTGGCGAGGATGCGCATCAGGGTCGACTTGCCGGCGCCGTTCGGCCCCAGCAGGCCGAACATCCCGGGCGGGATGTTCAGCGTGACCCGGTCCAGCGCCACCACGCCGTTGGCATAGGTCTTGGACAGATTGCGGATGCGTAATTCCATGCGGACTCCAGATGAACTTTTGCAGGGCGCAGTTTCGTTTCCGCCAAGCCTTTTTGACGCCTGCATTGTATGCGCTAACGGCTGGCTTTGCCGGGCCGGTGCGACGGGTTGCGCAGAGCGCCGGCCAGAACGCGCAAAAGCCGGAGCCAAGCGCGCGGCGCCCGCTGGCCAGCGTGGGGAGCGGCGGCCAGGCAATCCCGCGCCTATAATGGTCTTTTTCCGCGAATAACTGGAATCCTATGCGAGCGAACCGTTTCATCAGTCCACTCGACGACCTGATCGTCGGCTTCGACAAGGCCTTGCGCGTGGTCGGCGGCGTGGCATCCGCGTCGCGCCCGAACCCGGCCGCGCATGCGGTCGACTGCGAGTTCGACGAGCGCGAGCAGCGCCACAGCGCCGGCCTGATGCGCGTGAACCATGTCGGCGAAGTGTGCGCCCAGGCGCTCTACAATTCGCAGGCGCGCCATGCGCAAACACCGGCCATGCGCGCCCAGTTCGTGCAGGCCGGCCGCGAGGAAGAAGACCACCTGGCCTGGACCTCGGAGCGCCTGGCCGAGCTGGGCTCGCAACCGAGCCTGCTCAATCCGCTCTGGTATGCCGGCGCCTACGTGATGGGAACGGTGGCGGCAAAACTGGGCGACGCGCGCAGCCTCGGCTTCGTGGTCGAAACTGAGCGCCAGGTCGAGGCGCACCTGAACGCCCACCTCGATACGCTGCCCGCCTGCGACGTCAAGTCGCGCGCGATCGTCGAGCAGATGCGCCAGGATGAAGTGGCGCACGGCGCGGCCGCGCAGGCCCTCGGCGCGGCCGAGATGCCGGTGCCGGTGAAGCTGGCCATGCGGGCGATGGCGAAGGTGATGACGACGACGGCGTATTACGTGTAATTACGGCGCCTCGACGACCTCGAAGGAAGTCGTCAGCTCCGCCGTCGCGGCCATCATGATCGAGGCCGAGCAGTATTTCTCGTGCGAGAGCTTGATGGCGCGCTCGACCGCCGCCGGCTTCAGGCCGCGGCCGCTGACCACGAAGTGAAAATTAATCTTCGTGAACACCTTCGGATCCGTTTCGGCGCGCTCGGCCTGCAGCGTGACCTCGCAGCCGAGCACGTTCTCGCGCCCGCGCTGCAGGATCAGCACCACGTCGAAGGCGCTGCAGCCGCCGGTACCGGCCAGCAGCATTTCCATCGGCCGCGGCGCCAGGTTGTGGCCGCCGGCCTCGGGCGCGCCGTCCATCGCCACCATGTGGCCGGTGCCGGTCTCGGCGCGAAAACCCATGCCCGAGGGGCCGTTCCAGCTGACTTTGACTTCCATCTGCATCTCTCCGGTGTGATCGTGGCGGTATTGTAAGCCTCACACCGCCAGCACGTAGCGCTCGCTCTTCATGCGCCAGCTGGCGAAGGCCACCACCGCCAGCATCGGCAGTGCCGCGCTCACGAAGGTCATCAGGAAGGGCAGGGCGCCGACCTCCACGCCTTTCGACAGTTCGCGCAGCAGCGTCTGGTTCGACAGCATCGGCACGGCATACATCCAGAGCGAGGTTTTCAGCTCCATCATCGACACCACGACGCCGGGCAGCATCGGCAGCAGCAGTGCGATGCTGAGCAGGCTTTGCGCTTCCTTGAACGACTTGGCGTTCATCGCCAGCGCGATCTGCAGCGCCGCCGCCAGCAGCGCCAGCGGCAGCGCGACGATGCAGACCAGGGTGATGTCGAACCAGGTCAGGCTCCAGGACATGCCGAGTTCTTCCAGCGGCAGCCAGAGCAGCACCGCGTGCGCCAGCAGCAGCTCCAGCGTGAGGCCGGCCACGGCCAGGGCGCCGGCCATCAGCCACTTGCCGGTGACGATTTCCCAGGCCCGCGCCGGCTGCGCCATCAGCACTTCGAGCGAGCGTCGTTCGCGCTCGCCGGCGGTGCTGTCGACCGCGGCCGACATGCCGCAGAAGAAGGCGGGGAAGAACAACATGCTGAGCATGCTGCCGATCAGGCCGGCCGAGCGCGAGGCATTGGTGCCGGTGTCGTAGCGCTGCACCTCGATCGGCGCCAGGGTAGCCGGCGATACGCCGTGCGCCAGCAGGCGCGCGCTGGCGACGTTGCTGCTGTAGGCCTTGAGGACATCCTCGACTTCGCGCCGCTGCGCGCCCTTTTCGGCGGCCGAGTCGAACCACAGTTCGATCCGGGCCGGGCGCATGGCGGCATAGTTTTCGGCGAACTTGTCGGACAGGCGCAGCACCCCGGCCACCTTGCCGGTGTCGAGCAGGGCCTCGATGGCCGGCTCGTCCATCTGTGCGCTGTCGACGACCGTGATGTTCTTTTGCTTGAGCTGCGCCATCAGGGTCGGCGCCCTGGCCGCGCCGATCACCGCCAGCTCGACGCCTTCGCGCTCGGAGCGGGTGGCGCGGTCGATGATCTGGTTCAGCATGACGCCGAGCAGCACCGGGTACATCAGCGTCACCAGCACCAGCAGGCCGACGTTGCGCTTTTCGCGCATGGTTTCGCGGAGTTCCTTGAGGAAGATGACCAGGAAGGGAGGTTTCGAGCGCGGCTTCGGATTCGTCTTCATGCTGCGATCCCTTCTTCGCCGACCAGGCTCACAAAAGCATCTTCGAGGCTGGCAATGCCGGTGCGGGCGCACAGTTCGAGTGGAGAGCCCTGAGCCACCGTGTGCCCCTTGGCGATGACGATCACGTCATCGCACAGGTGCGTCACTTCCTGCATCACGTGGGTGGCCATGACGACGCAGCAGCCGTCGGCGCGCAGCGCCAGCAAGGCGCGCCGCAGCGCACGCGTGCTCATCACGTCAAGGCCGCGGCTCGGTTCGTCGAGCAGCAGGTTGCGCGGGCGGTGCAGCAGCGTCCTCGCCAGCGCCACCTTGATGCGCTGGCCCTGCGAAAAGCCCTTGGTGCGGCGCTCCAGGATGTCGTCCATCGCCAGCAGTTCCGACACTTCCTCGATCCGGGTTTTCAGCGGTGCGCCTTTCATGCCGTTGAGCTCGCCGAAATACGTGAGGTATTCGCGGGTGGAGAGGCGCTCGTACAGCCCGAACTGGTCGGTCAGGAAGCCGATGTTGCGGCGAACCGTGAGCGGGTCGATTTCCGGATCGACGCCGTCGATCGAGATCCTGCCGTGGTCGCGCTTGAGCAGGCCCACCAGGGTGCGCAGCAGGGTGGTCTTGCCGGCGCCGTTGGGGCCGAGCAGGGCCGTGATCTGGCCGTCGCGCGCGCTGAAACTGACGCCGCCGAGTGCCTGCACCTCGCCGAACTGTTTACGTACATCGTGTACTTCGATCATGGCGAACTCGTTTTCAGGGTTGCGGCCCGGCGCTGCCGAGCTGGAAGGTCGGGGCCGGGATCTCGGCCAGGCATCTGGCGTCGAGCTGTGCGCCCGGCTTGTCGAGGAATTCGCGCATCAGCCGCGGCATGCAGCCGAGCTGTGAAATGCCGTGGCCGGCGTTTGTCACCACCAGGTGGCGCGCGCTGCCCATGTGACGGGCCGCGGCCTCGGCGCGCCGCGGCGGCGTCACCGGATCGAGCGCGCCCGACAGCAGCAGGGCCGGCGCGGCGATCCGGGTCGGCGCTGCATACGGCACGGCCGGCACGTTCATGGTCTTGCAGATGGCCGGCATGCGCTCGGCCAGCGCGCGCGTCAGGAGGGCCGCGTCGTCCTTCATCAGGCTCGGGGTCATGCGCGGCACGTCCTCGGCGCAGATCACGGCCAGGTGCAGCAAAAAGGCGCTGCTCGACTCGGTGGTGAGGTCGCCGCCGATGTTCTGGCGCGCGACGAAGGGCTCCCAGCGCCCTTGGTAAGCGCTGTGGATCAGGAAGGGCAGGCGGCGGGCGTCGGCCGGCGAGTACAGGATGCTGTGGACGGTGCCGGTGAAGCGCTCCCCGGTCATGGTCAATGTCGTCGGCTGCGCCGTGCGCGGGTTGGTGATCGCCAGTTTGATGCCGGCGTCGGCGCGCGCGGCCAGCGTGTCGAATTCGGCGCGCAGGTTCGGATACGCCTTCTTGCAGCCGGCGTCGCTCGCGCAGTGCGCGAACAGCTTGTCGAGCGCGGCCTGGCCATCGCGCCCTCCCGCCGGAATGACCTGGTCGGGCGCGGCCACGCCGTCCAGGATCAGCGCGCGCACGCTGGCGGGGAAGGCGCGCGCATAGGCCTGGGCCAGGCGGGTGCCGTAGGAGCCGCCCCAGACGTTGACCTTGCCGTAGCCGAGCGCAAGCCGCACGGCGTCGAGGTCGCGCGCGGCGTTGGTCGTGGTGTAGGCCGCAAACGGGGCGCGGCTGCCGGTGATGCATTTGCTTACTTCGATTTCGAGTTCGGCGTCGCTCATTGTCTCGTGCTCGGGCCGGCTTTCGCAATCGAGCTTGCCCGACAGCCCGGTGCCGCGCTGGTCGATGAAGACGATGTCGCGCGTGGCGCGCACCCGCTTGAAGGCGGCCGACAGCAGGACGATGACGTCGCTGCCGGCCTGGCCGGGCCCGCCCGCGAGCACGAACAGCGGGTCGCTGCGGGCGCCTTCGCGGAAGGCCGGCGCGATCGTCACATGCAGCTTGAGCGCTGCGCCCGCGGGCCGTGCGTAATCGAGGGGAACCGCAACGCTGATGCAGCGCAGTGCTTCTTCCACGCCGGGCAGGTGGCAGCTGCGCGCGGCGCTGGTGCTGGCAGGGGCGGCCGGGGCGGCCGATGCCGGGCCCGACGCTGCGAACAGCAGTGCAAGCAGGGTAGGCAGGATGGGGCTGGTTTTCACAAAGACTCCTCAGGCAATGCACTCATAATAAATTCGCATCGTTTCCGTGGTCAACTGATAGTTTCGTGAGGGAATGAATGAACGAGTCTAGCCAGCCGCGCAAAGGATTGCTTGCGTAATCGCAACCTGACAGAGCCTGACCCGCATGTGGATGGAGAACCACATGCCAGGGCCGTGTTGCGGGCGGCAAGCGGGCAGGCGCCTTGACCCGCCATGGCTGGGTGAGGTATGATCGTCGGCTTTCCATTTGCTCTGGAAAAGACAATAAGGCAGAGTCCGCAGTTACGGTTGCGGAACCACCATTTGAGCAATTTATTTATTTAGGAAGTCAACATGAAAACTTTTTCCGCTAAGGGCCATGAAGTCCAGCGCGACTGGTTCGTGATTGACGCGACGGACTTGGTCCTCGGACGTGTTGCCAGCGAAGTGGCACTCCGACTGCGCGGCAAACACAAACCGGAATTCACTCCTCACGTCGATACCGGTGACTACATCGTCGTCGTCAACGCAGGCAAGCTGCGTGTGACCGGCACGAAAGCCACCAACAAGACCTACTACCGTCACTCGGGCTACCCGGGCGGTATTTACGAAACCAACTTCCTGAAAATGCAACAGCGTTTCCCGGGCCGCGCGCTCGAGAAGGCTGTCAAAGGCATGCTGCCGAAGGGCCCACTGGGCTACGCAATGATCAAGAAGCTGAAAGTGTACGCGGAAGGTTCGCACCCGCACGCAGCTCAGCAACCACAAGCACTGACCCTCTAAGGAACTGACATGATCGGTAACTACAACTACGGCACCGGCCGTCGCAAGAGTGCAGTCGCTCGCGTGTTCATCAAAGTCGGCACTGGCCTGATCATCGTGAACGGCAAGCCTGCGAACGAATACTTCTCGCGCGAAACCGGCCTGATGGTCATTCGCCAGCCTCTGGAACTGACCGGCAATGTCGAGCGTTTCGACATCAAGGTCAACGTCCATGGCGGCGGCGAGTCGGGCCAGGCTGGCGCCGTGCGTCACGGCATCACCCGCGCACTGATCGACTATGATGCAGGCCTCAAGGGCGACCTGGCACGTGCCGGTTTCGTCACCCGTGACGCCCGTGAAGTCGAGCGTAAGAAAGTCGGCCTGCGTAAAGCACGTCGCGCCAAGCAGTTCTCGAAGCGTTAATCGCCTCGAACAGCCTTCGGGCTGTTATTGCTGGACAGAAAGCCGCCTTCGGGCGGCTTTTTTCATGGCCCGACGGTTTTGTTGACACCGGGTAGCGAACGAGCTCGCCGTGGCCGCCAAGATAAACTATCCGCTGGACATAGCGCGGGAGCAGCGAATGACAATCGGCATCAAACGAATCAGCCTCGGGCTGCAGGGCGGGGGCTCGCTGGGCGCCTTCGGGTGGGGCGTACTCGATCGCCTGCTGGGCGAGGAGCGGCTGGAAATCGCCGCCATCAGCGGCACCAGCGCCGGCGGCGTCAATGCCGCGGTGGTGGCTGACGGCTACGCGCATGGCGGCGGCCGCGTGGGTGCACGCGCGGCCCTGGCGCGCTTCTGGCATGGCCTGAGCGGGGCGGCGTCGATGTTCAGCCCGGCGCGGCCGACGCCGGTCGACCTGGCCATCGGCGGTGGCACCCTGGCCAGCTCGCCCGGCTACCAGTTGATGCAGCTGTTCAGCGGCGTACTGGCGCCGCCGGCGTCGCCGCTCTCGATGAACCCGATGATTCCCTTGCTGGCCGGCCTGATCGATTTCGAGCGGGTGCGCGCCTGCCGCGAGATCGAGGTCTATATCCCGGCGACGAATATTCGCACCGGCAAGGGCAAACTCTTCGTGCGCGACGAACTCGACGCCCGCATGATCGCCGCTTCGGCCTGCCTGCCGTATGTGTTCACCCCTGTCATCATCGACGGCGAAGCCTACTGGGACGGCAGTTTCGTCGGCAATCCCTCGCTCTCGCCGCTGGTCGGCAAGGGACCGGTCGACCTGGTCATCGTCCAGAACAATCCGATCGCGCGACCTGGCCTGCCGATGACGATGAGCGATATCCAGAGCCGCACCAGCGAAATCGCCTTCAACATCAGCTTCGTGCGCGAGGTCAATTCGATCCGCGACGCAGGTGTGGTCCCGGATGTCGACGGCACCGGACTGGTGCCGGCGGCCGGCGTGCGCCTGCACCTGATCAGCGGCAATGAAGAGCTGCAGCGGCTCGACCTGTCGAGCAAGTTCAACACCGAACTGCCTTTCCTGCTGCGCCTGCGCGAGCTCGGCATTGCGACGGCCGAGCGCTGGCTGGACGAGAACTTCGACCGCATCGGCAAGGCCTCGACGCTCGACCCGCTGCCGGTGAACGCCCCCGAGCGCATGACGGGCACCGACGCCTGAACTGTTAAAATTACATTATTGGCCCGCACGGGCGTTCATTTTCCAGAGGATTAGACATGATCAAAGTTGGCATCGTTGGCGGCACCGGATACACGGGCGTGGAATTGCTGCGGCTGCTGGCTGTCCATCCGGGCGTGGAGCTCACCGCAATCACTTCGCGCAAGGAAGACGGCCTGCCGGTCGCCGACATGTTCCCGTCGCTGCGCGGGCGCGTGGACCTGGCCTTCTCGGCGCCCGACAAGGCCGACCTGACGGCCTGCGACGTGGTCTTCTTCGCGACCCCGCACGGCGTGGCGATGGCGCAAGCGCCGGCGCTGCTGGCCGCCGGCGTGAAGGTCATCGACCTGGCCGCCGATTTCCGCCTGAAGGACCGGGCCAGCTTCGAAAAATGGTACAAGATCGAGCACAGCGCGCCAGAGCTGATCGAGGAAGCCGTGTATGGCCTGCCGGAACTGAACCGCGACGCCATCGCCAAGGCGCGCCTGGTCGCCAATCCCGGCTGCTACCCGACCACGATGCAGCTGGGCTTCGTGCCGCTCTTGAAGGCCGGCCTGGTCGACGCCGGCAACCTGATCGCCGACGCCAAGTCGGGCGTATCGGGCGCCGGGCGCAAGGCCGAGATCGGCACCTTGTTTTCCGAGTCGAGCGACAATTTCAAGGCCTACGGCGTTGCCGGCCACCGCCATACTCCGGAAACCACGGCCCAGCTGCAGCGCTTCACCGAGCAGAAGGTCGGCCTGATCTTTACGCCGCACCTGGTGCCGATGATTCGCGGCATGCATGCGACCCTGTACGCGCGCCTGACGCAAGACATCGACGACGCCGCCCTGCAGGCCTTGTTCGAAGACGAATACCGCGACGCGCCGTTTGTCGACGTGATGCCTTTCGGTTCGCACCCGGAAACGCGCTCGACCCGCGGCTCGAACATGCTGCGCCTGGCCGTGCACCGTCCGGACGGCGGCAATACGGTCGTCATCCTGGTGGTGCAGGACAACCTGGTGAAGGGCGCCTCGGGCCAGGCCGTGCAGTGCATGAACCTGATGTTCGGCTTTGAGGAAACGACTGGACTGCAACAGATTGCCTTGCTTCCTTAAAAAGTCGAAGACTGTGGTGTTTCCTGCGAGCACGGCAGGAGCAGAGCTAGATCAAGGTGGCAACTGTTCAGATCGGTAAATTGACCGATGCACTGATTGGTTTGTGCATCGTTCTCTTTTCTATCTCACAGGGGTGCCACCATGTTCGGTCGCAACGTAAAAAGCGAAATTGACAGCCTGATCGGCATTGCCGCCCGTATCGAGGGGGACCTGTGCTTCAGCGGCGGTCTGCGCATCGATGGCGAGGTTCACGGCAACGTGATCGCCGCCGAAGGTGCGGGCAGCGTCCTGATCGTCTCGGAGCACGCACGCATCGAGGGCGAGGTGCGCTGCGCCAACCTGGTGGTTAACGGTTTCATCGCCGGCTCGGTGCATTCGACGGAACTGCTTGAATTACAGCCGAAAGGCCGCATACATGGAGATGTCCATTACAAACTGCTGGAAATGCACGGCGGCGCGCTCGTGACCGGCAAGCTGACGCACCAGCCGGCGGGCGAACCGGTGTTTCATCTGGCAGTGGCGGAAGCTTCGGGAGCGTGAGCACCCCGAACCGTCTATAATGGAATAAATTTGAATCCAATCAGGAGTTTATCCCATGACAGCAGTGGCCGAAGCAGTTGACTTTGACACCATCCCGACCCCGATCGTCTTCACCGACAGCGCTGCTGATAAAGTGGCCCAGCTGATCGAGGAAGAGGGCAATCCCGACCTCAAACTGCGCGTCTTCGTGCAGGGCGGCGGCTGCTCGGGCTTCCAGTACGGCTTCACCTTCGATGAAATCGTCAACGACGACGACACGACCATGGAGAAGAACGGCGTGCAGCTGCTGATTGACTCGATGAGCTACCAGTACCTGCTCGGCGCCGAAATCGACTACAAGGACGATCTCGAAGGCGCCCAGTTCGTCATCAAGAACCCGAACGCCACCAGCACCTGCGGCTGCGGCTCGTCGTTCTCGGCGTAAGCTGAAGCAGGGCAGGCAGTAAAAAGAATCCGGGCGCTGCCCGGATTTGTTTTTGTGCGCGCAGTGACATCGGCTCACGCCGGATACAGCGCCCCCAGCACCCGCAAGCCCTTCGCCCCCGTCACCGCCGGCATATTGCCCGGCTGGCGCTGGTTGAAGCGGTAGCCCAGCCAGGCAAACGCCAGCGCCTCGACGCGGTTCGGGGCAATGCCCAGCAGCGCCGTCGATTCGACCGGGATCCGGCCTCCGAGCGCCGCCGCCAGACTGCGCAGCAGGGCGCTGTTGTAGGCGCCGCCACCACAGACATACACCGCGTCGACCGCCACACCTTCATCCAGGATGGCGCGCGCGATCGTCTGCGCCGTCAGCGCCACCAGCGTCGCCTGGACGTCGGCTGGCGCCAGCTCTCCAAAGCGCGCCAGCCGGGCGTCGAGCCAGGCCAGGTGGAACAGGTCGCGCCCGGTGCTTTTTGGGGCGCTCTGGCGGAAATAGGGCTCGTCCAGCAGGGCGGCCAGCAGGGTTTCGTCCACCTTGCCGCTCGCGCCCCAGGCGCCGTCGTCGTCGTATTCCTGGCCCTGGTGGCGGCCGATCCAGCCGTCCAGCAGCACATTGCCCGGCCCGGTGTCGTAACCGCTCACGCGGCCGTCCCCGTGCAGCACGCTGATGTTGCCGATGCCGCCGATATTCACCACCACCCGCGTCGTCCCGGGCTTGCCGAAGGCGGCCGCGTGGAAAGCCGGCACCAGCGGCGCGCCCTGGCCGCCGGCGGCGACGTCGCGGCTGCGAAAATCGGCAATGACGTCGATGCCGGTCAGTTCCGCCAGCAGCGAGGGATTATTCGTCTGGCGCGTAAAACCCAGTTCGGGGCGGTGGCGGATGGTCTGGCCGTGCACCGCCACCGCCGCCACCGGACTGGCCGCCTGCGCCACCAGGGCCGCGACACAGGCGGCATAGCTGTGCGCCAGGCCGTTGGCGGCGATCGCTTCGCGTTCGATCTCATTGTCGCCGTTTGCCTGCAGCGCCATCAGCTCGGCGCGCAAGGCGGCGGGGAAGGGCACGAAGGCCGCCTCGATGCTGCGGATGGCGCCGTTGCCGAAGTCGGCCAGCACGCCGTCCACGCCGTCGAGGCTGGTGCCCGACATCAGGCCGATATAGAGGAAAGAAGGGCGGGAAGATGCGAGAGAGGAAGAAGTCGTCATGTGCACATCTTAAAGCATGGCGCGGCGGGCGCCCCAATGAAAAACGCCTTCCGCGCCGTGAAGCGGGGAAGGCGTCGAGCTGGTCCGGCTTGCGCTTAGCGGGCAGCCATGGCGTTGCCGCCCGGAGTCAGCAGCGAGAAGCGGTGATTCATGTCCGCTGCGGCCATCTTGAAGCGGGTCATTTCGCCGGCGTTCAGCGGCGCGGCCATCAGGTTCTTCAGCGTGTTCGGATCGCGTGCAACATTACCGACGCGGAACTCGTAGTGCAGGTGGGCGCCGGTCGACCAGCCGGTCGAGCCGACAAAGCCGATCACCTGGCCCTGGCTGACTTTTGCGCCCTTGCGCAGACCGCTGTTGAAGCGGCTCAGGTGGGCGTAGGCTGTGCTGTAGTTCGACCAGTGCTTGATGACGACCATGTTGCCGTAACCGCCAGACACACCGGCGAAGTCGACCGTACCGTCGCCCGAAGCGCGGATCGGGGTGCCGGTCGAGGCGGCGTAGTCGATGCCCTTGTGGGCTTTCCACTGGCCCGAGATCGGGTGGATGCGGTTCGAGAAGCCCGACGAGACGCGCGAGAATTCCAGCGGCGACTTGAGGAAGGCTTTCTTCAGCGATTTGCCGTCGAGGCTGTAATAGCTGCCCTGCTTGGTGACCGGGTCTTCGAACCACACGGCCTGGTGGCTGACGCCGCGGTTGATGAATTCGCCGGCGAGGATGCGGCCGGTCTTGACCAGTTCGCCGTCGAGCCAGAAGGTTTCGTAGACGACATTGAAGCGGTCGCCGCGTTTCAGGTCGCCGCGGAAGTCGATATTGGTGGAGAACATCTGCACGATTTCGCCGACCACCGAATCCGGGATCGAACCGCCGTCGACGTTCGCGTCGGTGGCCGAGTACAGCGAGGAGCTGGTGATTTCGCGCGAACGCATTTCGACGCGGCGCTCGAGCTTGGCAGGGACTTCGCTGGCGCTGAACTTGTCGCCGTTGCGGGCGATCGTCAGCGTCGTCGGAGCCTGGCTCTTGTCGACCAGGGTGGCGCGCAGCGACAGCAGCAGGCCGTTCTCGTCGGTCTCGGCTTGCAGGCGCTTGCCGTTTTTCAGGGTCAGGATGCGGCGCGCAACCTTGTTCGAACGAATGAACTTTTGCGCTTCAGCGTCTTCCACGCCCAGGCGGCCGAGCATCGTGCCGAGGGAATCGCCGGCGCGGACGCGTTCTTCGTGGATGAATTGCTGCTCGTCCTGCTGGAGAGCGGCGATCTGGTCGGAGAGGTTGGGCAGGGCCAGGTCCTCGGCGACAGACTTGACCGGCACGCTTGGGTCGTCCTGGGCGATCGGAGCGGTGGCCACGGCGCCGAATGCGCAGAAAGCCAGGCCGAGGGCGCCAGCGCCGAGGATACGGGCCTTGCGGCTCGTGTTTGCCAGGCTGGTCGAGATCTTGCCGGTGATTTTATAGATAGGGTTCATGCAATCAGTTAAAATTTGCCGCTTGAACTTAGGACGCTATTTTTCTTATTGATTTAAAAAGTTCTCTGCAGGCAAGATTGATGGGATCGCGAATTATACCAAAATACGCGCGCCTACAACTGCTTTAGCCAAATTCCTACAAAAAAACCTATGACAGACTTGACGTCTTGTAGTACTAACAACGCCGTTTCCGCTGCCCCTGCCAAGGTGTTTTCCGACAAAGTGCAGGAGGCGCTCGCCGTCACGAAACGTGGTGTCGACGAGCTGCTCGTCGAGAGCGAATTTGCCCGCAAGCTGGAGCGCTCCGAAGCGACCGGCGTACCGCTGCGTATTAAATTAGGCGCCGACCCGACCGCGCCCGACCTGCACCTGGGCCATACCGTGGTGCTGAACAAGCTGCGCCAGCTGCAAGACCTGGGTCACCAGGTAATCTTCCTGATCGGCGATTTTACGTCGATGATCGGCGACCCCTCGGGCCGCAATGCCACACGGCCACCGCTCACCCGCGAGCAGATCGAGGAAAACGCGAACACCTATTTCCGCCAGGTTGCCCTGATCCTCGACGAAGGACGCACCGAGCTGCGCTACAACTCCGAGTGGTGCGACCCGCTCGGCGCGCGCGGCATGATCGAGCTGGCCTCGCGCTACACCGTGGCGCGCATGATGGAACGCGACGATTTCACCAAGCGCTACAAGAGTGGGACACCGATTGCAGTGCATGAGTTCCTTTATCCGCTCATGCAAGGCTATGATTCGGTCGCTTTGAAGGCCGACCTTGAGCTGGGTGGAACCGACCAGAAGTTCAATTTGCTGGTCGGCCGCGAACTGCAGAAAGATTATGGGCAGGAGCAGCAGTGCATCCTGACCATGCCCCTGCTCGAGGGCCTCGATGGCGTCGAAAAGATGTCGAAGTCGAAGAATAACTACATCGGCATCACCGAGGCGCCAAATACGATGTTCGCCAAGCTGATGAGCATTTCCGACCTCATGATGTGGCGCTATTTCGAGCTGCTGTCCTTCCGCCCGATGAGCGACCTGGCGGCCCTGAAGGCGGCCGTCGAGGGCGGCGCCAACCCGCGCGACGCCAAGGTGGCGCTGGCGCAGGAAATCGTCACCCGCTTCCACTCGCAGCAGGCGGCAACGGACGCGCTGGCCGATTTCGTCAACCGTTCCAAAGGCGGCATCCCGGACGAGGTGCCGGAAGTGGCGCTGGCGGGCGCCCCGCTCGGCGTGGCCCATCTGCTCAAGGCGGCCGGCCTGTGCGCCTCGACCTCGGAGGCGATGCGCATGGTGGACCAGGGCGGGGTACGCATCGACGGTACGGTCGTGAGCGACAAGAACCTGCAGGTCGACGCCGGCAGCTTCGTGCTGCAGGTCGGCAAGCGCAAGTTTGCGCGCGTCACCTTCAGCAAGGCATGATCGCTCTGCTGCAACGCGTTACCCATGCCAGCGTCGTGGTGGACGGCGCCACGGTCGGCGCCATCGAGGCCGGCCTGATGGTGCTGCTGTGCGCCGAAAAGGGCGACACCGAGCGTGAAGCCGATGCCTTGTTGAACAAGCTGCTCGGCTACCGCGTGTTTTCCGACGAGGCCGGCAAGATGAACCGCAGCGTCGTCGACACCGGCGGCGCACTGTTGCTGGTGCCGCAGTTCACGCTGGCGGCCGATACCCGTTCCGGCACCCGGCCCTCGTTTTCGCCCACCGCCGGCCCGGCCGACGGGCTGCGCCTGTTCGACCATGTCGTGCGCCAGGCGCGGCATCGCCATCACAAGGTTGAAACGGGTCAATTTGGCGTCGACATGCAAGTGACGCTGACGAACGATGGCCCGGTGACAATCTGGCTGCGTGTTGATCCGGTCGATATTTCACGTTGAAACCCCTGGCGCGCCCTGCGGTCAATACCATTGAGGCCCACCGGGAGTCTGCGATGAATATCTGGAGTGATTCGTTTACCGAAGGCGGGCTGATCCCGCCTGAGTGCGCGTTCGCGGTCATCGACCCGAAAACGCATGTACGCTTGTCGAACAACCGCAATCCCCACATCGCGTGGGAAGACGTGCCGGCCGGCACCCAGTCGCTGGTCATCCTGTGCCACGATCCCGACGTTCCCGCCGAGGGCAGCGAGGTCAACAAGGAAGGCAGTCTGGTGCCCGAAGCGGCCAGGCGCACCGATTTTTACCACTGGACGCTGGTCGACATCCCGCCCAGCCTGAAGGCCATCGGCGAGGGCCAGTTTTCCGACATGGTCACGCCGCACGGCAAGCCTGGCCCGAACGTCTCTTTCCTGGTGCGCAACGGCACCGAACATCAGTTGCGCCAGGGCGTCAACGACTACACCGGCTGGTTCGCGCGCGACCCCGCCATGGCTGGCGACTACTACGGTTACGACGGCCCTTGCCCGCCCTGGAACGACGAGCGCGTCCACACGTATGTGTTTACAATCTACGCACTCGACGTCGCCGAGTTTCCGCTCGAGGGACGTTTCGGCGGCCAGGAAGCGCGTCTCGCGCTGATGGGCCATATCCTCGACGAGGCGCAGATTTTCGGGATTTATTCGCTCAACCCGGAAATCGCGCCCACGCTTTCGGTGTAACTCTCTATATATATAACGACGCTGCCCCGAGGTTCGGGCACATTCGAACCTCATGCATACTCATTCCACTACCCGGATCACGCTGATCCGCCACGGCGAAACCGCCTGGAACGCCGAGCGCCGCCTGCAGGGCCACCTCGATATCGACCTCAACGCCGAAGGGCGGCGCCAGGCGCATGCGCTCGGCGCGGCGCTGGCCAACGAAGCGAATACCTTCGATCTGCTCGTCGCGAGCGACCTGGCGCGCGCCGCCCAAACCGCGAAAGCGCTGGGCGAAGCACTGCACCTGCCCTTGTATATCGACGGCCGCCTGCGCGAGCGCTGCTATGGCGGCTTCGAAGGCTTGCTGTATTCGGACATCGCTGCCCGCTACCCGCGCGAGTTTGCCGCCTGGCAGGGGCGTGATGTCGATGGTACTTTGCCGCCGGGCCAGAATCTTGGCGAAACCTTTCGCGAGTTCCATGACCGCGTCGTGCCCGCCATCCTCGGCTGGGCGCATGACAATCCCGGCAAGTCGCTGCTGCTTGTGACCCACGGCGGTGTGCTCGAATGCGCCTACCGCGCCGCGCTCGGCCTGTCGCTCGATACCCCGCGCGACTTCAAGGTGCTCAACGCCAGCATCAACCGCTTCAGCGTGCAGGACGGCAAGCTGGTGCTGGAGAGCTGGGGCGAAGTCGAACATCTGAAAACCGCCGTGCTGGACGATGTTTGATAACGGGTTCTTGTCCTCCTGTCCATAGTGAAATATCCCGTTCGCTACAGTTCGGGAAAAATTTTGCCGCTTAATTGAGCAGCGCTTGGGGTAAAATAGCGGGTTCCCGTCCATTCTTCTCCTGTTCCCTCCGTGCAAATAGGCCCGTATACGCTGCGCAATAACGTCTTCGTCGCACCCATGGCGGGTGTGACGGACCGCCCATTCCGCCAGCTGTGCAAGCAGTTGGGGGCGGGCTATGCCGTGTCGGAAATGGCGGCGTCGAACCCGCGCCTGTGGGCCAGCGAAAAGACCAGCCGCCGCACCGACCACGCGGGCGAGATGGAGCCGAAGGCCGTGCAGATTGCCGGCGCCGACCCGCAGGACCTGGCCGATTGCGCCCGCCACAACGTCGAGCGCGGCGCCCAGATCATCGACATCAACATGGGCTGCCCGGTAAAAAAGGTGTGCAACAGCTGGTGTGGCTCGGCGCTGTTGCAGCACGAGGACCTGGTCGAGCGCATCCTGCATGCGGTCGTGCGCGCCGTGGACGTGCCGGTCACCCTGAAATTTCGCACAGGCTGGGACCGCCAAAACCGGAACGCGCTGACCATTGCGCGCATGGCCGAGCAAGCAGGCATCCAGATGCTGACCCTGCACGGGCGCACCCGCGCCGACGGCTACAAGGGCGAGGCCGAATACGACACGATCCGCGCTGTCAAAGCGGCGGTCGGCATTCCGGTGGTGGCCAATGGCGACATCACGACCCCGGAAAAGGCGAAATTCGTACTCGACTACACGGGCGCCGATGCGATCATGATCGGCCGCGCGGCCCAGGGCCGGCCCTGGATCTGCCGCGAGATCGACCATTATTTGCGTACCGGCGAACACTTGCCGCCGCCCATGGTGGAAGAGGTGCGCGCGCTGATGAACGAACACCTGCCGGCGCATTACGCCTTCTATGGCGACTATGTCGGCGTACGCAGCGCGCGCAAGCACATCGGCTGGTATGTGGAAGACTTGCCGGGCGGTGAAGATTTCCGCCAGCGCATGAATCTGCTGGAAACGACGGGCGAACAATTGGCGGCGGTGGATAATTTTTTCCGATCCCAACTTCGCCATGGCGAGCGGTTACAATACCGGCCCGCCTTGCCTGTCGAACAGGCAATCGCAGCATAAATAGTTAAAACAACAAAAACGATTTGGGGACACCGCCGAACTAGCGGCGGAGCAATCACTAACCAGGATGAAGCAGCAGACATGAGCAAAGAGAGTATCCAGGAAGTTGTTCAGAAAAGCCTTGAGGATTATTTCAATGACCTGGGCGAGCAAAAACCCTCGAACATCTATGACATGATGGTCATGACGGTCGAGAAGCCGATCCTGGAGGTGGTGATGACGCGCGCCGACGGCAACCAGTCGCACGCCGCCCAGATGCTGGGCATCAACCGCAATACTTTGCGCAAGAAACTGCAAGAGCACGGACTGCTCTAAGCCTTTACCGGCACGCGTGGCCGCGTGGGCGCGGCCAGCAGGGCGCGCCGGGAATCCGTACCGAATTCTCATCAACAGTGGCCACCCCATGATCAAACAAGCTCTCATTTCCGTCTCCGACAAGACCGGCGTGCTCGATTTCGCACGCGCGCTGTCTGCGCTCGGCGTGAATATCCTGTCCACCGGCGGCACCGCCCGGCTGTTGCAGGAAAACGGCGTGCCGGTGACGGAAGTTGCCGACTACACCGGCTTCCCGGAAATGCTCGACGGCCGCGTCAAGACCCTGCACCCGAAAGTCCACGGCGGCATCCTCGCGCGCCGTGACTTCCCGGAGCACGTGGCCAAGCTCGACGAGCACGGCATCCCGCAGATCGACATGGTCGTGGTCAACCTCTACCCCTTCCAGGCCACCGTCGCCAAAATTGACTGCTCGCTGGAAGACGCCATCGAAAACATCGACATCGGCGGCCCGACCATGCTGCGCTCGGCGGCCAAGAACCACCGCGACGTGGTGGTGGTGTGCGACCCGGCCGATTACGAACGCGTGCTGGTGGAGATGAAAGGCGGCGAGGTGAGCTACGACACCAAATTCATGCTCGCCAAAAAAGTCTTTGCGCATACCGCGCAATACGACGGCGCCATCACCAACTACCTGACCAGCCTGGGCGAAGACAAGGCGCACGGCACGCGCATGAGCTATCCGCAGGTCATCAACATGAGCTTCGAGAAGGTGCAGGACATGCGCTACGGCGAGAACCCGCACCAGGGCGCCGCCTTCTACCGCGACCTGGCGCCGGTCGAAGGCGCGCTGGCCAACTACCGCCAGCTGCAGGGCAAGGAACTGTCGTACAACAACATCGCCGACGCCGACGCGGCCTGGGAATGCGTCAAGTCGCTGGGCGGCTTCGAGCATCCGGCCGGCTGCGTGATCGTCAAGCATGCCAACCCCTGCGGCGTCGCGATCGGCCTCGACGCCCTCGACGCCTACACCCGCGCCCTGCAGACCGATCCGACCTCGGCCTTCGGCGGCATCATCGCCTTCAATGTCGAAGTCGATGGCCGCGCCGCCGAAGCGCTGGCGAAACTGTTCGTCGAAGTGCTGATCGCACCCGCGTTCACCGAAGAAGCGCGCCGGATCATGTCGGCCAAGCAGAACGTGCGCCTGCTGGAGATTTCGCTTGGTAGCGGCCAGAACGCCTGGGACGTGAAACGCGTCGGCGGCGGCTTGCTGGTGCAGGCGCCCGATGCAAAAAACGTCGGCATCGACGACCTGCGCGTGGTGTCCAAACTGCAGCCAACCCAGCAGCAACTGCAAGACCTGATGTTCGCCTGGCGCGTGGCCAAGTTCGTCAAATCGAACGCGATCGTCTTCTGCGGCAACGGCATGACGCTGGGCGTCGGGGCAGGGCAGATGAGCCGCATCGATTCGGCCCGCATCGCTTCGATCAAGGCCCAGAACGCCGGCCTGTCGCTGGCCGGTTCGGCCGTGGCCTCGGACGCCTTCTTCCCCTTCCGCGACGGCCTCGACGTGGTGGTCGACGCGGGCGCGACCTGCGTCATCCACCCGGGCGGCTCGATGCGCGACCAGGAAGTGATCGATGCGGCCGACGAGCGTGGCGTGGTGATGGTGTATACGGGGACGCGGCATTTCAGGCATTGATCTGTAAGGCAGGCACGTAATGGAGCCCACCGGGCTCCATTACCCCACGCTACTGTGTTTTTCCACAGTATTTTTCCCACGACCCCTGCTGGCCGGTATACCATTCGATAATGATTATTCTCGGCATCGACCCAGGCCTGCGCACGACCGGCTTCGGGGTTATTGAAAAACACGGCAGCAAGCTGCGCTACATTGCCTCGGGCACCATCAAGGCCGGGATGGAGGGCGCCTTGCCGCCACGCCTGAAGATCATCCTGGCCGGCGTGCGCGAAGTCGTCGCCACCTATGGGCCGGATTGCGCGGCCATCGAAAAAGTATTCGTGAACGTGAATCCGCAATCGACACTGCTGCTGGGCCAGGCGCGCGGCGCGGCGATCTGCGCATTGGTCGGCGCCGACCTTGAGGTGGCGGAATATTCGCCGACCCAGATCAAGCAAGCCGTCGTCGGCAGCGGCAAGGCCGCCAAGCCCCAGGTGCAGGACATGGTCGCGCGCCTCCTGAAACTTTCCGGGCTGCCCGGCAGCGATGCCGCCGACGCGCTCGGCGTGGCGATATGCCACGCGCATACCTGCGATACGCTGGCGCTGGTCGGCGCGCTCAGCCCGCAAAAGACCGCGCTGCGCATGAAAAACGGTCGCCTCGTCTAACCGAAAAAAAAGGTCAAGCATGATTGGTCGCATCTCCGGAATTCTGCTGGAAAAAAATCCACCGCAACTGCTGGTCGATTGCCAGGGCGTCGGCTACGAAGTCGACGTGCCGATGAGCACTTTCTATAACCTTCCGCACACCGGCGAAAAGGTGGTGCTGTTCACCCACCAGGCGATCCGCGAAGATGCCCATTTGCTGTTCGGCTTCGGCAGCGCCGGCGAGCGTGCGCTGTTTCGCCAGCTGATCAAGATTACCGGTGTCGGCGCCCGCACCGCACTGGCGATCCTGTCCGGCATGACGGTGGCCGACCTGGCCCAGGCCGTCACCTTGCAGGAATCGGGGCGCCTGGTGAAGGTGCCGGGCATCGGCAAGAAGACCGCCGAGCGCCTGCTGCTGGAGCTGAAGGGCAAGGTCGGCGCCGATCTTGGCATTGTTGGCGGCGCGCCGCGCGACCATACCGAATCCGACGTGCTCAATGCATTGCAGTCCCTGGGGTATTCTGACAAGGAAGCGCTATTGGCCATCAAGAATCTGCCGGCCGGTTCGACCGTGTCGGACGGCATCAAGTTTGCCCTGAAAGCGCTGTCGAAGCCCTGAAGCCCTGAAGCGCCGTTTGCAATCGAAGATAAAACATGAGCATCCAGACCGATAATTTCACCGAGCAGCGCGTCATCGACGCCGCTCCCAGTTCGCCCAACGAGGAAGCGATCGAGCGCGCCTTGCGTCCGAAGCAGCTCGACGAATACGTCGGCCAGGAAAAGATCCGCGACCAGCTCGAAATCTTCATTTCGGCCGCGCGCAAGCGCAAGGAAGCGCTCGACCACACCCTGCTGTTCGGCCCGCCGGGCCTCGGTAAAACCACGCTGGCGCACATCATCGCGCGCGAGATGGGCGTGAACCTGCGCCAGACCTCGGGCCCGGTGCTCGAGCGCCCGGGCGACCTGGCCGCCATCCTCACCAACCTCGAGCCGAACGACGTGCTGTTCATCGACGAGATCCACCGCCTGTCGCCGGTGGTCGAGGAAATCCTGTACCCGGCGCTGGAAGACTACCAGATCGATATCCTGATCGGCGAAGGCCCGGCCGCGCGTTCCGTGAAGCTCGACCTGCAGCCCTTCACGCTGGTCGGCGCCACCACCCGCGCCGGCATGCTGACCAACCCGCTGCGCGACCGCTTCGGCATCGTCGCCCGCCTCGAGTTTTACAACGTCGATGAACTGACCAAGATCGTCACCCGCAGCGCCGCGCTGCTGGGCGCGCCCATCAATGACGACGGCGCGCGCGAAGTGGCGATGCGCGCGCGCGGCACGCCGCGTATCGCCAACCGCCTGCTGCGCCGCGTGCGCGACTACGCGGAAGTCAAAGCCAACGGCGACATCACCAAGAACATCGCCGACCTGGCCCTCAAAATGCTCGACGTCGACTCGGTCGGCTTCGACGTGATGGACCGCAAACTTCTCGAAGCGGTGCTGTTCAAATTCGGCGGCGGGCCGGTCGGCATCGGCAACCTGGCCGCCGCCATCGGCGAAGCGGCCGACACCATCGAAGACGTGCTCGAACCGTATTTGATCCAGCAGGGCTACCTGCAGCGCACCCCGCGCGGGCGCATCGCCACGCCGGCGGCCTACCTGCACTTCGGCGTCGCCGCGCCGCGCATCAGCCCGACGGGCGACCTGTGGGACAACCTGCAGTGATGCAGATCTGGGTCGATGCCGACGCCTGCCCGGGCGTCATCAAGGACATCCTGTACCGGGTTGCCGAGCGCACGCAAATCCCCGTGACCCTGGTGGCGAACCAGCTGATGCGCGTGCCCGGCTCGAAATACATCCGCGCGCTGCAGGTGCCGAGCGGCGCCGATGTCGCCGACCTCGAGATCGTCGAACGCCTGGCGCCCGGCGACCTGGTCGTCACCGGCGACATTCCGCTGGCGGCGCTGGTGCTGGAAAAGGGCGGCTTCGCCCTGAATCCGCGCGGCGATTTTTATACGAAGGACACCATCGCCCAGCAGCTGACGATGCGCGCCTTCATGGAAGAATTGCGCAGCGGCGGCGTCGACACCGGCGGCCCGCCCGCCTTCAGCCAGGGCGACCGCCAGGCTTTTGCCAACGCCCTCGACCGGCACCTTGTGCGACAAAGGCCACGCAACTGAGCACGCACATGACATTTGTAATGTAAATATCATGGCAGCCGCGTCTGGCGCGCCTGCCCCCAAATTCGGATACTCGCCCCATACCAACCTGGGAGAGCCCGATGAAACCGACCGTCCTGACAAGCCTGATGCTGTGCGCCGCCCTTGGCCTCAGCCCTACCGCATTCGCCGCGCCCACGCTAATCAAGGACGTGCGCGTCTTCGACGGCAGCAAGGTCCACGAGCGCCGCTCCGTACTGTTCGACAAAGGCGTGATCCTCGACGCGAACTACCGCGGCGCCGCGCCCCAGGGCGCGCGCGTGGTCGAAGGGCAGGGCCGCACGCTGCTGCCGGGCCTGATCGACTCGCATACCCATGCCTTTGCATCGCAAGAACTGCCGGTGCTGTTCGGCGTGACCACCCAGATCGACATGTTTACCGATGTCGGCATGATGAAAAAGGCGAAATCGGCGATGGCAGCGGGCGGCAATCACCAGCATGCCGACCTGTTCTCGGCCGGCACCCTGGTCACCGCCCCGAATGGCCACGGCACCCAGTTCGGCATCCCGATCCCCACCATCACGGGGCCGGAACAGGCCCAGGCCTTTGTCGACGCGCGCATCGCCGAAGGCTCCGATTTCATCAAGATCGTGATGGAGACCGGCTACGGTTTCCAGTCGCTCGACCTGGCGACGACGCAGGCCGTGATCGCGGCGGCGCACAAGCGCGGCAAGCTGGCCGTGGTCCATATCGGTAACGAAAAGGATGCGCGCGCCGTGCTGGAAGCCGGCGCCGACGGCCTGGTGCACCTGTTCCCCGGGGAGTCCGCCGATGCGAATGGGCTGGCGCAGCTGGCACGCTCCAAGGGCGCCTTCGTGATCCCCACTTTTACTGTACTGGAGAGCATGGCGGGCTGGCGCGGCGACGACCTGCTGGCGAATGCCGCCTTTGCCGGGCTGCTCGACAAGACCGCGCAGACTCCGCTCAAGGCGCGCTACGGCAACACGGCGCGTCCGGAAAGGCTGCTGGCGCCGAAAGCCGTCGCCAGGGCGATGATGGAGGCGGGCGTCCCGCTGCTGGCGGGCACCGACGCCGGCAACCCCGGCACCCAGTACGGGATCAGCATGCATCGCGAACTGGCGGCGCTGGTCGACGCCGGCCTGAGTTCAGCGCAGGCGCTGGCGGCGGCGACCAGCGTGCCGGCGCAGGCATTCAAGCTCGGCCGGCGCGGCCGCATCGACAAGGGCTACAAGGCCGACCTGCTGCTGGTCGACGGCAACCCGGCCGCCGATATCCTGGCCACGCGCCGGATCGTCGAGGTCTGGAAGGATGGCGAGAGCGCCAAGGGCCTGCGCGACGGCCAGCGCCAGCGCGTCGCCGCCGCGGCGCAGGAGCTGAAGAGCCCACTGGCGCTGCCGCTCGATGGCCGCATCAGCATGTTCAGCGACAAGCAGCTGGCCAGTCCCTTCGGCATGGGATGGGGCCCGTCGACCGACAGTTTTGTAGGCGGCAAGTCGACCGTCGCCCTGGCGGCCGGGCCGGCGCTGACGGACGGCCAGGTGCCGCTGGCGATCGCCGCCAAAGTGGCGCCGGGCCTGCCCTTCGCCTGGGCCGGCGTCGCCTTCATGCCGGGAAGCGCGCCGATGCAGCCGGTCGACCTGTCGAGCGCGAAGCTGGTGCGTTTCAAGGCGCGCGGCGACGGCAAGACCTACCAGCTGATCGCCATGTCGCAGGGCGTCCGGATACCGGGCGCGAAGTCCTTCACCGCAGGACCGGAATGGGCCGAGGTGACCATCCCCTTCAGCGAGCTGAAAGGCATCGATCCGGCGCTGGTGACCATGTTAGGATTCAACGCCGGCCCGCAGCCGGGCGACTACCGCTTCGAGATCGCGGACGTGCGCCTGCTGGCCCAATAACAAGGATAAAAAAGCGATGACCAGGATCGGGCGCGGGATACATAGATTGTGGACGGGACCGTGGATCCCGCCGGAACAGGGCAAGATGCCTTACTTCTGGCTGCTGAGCCTGGCTTACATGTTCTGGAAATATGCGTATGTGGCGCCGGGCGCCGTCGAGGTGGCGCTGCTGGTGCTGACCTTCGCGGTCTTCCTGCCGCTGTACTGCGCCAGCTACTGGGCGCGTGGCTGGCAGGTAGCTGCCTGCATGCTGGCGGGTTGCCTGATCGGCGCGGCCTGGGCGCCATGGAACGCCGGCGCCGGCACCTTCTTCATCTTCGCCTGCGCCATGGCCGCCCACATCATGCCGCTGCGGCGCGCGATGCTGGCAATAGTGGGCGTGATGCTGCTCGGCGCGCTCACCTCCCTGCAGATCGCGCAGGGGCAGATGCGCTGGCTGTTCCTGATGCCGATCCTGACCATCAGCCTGCCGGTGGGTATCGGCTCGGTGATGGATGCGCGACTGCGCCGCTCAAGCCAGGCACTGATGCGCAAGCAGGAAGAGGTGGAACACATGGCCACCATCGCCGAGCGCGAACGCATCTCGCGCGACCTGCACGACCTGCTCGGGCATTCGCTGTCGATGATCGCGCTGAAAGCCGAACTGGCGCGCAAACTCGTGCACCGCGACGCCCATGCCTGCGAACGTGAGATTGCGGACATCGAGACCAGTGCGCGCCAGACCCTGGCTGAAGTGCGCGCCGCCGTCAGCGGCTACCGCGAAAGCGGCCTGGCGCATGCACTGGCGGGCGCGCGCGCCAGCCTGGCGACCGCCGGCGTCGAACTCGAGGAGCGGGTCGAACGTATCGCCCTGGCCCCTGCCACCGAGCACGTGCTGGCGCTGGCGCTGCGCGAAGCGGTGACGAATGTCGTGCGCCATGCCGGCGCGCGCCGCTGTACCTTGTCGCTCGCACTGGAGGAGGGCAGCGTGGTGCTGCGCGTGGCCGACGACGGCGAGCGCCTGCGCGGCGGCGCGGGGCTCCGTCAGGGTAACGGCCTGACGGGCATGCGCGAGCGCGTGAGCGCTCTCGGCGGCAGGCTGGCCCTGTCCGAGGGCGACGGGCTGGCGCTCGAGCTGACGGTGCCGGCGTGATCCGCATCCTGATCGCCGAAGACCAGGCCCTGGTGCGCGGCGCACTGGCAGCCTTGCTCGGGCTGGAAGCCGATTTCGACGTGGTGGCCCTGGCCGCAGACGGCCGGGAAGCGCTGGCGCTGTGCACCCGGCTCGCGCCCGACATCGTCCTGACCGATATCGAAATGCCGCACATGACCGGGCTGGAACTGGCAGCCTGCCTCGGCGAACAAGGCTCTCGCAGCCGCGTCGTGATCGTGACCACCTTCGGGCGCAGCGGCTATTTGCGGCGCGCGCTGGCCGCCGGCGTGCGTGGCTACCTGCTGAAGGACGCGCCGGCCGACACCCTGGCCGCCGCCATCCGCACCGTGCACGGCGGCGGACGCGCGGTGGCGCCCGAACTGGCTTTAGAGGGCTGGGGCGGCACCCAGGACCCGCTGTCCGAACGCGAACGGCAGGTATTGCGCCTGGCGGGAGAAGGCCGCAGCAGCGCCGACATCGCGCGCCAGGTCCACCTGTCCGAAGGCACGGTGCGCAACTACCTGTCGGAGGCGATCAGCAAGCTGGGCGCCACGAACCGCGTCGAGGCTTACCGATTGGCGCGCGACGCCGGCTGGCTGTAGAGCGCCGTCCAGTCCGCCAATCTGCCATCATGCTTCCTGAATCGGCAATGGGAGCGGCACGTGTGGTTGGAACAAAGTTGGATCACGATACAGCAGGAATTTTCGGACCTCGGCAACGTCGAGGACATCACGCGCATCGTGGTGCGCCTGATGGTGGCGATGATACTCGGGGGGATGCTCGGCTATGAGCGCGAATCGGTCGGCGCTTCCGCCGGCTTGCGCACCCATATGCTGGTCTCGCTCGGCTCGGCCCTGTTCGTGCTGATCCCGCTGCAGGCGGGCATGGAAATCGGCGATGTCTCGCGCGTGCTGCAGGGGATCACGGCCGGCATTGGCTTCCTGGGCGCCGGCGCCATCCTGAAGCAGACCGACAAAAACGATATCAAGGGACTCACCACGGCGGCCAGCGTGTGGCTGACGGCCGCCGTCGGCATCGCCGCAGGAATGGGCCGCGAGGCGACCGCGGTGTTGAGCGCCCTGTTTGCGCTGGCAATTCTTTCGATGCTGCGTTTCATGCCGATCTACGATGCGGGAAAACGTGAAACGGGAAACAAAGAACTGGAAAAAGAAAACGCCCGTCGATAATGTTGCGCATGACGAATCGTATAGTTCCGATTTGATTCGGAATATCTTGTGATGGTAACCAGATGGTGCCGATAATCTGATTCGAACCAATGCAAAAAGCCCGCCAATTGGCGGGCTTTTTTTCGCTGGGGCCTCGCCCACGCTATCTGCGTGGTGCGCGCCTTGATCAGCCGATCTGGAAAATCCGCTGATTAAATCGCGCGGATGTTTCCGGCTTTTTCGCCTTTAGGACCGGTCGAGCGCTCGAACGAGACGCGCTGGTTCTCAGCCAGGCTCTTGAAGCCTTCCGACTGGATGTCCTGGAAGTGGGCGAACAGGTCGCCGCCGCCTGCATCAGGGGTGATGAAGCCGAAGCCTTTGGCGTCGTTGAACCATTTGACGGTGCCAGTTAAAGTAGTCATGTACGTTTCCTTTTTTTTTGCATGGGCAACGATGCCCGGTGCACATTCGACCAAGAGAGGGTGTAACGGGAGGAAATCAAACAGGACTGCCGGAAAGGCGAGACGGGAAAGAGACCAACAATAACAACGGCTTGACGTAGTGCGAGATGGAAGATACAGGGTTTTATCCGGTTTGCCTAATGATTTCGGTTTTATTTCGTCCTTGTGTGTTTGTCCTCTTTTCGATTAATCGGAATAATGGCTGTTATTATCCCGAAACCCGTTCTAAGCGAATCTCGTGGAATCGGGGAATAGAGAGGTTGTAGACAAAATGACAGATTATCGATTGGGAAGCTTTATTCGCGACAATATGGAGTCGATCCTGCAGGCATGGGAAGATTTCGCGCGCACCATCGAGCCGCCGGCGCTGACGATGGACGACGCCGAGCTGCGCGACCACGCGCGCCAGATGCTGCTCGCCTTCGCCGCCGACCTGGCGACGGCGCAGTCCGAGCCGGAGCGCGCCAACAAGTCGAAGGGCCTGGGCAAGCGCGGCAGCGACGACACGGCCGCCGAAACCCATGCCGAAGCGCGCCTGCTGTCCGGCTACACGGTGGTGCAGCTGGTCTCCGAATACCGCGCCCTGCGTTCGAGCGTGCTGACACTCTGGGCTGCGGATTCCGGCGGCACCCGCAGCGCGCACATGGGTGACGTCACGCGCTTCAACGAGGCGCTCGACCAGGCCCTGGCCGAATCGGTCGCGCGCTACGAGTTCATGGTGAAGCAGTCGCAGAACATGTTCCTTGCGATCCTCGGCCACGACCTGCGCAATCCGCTGGGCACGGTCGTGACCGGGTCGAGCTTCATGATGCAGGCGAACGACATCCCGCCGCGCTATGTTTTAGTGGCGACCCGGATGTTCAACAGCGCCAAGCGCATGAGTAAGCTGATCAACGACCTGATCGACTTCACGCGGACCCACCTGGGCCCGGGCATTCCGATCCGGGTCAAGCAGGGCAGCCTGGTCGCGGTGTGCGAAGAAGTGGTCAACGAGCTGCGTACCTACCATCCGGAACAGCTGATCGAACTGCATCATCCGCCCCAGGTGGACGCGATCTTCGACGAGAGCCGCATTGCGCAGGTGCTGTCCAACCTGATCGGCAACGCCATCCAGTACGGCGACCCGGAAGTGCCGGTCACGGTCCGGGTGACGGCCGCCGACGGCGACGCCGTGATTGCCGTGAACAACCGCGGCGCGACCATTCCGCCCGAGATGCTGTCGAGCGTGTTCGATCCGATGGTGCGCATCGCCGCCAGCGTGAATGCCGGAAGCGACGACTATGCCGAGCGCACCAGCCTGGGTATCGGCCTGTTCATTTCGCGCGAGATCGTCCACGCGCATGGCGGACATGTGAAGCTGGCCTCCACCGACGCCGACGGCACCACCTTCACGGTCACGATGCCGCGCATGCCGAAGGGATTCCATTCGGACGCCGGGACAAGCGGCGCCCCCGGCCCGCAGGCTGCTTGAGCGCGCCGGCGGTAAGGGGCATGCAAGCGCGCAAAGTGCTGGTGGTGGACGACGAGCGTGATCTGGCCGACCTGGCGGAATCTCTGCTGCGCGGCCATGGCCTCGAGACGCGCGTTGCCTACGGCGCCGGCGAGGCGCTTCAGATCCTGGCCTGCGATCCCGCGATCGACGCCGTGTTCTCGGATGTGATGATGCCGGGGATGAACGGGCTGCAACTGGCGGACGCGATCGGCAGCCTGTACCCGTCGATCAGGATCGTGCTGACCTCCGGCTTCACGGCGCCCGCACTGTTTGCCGGCCACCGCTCATACCCGTTTGCGGCCAAGCCCTACAGCATCGAGCACATCATCGGGCTGCTGGCCAGCCAGGGACCGGCCTGACGGACATGAAAAAAGCGGCCCTCGGGCCGCTTCGGATGAAACAGGAAGGAATCAGCCTTCGCGCTGCCAGACCTGCGAACGGCCGAACATCGGTGCGCCGATGTAGCCGCGCACTTCGAGCTTCTGGCCGCCGTCGCGCAGGGTTGCCTTGCTCTTGTAGACCTTGCCCTTGGACGGGTCGAGGATCTCGCCGCCGGTGAACTCGTCGCCGTCCTTCTTCAGGCCCGACACGATCGTCATGCCGATGATCGGCTGGTTCTTGCGCGAGTCGGTGCAGGCGACGCATTTCGGATTCTGGTCTTCGTTCGGACCGCGGAACAGCTTCTCGATCTTGCCCTGCAGGGCGCCGTTTTCCTCGGTGACGCGCACCAGGGCCTTCGGCTTGCCGGTTTCGTCGTCGATGGTCTTCCACAGGCCAATCGGCGAGGCATTCTGGGCCCAGGCGGCGGAAGTGAACAGCATGGTGGCGATGAGGCTGGCTTTGATCAGGGTACGCATTGTGGAGTCTCCGTTGTTGTAGTGTCGCTGAAAGGCAGTGTAGCAAACCCTGCACTTTCCTTGTCGAAAAATGGTTGCTGGATGTTTCAGCCCGCGGCGAGCTTGCCCAGCTGCTCGCGCATCTTGTCGACCGTCGCCGAGAAGTTCGCCACGCGTTCCTTCTCCTGCGCCACCACCGCGGCCGGCGCGCGCGCGACAAAACTTTCGCTCGACAGCTTGCCTTCGGCCTTGGCGATTTCGCCCTGGATGCGGGCGATCTCTTTCGAGAGGCGCTCGCGTTCGGCTTTGAGATCGATCTCGACCTTGAGCATCAGCTTGGTGGTGCCGACCACCGAGACCGCCGCCGGCGACTCCGGCAGCGCGTCGACGATCTGCACCTCGGCGAGCTTGCCGAGTGATGCAATGAACGGCGCGAAGCCGGCCATGTTGGCGTGGTCAAGCACGTTGCCCGGCTCGACGATCAGCGGCACCCGCAGCGACGGCGCCAGCTTCATTTCGCCGCGCAGGTTGCGCGTTGCATTCGTCAATTCCTTCAGCTGGGCCATCCAGGCTTCGGCCGATTCGCTGATCAGCGCTTCGTCGGCGATCGGGTAGGGCTGCATCATGATCGAATCACGATTTTCGCCCGGTCCTTTGCCGGCCAGCGGCGCGATCGCCTGCCACAGCGCTTCGGTGACGAAGGGGATGATCGGATGCGCCAGGCGCAGGATCACTTCCAGCACGCGCAGCAGGGTGTGGCGGGTGGCGCGCTGCTGCGCCTCGCTGCCTTGCTGGACCGAGACCTTGGCCACTTCCAGGTACCAGTCGCAATACTCGTCCCAGACGAATTTGTAGATGGTCGAGGCGATATTGTCGAAGCGGTAGTCGGCAAAGCCTTTCGCCACCTCGAGCTCGGCGCGGTTCATCAGCGAGATGATCCAGCGGTCGGCCTGCGACAGGTCGGCGTCGTCCGGCTGGCCGCAATCTTTCCCTTCCGTGTTCATCATCACGAAGCGGGTCGCGTTCCACAGCTTGTTGCAGAAGTTGCGGTAGCCCTCGGCGCGGCCCAGGTCGAAATTGATGTTGCGGCCCAGGGAGGCGTAGCTGGCCATGGTGAAGCGCACGGCGTCGGTGCCGAAGGCCGGGATCCCGCTCGGGAATTCCTTGCGCGTGGCTTTCGCGATCTTTTCGGCGGCGCGCGGGTCCATCAGGCCGGCGGTGCGTTTCGCCACCAGCGACTCGATGTCGATACCGTCGATCAGGTCGATCGGGTCGAGCGTATTGCCCTTCGACTTCGACATCTTCTGGCCCTGCGAGTCACGCACCAGGCCGTGCACGTAGACGGTGTCGAAGGGCACCTTGCCCGTGAAGTGCGCCGTCATCATGACCATGCGCGCGACCCAGAAGAAGATGATGTCGAAACCGGTGACCAGCACCGAGGACGGCAGGAACATCTTCATGTCCGGCGTCTCCTCGGGCCAGCCCATGGTCGAGAAGGGCACCAGGGCCGAGGAGAACCAGGTGTCGAGCACGTCGTCGTCGCGGCGCAGCGTGCCCGTGACGCCGCTGGCGGCCGCCTTGGCTTGCGCTTCTTCCTCGTCGCGGGCGACGATGATGTTGCCGTTTTCGTCGAACCAGGCCGGGATGCGGTGGCCCCACCACAGCTGGCGCGAGATGCACCAGTCCTGGATGTTGCCGAGCCACTGGTTGTAGGTCGTGCTCCAGTTTTCGGGCACGAACCTGATCTCGCCATTCGCTACCTTTTCCAGCGCCACGTCGGTAATCGATTTGCCGGGATTGAAGGTCCCTTCCGGCGCCGGCTTGGTCATGGCGACGAACCACTGGTCGGTCAGCATCGGCTCGATGACGACGCCGGTGCGGTCGCCGCGCGGCACCATCAGCTTGTGCGGTTTGACTTCCTGGAGGAAGCCCTGGGCTTCGAGGTCGGCGACGATCTGCTTGCGCGCGGCGAAACGGTCCATGCCCTGGTAGGCGGCCGGCGCGTTCTCGTTGATCTTCGCGTCCAGCGTAAAAATGTTGAGCGGCTCGAGGCCGGCGCGCTGGCCGACCGCATAGTCGTTGAAGTCGTGGGCCGGCGTGATCTTCACGCAGCCGGTGCCGAATTCCTTGTCCACATAGGTGTCGGCGATGACCGGCACTTCGCGCCCCGTGAGCGGCAGTTTCAACATCTTGCCGTGCAAGTGGGTGTAACGCTCATCGCTCGGGTCCACCGCCACGGCGACGTCGCCCAGCATGGTTTCGGGACGCGTCGTGGCCACCGTCAGGTCGCCGCTGCCGTCGACCAGCGGATAGCGGATGTACCACATAAAACCGTCTTCTTCGACCGAATCGACTTCGAGGTCGGAGACGGCGGTGCCCAGCTTCGGGTCCCAATTGACCAGGCGCTTGCCGCGGTAGATCAGGCCCTGCTCGTACAGGCGCACGAACACTTCCGTGACGGTTTTCGAGCGCGCCTCATCCATCGTGAAGTATTCGCGCTTCCAGTCGGCGGACGCGCCCATGCGGCGCATCTGGCCGGTGATGGTGTTGCCCGACTGTTCCTTCCACTCCCAGACCTTGGCGATGAAGGCGTCGCGGCCAAGATCGTGGCGCGAAATCTTCTGGGCGTCGAGCTGGCGCTCGACCACGATCTGGGTGGCGATGCCGGCGTGGTCGGTGCCCGGGATCCAGGCCGTGTTATGGCCGCGCATGCGGTAGTAGCGCGTCAGGCCGTCCATCACGGTCTGGTTGAACGCGTGGCCCATGTGCAGCGTGCCGGTCACGTTCGGTGGCGGCAGCTGGATGCTGAACGACGGTTTGTCGGCGTCGAGGGTGGCGGCGAAGTAGCCGCGCTCTTCCCACGCTTTACGCCAGTATTGTTCAATGTCGGCTGGCTCGAAAGACTTGGCTAATTCCATGATTGGGCGCTGTGATTTGCAAAAAAGAACATTATAGAGGAGGAGGGAGCCGCTGCGCTGGAGGAGCAGGCAGTTGCAGCGGCGAGACAGTTGCCGCTGTCGGAAGCGGTGTTCGTATGTTGCCATACGGAAAAACACTACAATGGCGGTATTCTCTTTTTAATCACGGCAGGCCATGGACAATATCTTGATGAACGACGGCGTACTCGAAGCGCTCGCCTTCAAACTCGGCAACGAGGAATACGGCATCAAGATCCTAAAGGTGCAGGAGATCCGCGGCTACGAATCGGTCACCCGCATCGCCAGCGCTCCGGAGCACGTCAAGGGCGTGGTCAACCTGCGCGGCACGATCGTGCCGATCGTCGACATGCGCATCAAGTTCAAGCTCGGCGAGCCGACCTATAACCAGTTCACCGTCGTCATCATCCTCAACATCCAGGACCGCGTGGTCGGCATGGTGGTCGATTCGGTGTCGGACGTGATCACACTGACGGCCGAGCAGATCAAGCCGGCGCCGGACATGGGCACCGCCCTGAATACCGACTACGTGGTGGGCCTGGGCACGGTCGACGAGCGCATGATCATCCTGGTCGATATCGAGCGCCTGATGTCGTCCCCGGACATGGGCGTCATCGACGTCGTGGCTGCCTGAGGCGCCGGCCGGCACGGCAATCGCAGCGCCGGGTGGCACGGCTTGTGCCTACAATGGCGTCATCGCCAACTAACCGATGAGTAGCCGATGCCCATGCCCTATCTGATCCACCACACCCGGCGCCATCCTTCGGCAATCCTGCTGCTGGTGCAGTTGCTGGCAATGATCCTGTACCCGTTTGTCGAGCACACGGCTGCCGGGCATGTTGCGCTCAACGCCTTTGGCATCGCGATCCTGGTGCTGACGACCAACATGGTGCGCCGCACGCCCGGTGCGACACGCGTCAGCATCTGCCTTGCGGTGCCGATCATTGCGCTGCTGGTGGTGCAAATGGTCCATGAGCAGCCCCAGTTGCAGGCGTGGTCGTCGGCGCTGGAGGCGGTGTTTTATTTCTACGCTGCCGGCTCGCTGATCGCCTACATGCTGGAAGACCGGTGCGTGACCACGGACGAACTGTATGCCGCGGGCGCCACCTTCACGCTCTTAGCCTGGGGCTTTACCCACTTGTACCTGGTGGTGCAGATCCTGGCGCCCGGATCCTTCTCTGCAGCCGTCAACCCGGAACTGCCGCGTACCTGGACCGAACTGAATTATCTGAGTTTCGCGCTGCTGTCGAGCACCGGCATTGGCGACGTCATTCCGCTGACCGTGCATGCGCGTTCGCTCGCGAGCATCGAAATGTTTACGGGACTGATCTACCTGGCAGCCGTGGTTGCAAGACTGATCGGACTCATGCAGCCCTCCAAGCACGACTGACCCGAAGCGGCTTTTGTCGGTATGGTTGCAATCCTGTACGAATCGCCAGCCAAGCTAGTTACAATATGCTCATCATATAAATGCTGGGAATATTGTGACTACAGAAGCATCCGGAAAAAAAGCCCTCGCAGCACTGACACTCGGCGCCATCGGCGTCGTGTATGGCGACATCGGCACCAGCCCGCTGTACACCATGAAAGAGGTGTTCGCCCCGGCCCACGGTATCGCCGTCACGCCGGCCAACGTGATCGGCGTCGTCTCCCTGATTCTCTGGTGCCTGATCATCGTGATTTCGCTGAAATACGTCACGCTCGTCCTGCGGGCCGACAATGAAGGCGAGGGCGGCATCATGGCCTTGACGGCCCTGGCACTGCGCTCCGTCAGCAAGCACCGGCAGTTGTACTACCCGGTCATGCTGATCGGGATGATCGGTGCGGGACTGTTTTTCGGTGACGGCGTGATCACCCCCGCGATCACGGTGCTGTCCTCGATCGAAGGGCTGGAAGTGGCAACGCCGGCGGTCAAGCCCTATGTCGTGCCGATCACCCTGGCCGTGCTCACCGTCCTCTATCTGGCCCAGCGCCGCGGCACGGGCGGCATCGGCAAGTGGTTCGGCCCGATCGTCCTCGTCTGGTTCTTTACGCTGGCGGCGATGGGTGTCATCAACATCGTGCAAAACACCGATATCCTGGCGGCCTTCAACCCCCTGTATGCGTTTGCCTACCTGCGCCAGAATGGCTGGCTTGCTTTCGTCTCGCTGGGCGCCGTCGTGCTGGCGCTGACGGGCGCGGAGGCGCTGTATGCCGACATGGGCCATTTCGGCCGCAAGCCGGTGCGGCTGGCCTGGTTTTCGGTCGTGTTTCCTGCACTGGCCCTGAACTACCTCGGCCAGGGCGCCATGCTGCTGTCGAACCCTGCCGCTTCGGTCAATCCCTTCTTTTACCAACTGGGCGCGTGGAGCATCTATCCGCTGGTGGCCTTGTCGACGGTGGCCGCCGTCGTCGCATCGCAGGCCACAATTTCCGGTGCGTTCTCGGTGGCCCAGCAGGCGATTTCGCTGGGCTTCCTGCCGCGCATGAAGATCATCTTCACGTCCAGCGAGGAAAAGGGCCAGATTTATATCCCGCTCATCAACTGGCTGCAGTTTGCGGCGGTCGTCTTCGCGGTCGTGGCCTTCGGATCGTCGACCAACCTCGCTTCGGCGTACGGCATCGCCGCGACGGCGACGATGCTGACCACCACCTTGCTGACCTTCTTCGTCGTGTATTTCGGCTGGGGCTACCCGCTGCTGGCCGTGATCGGCGCGACCGGGTTCTTCCTGCTGTTCGATGTGACCCTGTTCGCCTCGACCAGCCTGAAAATCGTCAGTGGCGGCTGGTTCACCCTGGCCATCAGCCTGGTGCTGGTGACCCTGATGCTGACCTGGCGCAAGGGCAAGCAGCTGGTCCTCAAGAACCTTCAGGTGCACCTGATCCCGCTCGAGGAATTCCTGGCCAGCCTGTTCCTCAGTCCGCCCCACCGCGTTGCGGGAACGGCCGTGTTCTTCCGCGCCGAAGGCGACGGCGTGCCGCATGCGATGCTGCACAACCTGACGCACAACAAGGTGCTGCATGAACGGGTCATTTTCCTGACCGTGCGTTCGCTGGGTATTCCTTCGGTACCGGTCGAGGAGCGCGTCAAGGTCGAGCCCCTGGGCCACGATTGCTACCAGGTCGACCTGCTCTATGGTTTCATCGACGAGCGGGATGTGCCGGCCGACCTGGGTTCCTGTGCGAAATACGGACTCGAATTCGAGCCGATGGAGACCTCCTATTTCGTCGCCCGGCAAAACATCATCTCCACGCCCGGTTCGGGCATGGCCACCTGGCGCGAGAACGTGTACGCGTCCATGGCCAGGAATGCGCGCGATGCGGCCGATTACTTCAAGCTGCCGGCGAACCGGGTAATCGAGCTCGGCACGCAGGTGGAAATCTGACGCTGCCCGGGGCCTGATCGGCCGCGCATCCTGGCCATGCCGGCGGGGCGCCCGGGTGCTACACTGGGTTGATTGCGCATCTGCGCACCACACCTACTGATCCAGGGACTCGCCGTGCGCAATCACCAGAACTGGTCGGTTCGCCGCTTGCTCTACAGCCTGACGGCAGCGGCAACGCTTCCCGCGTCCTGCCTGCTCGCCTTCTCGGTATGGAACCAGTACCGCACCGATGAGCAGGAGGCCGCGCGCTCGGCCTACAGCCTTGCCCAGCTGACGGCCGACAACGTGCAGGGATTGCTGTCGGATGCGTCGTTCGTGATCGGGAAAATAGCCCAGCGGCCCGGCGTGCGCGCCGATGCAGGAGGGCGCTGCGACCCGATTTTCGAGCAGTTCAAGGATTTGTACCCGCAGTTTTCCAACCTGAGCAAGGCCGACCGGCGCGGGTATATCGTTTGCTCCGCAATACCCCAGCCTTCCGGCAAGCCGACCTTCGTGGGCGATACCGCCTGGTACAAGCGCGTCTTTGCCACCAAGCAAATAACTCTCGGCCCTCCTTATCTCGGCCCGGTGACCGGGCGTGTGGTCGCCGTGCTGTCATACCCTCTGTTGGACGATGCAGGCAACATCACCGCTTCGGTCCAGATGCCGCTCGACCTGGCCAAGCTGCGTGTCATCCGGGGCGCTGAAAAACTGCCTGCCTCGACGGTACTTGCCGTGATCGACAGCCGGGGGGTGCTGGTAGCCCGCTCGCGCGGCGCCGAGGGCGTGGTAGGCAAGAACCTGAGCGATATTGAAGCGGTCAAGATTGTTCTATCCCGAAAAGACGGTACCGGGCGTGCCGGCACCTCCGATGGCAGCGACCGGGTGCTCGGGTTCTTGCCGATTCCAGGTACCGACTGGTATGCCGTGGCCGGCATCGACTCCGATGCGGTCCTGCTGAGCGCACGCCAGGCCGCACTGCGCAATACGGTGTTTGGCGGCCTGACCCTGCTGCTGGTGCTGATCCTCGCCGTCTGGGTCAGCAAGCGCATCTCGCGTCCGATGGCGGCTGTGCAGGAAGCGGCGCGCAAGGCCGCCGCCGGCAACCTCGATGCCAGGGTGCCTTATTCCGGTCCGCTCGAGATTGCCGATTTCGCCGTCCAGTTCAACCGCATGCTCGACGCCATCCGCGCCTCGCAGAACAAGCTCGACGACGCCAGGTCGGAGCTGGTCCTGTTGGGCACCTGCGTGCAGCACCTGACCGACATGGTCATCATCATGGGTGTCCGCGAGGGCGTCACCCGCTGGCCCCCGATCGTGTTCGTCAACGATGCGTTCGTGGAGATCAGCGGCTACGCGCGCAGCGAGGTGCTGGGCCGGCCAAGTTCCCTGCTGCATGGCCCTGACACCGCGGGCGACGCGATCGCCCGCATCGACGCAGGCTTCACGGCGCAAGCGCCGTTTCGCGAAGAACTGATCCACTACACGCGCAGCGGCGGGCAGTTCTGGGTCGAGCTGGACATGATCCCGATCCGCAGTGGAACGGGGGAGCTGAGCCACTGGGTATCGATCGAACGCGACGTCACGGTGCGCAAGCGCGCCGAGCAAAGCATTCACCGGCTCGCCTATTTCGATGCGCTGACCGACCTACCCAACCGGCCTTTCCTGATGAGCCGCATCGATGCGGCGCTGGCTGCGGCCACGCGCGACCGGCAGTTCGGCGCATTGCTGTTCATCGATCTCGATAACTTCAAGAACATCAACGACGCACGCGGGCATGCCGTCGGGGATGCCTTCCTGCAGGTAGTGGCGCAGCGGCTGTCGACCGTGGTGAGCGCCCGGGATACCCTGGCCCGGCTCGGCGGTGATGAATTCGTGGTCCTGATGACGGCGGCCGGCCGCGACGCGCAAGCCAGCGCCGCGATGGCGAAGGCGGCTGCAACCAGGGTGTGCGAAGCGTTTGCGCGCCCCTTCGAGGTCGACGGCCAGCCCTACAGTTCGACCGCCAGTATCGGCGTCACCCTGCTGCGCGGCGGCGTCCAGTCCGCGCACGACTTGCTGCGCGAGGCCGATACGGCGATGTACCAGGCCAAGAAAGGCGGCCGCAATCATGTCGCCTTTTTCGAGCAGGAGATGCAGGTCGCGGTGGAGTTCAGGCTGGCGCTCGAGCACGATCTCGGACTGGCGCTTGCCCGCCAACAAATGAGTGTCCATGTCCAGACCCAGGTCGACCGCGATGGTCAGCCGGCAGGCGCCGAATTGTTGCTGCGCTGGCGGCATCCGGACCGCGGCAGCGTGTCGCCAGTCGTATTCATCCCGGTCGCCGAGGACAGCGGCCTGATCCTGTCGCTCGGCGCCTGGGTGCTCGAACAGGGCTGCCTGGCACTGGCAAAGTTGCAGGAAGTCGGTTACAACCTGCCGCTCTCCGTCAACGTCAGCCCAAGACAATACCGTCAGCCGGGGTTCGTCGACCAGGTCAAGGCGGTGCTGGCGAAAACCGGCGCGCCGGCCGCTCAATTGATCTTCGAAGTGACCGAGAGCCTGCTGATCGATGACCTGGACGAGGTCATCGGCCGCATGCATGAACTGGCGGCGCTGGGAATCCGCTTTTCGATCGACGATTTCGGTACCGGCTATTCGAGCCTGGCTTACCTGAAGCGTTTGCCTTTGCATGAGCTCAAGATCGACAAGAGCTTCGTCCAGGACATGCCGCACGACAGCGACGACACGGCCATCGTCAAGATGATCCTGTCGATGGCGCGTCACCTGAACCTGAACGTGGTGGCCGAGGGGGTTGAAACGCGCGAGCAGACCGAATTCCTGATCGCGAACGAATGTCACCTCATGCAGGGCTATTTTTATTCGCGGCCGGAACCGATGGGGCAGTGGCTGGCCCGGCTGCTTGCTCCTGCCAGCCAGGAAACCTGACAGGCATGAAAAAGCCCCCGCAAGCTGTTGCCAGCTTGCGGGGGCGATTCCTGCACTTGCGTGCGCTTTACAGCATGATGCGCATTACATTCCGCAACCGAGCGACTTGATGCGGTCGTAGGCAGCTTTTGCCTGGACCAGGCCGAAACCGTACTTGGTGTCGCGGCCAACGGTGCCCAGGTCGAGCGCGCTCTTGGTCAGCGAAGTGCGGATCTGCGTGCCGGTACAGGTCGGGAAGTAGCTCCACACCAGTGCGGCGACTGCTGCCACGTGCGGGGTAGCCATCGAGGTGCCGTCGAAGTAGGCGTAGTTCGATGCCTTGATGCCGACGGTGGCGGTCTGGCCCAGCTGCGCCTTCATGGCCGCGCCATCGGCGTCGGTCGCGGTGACCGACGGGATCGAGGTCACGGTGGTGCCCAGCGTGCCGCCGAAGGCGCCTGCCACGTTGTTGTACACGATGGCGCCGACGCCGCCACTGTTCTGGCAGTTCGTGACCTTGGCCGAGAAGTCGACCGTGCCGCGCTGGATCAGGCAGACCTTGCCGGCGACGGCGGTGTTGACGGTATCGCCGATGCCGAAGTCGGCCAGCGGTGCGCTGGCGGTCGTGACTGGCGAGCCTTCCATCGCGCCCGGAGCGTAGGTGCTGGCGCCGACGGTCAGGACGGCTTCCTGGCCGGTGCCGGTCGGCACGGTGGACAGGACGCTGACGCCAGGACCGGCCAGTTCGACCTTGGTGTTGTACTGCGAGAAGGTGGCCCAGGCCTTGTTCTCGTCGACCGCGCCGACCATCATCACGCTGGCATAGCCGGCCGGGTAGGAAATCACCGTGTTGCCGTCGTTGCCGGCAGCGGCGATGTTCAGGACACCTTTCGTTTGCAGGCTGTCGAAGGCTTTTTGCTCGGTAAGGCTCTTGCGGCCGCCACCGAGCGACATGCTGACCACGTTGGCGCCGGCTGCGCCGCACTTGTTGGCAGCGGTGGCCAGGGTCGACGAGTAGGCCCAGCCTGCAGCGCCGAACACCTTGACGATGTGCAGCTTGAGCGCCTTGTTCGAGTTGACGCCGACCACGCCGGTGCCGCTGTTGTTGATCGCGGCGATGGTGCCGGCGACGTGGGTGCCGTGGCTGTTCTCGTCGGTGTACCACCAGCCGGTGCCGGCATCGTATTCGCCGGTGACAGGGTTGGCCGACAGGTCTTCGTGGTTGCGGTCGTAGCCGGAGTCGATGATGCAGACCTTGCGGTTACCGGCGAGCGAGTCGCTCAGCTGGTCGGCCTGCACTTGCTTGATGCCGTATGGGACTTGCTGGCCGGCCAGGTATGGGGTGCCGGTCGATGGCGAGGTCAGGGCGAATGGCTTGCGGATCGCGTCTTCCTCGATGTATTCAACGTTCGGGTTGTTTTCCAGGCCAGCCAGCGCGGCGCGCGGCACTTCGATGGCCATGGCGTTCATGCCGAAAATCTCGTGCTTCACGGAGCCCTTGGCAGCGGCAACGACCGATTTCATCGCCGCTTTCGCACCCGGCTTGAAGGCGACAATGACACGGGTGGTGTCAGGAGCGGCCGCGTAGGCAGCGTTGCACAGCATTCCGACCGCGGCTGCGGCCAGGCACAGGCTGAAAGTCTTTTTTGAAGCACGAGTCATGTTTACTTCTCCGTATAAAAACTTATCGATATGCCGCGATGTCTTCGACCGCGTGCACGTTTTCTGAAAAACGCTTGGTGCCGTAATTGAACGGCTGAACCCAGTGTAGACACGAAACCTGTACGTGGGCAATTGACAAATCAATCGTGCTCGGCTGTGTTGCAATGTTGCACACATGCATAATTGAAAACGCACCGGTCTGCTTGTTTGGTGCTATATTTTTGTCCCCTGACCATGTGCATATGCAGCAATTTGCAGCCTGCATGAACGACGCGCTTGCCGCCGCGTTGGTATGATGGCCTTCCATCTCATGTGACAGGAAGCACCATGAAAACCAAGGCAGCGATTGCATGGCAGGCGGGTCAACCGCTGACGATCGAGGAAGTCGAACTCGACGGCCCACGGGCCGGCGAAGTCCTCGTCGAAATCAAGGCCACCGGCATTTGCCATACCGATTACTACACGCTCTCGGGCGCCGATCCGGAAGGCATCTTCCCGGCTATCCTCGGCCATGAAGGCGCGGGCGTGGTGGTCGACGTCGGCCCCGGCGTGACGAGCGTGCAGCGCGACGACCACGTCATTCCCCTCTATACCCCCGAATGCCGCCAGTGCAAATTCTGCCTGTCGCAAAAGACGAATTTGTGCCAGGCGATCCGCTCGACCCAGGGCCGGGGCCTGATGCCGGATGCGACCTCGCGCTTTTCGCTGGACGGCAAGCCGATCTTCCACTACATGGGCACGTCCACCTTCTCGAACTACATCGTGGTGCCGGAAATCGCGCTGGCGAAGGTGCGTCCGGACGCGCCCTTCGACAAGATCTGCTACATCGGCTGCGGCGTCACCACCGGCGTCGGCGCGGTGATCTTCACGGCCAAGGTCGAAGCGGGGGCGAATGTCGTCGTCTTCGGCCTGGGCGGCATCGGCCTGAACGTGATCCAGGCGGCAAAGATGGTCGGCGCCGACAAGATCATCGGCGTCGACCTGAACCCGGCGCGTGAAGCCATGGCGCGCAAGTTCGGCATGACCCATTTCATCAACCCGAGCCAGGTCGGGAATGTCGTCGACAGCATCGTCGGGCTCACCGACGGCGGCGCCGACTACAGTTTCGAGTGCATCGGCAACGTCACCACCATGCGCCAGTCGCTCGAGTGCTGCCACAAGGGCTGGGGCCAGTCGATCATCATCGGCGTGGCCGAAGCGGGTGCGGAAATCTCGACCCGGCCCTTCCAGCTGGTCACTGGCCGCGTGTGGAAGGGCTCGGCCTTCGGCGGCGCGCGCGGGCGTACCGACGTGCCGAAGATCGTCGACTGGTACATGGAAAACAAGATCAACATCGACGACCTGATCACCCACCGCCTGCCGCTCGAGCGCATCAACGAGGGTTTCGATCTCATGAAGTCGGGCGAGTCGATCCGCTCGGTGGTCATGTACTAAGTCGATCGTTTTTCGCTGCCTGTTCCGCCAATGCGACCGTCTGTCGCACGGCGCGGGCGGGTGGCGCCGGGTTCTTCTAGAGTAGCTCCATCGCCAATCGGCTCCTGGAGGACACCATGCAGACCACCCGCTTTCCTTTCACCTCGCGCACCATCAAACACGCACTCCTGCTGAGCGCCGCCGCTGCCGCCTGCGCCGCGCCGCTGCTGGCCGTGAGCGCGTCTCCGGGCAATGGCGTGCAACAGGTGCGCAGCATGCACCGCTCCGAGGGCGGCGAGCCGTATGCGCTGGTGCGCTCCGGCTCGCGTGACGGCATCTCGGTAGGCAATCGCATCAGCGATGTCGATATCGGCGAACTCCAGCGCAGCGTGCAGGGCGAATTCCTCTGGTTCCGCAAGGACGGCAAGGACTACATCGTGCAGGACGCCGCGCTGCTGTCGCGCGTGCGCCAGGCCTGGGCGCCGACCGAAAAGCTGGGCCGCGAGATGGAAAAGCACGGCGAGGAAATGGGCCGCCACGGCAAGGCCATGGGCGCGCTCGGCAACGACATGGCGCTCGCCTCGGTGAGCCTGAACCAGAAGAAGATGGAAGCCATCGGCAAGAAGATGGAAGACGCCGGCAAGCCGATGGAGGCGCTCGGCGAAAAGATGGAAGTGCTCGGCAAGCAGATGGAAGCCGAGCATGCGGTCGCCGACCGCACCGTGCGCGGCATCATCCAGGAAGCACTGACCACGGGCGCAGCCCGCCCGGCCCCGCGCCGCAGTTAACAAGCGGGAGTCAGCTTGAGGTGGTCCCCAGCCTTTGACTTTACTCAGCTGGGGCTTGCGGCCGAAGCTTGCCGAATTACTTCCGAAAAACCGAAGTAACTCATCGGTATTTACATGTTTTTTAGTAAGGAACTCTGGGTAGAATCATGACAAATAATTCTTATTAATCAACGAAAGAGCGCGAAATGAACGAGATCCTGGCTTCCACCATGTCCTGGCTGGCAATGCTGTTTGATGGGAACATGGGCTGGGCGATCCTGCTGTTGGCGCTTTCGGTGCGGCTGGCGCTGCTTCCGCTGACCCTGCACCTGTCGCGCAAGATGCTCGCCAACGGGCAGAAAATCAAAGCCCTGCAGCCACAGGCCGATGCCATCAAGGAGCGCCTTGCGGACAAACCCGCGGAAATGTTCGCGGCCATTTCGGCCTTATACAAAGCCAACGGCGCGCACGTCATCGATCGTTCGAGTTTTATCGGCATACTGGTCCAGCTGCCGGTATTCGGGCTGCTGTATAAAGCGATCGGCACTGCCAGTGCGGGCAATTCTCCCTTCCTGTGGATGAAAAGCCTGGCCACGCCGGACGCCGCACTGACGGCCATCGTGCTTCTGCTCACGGCAATCTCGGCGTATTACTTTCCGTCGGCGGCAGGCGGACCGGCCATGTTGATCGTAGCCGTCCAGGTGCTCGTGACCGCTTTCATCCTGTGGAAACTGTCGGCCGGCCTGGGCCTGTACTGGGCTGCTTCGGCGGCAGTCGGCGCGGTGCAAACTTTCGTGCTGCGCCATGAACAGCGCCGCATGGCGGCGAACGCCGTGGCGTGAGCGCCTCCATTCATTCATCTGGCGCGGGAAAAAGAGTGGAGCGGATCGCGGCCGCCGCTTCCCCGGCCCGGTCCATCGGCAGGTAAAGCGGAGCACCGCGCAAGCCGGGACGATTGACCAGCAGGATGAGGCCCCTGAATTCATCATGCGCGGACGAGGCTTCGGCACTGCGTATTTCGTCCCACGCAAAATGCGAGGTCCTGCCGCCAGGGCCGCCCTCGACATGGTGAACGCCATGCTGGTCAAGCCAGAAATACCGGAATGGCGGGCTGTCGGGAAGGGGCTTGGGAGCGACCCGCAACATGCGGGCATAGCTTGCGCAGGCAAGGAGTGCGATGAGAAGTCCGATCCACATGGTCGCTGCTGTGGTCGCCATGACAGCCAGGCTGAGACCGCCCACCACGGCCATCAGGAGCCATGGATACAGCCCCTCGACGCCTGTCGGATCGCGCGACACCGTCGTTTCGAATGACAGTTCCTCGACTTTCATCACTTCGCCTCCATGCAGAAGATCCGTGTGCTCCTATGGTAGCGCAAGCGGCAGGCTGCCGGGGCACGGGCCGGGCGACGAATCGGGCGGTCCCTGAAAAAATACCGCCCGGGTGAACCCGGGCGGCATCGATCCTGCTGTCAACGGCCTTATCGCATTAATGCGCGTTGATCTTGCCGCGCCATGCGCCCGTTTCCGAGCCGCGCGATTCCAGCATTTCCTTGTAATTCGACAGATTGCCGCGCGCTTCCATGCGCACCGCACCCAGGGCGTCGCCGATGGTTTCCAGCACGCCGTCGGGCTGGTAATCCATCTGCAGCGTCACGCGGGTGACGTTATCCGAGATCTTGTGGAAGGTCACCACGCCGGCATTGTGCACACCGCTGGTGCTGTGCCAGGCAATGCGCTTGTCCGGGATCTGCTCGGTGATTTCCGCATCCCATTCCTTGTCTTCACCAGCAACATTTGCTTTCCAGTGCAGGCGCTTGTCGTCGAGCTGGCGAATTTCCTTCACGCTCTTCATGAACTGCGGGAAGTCTTCGAACTGGGTGAACTGGTTGTAGGCAGTACGCACCGGCACCTTCACTTCGATCGATTCGATGATCGACGACTCGCCGTTCGAATTACCTTTTTGCTTCAATTTCTTCGACAGCATCATCCCGCCGACTGCAAGTGCGGCAACAGTAACCACTCGATTTAGCATGTGTATCTCCTTTGGCAAAAAACAGACCTGTACGCTGCAGCAAACTAAAAGGCCCGACCCGGAGCGCGTACAGACCCGAGGTCTTGAAATGGTGGGGTCGAGGCGGGCCACGCAGTAGTTCGCGTATTTGTTATTAAATTAAGCGAATTTCTGAACAGGTGGCGCGCGGGAGAAGTTGCGTGCTGATACCGATGAGTTAAAGGAAATTGCAGCCAAATGCCGTCTTTACAGAAATTTTTAGCGACGGAAATGTTTTAATTATTTCGGGTAGGCCCGGGGCAGCATGTTCGGCTGAAGAGCGCTGCCGCTGAATAATATTTTAGCGATTGCGCTTTTATGGAATATTCTTTCAGCGCCAGCCAGTTTCATCGCGGTACTGGATGGGCATACAGTAAATCGCGGCGGTATAATGGACGCATGAATCTCCTTCACAACCTCAATCCTGAACAACTGGCTGCCGTCACGCTGCCATCGCAAAGCGCACTCATCCTGGCTGGCGCCGGGTCGGGCAAGACCCGTGTCCTGACGACCCGCATCGCCTGGCTGGTCCAGACCGGGCAAGTGTCGCCGGCCGGCATCATGGCGGTAACGTTCACCAACAAGGCGGCGAAGGAGATGCTCACGCGCCTGTCCACCATGTTGCCCGTGAATACGCGCGGCATGTGGATCGGCACTTTCCACGGCTTATGCAACCGACTGCTGCGCACCCACCACAAGGATGCCGCACTGCCGCAGTCCTTCCAGATCCTCGATTCGCAAGACCAGCTGTCGATGATCAAGCGCATGCTGAAGGCCGCGAATGTCGATGATGAAAAATATCCGGCCAAAAACCTGATGTACTTCATCAACAATGCAAAAGACCAGGGCCTGCGTGCGGACAAGGTCGAGGCCTACGATCCGATCGAACGCAAGATGGTCGAGCTGTACGCGCTCTACGACCAGCAATGCCAGCGCGAGGGCGTAGTCGATTTTGCCGAACTGCTGCTGCGTGCCTATGAACTCTTGTCGCGCAACACGCCGCTGCGCCAGCATTACCAGATGCGCTTCAAGCACGTGCTGGTCGACGAGTTCCAGGATACGAACGACCTGCAATACAATCTGCTGAAACTGCTGGCCGGCCACAACGAAGGCATGGGCGGCGTCATCTTCGCCGTCGGCGACGACGACCAGAGCATCTACGCCTTCCGCGGCGCGAATGTCGGCAACATGCAGGCTTTCGAGCGCGACTTCCGCGTGCAGAACCTGATCAAGCTCGAGCAGAATTACCGCTCGCACGGCCACATCCTCGACAGCGCCAACTTCCTGATCGCCAACAACACGAAGCGCCTCGGCAAAAACCTGCGCACCGACGCCGGCCAGGGCGAGCCGGTGCGCATCTACGAGGCGTCGTCCGACCTCGAAGAAGCGCAGTGGATCATCGAGGAAGCGAAAAGCCTGATGGGCGAGGGCGTATCGCGCAGCGAAATCGCCATCCTGTACCGCTCGAACGCGCAAAGCCGCGTCATCGAGCACGCCCTGTTTGCGGCGGGCATTCCGTATACCGTCTACGGCGGCCTGCGCTACTTCCAGCGCGCCGAGGTCAAGCACGCGATCGCTTACCTGCAGTTGATGGACAACCCGCACAACGATTCGGCCTTCCTGCGCGTGGTGAACTTCCCGACGCGGGGCATCGGCGTGCGCTCGATCGAGCAGCTGCAAATGGCGGCCGACACCTATGGCGTGTCGCTGTATGCGGCGGTGCCCTACATGAGCGGCAAGGCCGGCAGCTCGCTGGGCGCTTTCGTCAAGCTGGTCGAGGGCGCGCGCTTCGAGACGCAGCAGCTGGCGCTGCCGGAAATGGTGCGCGTCGTGCTCGAGCGCAGCAATTTGCTGACCCACTACGCCAACGAAAAAGAAGGCGCCGACCGCATCGAAAACCTCGAGCAGATGGTGGCCGCAGCCACCCAGTTCGTGCAGGAAGAAGGGTTCGGGCAGTTCGCCCCGGCCCACCTGGGCCCGCCGTCGGCGGCCCAGGCCGGCGACGCGGTGATCTACCAGGACGGCATCGAAATCCTCGACGCGGACGCGCCGCTGCCGTCCGTCATGTCGCCGCTGTCGGCTTTCCTGTCGCATGCGTCGCTGGAAGCCGGCGACGCCCAGGCCCAGGCCGGGCAGGACGCGATGCAGCTGATGACGGTGCACTCGGCCAAGGGCCTTGAATTCGACGCCGTATTCATTACCGGCCTGGAAGAAGGCCTGTTCCCGCACGAGAGCAGCGCGAGAGAGCTCGACGGCGTGGACGAGGAACGGCGCCTGATGTATGTGGCGATCACGCGCGCGCGCAAGCGGCTGTATATGAGCTTTACCCAGCAGCGCATGCTGCACGGCCAGACGCGCTACAACATGAAGTCGCGTTTCTTCGACGAGCTGCCAGAAGAAGCATTGAAATGGCTGTCGCCGCGGGTGCAGAGCCACTGGTTCGCCAAGAACAAGGCGCCCAATGCCTGGGACGACACGGCTTTCCGGAATGGCGGCAGCGACAACAAGATCGCCCAGCAGCTGACCCAGAAATCAAGCAGCAGCAGTTCCGGCTGGCGCATCGGTGAAACGGTGGCGCATGCCAAGTTCGGCGAGGGCGTGATCATCAACATCGAGGGCGGCGCCGGCGCCGCGCGGGCGCAGATCAACTTCGGCCCGTCGGGGATCAAGGTGCTGGATTTGTCGGTGGCGAAGCTGGAGCGGGTCGGGCGTTGAGCTTGTAGTTGCAAGGTGCGCTCGCGAGCCCACTCTGCCAAAACCCCACCGCTTATTTATCCAGGTTCACCCGCGCATTGGCGCCTGCTTCGACCGGCTTGCCGAAAATCTGCCGGTAGCCCGCGTACATCGCGCATTGCAGCAAGAGTGTGAACAGGAAAACCAGCCACATCATGAGCACGCGGCCGATATCCGAGTTGCCCGTCAGCAGGGCAATCACGAAGAAAGCCAGCATCATCAGCCCGAACCAGCTCATCAGGAGCACGAAGAACACGTGCGCGCTCCTGAGCACGGCGAAGAAGCTGTAGAAGATGGCCTTGCCCGGCTTCATGTTCAGCCAATAAATCAGCGGCGCGGCAAAGGACAGCGCAATCAGCACGCACGCGTTCAGCGCTGACAGCATCAACACTTTGGCAATTTCCCAGCTGGGAACCGGCGGCACGTTTTTCGGGTCCGCCGGCTGGACTACCTGCTGTATGAGTTCGAGATCGACGAAAAAGCGCACCAGCATGGTCAGCAGCAGGGATACGCCCAGGTAGATCAGGCCGACCTTGCATAACTGGACGAATACCGGCTTGCGGAAACCCGTGAGCAGGACGACGGGCGTTACCCGTTCGCCGTTCTCGATCATGAGGCAGCCCTTCATGAAGGCCATCGAGAATGCCGGGATCAGGACCAGCGCCACCAACGAGCCGAGTACGGGCACGGCGCTGATCAGGAGGAGAATCAGGATGTTCGCAAACAGCAGGGTCGTCAGCGCGGCGGGTTGTTTGCGGAACAGGCCAGTGCCTTCTTTCAGCCAGTTCCAGCCAGTAATTGCGGGCATGTTATTCATTCGTGGTTGGCCAAGCCCGGCGCCGGGTTGGCAATGCGGTCGCGCAGGATGCGCTCAAAATGGGTGGGATCGTGCGGCGTGAGCATTTCCGCGGCACGCGGCAGGTGCAGGTCATACAGGCGCGACAGCCAGAAGCGCAGTGCGGCGGCGCGCAGCATCGTCTGCCACGCGTTCATTTCGTCGATCGTGAATGGCCGCACCATAGCATAGGCTTCCAGCAGGGCCTGCACGCGCGGCGCGTCGAGCCGGCCGCTGGCCAGGTCGATGCACCAGTCGTTGACGGTCACGGCCAGGTCGAACAGCCAGGTGTCGACCCCGGCGAAATAGAAATCGAAGCAGCCGGAAAGGCGTTCGCCGACGAACATCACATTGTTGCGGAACAGGTCGGCATGCACCGGGCCGCTGGGCAGACGCGCATAGGTGTCGGTGCCGGCGAAGTCCGCCTGGTAGGCGACCTCGTCCTGCAACAGGCGCGCGTTCTCCGGCGCCAGGTAGGGCAACACACGCGGCGCCGTGGCGCGCCACCAGTCGAGGCCGCGCAGGTTCGGCTGGGCCAGCGGAAAGTCGCGCGCGGCCAGGTGCATGCGCGCCAGCAGGGCGCCGACCTCGCGGCAGTGCGCCGGTTGCGGATCCATCTGCGAACTGCCCGTCAACTTGCTGACGATGGCTGCCGGTTTGCCCTGCAAGGGGGCGACCAGCTCTCCCCGTGCGTTGGCCACCGGCGCCGGCACCGGGATGCCGCGCTCGGCCAGGTGGCGCATCAGCTGCAGGTAGAAGGGAAGCTGCTCGAATCCGAGGTTCTCGAACACCGTCAGCACATACTCGCCGCGCTCGCTGCTCAGGAAGAAATTGCTGTTTTCGATTCCCGAAGCAATGCCCTGGAGGGCCAGTGGGCGGCCGAGCGGAAACTGTTCCATCCACTGGGTGAGGTCATCGAGCGTGACCGCGGTAAAAACTGCCATTGTGCGAGTAACGAGGAAGGTCGGCGAGAAGTAGGGAAGCTGGCCGGCCGGCGCAAGGCGCCAGCTCGGCAAGGCGTGCTTGGGGATTACCGGGTGGCCGGCGGCGGCGGTGGCGGCACGTCGGCCGGGCGCAGCATCGGGACCGTTGCCGGAGGAAGCTTGCTGGCAGCGGCAGCCGGCCTGGCTGCAGCCGGGGCAGACGACGGGGCAGTTGCGGGGGCCGTCCCTGCAGCGGCTGCGGCAGCCGCCGCGGCCTCCGCTGCCGCCTTGCGCTTGGCGTTCAGGTCGAATTCCATGACCTGCCACTGCGGCGCGCGGAACGCGCTGCTCTGGCCATCTCCCGCCTGCGCGTTGCCGGCAGGCTGGTTCGGACGCATCATGTAGCGGCTCTTGCCGGCTTGCACTTCAATCTCGGTGACCTGGCCGTTGTTGCGCTTTTCCATGATCCGGGTGCCGCGGCGCGGTTCGATCGGCGTAGCCGGCTCGTCGCTGCCGGCCTCGATCGGTTCGGTGACCGGAGGCCGGGCCGGGGGCTGGGCGGGAGCCTGGGCAGCCGTTTGCGCGCCCGCGCCGCCGGCGCATGCAAACAGGGCGAGCGAGAGGGTCAAGCGGGGAAGTGTGCGCGGCATGATGGTCACCTTGTATCGTTTGGACCATTGTAACAAACCGACACCGTTCCCTGTGAAAAGTGTACCGAGCTGAATATAGCCGGACTCTTGCGCAACGCCACTGTTGCGCTTTCACCATGCCGGATTCTGCGATAATGCTTCTCACTAGGCGCGCCGCCTTGGCGCGCCGCCGGCTCTAGCTCCTATTCCCATGCAAAATACCCTGCTGCTCGTTGACGGTTCCAGCTACCTGTACCGCGCCTTCCATGCGCTGCCCGACCTGCGCGGTCCGGACGGCCACCCGACCGGAGCGATGCACGGCATGGTCAACATGCTGCGCCGCCTGCGCGCCGACTATCCGGCGGCATATATTGCCTGCGTGTTCGACGCGAAAGGTAAAACCTTCCGCGACGACATGTACGCCGAGTACAAGGCCACGCGCACCTCGATGCCGACCGACCTTGCCAAGCAGATCGAGCCGATCCACGAAGTCGTGCGGCTGATGGGCTGGCCGATCCTGATGGTCGAGGGCGTGGAAGCGGACGACGTGATCGGCACGCTGGCCGTGCAGGCGGCGGGCAAGGGCATGAACACCATCGTTTCCACTGGCGACAAGGACCTGGCGCAGTTGGTCAACGACAAGGTCATGCTGATCAATACGATGAGCAACGAAAAGCTCGATGAAGCCGGCGTGCTGGCCAAGTTCGGCGTGGCGCCGAACCGCATCATCGATTACCTGACCCTGATCGGCGACACGGTCGACAACGTGCCCGGCGTGAGCAAATGCGGCCCGAAGACGGCCCTGAAATGGCTGGCGCTGCACGGCTCGCTTGACGGCGTGATCGAGAACGCCCACAGCATCGGCGGGGCAGTCGGCGAAAACCTGCGCAGCGCGCTCGAGTGGCTGCCGCAGGGCCGCCAGTTGATCACCGTGAAAACCGACTGCGATCTGGTGAACCACCTGGTGTCGATCGAAGAAAGCCTGGTCGGCCGCCCGGAAGACAAGGAGGCGCTGCGCGACTTCTTCCAGCGCTATGGTTTCAAGACCATGCTGCGCGAGCTGGGGCAGGGCAACGGCGCCGGCGTGCCCGCCATGAATTCCCCGGAAGGAAAACAGGGCACTCAGGACACGCTGCCGGGCATGCCGATCATCAAGGGCGAATACGAGCTGGTCACGACCTGGGAGCAGCTCGACCGATGGCTGGCGCTGCTTGACACCGCCGAACTGAGCTCGGTCGATACCGAAACCACCTCGCTCGACCCGATGACGGCGCAGATGGTCGGCATTTCGCTGTCGGTCGAGGCGGGCAAGGGCGCCTACATTCCGGTGGCGCACCGCTACGCCGGCGTGCCGGAACAGCTGCCGCGCGAAGAGGTACTGGAGCGCATGCGCCCATGGCTGGAGAATCCAGGCAAACCCAAGCTCGGCCAGAACCTGAAGTACGACATGCACATCTTTAACAACCATGGCGTGACTTTACAGGGCATCGTCCACGACACGCTGCTGCAGTCCTACGTGTTCGAGTCGCACAAGCCGCACGACATGGACACGATGGCGATGCGCCACCTCGGCTACACGACCATTCCTTTTGTCGACGTCTGCGGCAAGGGCGCCAACATGATCTGCTTCGACCAGGTGGAGCTCAATCGCGCCACCGAATACGCGGCCGAGGATTCCGACATCACGCTGCGCCTGCACCAGACGATGCTGCCGCACGTGCGGGAAGATGCGGGCCTGACCTATATCTACGAAAAGATCGAGCTGCCGACCCAGATCGTGCTGCAGAAGATCGAACGCAACGGCGTGCTGATCGACGCCGAAAAGCTGGGCGTGCAATCGCGCGAAATCGGCGCGCGCCTGATGCAGCTCGAGGCGCAAGCCTATGAACTGGCCGGCGGTCCCTTCAACCTCGGCTCGCCCAAGCAGATCGGCGAGATCTTCTTCGGCAAACTGGGCCTGCCGGTCATCAAGAAGACCGCGACCGGCGCCCCTTCGACCGACGAGGAAGTGCTGCAAAAGCTGGCCGAGGACTTCCCGCTGCCGAAAGTCCTGCTCGAACACCGGGGTCTCGCCAAGCTGAAGTCGACCTATACCGACAAGCTGCCGACCATGGTCAACCAGAACACCGGCCGTGTGCACACGAATTATGCCCAGGCGGTCGCCATCACCGGGCGCCTGGCATCGAACGACCCGAACCTGCAGAACATCCCGGTGCGGACCAGCGAAGGACGCCGCATCCGCGAAGCCTTTATCGCCGCGCCAGGCAACCTGATCGTCTCGGCCGACTACTCGCAGATCGAGCTGCGCATCATGGCCCATATCTCGGGCGACGAAGCGATGTTGCGCGCCTTTGCCGAAGGCGAGGACATCCACCGCGCGACCGCCGCCGAAGTGTTCGGCGTGGCCCTCGACGAAGTGGAAAACCAGCAGCGCAGCTATGCCAAGGCGATCAATTTTGGCCTGATCTACGGCATGAGCGCCTTTGGTCTCGCTGCGCGCCTAGGCATCGAGCGCGCGGCGGCGGCCAGCTACATCGACCGTTATTTCGCGCGCTTCTCGGGCGTGAAGCAGTACATGGACGAAACCCGCGCCGCCGCCAAGGCGCGCGGCTATGTCGAAACCGTGTTCGGCCGCCGCCTGTGGCTCCCCGAAATCAATTCCCCGAACGGCCCGCGCCGCGCCGGCGCCGAACGGGCAGCGATCAACGCGCCGATGCAGGGCACGGCGGCGGATTTGATCAAGCTGGCGATGATCGCGGTGCAGGGCTGGCTGGAGTCCGAAAAGCTGGCCACGCGCATGGTCATGCAGGTGCACGATGAATTGGTGCTGGAAGTGCCCGAAGCCGAACTGGAGATCGTAAAAGCGAAGCTGCCGGAACTGATGGCCGGCGTGGCCGATTTGAAGGTGCCGCTGGTGGCCGAGACGGGCGTGGGCAGTAATTGGGAAGAGGCGCACTAAGAAGTTGCGCAAAGCCAACCGTCAAATGTTTCAGTTGTAATGAAACGTTTCAGCGCACACGATTTCACACAATAGTTGCCACGTGGAATGTTAGGATCCTTTCAACGCCTCTTCGGCGAGCCACTTTTGAAAGGTTTTTCATGCATTCCACCCTGAACCGTCCTTCTTTCCTGATCGGCAGCCTGATTGCTGCAGCCACTCTGGCAGCCTGCGGTGGCGGCGGGGGCGACTCTGCCCCAGCCACGCCAAACGCACCGGTCTCGACCATGGGAACGCTGAGCGTCGGCCTGACCGATGCACCGGCTTGCGGCTTCGACGCGGTCAACGTCACGGTTACCAAGGTGCGCGTGAACAAGAGCGCCGCTGCGAGCGAGACCGAGGGCGGCTGGACCGACATCACGCTGGCCACCCCAAAAAAGATCAACCTGCTGAACCTGACCAATGGCGTGCTGGAAAACCTCGGCCAGACTTCGCTCGAGGCCGGGCAGTACAACCAGCTGCGCCTGGTCCTGGACGGCAATGCCAGCGGCACCGCCAACACGGTGCTGCCAAGCGGCAGCAAGACCGAACAGGCATTGGAAACCCCGAGCGCGGCGCAAAGCGGCATCAAGCTGGTGGGTTCGTTTACGGTCCAGGCCGGGCAGCGCGCCGACGTCGTGATCGACTTCGACGCCTGCAAATCGGTGATTACCCGCGGCAAGGGCGCCTACGCCCTGAAGCCGGTCGTGAAAATGCTGCCGAGCGCGATCAACGGCATCTCGGGCTTTGTCAGCCCGGCAGTGCTCGGCAAGAGCGTGACGGTATCGGCCCAGCAAAACGGCAACATCGTCAGCGCCACCACGCCGAACCCGACCACGGGCGAATTCCTGCTCTCGCGCCTGGCGCCGGGTAACTACGAAGTCGTCGTCACGGCCACCGACAGCGGAGCCACGGTAGTGGGCGCGGTCCCGGTCGCCAGCACCAGCAGCAACACCGCGATCAGCACCGCGGCCGCACCGCTGTTGCTGGCGCCGAGCGCCATGGGATCGATTGCCGGCACGGTCACGATGACGCCGCCGAGCACGACGGAAGCGGCCTATGTCGCGGCCAGGCAAAGCTTTGCGGCCGGCCAGGCGGTCACCATCCGCTACCAGGGCGCGGACCTGGCCAGCGGCGCCTACACCATCGCCAACCTGCCGCTGGCGGCGCCCCAGTACGCCGTCTACAGCGCCAGCCTTCCATTGGCCTTTGCACCGGCGGCCAACGTCACCGGCGGCACCTATCGTGTCGAAGCGTCGGCGACGGGTTACGCGACCAAGGGCGTGGACGCGGTCAGCATCGCCACCACCAACGCCACCGGCGTGAACCTGACGCTGACGCCGTAAGCATGTGATTTTCCTTCATGCGCAGCCCCGGCCGAGTCGCTGTTAAGATAGCCATCTGACAACCAAGGACCGGAGGGGATGGGTATGAAGGATCTCGTAGAAGACGGCGCGAGCTTGAGCGCCGCCAGCACGTTCCAGGACGGCGTCGATCGCCGTGTCTTCCTGAAAGGGGCCGTGGGCGCCGGTTTTGCGGCAGCGGTCCTGCCGGTCGAGGCGCAAACCCTGGTCAAGACCGACACCGCCGGCTTGTCCGCCGGCGACCACATCATCGTCATCAACGGCCAGGACGTCCCGGTGTATCGGGCTCAGCCCGAGGGCAAGAGCAATCCGCCCGTCATCCTCGTTATTTCCGAAATCTTCGGCGTCCATGAGCACATCAAGGACGTGGCGCGCCGCTTCGCCAAGCAGGGTTACCTGGCCGTGGCGCCGGACCTGTTCGTGCGCGCGGGCGACGCCAGCAAGGCGCCGAACATCGCCGACCTGATGAAGAACATCGTCTCGCAAACGCCCGATGCGCAAGTCATGTCGGACCTCGACACCGTCGTCAACTGGGCCAGGCAGCGCGGCGGCGACACCGAAAAACTGGGTATCACGGGTTTCTGCTGGGGCGGGCGCATCACCTGGCTGTATGCCGCCCACAATCCGAAGGTCAAGGCCGGCGTCGCCTGGTACGGCCGCCTGGTCGGCGAGGCCAGCGCCAATTCGCCGAAACACCCGATCGACATCGCCCAGAACCTGAAGGCGCCGGTACTCGGCCTGTACGGCGCCAAGGACACCGGCATTCCGCTCGAATCGGTGGAGCGCATGAAGGCGGCGCTGGCCAAGGGCAACAGCAAGTCCGAATTCGTGGTGTATCCGAATTCGGGCCACGCCTTCCATGCCGATTACCGGCCGAGCTTCAACGAGCTTGACGCCAAAGACGGCTGGAAGCGCGCGCTCGACTGGTTCCGGCGCCACGGCGTCGCTTGATACCGGTTGAGCGAGTTTGAGTAGCACCAGTGGGAGCCGGGGGCTGTACAATGCCCGGCTTGCCACGCACTGCCCGACAAGAACAAGAGGCTTCACATCGACCCCATTCTCATCTCCATCCTGCTGGCGACCCTGATCGCCGGCGTCGTCAGCATCTCAGCCGCGGCCCTGTTTTCGTTCACGATGCTCTCCAAAATGGTGGAGCGCCTGGTGAGCCTGTCGGTCGGCATCATGCTCTCGACCACGCTGCTGCACGCCCTGCCCGAGGCCTTCGAGTCCGGCGCCGACGCCCACAAACTGTTCGCCACGCTGCTGGCCGGCCTGCTGGCCTTCTTCATGCTGGAAAAGCTGGCGCTGCTGCGCCACTCGCACCACCACGAGGGCGACGGCCACCATCACGGCCACGGCCACGATGCGCGCGAAGCCGGCAAGTCGGGCTGGATGATCCTGGTCGGCGACGGCATGCACAACTTCGTCGACGGCATCCTGATCGCGGCGGCCTTTCTGGCCAACCCGGAACTGGGCATCGTCACCGCGCTGGCCATCGTCGCCCACGAAATCCCGACCGAGATCGGCGACTTCATCGTGCTGCTCAATGCCGGCTTTTCGCGCCTGCGCGCGTATGTCTTCAACCTGCTGTGCAGCCTGCTGTCGGTGGCGGGAGGACTGCTCGGGTATTACACGCTCGACCAGGCCAGCGGCCTGATTCCCTACGTGCTGGTGTTCGCATCGTCCGGCTTCATTTATATCGCGGTGAGCGATTTGATGCCGCAGATGCAGAGGAGGGCGACGGTGAAGGAATCGGTGCCGCAGGTGTTGTTGATCGGGCTCGGTGTGATTATCGTGCTGTTTTTGACGGCGGGGCATTAAAGTACGACAGCGTGGACTCGGGAGTCCACCCTACCAAAGCCGGCCGTTGTAGGGTGGGCCGGGCGGCGAACCGCTCCTGAGCCCACGCGCTACTACGCCTGATCAGTCGAATCCCCCGTCGCCACCGGCCGCGCCGGATCGCTGCTCCACTCGCTCCACGACCCCGGATACAGCGCCGCCCCCGGCAACCCCGCCACTTCCAGCGCCAGCAGGTTATGGCAAGCCGTCACCCCCGAGCCGCACTGCATGATCGCGTCCTGCGGCGCCCCGATCACGCCCTCGAACTCCTCGCGCAGCTGCGCCGGCGCCTTGAAGCGGCCGTCGGCTTGCAGGTTGTCCTTGAAGAAGCGGTTCTTCGCCCGCGGGATATGCCCGCCCACCGGATCGATGGTCTCGTTCTCGCCCCGGAAACGGTCCGGCGCGCGCGCATCGACCACGGTGCGCCGCGCCGTCTCGAGATTCTCCAGCACCTCGGCCAGCGTCACCGTCGGCACGAAGGGCGCGCCGGCAGTGATGGTGCCGCGCGGCCTTGAAACGACTTCCGTCGCCAGAGGCTGCCCGATCTCCTGCCAGGCCGGCATGCCGCCATCGAGCACCGCCGACGCTTCATGCCCGAGCCAGCGCAATAGCCACCACAGGCGCGCCGCGTACATGCCGCCATGCGCGTCATAGGCCACGACCTGGCTGCGATCGTGCACACCAAAAGCACGCAAGGTCTCGATCAGCGCTTCTTTTTCCGGCAGCGGATGACGGCCGCGGAACACGCCGTCCGCGCCGCGTTTCGGCCCCGACAGCGCCGTTTCCATATCTGCGATTACGGCGCCAGGCAGGTGGCCGGCGGCATAGGCCTCGCGGCCATAGGCGAGGTTCACCAGGTCGTGCCGGCAGTCGACGACGACCCAGTCGGGATCATGGCTGTGTGCAGCCAGTTCGGAAGCGGAAATCAGGGTCGTGTACATGCAGTCCTCACAGTTCGCTGGCGATCGGATCGGTCTTCTCGAGGGCGGCGCCACGCGCCGTCTTGCGCGTATTGTAGAACGTCGCCGCGATGCCGGACGCGAGGATCACGCCGATGCCCATCCAGACGGTCCAGTCGAAGCGGTCGCCCCACAAGGCCAGGCCCCACAGGCTGGAAAACACGATGCCGGTGTACTGCAGGTTCGCCACCACCAGCACCTTGCCGACGCGGTAGGCGCGCGTCATGGCCATCTGCGCCATCAGGGCGGCAAAGCCGATGCCGAGCAGGAGCACGGCGCCTCCGGGCGTGTGCGAATGGAAGGGCAGGCCGGCAGCGGCGCCGTCGCCGCCCAGCACCCCTGCCAGGCCCACGATCGTGGTCGTCAGCGAAAAATAGAACACCACGCGGTATTCCGGCTCGCCCATCTGGCCGAGTTTGCGCACCTGCATGTAGGCGATGGCCGAGATCACCGACGAGCAGACGCCGGCCAGGCCGCCCAGCCACTGGTTGCTCTCGAAGGCCGGCTGCAGCACCAGGGTGACGCCGAAAAAGCTGGCGCCGACGGCCACCAGCAGGGGCCACTCGACGTTCTTTGTACGCGACCACCAGCCGGCGACGAACAGGCCGGCGGCCATCCAGATCGGCGCCATGTAGTTCAGGGTCATGGCGGTGGCCAGCGGGAGTTTGCCGATGGCGAAGAACCACAGCCAGAGGGAGAGCACGCCGACCATGCTGCGAAACAGGTGCGCTTTCGGAAAAGCGGTGCGAAAGCTGCCGCCCTGGTGGCGCACGATGGCCAGCAGGATCACGGAGCCGATCAGGCCGCGGTAGAACAGCAGTTCGGAGGTGGTGTAGAACTCGGACGCCAGCTTCACGCCCGCCCCCATGGCGGCAAACGCGAAGCTGGCAAACAGCATCCAGAGTGAAGGCATCCTTACAAGTCGATCTTGCTGCGGTACCACTCGTGGAAGTGCTGCATCCCGTCTTCCATCGGCGACTGGTAGGGTCCAACTTCATTGACGCCGCGCTCGAACAGGATCTTGCGGCCGGCATCCATGCGCTGCGCGATTTCGTCGTCCTCGACGCAGGTTTCCATGTAGGCGGCGCGCTCGGCTTCGACCAGCTCGCGCTCGAACAGGGCGATTTCTTCCGGATAGTAGAACTCGACCACGTTGCGCGTCTTTTGCGGGCCCAGCGGCCACAGGGTCGACACCACCAGCACGTTCGGATACCACTCGACCATGACGTTCGGGTACAGGGTCAGCCAGATCGCGCCCTGTTTCGGCGCCTGGCCACCGTTGAACTTGAGTACCTGTTCCTGCCACTTTTTATACGTGGGCGAGCCGGCCTTTTGCAGGCCGCGGTTCACGCCGACGGTCTGCACGCTGTAGTCGCGGCCGAAGTCCCAGGTCAGGTCTTCGCAGGAGACGAAATTGCCCAGGCCGGGGTGGAAGGGCTCGACGTGGTAATCCTCCAGGTAGACCTCGATGAAGGTCTTCCAGTTGTAGTCGATGTCGTGGATTTCGACGTGGTCGAACAGGTAGCCCGAAAAGTCGAGGTCCTTGTTGACCGACATGCCGCGCAGCTTGTCCATGACGTCGTAACCGTTCTGCTCGAACAGCAGGCCGTTCCAGCTTTGCAGAGACGTTTTGGCCAGGTTCAGGCAGGGCGTTTCCGCGAAATGCGGCGCGCCGATCAGCTCACCCTTGAGGTCATAGGTCCAGCGGTGCAGCGGGCACACGATCGTGTTCGCGTTGCCGCGGCCATTGAACATCAGCGCCTGGCGATGGCGGCAGACGTTGGACAGCACCTCGATCCCGTTGGCGTTGCGCACGAGCATGCGGCCCTCGTTTTCCGAAGGCAGCGTGGCGAAGTCGCCCGTTTCCGGCACCATCAATTCGTGGCCGACATAGCGCGGGCCATTCCTGAACAGGTGCTGGAGTTCGCGCTGCAACAGCGCCTCGTCGAAGTAAACATGTACCGGTAGCTGAGCGCAGGAGCGCGCCAGCTTGGCGTGGGTAGCCAGATCGGACATCCCAACCCCCCTTATAAAAGCATCAAGCCAAAGAAGAGAATAAGAATCCTAGGACCAGTATTCTGGCTGCAGAGATACGGTGTTTCGGACAGAACCGGTAATTATACCGGCTATCGAGCTCTGCCGGTACTCAGGCGCGCGGTCTTGCATCCGATTGTGGCGCACAATGACACAGGCATGCCGGACGGCCTCCCGCAAGGGCATCCCGATCGGGGTGGTTTTGCATGGCCGGCTGCACCGGAGGAGCGCATCCGTCGCACGGGCCAACCCCTCTTGTGTGGATTGTTTTAAAATACGCGATTGAACTTCCCTGCGGCGCACCAGTTGCGTCCCAAGGGCAGGTTCGCCGGCCCAACACAACAAGACACTATGGCAAACAATGTAATCGCTGGAGCGCCAACCCCGCCAGCCTCGTTCGAAGAGGCCATGGCCGAACTGGCCCAGCTCGTCACCCAGATGGAAGGCGGCCAGTTGCCGCTGGAAGCGTCGGTGGCCGCCTATGCACGCGGCTCCGAGCTGGTGAAGTATTGCGCGGCCCAGCTCGACCGGGTCGAGTCGCAGGTCAAGGTACTGGAAGGCGACATGCTCAAACCCTTCAGCGCCGACGGCGCCGGCGAGGGCGATCGATGATGACGACCCCGTTCGCCCAGTGGATGGCGGGCGTGCAGGCGCAAGTGGAAGACGCCTTGTCGGACTTCCTGCCGCGGCCTGAAGCCGTGCCCGAGAAACTGCACGCGGCGATGCGCTACACCGTGCTCGGCGGCGGCAAGCGCGTGCGTCCCTTGCTGGTGTATGCCAGCGGCGCCCTGTTCGATGCCGAGCCGGCTGCGCTGGCGCGCGCTGCCTGCGCGCTGGAAATGATCCACGCCTATTCGCTGGTGCACGACGACATGCCCTGCATGGACGACGACGACCTGCGCCGCGGCAAACCGACCGTGCACGTCGCCTGGGACGAAGCGACCGCGCTGCTGGTGGGCGACGCATTGCAGGCCCAGGCCTTTGGCGTGCTGGCATCCAGCGATGGCCTGCCGCCGGCACGCATCGTCGGCATGCTGCGCCTGCTGGCCGAGGCTGCGGGCTCGAGCGGCATGTGCGGCGGCCAGGCGATCGACCTCGACAGCGTCGGCCTGGCGCTCAACCTGGAACAGCTCGAGCGCATGCACCAGCTGAAAACCGGTGCGCTGCTGCGCGCTTCGGTGCTGCTGGGCGCGCTGTGCGGCAAGGACTTGACGGCGCCGGAACTCGACGCCCTGGCGGCCTACTCGAAAGCCGTGGGCCTGGCCTTCCAGGTGGTCGACGACATCCTCGACGCCACGGCCGATTCGGCCACGCTGGGCAAGACCGCCGGCAAGGATGCGGCCGACAACAAGCCCACCTATGTGTCGATCCTCGGGCTGGAACAGTCGCAGGCATTGGCCGGGCAATTGCGGCGCGAGGCGCATGAGGCGCTGGCGCCATTCGGAGAACAAGCACTGCGGCTGCGCGAACTCGCGGACCTGATCGTGCAGCGGAAGGCATAAATGAAACTGCTAGAAACCATCAACGACCCGTCCGACCTGCGCCGGCTTGGACGCTCCCAGCTGACGCCGCTCGCGAACGAGCTGCGCCAGTTCCTGCTCGAGTCGGTTGCGAAGACCGGCGGCCACCTGTCGTCGAACCTCGGCACGGTGGAACTGACGATCGCGCTGCATTACGTGTTCGAAACGCCGCATGACCGCATCGTGTGGGACGTCGGCCACCAGACCTATTCGCACAAGATCCTGACCGGCCGCCGCGAGCGCATGCACACGCTGCGCCAGCTGAACGGCCTGTCGGGCTTCCCGAAGCGCGACGAAAGCGAATACGACACCTTCGGCACCGCCCACTCGTCGACCTCGATCTCGGCCGCGCTCGGCATGGCCGCCGCCTCCAAGCTCAAGGGCGAGCACCGCCACGCGATCGCCGTCATCGGCGACGGCTCGATGACGGCCGGCATGGCCTTCGAGGCGCTCAATCATGGCGGGGTCGAGGAAGACTGCAACCTGCTGGTGGTCCTGAACGACAACGACATGTCGATCTCGCCGCCGGTGGGCGCCCTGAACCGCTACCTCGCGCGCCTGATGAGCGGCCAGTTCTACGCCGCCGCCAAGACGGTCGGCAAGACGGTCTTGCCCGGCCCGCTGCGCGAGCTGGCCAGCCGCCTGGAAGAGCACGCGAAGGGCATGGTGGTCCCGGCCACGATGTTCGAGGAATTCGGCTTCAATTACATCGGCCCGATCGACGGCCACGACCTCGACTCCCTGATTCCGACGCTGGAAAACATCAAGAAGCTCAAGGGTCCGCAGTTCCTGCACGTGGTCACGAAAAAAGGCCAGGGCTACAAGCTGGCCGAGGCCGAGCCGATCCTGTACCACGGCACCGGCAAGTTCAACCCGCTCGAGGGCATCATTCCGGCCACCGCCCCGGCGAAAATGACCTACACCGAAGTCTTCGGCAACTGGCTGTGCGACATGGCCGCCGTCGACAGCCGCCTGGTCGGCATCACGCCGGCCATGCGCGAGGGCTCGGGCATGGTGCGCTTCCACCAGCAGTACCCGGAGCGCTATTTCGACGTCGGCATCGCCGAGCAGCATTCGGTGACCTTCGCCGGCGGCCTGGCGACCGAGGGCATGAAGCCGGTGCTCGCGATCTACTCGACTTTCCTGCAGCGCGGCTACGACCAGCTGATCCACGACGTGGCGCTGCAAAACCTCGACGTCACCTTCGCGCTGGACCGCGCCGGCCTGGTCGGCGCCGACGGCGCCACCCACGCCGGCAACTATGACCTGGCCTACCTGCGCTGCATCCCGAACCTGGTGGTGATGGCGCCGTCCGACGAGAACGAGTGCCGCCAGATGCTGACCACCGCTTACCACTATCCGGGTCCGGCGGCCGTGCGTTATCCGCGCGGCGCCGGCATCGGCGCGGTGCTCGAAGAGGCGCTGAGCTCGATCGAACTGGGCAAGGGCGAGATCAAGCGCAGCGGCGAAAAGATCGCCATCCTCGCCTTCGGCTCGATGGTCACCCCGAGCATGGGCGCGGGCGCCGAGCTGAATGCAACGGTCGCCAACATGCGCTTCGTGAAACCGCTCGACGTCGCGCTGGTGAAAAAGCTGGCGCAGGACCACGACTGCTTCGTGACGGTGGAAGAGGGCGCCACCATGGGCGGCGCCGGCGCCGCCGTGGCCGAGGCCATGGCCGCGGCCGGCATCGTCAAGCCGCTCCTGATCCTGGGCCTGCCCGATAAATTCATCGACCAGGGCGACCCGGCCGCGCTGCTGGCCTCCGTCGGCCTCGACGCCAAGGGCATCGCCGCCTCGATCCGCACGCGCTTCGGCGCCGCCGGGGAACCGCGGCTGGTGGTGAACAATACCTGAGCTGATCCGGCTCCATGAGAAGCGGCGCTGCGGCGCCGCTTTTTTTACGTCGGGCGAAGTGGGCTGCAGCGCGCTTCAGCTTGCTGTTTCGGCAGTTCGTCGCATGGCGCCGCTGGCCTGCTCCTTCGAATGCTAACTTCCAGCATCGAAAGAACAAACCAAGGGAAAATAAAAATGAGGCTCTTCATTCGCTCGCTCGCCGCCGCGGCCCTGATCGTTTGCTGCGGCGCCCGGGCGCAGACGCCGGCGCCGGCCGCGGCCCTCGCAAGCGAGCAGATTGCCGTCGGCGCCAAGCCCTACCAGGTGCAGATGGCCAGCGCCGGCGCCGGCCGCTACACCGTGATTTTCGAATCCGGTTTCGGGACCGACCTGCGCGCTTGGCGCAAGGTGGCGCCCGAAGTGGCCAAGGTCGCGCGCACGCTGACGTATTCGCGCGCCGGCCACGGCGCATCCGAGCCGCGTCCCGAGCCGCGCACGATCGCGCAAAGCACCGTGGAACTCGAACAGCTGATCGCAGCGGCCAAGCTGAGCCCGCCTTTCATCCTGGTCGGCCATTCCTATGGCGGTTTGCTGGTGCGCTCGTTTGCGGCGCGCCATCCGGAGCAGGTGGCGGGCATGGTGCTGGTCGACCCGGCCGACGAAGGCTTCAATCCGGCGCTGCGCAAACTCGATGCCGCGCGCGCAGCCGACGACGATCGCCAGTTCGACGCCATGGTGCCACCGAAGTTCCAGCCCGAACTCAAACTGTTGCAGCCGGTGCTCGACAGCGGCACGCTGGCGCTGGCCGGCAAGCTTCCGGACGTGCCGACCGTGGTCCTGACCTCGGTGCAGCAGGCGGACAAGCCGATGTTTTTCCTGGAGTCGCCGCAAGCGGTGGCGGCCAAGCAGGCCCTGCACGCCGGCTTTGTAAAACAGTTCCGCGACGGCTCGCAGGTAGTGACCTCAAAGAGCGGTCACAACATCCAGCTCGAGGAGCCGGAACTGGTGATTGCGGCCGTCAACAAAGTCATTGCGCAGGCGCGCCGCTGAAGAAAAGGCTGATGAACATGGATGATGTAAAGAGGACCGAACTGATCCGGATGGGCTGGGAGATTCACCGCGTTGTCGAAGAAAGCTATCTGTCTCATTCCCCTGCGCAGGCAGGGGAGGGCAGCACCGACCACTGGATGGAAAGGCGGCGCCTGCTGCTGGCCGACATGGCCATCCATTTACTGCAAACAGCGATCAAGCCGGGGAGTATCGAACTGGACCAGCTGCGCAACAACCTGCATGCGATTCTGACGATCGCCGATCCGTTTCTGCCGCATGCCGACCTGAAACAGGCCACCGCCAACATCTACCTCGACCGCGCACCGACGATCTTCACCGGGCAAACAGTTCCTCGGCCCGCCTGAACAGGATCCACGAGGTGGCGATGTATTTGTCGCCGCTGACCGGCACATGCCCCTTGTGGGTGTGCGTGAACCCGGCCGGGGCGATGATCAGGCGTCCCTTGCGCGCTTCCACCTTGCGTTCCTGGTAGAGGAATTCGGTCTCGCCGCCTTGCGCCACATCGTTCAGGTAGAACTGGAACAGCAGCACCCGGTGCAGGGTCTCGCAGCTGGCGTTTTGCGGATAGACCTCGGAATGCCAGTGGTGATAACCGCCGCTGCCTTGCAGGTATTTCTGCAGGTTGATCGCGCCGCAACGGTACATCGACTGCATCAGCCCCGCCAGGTAAGGCGTGCCGCATTCGTCGAAATTCGCCAGCGACAGCGCGACCGGTTCGCCCGTTTTTGGGTGCTTCACCATCGGCGCCAGCGCGCCCAGCACGAGGGCGCGGTGCTGGTCGATGTAGCTGGCCAGGTGCTGGGCGACCGCCGTCATCATCAGGTTGCCCACGTCATGCCATTCCGGATGCGGGGCGATGGTCAGGTCGTAGCTGTCCTTCTTGCTGGTGTCGACGCCCGCGCCGGTGCGTCCGCGCACGACCTTGTCGCTGGTGTCGAAACGCGCGACGATGGCGTCGCATTGTTCCGGCGCGAGGGCGCCGTCGTAGATGCCGATGAAGTCCTTCAACGTCGATCCTTTCCGCTGTAGAGATGTACGCAAGGGAGTGTAACCTGCGTTCGAGCGGAAAGGCGAGCAAGCCCACCGGGAGGGCGGGCTTGTACGGCAGTACAGCGTTTACTTGCGACGGCGCGCTGCAGCGAAGCCGAAAAGACCAAGGCCGAGAAGCGCCAGCGACGCCGGCTCAGGCACGGCGGTTACATCCAGGTCGTTTGCGGTCAGCGTGACGCCGTTGCTGATATTCACCGTGCGAATGCCAACGGTATTGAACGAGGCGAAGTTGGTGACGCCTGCGATGCGGGCATCGGCGCCGGTCAGCGTCAGCATTTCTTCATCGCTCGGGTTCAGCCAGACGTCGAGTGCGTTGTAGACGCCGCTGCTATTGCCGGTCTTGTGCAGGTAGCCCATCAAGTGGTAGTTGAGGCCGGCACTGACATTGCTATTAACCAGATAAAAATTGTCGTTGTTGTTCATCCGCAGGAAGAGATCGTTCGTGCAGGTGGCCGTGCCGCCGCAATTGGCCTTCAGACCGAAGCTGGGACCGTTTGCTGTGTTGAAGAACACGCTAAAGAAGTCGTTGTCTTGCAGCGTACCGGTAAACGAAAAATCAAAATCCATGAACACACCAGCCGACTGGCGCGATGGCAGGGCGATGGTCGTGGTTTTGTCTTCTGGCGTGTTGACGGTATACGTGGCCGTGCCGTCGATCAGAGGCAGGGTTCCGGCATTTGCAAGGCCGGTAGCGCCGATGAGCGAGGCAATCAGGAAGGTGGATAGTTTGGACATGGAAATTCTTTCGACTTAAGTTATTTTTAAAACATCACTAACAAAAGCAATTTCCATGCCAATAGGAATTATTTCTTGATATTCAGTAACTTAAGTTTATAACAAGAGTCTCTGCGTTCTGAGATGTAAATTTTTCCGACAGTGGCCATGCTCCTGATCGCGCACATGGTTGTCCTCGACCTCATCCCGCCTTCGGTGGCGGCAAGTGGATCGAGCGTGCCAGCAGGTGGCCGGCCAGCCAGCCGCCGACCAGGCCGCCGATGTGGGCCGCGTTGTCGGTATGCGGGTAAATGAATCCCATCCACAGGCTGAACAGCAGGAAGGGCACCAGCGAGGAGCGCAGCTCGGACACGACCGTGGGCGGCACGCCGCTGTTGCGGCGGCCGAGGAAGGCCAGCAGGCCGCCGATGATGCCGAAAATCGCGCCCGAGGCGCCCACGCTATTGACCTTCGGGTTCCACAGCACGCTGGCGAGGCTGCCGGAAACGCCTGCCAGCAGGTAGAGGCTGGCGAAGCGCGTGCTGCCGAAGATGCGCTCGGTGACGCGGCCTACCTGCCACAGGGCCAGCATGTTGAAGCCCAGGTGCCAGATGCTGCCGTGCAGGAACATCGAACTGACCAGGCGCCACCATTCGCCATTCAAGGTGCGGCGGCCGTAGTTCGAGCCCCAGTCCACCAGTTGCTGGGCATGCAGCATGGCCGACACGTTCGGATGGAGCGCGAAAAATTCGCGCAGCGGCGCCACCAGTGAGGCCTGGTAGTGCTGGCGCGCCAGCCACATGGTGCCGAAAATGCCGATATTCGCCGCCAACAGGCCCCAGATCACCGGCGTGGACGGGCTCCAGTAATCGATCCGGTCGTGAAAGACTTCGTTCTCTTCGTGTTCGCGCGTAAACGCTTCGAGCTGGCGCGTCGGCAGCAGCGCGACGATCTGCCTGGCCGTCAGGGCGTCGGCGACGGCAAAGCCCACCGTCACGTTGCTCTTGACACCCAGCACGTCGAAATACACGTCCTGGCCGTTGGCATAGGCGTTCACGATATCGACCATGCGGATACGCTCTTCGCGCCGCTGGGGCAGGCGGAACGAGCGCTGGCTGCTGGCGCGCAGGAACACGAAGTCCTGCTGCAACTCGAGCGTGCCCTTGCCGCGGAAACTGTAGGGGTTGGACGGCCACTTGACGCCGGCCATGTAGAAGCGAACCTCGAAGACCTTGCTGTCTGTACTGCCTCGCACTGGACTACCTGCCATGCGCCGCCTCAGCCGCGCTGGCGCTGGTGGTTCCACAGCACGTCGGCGCCGCCCGCGAAGCTGTTCAGCACGCGCGCCAGCACGAACATCAGGTCCGACAGCCGGTTCACGTACTGGCGCGGCTGCGGGTTGATGGTATCCGTTGTCGAGAGGGCGACGATGGCGCGTTCGGCGCGGCGGCAGACCGTGCGGCAGACGTGGGCGAGCGAGGCCGCGCGCGAGCCGGCCGGCAGGATGAATTCCTTCAGCACCGGCAGGTCGGCATTGTATTTTTCAAGCAAGTCGTCCAGGCGCGCCACGTGCTCGTCCTTGATCATCTGGTAGCCGGGAATGCACAGCTCGCCGCCGAGGTCGAACAGGTCGTGCTGGATCGAGACCAGTTCCTCGCGCAGGTCGGGCGGCATGTCTTCGCACAGCAGCAGGCCGACGAAGGAATTGAGTTCGTCGACTTCGCCCAGGGCATGGATGCGTGCGCTGTCCTTGCCGGTGCGGCTGCCGTCGCCGAGGCCCGTGCTGCCGTCGTCTCCGGTGCGCGTGGCGATTTTGGAGAGTCGATTACCCATGATTATGTCCAGCCTTGAAAAAAGATAGCCCGAGGATACGGCAAAACGATGTGATTGTGCTTACAATTGGAGGATGAGCGCATCCCTCCCAGTCCCATCCGTTGCGCCGATCGAGCGCCTGCAACAGGTTGCCGCGGCACTGAACGCCAGGCTGCCGCACGGTGTCGTCCTGCATGACCCGGAAGACACGCGTCCCTACGAATGCGACGGCCTGGCCGCCTACCGCCAGCTGCCGATGATCGTCACGCTGCCGCACGACGAAGCGCAGGTGCTCGAGATCCTGAACGTCTGCCGCGAACTCGGCGTGCCGATCGTGCCGCGCGGCGCCGGCACCGGCCTGTCCGGCGGGGCGCTGCCGATCCACGACGGCGTCGTGCTGTCCACCGCGCGCATGAACCGGATCCATCGCATGGACGCGTATTCGCGCACGGCGACCGTGCAGCCGGGCGTGCGCAACCTTGCCATATCGGACGCCGCGGCCCAGCACGGCCTGTATTACGCGCCCGATCCGTCCTCGCAGATCGCCTGCACCATCGGCGGCAACGTGGCCGAGAATTCGGGCGGCGTGCACTGCCTGAAATACGGCCTCACCGTTCATAACGTGCTGCGCGTGCGCGTGGCCACCATCGACGGCGAAATCATCGAACTGGGCAGCGAAGCGCTCGACGCCCCGGGACTGGATCTGCTGGCCGTCTTCATCGGCTCGGAGGGCATGCTCGGCATCGTCACGGAAGTCACGGTGAAACTGGTGCCCAAGCCCGCCGCCGCCCAGGTGATCATGGCCTCCTTCGATGACGTCGTCACCGGCGGCAATGCGGTGGCCAGCGTGATCGCGGCCGGCATCATCCCGGCGGGACTGGAAATGATGGACCGCACCTCGGTGCGCATGGTCGAACCCTTTGTCCATGCCGGCTACGATATCGACGCCGCCGCCATCCTGCTGTGCGAGGCGGACGGCACGCCGCTCGAAGTGGCCGAGGAAATCGAACGCATGACCGCGGTGCTGGAGGCGGCCGGGGCCAGCGCGATCGCGGTGTCGCAGACGGAAAGCGAGCGCATGCGTTTCTGGTCGGGGCGCAAGAACGCGTTTCCGGCGGCAGGGCGCATCTCTCCGGATTACTACTGCATGGACGGCACCATTCCGCGCAAGCACCTGGCGCGGGTGCTGATGGGCATCGAAGCCATGGAAACCACCTACGGCCTGCGCTGCGCCAACGTGTTCCATGCGGGCGACGGCAACCTGCATCCCCTGATCCTGTTCGACGCCAACCAGCCCGGCGAATTCGACCGCGCCGAAGCCTTTGGCGCCGCGATCCTGGCGCTGTGCGTGGAAGTGGGCGGCACCATCACGGGCGAGCACGGCGTCGGCATGGAAAAGATCAACTCGATGTGCGTGCAGTTCAAGCGCGCCGAGCTCGACGCTTTCTTCGCGGTGAAACGCGCTTTCGATGCGCCGATGCTGCTCAACCCGGACAAGGCCATCCCGACCCCGCACCGCTGCGCCGAATTCGGCAAGCTGCACGTGCACCAGGGGCAGGTGCCGTTCCCGGACCTGCCGCGCTTCTAATGGGCCAGACATGATCGAGCAATTCAGGGACCAGGTGAGGGCGGCGGCCGCAAGCAAGACCACGCTGCGCATCCGCGGCGGCGGGACCAAGGACTGGTACGGCGGGCCGCTGGCGGGCGAGGTCCTCGACACCCGCGCGCACGCCGGCATCGTCGACTACGAGCCGACCGAACTGGTGATCACCGCGCGCTGCGGCACGCCGCTTGCCGAGATCGAAGCCGTGCTGGCCGAACGCAACCAGATGCTGGCCTTCGAGCCGCCGCATTTTGGTCACGGCGCTACCTTCGGCGGCGCCGTGGCCGCCGGCCTGTCGGGCCCGCGCCGCGCCAACAGCGGCGCCGTGCGCGACTTCGTGCTGGGCGTCCAGCTGATGGACGGGCAGGGCGAGGTGCTCGGTTTCGGCGGCCAGGTCATGAAAAACGTGGCCGGCTACGATGTCTCGCGCCTGCTGGCCGGCTCGCTCGGCACGCTCGGGCTGATGCTGGAAATGTCGGTCAAGGTATTGCCGCGTTCGTTTGCCGAGACCACGCTGCAGTTCGAGATGAGCGAGATCGAGGCGCTGCGCAAGCTGAACGAATGGGGCGGCCAGCCCTTGCCGGTCTCGGGCAGCTGCTGGTTCGACGGCGTGCTGTCGCTGCGCCTGTCGGGCGCGCGGGCGGCGGTCGATAGCGCGGTCAAGTCGCTGGGCGGGCAGGTGCTGGCCGACGCCGACGCCTTCTGGAGCGGTTTGCGCGAGCAGCGCCATGCCTTTTTCGCAGGCGAGGCGGCCTTGTGGCGCTTGTCGGTGCCGTCGACGGCGGGCGCGATCGTGCTCGGCGGCGCCCAACTGATCGAGTGGGGCGGGGCCCAGCGCTGGCTGCGCGCGGCCAGCGCCGACGCCGAGGCGATTCGCCGCACGGCGGCTGCCGCCGGCGGGCATGCCACCCTGTTTCGCGGCGGCGACAAGGCAGTCGGCGTATTCCAGCCGCTGGCGCCCGCCGTGGCGCGCATCCACACGCGCCTGAAGACGGCTTTCGATCCGTCGCAGGTTTTCAATCCCGGACGGATGGTCTGACATGCAAACCAACCTGGCAGATTTCATCAAGGGTACGCCGGACGGCGATGAAGCCGAAGCGATCCTGCGCGCCTGCGTGCACTGCGGCTTCTGCACCGCCACCTGCCCGACCTATCAACTGCTCGGCGACGAGCTCGATGGCCCGCGCGGGCGCATCTACCTGATCAAGCAGGTGCTCGAGGGCGTGGAGCCGACCCGCAAGACCCAGCTCCACCTCGACCGCTGCCTGACCTGCCGCAACTGCGAAACGACCTGCCCATCGGGCGTGAAATACGGCCGCTTGGTCGACATCGGGCGCCGCGTCGTCGAAGAGCGGGTGCCGCGGACGGCGGCGGACCGCATCAAGCGCACGACACTGAAGGAATTCCTGCCGCGCGGAGGGCTGTTCAAACCGGCCTTCCGGGTCGGCAGCGCGCTGCGTTTGGTGCTCTCGAAAGACATGCAGGAAAAGCTGCAGCCGGCGCGCGCCGCCGGCGTTTGGCCGACGCGGGCGCACGCGCGCAAGATGCTGGTGCTGGAAGGCTGCGTGCAGCCGGCCATGGGACCGAACATCAACGCCGCCACCGCACGCGTGCTCGATGCGCTCGGCGTGCAGCTGCTGCGCGCGCCAAAGGCCGGCTGCTGCGGCGCCGTGCGCTACCACCTGAACGACCAGGACGGCGGATTGGCCGACATGCGGCGCAACATCGACGCCTGGTGGCCTTACGTGGAAGAGGTGGAAGCGATCGTCATGACCGCATCCGGCTGCGGGGTCACGGTCAAGGAATACGGCCACCACCTGGCGCACGACCCGGCCTATGCGGCCAAGGCCGCGCGCATCGCGCTGCTGACGCGCGACCTGTCCGAAATCATGCCCGAGTTTGAAGAGCAGCTGGCCACTGCCCTGCGCGGCAAGATCATGAAGCGGGTCGCCTTCCATCCCCCGTGCACGCTGCAGCACGGCCAGCAAATCCGCGGCAAGGTCGAAGGCGTGCTGCGCGCTGCCGGCATCGACGTCGTGCTGTGCGCCGACAGCCACCTGTGCTGCGGCTCGGCCGGCACCTATTCGGTACTGCATCCGGAGATCGCCCATGCCCTGCGCGACCGGAAACTGGCCAGCCTGGAAGCGACCGGGGCGACCGAGATCGTCTCGGCGAACATCGGCTGCATGACGCACCTGCAGTCGGGCACCGCGACCCCGGTGACGCACTGGATCGAGCTGGTGGACCGGGCACTGGGAGGGGCAAACGAGCGAATGTAGCGAAATGTATCTGTTTCGCTACGGAATGACACAGTATTTAACGACTTCATCAATTAAACCGGGTCTCGACTTTGCGCTACGGCAAGGTTGTGGGACAGTATTTATGTGTATGTATCGCCGCGTTCCGATAGAACGCGAACCAGCGATATTGCACGTTAATAAAAATACATCTACCACCCGGGAGTCGTTGTGAAGCATAAGAGTACCTTGAAACAAAATTCCATCGCGCTGGCCCTGAGCCTGGCTTTCCCTGCCTTCGCACTGGCGCAACAGGCAGTCGTGCCGGAGACGCCGATTGCTCGCGTCGAAGTCACCGGCAGCAGCATCAAGCGCACCGAAGTGGAAGCGGCGGGCTCGGTCCAGGTCTTGAATCGTGAAGACATCGAGCGTACCGGCCAGACCACGGCTCTCGGCATCCTGACGTCCACCGCCTCGGTCGACACCAGCATCAATTCGGCCACCAACGGCGGCGGCAGCTTCGCCACCGGCGCCTCGGGCGTCTCCATGCGCGGCCTGGGCAAGGTCTCGACGCTGGTGCTGGTCAATGGCCGCCGCATCGCGCCTTACGGCCTGGCCGACGGCGCCCAGGAAAACTTCACCAACCTCGACGCCATCGCCAGCGAGGCGATCGAGCGCATCGAGATCCTGAAAGACGGCGCCTCGGCAATCTATGGCTCCGACGCCGTCGCCGGCGTGGTCAACATCATCCTGCGCAAGGATTACCAGGGTGGAAAGATCCGCGCCCATTACGCGGAATCGCATCATTTCAAGGAAAACCGCAGCCGTAACCTGTCCGGCATCTTCGGTTTCGGCGACATCGATACGAACGGCTTCAACACCTACGTCACCGCCGAAATCTACAAGCGCGACGGCTACACCACGGGCGACCTGCGCCGCCATTACCCGGCATGGCACCGCATGACCCCGGGCCGCTCGACCTGGGACGCCAAGAGCTCGTTCTCGCCGACCGGTAACTATTTCCGTAGCAGCACGAACATCAAGCCGGCGCCTGGCTGCCCGGCCGTGGATATCGATCCTGTCGACGGCCTGTGCAAATGGGACGTGCTGCCGTACACCGGCGTCACGACCAACAACGAGCGCTACGCCATCGCCAGCAACACCCATTTCCGCATCGGCTCGAGCATCGACGCCAACTTCGAAGTCACGACCGGCGGCGCGAAGAACGACTACATCGTCGCCCCATTCAACGTCAGCAACGGCGCGGCAACGAGCTCGTCCAGCATCTGGTACAACGTGCTCGACGGCAAGCTGGTCGGACCGTTTTCCTATCCACGGCTGCCGGTGGGCCACCCGAACAATCCGGATAACACGCCGATCGAGTACCGTGCGCGCATGATGGACACGGGCGACGGCTTCAACTTCAACACGACCGACTCCGACCAGTCCCGCGTCATGCTGGCCTTGACCGGCACGATCGGCAAGTACGACTGGAAATCGGCCGCCGGCTGGATGCGATCGTCGGCCACCAAGGCTACCCGCGCCGTCAGCCAGAAGGGGTATACCGACGCGATCATCAACCGCACCTACAAGTTCGGCCAGCAGAACGATCCGGCACTGCTCAACACGATGTTCCCGATCCGTACCACCGAAGGCCAGGCGGACGTCAAGTTCTTCGACGCGACCATTTCGGGCGCCGTCATGCAACTGCCTGCCGGTCCCCTGAATGTGGCAGTGGGCACCGACATCCGCAGCAACGGCTACTGGATGAAGAGCTCGGAAAACGTGCTGCGCGGCGAGCTGGTCGGCATTTTCGGCCTGCAAGTCGACGACCGTGTCATGCAGTACGCGGTGTTCACCGAAGCGGTTGCTCCAGTGACCAAGCGTATCGAAGTGTCCGCCGCCCTGCGTGCCGACAAGACCGCCGGTTTCGAGTCCAACCTGTCGCCGAAACTGGGCGTGCGTTACACCGTGACGGACAACCTGCTGCTGCGCGCCACGGCGTCGGGCGGTTTCCGCGCGCCGAACATCGTCGAGTCCGGTAACGGCCTGGGCCGCAGCTCGGTCGCCACCAGCGTCGTCGATCCGCGCCGCTGCCCGACCGCCAACACGCTCAACGCCCTGGTGCAAGGCGCCGCCGGCGCAACCACCGCCGACAAGGCGCAGGCGAACGCCTTCCGCAGCGCCGAATGCCTGGCCGGCTTGCCAAGCTTCGTGTCGTCGAACCCGAACCTGGAGCCGGAAACCTCGCGCTCGCTGACCGCAGGCCTGGTGTTCCAGCCAATCAAGAACTGGTCGATGGCGCTTGATTACTACTTCATCGAGCGCGAGAACGAGATCGGCTCCCGTGCCGTGACCGACATCCTGCGCGGCGAAGCCAACCTGCCGGCCGGCCAGCTGATTCGTGTTGACAACACTGCCAACGACAACGAATTCCTGTCGCTGGTGCGCAAATATGCGCCCAACAACACCGTCAACTACGGTGGCGTCGGCAAGCTGGGCCTGATCTACAACCCGTACGTCAACAGCGGCAAGACGCGCGTGTCGGGCCTCGACTTCGATGCATCGGGCCGCTTCAAGCTGCTGGGCAACGACGTCCGCGTGAAACTCGACGGCACCTACGTGCTGAAGTACCAGAGCTTCAGCGTGGCTGACAATGCCTACGAGCCAAATGTCGTCGGTACCTACGACTTCGGCTCGCGCATGCAGGCCATTGTCGGCGTGTTCGTGAAAAAAGGTGACTTCGACCACGGCGTGCGCGTGAACTATTCCAGCGGCTACACCAACAACAGCCTGTCGTCGCCAACCTACTGCGTCACGCAGAATGTAGCTGCCCAAAACCTGGCTGATTGCGAGCGTGTCGATCACAACATCACCACCAACTACAGCCTGGCCTACAGCGGCATCAAGAACGTGAAACTGAACCTGTACATCGACAACATCTTCGAACAGGAAGCGCCGATCCAGTGGCGTGATGGTTTCAGCTCGCAGTTCCGCCGCATCGGCGGCGCAGCCAGCTACAGCTTCTGATCACCAAGTAGTCAGTAGCCATCCAGAAGACCAGGCTTCGGCCTGGTCTTTTTTTATGCCCGCTCGTGATAGCATCCTTGTCCTATCGAGTTCGAGCAGGACAAGCAATGAGTTTCGTATTTCGCCTGGTGCGCGAAGAAGGCGGCGACGCACCCGCCGTCGTGTTCCAGGATTCCACCAGCCCCGGTTTCGTGCCCCTGTGGGAAGAAGTCGGCGTCTACGACGCGCTCTACAACAGCGACGGCAAGATCGCGCGCGAGGTCTCGCGCCGCATCGCCTATGGCCTGGATCGCATCAGCGCCGAGGCCGCGCTGGCACGCCTGCTACCGCCTTTCCTGTCGCAGGGCGAAGCGATCCGCTTCCTGGAAAACGTGAATCGCGCCTGTGTCGTCCACGGCACGGCGCAAGTCGAAACGCGCTGAGTGCACGTAACTGTAAGCAATTGCCACTATTGTAAGAATTTGTTAAATCGGTCAACGCAAGCCGCCTCAGCTTCGTTAACGGTCGAGTAGCATGTGCATACGTGCGCTAACACGACAATTAAACCGAGGAGCCACAACATGAAAAAAATTATCGCCACCCTGATCGCCGGCCTGTTCGCTACCACCGCCTTTGCACAAGTTCCGGACAAGGTCGTCTCGAAAACCACCGTCGAGACCAAGGATTCGAAGACCGGCGCGCTGGTCGACACCAAGGCTGCCCAGGCTGACCTGAAAGGCACCACCATGGATGCCCAGAAAGCGGCAACGACCACCACCAAGAGCAAAGTGGTCACCAAGGTAGACGCCAAGGACAGCAAATCGGCGGCCGCCATGAAAGCCGATGCCAAGGCAGCCAAGGCTTCGGCCAAGGCCGACATGAAGGACGCCAAGGCCGAAGTCAAGGCGGACATGAAGGATGCTAAGGCAACGACCGACGCCCATGCCAACCATGGCGCGAACGTCTCGGCTGAAGCCCACGCCAACCATGGCGCGGACGTCTCGGCCACGGCCAAGACCAAGTAAGCATCCATCCAGGCAGCATCAGGCAGGAACGAAGCCCGCGCAGACGCGGGCTTTTTTTCGCCTGCCGCTGTTGCGCTAGCCCTTCAAGAGGCGAGCAATTGCTCGATGTCGTCGACGATGTCTTCCGGCTCCGTCTGCGGCGCATAGCGATTCACCACCTGTCCGTCGCGGTTGACGAGGAACTTGGTGAAATTCCACTTGATGAGCTGGGTGCCGAGCACGCCCGGCGCTGCGCTTTTCAGGTGCCGGAAGAGGGGATGGGCCTGGCGGCCGTTGACGTCGATCCTGGCAAACATCGGAAAGCCGACGCCGTAGTTGCGCCGGCAGAAGGCGTCGATGCCGGCTTCGTCGAGGGGCTCCTGGCCACGGAACTGGTTGCAGGGGAAGCCAAGCACCGTGACGCCACATTCCTCGAACCGGCGGTGGATCGCCTCCAGGCCGGAAAACTGGGACGTGAACTTGCAGGCGGTAGCCGTGTTGACGATCAGGAGCACCCGGCCGCGGTAGCGCGACAGGTCGATGGGAGTGCCATCGAGGGCAGTTGCTGCGAAGTCGAAAACGTTCATGTCCGGATGATACCAAAATTGCAAGCATCATCCGACCATCGTTTAGACCGGGTTCAAAGCAGCCCGAGGTGCTCGGTGCCGCTGTTGAAATCGCGGTCCTTCGCGTTCTTGCTGTTGAGCTTGATGTTGAGGCGCAGGTCGTTCACCGAGTCGGCATTGCGCAGCGCGTCTTCGTAGGAGATCTTGTCCGCCTCGTACAGGTCGAACAGGGCCTGGTCGAAGGTCTGCATGCCCAGCTCGCGCGACTTCTTCATGATTTCCTTGATCTCGTGGACTTCGCCCTTGAAGACGAGGTCCGAAATCAGCGGCGAATTGAGCATGATTTCCATCGCCACCACGCGGCCCTTGTCTTCCTTTTTCGGGATCAGGCGCTGCGACACCAGGCCGCGCAGATTCAGCGACAAATCCATCAATAGCTGCTGGCGGCGCTCTTCGGGGAAGAAGTTGATGATGCGGTCGAGGGCCTGATTGGCGCTGTTGGCGTGCAGCGTGGCCAGGCACAGGTGGCCGGTTTCGGCAAAGGCGATCGCGTGTTCCATCGTTTCGCGGTCGCGGATCTCGCCGATCTGGATCACGTCCGGCGCCTGGCGCAGGGAGTTCTTCAGGGCCGCCTCGAAACTGTCGGTGTCGACGCCGACTTCGCGCTGCGTGATCACACAGTTCTTGTGCGGGTGGACGAATTCGACCGGGTCCTCGATCGTGATGATGTGGCCGAAGCTGTGTTCATTGCGGTAGCCAACCATGGCCGCCAGCGTCGTCGATTTGCCGGAACCGGTCGCGCCGACCATGATCACCAGGCCGCGCTTGGACATGATCACGTCTTTCAGCACGTGCGGCAGGTCCAGGTCCTCGAACTTCGGGATCTTGGTCGTGATCGTGCGCAGCACCATGCCGACGTTACTCATCTGCACAAAAGCCGACACCCGGAAGCGCCCCAGGTCGCCCGGGCTGATCGCGAAGTTCGCTTCCCGGGTCAGCTCGAAACCGGCGGTCTGCTTGTCGTTCATGATCGAGCGCGCCAAATCGGCCGTGTGGGCGGCGGTGAGCGGCTGGTTCGAGACCGGCGTCATCTTGCCGTCGATCTTGACCGCCGGCGGGAAGCCGGCCGTGATGAAGAGGTCCGAACCGCCCTTGCTGACCATCAGGCGCAGCAGGTCGAACATGAATTTGGATGCCTGGTCGCGTTCCATGATGTTCTTAGCCTGGGAAGTTTTCGGGGATTTTGGCGGCCGAACGGGCGGCGGCGCTGGAAATCACGTTGCGGCGCACCAGGTCGGTCAGGTTCTGGTCGAGCGTCTGCATGCCGACGTTGCTGCCGGTCTGGATCGACGAATACATCTGGGCGATCTTCGCTTCGCGGATCAGGTTGCGGATCGCCGGCGTGCCGATCATGATCTCGTGCGCCGCCACGCGGCCCGAGCCGTCCTTGGTTTTCAGCAGAGTCTGCGAAATCACGGCCTGCAGCGACTCCGACAGCATCGCCCGCACCATCTCCTTTTCTTCGGCCGGGAACACGTCGACGATACGGTCGATGGTCTTCGCCGCCGACGAGGTGTGCAGGGTGCCGAACACGAGGTGGCCGGTTTCAGCGGCGGACAGGGCCAGGCGGATGGTTTCCAGGTCGCGCAGCTCGCCGACCAGGATCGCATCCGGGTCTTCGCGCAGCGCCGAGCGCAGCGAATTGGCAAATGACAGGGTGTGCGGGCCGACTTCGCGCTGGTTGATCAGGCATTTCTTCGACTCGTGCACGAACTCGATCGGGTCCTCGATCGTCAGGATGTGGCCGTATTCGGTCTCGTTCAGGTGGTTCACCATTGCCGCCAGCGTGGTCGACTTGCCGGAGCCGGTGGGGCCGGTCACCAGCACCAGGCCGCGTGGTTTCAAGGCCAGGTCGCCGAAGATCTTCGGGGCGTTGAGTTCTTCCAGCGACAGGATTTTCGACGGGATGGTCCGCAGCACGGCGGCCGCGCCGCGTTCCTGGTTGAAGGCATTCACGCGGAAACGCGCGAGGCCCGGAATGGCGAAGGAGAAGTCGATCTCGAGCATCTCTTCGTACTGTTTGCGCTGGCCGTCGTTCATGATGTCATAGATCATGGCGTGCACGTCCTTGTGCTCGAGCGGCGGCAGGTTGATGCGGCGTACGTCGCCATGGACCCGGATCATCGGCGGCAGGCCGGCCGAGAGGTGCAGGTCCGACGCCTTGTTCTTCACTGAGAAGGCCAATAATTCTGAGATGTCCATCTATAATCCCTAATCCAGGATGGGCGTTTCCGGCATGCGCGCTGGCATCTTTCCGAATATTTCCCAAGAAAAACATTATGTCCACAATCGCTGCTAACTTGCAAGCTGTCGAAGCGACAATTACTGCTGCGGTAGAGGCCGCCGGCAGGCCCCGTTCGACGGTCCAGTTGCTTGCCGTGTCGAAGACCTTCCCGGCGGAAGCGGTGCTGGAGGCGATGGCTGCCGGCCAGCGCGCCTTTGGCGAAAACTATTTGCAGGAAGGCGTCGAAAAAATCGCCGCCGTGGCGCGCGCGCAACCGGCGCCGCCGGGCGAGCCGGTCGAATGGCATTTCATCGGTCCGATCCAGAGCAACAAGACGCGTCCGATCGCGACCGGCTTCGCCTGGGTGCACACGGTCGAGCGCCTGAAAATCGCGCAGCGCCTGTCCGAGCAGCGCCCGCCCGAGATGGGGGCGCTGAATATCTGCCTGCAGGTCAACATCAGCGGCGAAGCCACCAAGAGCGGCGCCACCGCCGCCGAACTGCCCGAACTTGCGCGCCAGGTGGCTTTGCTGCCGAACCTGCGCCTGCGCGGGCTGATGGCCATTCCCGAAGCGCAAACCGACCCGGCCCTGCAGCGCGCCGCTTTTGCAAAGCTGCGCCGGATGGCGGACGAGCTGCGTGCCGGCGGCCTGTCCATCGACACGCTGTCGATGGGGATGTCGGGCGACATGGCGGCGGCGATTGCCGAAGGCGCGACCATCGTGCGCGTGGGCAGCGCCATTTTCGGCCATCGCAACTACGACTAGGACGACCCAATGAAGATCGCATTCATCGGCGGCGGCAACATGGCCACCGCCTTGATCGCCGGATTGAGCACGCAGGCCGGCGCCGGGCACCGCTTCCACGTGGTGGACCCGAACGCGGACGCCCTGGCACGCCTGGCCGCCGAGCATGGCGTGAGCACCGCAACGGCCATCGATGACCAGCTCGCCGGCGTCGACGTCATCGTGCTGGCCGTCAAACCGCAGCAGATGCGCGAGGTCGCGGCCACGCTGGCGCCGCACCTCGGTCAGCAGCTAGTGCTGTCGATCGCGGCGGGCATCCGCGGCGCCGACCTGTCGCGCTGGCTCGGCGGTCACAAAGCCATCGTGCGGACCATGCCGAACACCCCGGCGCTGATCCGGCAGGGCATCACGGGCATGGTGGCGCTGCCGGGCGTCAACGAGGCCCAGCGCGCGGCGGCAGACAGCATATTGCGCGCGGTCGGGCAAACCGTTTGGCTGGACGACGAAGCACTCATCGACCCGGTGACGGCGGTTTCCGGCAGCGGCCCGGCCTATGTGTTCTATTTTTTGGAAGCGATGCAGGCGGCGGCGCTCGAGATGGGCCTGAGCGCCGAGCAGGGCAGGCAGCTGGCACTCGCCACTTTTGCCGGCGCGACCCAGCTGGCGGCCGAGTCGGACGAGCCGCTCGACGTGCTGCGCCAGCGCGTGACCTCGAAAGGCGGCACGACGCATGCGGCGATCAGCAGCATGGAGGATTCGGGGGTCAAAGAGGCGATTGTCGCGGCCTTGAAAGCCGCGGCTGCGCGCGGGCGCGCATTAGGGGACGAACTAGGGGCGGCCTAGGGTGGGCGGCTCCGCCGCTCACGCGTTCAACGACCGCAAGAGCAGGCGAGCAGGTATTCCAGACGTGGTTTGAACGCGTGAGCGGCATAGCCGCCCACCCTACAGCATCAACGACGGGTATTGATCAGCAAGCCCAGTACCACACCGACGGCGGCGCCAATGCCGACCGCTTTCCACGGGTTTTCCTTGACGTACACGTCGGTCGCCTTGGCGGCGGCCTTCGATTTTTCCACGACTTCCAGGTTGGTCAGGCCTTCTTTGGCGGTCGTGATGGCGCTCTCGAACTTGGCCTTGGCGGCATCGAGCTGCTCGCCGGTCAGCGATCCGCCATGGCGCAGCCAGGCTTCAGCGTCGTGAAGCACGGTTTTCAGGTCGGTCAGCAGTTGATCGCGGGCGCCGGTCTGGGTCGGGATTTTTTCCATCATGGGAGGACCTCTTTCTTTGAAAAATAGGCCGCCATCTTGTGGACGGCGACGGTACATGCAATTCGGACAATATTATCCTAATGCATAGTCTAACGCGACACCCATGAATAGTGCCGCACCTAACCAATTGTTGTGACGGAATGCGGCAAAGCAGCGCATCCGGTCCCGCTCGCGAATCAGGGTGTAGTGATACAAGGCGATCGCCGCGGCAACGAGCACGCCGCCGACGAACCACCAGCGCAGGCCCAGCAGCCAGCCGCACACCAGGTTGATCACCAGGGCCAGGCCATAGCACAGCATCACCGCGGCCACGTCGAAGCGTCCGAAGGTGATGGCCGAGGTGCGGATGCCGATTTTCAGGTCGTCGTCGCGGTCCACCATCGCATATTCGGTATCGTAGGCCACGGCCCAGAACACATTCGCCGCCAGCAGCCACCAGGCAATGGCGGGAACCGCGTTCTGGATGGCGGCGAAGGCCATCGGGATGCCGAAGCCGAAGGCGATGCCGAGATAGGCCTGCGGAATGGCGAAGAAACGCTTGAAATAGGGGTAGCTGCCGGCGATGATCACGGCCAGCACGGACAACTGTTTGGTCAAGGTATTGAGCGACAGGATCAGCAGGAAGGACAGGATCGCCAGCACGGCGGCCACCATCAGCGCTTCCCAGCCCTTGATGCGCCCGCTGGTGAGGGGGCGGTCGACGGTGCGCTTGACGTGGCGGTCGAAGTCGCGGTCGGCGTAGTCGTTGATGGCGCAGCCGCTTGATCGCATCAGCGCGGTGCCGAGCACGAAGATCGCGACGATCATCGGGTCGGGCCTGCCGTCGGACGCCATCCACAGCGCCCACAGGGTCGGCCACAGCAGGAGAAGAATGCCGATCGGCTTGTCAGCACGGATCAGCCGGAAGTACAGCGCCAGCTTGTTCATGATTCGCTTCTTGTCGCGCAAGAATATTGTGTACAAGACAGCGATTTTAGCAGCCGAACGTCAGGCCGCCTGCTCCAGCGCCAGCATCTCCACCCCTGGCAGGGCGCATTGCGCCACCGCATTGCACACCGCCTCGATCGCTGCGCGCCGCGTAAAACTCTTGCGCCACACCATCACCACGCGCCGCGAGGGCGCCGGGCTCGAGAAGGGCACGAAGGAGAGCATCCCGTTCGGGTCTTCCATGTCGCGCACCGAGGCGCGCGGCAGCACGGTAATGCCGATGCCGCTGGCGACCATGTGGCGGATCGTTTCCAGCGAGGAGCCCTCGAAGGTGCGCTGCATGCCATTGCCAGGGGAGGCGAAACGCGCCATTTCCGGGCAGACTTCCAGCACCTGGTCGCGGAAGCAGTGGCCGCTGCCGAGCAGCAGCATGGTTTCCGCTTTCAGGTCGTCGGCAGGCATGTCGCGGCGTCCGGCCCAGGGATGGGCTTTCGGCACCGCCACCACGAAAGGCTCGTCGTACAGCGTCTGCATCAGCATGCCGTGGTCCGGCAGCGGCAAGGCCATGATGGCGGCGTCGAGTTCGCCCTGGCGCAGCAGTTCCAGCAATTTGACGGTGAAATTTTCCTGCAACACGAGCGGCATCTGCGGCACATTGTCGATCAGGTTTTTCACCAGCGGCGGCAGCAAATAAGGGCCGATGGTGTAGATCACGCCCAGGCGCAGCGGCCCTGCCAGCGGGTCCTTGTTCTGCTTGGCCAGTTCCTTGATCGCGGCAGTCTGTTCCAGCACGCGCTCGGCCTGCGCCACGATCTGCGCCCCGATCGGCGTGACCGACACTTCCGATCCACCGCGCTCGAACAGCGTCACACCGAGCTCGTCCTCCAATTTCTTGATCGCGACCGACAGCGTGGGTTGGGCGACAAAACACGATTCGGCGGCGTGCCCGAAGTGTCTGGCGCGGGCGACGGCGACGATGTATTTCAGCTCGGTGAGGGTCATGGAAGGTTGGTCAGTTCAATTGCAAAGGGTGCAATGTCCAGATAAATAAGCTACTGCCACGCTCCCGGCAGGTACCGCCGAGAAAATGTATTTTACCGGGAATCGAACCGATATAATTGCCGGGCGAGCGGATATCGTCGCGCACCATCCAGAAAGGCAATCCATGTCCACTTCCTTTGGCCCGGCCGAGGCCCTCGCCTATATCCAGAAGCTGCTGGTCGTCATGCACCAGCAGGGCGGTTCCGACCTCTTCATTTCCGCCGACTTCCCGCCGAGCATGAAGCACCAGGGCGCCATGAAGCCGATGAGCCAGCAACGGCTGACCGGCGAAGTCACCCGCGCCTTGGCCATGTCGCTGATGAACGAGCGCCAGCGCGCCGAGTTCGAAGCCGAAATGGAGTGCAATTTCGCCATTTCACTGCCAAACGTCTGCCGCTTCCGCGTCAACGTCTTCGTACAGCAGCAAAGCGTGAGCATGGTGGTGCGAACGATCGCTTCGGAAATCCCGAATTTCGAAAAACTCGAGCTGCCCGAGGTACTCAAGGACGTCGTCATGACCAAGCGCGGCCTGGTGCTGGTGGTCGGCGGCACTGGTTCCGGCAAGTCGACCACGCTGGCCGCGATGATCGACTACCGCAACAGCCAGTCGGCCGGCCACATCATCACGGTCGAAGACCCGGTCGAGTACGTCCACAAGAACAAGAGCTGCCTGGTGACGCACCGCGAAGTCGGTGTCGATACCCATTCCTGGCACAACGCCCTGAAAAACACGTTGCGCCAGGCGCCGGACGTGATCCTGATCGGCGAAATCCGCGACACCGAAACGATGGAACACGCGATCGCCTTTGCCGAGACCGGCCACCTGTGCCTGGGCACGCTGCACGCGAACAACGCCAACCAGACGATGGACCGGATCATCAATTTCTTCCCGGAAGAGCGCCGCAACCAGCTGCTGATGGATTTGTCCACCAACCTGCGCGCGATCGTCTCGCAGCGCCTGATCCGCACCGAAGACGGCAAGGGCCGCAAGGCGGCAATCGAAATCCTGCTCAATACCCCGACCATCGCCGAGATGATCCTGAAAGGGAATTTCCAGAGCATCAAGGAGATCATGCACAAGTCGCGCGAGCTGGGCATGTGCACCTTCGACCAGGCCTTGTACGAGCTGTATAACAAGGGTTATATCGCTTACGACGAAGCGATCCGCAATGCCGACTCGGCCAACGGCCTGCGCCTGCAGATCAAGCTCTCGGGCGAGCGGCGCGAGGCGGACGAGGGCGGCGGCGGCAAGGCCGCTTCGCTGTCGATGATGCTCGAGGAAGAACCGGAAGACCCCGCAACGCCCCAATAGACACCATGCCAAACTTTGAAAACAAACTTTGCTCGCGCGCCGAACTCCGGGCGCGCGTCGCCGCCCTCCCGAAACCGGTCGTGCTGACCAACGGCGTCTTCGACATCCTGCACCGCGGCCACGTCACCTACCTGGCGCAGGCGCGCGAACTGGGCGCCTCGCTGGTGGTGGCGGCGAACACCGACGCCTCCGTCAAACGCCTCGGCAAGGGCGAAGACCGGCCCCTGAACACGCTGGTCGACCGCATGGCGGTGCTGGCGGCGCTCGAATCGGTGAGCCTGGTGGTGGAATTCGACGAGGACACGGCGCTGGAAACGGTGCTCGAAGCGCGGCCCGAGATCTACGCCAAGGGCGGCGACTACCAGATGGATGCGATTCCGGAAGGGCAGGCGGTGCTGGCCTATGGCGGGCAGGCGGTGGCCATCGATTTCGAGCACGACCGCTCGACGACCAAGCTGCTGACCAAAGTGCGCGCCGGCTGAACCGGTTTTTTTTAGGCAGGCTAATGCAGAAGGCGCTCGCCATGATCCTCCTGAGCGCGATTGCCGCTTACGCGGCTGCCTGCCTCGCCCTGTTTGCCTTCCAGCGTTCGCTGATCTATTTTCCTCCGGCGATCCCTTCCGTGCCGGCGCCGCACACGTCGATGCTGGCGGTGCCGGGTGCGCTCGTAAAAGTGTCCGAGCGGCCGCGCCAGGGACGGAAAGCCCTCATTTATTTCGGTGGGAACGCCGAAGACGTATCAGCCAGCCTGCCGCTGCTGGACGGCGCCTTTCCCGACCACGCCCTGTATCTCATGCATTACCGGGGCTACCTCGGCAGTTCGGGTAAACCGACCGAACAGGCGCTGGTGTCCGATGCGCTGGCGCTGTTCGACCGGGTGCGTGCCCAGCACAGTGAGATCGTGGTGCTTGGCCGCAGCCTGGGCAGCGGCGTCGCGGTGCAGTTGGCCAGCCAGCGTCCGGTCAACAAGCTGGTGCTGGTGACGCCGTTCGACAGCCTCGGCGCGATCGCCGCCGGGCAGTTCCCGGTGTTCCCGGTGCGCTGGCTGCTCAGGGACCGCTATGACTCGGGCAGCTACGCCGCAGGAATCAAGGCGCCCACGTTGATCCTCGCGGCCGGACAGGACGAAGTCATCCCGGCGCAGAGTACCGAATTGCTGTTCTCGCGCTTTGCAAAAGGGGTGGCAAGGATGCAGGTGATCGAGGAGGAAGGGCATAACTCGATCTCCGGCAACCCTGCCTATGTTTCCATGCTCCGCCAGGATCAACGCTGATTCAAGGGAATGGCAATGCCGACGACCTGATACTGGCCCGGAAAGCGGCCTCGCAAGCTGGCCTTACCTGTGGGCAGGCTGATGCTGTACAGGTTGTTCGCCCCAGCGACGGTCTGCAGGGATGCCAGGCCTTGGACTCCGACAGTCACCCCGGAACGGATCGTGCTGTAAATATCGAAACCGACTGCGGGCCCGGCATCGACAGTGAGCTTGCCGGTGGCGGCAAGCGTGCCGTCGTTCGGTGGCGATTGCAGCGCGATCTGGTCGAGCGCGGAATCGAGTGCGTACAGCGTCGTGGCAGTGTCGGGGGAAAGGTCGTTGTTCGTGTAGGCCGACCCGGTAACGAAGGTCGCTGCCGGACCCACGCCATTCACACTGGCTGGATAGTCCAGCGGATCGTCCACGATCGTCACCCCACCTGCGTTGACGTTATGCCGGAGATTCTGCCCGGTATCGCTGACGATGCGCAACCGGTCGGCCGCGGGATTGAAGTCCACACCAAATGCGTTGCCTTCGAGGGCTACCGAGACCTGGTTCACCCTGGTGGCCATGGCAGTGCGCAGGTCGAGCTTGTAGACACCGCCGCTGCGGCTGACGCCATACAGCTGCTGGTCCTGGACCCGATAATCGATGCCGACCAGTACATCGCCCCGCATCAGGCCGTTGATGGCCCCGATGCTGCGGGCGGCGCCCGGCCGGTATTCATTGAAGCAGACGAGCTGCATGTCGCTCGTCAGGCCGACGACCCACAAGGGACCGAAGCGGCCGCGCTTGTCTGGATTTTCACAAGCAGAACCCGCGCGGCTGCTGGTATAGGTTTCTGCGGACATGGCTGGCAGGGACGCGGCGGCAAGGCTTGCGGCGACTGCGATAGTGGCGATCTTTTTCACAATACTTCTCCCGGAAAAATGCCGCATCGGATAACGAGGCGGCGCTACTTCTATGTGAAGCGAAGGAAAATGTTGCCACGTGATTGAGAGCGTCCGCGCAGCAACACCATGGTCGAATCCGGGTGGATCCGATAGGGTGACTACGCGGTGTGCCGGGGGATGGATGCAGCCAGCTACAAATATAATTTAAACAATGTTTCGACGTTCATTGCTACGAACCGCCCGCGTAGCCATTCTGGCGCCAGGCCTCGTACACGACCACCGCCACCGTATTCGACAGGTTCAGGCTGCGGTTGTCCGGCATCATCGGCAGGCGGATGCGCTGGGAGGGCGGGAAGCTTTCGCGCAGGGCGGGGTCGAGCCCGCGCGACTCGGGGCCAAACACGAAGACGTCGCCCGGTTTGAAGGCGGCATCGGCGAAGGGAGCCGAACCGTGGGTTGTGAGGGCGAACATGCGCGCCGGGTCGGGTTTGGTGTCAGTTAAAAACGCGTCCCAGTTCTTGTGCACTTTCATGGTCGCGTAATCGTGGTAGTCCAGCCCGGCGCGGCGCATCTTGGCGTCGTCCAGCGGGAAGCCGAGCGGCTCGATCAGGTGCAGCTGCACGCCGGTGTTGGCGCACAGGCGGATGACATTGCCCGTGTTGGGCGGGATTTCGGGTTCGACCAGGACGACGTGAAACAAATAATTCTCCTCAATAATTAAAACGCTGCATCAGGGTGCGTCAAGACGGAAGCGTCCTGGCAAACACCAGGTTCGAGACGCGCGCCGCGCCGGCCGCCTTCAGCGTGGCGGCCAGTTCGTTCAGCGTATGCCCGCTGGTCATGACGTCGTCGACGACGCCGACATGGCGGCCGTACACGAGGTGCGCCATGTCCGGCGCCACCGCGAAGGCGCCGCGGATGTTCCGGGCGCGCTCGCGTGGCGACACGCCGGACTGGGCCACCGTGTCGACGACGCGTGTCGCCAGCCGCGGCTGCAGTTCGATACCCGCCGCGCTTGCCAGCGGCCGGGCGATCTCGAGCGCCTGGTTGAAGCCGCGTTCGGCGAGGCGGCGCCGCCCCAGCGGCACCGGGCACAGCACCTCGGGCAGCGTCATTCCGGCTTGCGCCAGCACGGCGTCGCGCAGCAGTTCGCCGAACCAGGGCGCCAGCGGCAACTGGGCGCCGAATTTCAGGCCGAGCACCAGGGCGTCGAGCGGCGCCACGTAATCGACGGCGGCAATGGTGGCGTCGTAGGCGGGCGGATCGGCCAGGCAGGCGCCGCAACGCTGTCCCGCGCCGGCGCCGGGCGCCAGTGGATTGGCGCAACAGGGACAGCGCGCTCCGCCCGGGGCGGCGTAACGCAACCTGCAATGGCCGCAGACGACCTTGGGCGCGAGCTCGCCGCACAGCGCGCAGGAGCAGGGCAGCAAGGCGTGGATCAGCCCCCTCATGGAGCTGCGGCGCAAGCCAGGCAGCCAGCCGATCGTCCATCCTTCCAGGTGCCCGGCCATCGGCTCGCATCCCCACAAACATGTACACTCCCGCCATTATCTCATTTGAACGCAACAGAACCATGGCTTCTCCCCCGTCCCAAACGAAAATGAGCGCGCCGATTGACGGGCAGCGCGTGCGTGCGCTGTTTGCGGAACCAGCTCGCGTGGGCGCGGCGGACTTTCTGCGCCGCGAGATCGCCGAGCGCATGCACGAGCGGCTGAGCCTGGTAAAAATCGTGCCGCAGCGCGTGCTCGACGCCGGCTGCGGCTGCGGGCCCGATCTCGCCACCTTGCAGAAGAGCTATCCGGCGGCCCAGATCGTCGGGCTCGATGCCTCCGCCGCCATGCTCGCCGGCGCCAGGGCGCCGGCGCAGCGCTCGCTCGGCGGCATGCTCAGCCGCCTGATGCCGGCGAAAGCCGGGATCGATCTCGTGTGCGGCGACTTCGGCAATCTGCCTTTGGGGCCGAACTCGATCGACCTGGTGTGGTCCAACCTGGCGCTGCACTGGCATCCCCAGCCGGACCGCGTGTTCGCCGAATGGCGCCGCAGCCTGCGCGTCGATGGTTTGCTGATGTTCTCGAATTTCGGTCCCGACACCTTCAAGGAGCTGCGCGCCGCCTTCGCCGCGCTGGACGAAACGCCGCATACGCTGCCGTTCGTCGACATGCACGATTTTGGCGACCAGTTGGTGGAGGCCGGCTTTTCGACGCCGGTGATGGATGCCGAGCGCATCACCGTCACCTATGGCACGGTGGCCTCGCTGCTGGCGGATGTACGGGCGATCGGCGGCAATCCGCTGGCAACGCGCCGCCGTGGTTTGATCGGGCGGGCGGCCTGGGGGCGGATGGTCGATGCGCTCGAGGCCGGGCGCGGGGCGGACGGCAAGATCGCGTTGACCTTCGAGGTGATTTATGGACACGCATTCCGGCCGGTGCCGAAAACAACGGCGGCCGGGGAGTCGATCGTACGCTTCCAGCCGCGCAAGCCTTGAACGCCGCCTTGCAGCAACAGCAGATGCCTCCGCGCACGAAATAAGCGGGCTATTGGAACAATTTTCCTTGAATAAAAATTACCGGTTTGAGTATAATCAATGACTATTTTTTCGCCCTGTGCGCTCAAAACGCCAAGAACCAGGCGAAAGGGTTGAGAAAATAGAAAATTGATTAATGCAGCATCAGCAAGTTTCGCGCCCGTCAGTGTGTATGCAGTTGCTGGTGGACGCCCCTGGGGTTTCACCTGCTCGCGCGTCCGCACGCCGCGCCGTCGGGAGCCAGGCTTGCACTGGCTTCGGAGCGGCGGCGGTTCGATCATGGAATTGCTGACCGTTTAAAAATATTCTTATATTTGGTGGTTGGGGACAATTCATGACATATGCAAAGCGACTTCACGCCTTGATGCTCGGCCTGGCGGCATCGGCCGCCATTCCGGCACTGGCAGCTCCGGAAATCACGGGCCGGCCGCTGGAACACCAGTTGAACATGCAGACTCCGGTCACTGCGATCGGCGCGGAGATCTACAGCATGCACAACTGGCTGATGATCGTCTGCCTCATCATCTTCGTCGCCGTCTTCGGCGTCATGTTCTATTCGGTGTTCAAGCACCGCAAATCGCTCGGCCACAAGCCCGCCACCTTCCACGAATCGACTGCCGTCGAAATCGCCTGGACCATCGTGCCTTTCCTGATCGTCATCGGCATGGCCCTGCCGGCCACCAAGACCGTCATTGCACTGAAAGACACCTCGAGCGCCGACATCACCATCAAGGCGACCGGCATGCAGTGGAAGTGGGGTTACGACTACCTCAACGGCGAAGGCCAGGGCATCAGCTTCCTGTCGAACCTGGCAACGCCCCGTTCCCAGGTCGGCGAGCCGGGCATCGCGGCCACCGAGGCGCGCGGCGAAAACTACCTGCTCGAAGTCGACAACGAAATGGTGGTCCCGGTCGGCAAGAAGATCCGCATGGTGTTTACCGCCAACGACGTGATCCACGCCTGGACCATTCCGGCCTTCGCCATCAAGCAGGATGCGATCCCCGGTTTCGTGCGCGACGGCTGGTTCAAGGCCGAAAAGATCGGCACCTACCGCGGCAATTGCGTCGAGCTGTGCGGCAAGGAGCACGCCTTCATGCCGATCGTGGTGCGCGTTGTCTCGGCCGAGGATTACAGCGCCTGGGTCGCTGGCGAGCAGAAAAAGATGGCCGCGCTGGCGGACGACCCGAACAAGGTCTGGACCATCGACGAACTGAAGGTCAAAGGCGAGCAGGTCTACGCCGCCAACTGCGTGGCCTGCCACCAGGCCAACGGCAAGGGCGTGCCGAACGCCTTCGCACCGCTCGACGGTTCGGAAGTCGTGCTCGGCCCGAAAGCGCCGCAGATCGACGTGCTGCTCAATGGCCAGGACACGCCGCGCTACGCCTCGGCCATGCCGGGCTGGAAGCAGCTGTCGGACACCGAAATCGCCGCCGTCATCACTTATACCCGCAACTCCTGGAGCAACAAGGCTGCGGAAAATATCGTTCAACCAGCTGAGATTCTGGCTGCGCGTAGCAAGTAATCAGTTCCCAGGGATATCGACATGACTACCAGCACTATCGACCACGCGCACGACGACCATCACGGCCACGGTCATGACCATGATCACGCGCACGAAATGCCTACCGGCTATCGCCGTTGGCTGTTCGCCACCAACCACAAGGACATCGGTACCTTGTACCTGTGGTTCTCGTTCATCATGCTGCTTTCGGGCGGCGTGCTGGCGCTGATGATCCGCACCGAGCTGTTCCAGCCCGGCCTGCAGTTCTTCCGTCCCGAGTTCTTCAACCAGCTCACCACCATGCACGGCCTGGTGATGGTGTTCGGCGCGATCATGCCGGCCTTCGTCGGCTTCGCCAACTGGATGATCCCGCTGCAGGTGGGGGCCTCGGACATGGCGTTTGCGCGCATGAACAACTTCTCGTTCTGGCTGCTGCCGCCGGCGGCGCTGCTGCTGGCCGGTTCCTTCTTCTCGCCGGGCGGCGCCACCGCCGCCGGCTGGACCCTGTATGCGCCGCTGTCGACCCAGATGGGACCGGGCATGGACATGGCGATTTTCGCGATGCACATCATGGGCGCGTCGTCGATCATGGGTTCGATCAACATCATCGTCACCATCCTCAACATGCGCGCCCCTGGCATGACGCTGATGAAGATGCCAATGTTCTGCTGGACCTGGCTGATCACCGCCTTCCTGCTGATCGCCGTGATGCCGGTGCTCGCGGGCGCCATCACCATGACCCTGACCGACCGCCACTTCGGCACCTCGTTCTTCAACGCCGCCGGCGGCGGCGACCCGGTCATGTACCAGCACATCTTCTGGTTCTTCGGCCACCCCGAGGTCTACATCATGATTCTGCCGGCCTTCGGCATCGTCTCGCAGATCATCCCGGCCTTTGCCCGCAAGCCGCTGTTCGGCTATGCCTCGATGGTCTACGCGACCGCCTCGATCGCCGTGCTGTCCTTCATCGTCTGGGCGCACCACATGTTCACCACCGGCATGCCGGTGACCTCGCAGCTGTTCTTCATGTACGCCACCATGCTGATCGCGGTGCCGACCGGCGTGAAGGTGTTCAACTGGGTCGCCACGATGTGGAAGGGCTCGATGACCTTCGAGACCCCGATGCTGTTCGCGGTCGGCTTCATTTTCGTGTTCACGATGGGCGGCTTCACCGGCCTGATCCTGGCCGTGACCCCGGTCGACATCCAGGTGCACGACACCTATTACGTGGTGGCGCACTTCCACTACGTGCTGGTTGCCGGCTCGCTGTTCGCGCTGTTCGCCGGCTTCTACTACTGGGCGCCGAAGTGGACCGGCCACATGTATCCGGAAGGCCGCGGCAAGATCCACTTCTGGCTGTCGCTGATCACCTTCAACGTGACCTTCTTCCCGATGCACTTCCTCGGGCTGGCCGGCATGCCGCGCCGCTACGCCGACTACAACGCCGTCTTCACCGACTTCAACATGCTGGTCTCGATCGGCGCCTTCGGTTTCGGTTTGTCGCAGGTGTACTTCCTGTTCGCAGTGGTGTTCCCGACCATCCGCGGCGGCGCCAAGGCTGACGCCAAGCCATGGGAAGGCGCAGAGGGCCTGGAGTGGACCGTGCCGAGCCCGGCACCATTCCACACCTTCGAGACCCCGCCGCTGGTGAAGTAATGAACGGATCGAAGAAGGCCAGCAACAAGAAAATCGCCCTGGTGCTGTGTGTGGTCGCCGCGTTTTTCTTCGCGGCGGTCATTCTCAAGCGCTTGTGGATGTAAGGTAATTTTTAGATGAGCTACAGCCCGACCGAGCGCCTGCGCCTGAACCGCTCCACCTTCGGCAAGCTGGTGGTGGTGGCGATCATGATGTTCGGCTTCGGTTATGCGCTGGTGCCGGTCTACCGCCAGATGTGCGAGGTGCTCGGCATTAACGTGCTGACCCAGCAGGACGGCACCGTCGAGCGTCCGGCCAATACCCAGGTCGATAAAAGCCGCCTGATCACGGTGGAGCTCGACGGTAATTCGCAGGGCTCGTGGCGATTTCGCCCGACCACGCGCAGCATCCAGGTGCATCCGGGCGAGCTGGCAACCGTCGTGTACGAGGTCGTCAACACCCAGCCGCGTGCAGTCAAGGCGCAGGCGATACCGAGTTATGCGCCGCAGTCGGCGACGCCGCATTTCAAGAAAGTCGAATGCTTCTGCTTCCGCGAGCAGACCATGAAGCCGAACGAAGCGCGCCAGATGCCGGTGGTATTCTTCATCGACCCGAAGCTGCCGAAGGAAGTGAAGACGATTACCCTGTCGTACACGTTTTTTGAAATCGGCGGGGCAGTGGCGGCCAAGTGATGGATCCCGACCCGCATACCCCCGAACCCCGCCGCCAGTCGTCGTTCGTCAGGTCGATGAAGGCGGTGTTCTGGTCGTTTTTCGGGGTGCGCAAGCGCCGCGACTACGAGGACGATGCGGTCAACCTGAATCCGCTGCACGTGATTCTCGCGGCCTTGCTGGGTTTGATGATTTTTATCGGCGTGCTGGTTCTCCTGGTGAGAATCGCGGTCGCGCAGTAAGCGTCGCGTAGTAATACAGTTTTTCAGCAATCCATTCAAAGAAGATTGATTTAGGAGACGAAGATGAGTTTGCCAAACACCGCGCCACACGGCACGCCAGTAAGCGCGCACGCCGCGCCGCATTATTTTGTGCCGGGCCCTTCGATGTGGCCGATGGCGGGCGGCATTGCGATGCTGGTGACCATGCTCGGCGCGTCCGCCTGGGTCAACAGCGCTTCCTGGGGGCCGGCAGTCTGCCTCGCCGGCATCGTCGCGATGCTGGTCGTGCTCTACTTCTGGTTCGGCGACGCCATCGGCGAGTCGGAATCGGGTCAGTACAGCCGGAATATCGATTCGTCCTTCCGCTGGTCGATGAGCTGGTTCATCTTCTCGGAAGTGATGTTCTTCGCCGCCTTCTTCGGCGCGCTGTTCTATGCCCGCACCATCTCCATGCCCTGGCTGGCCGACCTCGACCACAAGGTCCTGTGGCCCGACTTCGCCGGCCACTGGGGCAACACCGGCCCGGCCGGCGTGGTCGAAGGTTTCAACACGATGGGCCCGTTCCCGATCCCGACCATCAACACCGCGCTGCTGCTGCTGTCGGGCGTGACGCTGACCATCTCGCACCACGCGATCCGCGCCGGCCACCGCCGCAACACCGCGGTCTGGCTGTTCGCCACCATCCTGCTGGGCGCGATCTTCATGGGCTTCCAGGTCTATGAATACATCCACGCCTACCAGGAACTGAACCTGAAGATGACCTCGGGTATCTACGGCTCGACCTTCTTCATGTTGACCGGTTTCCACGGCTTCCACGTGACCCTCGGCGCGATCATGCTGTCGGTGATCCTGTACCGCGTGCTGCGCGGCCACTTCACGCCTGACAACCACTTCGGTTTCGAAGGCGCCGCCTGGTACTGGCACTTCGTCGACGTGGTCTGGCTCGGTCTGTACGTGGTCGTGTATTGGTTGTAATTTAGTTGTTTGGCAGCCTTAAGCGGGGACAGTCACACATGTGGCTGTCCCCGTGTTGTTAGCGGATGCCGGTTGGCTGGATCCAGCCCATCTTGTACGACGCCAGCAAAATCAGGAACAGGGTGATCGACAGGCCGACGCGCATTGCCAGGGCCTGGACCGTGCGGTTGCTCTGGCCCTTGTCCTTCATCAGGAAGAACAGCGCCGACCCAAGGCTGGCGATGATCAGGATGAAGGCAATGGCAACGAAGATTTTCATGGTCGGCCCGGCAGTAGGGGTTCAGTAAGGGATTTCATTGTAATGCGTTTGGCATTTCGTTTTAGGACCATTCCTTTTCTTGCGACGGTGCTGCTGGTTGCCCTGGGCCTGGTGCTGGGCAATTGGCAGATGCGTCGGGCCGAGGAGAAGCTGGCGCTGGCGGCGCGCATGGCCGAGCGTTCGGCAGCGGCGCCGGTCGCCCTCGGTGGCGCGAATGTCCCCACGGATCTCGAATATCGGCGGGTGCGGGTGACGGGGGAGTGGGTTGCTGGCTGGCCGCTGTTCCTGGATAACCGGCCGCAGGATGGCAGGGCCGGGTTCTATCTGGCGATGCCGTTTAAAATAGCGGGATCAAGCACACATGTGCTGGTGCTGCGCGGGTGGCTGCCGCGCGATGCGCGCGATTATGCGCGCCTGCCCGAGTTCGCCACGCCGGCCGGTTCGGCGACGATCGAAGGGATCGCCACCGCCAGTGCCGGCAATGTCATGCAGCTCGGCACCAAGGCGGCCCTGAAGCCTGGCGCCGTCGTCCAGAACCTGACGCCGGAGGAAGTGGCGCGCGCCAGCGGACTGCGCCTGCAAGCCTTTTTCGTGCAGCAGACCGGTCCCGCCGCGCCGGGTGAAGCGCTGGTGCGCGACTGGCCGGCGCCGGCAAGTGGCGTCGACAAGCACCATGGCTATGCCTTCCAGTGGTATGCGCTGGCCGCGATGGCGTTCTTATTTTTCGTGATAACGGGATTTCGAAGTGGAAGAAAACAAGTTGTCTAATCAAAAAAAGCGCATGTCGGGGCGCTGGAAGCTGTTCGCGCTGCTGATGGTGTGCGCAGCGCCCATCATCGCTTCCTATGTCACCTATTACATCATCAAGCCGGGCGGGCGCACCAACTACGGCGCCTTCATCGACCAGCGCGCGCACCAGATGCCGGACCTGGCCACCACCACGCTCGACGGCCGCCCGGAAAAACTCCAGCAATACGCCGGCAAGTGGGTCATGCTCAAGGTCGGCGGCGGCGCCTGCGAAGAAGCCTGCCTGAAGCAGCTGTTCGCGATGCGTCAATGGCGCACGATGCAGGGCAAGAACATGGACCGCATCGAGCGGGTCTGGCTGATCACCGACAGCGCGCCGATCGACACCAGGATCATCCGCCAGTACGACGACCTGCACATGCTGCGCGTGGCGCCCGAGTCGCTCGTGAAATGGCTGCCGGTGGAGCAGGGCGGCAAGCTGGAAGACCACATCTTCCTGATCGACCCGCGCAGCAACCTCATGATGCGCTTCCCGAAAGACCCGGACCCGCGCCGCGTGCACAAGGACGTCGCCAAGCTGCTCAAAGCGTCCGCGATCGGATAAAAGCATGAGCGCCGGCACCCTGTTCCAGCTTGCACTGATGGGCCTGTTCGTGGCCAGCATCCCGCTGACCATGGTCTGGCTGTCGAGCGACGCCAACAAATACCGCAAGCTGGTCTGGGTGATGGCCTTCCTCACCTTCGACCTGATCGTCTTCGGCGCTTTTACCCGCCTGACCGACTCGGGCCTGGGCTGCCCCGACTGGCCGGGCTGCTACGGCGCGGCCAATCCGTTTATCGCCCACGAGCAGATCGCCGCGGCCGAAGCGGCGATGCCGACCGGTCCGGTGACGCAGGCCAAGGCCTGGATCGAGATGATCCACCGCTACCTGGCCATGGGCATCGGCGTGCTGATCATGGCGCTGATGTTCCAGTCGATCCGCCAGTGGCGCAAGACCCGCTTGCCAGCGTTTGCGCCGGCGATTCCCGTCGCGCTGTTCGTCTTCGTCTGCATCCAGGGCGCCTTCGGCGCCTGGACCGTAACCCTCAAATTGCAGCCGGTGATCGTCACCATCCACCTGCTGCTGGGCATGCTGCTGCTGGCCATGCTGGTGTGGCTGGGCGCGCACCAGGACCGTTTGCTGGCGCCACTGGTCCCGAGCCCGAACCCGGGCGGCCTGCGTGGACTGCGCACCCTGGCCCGGCTGGCGGCGCTGGTGCTGATCGTCCAGATCGCCCTCGGCGGGTGGGTAAGCACTAACTACGCAACCCTGGCCTGCGACGAATTCCCCCTGTGCGACGGACAGCTGGTGCCCGACATGGACTTCGAGCATGGCTTCACGCTGTGGCGCCAGCTCGGCATGACGGCGGCCGGCGACTACCTGCTGTTCCCGGCCCTGGTCGCCATCCATTGGGTGCACCGCAATTTCGCGATCGTGGTGACGCTGGTGCTGGGCTGGACCGCCTGGCGCGCCATGCGCGAGCCGGCGCTCGGCCGCACCGGGCGCCTGCTGGCGCTGGCCCTGGTCGCGCAGCTGTTCACGGGCGTGGCCACGGTGTTCTTCAACTTCCCGCTGGCGATCGCCGTCTTGCATAATGCCGGCGCCGCGGTCCTTGTGGTACTGGTGACCATGTTAAACTACAGGGTCAAGACCTTACTCGACGTGTCGCAGCGCAGCCCCGCGAATGCGGACGCCCTTGCGAACTCGTATCGATGACCACCCAGACCGCCATCCAACCGCTCAACCGCATCGCCCAGTACTGGACGCTGACCAAGCCACGGGTCACCCAGCTTGCGGTGTTCTGCGCCGTCATCGGCATGTTCCTCGCCACCGACGGCTTCCCCGGCTGGCGCGTCCTGATCGCCGGCACCGCCGGCATCTGGCTGCTGGCCGGCGCCGCCTTTGCCGTGAACTGCCTGATCGAGGCGGAGATCGACGCGCGCATGGCGCGCACCGCGCGCCGCGCCACTTCCACCGGCGAACTGACGCGCAACCAGACCCTCGTTTTCTCCGGCATCATCGGCGGCCTCGGCATGCTGATCCTGTACACGCTCGTCAATCCGCTGACGATGTGGCTGACCCTGGTCACCTTCGTCGGCTACGCCGTCGTCTACACCATCTACCTGAAGCCGGCCACGCCGCAGAACATCGTCATCGGCGGCCTGTCGGGCGCGATGCCGCCGGCGCTGGGCTGGGCCGCGGTGGCCAACGAGGTGCCGATGCAGGCCTGGCTGCTGGTGCTGATCATTTTCGTGTGGACGCCGCCGCATTTCTGGGCGCTGGCCATGTACCGGCGCGACGATTACGCGCGCTCGGGCCTGCCGATGCTGCCGATTACCCACGGCATGGACTACACCGGCCACCAGGTCTGGCTGTACTCGCTGGCGCTGTTTGCGACCACGATGCTGCCCTTCGCGGTGCGCATGAGCGGCCTGATCTACCTGGCGGCGGCGGTCGTGCTGAACCTGATGTTCATGCGCCATGCATGGCGCGTGCACAAGCACTACACCGACCAGACGGCGCGCAAGGCCTTCGCTTTTTCGATCGTCTACCTGTCGCTGCTGTTCGCGGCGCTGCTGGTCGACCATTATTTTCGGTTTTAATTGGCCGCTCTCGAGATGAAAAAACTGATCATTGCGTCGATGCTCGCGCTGGCGGTCCTCGCCGCCGGCTGCGACAAGCTGTCCTCGAAGCCCGCCGCCTTCCAGAATACCGACCTGACCGGGCTCGATTATGCGAAAGGGTTTTCGCTGACCGACCACACCGGCAAGGCGCGCACCCTGGCCGACTTCAAGGGCAAGCTGGTGGTGCTCTTCTTCGGCTACATCCATTGTCCCGACGTATGCCCGACCACGATGGCCGAAATGGCCGCCGTCATGAAGGAGCTCGGCCCGTCCGCCGACGATGTACAGGTCCTGTTCGTCACCCTCGACCCCGAACGCGACACCCAGCAGGTGCTGTCCGAATACGTGCCGGCCTTCGACAAGCGTTTCCTCGGCCTGCGCGGCACGCCGGAACAGACGGCGGCGACGGCCAAGGAATTCAAGGTTTTTGTCGCCAAAGTCAAGGGTACGGAACCGGGCAGCTACACGGTCGACCACACGGCCGGCAGCTATGTCTTCGACCGCGACGGCAGGGTGCGCCTGTTCCTGCGCCACGGCCAGGGGCCGGCTCCGATCGTCCACGACCTGCGCCAACTGCTTTAATCAAGTAACGACACACGCACCCCGAATGGAAGAGCGCCCAGCAAGGAACTACACCCGCATCGCCACCGTCGTCCTGCTCACGCTGGGCTGCCTCTTCGTTCTGAAACCCTTCCTGCCGGCGATCCTGTTCGCCGCCGCCGTCGTCATTTCTTCCTGGCCGCTCTACCTGCGGGTCCTGTCCTGGATGAAGGGCCGCCGCTCGCTGGCGGCGCTGACGATGACGCTCTCGCTGACCCTGCTGGTCATCATTCCGCTGGCCACCGTCGCCTACAACCTGGCCGACGACGTCGCCACTACCTTCGGCGAGCTGCGCAATGCAATCGAACACGGCGAGCTGCTGCCGCCAAGCTGGGTGCGCGACCTGCCGTTCCTCGGCGAATGGGTCGACAGCTACCTGCGCCAGCTGGTCGCCAGCCGCGACCAGATGCTGGCCCTGGCCCAGCGCATGCTGGAGCCGGCGCGCAAATACCTGATGGCCGGCGGCCTGATGCTGGGCGGCGGCGTTGTGCAGATGAGCCTGGCCGCCTTTGTCAGCTTCTTCCTCTACCGCGACGGCAATGCGTTGATCGCGGTGACCTCGGCGATGATGAGGAAAGCGATGGGCGAGGGCGCCCAGGCCGTCACCGACATCATCGGCCAGACCACGCGCAGCGTCATGTACGGCTTGCTCGGCACGGCGCTGGCGCAGGCGCTGGTGGCGGCGATCGGCTTTGCGATTGCCGGCGTGCCGGCGGTGCCGCTGCTGTCGGTGATGGTATTCCTGTTCTCGCTCGTCCCGGTGGGGCCGCCGATGATCTGGGGCGGGGCGGCGATCTGGCTGTTTTCCCAGGGCAGCACCGGTTGGGGCATCTTCATGCTGGTCTGGGGCGCCTTCCTGATCAGCGGCGTCGACAACGTGGTACGGCCGATGCTGATCAGCCGCGGCACCAGCCTGCCCTTCCTGCTCACCTTATTGGGCGTGCTGGGCGGCGTTCTCGCCTTTGGCTTCGTCGGGATGTTCATCGGCCCGGTGCTGCTGGCCGTGGGTTATTCGCTCATTACGGAATGGGCGGGGGCGCGCGAGGCGAGCTAGAGTGCCCACCCTAGGCCAGCAAGGACCTTAATCGTTCGAAATCGATCGGCTTGGTGAGATGGTGGTCGAAGCCGGCATCCATCGCCAGGCGTTTATCCGCTTCCTGGCCCCAGCCGGTGGCGGCGATCAGGAGCATGCCGGCGCCGCCGGGCAGGGCGCGCGTGCGGCGCGCCAGTTCGTAGCCGTTCATGTCGGGCAGGCCGATGTCGAACAGCGCCACTTCGGGCGCGAATTCGCCGACCGCGCTGAGCGCCGCTTCGCCGCTGTGCACGGCGCGCGCCGTGCAGCCATACAATTCCATGAACATGACCAGGGTGTGGGCGGCGTCGGCGTTGTCGTCGACGATCAGGATGCGCCGCGCGTGCATGCCCTGGGCTTGCGCCGGCGCGGCCACGGCGCGCGCCGCGCCGGGGGCGAGCGGCAGGCGCACGGTGAAGGTGCTGCCCAGGCCTTCGCCCGCACTGTCGGCGCTGATGCTGCCGCCATGCAGCGTCAGGATGCCGCGCACCAGTGCCAGGCCGATGCCCAGGCCGCCCATCGAGCGGTCGAGCGCCGGTTTGAGCTGGGAAAACATGCCGAAGACACTGTCGAGCGCCTCGGGCGGAAGGCCGATGCCGTTGTCGCGCACTTCGATCAGCGCTTGATCGTTTTCAATCCAGGAGCGCAGCGTGATGGCGCCGCCGTCGGGCGTGTACTTGGCCGCATTGGTGAGCAGGTTGACGACCACCTGGGTCAGGCGCGTGACGTCGGCATCCACGACCACATCCGGCCCGGGCAGGGTCATGGTCAGCGTATGACCGGCCGCCGCCATCTGGGCCGAGGTGTCGTGCGCCGCGCTTTGCAGGATGCCGGCCAGCGCGACCGGGGCGCGGCGCAGCTCCATGCGGTCCTGGGTGATGCGCGAGATGTCCATCAGGTCGTCCACCAGGTGCGTCAGGTGGTGCAGCTGGCGATCGAAAATGCCCAGCAGGCGCGCCGGCGGCGGGCCGTCGGTGCGGGCCAGCTTGAGCACTTCAAGGGCGCTGCGCATTGGCGCCAGCGGGTTGCGCAGTTCATGCGACAGCGTGGCCAGGAACTCGTCCTTGCGGCGGTCGGCGTCGGACAGCTCGGCATTGAGCGCGCGCAGTTTCGTCTCCGCTTCGAGCTGGGCCGCCAGGGCGCGCTCGGCGCTTTTGCGCGCCGCGAGCAGCTCGCGTTCGTAGGAGCGGCGATCCCTGACCACGAACAGCGCCCATTCGTCGTGCACCGTATCGCCATGGCGGCGGCGCGCGATGTTGGCCAGCATCGGTACGCGCTGCTGCTGGTAATCGAGCACTTCGATCTGCAATTCCGCGATCGAGCCCTGCATTTGCAGGATCGGTTCGCAATGGGTCTGGTGAAACACGCGCGCCCCGATCGGAAGCCGGTCGTGCAGCCTGGTTCCCACCAGCGCGTCCGCTTCGATACCGAGCCAGGCGCAGAGGGTCGCGTTGGCGCGCAGGACCAGGCCGCTGCGGTCGGTGACGAGCAGACCGCAGCCGGCCTGCTCGTACAGCAACCCAACCTCAGGCAGCGTCCTGTCCATGATCATCGCAGGTGCGCGTCCAGGAAGTGGTTGATCGCGAGCGTACTGGCGCTCGGCGCGCTCATGTGCGGGCAGTGGCCGATGTTGTCGATCACGTGCAACGCGCTCTGCGGCAGGTGGCGGTTCAGGTAATCGCCGACGCTGCGCGGCGCGATCAGGTCGTCGCTGCACTGCAGGATCAGCGCCGGGATGGACGAGCGCGGCACGTCCGCGCGATGGTCCGACAGGAAGGTGACTTCGGCGAAGTGCCGGGCAATCTGGGGATCGTTGCGGCAGAAGCTGGTGGTCAGTTCCAGCGCCAGCTCCGGCTGGCCCGGCGCGCCCATGATCGCCGGCGCCAGGTTGCTCGACCAGCCAAGGTAGTTCGAGTCCATCGTGTCGAGCAGCTCCTCGATGTCGCCGCGCGAGAAGCCGCCGATGTAGTCGCCGTCGTTGATGTAGCAGGGCGACGGTCCGATCATGATCTGCGCGGCGAAGCGCTGCGGCGCCGCGATCGTGGCCAGCATGCCGATCATCGAACTGACCGAATGGCCGACAAAGATCACCGGCCCCTCGGCGCATTCCTCGACAATTTCCAGCAGGTCGGCGGCATGGGCGTCCAGCGTGGCGTACTTGTCGCGGTCATACAGGGCAAGCTCCGAGCTGCCGCTGCCCATCAGGTCATACTTGACCACGCGAAAACGGTCTTCGAAGGCCGGCGCCATCATGCGCCACATGGCCTGGTCGCAGCCGAAGCCGTGGGCAAAGACCATCGTGGCCTTGCCGCGCCCGGAAACGGACACGTTATGGCGCGTATGTACGGACATGCTGTTTTCCAATGCAGAAAGGAGATCTTATGAAAGAGGAAATTATAGCCCGCCCGATCGCGCGCACGTTTGGGCTGTGCGGGGCTGTCAGCCGCGCTCTTCGGCGTCGCCGCGCGCCAGTTGCGGGATCACCTTCACCAGCAGGATACGCGGGCCATTGGTTTTCTTGACTACCACGTCGAACTTCGGGAATTCGATGCGCTGGCCCTGTTTCGGGATATCGCCCAGCTTTTCCATCAGCAGGCCGCCGACCGATTCGACATCGTCCAGGCCCATTTCCTCGTTGTCGATGTCGATGCCGAGCAGGCGCTCGAGCGAATAGATCGGCAGGCTGGCCTTGCCGATATAGGTGCCGTCCGCCTGCGGCAGCCAGTCGTTCTCGTTCATGCGGAATTCGTCGCGGATCTCGCCGACCATCGCGCCCAGCAGGTTGTCGAGCGTGATGAAGCCGACCGGGCGCTTGCCCTTTTCGCCGATCAGCGCGAAGTGCGGGGCCCCGGTGCGGAAACGGCGGAAGATGTCCTGGGCCGGCGTGCGCGCCGAGATCGTCTCGACCGGGCGCAGGTAGGGTGACAAATCGCTGATCTCCTTGCCGGCCTGCTGGGCGAAGAACAGGTCTTTCAGGTGGATCACGCCGAGTACTTCCTCGCCTTCCTCGTCGAAATATGGATAGCGCGAGAACCGGTTGCGGCGCACGGTGTCGAGGTTTTCCTCGATCGACAGATCCTCGTGCAGGGCGATGACTTCGTTAATCGGGCGCATCAGGTCGGACGCGGCCATTTCCGAAAATTCGAGCGACTGCGCCAGGATGTGGCGCTCGTCGTGGGTGAACTTGTCCTTGCCGCCGCCGGTACTGCTACCGGTGTTGGTGCTCGTATTCGTGCGCAGGATGAGTTTCAGTTCGTCGGTCGAGTAATGGGTCTCGTGGCTGCCGGAACCGGCCAGGCCCGCCACGCGCAACACGCCGTTGGCGCTCTTGTTCAGCACCCAGATTGCCGGGTACATGGCCCAGTAAAAACCATACAGCGGCAGCGCACACCACAGCGCGACCACTTCCGGAATCCGGATCGCTAGCGATTTCGGGGCCAGCTCGCCGACCACGATGTGCAGGAAGGAAATGACGCTGAAGGCCACGAAGAAGGACACGCCGTGGATCACTTGCGGCGAGGTCACGCCGAGCATGGCGAAGACCGGTTCGAGCAGGCTGGCAAAGGCCGGTTCGCCGACCCAGCCCAGGCCGAGGGAAGCCAGGGTAATGCCGAGCTGGCAGGCCGAGAGGTATTCGTCGAGCTGGCCGTGGACCTTGGACAGGATCCGCCCGCGCAAGCCGGTGGTCTTGGCAATCGCCCGCACCCGTGTCTTGCGCAGCGTGACGATACTGAATTCCGCTGCGACGAAGAAGCCGTTCAGCGCCACGAGGAACAGCGCCAGAACGAGAAATAAAATATTTTCCATAGAAACGGTGAGTTGATAAAAGGTACTGCCGATATGCATTGTACAACTCAAGCGGAAACGGACTTCCGCAGGGGGAGCAGCGCCGGTCCCTCAGTGCATGGAAGCGAGGATAGCGGCGACGGCCGGATGCTGGATCTTGCGCTCGTTCGAGATCGCATAAAACTGTTCGCGCACCTGGGGCACGCGCCCGACCAGCACCGCCTGCAATTGCTCGAGCAGGTCGCTCGCCAGCGCCGCCGGCGCGAAGAACAGGCCGAGGCCGCGCCGCCCGAAGGTATTGAGCAAGGCGTTGTCCTCGAACTCGCCGACGATATCGGGGTGCACCCCCTGCAATTCGAACCATTCGTCGATTTTGATGCGCAATGCATTATTCCGCGTCGGCAGCAAGAAAGGCGCGCCGTTCAGTTTCTTCGGGAAATCTTCCGAATAGGTCGCCGCCAGGCCTGCCGTGCCGACTACGGTCATTTCGCTTTCGAACAGCAGGTGGCTGAACACGCGCAGGGTGCTGCCGGTGGAGAGGGCGCGGTCGGTCAGCACCACGTCGAGCTTGTGCAGCGCCAGATCGGCCAGCAGCGCTTCGTGCTGGTCTTCGAAGCAGACCAGGCGCACCGGCATGGCAAGCCGGGTCGTTGTCTCGAGCAGGCGGAAAGCGGTGAGTTTGGGCAGGGAATCGGCGATGCCGACGGTGAGGCGGGTACGCAGGTTGCCGTCGCCGTCGAGCGCTTCCTGCATCTGTTCGCCGAGCAGGAAAATCTGGTCGGCATACTTGTGCGCGACCTCGCCGGCTTCCGACAGCACCAGGCGCCGGCCCTGCTGGGTGAACAAGACCTTGCCGACCGCTTGTTCAAGCAGCGTAATTTGGCTGCTGACGGTTTGCACGGCCAGGCCGAGCCGCTCGGCCGCGCGCGTGATGCTACCCTCCTTGGCGACCACCCAGAAGTAATATAGATGCCGGAAATTTGTGCTGGCGTTTTTCATGTCTTCCGTTTTTCCGAAGTAATCATTCGATTATCTTCGCTTTTTCAAGGATTGTGTGTGCGTTACACTGCGTCCTATCAATTTCACAATGGGGAAAATTCAACATGAAACACTTTAGAGGATCGATCCTCGTCGCAATCGTCTGTCTGGCCATCGCCGCCTGGTGGGGCTTCAAGCAGGGTGGCACGTCCGGGGCCATGACGGCACTCGGCGTCGCCGTCATCCTGTCGATCATGGAAGTCTCGCTGTCCTTCGACAATGCCGTGGTGAACGCCTCGGTGCTGAAAAACTGGAACGAATTCTGGCTCAAACTGTTCCTCGGCCTGGGCATGATCATCGCCGTGTTCGGCATGCGCCTGGTATTCCCGTTGGTCATTGTCGCTGTCGCGGCCGACCTGGGCGCGGCCGAGGTGTGGAACCTGGCGCTGACCAATCCAAAAGCCTTCTCCGGGCACCTGACGGCGCACCATGCGGAAGTGGCGGCCTTTGGCGGCATGTTCCTGCTGCTGGTCTTCCTGAACTTCCTGCTCGACGACGAGAAGGAAACGCACTGGCTGGGCACTTTCGAACGCAAGCTCGGTTCCATGGGCCGCGTGTCGTCGATCGCGGTGATGGTGGCCCTGGCTGCCCTGCTGTTCGCCTCGACCTTCGTGGAAGACGCACAAAGGATGATCGTCCTGATCGCGGGTATCTGGGGCATCCTGGTCTACGTCGGTGTCGACATGATCAGCGGCCTGCTGGAAAAGAGCGAAGAAGCGGGCGGCGACGTCGGCGACATGGTCAAAAAGGGCGGTATCGGCGGCTTCCTCTACCTCGAAGTGCTCGACGCATCGTTCAGCTTCGACGGCGTGATCGGCGCCTTCGCGATCACCAGCGACGTCGTCATCATCATGCTGGGCCTGGCCATCGGCGCGATGTTCGTGCGTTCGATGACGGTCTTCCTGGTCAAGAAGGGCACGCTCGACGAGTTCGTGTACCTGGAACACGGCGCGCACTACGCGATCGGCATCCTGGCCGTGATCATGCTGGTCAGTATGAAGATGCACGTGCCCGAGCTGGTGACCGGCCTGACCGGCGTGGCCTTCATCGTGGCCTCGCTGTGGTCCTCGATCCAGTACAAGAAGAAGCATCCCGCAGTGGAAGAGCATGAGAAGCAGATAGCGTAAGGTTTACTGCGTGGAGTCGGGACTCCACCCTACGAGAGCCGGGCAGTTGTAGCGTGGGCTCTCGAGCCCACGCGGTACACCGCAAGCACAGCAGCACAGAATGTCGCCCAGCGCCACAAGCGCTGCGCCAACAAACCGCACGGCGAGCGGCAGAACACCAGCTCGCTGCGCGTGGTTTACCGGTGTTCAACAATAAGTTATCCACTTAGGAGATACACATCATGGCAATCAGTCTGCAAAAAGGCGGCAACGTCAACCTGTCGAAAGAAGCACCCGGTCTGACCAACCTGAAGGTCGGCCTCGGCTGGGATACGCGCGCCACCGACGGCGCCGCCTTCGACCTCGACGGCGCCGTGTTCCTGCTGAACGCGTCCGGCAAGGTCCGTTCGGACGCCGACTTCATTTTCTACAACAACCTGAAGTCGGCCGACGGCTCGGTCGTCCACTCGGGCGACAACACCAGCGGCGCCGGCGAAGGCGATGACGAATACGTCAGCGTCGACCTGGCCAAGGTGCCGGCCGATGTCGACAAGATCGTGCTGGCCGTGACCATCCACGACGCCGAGACCCGCCGCCAGAACTTCGGCATGGTCGGCAAGGCCTTCATCCGCTGCGTCAACGCCAGCGGCGACGCGGAAATCGCCCGCTACGACCTGTCGGAAGACGGCTCGACCGAAGCGGCCATGGTCTTCGGCGAGGTCTATCGCAACGGCGCCGAGTGGAAGTTCCGCGCCATCGGCCAGGGCTTCAAGGGCGGCCTCGGGCCACTGGCCAAGAACTACGGCGTCAACGTTTGATTCCAGCGTAAATTAACAACCGCCAAAAGGAAGCCACTTCAACATGCCAACTTTTACCGTGACCGGGGATGTCGATCCCTTCCTGCATGTGTCGATGCGACAGGGCGAGACCATCTATTGCGAATCCGACGCGATGGTGATGATGGAATCGACCCTCGACCTGAAAGGCAAGATGCGCGGTGGTATCGGCAGCGCGCTGATGCGCACCTTCGCCAACGGCGAGTCCTTCTTCCAGCAGCACATCGAAGCGACGCGCGGTGCGGGCGACTGCCTGCTGTCGCCGACGCTGCCGGGTGCGATGCAGATCGTCGACGTCGGCCCGAACAACTACATCCTCAGCGACGGCGCCTTTGTCGCTGCTTCGTCCGGCGTCGAGCTGAAGGTGCGCACCCAGAACATCGGCAATGCGCTCTTCGCCAACAGCGGCGGCTTCTTCGTCACCGAGACCGGTGGCCAGGGGCAGGTGGCGGTGTCGGGCTTCGGGTCGATGTCGGTGCTCGATGTCGAGCCGGGCAAGGATGCAATCATCGACAACTCGCACGTGGTGTGCTGGGACAGCACGCTGCGCTACGAGATCTCGATCACGACCGGCACCAGCGGTGGTTTCCTGGGTAACCTGATCAACAGCCAAACCAGCGGCGAGGGCATGGTCCTGCGCTTTTCGGGCAAGGGCAAGGTCTACGTGTGTTCGCGTAACCGTGCCGCCTTCAAGGCCTGGATGCAAACGCCCGCGAAGTAAGCCAACTAAGGAGTAATGCAATGACAGTCAGTCTGCAAAAAGGCCAGAAAATCTCGCTCTCGAAAGAGGGCGGTGGAGCATTGACCCGTGTCACGATGGGCCTGGGCTGGGACGCCATCAAGTCCAAGGGCTTCCTCGGCTTCGGCGCCAAGACCGAAAGCGTCGACCTCGACGCCTCGGTCGTGATGTTCGACGAGTCGAACCGCCCGGTCGACACGGTCTGGTTCCGCCAGCTCAAAAGCAAGGACGGCAGCGTGGTCCACACCGGCGACAACCGCACCGGCGCCGGCGATGGCGACGACGAACAGATCAACGTCGACTTGTCCGGCGTGCCGGCGAATATCCGGTCGCTGGTGTTCACGGTGAACAGCTTCACCGGCCAGAACTTCTCGCAAGTGCAAAACGCCTACTGCCGCCTGCTCGATGCAAGCGGCAACAAGGAAGTGGCGCGCTACGACCTGTCGGTGCAGGGCGCCCACACCGCCCAGGTGATGGCCAAGCTGTACCGCCACAACGGCGAGTGGAAGATGCATGCCATCGGCGAAAACGCCAGCGGCCGCACCTTCGACGACCTGATGCCGGCAATCACGCCGCACCTGTAATCGTCTGGGCAGTATCGAACGAGAAACCGGGGACAGTTCACATGTCCCCGGTTTTTCTTTTTCGAAATGTGATCCTTGTGTGCGGGTGGTAACGGAAGAGCCAGGAAGTGGGGCTTATGATGGCTTCAATGCATGGCCATCCGGGCCTGACTTTGAGGAGAACAGCATGAATCAAGACCAAGTTGCGGGCAAACTGAAAGAAATCGGCGGCAAGATTCAGGAAGAATTCGGCGATGCAATCGACAGCCGCGAGCAGGAAGCCAAGGGCCTGGTGAATCAGGCCGAAGGCAAGGTCCAGAAGAAGGTCGGCGATGCAAAAGAAGTGATCGACGATGCGACCCATGGCACCACGACCACCACGACGACGACCACCCGCCGTCCATAAAACGATCTGCCGTTCCGGCACATCGCAGAACGGTCCGCTCCATATTTGGACGGGCCGTTTTTTTACGTCCGCACGCTGCCAATCCTCCCAGCCTTTTCTGGACAAGCCCTCTGATCGACATTGTTGATATTTCGTATTGACATCGCTTCCGATCTAGTCTACTGTATTAATCAACTAATACAGCAGACACCATGACAACCCACTCCGCCCAGCTTTTTTCGATCAGTACCGGCTCTCCCGAGCCGATCTACCGCCAGCTCGTCGAGCAGGTGCGCCGCCTGGTGGCGGCCGGCCAGATGGCTCCCGGCGACGCGCTGCCCTCGGTACGCGAGGTTGCGCACGCCCTCGCGCTCAATCCGATGACCGTCTCGAAGGCCTACAACCTGCTCGAGATGGAAGGCGTATTGGCGCGCCGCCGCGGCCTGGGCATGCTCGTTGCCGAGCGCAGCGGCGCCAGCCACAGCACTGCCAGCCGCGCCGCGCTGCTGCGTCCCATCCTGGAGCGCGCCGCGCTCGAAGCACGCCAGCTCGAACTCGATTCCGACACCGTCCTTTCTCTCCTCACCCAAATCCTGAAGGAACAAGCATGAGCTCACCGACCGTCGCTCCGATCGTTGCTCCGATCGTCGAAATGTCCTCGATCAGCAAGCGTTTTGGCAGCCAGACCGTATTGAATGGCCTCGACTGGAAGATCATGCCGGGCCAGGTGGTCGGCCTGCTGGGCCGCAACGGCGCCGGCAAGTCGACCCTGCTCGAATGCCTGCTCGGGCTGCGCGAAACGGAATCGGGCAGCGTGCGCATCTACGGCGAGGACGTCGCGAACCTGTCGGACGCCACGCGCGCCCGGATCGGCTTCGTGCCGCAGAAGTCCGAGCTGTTCGACTGGCTCACGCCGCGCCAGATGCTCGATTACTTCAAGGCGCTGTACCCGCGCTGGAATGACGCCAGGACCGACGCGCTGCTGGCGCGCTGGGGCTTCGATGCGCTCATGCAGTCCAGGGCGATCGGCAAACTCTCGGGCGGCGAGCAGCAGCGCCTGTCGATCATCCGCGCCCTCGGTCCCGATCCGGAGCTGCTGATCCTCGACGAACCGGTCTCCAGCCTGGACCCGGTCGGGCGCCGCGAGTTCCTGCGCGAGCTGATCGACAGCGTCATCGAACACGGCACCACGGTCGTGTTCTCGACCCACATCCTGTCCGACTTGGAGCGGGTGGCGCTCGATGTCGCCTTCCTGAAGGATGGAAAAATCACCCTGCAGGGCCAGCTCGACGACCTGCTCGAAGGTGCGCGCGGTCTCGAAAGCGGCGTTCGCACAGAGGCAATCAGCCTGGAAGACCTGTTCATCGAGGTGACGCAATGAAGGCCGCGCTGCGTGACTATGCTGTATTGCTGCGCGCCGCAATGGCGCTGCAGCGGCCGCACGTGCATGCCGTCCTGCTTGGCGCGGCGCTGCTGGGCGCGCTCGCGGCGGGTGCGCTGGCCTGGATGAAGACGCTTGACCCGCTCGAGGTGGCGGTCAACGCCCTGCGTGCCGTCTACGCCCTGCCGGCTTGCGGCTGGCTGATGATGTTCATCGATGGTGCGATCAAGCTCAACACCCCGGCCAATGCGAAACTGGTGCCGCGCATGCGCCGTCGGGCGATGCAGATGACGGCGCTGGCCTGGCTGGCCGTTGTCGGCTGCAGCGCAGCCCTGGCGCTGGGCAGCCCGGTGGCGCCGATCCTGGTCGTGCTTGGCGCCGGCCTTGCCCTGATCCTGGGAGGCCTGGCGCGCAGCGGCCACAGTGCCGGCGCGCTGATGGTCATGGTGATCCCGATCGGGCTCTTCGCCAACAGCGCCGTGCCGCGCGAATGGTATCCGCTCTTGGGCAGCGCGCCGGTGCTGGCGCTGGCCGTGCTGCTGATGCTGGCCCTGGGCGCCTTTACGCTAGGCGCCATGTTCCCGCATGGCGGCGAGCGCCATTTCCGCCTGCGGGCGGTGCAAAAACGGGCCAGCGACCGAACCAGCGTCGAGGCGCGCGCCAGGCAGGCCCCGCTGCCGCGCATCGGCCAGTGGATCAACGACGCCGCCTCGCGGCGCATGGGTGCCCGCCGCGATGCCGGAGTCCTGCTGATGCAGCTGCTGGAATCAGGCGTGCATCCCGTCGGGCGCTTGCTGTCGATGGCCCTCCTGGTCGGGATCATCGCCGTCGTCATGGCCGTCATGCGCCGCGTGGCGGACGCGGACACGCTCACGGGACTGGCCGCCAGCTTCTGGATTGCCTTGTCGACGGTCCTGCTGCTGCCGCTGTTCGACGGCGAACGCCGTCTGATACGGCTGTCCGTCACACGTGCCGAGCAGGGCCTGGTGCGGCTGGTCCCAAGCATGCCCGGAGCGCCCGCTGCGTTCAACCGCCTGCTCGCGTCGCGCCTGCTGCTGGCCGCGCTGACCGACTGGGCGATCGTATCGATTGGCGTGCTGTGCGTGGTGGCGCTCACCGGGGCCACAGCGTCGACATTCTGGATGCAGGCCTGTCTCTGCTGCCTGACCTTGCCGATGCTGGCGGCGACCCTGCGCGACCATGCGCGCCACAGCGGTTCCGGCGGCCTGCCGCTGGTGCTGTGGCAGGCTTTGTCGCTGGGCGCCTGTTTGATGCTAGGCGCCCTGGCAGGGCGCATGTTGAATACACCCCTGCTGCCAGTGGCCGCGCTCGCATCGGTGCTGCTGGCCGTGGCGGCAGTGGCCTGGCGCTGGCGTGGCCTCGAGGCCGCACCGCACGCCTTCCCGGTCGGGCGCCTGGCCTGAACCGCCAGGCCGGCAGCGCGGATCAGGCCAGCTTGGCTTTGAAAAACGCGACGGTGCGGCTCCAGGCCAGCTTGGCCGCCGCCTCGTCGTAGCGCGGGGTCGTATCGTTATTGAAGCCGTGTTCCGTGTTTTCGTACACGAAGTGCTGGTACTCGACCTTGTTCGCCTTGAGCGCTTCTTCAAACGCGGGCCAGCCGGCCAGGATGCGCGTGTCCTTGCTTGCGTCGTGCACCATCAACGGCGCCCGGATCCTGCGCACATCGGCGACGTTGGCCTGGCCGCCATAGAAGGGCACCGCGGCGCCGAGGTCGGGCATCACGGTCGCCAGGTAATTCGCCATGGACCCGCCATAGCAGAAGCCGACGACGCCGAACTTGCCGGTCGTCTGGGGCAGGGTCTTGAGGGCGTCCGCCGCGGACAGGAAATCGGCCCGGGTCTTGACCTGGTCCAGCTTCTGGAACAGCACGCGCGCCTTGTCTTCGTCGCCCGGATAGCCACCCAGCGGATGCAGCGCGTCCGGCGCGAAAGCGATGAAGCCTTCGAGCGCCATGCGCCGCGTGACATCCTCGATATGGGGATTGAGGCCGCGGTTTTCGTGCACCACCAATACGGCCGGCAGCTTGCCCTTGGCATTCGCGGGAACCGCCATGTAGCCGCGCACCTTGCCGTAACCGCGCGGGGAAGGGAACTCCTCGTAGCTGGTCTTCAGACGGCTGTCCGTCGGCGTGACCAGGGGCGCGGCAAAGGAAGGCGACAGCTGCGCCAGCAAGGTTGCCGCCGTCAGGCCGCCGACCGCGTGGCGCGAAGCGGCGGCCAGGAAGTCGCGGCGCGACAGTTGTCCGTGCACATAGCCGTCGAATAATTCCAGTACTTCGGGATCGAAATCTTTTGCTGTCAATCGGGTCATGGTGGTGGTCTCTTGGTGTTTGGAAATATTCTCTTAGCATACGCCGCTTGTCTGCCGTGTGCTTCTGCCAGTGTTACCTTAATGACCCATCTTTTGTACCAGCGCGCTGCCGACGCCGTGGCGGCGCCCTTCGCTGACCGCCGTCACCGTGCCATCCGGGTTGAACACGATGGCGTTGGCGGCGCCGATTTCTTCGGCCGGATCTTCCCACTTGTGGCCGAAGGCGGCCAGAGCCCGTGCCTGCGGGGTGGCGGCAAAACCCGGTTCGACCGAGGTGGCCGTGCCGTTGCGCTCGGACAGGCGCGGCGCGTTCAGGGCCGCATCCATCGGCATGCCGAAGTCGATGTGGTTCACGATCGTCTGCAGGACGGTCGTGATGATGGTCGCGCCGCCCGGGCTGCCGATGGTAAACGCCGGCTTGCCGTCCTTGAAGGCGATGGTCGGGGCCATGCTGCTGCGCGGGCGCTTGCCGGCTTCCGGCACGTTCGGGTGCGGCCCTGAAAAATCGAAGTCGGTCATCTCGTTGTTCAGCAAGAAGCCGTAGCCCGGCACCACGATGCCGCTGCCGCCCCAGGATTCGATGGTGAAGGTGTAGGAGACCACATTGCCCTCCTTGTCGGAGACGGTCAGATGTGTCGTGTGCGCGCTTTCCTGGCCGAGCCGGCGCGCGGGGGCAGGGCGCAGCGGCACGCTCGGGTCGGCCTGCCAGGCATACGGGTCGCCGGCCACAACCCTGGCGGCGGCGCGGTTCACGTCGATCGCGGCGCGGCGCTGTCCCGCATACCCTTTCGAGAGCAGGCCGGCGACCGGCGCTTCGACATATTCCGGGTCGGCGAGATAGGCATTGCGGTCGGCAAAGGCGAGCCGGCTCGCTTCCAGGTAGAGGTGCTCGGCCTGCGCGCGCGGCATGGCTTTCAGGTCGTAGCCTTCGAGGATGTTGAGCGCCTCGGCCACCGCAATGCCGCCGCTGCTCGGCAGCGGCATGCCGGCGATCTGGTAGCCGCGGTAGCTGCTCATCACTGGCTGGCGGATGCGCGCCTCGTAATTGGCCAGGTCGGCCAGGGTCATTTGCCCGGGCCGCACGCTCGCACTGCCGGCCACCGGTGGGCGGTTCACGGCATCGACGATGGCGCGCGCCATCGGGCCTTCGTAGAAGGCGCGCTGGCCACGGTCGGCGATGGCGCGATAGGCCTTTGCCATGTCGGGATTGCGCAGCAGCGTGCCAGCCTGCACCGCTTTGCCGCCGCGCAGGTAGAGCGCGGCCGTGCTGCCGAACTGGCGGAATTTCGGTTCGTTCTGCTGCGTCAGCTGATGAAACGTGGCGCTGACCCTGAAACCCTTGTTGGCGACGTCGATCGCCGGCGCCAGCACCGTCTTGAACTTCATCGTGCCGTAGCGTTCCAGCGCTTCGTGCCAGCCGCGCACCGTGCCCGGCACGCCGACCGCGGCGCCGCTGGCGATCGCCTGCTCGTAGTCGCGCTCCTTGCCATTGTCGAGGAAGACCGCGGGCGTGAACGAGGCCGGGGCGGTTTCGCGGCTGTCGATGGTGACGACGCGCTTGTCCCTTGCCAGGTAGATGAGCATGAAACCGCCGCCGCCGATGCCGCAGCTGAAGGGATCGGTCACGCCCAGCGTGGCGGCGGCTGCCACTGCCGCGTCGACCGCATTGCCGCCGCGGTTCAGGATGGCCAGCGCCGACTGCGAGGCCTGTTCGCTGATGGTGGCGACGGCGCCGCCGCTGCCGGTGGCGACCGGCGTCTTTGCCAGCGCCGGCGGCGCCTGCAGGATGATCGAGAGGGACAGGCCGCAGGCGAGGGCGGTTACGGATCGGGTCATGGGCGGCAATGGGAAAGTGGAAAAGCGGACAGGTTGTCTGGCGAGCATAGCAAAAACGCCAACGCGGCGGCGCATTCGCCTGTCATGCAACCGTCACATGCACGTCACATGCCGGTCACACTGGGTCGTTAGACTGCGCTGGTTACTTGATCAACCTTCGCCAACACCGGACCACGACAACATGAAAACCAAGCAGCTGTTCAAAACGATGATCGCCGGCGCCGCCGCAGCGATGGTGATGTCTTCCTCCTTTGCCGCCGACGTCACGGGCGCCGGCGCGACCTTCCCGTACCCGATCTACGCCAAGTGGGCCGAAATGTACAAGGGCGCCACCGGCAGCAGCATGAACTACCAGTCGGTCGGTTCGGGCGCCGGCATCAAGCAGATCAAGGCCAAAACCGTCGACTTCGGCGCCTCGGACATGCCGCTCAAGGCCGCCGAGCTGGAAGAAGCGGGCCTGATGCAGTTCCCGGCCATCATGGGCGGCGTGGTCGCCGTGATCAACGTCGAAGGCGTGACCCCGGGCCAGCTGAAGCTGACCGGCCCGGTCCTGGCCGACATCTACCTCGGCAAGATCACCAAGTGGAACGCGCAGCCAATCACCGCCCTGAACCCGGGCGTGAAACTGCCGGACGCCGACATCACCGTCGTGCACCGCGCCGACAGCTCGGGCACGTCCTTCCTGTTCACCGACTACCTGTCGAAAGTGAACCCTGACTTCCAGGCCAAGATCGGCGCCGGCACCTCGGTGAAGTGGGCCACGGGCGTGGGCGGCAAGGGCAACGAAGGCGTCGCCGCCAACGTGCAGCGCATCAAGGGTTCGATCGGCTACGTCGAGTGGGCCTATGCCAAGAAGAACAAGCTGTCGCACACCCAGCTGAAGAACAAGGACGGCCAGTACCTGCAGCCGGACGACGAAGCCTTCAAGGCCGCCGCCGCCAGCGCCGAATGGACCAAGACCCCGGGCTTCGCCGTGATCCTGACCGACACCGCCGGCAAGAACAGCTGGCCGATCACGGGCGTGTCCTACATCCTGATGCACAAGGCGCAGGCTGACGCGGCCAAGGGCAAGGAAGTCGTGAAGTTCTTCGACTACGCCTACAAGAACGGCGCCGCCGCAGCAGCCGAGCTCGACTACGTGCCGATGCCGGCATCGGTCATCAAGCTGGTGCAGGGCGCCTGGAAAGTGCAGCTGAAGGATACGGCTGGCGGCGCGATTTATTGATTGAAAACGGGCGAAAGCCCGTTGTACTTACCGGATTTGCGGCGGCCCTCACAGGCCGCCGTTTTTTTTGGTGGCCCGTTCGTACAAAAAAAAGCGGCCCTCGCGGGGCCGCCTGTTCCTGCATGCGACTGGCGCTTAGATAAACGCCGCCAGCGCGCCTTTCATCTTCTTCAAGGCCGCCGATTCGATCTGGCGGATGCGCTCGGCCGACACGCCGAACTCTTCGGCCAGCGTGTGCAGCGTCGCACCGGAACCGTCGTCGTTCGCCAGCCAGCGCGCTTCGACGATGCGGCGCGAGCGCGGGTCGAGCTTGCCCAGCGCCGTTTCCAGGCCTTCGGACTGCAGGCGCGTGACCTGTTCGGCTTCCAGCACCTTGGTCGGCTCCTGCATGTCCGAGGACAGGTAGGCGATCGGCGAGAACTTGTCGTCTTCGTCGTCGGTCGGCGCTTCCAGGGCGATGTCGCGGCCCGAGAGGCGGGTTTCCATCTCGATCACTTCTTCGCGCTTGACGTTGAGCATCTTCGCCAGGTCGTCGACCTGGGTCGGCGTCATCGAATCGAGGCCAACCTTGTTGCTGCGCAGGTTGAAGAACAGCTTGCGCTGGGCCTTGGTCGTGGCGACCTTTACCAGGCGCCAGTTCTTCAAGATGTATTCGTGCATCTCGGCCTTGATCCAGTGCATGGCGTACGACACCAGGCGCACGCCCTGGTTCGGGTCGAAACGCTTGACTGCCTTCATCAGACCGATATTGCCTTCCTGGATCAGGTCGGCATGCGGCAGGCCGTAGCCGAGATAGCCACGTGCAATCGACACCACCAGGCGCAGGTGCGACAGCACCAGTTTTTGTGCGGCATCGAGATCGTTCGCATCGCGCAGGCGCGTTGCCAGCGAAACTTCTTCCTCATGGGTCAGCATCGGCAGGCGGTTCACCGCGGAAATATACGCGTCGATGTTACCGAGTTGGCCGGTAAAGCCGAGTCCCAGGGCACGATTGCTGGTTGGAACCAATGCGGATTGTGCGGACATTATCTTTTCCTCGTAGAGTCATTTGTGCTGCATCGTCAAGCTGACCAGGACACCCCGGCGCCGACTGCACGACATCGTGCGCGATGCGTTACAAGCCTTGTAGTCGTTCACTTGAGGACATATATTAGCACTCCCTGAGGGTGAGTGCCAGCGACCCCCCATAGGAGCGGAATCGTTTAAGTCTGCTTAAAGTATTGCCCATCAGTATTTAAAAAAAGTGCAGATTCACTGTAGAGCAGAATCTTGCAAATCTCTTGATAGACCTCAAATGTGTGTGACTTGTACTGCCGTTTAAACCGCAGGGTACGGGGACAAGCACCCTGTTTTCTGTTAGTTGGCGCACGGTGGGGGAAGTTCGCCGGGTGAAGCGCTGCTATCCGGCGCAGGCGCGGCGCGCAGGACTACAAGAAGATTTGGTCAGGAAATAATATGGTAGGCACGAGCGTGCCTACCATAAACAAACTACGCTCAGCTCAGCCGCGCCAGATGCCGCTGCACGGACAGCATCGCCCCGATCAGGCCGAGTCCGGCGCTTACCGCCAGCAAACCCAGCAGCTCCAGCGCTCCCAGCGGCGCCAACTGGAATTCCGACGCGTACAGGCGCGCGAAATCGGCAATCGCCGCGTTCAGCGGGTGCAGGGCCAGCATGACCGCGCCCAGCGCCACGGCGCCGGCGCACAGGCCGAGCAGGGCGCCGGTGTAATAGAAGGGGCGATGGATGAAGTTGTCGGTTGCACCCAGCAGTTTCGAGACGGCGATTTCGTCGCGCTGGGTCAGCACCTGCAGGCGGATGGTGTTGAACACGACGGCGATCACGACCACGCCCAGGGTCACTGCCAGCAGCAGCGCCAGGCGCAGGATGCCCAGCAGCGCGGCCAGGCGCTTGACCCAGGCCGAGTCGACCTGCACCGTATCGACCTGCGGCAGCGCGCCCATCTGTTCGACGATGCCGTCGATGCGCGCCGCGTCGGCACTGCTGGAAAAGCCTTCCAGCTTCATCACATAGCTGTCGGGCAAAGGATTGTCGCCGAGGGTATCGAGGGCGGCCGACAAGCCGCTGCGTTCCTTCAAGTCTTCCAGCGCGTTCTCGCGCGGCACGAACGCGATGCGGGCCTGGCTGCCCTGCAGGATGCGGCGCAGCTGCGGCTCGAGCGCCTGGGCGTCTGCGCGCGAGGCTTCCGGTTTCACGAACAGGCTCACTTCCGGGTCAACCGACAGTTGGCCGGTCATCGGGCGGACGTTGTCGAGCAGGGTCAGGCCGGCGAAGGGCAGGGCGAGCGCAACGGCGACGACCAGCACGTTGAACAGGAAACTGCCCGGCGCCTTGCGCAGGTGCGAGAGCGCTGCGCCGATGGCGAAGCGGTGGTGGCGGATCCACGGGCTCATGGCGCAGCTCCCAGGTCATCGACGGCAGGGTCGGCGGCAGGCTCGGCAATCACGCGGTCGGCCAGGGCGCGGTCGGCAACCCGGCGGTCGGTCGCCGCGCGCTCGGCCAGGACATGGCTGCCCGGGGCGCCGGCGGAGACCAATATCCCGTGCTCGAGCCGGATCACGCGCGCCGCGCGGTCGAGCACCTGCTCGTCGTGGGTCGAGATGACGCAGGTGACGCCGACCGAATTGAAGGCGCGCAGGGCGTCGAGCACCTTGTCGGCCGCCACGCGGTCGAGGTTGGCCGTCGGTTCGTCGGCCAGGATGATCTGCGGCCGGTTGACGATCGCACGGGCAATCGCCACGCGCTGCTGCTCGCCGCCCGACAGTTCGAGCGGATGGGCGCGCACGCGGTCGAGCAGGCCGACCTTGTCGAGCGCGGCCCGGGCGCGGCTTTCGGCAGCGCCCGTCGGTGCGCCCGAGACCAGCAGTGGCAGCATGACATTGGCCAGGATGTTGCGGTCGTTCAGCAGGCGCTGGTGCTGGAAGATCAGCCCGAGTTTGCGCCGCAGGAAGGGGATGCTCGGCTTTTTCAGCTTGCCGATGTCCTGGCCGAACACGATCACGCGTCCGCTGCTGGGGCGCTCGATGGCCGCGACCATTTTCATCAGGGTCGACTTGCCGGCGCCGGAGGGGCCGGCCAGGTACACCAGCTCGCCCTTGTCGATGTTCAGGGAAACGTCGGAGAGGGCGGTGGCCTCGGCGGAATACTGTTTTGAAACGGAGTGAAATTCGATCATTGGCTGTAGCTCTTCTTGTTAACCCAACAGCGCTTCGACGAATTCTTCGGCATTGAAAGGCTGCAGGTCGTCCAGCTTTTCGCCCACGCCGATGAAGTACACCGGCACCGGGCGCGTGCGCGCGATCGCGGCCAGCACGCCGCCCTTGGCCGTGCCGTCCAGCTTGGTAATGACCAGGCCGGTCAGTTGCAGCGCATCGTCGAAGGCTTTCACCTGGGCCAGCGCGTTCTGGCCGGTATTGCCGTCGATGACGAGCAGGAGCTCGTGCGGCGCGCCATCCATGCCCTTGCCGATCACGCGCTTGATCTTCTTGAGTTCTTCCATCAGGTGCAGCTGGGTTGGCAGGCGGCCGGCGGTGTCGACCATGACGACGTCGACGCCGCGCGCCTTGCCCGACTGTACCGCGTCGAAGGCGACCGCGGCCGGGTCGCCCGATGCTTGCGAGATCACGGTGACGTTGTTACGCTGGCCCCAGACCATCAGCTGCTCGCGCGCGGCGGCGCGGAAGGTGTCGCCGGCGGCCAGCAGCACCGACTGGCTTGAGCGCTGCATGTGCTTGGCCAGCTTGCCGATGGTTGTGGTCTTGCCGGCGCCGTTGACGCCGGAAATCATCATCACCATCGGCTCATGGCGGCCCAGTTCGAGCGGCTTTTGAAGGGGTGCGAGCATCTCGACCATCAAGTCCTTGAGCGCGGCCTTGACGGCGGCGGCGTCGAGCAGCTTGTCTTCCTTGACCTTGCGGCGCAGGTTGTCGAGCAGGAACTGGGTTGCGTCCATGCCGGCGTCGGACATCAGCAGCGCAGCCTCGAGTTCCTCGTACAAGTCTTCGTCGATGCGCGCGCCCACGAACAGCAGCGACAGGTTGCTCGAGGTCTTCGACAGCCCGGCCTTCAGGCGCCTCATCCACGATGTTTTCTTTTCGGCCTCGGTGGTCGGGCGCTCGGCCGTTTCCTCGATGAAGAGCTCGGCTTCGGGCAATGCGACAGGGGCGACCGCGACAGGCGCGGGCGGGGCTGCGCGCTCGGGCGCCGGGGCGGGCTCGACAGCAGCAGGCTCGACCGGGTCCGGCGTTTCGGGGGCTTTTTTTCTTTTGAAAAAACTAAACATGGATATGTGTTGGGGGGCTAGGGTCGCGCGTATTCTACCAGAGGGCGACCTGCCGAATCGGCCTGGGCGAGCCGAACCCGGCATGCACAAACGCGACAGTTCCGCCGTCCCGTCCGCCGCCGTTCGAATAGCCCGGCGCGCCCAAGCGTGCGCACTGGCGGCGCAGGCGCAGGAAGGGTAGATTCGGCGTGAACGCATCCAGACCGACAGGACCGCCCATGAAACTTCCGCGATTTCCCAGCCGCCCCATGCGCCATGCGCTTGCCTGGATTTTCATCACCGTGGTCGCGCTCTTCCTGACCGAGCAGCACAGCCTGTTCGACGGGCCGGTGCCGTTGCCGGCGGAACTGGGCCTGGAACCGGGCCAGCCGGGTTGAACGAAAGGCGCACGAGGTTCTCAGGAGCGGATCTTGCTCCACCAGCCGTGTTGCTTGTCTGCCTGCGCACTCTCGGTGAGCGCTTGCCCGGCTTCGGCTCCCTCCAGCTCCAGGCGCCAGGCGCCGTAGGGATTGTTGAAGAGGGAGTCGGGGCCGTAGTCGCGTGCCGGCACTTTATGCACGCGGTAGACCGGCTCGCCCTCGCGTACCGAGAAGGTATGCCCGTCCGCGAGCAGCGGCGCGCCTTCCAGCAGGTAGCGGGTAAACGTGCGCAGCATGTCGGCGGCGGCCGCCTTGTCGAAGGCGCCCGTCATCGCATCGGGCAGGCCGAAGTTATGCATGCCGCAGGAGAAAACCTCTTCCCTCCCCATGACGTACACCACCAGCGCCCGGTGCGCGGTCAGCTGATCGAGCTTGTCGCAGATGTCGAACCAGTAGGCCGGGCCGTGGGCGATGCCGGTACTGTCGACCTTGACCCCCAGCCCGCCGGCCTCGACCAGTGCGCCGGCGGCGCGCATCATCGACTCGGCCGCGTCGCGCGAGCCGCCCTTGCCGACCAGGTAGACGACGCAGTCATGGTCGGCCACCGCCGCCATCGCATCCGACTGCGCCCAGTGCGGTCCGGCCTTGGCGAAGGCGGCCGCCAGCTCCGGATCGGCGCCCTCGAGCACGAGATCGCAGGCAAAGCCGTCGAAAGTATCGCGCAGCACGCCGGCGATCAATTGATAACCGGTCTCGCTGTCGGCAATGCTGTCCGTCAACTCCTTGCGGTCCCGCCAGGGTCCGGGAATACACAGGACCAGCTCTGGGGCGTCATTCACGGTAGTACGTCTCCTTGATCGTATGTGGTGCGCGTGTGTGGCGCGGCCAACCGGGCCGCTGCCGAGCAGCATAGCGTATCCGCCGGGCGGCTGTCGTTCTGCCCGCGCGGCATGAGATCCGTCAAAAATCACTGTCATGCGCACAGCTAAAACTGCGCAATGTACGTTTCCGTACGGAAGCAGGTGAAATGGCGGCGCATGATGGTTTTACTCCCCGCCGTTCCGCCTGCGTCGAAGTTGACGCCGGCCGCACTCCTGGCCACTTTCCCTCACCCGCCACGTAGAACGCCTGCCCGACGCCGTCGAGCCGTTCCGCCTGCCGCGGCGCACGTCCCGACAAAAGGATTCATCATGAAACATTCCCTGATTCTGCTCGCCCTGGCCGCCACCGTTTCCCTTTCCGCCTGCAGCAAATCCGAGGCGCCTGCGGCAGCGCCAGCCCCGGCTCCCGTGGTGCAAGTGATTGCCGGTCCTGCCGGCGCACCCGGTGCTACCGGCGCCACCGGCGCTACCGGTGCTGAAGCGCCAGCCGGCGCCACGGGCGCCACGGGCGCGACCGGCATGACTGGCGATACGGGCATGACCGGCCAGACCGGCGATACCGGCACCACGGGCCAGACCGGCGACACCGGCAACACCGGTGCGACCGGCGCCCAGGGCTACGAAGGCGAAAAAGGCGACAAGGGCCGCACCGGCGACACCGTCGTCGTGCTGCCACAGCGTTAATACGGTGCCGGCGGCCATGCCGCCGGCATGAATACAGGCATTCGCAGGCTCGAGGAGAGAACCATGATTTTAATTGCAGACGACGACTCAGACTTCGCCGAGAACTGTTCGATGTTGCTGGAGTCTTACGGCTATGACACCAGCGTGGTATTGAGCGGCGGGGAAGCCCTCGCAAAAATTTCCGACAAGCAGCCCGAGCTGCTCATTTCAGATTGCTGCATGCCTGATTTTACCGGCCTGGAACTGAGCAAACAAATGAAGGCCAGCCCATCGATGACAGGCATCCCGATCCTGTTGATGAGCGGATCCCTGCAATGCCGGGTTGCCCCTGGGAAAACCTACGATGCCTTCCTGAGAAAACCGTTCCTGGCCGAAGAATTACTGGTCGAGGTGCGCAGGCTGCTGCAGCAGAACCCTGTTACGGCTAATCAACATATAGGACATTAATGAAGTTATCGAGTTTTATTGTAGGCAACCTCGAGTGCATCTTGCAGGAGTGGGAAGATTTCGCTTCGACGATCGAGCCTTTGGTTAACGCCAACAAAAAAGAGTTGCGCGATCACGCCGCGGCCGTCCTGAAAGTGGTCGCGGCCGACCTCGACACGCCTCAGGCGGAACACGAGAGCATCGCCAAATCCAAGGGACTTGGCCCGCAAATGGCAACCGATACGGCGGCCGAGGTTCACGCGGCCGACCGCGTGGCGGCAGGTTTCACCGGCGAGCAGGTGATGGCCGAATACCGGGCGTTGCGCTCGAGTGTCCTGCGCCTGTGGGCGCGCCAGGTCGACATTACGACCGCCGGCGACATCCAGGACATGATCCGTTTCAACGAAGCGATCGACCAGGCCCAGACCGAATCGATGGCGCGCTATGCCAAGATGCTGCGCGAAGCCCAGAACCTGTTCCTCGCCATCCTCGGTCATGACGTGCGCACGCCGCTCGGCGCCATCAGCATGGGCGCACAGGTGTTGCTGCAAGACCAGAGCCTGCCCTCGAAAGCCCTGAAAGTCGGCCTGCGGATCTTCAACAGCTCGAAACGCATGGATGCGATCGTGCGCGACCTGCTCGATTTTTCGACCTCGCACCTGGGCGATGGCATCCCGGTCGATCCGACGACGGTCGACCTGGCGGAGATCTGCCTCAACGTGGTCGAGGAAGCGAAGACCTTTCATCCGGATCGCCAGATCGAGCTGACGACCGAGGGTGGCCTGGTCGGGGCTTGGGACGGCGCGCGCATGTCCCAGGTGTTTTCGAACCTGATCTCGAACGCCGTCCAGCATGGCAAGCCGGAGTTCCCGATCAAGGTGGCGCTGCGCGGCCTTCCAGATGAAGTCATCTACGAGGTGCGCAACGCGGCCGAGCCTATTGCGCCGGCCAAGCTGCGCACCCTGTTCGACCCGGTCAAGCGGTTTGCCATCCGTCCGCCGAGCGAGCGGGTTGCGGCCGGTACGCCGAACCTGGGTCTGGGCCTGTATGTGGTCAAGCAGATCGTCAACGCCCACCATGGCGAGATTTCCGTCACCTCGGGCGATGATGACGGCGTGGTCTTCTCGGCACGCCTGCCGCGAATCACGCCGGCTCGCCGGGGCGACGACGTCGTATAAGCCAAGCGCGGTTCAGGCGGCCTTTGCCGCCTGGGCCTGGGCCCGCAGCGTCTCCAGCGTGGCGTTCGGCGTGATCAGGTTGCCGTCGTAGCGCAGTTCGATCAGGGCCGGCAGCTGCTGGCCATTTGCATGACGCACCGCGCGTTCCAGCGCCGGCGCGAAGTCGGCCGTCTTTTCCACTACCTCCCCATGCGCGCCATAAGCCCGCGCCAGCGCCGCGAAATCGGGGTTGTGCAGGCCGGTCCCGGACACGCGTCCCGGATAGGTTTTTTCCTGGTGCATGCGGATGGTGCCGAACATGCTGTTGTTGAAGACGATGATGATCACGCCCGCCCCGTATTGCACGGCGGTCGCCAGTTCCTGCCCGGTCATCATGAATTCCCCATCGCCAGCGAAGGTCAGCACCGTGCGGTCCGGGTCGACGATTTTCGCGGCCACGCCCGAGGGCACGCCATAGCCCATGGCGCCGTTGGTCGGCGCCAGCTGCGTACGCATGCCGCCGTAGCGCCAGAAGCGGTGCGCCCACGAGGCGTAGTTGCCGGCGCCATTGGTGACGATGGTGTCGTGCGGCAGGGCGGCCATCAGGTCCTGCACGACTTGCCACAGGTCGAGCGGGGCTTCTCCACTTTCAAAAATCGGCGGCTGCTGCTGGAAGGCGGCCAGTTCGGCCTTGGCCTGGGCCACCGAGTCGCGCCAGGCGCCCGCATCCACCGGCGCCATTGCCGCCAGCATGCTGGCCACTTGCGGCGCGCCGCTGGCGATCATCAGGTCGGCCTGGTAGACGCTGCCCAGTTCCTCGGGGTCGGCATGGATGTGCACCAGGCGCTGGGTGGGCACCGGGGAAGCGAGCAGGGTGTAGCCGCCGGTCGTCATCTCGCCCAGGCGCGGGCCGATGGCGATCAGCAGGTCGGCATTCCTGACGCGCGCGGCCAGCTTCGGGTTGATGCCGATGCCCACGTCGCCGATGTAGTTCGGATGGGCGTTGTCCAGCAGGTCCTGGAAGCGGAAGCTGCAGGCCACCGGCAGCGCGTTCGCTTCGGCGAAGGTCTGCAGGTCGGCGCAAGCCTGCGCATTCCAGGTGCCGCCCCCAAGCAGCACGAGCGGCCGCCGGGCCTCCATCAGCAGCGTGCGCAGCTTGTCGATCTGAGCGGCCGACGGCGAGGCCTGCACCGGCGCATAGCGGCGCGTGTCGGCCACCTGGGCGAGGTCGATCAGCATGTCTTCGGGCAGGGCCAGCACCACCGGGCCGGGGCGGCCACTGGTCGCCACCTGGAAGGCGCGCGCAAGGTATTCCGGGATGCGCTCGGCACGGTCGATCTGCGCCACCCACTTCGCCATTTCGCCGAACATGCGGCGGTAGTCGATTTCCTGGAAGGCTTCGCGGTCGATGAAGTCGTTGCCGACCTGGCCGATGAACAGGATCATCGGGGTCGAGTCCTGATAGGCCGTGTGCACCCCGATCGAGGCGTTGGTGGCGCCGGGACCGCGCGTGACGAAGCAGATGCCCGGCTTGCCGGTCAGCTTGCCATAGGCTTCGGCCATGAATGCCGCGCCTCCCTCCTGGCGGTTGACGATGAAGCGGATGCTCGAATCGTGCAGCGCGTCGAGCACGTCGAGATAGCTTTCGCCGGGCACGCCGAAGGCGGTGTCGACGCCGTGGACATGCAGTGCATCGACCAGGATCTGGCCGCCGGTGCGGGAAGGGTGCGTCATGGGTCGGTCATCCTTGGTGGTTTGCGGGCATCGGCCCATTCTATGTGAGCGGTCCGGCCGGGGCTTTTGAAATGGCGACACCAAATTTCAGAAATGACAAATAAGAACAAATGCGGAAAAACGCGCCGGCGCGCAGCGCAGGGCGATGGCGGCATCGGGTACAATGCATCCCGTGAAGCAGGCCAGACAGCCGCTGGCTGGCACTCTCAAGGTGCTGGCGGGAGGAAGGTCCGGACTCCATAGAGCAGGGTGACGGTTAACGGCCGTCCGCTGAAAGCCCTGGCGCAAGCCAGGGTATAAGGCGAGGAACAGGGCCACAGAGACGAGCGTATTAAGTTACGGTGAAACGCGGTAACCTCCACTCGGAGCAATTCCAAATAGGCACGCGTTGATGTTGCTCGCGGAGCGTGCGGGTAGGAAGCTTGAGCGCCGGAGTAATTCGGCGCCTAGAGGAATGGCTGTCATAGGGGCGTCCCGCAAGGGAAACCACTACACAGAATCCGGCCTATCGGCCTGCTTTACACTGAATTTTTTTTCAAGCGCAGGGGACCCACGTGCCTCAATATGTGCAGCAATACATTCTGGCGCTCGACCAGGGAACGACCAGTTCCCGCGCCATCCTGTTCGATCGCCAGGGCCAGGTCGTCGCCTGCACCCAGCAGGAATATCCCCAGCATTTTCCGCAGCCCGGATGGGTCGAGCACGACGCGCTCGATATCTGGAACAGCCAGCTTGCCTGCGCGCGCAAGGTGCTTGCCGACGCCGGGGTCAAAGCCGGGCAGGTGGCGGCCATCGGCATCGCCAACCAGCGCGAAACCACCCTGGTCTGGGACCGCGCGACGGGCGAGCCGATCGCGCGCGCCATTGTCTGGCAGGACCGCCGCACCGCCGGCGCCTGCGACCGTCTGCGCGAGGCGGGCCATGCGCGCCTCGTTCAGCGCAGCACCGGCCTCGAACTCGACGCCTATTTCTCGGCCACCAAACTGCAATGGCTGCTGGAGCATGTGCCGGGCGCCCGCGACCGGGCCGAGCGCGGCGAGCTGTGCTTCGGCACGATCGACAGCTGGCTCGCCTATAAACTGTGCGGGCGTCACGTTACCGACGTCAGCAACGCTTCGCGCACGATGCTCTACAACATCCATTCGATGCGCTGGGACCCGCAGCTGCTCGAGCTGTTCGGCATTCCCGCGGCGATGCTGCCGGAAGTCGTGCGCAGCTCGGAACAGGTCGGCGTCGTGCACGATGCATGGTTCGGCGCCCCGATCCCCCTGTCCGGCATCGCCGGCGACCAGCAGGCCGCCACCTTCGGCCAGGCCTGCTACGACAAGGGCATGGTCAAGAATACTTATGGCACAGGCTGCTTCATGCTGATGCATGCCGGCTATGTGCCGCCCGTTTCCCGCAACCGGCTGCTCGCCACCGTCGGCTGGAAGGTCGACGGGCGCACCGATTACATGCTGGAGGGCAGCGTGTTCATGGCCGGCGCCACGGTGCAGTGGCTGCGCGACGGCCTCGGCATCATCAAGCAATCCAGCGACGTCGAGGCGCTGGCCACCTCGGTGCCGGACGCCGGCGGCGTGATGCTGGTGCCGGCATTCGTCGGCCTCGGGGCGCCGCACTGGGATCCGTACGCGCGCGGCACCATCGTCGGCATGACGCGGGGCACCACCGCCGCCCACATCGCCCGTGCTGGGGTCGAAGCGATCGCCTACCAGAGCGCGGAACTGCTGGCGGCAATGCAGAAGGACGCCGCCTGCCCGGTGCGCGAAGTGCGCGCCGATGGCGGCGCCGCCAGGAACGACCTGCTGATGCAATTCCAGGCCGACCTGCTCGGGGTGCCGGTGGTGCGCCCGGCGGTCACTGAAACCACGGCGCTCGGCGCGGCCTACCTGGCCGGGCTGGCCGAGGGTTTCTGGAGCTCGCGCGAGGAAATCAAAGCCCTGTGGCGCGCCCAGCGCCGTTTCGAGCCGGCGATGGAAGCCGAGCGGCGGATGGAGCTGCGCGGGCGCTGGGCGCGCGCGGTCGAGCATGCCAAGGGCTGGATCGAGCACTAGATTATTTCTCGACGATCTCCAGGTCGAATTCATCCACCCCCGCCACTTCGCCATGCACCCTGTCGCCCGGCTGCAAGGCGCCGACCCCGCCCGGCGTACCAGTAAAAATCAGGTCGCCCGGCGCCAGCGTCACCAGGCGCGACAGGTGGCTGATGATGTCGGCGATCGGCCAGATCATTTCATTGAGCGCGCCGTCCTGGCGCGTTTCGCCATTCACCGTCATGCGGATGCAGGCGTCCTCGGACGGGTGGCCGAAGCTGCTGACCGGGCGCAGCGGGGTGCAGGGCGCCGAGGCGTCGAAGCCTTTCGCCATGTCCCAGGGCCGGCCGGTCTCCTTGGCGGCGGCCTGCAAATCGCGCCGGGTCAGGTCGATGCCGACGCCATAGCCCCAGACTTTCGCCAGCGCTTCGTCGGACGGAATGTCGGCGCCGCCCGAGCGCAGGGCCACGACCAGCTCGATTTCATGGTGCAGGTCTTGCGTGGCCGGCGGATAGGGCAGGGCGCCCTCGGCCGGCACCACGGCGTCGGCCGGCTTGGTGAAGAAGAAGGGCGGTTCGCGGTCCGGATCGCTGCCCATTTCGCGCGCGTGGGTCGCGTAGTTGCGCCCAACGCAAAAGACGCGGCGGATCGGGAAACGGGCGCTGCTGCCGAAAATGGCCAGCGAGGGAAGCGCGGGCGGCGTAAAGGCGAAATCGGTCATGGCGCTCTCATGTTGACAAAATGAACCTATTCTAGCGCCGGTCCCGCTTCGATGGGGCACGTCAAAACCCGATCCGCCCCCGTCCCGGCGCCTGGCGCAGGCGCACGTCGTCGGCCAGCACCTGCCCGCGCCCGTTCGCCACCGCATAACCCAGGCTGTCGAGCAGGGTCTTGCGCAGGTCGCGCGGCGACACGCCGGCCAGGCGCTCGAGCACCGCATCGGCCAGGCATGGATCGAAACCAGCCAGGTTCAGTTCGCCCAGCAGCGCGGCATACATGCGCTGGGCGATGCCGGCCGCCTGCTCCGGCGTCGGCGCCAGCACCTCGTACACCGCCATCCGGTTCAATAGCGGCGCCGGGATGCCCTCGACCGAATTGGCCGTCAGCACCCAGAAGATCTGGCTGGCGTCGATTTCGACGTCGATGAATTCGTCGCGGAAGGCTTTCGAGGTTTCCGGTTCCAGCAGCTGGTAGAGCGCGGCCAGTGGATCGGACTGCGAGGAGCCGCTCGCCTTTTCCACTTCGTCGAGCACCACCACCGGGTTGGCGTACTGGCCGCGCACCAGGCGTTCGGCGACCTTGCCGCATTTGGCGCCGCGCCAGCTGGCCGAGCTGCCGGTGATGACGAAGCCGGCCGACAGCGCGTTCATGCTGATCAGCTCGCACTCGGTGCCGAGTGCGCGCGCCAGGCGCTTGGCGAAATGGGTCTTGCCGACGCCGGGGCCGCCCAGCAGCAGGATCGGCATTACGTTGACACCCTTGTTGCCGGCATGGGCCAGGCGCAGGTAGCGCGCCAGGTCGTCCAGCACGTCGTCGAAATTCGGGCATTCCGCGAACAGCGGGTCGAGCGCGTCGAGGGAAGAGGGGGTGGTGACGAAGCGTTCCGGCCCGGTATCGAGCATGCGTTCATAAAAGGCATCGAGCTCGGGCGAGCGCCCGCGGCTGCGCTCGAGCGCCTCCTGCACGTCGAGCAGGTCGTAGAGGGGGCGGGTACGGGCAATGGCAATGCTCACGGCAGGTCTCCGATGCGGGCAACAGTCCTTGCCTGGAAATCCTAACCCGGCGCGCATGAAATCGCAATTTCTTGCTGTGCAGTGCGGCACTGTCTTGCCGACCCGGCTTGCCGTCCGGCCTCGCGTGTGCTCAGCCGTGTAATGACAAATATTTTTCCTAAAAGCAAAGATTATTAGGCGGTAATCAGATGAGGTAGCACATTCACTGTTTTACCTAAGTGCTTAATTTTCCGGAGTATTTTACTTTAGCGCTGCTTGAGGGAAGCGTGCTAAGTCCTTCATTTCATTAGCAAAATTCAGGTTTTTCCTACTGGAATTCGCTTGACCAGACACAACCCTTCCTCTAAAGTGGGAAACAGTGTGAAAAAGTGCAGTTTTGTGGGAGAAGTCAGGTTTCTCCGGCACGCAAAACAATTCAACTGATAACTCTCCAAAGCTAGGTTCAACGTGTTCCAAGGCGCGTCAGCGATCAATCTCGATGCGAAAGGCCGGATGTCAATACCGGCAAAGCATCGTGACGCCCTCGCGCTTCAATGCGAAGGCCGCCTCACGCTGACCCGCCATCCACAGGGCTGCCTGTTGTTTTTCCCGCGCCCCGTGTGGGAAACCCACCGCGACCAGATCGCCGCCTGGCCCATGTCGGCGCGCGCATGGCAGCGCATTTTCCTCGGGAACGCCTGCGATGTCGAGCTGGACAGCGCCGGCCGCGTCCTGATCTCGCCCGAGCTGCGCGCGGCTGTCGGCCTGGAAAAAGAAGTGATGATGCTCGGCATGGGCAGCCACTTCGAAATCTGGGATGCCGCCAGGCTGGCCGCCGACGAAGCGGCTGCCGTGGCCGGCGGCATGCCCGATGTACTCTCCAATTTCTCTTTCTGAGGCACCGATGACGATTGCGAACACGGTGCCAGAGTTCCTGCATCGCACGGTGCTGCTCGACGAAGCGATCGCCGGCCTCAACCTCGAAGAGGGTGGGCGCAAGGATGGTGTCTATATAGACGGCACCTTCGGACGCGGCGGCCACAGCCGCCTGCTGCTGTCGCGCCTGGGGCCAAGCGGCCGCCTGATCGCTTTCGACAAGGATCTGCAAGCCATCGCCACGGCCGAGCAGATCGACGACCCACGATTTTCGATTGTCCACGACAGCTTCGCGACGATGGGCGCCAGCCTGGCCGCGCGCGGCATCGCCCAGGTCGACGGCATCCTGCTCGACCTCGGCATTTCGTCGCCGCAGGTGGACGATGCCGCGCGCGGCTTCAGCTTCCGCAACGACGGCCCGCTCGACATGCGGATGGACACGACCCGAGGAATCTCGGCCGCCGAGTGGATTGCCACGGCGACCGAACAAACACTGGAAAAGGTAATACGCGAATATGGGGAAGAACGGTTTGCTTTTCAGATTGCAAAGGCGATTGTTGCTCGCCGGGCAGTCGAACCAATTTCAAGCACACGACAGCTTGCCGCAATCCTGGCAAACACGGTCAAGACTCGGGAAAAGGGCAAGGATCCGGCCACCCGTACCTTTCAGGCTATCCGGATTTTCATCAATAAAGAGCTTGAGGACCTCGAGGCTGGGCTGAGCGCCGCTTACGCGATGCTGCGTCCCGGCGCGCGCATGTCCGTCATCAGCTTCCATTCCCTCGAAGACCGCATGGTCAAGCAATTTTTGGCAAGCAAGGCCAATGTGCCGCAGCCGGACCGCCGCCTGCCGATCCGCGCGGTCGACCTGCCGCAGCCGCAGATGAAGCTGGTCGCCAAGATCAAGCCGTCCGATGCCGAGGTGGACGCCAACCCGCGCGCCCGCTCGGCGGTGCTGCGCGTGGCCGAGCGCCTGGAGGATGCATCTTAATGAGCAGCAACAAGCTCAACATCTTCCTGGCGGCCGGCCTGGTTGCCTGCGGCCTGACCCTGGTCAACGCGCGCTACCAGGTGCGCCAGCTGACCACCGAGCTCGAGCGCATGCAGGGGCAGTCGCGCCAGCTCGACATCGACTGGGCCCAGCTCCAGCTGGACCAGTCCACCCTCGGCAAGAACGAGCGCATCGAACAGATCGCGCGCACTGAACTGAACATGACGCCGCTGACGCCCGCCCGCACCCAGTACCTGACCGAGGGCGCACCGTGAAGCGCGACAAACCCTTCAGCAACAGCAGCGGCAGCGGCCGCGTGGCCGCCTCGAAAGGCATGGCGTTCTCGAAAAGCCCGGTGCTGGCCGTGCGCCTGCCCGACTGGCGTTCGCGCGTGATGCTGTTCGTGCTGTTCGCCGCCTTTGCCGCACTCGGCGCGCGCGCCGTCTGGCTGCAGGCGATGTCGACCGGCTTCCTGCAAAAGCAGGGCAAGAGCCGCTACGAGCGCACGCTCGACATGCCGGCCACGCGCGGCAAGATCATGGACCGCAACGGCCAGGTGCTCGCGTCCTCGCTGCCGGTGAAAGCCGTATGGGCTTTGCCGGAAGACGTGCTGGCCTCGCCGCCGGAAAAAATCACGGAACTGGCGCGCCTGCTGGAGATGCCGGAAGCGCAGATGCGCAAGAAGCTCGACTCCGACCGCACCTTCGTCTATCTCAAGCGCCAGGTGGAGATGGATGTCATCGCCAAAATCGAGAAGCTGAAGATTCGCGGCATCGACACCAGGAAAGAATACAAGCGTTTCTACCCGCAGGGCGAAGTTATGACCCACATGGTGGGTTTTACCAACGTCGAGGACATCGGCCAGGAAGGCATGGAGCTGGCCCAGCAGAAAACGCTGGTCGGCACGCCCGGCAGCCGCCGCGTCATCAAGGACCGCCTCGGGCGCGTGGTCGAAGACCTGGGCATCGTGCGCGTGCCGCACGACGGCAAGGACCTGACCCTGTCGGTCGACAGCAAGCTGCAATACATCGCTTTCACCAGCGTCAAGAACGCGGTCGAGAAATTCAATGCCGACGCCGGCGGCGCCGTCGTGCTCGACGTGCAGACCGGCGAAGTGCTGGCCATGGCCAACTACCCGACCTACAACCCGAACGACCGCAGGAAGCTGACCGGCGCCCAGCTGCGCAACCGCGTCATCACCGACACCTTCGAGCCCGGCTCGACGATCAAGCCGCTGACGGTAGCTCTCGGCCTGGAGACCAAGCGCATCACGCCGAATACCGTGTTCGACACCGGAGGCGGGCGCATCGTCGTTGGCGGCAAGACGATCCGCGACCTGCACCCGAAGCCGATGCTGACCACCAACGGCGTGATCCAGAAGTCGTCGAACGTCGGCGTGGTCAAGATCGCGCAAATGATCCCGCCGCAGCAGATGTGGGAGCTGTACACCAAGGTCGGCTACGGCCAGGCGCCGCGCTTCGGTTTCCCGGGTCCGACCGCTGGCCGCGTGCGCCCATGGAAATCCTGGAAGCCGATCGAATACGCGAACATGGCCTTCGGCCACGGCCTGTCGGTGTCGCTGCTGCAGATGGCGCGCTCGTACATGATTTTCGCCCGCAATGGCGACATCATCCCGCTCTCCTTCGTCAAAGTGACCGAAGAGCCGGTCGGCCAGCAGGTGATCTCGCCGAAGACCGCGGCGCAAGTGCGCACCATGCTCGAATCGGTGGTCGGCCCGGAAGGCACGGCCTCCAGGGCCCAGGTGCCGGGCTACCGCGTGGGCGGCAAGACCGGCACCGCCGAGAAGATCGTAGCCGGCCGTTATTCGAAAACCGACAACATCGGTTATTTCGTCGGCATCGCGCCGATGTCCAAGCCGCGCTTCGTGATCGCCGTCATGGTCGACAACCCGCGCGGCGCGCTGCGCCAGGGCGGCAACGTCGCTGCGCCGACCGCCGCCGACCTGGCCGCGAATGCGCTGCGCGCCGCGAACATCGTGCCGGATTCGTCGGTCACCGACATCATCATTCCCGAAATCCCACTCGAGGAGGGCCTGTGATGCTTCCAGCTCACCACGACATCGCACGCTGGGTCGTCGCTGCCGCACCCGGCGGCAAGCTCGTATCCGACTCGCGCCAGGTGGCGCCGGGCGACGTCTTCTTTGCCTACCCCGGCGATACGGCCGACGGCCGCCGCTTCATTCAAGCCGCGCTCGACGCCGGCGCCGCCGCGGTGGTCTATGACGACACCGGTTTCGCCTGGGACGAGAGCCTGGCCGTGCCGCACCTGGCCGTGCCCGGCCTGAAGCCGCAGGCTGGCCGCATCGCCCACGCCTGCCTCGGCCAGCCCGACGCCGACATGTTCACCGTCGGCGTGACCGGTACCAACGGCAAGACCTCGATCGCGGTCTGGCTCGGCCAGGCGTTTGCCAAGCTGGGCGAGACCGCCGCCGTGATCGGCACCCTGGGTGTCGGCGTCTACAAGGGCAGGGCCGAAGCGGAGTTCATCGAGACCGGCTACACCACGCCCGACGCGGTGCTGCTGGCCAGCCGCCTGGCCGCCGTGCGCGAAGCCGGCGCCCGTACCCTCGCCATCGAAGTGTCGTCGATCGGACTCGAGCTGGGACGTACGGACGGCATGCATTTCGACGTCGCGATCTTCACCAACCTGACGCGCGACCATCTGGACTTCCACGGCGACATGGCCAGCTACGAATCGGCCAAGGCGAAACTGTTCGCCTGGCCCGACTTGCAGCATGCCGTCATCAACCTCGACGATCCGGCCGGGCAACGGCTGGTCGCGCAACTGCGCGCCACCAACCCGACCCTGGCGCTCACCGGCTACACCCTGCACGACGCCGCCACCCAGCCGGCCATCGACGGCGTCGCCATCCTGCGCGCTACAAATAAACGCAGCCGTCCGGCGGGCAGCGAATTCCAGCTCGAATCAAGCGCCGGCAGTGCGGTCGTGAAAACCCAGCTGGTCGGCCACTTCAATATCAGCAATGCGCTGGCCGTGCTGGGCGCGCTGCTGGCCAAGGGCGTGGCCCTGAAAAACGCGGTCGAGGCTCTCGAAGCGCTGGTGCCGGCCCCGGGCCGCATGCAGCAGGCCGGCGGCCAGGACGCGCCGCTGGTCGTCATCGACTACGCGCACACGCCGGACGCGCTGGAAAAAACCCTGGGCGCGCTGCGCCAGGTGGCGGACGAGCGCCATGGCCAGTTGTGGTGCGTGTTCGGCTGCGGCGGCGACCGCGATCCGGGCAAGCGCCCGCAGATGGGCGCCGTCGCCCAGCTGGCCGACCAGGCGATCGTCACCAGCGACAACCCGCGCAGCGAGGAGCCGGCCGCCATCATCGAACAGATCGTCGCCGGCATGGACCCGGCGCAGGCAGCTTCGCGCATGCAAACCATCGAAGACCGCGCCACCGCCATCCTGTCGGCCGTGAAGAACGCGGGCAAGGCGGACGTCATTTTGCTGGCCGGGAAGGGCCACGAGCCCTACCAGGAAATCAAGGGCCGCAAGATGCCGTTTTCCGACGCCGACCACGCCGCGCTGGCCCTGTCCGCGCGCATGACCATGATGAGGAATAGCTGATGCGCGGTTCGCTCGCAGACATCGTTGCGTCCATCGACGGCGCCAGCATCACCGCCGATGCCGCTTTCGAGTCGGTGTCGACCGACAGCCGCAAGGCCGGCGCGGGCGCGCTGTTCGTCGCCCTGCGCGGCGAGAACTTCGACGCCCATGACTTCCTGGCGCAGGTCGCCGCCAACGGCGCCGCCGCCGTCGTCGTCGAGCGCCTGCCGGAAGGCTGGACGCTGCCGGCGCTGGTCGTGCCCGATACGCTGGTCGCGCTGGGACGCATCGCCAATGCCTGGCGCCGCCGGTACGCGCTGCCCCTGATCGGCGTCACCGGCAGCAACGGCAAGACCACCGTCAAGGAAATGATCGCCGCAATCCTGGCCGCCGCGGTCGGCGAGCAAGCGCGCCTGGCAACCCAGGGCAACCTGAACAACGAGATCGGCGTGCCGCTGACCCTGATGCGCTTGACAAGCGCGCACCGCGCCGCTGTCGTCGAACTCGGCATGAACCATCCGGGCGAGATCGGCCGCCTGGCCGCGATTGCCGAGCCGACCGTCGCGCTGGTGAACAACGCCCAGCGCGAGCACCAGGAATTCATGCACACCGTGGAAGCGGTGGCGCTGGAGAACGGTTCCGTGTTCAAAGCGCTGCCAGCAAATGGCGTGGCCGTCTACCCGGGCGACGACATCTATACGCCGCTGTGGCAAGGGCTGGCGGCAGGTTGCCGCAGCATGACTTTCGGCCTGAGCGACAGCTGCGACGTGCGCGCCAGCTTCACCAGCACCGGATTTGGTAACAATTTGAAAGTCACGGCCCCGGACGGCGCCTTTGCGGTAAAACTGGCCGCAGCCGGCGAGCACAACGTCCGCAACGCGCTGGCCGCGATTGCCTGCGCGCTGGCGGCGGGCATCGATCAGGACACGATCGTGCGCGGGCTGGAAAGCTTCGCGCCGGTGGGTGGGCGCCTGCAGCGCAAGCAGGCCGCCAACGGCGCGGTCGTCATCGACGACACCTACAACGCCAATCCGGATTCGATGCGCGCCGCGATCGACGTCCTGGCAGCCTATCCGGCGCCGCGCCTGCTGGTCATCGGCGACATGGGCGAGGTCGGCACGCAGGGCCGCGAGTTCACCGAAGAGATCGGCGCCTATGCGCAAGCGCGCGGCATCGAGACGGTGCTGGCGACGGGCGAACTCTCACGCCACCTGGTGGCAACGGGCGCACAGCATTTCGAGCAGTTCGACGCATTATTGGCAGCACTGGACCAGCAACTGGGCGGCAATTCTGAGGCAACTGTGTTGGTGAAGGGCTCGCGTTTCATGAAGATGGAACGCGTCGTCAATCACCTGATTGGTTCCACAAACACTGGCAAGGACGCCCACTAAATGCTTCTCTGGCTTGCACAATACCTTCAGGACTATATCGGTCCGATGCGTGTCTTTAACTTCATCACTTTCCGCGCGGTGTTCGCCACGATTACCGCGATCGCGCTCGGCCTGTTCACGGGACCGGCCGTCATCCGCAAGCTCACCGAGATGAAGGTGGGGCAGGCGGTGCGCACCCAGGGTCCGCAGACCCACCTGAAAAAACACGGCACCCCGACCATGGGCGGCGTGCTGATCCTGATTTCGATCGCCATCTCCACGCTGCTGTGGTGCGACCTGTCGAACCGCCTGATCTGGCCGGTGCTGATCGTCACGCTCGGCTTCGGCGCCGTCGGCTGGGTCGACGATTACCGCAAGGTGGTCTACCAGGACCCGGAAGGCATGCGCTCGCGCGAAAAATACTTCTGGATGTCGCTGGTCGGCCTGACCGCCTCGCTGTATCTGGCGTTCTCGGTTTCGGCCTCGACGCCATGGGGCGTGGCGCAGCTGTTCTGGGCCTGGGTGCAGTCCGGCTTCTCGCTCGACCTGCCGCCAAAGGCCGACCTGATCGTCCCCTTCTTCAAGACCATCAGCTATCCGCTGGGCGTGTGGGGCTTCATCGCGCTGACCTATTGCGTGATCGTCGGCACTTCGAACGCCGTCAACTTCACCGACGGCCTCGATGGCCTGGCGATCATGCCGACCGTGATGGTGGGCGGCGCGCTAGGCCTGTTCGCCTACCTGACCGGTAACGTCGTGTATTCGAAATACCTGCTCATTCCCTATATCGCCGGCGCCGGCGAGCTGATGATCTTCTGCGGCGCAATGGCGGGCGCGGGCCTGGCCTTCCTCTGGTACAACGCCCACCCGGCACAGATGTTCATGGGCGACGTCGGGGCCCTGGCCCTGGGCGGCGCGCTCGGCACCATCGCCGTCATCGTGCGCCAGGAAATCGTCCTGTTCATCATGGGCGGCGTGTTCGTCGCCGAAACCCTGTCGGTGATCATCCAGGTGACCTGGTTCAAGTACACCAAGAAGCGCTACGGCACCGGCAGGCGGGTATTCCTGATGGCGCCCCTGCATCACCATTTTGAACAAAAGGGCTGGAAAGAGACCAAGGTCGTGGTCCGCTTCTGGATCGTGACGATGGTGCTGGTCCTCGTCGGTCTCTCCACCCTGAAGCTGCGCTGATGAATTACGACGGCAAACTCGCACTGGTCTTGGGGCTCGGGGAATCCGGGCTCGCGATGGCGCAATGGCTGCACCGTTGCGGCGCGCGCGTGCGCGTGGCCGATACGCGTGCAGAGCCGCAGCGCCTGGCCGCGCTGCGCGAGACCGTGCCCGCTGCCGAATTCGTGGCCGGCAACGCAGTTGACGGAAAATTCACCGCCGCACTGGTCGAAGGCGTTGATTTCGTGGCCGTCAGCCCGGGGCTGGCGCCGAACAAGGAACTGGCCGAGATCATCCCGGCCGCGCAGAACGCGAACGTTCCGCTCTGGGGCGAAATCGAACTCTTCGCGCAAGCCCTGGCCGCCTTGAAGGCGGAGCGCGGCTATGCGCCGAAGCTGATCGCGATCACCGGCACCAACGGCAAGACCACGGTCACCAGCCTCACCGGCCTGCTGTGCCGCCGCGCCGGCCTGGAGACGCGCGTTGCCGGCAACATCAGCCCGGCCGCGCTCGACGTGCTGCGCGAAGCGCTGGATGACGCCGTACGCGGAGGCGGCACGCTGCCGCAGGCCTGGGTGCTCGAATTGTCGAGCTTCCAGCTGCACACCACCTTCAGCCTGAACGCCGATGCCGCGACCGTCCTGAACATCACCCAGGACCATCTCGACTGGCATGGCGACATGGCAGCGTATGCCGCCGACAAGGCGCGCATTTTTGGCGCGGACACGATCCGGGTGCTGAACCGCGACGACGCGACCGTCATGGCCATGGCCGCGCCGGGTGCGCCAGTCACCACCTTCGGCACCGGCGAACCGGATGCGCCGGGCGCCATGGGCCTGGTCAATGAGCGCGGCGTGCTCTGGCTGTCGACCGCCATTGCCGGCGAAACTGTCGAGAAAAAACTCAAAAAAGGCGAAACCGCGCCGGCCGTCGAATTCAGCGTGAATCGCCTGATGCCGGCCGACGCCCTGAAAATCCGCGGCATCCACAATGCCTCGAATGCGCTGGCCGCGCTGGCACTGTGCCGCGCCGCGGGCCTGCCGCTGGCGCCCCTGCTGCACGGCCTGCGCGAGTATGCCGGCGAGCCGCACCGCGTGGAACTGGTCGCCACCATCATGGATGTCGATTACTACGACGACAGCAAGGGCACCAATGTCGGCGCCACCGTGGCCGCCTTGCTCGGCCTCGGCAAAGCCTTTGTCGGCGACAACCAGCAGATCGTGCTGATCGCCGGCGGCGACGGCAAGGGCCAGGATTTTGCGCCGCTGGCCGAGCCGGTGTCGCGCCATGTGCGCGCCGTGCTCCTGATCGGGAAAGACGCCGCGGCTGTGCGCGCGGCGATCGAACCGTCCGGCGTGCCGTGCTTCGACATGGATGACCTGCCGCAGGCCGTGCGCCGCGCCGCGGGTCTTGCGCGCACGGGCGACTGCGTGCTGCTGTCGCCGGCTTGCGCCAGTCTCGACATGTTCACCAATTACGCGCACCGCGCGCAGGTGTTCGTCGATACCGTGCGCGAGCTCGCTTTGGATAAGGGAGTGGAAATCTGATGGCTTTCCAGCTGCCCTTCAAATTCCTCGGTGCCAGCGCCGACGCCGTCTCCGAGCGCGCGCGTCCGTCGAAAATGATGGATTACGACCAGCCCCTGGTCTGGATCACGCTGATCCTGATGCTGTTCGGGATGGTGATGGTGTACTCGGCCTCGATCGGGCTGCCGGACTCGCCCAAGTTCACCAACCTGAACGGGCGCCACGAGTACTTCCTGTACAAGCAGGCCGCATTCGTGATCGCGGCCATCATTGCCGCGTATGTCGCTTTCCGCTTCCCGGTCGCGTTCTGGCAGAAGATGGCGCCGGTGATGTTCGTCGCGACCCTGATCCTCCTGATCCTGGTGCTGATTCCTGGCGTCGGCGTGGTCGTCAACGGCGCGCGGCGCTGGCTGTCCTTCAAGCTGTTCCAGGTGCAGCCGTCCGAAATCATGAAGATCGTCGTGGTGCTGTACGCCGCCGACTTCACGGTGCGCAAGCAGCAGTTCATGCACAAGCTGACCAAGGGTTTCATGCCGATGGCCTTCGCCGTCGGCGTGGTCGGCATGCTGCTCCTGCTCGAGCCGGACCTGGGCGCCTTTGGCGTGATCGTCTGCATCGCCATGGGCATCCTGTTCCTGGGCGGCTTCAACATGATCTGGTTCGGCGGCATCGGCGCCATCCTGGTCGTGGTGTTCTCCTCGATCATCGCGCTCTCGCCCTTCCGCCGCGCGCGCATGTTCGCCTACCTCGACCCGTGGCAGGAAGATAATGCGCTCGACAAGGCCTACCAGCTGACCCATTCCTTGATCGCCTTCGGGCGCGGCGAGATCACCGGCGTCGGCCTGGGCAACAGCGTCGAGAAGCTGCACTACCTGCCGGAAGCGCATACCGACTTCATCATGGCCGTGATCGGCGAAGAGCTGGGCCTGATCGGCGTGCTGATCACGCTGGCGATGTTCTACTGGCTGGTGAAACGCGCCTTCGACATCGGCCGCCAGGCCATCGCCCTCGACCAGTTCTTCGCCGGCCTGGCCGCGAAAGGCATCGGCATCTGGATCGGCGTGCAGACCTTCATCAACATGGGCGTGAACCTGGGCCTGCTGCCCACCAAAGGCCTGACCTTGCCCCTGATGAGCTACGGCGGCTCGGGCGTCCTGATCAACTGCGTGGGTCTCGCGATCCTGCTGCGCATCGACTACGAAAACCGTGTGTTGATGCGGGGAGGACGAATTTGAACAAGCCAATGAAACGCTTGATGATCATGGCGGCCGGTACCGGCGGCCATATCTTCCCCGGCGTGGCGATCGCCCAGACCATGCGCGAGCGCGGCTGGGAAGTGAGCTGGCTCGGCACCGCGCACGGCATGGAAGGCGAGTTCGTGCCGAAGCACGGCATCCCGATGGACACCATCGATTTCGCCGGCCTGCGCGGCAAGGGCATCGGGCACTCCGTCAAGGGCGTCTTCAAGATGGTCGCCGCGTTTGGCGCCTGCCTGCGTTACCTCGGCCAGCGCAAGCCCGACGTCGTGCTCGGCATGGGCGGCTATGTCACCGTCCCCGGCGGAATGATGGCGCGCGTGCGCGGCATTCCGCTGGCGCTGGTGAATGCCGACGCTGCGCTGCTGTTGTCGAACAAGACGCTGGCGCCGCTGGCGTCCCGCGTGCTGTTCGGCTTCCCGGCGAATTTCGGCGCCGCTGCCGGCAAGGCCGTCGTCACCGGCAACCCGGTTCGCCAGGCCATCCTCGACCTGCCGGCGCCCGTCGCACGTTTTGCCGGGCGCAGCGGTCCCTTGCGGGTGCTGGTCGTCGGCGGCAGCCTCGGCGCGAAGGTGCTCAACGACAGCGTGCCGGCTGGCCTGGCCCTGATCGACGCGAATGTGCGTCCCGTCGTGACCCACCAGTCGGGCAAGAAAAATATCGACGCCTTGCGTGCGGCCTATGCCGCCGCCGGCGTGCAAGCGACCGTGGTCGATTTCATCGACGACATGGCGTCCGCCTATGCGGCCGCGGATTTGGTAATCTGCCGCGCCGGGGCGATTACCGTGTCCGAGCTGACGGCGGCCGGCGTGGCCAGCGTGCTGGTGCCGTTTGTTGCCAGCACCACCGGCCACCAGCGCGACAATGCGGTCTGGATGGCGGGGCAGGCCGCTGCCGTCCACCTGCCGCAGGGCGAATTGTCGGCCCAGCGCGTGGCCCAGCTGCTGCAGGGTTTGACGCGCGCGGCTTGCCTCGAGATGGCAGGGGCGGCGCGCTCCGTAGGAAAACGCGACGCGAACGAACAAATAGCGAATGTGCTGGAACAACTGACGAAGAAACAACAGTAATGAAACATAAGATCAAGCACATTCATTTCGTCGGCATCGGCGGCAGCGGCATGAGCGGCATCGCCGAAGTGCTGCTCAATCTCGGCTATAAAGTGTCGGGCTCCGACCTGTCGAGCAATGCGGCCAGCAACCGCCTGAAGGACCTCGGCGCGCGCGTCTACCTGGGCCATGCCACCGATAACATCCTCGGCGCCGACGCCGTCGTCACCTCGACCGCCGTGAACGAGGCGAACCCGGAAGTCATCGCCGCCCGCGCCGCGCAAGTTCCCGTGGTACCGCGCGCGATCATGCTCGGCGAACTGATGCGCCTGAAGCGTGGCATCGCGATTGCCGGCACCCATGGCAAGACCACCACCACCAGCCTGGTCGCTTCGGTGCTGGCCCAGGGCGGGCTGGACCCGACCTTTGTCATCGGCGGCAAGCTGACCAGCGCCGGCGCCAATGCCAAGCTGGGTACCGGCGACTACATCGTGGCCGAGGCCGACGAGTCGGATGCCTCCTTCCTGAACCTGTCGCCGATGATCGAAGTGATCACCAACATCGACGCCGACCACATGGAGACCTACGAGCACGACTTCGAAAAGCTGAAGGCCGCTTTCGTGAACTTCACCCACCGCCTGCCGTTCTACGGCCGCGTCATGCTGTGCATCGACGACCGCCACGTGCGCTCGATCCTGCCGCAGGTGACGAAACCGGTCACCACCTACGGCTTCTCCGAGGACGCTCAGGTACGCGCCCTCGACGCCTACGCCGACGGCGTGCACATGCATTTCACCGTGCGCCAGGACGGCTATGCGGACACGAAATTCGTGCTGAACCAGCCAGGCATGCATAACGTGCTGAACGCCTGCTCGGCGATTGCGATCGCCCGCGAAATCGGCATCGACGACGCCGCCACCGCCCAGGGCCTGCTCGAGTTCCGCGGCGTCGGCCGCCGTTTCACCCGCTACGGCGAGGTGGCGCTGGAGGGCGGCGGCAGCTTCACGCTGGTCGACGACTTCGGCCACCACCCGGTCGAGACCGAAGTGACGCTGGCCGCGGCGCGCGCCGCCTACCCGGGCCGGCGCCTGGTGCTGGCCTTCCAGCCGCACCGCTACAGCCGCACGCGCGACCTGTTCGAAGACTTCGTCAAGGTGCTGGCCACGCCCGACGTGCTGTTGCTGGCCGAGGTGTATGCGGCTGGCGAGACGCCGGTCGTCGGCGCCGACGGCCGCGCCCTGGCACGCTCGCTGCGCGCCGGCGGCAAGGTCGAACCGATTTTCGTGGAAACCATCGCCGACATGCCCGACGCGATCCGCCAGGTGGCGCGCCCGGGCGACGTCGTCCTGACCATGGGTGCGGGCTCGATCAGCGGCGTGCCAGCAAAATTAACTGAGCAACTGACTTCTTCAAAGGTTCCATCGTGAGCGACACCATCACCAATTTCGGCAAAGTCGGCGTCCTGTTCGGCGGCCGCTCGGCCGAGCGCGACGTCTCGATCATGTCCGGCACCGGTGTGCTGCAGGCTTTGAAAAGCCGCGGCATCGATGCCCATGCCTTCGACCCGGCCGAGCGCAGCATCGCCGAACTCGCCGCTGAAAAATTCGACTGCGTCTTCATCGCGCTGCACGGCCGTTACGGCGAAGACGGCAGCCTGCAGGGCGCCCTCGAGCAGCTCGGCATTCCCTACACCGGCAGCGGCGTGATGGCCTCGTCGGTCGGCATGGACAAGATCACGACCAAGATCATCTGGCTCTCGAAGGGCATTCCGACTCCGCGCTACGCGACCGTCGTGCCTGGCGACGACCTGGACGCCATCGTGGCCGAACTCGGCCTGCCGCTGATCGTCAAGCCGCCGCTCGAAGGCTCGACCATCGGCATCACGAAAGTGGAACAGGCCGACGAGTTCGAAGCGGCGGTCAGCCTGGCCGCGGGTTTCGACGAAACCGTGCTGGCCGAGGAATTCGTCACCGGCCGCGAGTTCACCGTCGCCGTGCTCGGCTCGGGCAAGAGCGCGCGTGCGCTGCCGATCGTCGAAATCATCGCCCCGCAAGGCAATTACGACTACCAGAACAAGTATTTTACGGACGACACCCAGTACCACTGCCCGGCGCAGCTCGACGCTGCCCTGACCGCCGAGATCCAGAAGCACGCGGTCGACGCCTACCGCGCTTTGGGGTGCGAGGGCTGGGGCCGGGTCGACGTGCTGGTGCGCGAGAGCGACATGCGGCCGTTCCTGCTGGAAGTGAATACCTCGCCGGGCATGACCGGCCACTCGCTGGTGCCGATGGCGGCGCGCGCGGTGGGCATCGATTACGAAGACCTGTGCATCGAGATCCTGCGCTCGGCACGCTGCAAGATGGTAAAGGCACAAGGCTAAGACTATGTGGCATGACGTACGCGCCCTCAACGCCACCGCCAGCGCACTGCTGGCGGCGACGCTGCTCGCCGCGATCGCGTCGGGGGTGTGGTGGCTGTCGCAGCGGCCGATGTTCACGCTGCGCGAAGTGCGTGTCGAAAGCCTGTACGGCATGCAGCTCAAGCACGTGAACGAACTGACGGTACGCAACAGCGTGTTGGGCAAGCTGCGCGGGAATTTCTTCACGACCGACCTGGAGCAGGTGCGCACGACCTTCGAAGCGGTGCCCTGGGTGCGCCGCGCAACGGTGCGCCGCGAATGGCCGAGCAACCTGATCGTGGAAGTCGAAGAGCACGAGCCGCTCGGTACCTGGGGCGAAGGGCGTTTGCTGTCGGTGAAGGGCGACGTCTTCACGGCCAACCTGGCCGAGGCCGACGACGACCACGAACTGCCGGCCTTTGTCGGCCCGGCCGGCAGCGAACGGGAAGTGCTGGCGCGTTTTGCCGAACTGCGCGCCTGGTTTGCCCCGGTCAAGCTGGTGCCGCAGCAGCTGTCGCTGTCGTCGCGCTATGCCTGGACGGTGAAGCTGGACAACGGGATGAGCGTGGAGCTGGGACGCGAGCCGAACAAGAATACGATCAAGGCGCGCGTGCAGCGCCTGGTCGCGGTCTACCCGCAGCTGGTTGCAAGGCTGCAGGAAGGCCGCATCGATACGATCGACATGCGCTACCCGAACGGGCTGGCGCTGTCTTCGGCGGCATTGACGGTGCCGACGGATGCCACCAAGCCTGTGAAGGCCGCGGCAAAAAAGAAAACTCCTACTAACAAGACTACAAAGAACATCTAAGCAGGCGAGCAATGACAAAAGACGCGAAAAACCTGATCGTCGGCCTCGACATCGGCACCTCCAAGGTGGTGGCGGTGGTGGCCGAAGTGATGTCCGACGGACGCCACGAGGTGATCGGCCTCGGTCAGGCCGAGTCGAAAGGATTGAAGAAGGGCGTCGTGGTCAACATCGAGGCCACCGTCGAATCGATCCAGCGCGCGCTCGAAGAAGCCGAGCTGATGGCCGACTGCAAGATCCGCAATGTGTATGCCGGTATCGCCGGCAGCCATATCCGCTCGTTCAATTCGAGCGGCATGGTGGCGATCAAGGACAAGGAAGTCACGCCGACCGACGTCGCGCGCGTGATCGAGACGGCGAAAGCGGTCAACATCCCGACCGACCAGCAGCTGCTGCACACGGTGCCGCAGGAATTCATCGTCGACAACCAGGAAGACGTGCGCGAGCCGATCGGCATGAGCGGCATCCGCCTCGAGGTGAAGGTGCACATCGTCACCGGCGCCGTTTCGGCGGTGCAGAACATCGTCAAGTGCGTGCGCCGCTGCGGCCTGGAAGTGTCGGACCTGATCCTGCAGCCGATGGCCTCGGCCGACGCCGTGCTGACGATCGACGAGAAGGAACTCGGCGTGGTCCTGATCGACATTGGCGGCGGCACCACCGACATCGCCGTGTACTCCGACGGCGCGATCCGCCACACGGCCGTGATCCCGATCGCCGGCGACCAGATCACCAGCGACATCGCCATGGCCCTGCGCACGCCGACCAGCGAAGCCGAGGAAATCAAGCTGCGCTACGGCGTGGCAAAACAGGTATTAGCCGATCCGGGCGAAACCCTGGAAGTGCCGGGCCTGGGCGACCGCGGACCGCGTGCCCTGTCGCGCCAGGCGCTGGCCGCCGTCATCGAACCGCGCGTCGAGGAACTGTTCGCGATGGTGCAGCAGGTGATCCGCGAATCGCGCTACGAAGGCGTGCTGTCGTCGGGCATCGTCATCACCGGCGGCACCTCGATGATGCCCGGGATGATCGAAATGGCGGAAGACATGTTCCTGAAACCGACGAGATTGGGAACGCCGGACTACCGCGGCCAGCTGGCCGACGTCGTACGCAGCCCGCGTTACGCGACGGTGCTCGGCCTGTTGCTGGAAGCGAAAAAACAGCACGAACGCGGCCATATCGTGACAAGGCAGGACGGCTCGGTGAAGGCGGTTTGGCAAAGAATGAAGGAATGGTTTTTAGGGAATTTCTAAGCAGCAAGTAGACGCATTAGTTTTAACGTATTTGATTCGAAACAAAACACATATTTTTATATTACTAAGCTGTATCCAAGCGCTAGGCCTGATACCCTTATGAGGTTTGGTGCATGGATATAGCACATTGAAAATTAGGAGTGACATCATGGAGTTCGATATGGTCGATAACGCAGCACTGGGAACGGTGATCAAGGTAGTCGGCGTGGGTGGTGCAGGCGGCAACGCGGTGCAGCACATGATCAATAAAGGTGTGTCGGGCGTGGAGTTTATCGCCGCCAACACCGATGCCCAGGCGCTGGCTGCCTCGAGCGCGAACAACATCATCCAGATCGGCGAGTCCGGCCTGGGCGCGGGCATGCGTCCTGAAGTCGGCCGCCAGCTGGCCGAGCAGACCCGCATGCGCATCGAAGACTCGCTGCGCGGCGCGCACATGGTCTTCATCGCGGCCGGCATGGGCGGCGGCACTGGCACCGGCGCCGCACCGATCGTGGCCGAAGTGGCCAAGTCGATGGGCGCACTGACCGTGGCCGTGGTCTCGAAGCCGTTTTCGTACGAAGGCCAGAAGTGCATGGACATCGCCGAGGCAGGCTTGGAAGAGCTGTCCAAGCACGTCGATTCGCTGATCATCATCCTGAATGAAAAGCTGGAAGAGATCTACGAAGACGAATCGATGATCGACTGGATGAAGCACGCCGACGACGTCCTGAACAACGCCGTCGCCGGTATCGCCGAGATCATCAACGTGCCGGGTCACATCAACGTCGACTTCAACGACGTGAAAACGATCATGAGCGAACAGGGCAAGGCCATGATGGGCACCGCCACGGCCTCGGGCGTGGACCGCGCGCGCATCGCCGCCGAGCAGGCAGTCGCTTCGCCGCTGCTCGACGGTATCGACCTGTCCGGCGCCAAGGGCGTGCTGGTCAACGTCACCGCCAGCCGTGGCCTGAAGGGCAAGGAAATCAAGGAAGTCATGGCCGCCGTGCGCGCCTTTGCCGCTCCGGACGCATCGATCGCCCAGGGCATCGCCTACGACGACGCCATGGGCGACGAGATCCGCGTGACCGTGGTCGCCACCGGCCTCGGTAAAGCCAAGAAGATGCAGCTGGTGCAGCCGCAGCAGGTGCTGCGCACCGGTACCTACAACGCGCCGATGATGGGCACCGCGCCGCTGACCGGCGGCATGACCATGGGTTCGGCCAGCGTTGGCGCCGGCGACGGCATGAAGCAGCCAGCCGTGTGGCGCCGCGAGCAGGCCTCGGAGCAGGTCCGTGCGATGCAGAACAACGGTGTCGAGACTTACGACATCCCGGCCTTCCTGCGCAAGCAGGCTGACTAAGCTTTTCAAAGCTTGATAAAAACCGGGACTGGAGCATTTGCTCCAGTCCCGGTTTTTTTATGGGCCGGCCCCTCCCGTGCAAGCCTTGGCGGTATCAGGCATACTTGCAGGCTTACCAAAATAACACTTGAGGAGTAGCACATGACGATCAAGATTGGCGACCGCCTGCCGGAAGGCACCCTGGCCGAATTCATCGAAACGGAAACCGCAGGATGCTCGCTCGGCCCGAATACCTTCCAGGTCAGCGAACTGGCCAAAGGCAAAAAAATCGCCATCTTCGGCCTGCCTGGCGCCTTCACGCCCACCTGCTCGGCCAAGCACGTGCCGGGCTATGTCGCCAACGCCGACGCCTTGAAGGCCAAGGGCGTCGACGAAATCTGGTGCATCTCGGTGAACGACGCCTTTGTCATGGGCGCCTGGGGCCGCGAGCAGCAGTCGACCGGCATCGTGCGCATGATGGCCGACGGTAACGCCTCCTTCAGCCAGGCCCTCGGCCTGGACGCCGACTTCTCGAAGCACGGCATGGGCACCCGCTCCCAGCGCTATTCGATGCTGGTCGAAGACGGCGTCGTCACCCAACTGAACGTGGAGCAGGGCGGCGGCTTCGATGTGTCGAACGCCGAAACGATGCTCAAGCAACTGGGCTGATCGCCGGCTTCTGTTTTACTCAACGGCGCTGCGGCGCCGTTTTTCTTATCGACCTATGAATAAACTTGGTGGAAACCTGAGCGGCAACCTGCGCAGCATCTACGCGATGATGATCGCCGTCTTCATGTTCTCGCTGATGGACACGGCGATGAAGCTTCTCGCCGAGGACTACCCGGCGATGCAGGTGGCGGCCCTGCGCTCGCTGTCCTCGCTGCCCCTGGTGTGCGCCTGGGTCGCCTGGCGCGGCGGCTTTGCCACCATGCTGAATGTCCGCTGGTCGCTGCAGGTGTTGCGCGCTGTGGTCGGCATCGCGATGCTGGCGCTGTTCGCCTACGGCCTGAAACAACTCTCGCTGGCCGAAGCCTATTCGATCTTCTTCATCGCGCCAGCCCTGATCACGGCCCTGTCGGTGTTCGTGCTGAAGGAAAAAGTCAACCTGGCGCGCTGGATTGCGATTGCCGTCGGCATGGCCGGCGTGCTGGTCGTGCTGCGCCCGGAAGGCGGCGGCGTCCTGACCCTCGGCGGCCTCGCCATCCTCGGTTCGGCCGTGTGCTACGCGATCTCCGCGATCGGCGCCCGGGTGCTCGCGCGCAGCGACAGCAGTGCCCAGATCATGTTCTGGCTGATGCTGATGATGGCCATTGGCGCCACCGTACTGGCGCTGCCTTCATGGGTGGCGGTCGACGCGGTCCACATTCCTTTGTTGCTTGGCCTGGCCGTCAGCGGCTTCTTCGGCCAGCTGGCCATCACCGAGGCCTTCAGCCATGGCGAAGCATCGGTGGTCGCGCCTTTCGAATACTCGGCGCTGGCCTGGGGCGTGGCGATCGACTGGCTACTGTGGCAGACCCTGCCCGACGAGTACACGCTGCTGGGGGCAGCGATCATCATTGGCAGCGGGATTTACCTGATCCGGCATGAGAAGGTGCATGTGGACGCGGAACATCCATAGGGTGGGTGAAACCTCCTGCTTGTCGTGACTGCAAACGGACTCGTACTGCGCGTGTAGGGTCGCCGGCTTTCGAGCACAAGCGGACCTGGTTGTTCGTGCGAACAACTGCAAACAGTGGAGGTTTTAGCCACAATTGCCAAGGCTCACCCAGCAGCTGTCAATACACTCGGCTATCATGCGAGGTTGCGACGTGTATAACTATAGCCGAGGCCATCGTGACAAGCCAAACAACACCCCCGTCGGTAAGAAACAAGCAAACCGCCGAGCTACCCGAGCTTTCAGGGGGAGTCGTACTCTTCCGCGCACTCACTGAACACATTCCTGACGCAGCTGTCTTTGTGCTCGACCATCATTTTCGCTACGTCCTGGCAGGGGGCAGCGGGCTTCTCGACGCAGGAATGAAAGCTTCAGATTTTGAAGGAAAGTATCTTGCCGACGTAGTGCCAGATGAACTCTTGAGTCAGTACATGGCGGACTACACTGCGATTTTTGCGGGGAAGACATTCGTTCGTGAGCATTCAGTGGGCTCGAGAATGTATGTAACTCGCGGTAGATTGATCAAGGGAGTCAATGGCAAGCCTGATCTTGCTATGGCTATTTCCTACGGTATTGCTAACGACCAGCAGGTTGCGAAATTTGGGCAATTTTAGCCATTGGCTTGTATGGCCGCTTGGGTCACCAACGATCGTCCGCGGCCGGCTCGGGAGCGGATGCTACCACTGCAATCGGCCAGAAGCGGACGAGATGAAAGCCGCTTCTAAGGATCGCGGCTGGTTTCGTTGTTGTACCAACCTCGGCTTGGTGGCGGATCATTCATGATAGCGAGCGGCAGGGGGATACGAGCTGACAGTCGAACTGTCTGTGATCGCGCACTTGAGCGCGCAGGCGTTATCGGGACGCCAGTAGCGAACGAAGCAATTTTGATAGTGGACTCGCTCTGGCTCACGGAGCTGCGAATTGAAGAAATTCGGGCGTTGGACAGCATCGTTCAACCTTAAGCTTGTAGGCCCGCTCTGGGCCGAACGCCGTTGCCACGTCAGTTCAACCGCTAGAAGTAGCCACCATCGGAGCTTCCGCAGAGCCATACCCAGAGCATGGTTCAGATAGCCGGAACCGGCCGAAACTTCCTTGCAGCGGCAGCGCTTAGCTATACTGTTGGCAACCTTGTACAACAAAGCCAGCCGTCCAACAAAGGAGACAAGTTTGAAACTGCCACGCCCATCCCGCCTCGCCGCGCTGTTCGCGCTTACCGCCATCGCCGCAGCTACCAGCGCGCTGGCTGCACCGAAGGCCAAGCCGGCGGTGGCCGAGGCCGAGAAGTTTTTAGCGGCCACCGAAACCCGCTTCGCCGACGAATACGAGGACATCGTACGCGCGCAATGGATCGGTGCGAATTTCATCACCGACGACACTGAAGCGATCGCGGCCCACTTCGGGGAAAAGGCCTTGAACTCGCAGGGCGAAGCAGCCCTCGCCGCGCGCCGCTACAATGGCCTCAAGCTGAAGGATGACGCGGCGCGCAAGCTCAAGCTGCTGCAGCTGACGCTGATGCTGTCGAATCCGAAGGAGCGTGCCGACTACGCCAGCAAGCAGGCCGCCCTGTCGGGCGCCTACGGCAAGGCCAAGTACTGCCCGGCCGGGTCGCAGGATGCCTGCCTGGCGCTGGGTGAGCTGGAAAAGGTCCTGGCTACCAGCCGCGATCCTGTCAAGCTCAAGGACGCCTGGACCGGCTGGCACCAGCAGGCCCCTGGCTACAAGCAGACCTATGTCGACTATGTGGTGCTGTCCAACAAGGGTGCGCGAGAAATGGGATTCGCCGACACCGGCGCCCTGTGGCGCTCGCAGTACGACATGAAGCCCGAGCAGTTCGCCGCCGAGATGGAGCGCATGTGGCAGCAGGTCAGGCCGCTGTACGAATCGCTGCACACCTACGCCCGTCTGAAGCTGCGCCAGAACTACGGCGCGGCCGTGGTACCGGCCAGCGGTCCGGTGCCGGCCCATCTGTTCGGCAATATGTGGAGCCAGGACTGGCAGCACATCTATCCGCTGCTCAAGCCGGCGACCGGCGCAAGCAGCTTCGACCTGAGCAAAGTGCTGGTCGAGCGCAAGACCTCGGCCAAGGAAATGACGCAGTATGCCGAGCGTTTCTATACCTCGCTCGGTATGCCGAAACTGCCGCCAACCTTCTGGACGCGCTCCCTGCTGACCAAGCCGACCGACCGTGAGGTGGTGTGCCATGCATCGGCCTGGAGCCTGGACCGCCTGGACGACGTGCGCATCAAGATGTGCATCAGGCCGACCGCCGAAGACTTCAAGGTCATCCACCATGAGCTGGGCCACACCTATTACCAGCTGGCCTACAAGAAGCAGCCGATCCTGTTCCAGAACGGCGCCAACGATGGCTTCCACGAAGCCATCGGCGACACGGTCGCGCTGTCGATGACGCCAAGCTATTACCAGCAGCTCGGTTTCATGGACAAGGCGCCCGAGACCAACGCCGACATCGGCGAACTGCTGCAGGTGGCCCTGTCCAAGGTTGCCTTCCTGCCGTTTGCCTACTCGGTGGATAAATGGCGCTGGGATGTGTACGCAGGCAAGGTCAAGCCGGACGACTACGACAAGACCTGGTGGCAGCTGCGGGAGCAGTACATGGGCGTGAGCCGACCCGCGCCGATGGCCGCGGGCGGTTTCGATGCCGGCGCCAAGTACCACGTGGCGGCCGACGTACCGTACGCACGCTACTTCCTGGCCCACCTGTTGCAGTTCCAGCTGCACCGTTCGCTATGTGCTGAGGCCGGATACAAAGGACCGCTGCATCAGTGCTCCATCTATGGCAGCCAGAAAGCAGGTGCCAAATTGCAAACCCTGCTGGAAATGGGCGCAAGCAAGCCTTGGCAGGAGGCACTGAAAGCGGCGACCGGCGAAGACAAGATCGACGGCTCGGCCTTGCTGGACTATTTTGCGCCGTTGAAGATCTGGCTTGACGAGCAGAACAGGCAGTTGGCCGCTGTCGAGGTCAAGAAGTAATTCGACCAGGAGGATTGGCCGTTGAGGGGGCAGGGCAAATCACCTGCCCGCCTGTTCTTGTCGCAAGTGCAGTAGGTCTGCTACCGGCCGTGGATTCAACTGGTGAACGCAACACTCTAAGACGTATGGAGGAGTTCACATGAAGCGGAAACCTCGGATTTACTATTCGGACAGTCAAAAGGCACTGATGTGGGAACGATGGCGGCAAGGCGATTCGCTTCAAAAGATTGCCCAGCTGTTCGACCGTAATCACTCGTCTGTTATCCGGATTCTGGCGGAAACGGGTGGCATCCGTCCACCCCAAAGATGCCGCTCTCGACTGGCGCTAACGCTCGCTGAGCGCGAGGAAATATCGCGATCAGTAGTGGCTGGCCAATCGATTCGCTCCATTGCCGCTACCCTCGGACGGGCTCCGTCCACAGTCAGTCGGGAGGTCAGGCGAAACGGCGGTCTGGAAAACTATCGCGCAACCCAGGCCGACCAGCGTGCATGGGATCGAGCGCGACGTCCCAAGCCATGTAAGCTCGTGGTGAATCGGAAGCTGGCCGATATCGTCGCAGGCAAACTGCAGTTCCAATGGTCGCCGGAGCAAATCGCTGGTTGGCTAAAGCAGGCATACACGGGTGACGAGGACTTCCACGTGTCGCACGAAACGATCTACCGTAGCCTATATATTCAGGCTCGAGGCGCTTTGAAAAAGGAATTGCTCGAGCACTTGCGGCGCAGCCGAAACATGCGCCGATCTCGCCATCACACACAAAAGACCGACGACCACGGCAGGATCAATGGAACGGTATCGATCAGCGAACGGCCTGCCACTGCAGAGGATCGAGCAGTGCCCGGGCACTGGGAAGGCGACCTGCTCTTTGGCAGCCATAACAGCCAGATTGCCACCTTGGTCGAGCGCCAGACTCGTTACGTCATGCTCGTGAAAACCGCAGGCAAAGACACCACGTCGGTCGTTGATGCACTCATCTTGAATGCACGAAAGCTGCCACAGGAACTCTATAAATCACTGACATGGGACCGCGGAAAGGAAATGGCTGACCACAAGCGCTTTACTTTGGACACCCATATCCAGGTATATTTTTGCGATCCTCATCAACCTTGGCAACGTGGCTCTAACGAAAACACCAACGGACTCTTGAGGCAGTAGTTTCCCAAAGGGCTGGACCTCTCTACGTACTCGCAGGAGAATCTGGACGAGGTAGCCAGGCTACTGAACGAGCGTCCACGGAAAACTCTCAGCTACCAAACACCCGCACAGCGATTTCATGAATGTGTTGCGTCGACTGGTTGAATGCGCAGCCAACAGCGGACTTTCACGGTGAATATTCATGATGAGGTCAAACGTATGCTTCGATACGTTTTCATAAGTAGTTGCGTGTTGTGCCTTGGGGGATGCTATACCGTGAACGATGAACGGTTTGCGGCTGACATGCGCAAGCTCGTCCAACCTGGACTTGACATGGTAAGTGCGACGGCACGCCTCAAAGCTGCTGGGTTTGACTGTGATGCAGTGAGTGCAGCCCCTTCGACCACTTGCACGAAAACACGTCAAAGCCTTCTTCCTTACACGTGTGTCGAGCGGGTCAACCTTGTACCCGCTGGCGAACCTCCCGGCGTTAATCGTGTCGATATCCCACAAATCATGTGCGCCGGGCTCTAGCATCGGTGGCATGTCAAGGTCCGTAATGGGTCGTAAGCGGACCTAACCATACGTCCACGAACGGCCAAAAGCGGAGGCTCGCCCCTTGGTGCGATCTCCCTACTGACTTAGTCAATGAAAAAAATTCTATTGATCGCAGCGTTAGCACTACTCGCCGTGTATTGGGAATCAAGATTGGGTGGAGTTGAGTTTACGCTTGAGAATGCAGGATCTGAAGCGCTCCGCGGGGTCATTGTCGAGGTTACTGGTAGATCATATGAGCTTGGCGACCTGCCTCCAGGAGGCAGCGAAACGGTCGAGCTTAATGCCACCGGGGATTCGCACATTGAGTTGCGGTTTTCAAACGGCCGCCGCCTGACTATTGATTGCTACTTTGGGCCTGGCTTTGGCGGAAGCATCAAAGCAAAAGTCACATCACAAGCTGTTGTCGCTGTTGAAGATGAAATCAGCTAGCGGTCCTGTTCTGAACAAATTGAACGTCTGTTCCGGGTGGCAGTAAGCGGACCTCATCGAAGGTCCGAAAGCGGCCAAGAGCGGACTGATGACTTACGGAGGATTATGGTTTAAGCACTTGCCATGTGTAACCAGCTGCAATCACTAGTCCAGTAGCTACCGAAAAAAGAACAACACCGTAGACGACGCGGAGTAGCGAAAATGACTGTGTGGCAGTTTTCTGCTCCACGAAACGCGTGGCTTTGTTGTTTGAGACAAGCTCACCTAGGAACTCGAAAGCCAGCTGAAGCGGGATAGCAAGTAGGAAGGCCCATAGCAATGCGCTTTGTGTGGATAGGATATTGAGGTAGAAAAAGATGGCCTGCATCAGTACTAGAAAGACTGACATTCCAATATAGATGCCTACAAATTTTATTGTGGTACGCATGAACTGATAGTACAGAATTTTGACTGCTTTGGGGCGGGAGCGGACGTCGAGTCCGGCCTAAGCGAGATCTCTAAACTTTCCCAACTGGCAATAAGTCCGGTAGACTTAGCGCCTAAAGAGGGTCTACTACCGGCCAAACGCGGACCTTCGGCTTGCCAGTCCGCATGTCGTAGCCGTACCTATCCACAGTATCCGCCATGGCCAAACAGTGTGAAAAATGTAGGAAGCCAACACTACCGATTCTTGGGGTTGTGTTCGCTAGCGTCCTTCATAGCCCCTTGAAATGCAGAGCGTGCGGCGAATTATGGGTCGTCATCCCTTCCAGAGCATGGAGGAATACCGCAATGGTTTGGGGCGCGATAAGTGGGTCTGTCATGCCCTATGCGGCGATACTGCTGTGGAGTTGGCTGCCGATAATGATGTCTTCGGCGCTCCTGTGCTTCCTTACCTACAAGGCAGCAGAAGCTGGGACGATCAAAAGACGTTTTTGCCTCAGCTGAGCTGGCAGTGCGCGGTCTGCACGATGCTCGGCAGCTGTAAGGTCCGCTACCGGCCAGAAGCGGTCGTTAGTGCAACTGAGGTTGTCGACAGGTCTGCAAGAAATAGCGAGGAAATATGGATCATCTGACGGCGCAAAAGCTTATGGCAGTTTACAAACGCATAGGCGATGCCATCAACGAAGCAGACAACATCATTCACACACTGCCTAAAGACGAGAGGACTGAGCACTTACGTGGCCTAGGCGACATGATGGGCCACCTATGGTGCAAGCTTCAGTTACCAGTTGTTCGCGAACATAGTGATCTAGATCCAGACGGCGATCGTTTCCAGAAGAGGCCAACTCAAGGGCAATAGGATATGGCTGCTTAGGGTCGGAAGCAGACGCTACAATGGGTCTGCTACCGGCCAAGAGCGGACATCACTGCACGAAAATCATAGAGTTGGACTGTGATTTCGATGGAAAATAAATGTTCGAATTTATACTGCTCTTTTTCCTCAGCAGGACTGACATCAATGAAAAACCGATGCATCTAGGCGTCGGAGAACATCAATTTCGCCTGAAGGAACCTGTGTGGGTTTTGAACTCTAGAGCTCACCTCGATATTGAAGTCTCGACTATGCTCAAGAAGTTGGGTCATAGACGTGGAACTTTGCCCTCGAAGTTGGTCAATAAGCGCTTTCCAACAAAATGCTTCAAGGCGGTTTTGCATGGGCCAGGCGGCGTTTCTGCTCGACTGGAATTCAGCGGCAGTCACGCATACAACGGCAATGAAGTTTTCTTGCGGGTCGGCGAGCCAGGTTCGCTCAGTAGATGGGAAAAGTTCGATTTGATTAAGTTGTCTAGTTGCACCCCACTCGACAGTGTTACTTTGCGTTGGACAAACGCTGAACCGTAACCGATCACCAATGGTTAAGATGTCCGCTTCGGGTCGGGAGCGGACACCATCGAAGGTCTGCAACGGCCAAGAGCGGTTGTTTAGTCGGGGATAACCCTATGGTGCATAGCCAACGGGAGTTCACACCATGCGATACTGAAAAGTCATCCGGAGCGCTCCAACTTGCCAGAAATCTCGTTCGAAAAGATCGACAGCTCCAAGAGTGGGGGGCAGGACGCCGCATACATCATGAGCGTTCTGCTCCTGATCGTTGGCGCATGGACACTTTTTACAGCCACGGGAACAGGTACATTCGTCGGAGGGGTGGCGTTGATCGTGGTGGCGGTTCTAGGCTATGTTCGGCTCTTAAAAAAGACACCAAAGCTGCACTACTTCCGTTACTTCTGGCTGGATCAAGACGGTGTCCACCACATCGAAGGCAGCAGCCCGACTGACCGGGTTGCGCATTTCACTTTGAATGAAATTCAAAGCGCTGAGGCGTCGGCGTCAGGGGACGACTTCAGGGGACTAGTGCTCACCTTGAAGCGTCGGGGGTGGCAAGGGGTGCCAGTTCTCCTAACAATGGATGATGCCGAAGAGGCAGCGGCCGCCATACGAGAAGCCATAGACTGTGGGCATCGTCGTCGAGGAAACGTGCATAGTTGAGTAGCATCTGCTTCGGGTCGTTAGCAGACGTGCACAAAGTACTTTCGAACACCGTGTTCCAACAGCGCCTGCAGTATTGCCCAGCTGCGCAGACCAGCCCCGGCAGCGATTCGGCAGCACCTATATAATCTTCCCATGCTCAAACAACGAACCATCAAAGAACTGGTGCGCACGACCGGCGTGGGGATGCACTCGGGCCGCAAGGTCGAACTGACGCTGCGCCCGGCGGCCGTCGATACCGGCATCGTGTTTCGCCGTGTCGACCTCGACCCGGTCGTCGAATTCCCGTCGAGCGCCGAGGTGGTGGGCGATACCCGCATGGCCTCGGTGCTGGTCAGTGGCGGCGCGCGTGTGTCCACGGTCGAACACCTGATGTCGGCCTGCGCCGGCCTCGGTATCGACAACCTGTACATTGAAGTCACGGCCGAGGAAATCCCGATCATGGACGGCTCGGCGGCCTCCTTTGTGTTCCTGCTGCAGCAGGCCGGGGTCCAGGACCAGGCGGCGCCGAAGAAATTTATTCGGGTGCTGAAAGAAGTGGAAGTGCGCCAGGGCACGGGCAGTAACGAGAAGTGGGCGCGTTTGAAACCCCACGATGGCTTCAAGCTCGATTTCTTCATCGAATTCAACCACCCGGCGGTGGACGGCACGACCCAGAACGCCTCGGTCGATTTCGCCCATGTCTCGTATGTGCACGACGTGGCGCGGGCGCGCACCTTTGGCTTCATGCAGGACGTCGAAAGCCTGCGCGGCATGGGGCTGGCGCGCGGCGGCTCGCTGGAAAACGCGATCGTGATGGACGAGTACCGCATCCTGAATGCGGACGGTCTGCGCTACGACGATGAATTTGTGCGCCACAAGATCCTCGATGCGATCGGCGACCTGTATCTGGTGGGGCATCCGCTGCTTGCCGCTTACGAGGCGCACAAGTCGGGGCATGCGCTCAACAATGAGCTGCTGCGTGCTTTGCTGGCGCAGCCGGATGCTTATGAGATCGTTTCGTTTGATGGGATCGAAGGGGCGCCGGCGTCTTACCTGAAGCAGATGAAGCAGGAGTGGGCGCAGATGTAATGGGGCGGGTTACCCGGCCCGGCGCTTTGCGGCCAGTCTCTTGATCGCGGCCACCAGGGCGGCATTCTGCGGGGTGTCCGGCAGGCTGTCACCGAGTTCTTCAAAGGCATTCACGGCCGTCGGCGGCAATTCCAGGTTGCGCATTTCGACCCGGTCCGGCATGGCGCGCGTGACCTGCACCTTCAGGCGCATCGACGTGACTTGCCAGCCGCGCGCCTGCAGGGTGGACTGCAGCTTCGGCAGGCCCTGCTTGAGCCTGGCGGCGACCGCCGAGCTGGGGACGGCCAGCACCAAAGCGCCGTCCTGGAAGGACAGCACGTCGCAGTTGCCGGCCACCGCGGGCAGCGCCAGGCCGACGTCGCGCTGCAGGTCGGCCATGCGCATCGCGGTCGGCAGCAGGCTCGCCATGCGCTCGTTCGAGCGCAGGAAACTCGTTGCTTCGAACGAAGTAGGGCGGTTGCGGGTGCCGTAGATATGCATCGGCATAACATACCACAGGCGTCCCCCGGCACGCCAATTGTGGCCCTATCCTGTGGCTTCGATGCAATTTGATAACATTCTTTAGTGCACGATACTTGTTATCGGGCGTGTCAGCCCCAAGTGTGGCCCTATCGCATGATAAAATCACTCGCTTTTTGCCACCGTCGGTCTTGGTTAGGTATCGTTTGATATCATTCCTGGCTCTTTTTGCGGCGTCTTTTTAAGAAACCTAGCATGTCATTACTGACCCAGATTTTCGGTAGCCGCAACCAGCGGCTGCTCAAGCAATACCAAAAAACCGTGCGCCAGATCAGCGCGCTCGAGCCGCAGATGGAAGCGCTGTCCGACGCTGAGCTCCAGGCAAAAACGCCAGAATTCAAGGATCGCGTCGCCAAGGGTGAATCGCTCGACGATATCCTGCCGGAAGCCTTCGCAGTCTGCCGCGAGGCCGCCAAGCGCGTCCTCAAGATGCGCCACTTCGATGTGCAAATGATCGGCGGCATTGTCCTGCACCAGGGCAAGATCGGCGAGATGGGCACGGGCGAGGGCAAGACCCTGATGGCAACCCTGCCGGTCTACCTGAATGCGCTGTCCGGCAAGGGCGTGCACGTCATTACCGTCAACGATTACCTGGCGCAGCGCGACGCCGATTCGATGGGCAAGCTGTACGGCTGGCTGGGCCTGACGACGGGCGTGAACCTGTCGCAGATGGACCATGACACCAAGCAGACCGCCTACGGTTCGGACATCACCTACGGCACGAATAACGAGTTCGGCTTCGACTACCTGCGCGACAACATGGTCTACGAAGCACGCGAGCGCGTGCAGCGCGGCCTGAACTTTGCCGTGGTCGACGAGGTCGACTCGATCCTGATCGATGAAGCACGGACGCCGCTGATCATTTCCGGCCAGGCCGAGAACCATACCGACCTGTACCACCGCTTGAACGAACTGCCGCCGATGCTGGTGCAGCAGATTGGCGAGGAGACGTCGGACGGCAAGGGCGTCGTCGAAGTCCCGGGCGACTACATCAAGGACGAGAAAGCGCACACCGTGCTGCTGACCGAGGCCGGCCACGAGAACGCCGAAGCCATTCTGACCAAGATGGGCCTGCTGCCGGAAGGCGCCTCGCTCTACGACGCCGCCAACATCACGCTGATCCACCACCTGTATGCGGCGCTGCGCGCCCACGTCCTGTACCACAAGGACCAGCACTACGTGGTGCAGAACAATGAAGTCGTGATCGTCGACGAATTCACCGGCCGTCTGATGACGGGCCGGCGCTGGTCCGATGGCCTGCACCAGGCCGTCGAAGCCAAGGAAGGCGTGCGCATCCAGAACGAGAACCAGACCCTGGCCTCGATCACCTTCCAGAACTACTTCCGCATGTACACCAAGCTGTCCGGCATGACCGGTACCGCCGATACGGAAGCCTACGAATTCCAGGAAATCTACGGCCTCGAAACCGTCGTTATCCCGCCGAACCGTCCTTCCCAGCGCAAGGATCGCCAGGACCAGGTCTACAAGTCGGCGCAGGAAAAGTACAACGCGATGCTGGTCGACATCCAGGATTGCTACGAGCGCGGCCAGCCGGTGCTCGTCGGTACCACCTCGATCGAAAATTCGGAACTGCTGTCCGGTATCCTGACCAAGGCCGGCCTGCCGCACAACGTCCTGAACGCCAAGCAGCACGCCCGTGAGGCGGAAATCATCGCCCAGGCGGGCCGCCCGAAGATGATCACGATCGCCACCAACATGGCCGGCCGCGGTACCGACATCGTCCTCGGCGGTAACGTCGAGAAGCAGATCCAGATCATCGAAGCCAATAACGAGCTGTCGGAAGCGGACAAGGCGGCGCAGTCGGCCAAGCTGCATGATGAATGGCAGTCGCTGCACGACCACGTGGTGAACGCCGGCGGCCTGCACATCGTCGGCACCGAGCGCCACGAATCGCGCCGCGTCGACAACCAGCTGCGCGGCCGTTCCGGCCGCCAGGGCGACCCGGGTTCCTCACGCTTCTACCTCTGCCTCGACGATGCGCTGCTGCGCATCTTCGCCGGCGACCGGGTGCGCGCCATCATGGAACGCCTGAAAATGCCGGAAGGCGAGCCGATCGAGGCGGGCATCGTCAGCCGTTCGATCGAGACCGCCCAGCGCAAGGTCGAGGCGCGCAACTTCGACGTGCGCAAGCAGCTGCTCGAATACGACGACGTCGCCAACGACCAGCGCAAGGTGATCTATGGCCAGCGTAACGAACTGCTGGAAGCGGCCGACATTTCGGAACTGATCGCTTCGCTGCGCGCCGGCGTCTACACCGACGTCGTGCGCACCCACGTGCCGGCCGAATCGGTCGAGGAGCAGTGGGACATCAAGGCGCTGCAGTCGGCCCTGGCGACCGAATGGGCGATCGACGTGCCGCTCGAGCAGATGCTGGTCGACGAGCCGAACCTGAACGACGACGACATCCTGGAAAAGGTGCTGGCCGCGGCCGACGCTTCGTACAACGCCAAGATCGAGATCGTCGGCAAGGATTCCTTCGGCGGCTTCGAGCGCAATGTCATGCTGCAGAGCGTCGACACCCACTGGCGCGAACACTTGGCCGCGCTGGATCACCTGCGTCAGGGTATCCACCTGCGCGGCTATGCGCAGAAGAACCCGAAGCAGGAATACAAGCGCGAAGCTTTCGAACTGTTCGGCAGCATGCTGGACCAGATCAAGAACGAAGTGATCCGCACCGTGATGACGGTCCGCATCCAGTCGCGCGAGGAAGTCGAGGCGGCGGAAGCGGCCATGGCGGCCCAGCACACGCAGCTGGAAAACATCAACTACCAGCACTCCGACTTCAACCCGTCCGCTGCGCCCGAAGAACTGCTGGCGCCGATCACGAATCCGTCGTCGGAATCGGTCTCTGCGGAAGACCACAGCACCTACCTGGGTGTCAAAGTCGGCCGCAATGACCCATGCCCTTGCGGCAGCGGCAAGAAGTTCAAGCAGTGCCACGGCAAGCTGGCGTAAGCCGGTCGTCGTAAAGCAGAAAGGCGTCCCGCGGGACGCCTTTTTTACGTTCAGCGATCAACCATCACCAGGCCATCTTGCTCCAGGTATTGTCGCCCACGATGCCATCCACGCCCAGGCCCTTCGAGGACTGGAAGCTGCGCACGGCGCTGTTGGTGCCGGCGCCGAAGATACCGTCGACGGTCAAGCCATAACCGCTTTCGTTCAGCTGGCTCTGCACGGCGCGCACTTTGGCGCCCGATTCGCCCTGCTGGGTGACGATGGTCAGCGCCGGCCAGGTCGCGTTGCCGACGACGCCATCGGCGCCCAGGCCGCGCGAGCCCTGGAAGTTCTTCACCGCGTTCTGGGTGGCGGTGTCGAAGCTGCCGTTGACGGTGAGCGTATAGCCCCACTGTTGCAGCAGGTACTGGATGGTGCGCACGCGTTCGCCCGTGTTGCCGTACTGGACCAGGGGCCAGGTGAGGGAGGCATCGCTGCCGCCGCCGCCGGCGGTGCCGCCTGCGACCAGGGTTTTATAGCGCGGCCAGTCCCAGCCCGAACCCGGGTCGGTATGGCTCTGGCTGGCGAAGTTGACGTGGCCCTTGACGTTGTACAGCGAATCGGACGGCACCGCGTTCCAGCCGCTGCTGCCGTCATACACTTTTTGCGACAGGCCGCGCGAGGCGAGGATGTCGCGCGTCAGCGCCGCAGAGGCGTTGTACATGGCGCTGGTGTACCAGGTGGATGGCGCGTTGACGTAACCCTCGTGCTCGATGCCGACCGTGTAGCCGTTCGAATTGCCGACGTGCCAGGCCTTGTCGGCCTCGCGCACCATCTGCGTCACTTGCCCGTCGGACGAGCGGATCACGTAGTGGGCGCTGACGCCCGCCTGGCAGTTCTGGAACCAGGAGATCGAGCCGGCGTAGGAGCCTTGCGTGGTGTGCACCGTCACGTGGCTGACCGCCACCGTACGTGCCGACTGGTTGCAGCTGGCGGCCGGATTCCAGATCGCCGGCGGATAGTCGGTCGAGGCGCTGACGGGGAGGGCGAGGGTCGCCAATGCCAGGCTTGCGGCCAGGCCTTTCATGCTGTTTTTCATGGATCAGTCTCCGTTATTTGTTCTTGGCAGAGGCATCGACGAAGTCGGGCGCCGAGATCTTCGGATCGGGCACGCCGGTTTCGACCGTGATGCGGCGCGCGGACAGCTTCCTGAGCTTGTCCTTGCCATAGACTTTTTCCATCTCCACGTGGCGCTGGTTTATCTTGTAGCCGCTGTCCTCGCGGCCCTGGCGGATCGCGGTCAGGATTTCATACGTGTAGATCTGGGCGACTTCGGGCTGCGGGATGCCGGAATAGCGGGCCACGGCGCCTTCCCATTGCTCGAGCGGGAAGGCGCGGGTCTTGCGCGCGCCGTACTGGGAGAGCAGGGCGGCGGCGGCGCGGATGTTGCTGCGTACGTCAGTCATGACGAGGGCGGGCGAGACGCGGATCAGCGCCGCGCCCTGCGTCAGCGAGGTGCCGAAATAGGTGTCGTTGCGCAGGCCCATGATGCCGTAGCTGGGCGGCATGCCGTGGTGCGGGTCTGGATCGATTTCAATCTGGGGCTCGCCGTTCTTTTTCAGCTGGCCTTTCGGCACGTGCGAGATCCAGCGCGTTTCGGCATAGGCGATCGACTCCAGCAGCTCGACCGGCACGTCGAACTCTTTCGATGCTTCCTGGAAGTATTGCTTGTAGAGCTTGGCAGAGGCCGTCAGCTGGCGCGGCTGGCCATCGGCAAACGCGGCTGGTGCGGCTGCGAGGCCTGCACACAGCACCGCACACAGCACAGCAGGCACGCGCGCTTTCATGGTGAACTTCATTTTCCGTCTCCTGATTTTTTGCTTTAGTTATGTACGCCCGTGGCAGCCACGGGCACCGCCCGATTAAGTTGCACCAGGCAAATCGAGTATAGGCACGTTTCTTCCTCGCACAATTGCTGTGGTGTATTTTTAACACTGGCTGCCTGGAAGTTGACAGTTCATTCATTCTGGTGTTCAAGAAAGCGTTCCCTGCGCCGCGCCTGGGCTGTCGTCTGCGCAGTACAATAACGAATTCGACAATCTTTCCAGAGACCACCATGGCCGTGAATTCCCCCCTGCCCGTCGCCGCCGACCTGAAACCGGTTGCCGGTATCGAGATCGGTTTTGCCCAAGCCGGCATCAAGAAGCCCAACCGCAAGGATGTGCTGGTGATGCGCCTTGCCGATGGCGCGACCGTCGCCGGCGTGTTCACCCTGAACCGTTTTTGCGCCGCCCCGGTGCAGGTCAGCAAGGCCAACCTGGCGGCAGTGACGCAGGGTGGGGCGCCGATCCGTGCGCTGGTGGTCAATACCGGCAACGCCAACGCCGGTACCGGCGAGACTGGCCTGGCCAACGCCCGGGCCACCTGCGCCGAAGTGGCGCGCCTGCTCGGCTGCGAGCCGGGCCAGGTGCTGCCGTTTTCGACCGGCGTGATCCTCGAACAGCTGCCGCTCGAAAAAATCGTCGCCGGCCTGCCGCAGGCGGTCGCCAACCTGACGCCGGACAACTGGTTCAATGCGGCCGAAGCCATCATGACCACCGACACCCAGCCCAAGGCGGCGTCGGTGACGACCACCATCGGCGGCCACACGGTCACCATGACCGGCATCAGCAAGGGCGCCGGCATGATCAAGCCGAACATGGCGACCATGCTCGGTTACCTGGCGTTCGACGCCAAAGTGGCGCAGCCGGTGCTGGACGAACTCGTAAAGTATGCCGCCGACCGCTCGTTCAACAGCATCACCATCGACGGCGACACTTCGACCAACGATTCCTTCATGCTGATCGCCACCGGCGCCGGCAGCCTCGAGATCACGCAAGCTTCGGGTCCCGACTACGAAGCGCTGCGCGATGCGGTAACAAGCATTTCGCGCAACCTGGCGCAGCAGATCATCCGCGACGGCGAAGGCGCCACCAAGTTCATCACCATCACGGTGGAAGAGGGCCGCACCCTGGAAGAGTGCCGCAAGATCGCCTATGCAATCGCGCACTCGCCACTGGTGAAGACCGCCTTCTTCGCGTCGGATCCGAACCTGGGCCGCATCCTGGCCGCCGTCGGTTATGCCGGCGTCGACGACCTCGACGTCACCAAACTCGATCTGTACCTGGACGAGGTGCTGGTCGCGCAGGCGGGCGGGCGCAATCCGGCCTACCAGGAAGCGGACGGCCAGCGCGTCATGAAGCAGTCCGAGATCCTGGTGCGGGTGACGCTCGGTCGCGGCGAGGCCAGCGCCACGGTGTGGACCTGCGACCTGTCGCACGACTACGTCACCATCAACGCCGACTACCGCTCGTAAGGGTTTGCGCCCATGACGCCGCTCGAGCAGTTCCTGCAACGCGCCGAGGGCCTGCTGACGCGGCTGGAGGCGGTGCTGCCGCCGGCCGTGCCACGCGAGCCGGACTGGAAGCGCGCAGCGGCCTTCCGCTGGCGCCGCCGCGCATCCGGCGGCGGCAGCTGGCTGCAGCCGGTGCTGCATGCCTCGAACATCCGCTTCGAGGACCTGCAGCACGTCGAGGCGCAAAAAATGGCGATCGAGCAGAACACGCGCCAGTTCATCGCACGCCGTCCCGCCAACAACGTGCTGCTGACGGGTGCGCGCGGCACCGGCAAGTCTTCCCTCATCAAGGCCTGCCTGAATGGCTTTGCCGACCAGGGACTGCGCCTGATCGAAGTCGACAAGGCGGATCTGGCCGACCTGCCCGACATCGTCGACCTGGTGGCGTCGCGCCCGGAGCGCTTCGTCATTTTTTGCGACGACCTCTCCTTCGAAGAGGGCGAGGCCGGCTACAAGGCGCTCAAGGTGGCGCTCGACGGCAGCATCGCCACTCCCTCGGACAATGTGCTGATCTACGCGACGTCGAACCGGCGCCACCTGATGCCGGAAAAGATGGCGGACAACGCCGGCTTTTCGCACAGCGACGAAGGGGAGCTGCATCCTGGCGAAGCGGTGGAAGAAAAGATTTCGCTGTCCGAGCGCTTTGGCGTGTGGCTGTCGTTTTATCCGTTTCGCCAGGACGACTATTTGGCCATCGTGGCGCACTGGCTGGGCAGCTTCGGCTGCACGCCGCAGCAGATCGAAGCGGCGCGGCCGCTGGCGCTGCAATGGGCGCTCGGACGCGGCTCGCGTTCCGGGCGCGTTGCGTGGCAGTTTGCGAAGGATTACGCAGGCAAACTGGCTGCCGACGGTTCGCCGGCTGGTTGAACGCGTGGGCGGGATACCCGCCCACCCTACGTCCCGGGGAATACCGCTAACGTTTGCAGCAGGCCGTAGGGTGGGCGGCTTCGCCGCGCACGCGTTCAACCAGCCGACGCATCGCGCCGCCATCACAATTCCGCATCACCCGACACAACAGCACCCATGCCTTGCGCATCAGCCTGGCGTACAATATCGGATTTTCCGGACGGACCAGCCATGCAGGAAGCGAAGGCCCAGCCGATCGATGTGGCGGTCGGCATCTTGATGCGCCCGAACGGCGACGTGCTGCTTGGCCAGCGGCCGGCGGGCAAGCCCTATGCGGGCTACTGGGAATTCCCCGGCGGTAAAGTCGAACAGGGCGAGGACATTTTCAAAGCCCTGCAGCGCGAATTCGTCGAGGAGCTGGGCGTCGAGATCGTCAGCGCCACGCCGTGGTGCGGGGTCGAGCACGTCTACGAGCACGCCCATGTGCGGCTCCATTTTTACATCAGCCGCGACTGGCGCGGCGAACCGCAAAGCCTGGAAGGCCAGGCCTTTGCGTGGCAAGGGACAGTCGGCGTCACCCCGCTGCTGCCCGCCACCATCCCCTTGCTCGAGTGGCTCGATCAGCTGCGCTTTGCAAGGTAAGAAGCAGTCAATCAATCTGTTGAAGGATCCCTGTGAAAATCATCGTCCTGGGTAGTGGTGTCATCGGCACCACCACCGCGTATTACCTGGCCCAGGCCGGGCATGACGTGACCGTCATCGACCGCCAGCCGGCCGCCGGCATGGAAACGAGCTACGGCAACGCCGGCGAAATCTCGCCCGGCTATGCATCGCCATGGGCCGGCCCCGGCGTGCCCGCCAAGGCCTTCAAGTGGCTCATGATGCAGCACAGCCCGCTCGTGGTGCGCCCCAAGTTCGACCCCGTCCAATGGCGCTGGATGCTGCAGATGCTGGCCAACTGCAACCACAAGAGCTATGCCATCAACAAGGGCCGCATGGTGCGCCTGGCCGAGTACAGCCGCGACGTGATGGTGCAGCTGCGCGCCGACACCGGCATCGCCTACGACGAGCGCACCCAGGGCACACTGCAGCTGTTCCGCACCCAGAAGCAGGTCGACGGCGCCGCCACCGACATCGCCGTGCTGCAGCAGTATGGCGTGCCGTATAAAGTGCTCGATCCGGCCGGCTGCGAAGCTTTCGAGCCGGCCTTGAGTAAAGTGCGCGGCAAGTTTGTCGGCGGTCTGCTGCTGCCGAACGACGAGACCGGCGACTGCTTCAAGTTCACCCAGCGCCTGGCCGAGATGGCCAAGGAACTGGGCGTGAAATTCCGCCACGGCGTCGACATCCGGCGGCTCTCGGTCGAAGGCGACAAGGTGGTCGGCGTGGTGACCTCGCAGGGCGAACTGAAGGCCGATTCCTTCGTGCTGGCGCTGGGCAGCTATTCGCCGCTGATCCTCAAGCAGATCGGTATCCATATCCCGGTCTATCCGGTGAAGGGCTATTCGATCACGGTACCGATCACGGACGCCGCCGGGGCGCCGGAATCGACCATCATGGACGAGACCTACAAGGTGGCGATCACGCGCCTGGGCGACCGCATCCGCGTCGGCGGCACGGCCGAAATCGCGGGCTACGACCTGAGCCTGCACCAGGCGCGCCGCGACACCCTGGAGCACTCGGTGACCGATCTGTTCCCGCAGGGTGGCGACGTATCGAAAGCGGAGTTCTGGTGCGGCCTGCGCCCGATGACGCCGGACGGCACGCCGGTGGTGGGCCCGACCCCTTACCGCAACCTGTTCCTGAACACCGGCCATGGCACGCTGGGCTGGACCATGGCCTGCGGCTCGGGGCGCGTCCTGGCCGACATGGTCTCGGGCCGCCAGCCGGAGATCGGCCTGGAAGGCCTGTTCATGGACCGCTACGGGCGCCGTAACAAGCCGGTGCTGGTGCCGGGCGGGATTACCGTCAACGCGTAATTCGTGGGGTGGGCCGGGCGGCGAACCGCTCTTGAGCCCACCCTACAAACTACGAAGCCGTCATATCAGTGCTTGTCTTCGTCGTCGAGCGGATTGTCCTGCAGCTCGCTCGGCGCGGCGCCGGGGATGGTGTATTTCTCTTCGGCCCAGGCGCCGAGGTCGATCTGTTTGCAGCGCTCCGAGCAGAATGGACGGAACTTGTTTTCAGGCGTCCATTCGACTTTGCGGGCGCAGGTAGGGCAGGCAACAACGGTCATGGCAGGTAGTAAAGCTTAAAAATTACAGAGCGTCAGCTCGAACGGCACTTCTTCTTCCAGCGACTTGGGCTTCAGGTCGCCGCCCTGGGTGGTGAACCGCACCCACAGCATGTACTTGTTGGCGGAAATCTCGGGGATCGCGCCCAGAGACTCGTCGATGGTCAGCCGCAGCATGTGGTAGATCTTCCCCTGCAACATCTGCTGGTAGCTGCCGGAAGTCGCGACCATTTTGGTCGGGCGGCCGGAGTCGCGCAGCAGGCGCAGCACGAGGGAGAGGGCGTCGCACAGCGGCGCGAGCGGGCCGAACCAGCCCATGATGTCGGCGTGGCGCTGCTCGAAGGGGCGCTGCTGCCAGGCGTAATACGAGGGCAGGTCGAATTCGCAGGCGCCGCCGGGAATGATCGTGCGGCCGCGGATGCTCATCAGCCACTCGTTGTCGCGCACGTTCTGGCCGGTCTTGCCCTGGGCGGCAACGAGTGCGCTGCTGACCTGGTCGAGTTCGCCGAGGATGGCGTCGAGGGCTTCGGCCGCCACCGCCGGATTGCTGCGGTAGGCCAGCAGGCTTTGCTTCTGGCGTTCGAGTTCTTGGAGCAGGTCGGATTTCAGGTCGGCGCGGCCGGCCACTTCCAGTATGTCGAAGATCGTCGCGAGCGCGACGTGGTGCTGCATCGGATGATCCTGTTGGACGAAAAATTTGAATTTTTCGTACAGGTCTTCCAGCCGCAACAACGTGCGAATGCGCTCGTTGAAAGGATATTCATAGACGATCAAAGTAACATTCCCCTGGAGGTGGGCTGGCGAGCAACCCCGTGATTCTGAACCATGCGAAGCAAAATTACAAATCCCGCTTGATCGACGCTTTGACGCGCGCGGACTCGGCCAGGTAAAACACGTGCAGGCGTTCGACCTGGGGCTGCAAGGCGTCGATGCCGTCCTCGTTGAGGATCACGTCGTCGGCCGCCGCCAGGCGCTGCGCACGGGTCGCCTGCGCCGCCATGATGGCGCGTACCTGGGGCTCGGGCAGAGCGTTCCTGGCCATGACGCGCGCCACTTGGGTGGCCTCGGAACAGTCGATCGCCAGCACCCGCGTCACGCGATCGGCCCAGCTGCCGGACTCGATCAGGAGCGGCACCACGAAGATGACGTAGGGGCCGGTGGCGATCGCCGCCGCGGCGCTCGTGGCCTCGCGGATGCGCGGATGCAGGATCGCTTCCAGCCTGGTGCGGGCGCCGGGATCGGCGAACACCAGTTCGCGCATCTTCGCGCGGTCCAGTGCACCCTCGGGCGTGACGAAAGCAGGGCCGAACTCGGCCAGGATCGGCGCGATCGCAGCCCCGTGCGGGGCGGTGAGCGCATGGGCGATGGCGTCGGTGTCGACCAGGGTGGCGCCGAGCGCGCCGAACATGTCGGCGACCGTCGTCTTGCCGCAGCCGATGCCGCCGGTCAGTCCCACTGAAAATGCGGGGGCGGCCGTCATGGCGTCAAGCCAGGTAGCCGAGGAACATCGCGCCGATCTGCTCGCCGTAGAGCAGGGCGATCATGCCGGCGGCGGCCAGGTAGGGACCGAAGGGAATCGGCTTGTCGCGCCCGCGCTTGGCGAACACGATCAGGCTGATGCCGACCAGGGCGCCGACCACCGAGGACAGCAGGATAATCGTCGGCAGCATGGTCCAGCCGAGCCAGGCGCCGAGGGCGGCGAGCAGTTTGAAATCGCCATAGCCCATGCCTTCCTTGCCGGTCGCGAGCTTGAACAGCCAGTACACCGCCCACAACACGAGGTAGCCGGCGGCCGCGCCGATGACGGCGTCGCGCAGCGGCACGAAGGTGCCGTCCAGGTTGACCAGCAGGCCGGCCCACAGCAGCGGGAAGGTGAGGTCGTCCGGCAGGAGCTGGGTGTCGACGTCGATGAAGGTCATCGCGATCAGGAGGTAGGCGAACAGCAGGGTCGCCATGCCGGCCACGCCGGAACCGAAGGTCCAGACCAGCAAGGCGGACAGCAGGCCGGTCAGGAGTTCGACGGCAGGGTAGCGTGCCGAGATCGGCGCCTTGCATTTGCGGCACTTGCCGCGCAGCGCCAGCCAGCTGACGACGGGGATGTTTTCCATCGCCCCGATCTGGTGGCCGCAGTGCGGGCAGGCCGACCTCGGCACCATCAGGTTGTAGCGGTCGGTGTGCGGCAATTCCTTGCCGCTTTCGCTGGCAACATAATTGTCGGACTCGCGCTGCATCATCTTCGGGACGCGGTGGATCACCACGTTCAGGAAACTGCCGATGAGCAGGCCAAACAGGCCGGCAACCAGGGCAGGGGCGAGCAATGCCGGGGCGGCGAAGAGAAGAGTTTCCAAAGGCTGGCTTCCGAAAGTAAAGAATGGTTCCGTAGATCAACGTATTTTAGGGGGTTTCTCCCCGTTTGGCGAAGGAAGCTTGCATCGGCAGCCCTGCCAACATGGCAGACGCGCCTTCAAGGGCCGTTGGCGGCATTCTTTCCGTCTCCTTAAGGCGTTCGTGGTGCCAATCGGTTATATGGGTTATGATGAAACAAAGTTAGCCGGCATAATCTCATCAGGAGGGGCCATGTACGCACTGGAACAGGAAGTGCCTGGTATTTCGGCATTGGCAGGCGACCCCGAAGAAGTCAGCAGGGGCTTGCACCAGGTCGACGCCGAACAGGTGGTGGCCGTGGCGCTGGCCCATGCCACGCCGCGCGAAGCGGCTGCGATAGCGCAAACCTTCGCCAGCATCGCCGAGCTCGTGAAAACCCTGGTCGGCAAGCACCACCGCGCATCGCTCGAAGCGATCGTCGGGGCGCTGGTGCCGAAGGTGCCGCCCACGCCGAACGAGCTGAGGGAAGCGACCATGCTGGCGCGCGCGCGCACCGCCGTCATCGACAGCGGCGACTGGATGACGGCGGCCGAAATCGCCACCGCGGCCAATTTCAGCGCCACCAATCCCAGCGCCCAGCCCAACAAGTGGAAACGCGACGGCGCCATTTTCGCCATCCGCCACAACGGCGTCGATTATTTCCCCAGTTACGGACTCGACCCCCAGGCCGGCTACCGGCCGCGCAAGGCGCTGGCGCAAGTGCTGAAAACCTTCGGCGATGCCAAGGACAGCTGGGGCCTGTCCTACTGGTTCATGTCCGCCAACAGTTACCTGGGCGGCAAAACGCCACGCGAGCTGCTCGCGCTCGACCCCGCCCGTGTCATCGCGGCAGCCGCGGACGAATGCGAAGGCGTGCTGCATGCGTAAGCCGCCGGCCGCCAGGCCGCGCAGCATCCGACACCACGACACCGCAAGTTCGCCATCATCCACCCTGCATATTTCCACGACGGCCTGGCCGGCCGGCGCCACCATTCACCGGGTACATGCCGGCTTGTACGGCGCGGTGCAGTTCAATCCTGGCGTGCGCGGCAACGCCCGCTTCAGCCCCATCCGCAACAGCCGGGGCGAGCCGATTCCCACCCTGTACGGCGGCTCCAGCTTTGCCTGCGCGGCGATGGAAAGCGTGTTCCACGACGTGCCTTTCGCGCCAGGTCATAAAACCTTCGACAGGAACAAGCTCGACGGTCAGCTGCATTCCCGTTTCGAAGCGACAAACGGCCTGCTGCTGGCCGACCTCGGCAGCAAGGCCCTGCGCAAGCTCGGGGTGCAGCGCAATGCCCTGATCGACACCGAAAAAGACCAGTATCCGGTCAGCCGGCTGTGGGCCGAAGCGATCCACGCCCAGTGCCCGCAGGTGCAGGGGCTGTGCTGGACCTCGCGCCAGGACGACAGCGCGCGCTCGCTCGTGCTGTTCGGCGACCGGGTCGACGGCGAGGCCCTGCGCGAGGTGGCAGGCTCGCGCAGCCTGGTGGGCGATGCGAGCGCGTATGGCGAACTGCTGGCGCTGGCCGAGCTGATCGGGGTAGATATCGTCCCTGGCCGCAGTTGAGGCGCCGGCGCGGTTAAAATCCGCCTCAGGCAGTCTTCAACCGGAACCCATCATGAAAATATCCCAGCGCGCCCAGGCGGTCGATCCCTTCTTCGCCATGGAGTTCGGCAAACGCGCCGCCGCCCTCGAAGCGCAAGGCCACCACGTCATCAAGCTCAGCCTCGGCGAGCCCGATTTCGGTCCGCCTCCGGCCGTGCTGGAAGCGGCGCGCGCGGCCCTCGACGGCGGCGCGCTGCCCTACACCGCGGCCCTGGGCATACCGGCCCTGCGCGAGGCGATCGCCGGCTTTTACCTGCGCGAGCATGGCGTGACGATTGCGCCGAGCCGGATCGTCGTCACCGCCGGGGCCTCGGCCGCGCTCTTGCTGGTGACGGCGGCCCTGGTCGATCCGGGCGACGAGGCCATCGTCGGCGACCCTTCGTATCCCTGCAACCGCCAGTTCCTGAGCAGCTTCGGCGCGCAGGTGAAACTGGTGCCCACCGATGCCGGCAGCCGCTTCCAGCTTTCCGCCGAGAGCGTGCGCGCCCACTGGACGGCGCAAACGAAGGGCCTGATGATCGCGACGCCCTCGAATCCGACCGGCACTTCGGTGGCGCCGGCGGAGCTGCGCGCCATCTGCGACTGGGCGCGCGAGCACGACGCCTGGCGCATCGTCGACGAGATCTACCTGAACCTGGGCGACCGCGACGGCGCCGGCCACGCGCCGCAGACGATCCTGGCGCACGACCCCGGCGCCATCGTCATCAACAGCTTCTCGAAGTATTTCGGCATGACCGGCTGGCGCCTCGGCTGGGCCGTGGTGCCGGACGCGATGGCGCCGACGATGGAGCGCCTGGCCCAGAATTACTATATTTGCCCGTCCAACGTGTCGCAGCAGGCGGCGCTGGCCTGTTTCACGCCGGCCTCGCTGGCGATCTGCGAAGAGCGGCGGGTCGAGTTCGCCCGGCGCCGGGAGCTGGTGTTACAGGGTCTGGCCGGCATCGGCCTGCCGGTGCCGGTGCCGCCGGACGGCGCTTTCTATGTGTACTTCGACGTGAGCGCGACCGGCTTGAGCTCCTGGCAGTTCTGCGAGCGCGCGCTGGACGAGGTGCACGTGGCGCTCACGCCCGGCAAGGATTTCGGACATTGCGGCGCCGACCGTTACGTGCGGCTGTCGTATGCGGCCAGCGCGGGGAACCTGATGGAGGCGATCAGGCGGCTGGGGGTGCTGATGGCGCGTATCAAACAGTAAGGCTGTGCAGACGTCGGCGCCGGCAGCATGCCACTGTCAGTTCAGCCGCCGCTCCGGTATCATGCGGGGATGAATGCAATTTCTTCCCCTCCGTTTGTCATTGGTGTCGCTGGCGGCAGCGGCAGCGGCAAGTCGACGGTGTCCCAGCAGGTGCTCGCTTCCTTCGGCGCCGATACCGTCTCGGTCGTGATGCAGGACGATTATTACTGCGATCAGTCCGATCTCAGCCCCGAAGTGCGGCGCAAACAGAATTACGATCATCCGCAGGCCTTCGACTGGCCGCTGCTGGTGCAGCACGTGCAGGCCTTGCGCAATGGCGAAGCGATCGAGATGCCCGAGTACGATTTCACGATCGACAACCGCTCCAACAAGACCATTCCCGTCAAACCTGCCCCGGTCATCGTGATCGAGGGCCTGTTTGCCCTGTACGACGCGGACTTGCGCAAGATGATGTCGCTGAAGATTTTTGTCGACACCGCTCCCGACGTGCGCTTCATCCGCCGCATGCAGCGCGATATCGCCGAACGCGGCCGCTCGGTGGAGAGCATCGTCAGCCAGTACCTGGAAACCGTGCGTCCGATGCACAAGCAGTTCATCGAGCCGACCAAGCGCCACGCCGACGTGATTCTGCCGCACGGCGCAAACGGCCCGGCGGTCGATGTCATCACCACCAAGGTGGCGAGCGTGATCGGACAGAGGCGGCCATAGAACGGCGATAGAACAGGCATGAAAAAACGCGGGCGAACCCGCGTTTTTTACTCAGTCAGGAAGCTTAATACGACCGGTTCGTGCCCTTGTCGTCAGTCATGCGATCCCATCCATGACGGACGGCCGCCTTCATCTTTTCCCAGGTCGAACCCGTGCCGGCGTTGCGCGACTCCCAGTCGGTGCGCAGGTCGCTTTCGACGCTGTCCCATTGACGGCCGCTGTAGCGGGTGTCGCCGCGCATCTGCGAGCCATAGGAATAGGCCGGGGCAAAGTCGTCGTACGAACCGCCTGCGCTGCCGTAATTGCTCTGGAAGTGATTCCGATAGTAGCTGTCGTCATCCGTGCCGCCCAAGCGCTCGACTTCCACTTCGGTATGGCGCACCGTGTCGTGGATCTGCTGCTGGCGCTCGCTCACGTCCTTGCTGATCGTGACTTCCTCGACGACGCGGGCGGTTTTCTGGACCACGGCTTCCTCGGCGGTTTCACGCATCTCGATGCTTTGCTCCTTGAACGCGGTCGCGTCGGCACCGCTGATCGGCTGGTCGACGGCGCGGCGTTGCACATCCACGTGCTCCTCGCGCAATTCGACGCTTTCGTTGACGGGCGTTTCGACGACATGCGAGTAGACCCGCACGCCGCCGCGCTCGACTTCACGCTTGCCAACCTTCAGTTGCTCTTCCACGACGGGAATACGCTCGCTCGTCGTATCGCGTTGCAGGGAGTCGGTACGACCCGTGCTGTCCTGCAGGTTCGAGGACTGCGCCGACATCGACGAAGAGTGCTGCGCGCCGGCGCCCATGCCTGCCATGCCTGCCATGCCGGCACCCGTGGCCGCAGGCGTCCAGCCTTCCGACTTCCACTGATGGGCGCGGTCTTCGACATCGACGCTTCTGAGCTGGGATTCGTTGAGTGCCGCAACGGCCTCGTCGGCTTCGTCGTCGTCGACGTCGGCGATCAGCAGGAAGCCGCCGCGGCGCAAGCCTTCTTCATAGACATGACGGTCTTCGCCGGGCAGGAAGGCGTTCTTGTTAGCCGCCCAGATCCCCGATTCCTGCTGCGACGAACCCGTTTCACCCAACGCCGACTTGTCGTAAATCTTGACCCTTTCGGTATCGAGATTGGCTGCAAGCAGCCGCTGGCGGCCTGCGTCGGCGTCGGCATAGCTGTCGAACAGTGCGGTAATAGTACGTGACATGAGAGTTTCCTTTCTTGAAACGGATGGGATCAGCGCTGCAGCACGATCAGTTCGGTGCGGCGGTTTTCGGCCTGGCCGGTCGAGGTGGCATTCGTGTCGGCGGGGTTGGTCTCGCCACCGGAAGCCGTATCGATGCGATCGGCGGCAATGCCGTCGGCCACGAGTGCCGCCTTCACGCTGTCAGCGCGCGCCTTGCCCAGGGTCGCGTTGGCAGTGGCGTCGCCGCGTGCATCGGCATAACCGACGATCTGGATGCGCGCGTTCGGATACTGCTTCAGCGCAGCGCCCAGCATGTTCACTTCTTCGCGGTCGGCTGCCCGAATCTCGCTTTTCGAGGTATCGAAATAGAGCTTTTCAAACACGAAGGTGCGCGGCAGTGCTTCGGTGCCGGCAAGATAGCTGCCAACGCCCGAAGTGCCGGCCAGGACCGCGGTGGTGCCGGTGGCGGGAGCGGTGACAGGCGCCGGCGCCACGGTCGCATCGGCGACGGGCGCCGTTGTTGTCGTGGTCGTGGTCGTGTCGACGCGGGTAACTGCCTCGTCGTCGCTGCAGCGGCGCAGCCCGAACAGCAGGGCCAGCAAGCCCAGACCCAGCAGGATCCATGGGAGGATGCTTTTCTTCTTAGTTGCTGGGCCAACATGCACTTTGCTTGGCGGGGCGCCGTCGCCCTTGTGATCCGAATTTGCCATCAGATGATTTCCTTTTGGTTAGTTAAGTGTTTTCACGAATTCCGTGCGAGCGAACGCCCAGGTTTCGTTCCTTATTTGACAATTCATTTTAGCCAATCGTTCTCTCGCCTTCAGTCGATTCTGTAGGGGAATCGCGCAGGGAGATGTAGGAAAAAAGGCGGGTTGGCTGTCGCAGTAGCCCCACAGACTGGTTGACATTGTGGAGGCAAGGACAGGCAGGTTAAAGAAGCCGGGGAGACGTGCTGAAGGGAGTCGGGCGGAAGAAGCGTGCAGGGCCGTGGCGCCCTGGTGATGCTGTGCAGTAGTTTCGCCCGCTCGGGGCAAAACTACTGCGAACGGTAAGTTTACACGACCGAACCGAGCTTGAAAATCGGCAAATACATCGCCACCACCAGGCCGCCGATCAGCACGCCCAGGATGACCATGATCATCGGCTCCATCAGCGAGGACAGCGCGGCGACGGCCTCGTCGACTTCTTCCTCGAAGAAGTCAGCCACTTTGCCCAGCATGGCATCGAGGGCGCCGGATTCCTCGCCGATGGCGACCATCTGGATCACCATGCTCGGGAACACGTTCGCGTTCTGCATGGCGCTCGTCAGGCTGGTGCCGGTGCTCACTTCGGTCTGGATGCGGCGCGTGGCGTCCAGATAGACGGCATTGCCGGAGGCGCCGCCGACCGAGTCGAGCGCTTCGACCAGCGGCACGCCGGCGGCGAACATGGTGGCCAGAGTGCGCGTCCAGCGGGCGATGGTCGCTTTCCTGATCACGGCGCCGAAAATCGGCAGGCGCAGCAGGATGCGGTCCATCGCCTGCTGCATTTTCAAGGAGCGGCGCCAGGACTGGAAGAAGAAGTAGACGGCGCCGAAAATCGAACCGAAGATCAGCCACCACCACTGCACGAAGAATTCCGACATGCCCATCACGATCAGGGTCGGTGCGGGCAGGTCGGCGCCGAAGCTCTGGAACACCGATTTAAAAGCGGGGACCACCCAGATCATGATCACGGCGACGACGATGAAGGCGACCGACAGGATCGCGATCGGGTAGGTCAGGGCGGACTTGATCTTCGATTTGATCGCCAGCGTCTTTTCCTTGTAGATGGCGAGGCGGTGCAGCAGGTCTTCCAGGATACCGGCCTGTTCGCCGGCGCCGACCAGGTTGCAGAACAGCGGATCGAAATAGCGCGGGTATTTGCGGAAGGCGTTGTTCAGGCTGGTGCCGGTCTCGATGTCCGAGCGCAGGTCCAGGATGAGTTTGGCCATCGACGGATTCGCATGGCCCTTGCCGACGATGTCGAAGGCCTGCAAGAGCGGAACGCCGGCCTTCATCATCGTCGCCAGCTGGCGCGTGAACATGGTCAGGTCCTTGTCGGTGATCTTCTTGCCGCTGCGGTAGACCTTTTTCTTGACCTTGGTGACCATGATGCCCTGGCGGCGCAGCGTCACGTTGACGATCGCCTCGCCCCCGGCGCGCAGCTCGCCGCGCACCGTCTTGCCGGCCTTGTCCTTGCCTTCCCAGGCGTAGACCGCTTCCTTGATTTGTGCGCCGGGGCGGGGCCGGGTGGTAAGGGACGTTGCCATAAGTAATCCTGTCAGTTCGCTATTCGTTGGTACAGCCGAGCACTTCTTCGACGCTGGTCAGCCCTTGTTTGACCTTCAGCAGGCCCGAGCGGCGCAGCGAGTTCACGCCTTCCTTTTCGGCCTGAGCGGCGATCTGCATCGCGTTGCCCTGGGCCAGGATCAGGGCTTCGATCGAGGGGCTGATCGGCATGATCTGGTAGATGCCGACCCGTCCCTTGTAGCCGGAACCGAGGCAGCGCTCGCAGCCGACCGGGCCGTAGGGCTTCCAGTCGCCTTCCAGGTCGCTTTCGCGGTAGCCGGCCGCCAGCAGGGCATCGCGGCCCATCTCGAGCGGCTGCTTGCAGGTGCAGAGGCGGCGCGCCAGGCGCTGGGCGGTGATCAGGATCACCGAGGAGGCGATGTTGAAGCCCGCCACGCCCATGTTCATCAGGCGCGTCAGGGTCGAGGGCGCGTCGTTGGTGTGCAGGGTCGAGAACACCATGTGCCCGGTCTGCGCGGCCTTGATCGCGATGTCGGCCGTCTCCAGGTCGCGGATCTCGCCGACCATGATGATGTCCGGGTCCTGGCGCAGGAAGGATTTCAGCGCGACCGGGAAGGTCAGGCCAGCCTTGTCGTTGACGTTGACCTGGTTCACGCCGGGCAGGTTGATCTCGGCCGGGTCTTCCGCGGTCGAGATGTTGATGCCGGGCTTGTTCAGCACGTTCAGGCAGCTGTACAGCGAGACCGTCTTGCCGGAGCCGGTCGGCCCCGTCACCAGCACCATGCCGTAGGGGCGCGAGATCGCGTCCATCAGCAGGTCGCGCTGGTCGGGGTCGTAGCCGAGGGCGTCGATGCCCATCTGGGCCTGGGTCGCGTCCAGAATACGCATGACCGTCTTTTCGCCGAACAGCGTCGGCAGCGTGGACACGCGCAGGTCGATGGTGCGCGTCGGCGACAGGATCAAGCGCATGCGGCCGTCCTGCGGCACGCGCTTTTCCGAGATGTCGAGTTTCGCCAGCACCTTGATGCGCGAGACCAGCTTGTCGCGGATCGACAGCGGCGGCATCGCATGGTCGCGCAGCACGCCGTCCACGCGCAGGCGGATCCGGTAGTATTTTTCGTAGGGCTCGAAGTGGATGTCGGAGGCGCCCAGGTTTACCGCGTCCATCAGGATCTTGTTCAGGAAGCGCACGATCGGCGCGTCCTCGACCTCGTTGGTCGATTCCAGCGGCACGCTGGTCGATTCTTCTTCGGCGAATTCGATCTCGGCGCCGTCGCCGGCCAGGTCGTTCAGGCTTTGTTCGGCGCTCTTGGTCAGGATCGCCAGCAAGGCGAGCAGGGCGTCGTGCGCCACGATCACCGGCTCGACCGCGGCCTCGCTCTGGAACTTGATCTGGTCCAGGGCCTGGGTGTTGGTCGGGTCGGAAATCGCCACCGATAGCCGGTTGCCGCGCTTGGCCAGCGCGATCACGCGCTGCGCCGTCATCAGCTTGGTGTCGATCGCACCCGGCGGCAGGGAATCGACGCTGAAGGTCGACAGGTCGAGCAGCGGGTAGCCGAAGGTCTCGGCGCAGAAGGCCGCCAGCGTGCCGGCGTCGAGCGCGCCGCCGGCGAGGATGGCGTCGATGAAGGTAACGCGCTCGGCCACCGCTTTTTTCTGGAAGGCGTCGGCCTGTACCGCAGTCAGGCGGCCGGCCTGCACCAGGGCGCGCGCAAGTCCGGACATCGGCGCCGACATCGGTGTGCCTGAAGTCGTGCTTGGGAGGACTGCTGCCATAAGCAAATGCGAAGCCGGTGATTTAAGGAACAACAAGGGAACAACCAGAAGCCGCGCGCGGCGGAGCGAGACGGCGGACCCTTCGGATGATGCCTACAGGCATCAAATTTGTAAAGCGTTTCAACAGGGTAGAGATGCATGCACGCCACGTAGACAAAAAGGCATGACGCCCCGCGGCGTCATGCCTGTTGGTGCTCTGTCAAGAGGTGTTGTCTGCTTGATCAGCGTAGCGCCAGCGGCGCTGTGGCCGGTGTCGCCGCCGTCGCGGCCAGCTTGAACACGGACAGCGCATTCGTGAGCTGCCCGGTCTGCTCGGTGAGCGATTCGGCGGTGGCCGAAGCCTGCTCGACCAGCGCCGAGTTCTGCTGGGTCATCTCGTCCATGCTGTCGATGGCGCGGCCGATATCCTCGATGCCTTCGCTCTGGCGCTGGCCGGCCAGGGTGATCTCGGCCATGATGTCGTGCACCTTCTTGACCGAATCGACGATCTGGCCCATGGTCACGCCGGCTTGGTCGACCAGCACGCTGCCGGCGTTGACCTTGGCGACCGAGTCGCCGATCAGCCCCTTGATTTCCTTGGCCGCCGCCGCGCTGCGCTGGGCCAGGTTGCGTACTTCGCTGGCCACGACCGCGAAACCGCGGCCCTGCTCGCCGGCACGCGCCGCCTCGACCGCGGCATTGAGCGCCAGGATGTTGGTCTGGAAGGCGATGCCGTCGATGACCGAAATGATTTCGACGATCTTCTTGGCCGAGGTATTGATGTCGCCCATGGTGGCGACCACGCCGCCCACGACCTGGCCGCCGCGGGTGGCGATGTCGGTGGCGCTGACCACCAGCGCGTTGGCGTCGACGGCGTTGGCCGCGTTCTGGCGCACCGCGCCCGTCACTTCGGTCATCGCGCGCGCGGTGCGCTCGATGTTGGCCGCCTGCGATTCGGTGCGGCCGGCCAGGTCGGCGTTGCCGCTGGCGATTTCGGCGCTGGCCAGGGCGATCGTGTCGGCCGAGGTCTTGATTTCGGCGACCATCGTCGCCAGGCGCGCACGCATGTCTTTCAGGGATGCCAGCAGGCTGGTGGTGTCCTTGCTGTCGGTGCGGATGTCCATCGCCAGGTCGCCGGCGGCCACCGAGCGGGCGATCTCGCGCGCATATTCCGGCTCGCCGCCGAGCTGCTGCCAGATGGCGCGCACCACGAACCAGGACACCAGCGCCAGGCTGAGGACGACGACCAGGGCGGTGAGGATCATGGTCCAGAGCACGCGGCGCACGTTGGCTTCGCTGTTGGCGATGCCGGCGCTGAACTGCTGCCCGGCCCTGGCCTGGGTCTTTTCCAGGTCGGCGTTCAGCACCGCGAGCGTGCTTTGCATCTTCGGCACCACGGCTTGCGGGTCGCCCTGCTCGAGTTCGAGCATGATGCGCGCGGCCGACAGGGCCGGCGCATAGTAATCGTTGAATTCTTTGAGCAAGCGGGCGCCGTTGTCGCGCTGGCCCTCGATCCGGCCGAACTGGCCGATGTGTGCGCGCAGCTTGTCGGCCTGTTCGTTGAGGCTGCCGATGCGCGCCTTGTCGCCTTCGGTCACGGCATCGGAGAGGCCGGCGGTGATTTCCCTGACCTCGAGCGTGATCGCCTTCGAGGCGTCGAGCACGGGGTAGTCGGTGCGCCCGGTGGCGGCGATCGAGCTCAAGGCGTCGTTCGCGATCGTCGCGGACAGGCCGACGCCGAGGCCGAAGATGAGGGTCGAAATGACGGGTAGTGCCCAGATTTTGCGCTTGATGCTCATGTTCTTGTCTCTCTTGACTTGCTGCTGTGCGTCGCTGCTATCGAAAGCGCCCTGCCGGCACGGGGCGGGCAGGGCGGACCTCAACGTGGGCGGTACCGCTTACGGTGCGGTGTAGACCACTTTGACGCTGGCGTCGACGGCGCTTTTCTCGATGTAGCCGATGGCTTTCGGATTGGCGGCCACGGCGCTTTTCACGGCGGCGCTGTTTGCCACTTCCTTCGGCATCGTGGCCTTGCCGGTGAAGACCAGCTTCGACCACAGGGCCTTGGCTTGCGAGGCTTCCTTGTCGGTGACCTTCTTGTAGAACTCGGCGCGCACGGGCGCGTCTTCCGGCTGGTCGACCGGGGTCATCGCGCTCGACTTACCGAGGAAGAACTGGGCGATCTGGTCTTTCGACATGGTCGCTTCAGCCGCTTTCGGGTTCACCACCACCACCACTTCGGCCAGCGCCAGGCTGGAGGTGCCGAGGACGGCTGCGGCCACGGCCGCTTTGATTAGCTTATGCATGGCGCGTTCCTTAGAAAACGAAGTCGAGGGCGACGGCGCCGACGGTGACCGGGCCGGTGAAGCCAGGCTGGGCGTTGAGCAGCAGGCCGCTGCCGACTTCCGGCTTGACGCGGTCCAGCTGGGCTTTCAGCGCCACCGAACGGTAGAAGTCCCAGCGCACGCCGATCGAGGTGGTGCTCTGCTCACCCTGGCCGATGCCGCTGTACGGCAGGCGGGCCGCGCCGGCGCGCAGTGCGGCCAGGGTCGGGGTGCAGGCAGCCGGGAAGCCGGCCGGGCAGGCGGTCGGCACGACGTTGGCCGGGAAGCCGTCGATCGAGACCTTGCTCTGGATGACGTAAGGCAGGACCTTGCCGAAGCGGTAGCCGCCCATCACGTACCAGGAGGTCGTGTCGTTGACATAGGTCTCGGTCTTGCGCTTGGCGAACTCGGTCTGGACAACCAGGTTGTTCCAGTCCAGGCCCAGGCCCAGCGAAGTAAACGACGCCTTCTTGTCGTTCGCGTCGAGTTCGGCCGCCATCGCGTTCAGTTGCGGGAAGCGGTAGCCGGTGCCGGTGGCGCGCAGGCCTGCCAGCAGCGAATCGAAGCTGGCCGAACCGGTGATCGACACGGTCGCGTCGACGCGGCCGGCACGCAGCGTGAACGGGCCGTGCTCGGCCACCACGCTCAGGGCCGACATCTTCTTGGCCTTGCCGGTGACGCCGCCGGCGATCTTGGCTTCGGTGCCGCCGTAGGCGAGCTGCGCGGTCACGGTCGTGTCGCCGATGCTCTGCTGCCAGCTGGCGTCGACGCCGTCGAGGCTGTTGAACGGCACCTGCGAATACATCTCGCCAGGCGGGCGCAGGAAGGTGTTGGCGTAGCCGACGTTGCGGTAGTCCGAAATCATGAAGGCCGGCAGGCCGATGCGGCCGACCCGGAAGCTCAGCTGGTCATTGACTTTGGCCTTGGCGAAGGCCCAGCCCAGTTCCGCGCCAAAGTCGTCTTCGGCGTCGCGCCGCACCAGGCCCTGGCCGGTGAACGAGAGCCAGTGGTTGATACGGACGTCAGCCTGCAGGCCGAGGTTCGAGTCGACGCCGGTGCGTGGATTTTTCTTGGCGCCGGTGGCCTGGTTCGGACGGCCGAATTCGGCGTCGTTCGTATTGGTCCAGGTGAGGGCGGCGGTACCGAAACCGCTGACTTTGACCGACGGTCCTTCCGCTTCCTGCGCGAAGGCCGACGAGAGTGCGAGCGGCAGGGCCAGCACGGCGGCAATAATCTGCTTATTCATTAGACAACCTGTAACTGATGCTGCGTTTATAAGATTTGCTTCTTGTTGTGATGCCTCAACACGCGATGTGCGTGAATGGACAGAAATAATTCTATCCATGCGGCAAATATGCTGACAAGCAAAAGTCTGTTGCAACAGGCTAAATGTCTGAATGTCAGGTCGCGACGTTGCGCTACTGAAACAGATGCGCTGTCATCATTACAAACCCGGCAATGTTCTGCCAAGCAAGCTTGTCTGAATGATCAATTCCACCAATGCGAGGTGGCGCCCATGGGGGGCAGGCGGGCCTGGAAGGCTTCGTGGACGAGTCCGGCGCGCACGGCCTGCTCGGCCGTATAGATGCGCGCATTGCCAAATAGGTGAGGGCGGATGTCGCCTGCTTCCGGGGCGCCGCGGGTGGCGTCGTCGAAGATGCTGGCATAGCGTTCGGCGTCGAAATCCAGGCATTCGCGCCATTCGGACACGCGCGAATGGTCGGCTGCGGCCAGGTTGCCGAAGCCCCAGTGCAGCGGATGGACGAGAAAACGGGCGCCGGGGCAGGCGAAGCGCCTGGCGCCGGCCAGGAAGATGACGACACCGACCGATTCCACGCTTCCGATATTGAAGGTGGTCAGCGGTACCGGCAAGGATTTCAGGAAGAAATAGAGCGCGAAGCCGGCCGTCATGTTGCCGCCTTCGGTCGACAGGTGCAGCTCGATTTCGCTGGCCCCGTTTTGCAGGGCCTGCAGGCACAGGTTGCGCACGGTGCAGGCCGAGTTGTGGTTGATCGGGCCGATGAAATGAACGATGTGCAAGGACATGAGCTTTCCCTCCTGACATCTCAGGATAACAAGTTCATGCGGCGATGCAATCGCCCCTGCATATGTGCGGCTTGTATACCGTTTTATCTGTCAGCTGCCGCGGTAGGTGGAGTAGGACCAGGGTGTTACTACCAGCGGCACATGGTAGTTCTGGCCAGGGTCGGCGACGCCAAACGCAATCGTCACGCGGTCGATGAAACGCGGCTCGGCAAGCGCCAGGCCCTGCGCCGCGAAATAATCGCCAGCCGCGAAGACCAGTTCGTAGCGCCCCGCCTGCAGGGCGCCGCCTTCGAGCAGCGCGGCGTCGCAGCGGCCGTCGGCGTTGGTCCTGGCCTGCGCCAGCAGGGTGCGGCTGCCGGCGTCGACGGCGTACAGCTCGATCGCCACGCCGGCGGCCGGACGGCCGTGCGCGGTGTCGAGCACGTGGGTGCTGAGTTTGCCCATCTCTTCTCCTGTACGAGCATGTGGAAGGTGCTTATTCATGGGATGATATACGGTTGCAGTTGAGGTTGTAGTTGAGGGTTGTACATCCGTCAATATAAGATCAACATAGTCCTTTCATCCTGCGAGTCAGCCATGGACCAAGCTTACCCCCGCGACCTGGTCGGTTACGGCCGCAATCCCCCGCATCCGCGCTGGCCAGGCGAGGCGCGCATCGCCCTGCAGTTCGTGCTGAATTACGAAGAGGGCGCGGAGAACTCGGTGCTGCATGGCGACCCGGCCTCGGAAACCTTTTTGTCGGAAATCATCGGCGCCCAGGCCTTTCCGATGCGCCACATGAGCATGGAGTCGCTCTACGAATACGGTTCGCGCGCCGGCCTCTGGCGCCTGCTGCGCCTGTTCGAGGCGCGCGGCCTGCCGCTGACCGTCTTCGGCGTGGCGATGGCGCTGCAGCGCAATCCGGATGCGGTGGCCGCTTTCCGCGAACTCGGCCATGAAATCGCCTGCCACGGCCTGCGCTGGATCTCCTACCAGAACATGAACGAAGCCGAGGAACGCGCCCACATGCGCGAAGCGGTCGAAATCATGCGCGGCCTGACGGGCGAGGCGCCGCTGGGCTGGTACACCGGGCGCGATTCGCCGAATACGCGGCGCCTGGTCGTCGAACATGGCGGCTTTGCCTACGATGCCGACCATTACGGCGACGACTTGCCGTTCTGGCAAAACGTGGCGTTTACGGGCAGCGATGGCGCGCCGGCCGAGCGGCCCCACCTGATCCTGCCGTACACGCTCGACACCAACGACATGCGCTTCGCCGCCATGCAGGGCTTCAATTCCGGCACCCAGTTCTTCGATTACCTGAAGGACGCCTTCGACCTGCTGTATGCGGAAGGGGACCCGAATGGCCTGAACCAGCCTAAAATGCTGTCGATCGGACTGCATTGCCGGCTGGCGGGCCGCCCGGCGCGGGCCGCATCGCTGGCGCGCTTCCTGGATTACGTACTGGGGCACAAGCATGTGTGGATCACGCGCCGCATCGACATCGCCAATCACTGGCGGGCGACCCATCCGTATGGCGGGTAATATATTCTTTCGACGATAAGCAATATCTGATTTTATTGATAGTGGCTTGACACGCGCAGGGAGTATCCTTCACGCTGCCTTTCATCCGAGACCAGCATGGCCGAACCGATCCGCTTTTATTTCCGCAACGCCGTGCATGAACTGACCGGCGTGGCGCCGACGCAAACCATCCTGCAGCACCTGCGGGAGGATTTGCGTTGCACCGGCACCAAGGAAGGCTGCGCCGAGGGTGACTGCGGCGCGTGCACGGTCGTGATCGGTTCGCTCGAAGGCGGGCAGCTCGAACTCAAAGCGGTCAATTCCTGCATCCAGTTCACGCCCACGCTCGACGGCAAGGCCTTGTTCACGGTCGAGGACCTGCAGTTGCCCGACGGGCGCCTGCATCCGGTGCAACAGGCGCTGGTCGAATGCCATGGCTCGCAGTGCGGCTTTTGCACGCCGGGTTTTGCGATGTCGCTGTGGGGCATGTACCTGAAAGCCGACGGCCAGCCACCGCTGCGCTGCCAGGTCGACGATGCGCTCTCGGGCAACCTGTGCCGCTGCACCGGCTACCGCCCGATCATCGACGCCGCGGCGCGCATGGTGGAATTGCCGCGCGCCGAGTTCGACCGCGCCTTTGTAGCCGGGCAGCTGCGCGCCTTGCAACGCGAGGCCGGCGCCAGCTACACCTTTGAAAACCGCAGTTTTCATGCACCGCGCACGCTCGATGAACTTGTCGCGCTGCGCGCCGCGCATCCGGGGGCGACCATCCTCGCCGGCTCGACCGACGTCGGCCTGTGGGTGACCAAGCAGATGCGCGAGCTGAACGACATCATTTACCTCGGCCACGTCGAGGCGCTGAAATCGGTGCGGCAAACTGGAGACAGCCTCGAGATCGGCGCCGGCGTCACCCTGCAGGACGCTTACGCGGCCGTGTGCGTCCACTATCGCGCTGAACTGAGCGAGATGTGGCAGCGTTTCGCTTCGCTCCCGATCCGCAATGCGGGTACGCTGGGCGGCAACGTCGCCAATGGCTCGCCGATCGGCGACTCGATGCCCTGGCTGATCGCGCTCGGCGCGCGCATCGTGCTGCGCGGCGCGTCGGGCGAGCGCGAGCTGGCGCTGGAAGATTTTTATCTCGGCTACCAGCAGAAGGACCTGCAGCCTGACGAATTCGTCGCGGCCGTGCGCGTGCCGCTGCCGCGCGCCGGCCTGCGTTTTCGTACCTATAAACTCGCCAAGCGTTTTGACCAGGATATCTCGGCCGTCTGCGCCGCCTTCGCCCTGACGGTCGAAAACGACATGGTGGTGGAAGCGCGCATCGCTTTCGGCGGCATGGCCGCCACGCCGAAGCGCGCGGCGCAAGCGGAAGCGGCGCTCGTTGGCCACGCCTGGAACGAAGCGGCGCTGCAGGAAGCGATGGCGGCGCTGGCCCGTGACTACGCGCCCTTGTCGGACATGCGCGCGTCGAGCAACTACCGCATGAAAACCGCGCAAAACCTGCTGCGCCGCTTCTGGCTCGAGACGCGCAGCAGCAACCCGCTGCCGCCGCAAGCAGTCAACGCTTTCGCTGTCCAGGCCTGAGGAGATCACCATGAACGACGCAGGCGCACCAGCGATCAAGGCGGCGGCGTGGAGCGCGGTCGGCCGCGCCCGGCCGCACGAATCGGCCACCTTGCACGTGCTCGGCCAGGCGACGTACACCGACGACATCGCGGAAGTGGCCGGTACGCTGCATGCGGCGCTGGGCTTGTCCAGCAAGGCGCACGCCAACATCGTGTCGCTCGACCTGGCGCAGGTACGCGCCGCGCGCGGCGTGGTCGCGGTGCTCACCGTGGGCGACATCCCCGGCACCAACGACTGCGGCCCGATCATCCACGACGACCCGATCCTGGCCGATGGGCTGGTCCAGTATGTCGGCCAGCCGATCTTCATCGTGGTCGCCGATACCCACGACAATGCGCGCCGCGCCGCGCGCCTGGCGCACGTCGAGTATGCCGAGCTGCCGGCCATCCTGACGCCCCAGGAGGCGCACGCCGCCAAGTCCTATGTCGTGCCGCCGATGCGCCTGGCGCGCGGCGACGCCGCCACCGCCTTCGCGAACGCGCCGCGCAAGGTGGCGGGCAAGCTGTTCGTGGGCGGCCAGGAGCAGTTTTACCTGGAAGGCCAGATCGCCTACGCCATTCCCGGCGAGGACAAGGGCATGCTGGTGCAGTGCTCGACCCAGCACCCGAGCGAGATGCAGCACGTGGTTGCGCATGCACTCGGCCTGCATTCGCACCATATCGTGGTCGAGTGCCGGCGCATGGGCGGCGGCTTCGGCGGCAAGGAATCGCAGTCGGCCTTGTGGGCCGCTGCCGCCGCCATCGCCGCAAGCAAGCTCAAGCGCCCTGTAAAACTGCGCGCCGACCGCGACGACGACATGCTCGTCACCGGCAAACGCCACTGCTTCTATTATGAATACGAAGTCGGCTACGACGACATGGGCCGCATCCTGGCCGCGAAGGTCGACATGGTCTCGCGCGCCGGCTATTCGGCCGACCTGTCCGGCCCGGTCGCCACGCGCGCGGTCTGCCACTACGACAATGCTTATTATTTGAGCGACGTCGACATCCGCGCCGCCTGCGGCAAGACGAACACGCAGTCGAATACGGCCTTCCGCGGCTTCGGCGGCCCGCAAGGGGCGATTGCGATCGAATACGTATTGGACGAGATCGCGCGCGATTTGCAAGTCGATGCACTCGACATCCGCAAGCGTAATTTCTACGGCACGCTTGAGCGCAACGTCACGCCCTATGGCCAGGCGGTGGTCGACAACGTCATCCACGAGCTGGTGGACGAGCTGGAAACGTCGAGCGACTACCGCGCGCGGCGCAAGGCCATCGACGCCTTCAACGCCAACAGCCCGGTCCTGAAAAAAGGCCTGGCGCTGACGCCCGTGAAATTCGGCATCGCCTTCAACGTCACCCACCTGAACCAGGCCGGCGCGCTGGTGCACGTGTATGTGGACGGCTCGATCATGGTGAATCACGGCGGCACCGAGATGGGGCAGGGCATCAACACCAAGGTGATGCAGGTCGTCGCCCACGAACTGGGCGTGGACATGGACCACGTGCGGGCCACCGCCACGAATACCAGCAAGGTCTCGAATACCTCAGCCACGGCCGCCTCCACCGGCGCCGACCTGAACGGCAAGGCGGCGCAGGACGCGGCGCGCCAGATCCGCGAGCGCCTGGCCGCCTTCGCCGCCGCGCAATATGGCGGCGCGGCTGACGAAGTGCGCTTTGCCGCCGATACCGTCTTCGTGAACGGCATGGAAGTACCGTTCCCGCAGCTGGTGCAAAAGGCTTACCTGGCGCGCGTGCAGCTCTGGTCCGACGGTTTTTATGCCACCCCCGGCCTGTCCTGGGACGCGAAAACCATGAACGGCCGTCCCTTTTCCTACTTTGCCTATGGCGCGGCCGTGGCCGAAGTCGTGGTCGATATTTTGACGGGCGAATGGAAGCTCTTGCGGGCCGATGCGCTCTACGACGCCGGCAATTCCCTGAACCCGGCGATCGACATCGGCCAGGTCGAAGGCGCTTTTATCCAGGGCATGGGCTGGCTGACGACCGAGGAATTGTGGTGGAACCCGGGCGGCAAGCTGATGACCCACGCCCCCTCGACTTATAAAATCCCCGGCGTTTCGGACTGTCCGCGCGATTTCCGCGTGCGCCTGTTCGAGAATCGCAATGTCGAAGACAGCATCCACCGCTCCAAGGCCGTGGGCGAGCCGCCGCTGCTGCTGCCGTTCTCGGTATTCTTCGCGATCCGCGACGCGGTCTCCGCCGTGGGTGGGCACCGGGTCAATCCGCCCCTGAACGCGCCGGCGACGAGCGAGGAAATCCTGGGCGCCGTCGCCGCCGTCGAATCCGCAGTCGAACAGCGCGCGTGATGGACGACTGGATCACCGCTGCGCTGCATGCGCCGGCCGTGCTGGTGACAGTCGCCATCGTCGAAGGTTCGGTGCCGCGCGAGCCGGGCGCTAAGATGCTCGTCACGCAAGGCGGCTTTGCCGGGACGATCGGCGGCGGGCACCTGGAGCACCGGGCGATCGCACTGGCGCGCACGATGCTCGACGAGGGGGGAGCGCCGCGGCTGGAACGGTTTGCGCTGGGGCCGAGCCTGGGGCAGTGTTGCGGCGGGATTGCGCATCTGGCATTCGAGCCCGTGGATCGCAAGCAGATGGCGCTGCTCGATACGCGGCGCGACCTCGACACGGTGCGGGTGATTGGATTGGGCGGCGGCTGGGCGCTGTTCGACACCGCCGGCGGCCAAATCGCGGGTGGCGCTGTGCCGGCTTTCGACCGCACGCTCGGCACCCACGTGATGCACGACGATGCCGGCCGCCGCTGGCTGGTCGATCCTGTCCTCGCCCCGCGCGCCCACCTGATGCTGTTCGGCGCCGGCCATGTCGGCGCGGCCATCGTGCGTGCGCTGGCCGAGTTGCCGTGCCGCGTCACCTGGGTCGACGAGCGCGACGACATGTTCCCCCCAACAGTGCCGGCGAACGTCACGGTCGAAGCCACCGACACGCCCGAGGCGATCGTCGCTGCTGCCGCGCCCGGCACGACCTTCCTCGTCATGACCCACAGCCACGCACTTGACCTGGCCCTGTCGATTGCGATACTGTCGCGACCCGCGGCAGTAGCAGCAACGGCGGACTGGTTCGGCCTGATCGGTTCAAGCACCAAGCGCCGCCAGTTCGAGCACCGCCTGCGCGAACGCGGCATCGACGCTGCCCGCATCGACGCCATGGTCTGCCCGATCGGCCTGCCCGGCATTGCCGGCAAGGCCCCGGCGGTCATCGCCGTCTCGGTCGCCGCACAACTCCTGACCGTCTGGGAGGCGCTTGCAAGCGCCGCCAGCTCCTACCCCGTTTCTTCGGAATCCAACTGATGTCCAGCGCACCACCTACCCTGCAAGCCTATCGTGCCAGCTTGCTGCATTTCCACGCCGACCCCGCCTTTTCCGACGATGCCCATGCCTGGTTCGAAGACGGCCTGCTCGTCATCGAAGATGGCCGCGTCAAGGCCGCCGGCGACTACGCGCAGCTCGCCGCCACGCTGCCGCCCGGCGTCGAGCCGGTCGATTACCGCGGCCGCATCATCACGCCCGGCTTCATCGACACCCACGTGCATTATCCGCAGACCGACATGATCGCTTCGCCGGCTCCGGGTTTGCTGCCCTGGCTGGAGACCTACACCTTCCCGACCGAGCGCCAGTTCGGCGACCCGGCGCATGCGCGCGCGACGGCCGAGTTCTTTCTGGATGAGCTGACCCGCTGCGGCACCACCACGGCCGTCGTCTACTGCACCGTGCACCGCGCATCGGTGGACGCCTTTTTCGAGGCGAGCGAAGCGCGCAACCTGCGCATGGTGGCCGGCAAGGTGCTGATGGACCGCAACTGCCCGGACTTCCTGCGTGACCCCGAAGGGGAGCTGGGCGAGAGCGAAGCGCTGATCAACAAGTGGCACAAGCATGCACGTTCGCTGTACGCGCTGACCCCGCGCTTCGCGCCGACGTCCTCCGAAGCGCAACTGGGCGCGCTGGCGGAACTGGCCAAAGCCTACCCGGACGTCTTCATCCAGACCCACGTGTCGGAAAACCAGGACGAAGTGCGCTGGGTGCGCGAGCTCTACCCGAAGGCGCGCAGCTATCTCGACGTGTATGACGGCTACGGCCTGCTGCGCCCGCGCGCGATCTTCGGCCACTGCATCTGGCTCGACGATGAGGACTTTGCGCGCATGGCGGCCACCGGCGCCGCCTGTGCATGCTGCCCGACCTCGAACCTGTTCCTGGGGAGCGGCCTGTTCGACTTCGCAAAAGCCGACGCCGCCGGGGCGCAGGTCGCCTTCGGCACCGACGTCGGCGCCGGCACCTCGTTCTCGATGCTGCAGACGATGAACGAAGCCTACAAAGTAGCGCGTTTGAAGGGGAACTACCTGCCGGCGCTGCGCATGTTTTACCTGGCCACGCTCGGCGCGGCGCGCGCGATGGACCTGGAAGGCACGATCGGCAGTTTCGCGGTCGGCGCCGAAGCGGACTTCATCGTCCTCGATCCGAAGGCGACTCCGCTGCTGGAGCGCCGCAGCCGGCACTGCGATTCGCTGGAGGAGCAGTTGTTTGCGCTGGCGCTGCTGGGGGATGACCGGGTGGTGCGCGCGACCTACGCGGCGGGTGTGAAGGTGCACGAGCGGACGGAGTAATACCTGGGCTGTCATCGGCACCTCGAACAGCGTGGACTCGGGAGTCCACCCTACGAAAGACGCCATCACCTCGTAGGGTGGACTCCCGAGTCCACGCGCAAGCCTGCACCGTGTTGGCACCACATTGCCAAGCATTCCCGAACCCGTTAGAGTTGCGCGGTCGCGCCCGCCAACCCATTACGAAAGACCCGTCATGCAGAACACCACCGGCTCCAGCCTACTGATCGCGCTGGCCCTGGCCTCCGCGCCGGCCATGGCAAAAGAACCCGCCACCGCCACCCGCCACGCCAACGAAGCGGCCACCGCGCGCCACTACGCCGCCCTGATCGCCGGCGAGCAGCCGAAGCTGGCCGAGCTGACGATGTTCTTCACGCAGATGCCCAAGGGCGGCGACCTGCACCACCATTATTCGGGGTCGATCTACGTCGAGCAGTATCTCGACTTCCTCGACAAGCAGGGCCTGTGCGTGAACAAGGGGACCTACCGCATCGAGACCAACAAGGACGTCATCGCTGCGGAACGCGCCAAGCCGGCCAAGGAGCGCAACTGCCTGTCGAGCGCCGAAGTCTATGCCGACGACCACACCTGGCGCGAGCTGGCGCAGCGCTGGTCGAACAAGGATTTCAACAACCACGGCGCCATTCAGCCGCCGCCGGACCGCCTGTTCTTCCAGACCTTCGGCTACTTCGGCCCGGTCTCGAACGCGAACTTCGCCGAAGGCCTGCAGGAACTGAAAAAGCGCGCGATCGCCGAGAACGTGGGCTATATCGAGACCATGTTCAAGATGGCGCCGGCAGTGGCCAACCCGGAATTCGACGCCCGCGCCTGGCAGCTGGCCGGTGACGACGCGGCCCTCCAGATCGAGATGCGCAAGTCGATGGAGGCGCTCGAGCGCGATCCGGCGTTCGCCAAATCGATCGCCGATTTCGTCGCGAAGATCGAGGACGCGGCGCAAGGCATCGACGACGAACGCTTCACGATGCGTTACCAGACCTATGTGCTGCGCCTCCTGAATCCGTCGCAGGTGTTCTCCTCGATGCTGGCCGCCTTCAAATCGGCGTCCACGGGCGGCAAGGTGGTCGGCGTGAACATCGTCGGCCAGGAGAGCACGCATGTGTCGATGCGCGACTACGCGCTGCACATGAAGATGTTCGGCTTCCTGAAGTCGATGTATCCGAAGGTGAAAGTGGCGATGCACGCCGGCGAACTGGCGATGGGCGACGTGCCGCCGGAAGGCCTGAAGTTCCACATCGACCAGGCCCTGAATGTGGCGCGCGCCGACCGCATCGGCCATGGCATCGACCTGGCGCACGAGGCGAATGCGATCGGGATCCTGCAAAAAATGCGGGCGGACGATATTCCGGTCGAGATCAACCTGACCTCGAACGCCTTCATCAGCGGCATCGAAGGGGCGAATCATCCGGTCACGCTGTACCGCAAGTATGGCGTGCCCTACGTGATCTCGACCGACGACGCCGGCGTGACGCGCCACACGCTGTCGCAGGAGTACGTGCTGTTCGCCAGCCGCTACAAGCCGGACTATGCGGAAATGAAGAAGACCTCGTACAACAGCGTGCGTTACGCCTTTTTGCCCGCGCCCGAGAAAGCGCGCCTGACGCGCCAGCTCGACACCCGCTTTGCCGCTTTCGAGGCCGGGATGGCGAAGCTGACACGCGGTGTCGCTGCAGCGTCATGCGGCGCATCAAAACAGTGCAAACGAAAGTTGGCGCCGAATTAACTTATGTAGTGGAATCACCACAAAATAGTGGCCGCATCCCGAGGATTGCCGAAAATATTTAGCAAAATATTTCAGTCAAGAATGCACCCTTTATAATCCCGGCTTGTGCTTGCGCTCAGGGACTCCCCCGCACCGCGCGCCGGATGCTGGCATCCGGGTCGATTCAGAGGATAGCGCTCTGAATAGCGAACTAAAAACATATTTGTCTCGTATGGGGCGCTCATGCATATTTGGCGGTGTTGCCAAATATGCTTGAAAATTTTTCAAGGCAGCTGGTAATGGGGATGACATATTTCCCCCCTACAATCGCCTGTTCAGGGTTGCAGTACTTGTAAAGAGGGGCGTCTTTCGGGGCGCCCAAATAACTATTAAGTCTATTTTGGGGTTTCAATAATGATCACTCAACAACAGATCCGGCTGACCAAGCTGGCGCTGGCTTTGTCGATTGCGCTGGCAGCAGCGCCGACCTTCGCACAGAACACCACCTCGGCCATCGGCGGCCGGGTTTCGGGTGCCGATGGCGCGCCGACAGCTGGCGCCCAGGTGTCGATCCTGCACACCGAGTCCGGATCTGTCAGCAACGTGACTACCGATGCGGAAGGCCGTTACGTCGCACGCGGCCTGCGCGTGGGTGGTCCGTACACGATCGTGATCACCAAGAACGGTATCTCGGAAAAGCGCGAGAACGTGTTCGTCGAGCTGGCGCAAACCGCCGCCGTCGACGCGACCCTCGGCCAGCAGATGCAGACCGTGTCGGTGACCGGCAGCCGCGCCCGCAACGAGATTTTCTCGACCAGCGCCATGGGTTCGGTGACCACGCTGACCCGCGCTGACCTGGAAACCCAGGCATCGATCAACCGCAACCTGCAGGACTTCGCACGCCTCGACCCGCGCGTCTCGCAGACGGACAAAGAGCGCGGCGAAATGTCGGTGGCCGGCCAGAACTCGCGCTACAACTCGCTGACCATCGACGGCGTCGCGATCAACGACACCTTCGGCCTCGAAGCCAACGGCAGCCCGACCGCCCGTCAGCCGATCTCGATGGAAGCCATCGCTTCGGTCCAGGTCAACGTGGCCAACTATGACGTCACCCAGCGCGGCTACACCGGCGCCAACGTCAACGCCGTCACCAAGTCGGGTACCAACGTGTACCACGGCGGCGCCTACTACATCACCCGCGACGACAGGCTGGTCGGCGACCGCTTCAATGCGACCACCGGCGATTACACCGAAGCGCCGCCGTTCAAGGACAACACCAAGGGCCTGTGGGTCAGTGGTCCAATGATCCAGGACAAGCTGTTCTTCTTCGCCCTGGCTGAAAAATACGAAAGCACCCGCAGCGGCCCGGAATTCGGCGCCATCGGCTCGGGCACCGGCACCACCGTCGGCATCAGCCCGACCCAGATCGCCGCCATCCAGCAGATCGCCCAGAACCGCTACGGCTTCGACATCGGCAATACCTCGATCCCTGCCGGTACCAAGATGAAGACCGACGAGATCACGTTCAAGGTCGACTGGAACATCAACGACGACCACCGCGCCAGCTTCCGCTACTCGAAGACCGAGCAGAACGAGCCGATCTTCCCAGGCTTCTCGCAGACCGGCGTGTCGCTGAGCTCGCAGTTCTACAACCAGGACAAGCGCATCGAGACCGCTGTCGCCCAGGTGTTCTCGGACTGGACCGAGAACTTCTCGACCGAATTCCGCGCTTCGACCCGTGACTACGATTCGGTGCCGATCAACAACGCGCGCCTGCCGACGATGTCGTTCTCGTTTGCAGGCCCGTTGCCGTCGGATGCACCGGCCGGTACCCGCACCGGTACCCGTTTCCTGAACACCGGTACCGAAAACAGCCGTCATAACAACGTGCTGGGCACCAAGACCCTGGACCTGTACGCTGGCGCCAACTACAAGTGGGGCGACCACGAATTCAAGCTCGGCGCCGACTACACCGATAACGAGGTGTACAACGCGTTCCTGCAGAACGTCTACGGCAACTACACCTTCCAGTGCGATAACAACTTCACGTACACCTTCGGTACGATCAATTGCGCCGGCGCGACCACGACCGCAGCGCAGATCAATGCCGCGATCTACGAGAACTTCTCGCGCGGCCGTCCGTCGTCGTACACCGTGCAGCTGCCAGTGCCTGGCGGTTCGCTGAGCAATGCAATTGCCCAGTTCACGATGAAGAACACCGGTTTCTTCCTGCAGGATAACTGGAACGTCAACAAGAACCTGACCATCAGCGCCGGCGTGCGTGTGGACATGACCGACGTCGGCGGCCGTCCACTGCAGAACAACGCAGTGGCCGCAGCAACCATCGCCGGCACCGGCCAGTTCGGCCGTCAGACCGGCGGCTACGGCGTCGACAATACCGAGACCTTCGACGGCGACAAGCTGTGGCAGCCACGCGTCGGCTTCAACTACAAGTTCGACACGGCGCGTCCAATGCAGCTGCGCGGCGGTTTCGGCCTGTTCCAGGGCGCCGCGGCAACCGTCTGGATGTCGAATCCGTTCTCGAACCCGGGCGTCGCTACCCGCATCATCACCTGCTCGGGCTCGGGCGCAACCCGCTGCCCGATCACGGACGGCACCTTCACGCCGGATGTGAATGCACAGCGCACCGTGACCGGCGCCACGCCGGCCGCGAACGTCGACGTGCTGTCGCCTGACCTGAAGCAGCCGGCAATCTGGAAAGCCAACCTGGCCTTCGAGCACGAGCTGCCATGGTATGGCCTGGTGTTCGGCGCCGAGTTCCTGGCAACCCAGAACAAGAACGCGATCTTCTACCAGAACCTGAACATCGGCGCGCCAACCGCCACCGGTAAAGATGGCCGTGAGCTGTACTACAACGCCAACGGCCTGAGCGCTGCCTGCTACGGCTTCAGCAACAATACCGTGTCGACCCCGACCAACTGCCAGAACACCAACCGCGCCCGTTCGAACCTGAGCTACGCCAACGTGCTGCTGGCCAAGGGCACCGACAAGGGCGACGCCCAGCTGGTGACCGTGTCCCTGACGAGCCCGACCCGCCAGGGCTTCGGCTGGTCGGTGGCCTACACCCACACCAACGCGACGGAAGTCTCGCCGCTGACCTCGTCGACCTCGAACTCGAACTGGTCGGGCCGTTCGGTCTTCAACCCGAACGAAGAAGTCGCCGCCAACTCGTCCTACCTGGTGCGTGACCGCGTGAATGCCCGCCTGTCGTGGGAAAAGCGCTTCTTCGGCAACTTCCGCACCCGTCTCGGCGTGTTCTATGAAGGCCGTGAAGGCAAGCCATTCAGCTGGACGGTCAACAATGACCTGAACGGCGATGGCCTGCTCGGCAACGACCTGATGTACATCCCGTCGGCCGAAGGTTCGGGCGAAGTCGCGTTCTTCGGCGCCGATGCCGCAGCCCGCGCTGCCAACGAGCGTCGCTTCTTTGACGTCGTCAACGCCAACAAGGCCCTGCGCAATGCAAAGGGCGGCGTGATCGAGCGTAACAGCGACTTCTCGCCATGGACCAACAGCTTCGACGTGAAAGTCACCCAGGAAATCCCGGGCTTCTCCGCCAAGCACAAAGCCAGCTTCTCGCTCGACATCCTGAACTTCGGCAACCTGCTGAACAAGAAGTGGGGCCGTATCGAAGAAGTGGGCTTCCAGTCCGCCGGCGCGCAGGCACGCAGCTTCGTCGACTACGTCGGCCTCGATGCCCAGGGTCGTTATACCTACGCCGTGCGTGACACGGTGGAAGACCTGAACGTGCGTCAAGCCCGCGGCGAGTCGCAGTGGGCCGTCCAGGCCAGCCTCAAGTATGAGTTCTAATACTTGATCGCCTGCTTGTAAGGTAAAGAACGGCCGGTGGCAACACCGGCCGTTTTTTTATGTGAGGTAAGAGCGCCCGTGTAATAATTCTGTTTGCCCATGGGGCCGCGTTCCGAATTTTTAGTAAAGGTAAGTCATGACCGTTTTCCCGCGCGCGTGCGCCCGTCTTTCTCTTCTGGCGCTGGCCCTGGCCACGGCCGGCTGCGCCACCGCACCGCGCGGTCCGGTCACTATCAATCTCGTTGCAATCAATGACTTCCACGGCAACCTCGAGCCGAGCAAATACACCTATACCAGCGCCGCCGGCAAGACCGAAACCCTGCGCGCAGGCGGCATCGAAACGCTCAGCGGCGCGCTGGCGCAGTGGCGCAAGGAAGACAAGGACCTGCTGTTCATCGGCGCCGGCGACCTGATCGGCGCCAGCCCGGCGCTGTCGTCGATGTGGGCCGACGAGCCGGCCATCGAAGCGATGAACCTGATCGGACTGCGCCTGTCTTCGGTCGGTAACCATGAATTCGATGCCGGCAGCAAGGAATTGCTGCGCCAGCAGGCCGGGGGCTGCGATTCGCCGCGTCCCGCAAAAGCCTGCAAGCTGATGCCCGGCTATGCCGGCGCGCGCTTTACTTACCTGGCCGCGAATGTGCTCGACAAGGCGACCGGCAAGCCCTTCATGCCCGCTTACCGCATCGAAAACGTCAAGGGCGTGAAGGTCGGCGTGGTCGGCGCGGTGCTCGAGGGCACGGCATCGGTGGCGGTGGCGTCGGCGATCGCCGGCCTCTCGTTCATCGACGAGGCCGAAGCCATCAACCGCGAGTTGCCGCGCATGCGCGCCGAGGGCGCCAAGGTGTTCGTCGCCCTGATCCACGAAGGCGGCCGCACCGACGAGGCGCCCGACCAGCCGGCCTGCAGCAACCTGAAGGGCGGCATCGTCGACATCGTCAAGAAGCTCGACCCGGCGTTCCGCTTAGTTATCACTGGCCACTCGCACCAGGGTTACCTGTGCAAGGTCGATGGCCGCGTCGTGACCCAGGCCGACGCCGCCGGCCACCTGCTGTCACGCATCTCGATGCAGGTGGACCCAGGCAGCGGCGCCGTCGCCGACATCCAGGTGCGTAACGTGGTGATGAACCCGGAACTGTTCCCGGCCGACCCAAAAGTCACCGCTTTTCTCTCCGGCGTGAAAGAGCGCAGCCGCGCCTTGCTGGCGCGTCCGCTGGGCAAGCTGGGCGCGGCCAGCGTGGCGCGCAAGGCGAGCGAGGCCGGCGAGTCGCCACTTGGCAACCTGATTGCCGACGCCGTGCTGGAAGCCACCCGCAGCCAGGGCGCCCAGATCGGTTTCATGAACAACGGCGGCATCCGCAAGGACCTGGAAACGTCCGACACGGCGCTGACGACGAATTTCGGCCATGCCCAGGCCGTGCTGCCTTTCGGGAACTGGATGGTCTTGATGGACATGACCGGCGCCCAGCTGATACGCCTGCTCGAGCAGCAGTGGCAGCGCCCGGGATCGTCCAGCGCCAACATCCTGCAAGTGTCGCAAGGCCTGTCCTACAGCTGGGACGAGAAGCGTCCAGTGGGCAGCCGCATCGTGCCGGGCAGCCTGAAGTTCATGGGTGCGCCGGTGGACGATGCCAAGACCTACCGCGTTGTGGCGAACAATTTCCTGGCCGAAGGCGGCGACCATTTCCCTGAGTTCGCCAAGGGCACGAATCGCGTCGAAACCGGGATCGTCGACCTCGACGCCCTGAGCGCTTATATTGCAAAACACCCGGGCGCCGGCGGCACGACTGCCGGCATGGCCCCAACCGTTCGCATCGACAAGGTGCGTCAATAAATCCATCGCAGTACGGAGAAATGATGAAAAAACTGGCTTGTGTCCTGGCGCTGTCGAGCGCTTTTGTATCGATGGATGCGCTCGCGTGGGGCAACGATGGTCACCGCGCCGTCGGCGCCATCGCCGATAAACTGCTCAAGGGCACCAACGCCGAGAAGCAGATCGCCGCGCTGCTGCTGCCGGGCGAGTCGCTCGAGTCGATCGCCAACTGGGCCGACTGCGTGAAGGGTACTTATTGCGGCCCGCAAACGCCGGAGATGGTCGAGTACGTGAACGGCAATCCGAAGCACAGTACTTACCATTACACCGACGTGCCCTTCCAGCTGGCGCACTACCACGACCACGGCGTCGGCACTTTTGAAGAAGACATCGTCCAGACCCTGAAGCAGGCGATTGCCGTGTTGCAGGGGAAGACGGATCCGAAGCTGAACCCGCACAAGTTCACCAAGCGCCAGGCCCTGATGATCCTGGCGCACATGACCGGCGACATCCACCAGCCGCTGCACGTGGGCGCGGCCTTTGTCAGCAAGGATGGCAAGTTCGTGGTGCCAAAGACCCATGCGGAAATCGACGAAGTGGCGATCTTCGATTCGCGCGGCGGCAACAACCTGCTGCTGGACGACCAGAAGCTCGCCGAGCTGAGCGGCAAACTGATCCCGCCGGGCGAGCCGAAGCCGGTGCGCGAAGGCGTGCCGCAGTCGCTGACCAAGCCTTTCCACTCTTACTGGGACAGCACCACGGTCGATTACGCCTTCCGCCGCATCCGCACCAAGACCCCGGGCCAGTTCGCCGACGCCGCGATCGCCGGCAAGCCGGCCATCAAGGCCAACAGCGGCGATCTCGCCACCTGGCCTTACCAGTGGGCCGACGATGCGCTGGTCGTCTCGAAAGAAGCCTACAAGGACGTGGTGCCGGGCAAACTGGTGCCGCAGACCAGTAAAAAGGGTGAGACCTATTACACCTTCACGCTCGAAGTGCCGGCCAACTACCCGGTGCCAAGCTCGCAGATCGCCAAGGAACAGTTGATCAAAGGCGGCTACAAGCTGGCCGAAGTCCTGAAGGCCATCTACGGCTAAGGACCTGCCGCGATTAGAAAGGGTTTTCATGCAAGACACCGCAAGCACTGCTGCCCGGCCGGGACGCGCCGTGATCCAGGTGTGGATCGACTTCGTCTGTCCCTATTGCCTGCTGGGGGAGAGCATCGTCGCCGAGGCGACTGCCGGCCTGGATGTCGACATCGCGTGGATGCCCTTCGAATTGCGTCCGTATCCGACGCCCACGCTGCGGCCTGAAGACGACTACCTGCCATCGGCCTGGGAAAACGGGGTCTATCCGGCTGCCCGCCGCGCGGGTGTCGACATCCGGCTGCCAAGCGTGTCGCCCCAGCCGTACAGCCGCAAGGCCTTCCTCGGACTCCAGCTCGCTGTACGGCACGGCAAGGCCGATGCGTATGTCGATGCGGTGATGCGCGCGTTTTTCCAGGACGACCGCGACATCGGGGACACCGCTGTACTGAAGGACATCCTCGACCGGCTGGGAATGCCGGCCGAGGAACTCGATGCGGTGCTGGCCTCCCGCAGCTGCAATGCAGAGCACGATGCGGCCCTTCAGTTTGCAAGGGAAGTGGGCATCCGCGCCGTTCCCTCGGTCGCCGTCGGCAGGCGCCTGTTTGCCGGGATACCGGAGGCGGGCGATTTGCGCGCCGCCATCCTGGCGCACATCGGCACGACGGCCGGCAAGGGCGCCTGAACGCCGTAGGCTGGCCGAGTCTGCGGAAACGGGCGGAATCTGCTGATGTGCTGCGGGCCGGGGCTGTGGGGGCTAGAATGCGGGTTCCGGCGCGCCGCGCCCCCATTTCAGCTACCGCATGAACAACTATCTTTCCAGCGCGGCGCTTGCCTGCCTGCTCGCCACCCCGGCGCTTGCCGCATCTGCCGTGGAGCCGGAGGGCCCGCCGAACCAGCCGCTATGGGAGCTGGGCCTGGCTGGGGGCGCCGTCAGCACGCCTTCCTATCCGGGCGCCGAAGACCGCGAAACGCGCGCCCTGGCGCTGCCGACCATCATCTACCGGGGCAAGGTCTTCCGTTCGGACCAGGGGGGCATCGGCGCGCGCCTGTTCCGCAGTGAAGTCGCTGAGCTCGATATCGGCCTGGCGGCCTCGCTGCCGGCCAGATCAGACAACGTGGCGGCGCGCGCCGGCATGCCGGATCTGGGCGGCCTGGCCGAATTCGGCCCGCGCCTGAAACTGCGCCTGGCGCAATTCGACGAGCGCCGCGGCCTGCGCGCCGACCTGCCGCTGCGCGCCGTCATTGAAATACGCAGCGGCGTGCGCCACCAGGGCTATACCTTCGAGCCGCGCCTCGTGTACGAAGAGCGTAGCGCCGACGGCAAGTGGCGCTTCGACGTCCAGGCAGCGGTCGTCGTCGGCGACGGCAAGATCAACCGCTATTTCTATGAAGTGCGCCCCGAGTTCGCCACGGCGACACGCCCTGCCTATTCGGCCGACGCGGGCCTGATCCTGGCGCGCCTGGGCCTGTCGGTCGGGCGTGTCATCAATCGCGACCTGCGAGCCTACAGCTTCCTGCGCGCCGAAAATTATGGTGTCGGCAAGAATGCCGACAGCCCTCTGCACCGGCGCAACAATGGTGTGTCGGCCGGCATAGGCCTGGCCTGGACCTGGAAGCGCTCGGCGACGCTGGCCAGCGATTGATAAAAAAAGGGCGGCCCGCAGGCCGCCCTTGTTCCTTGCGCCGCGCTTAGCGCGACTTGATGAAAGGCTTGCCGACCGCCTTCGGCGCCACCGACTTGGCCATCAGGCCGGCCAGCACGATCACCGTCACGACGTAAGGAATCATCTGGATCAGCGACCCCGGGATGCGGCCCACGAGCGGCAGGTCGACGCCTTCGAGCTGGATCTGCACGGCACCGAAGAAGCCGAACATCAGGCAGCCCAGCACCGTGTGCAGCGGGCGCCAGTTGCCGAAGACGAGGGCGGTCAGCGCCAGGTAACCGGCGCCGGCCGACATGTCCCGCAGGAAGAAGCCGCTCTGGACGATCGACAGGTAGGCGCCCGAGAACGAGCACAGCACGCCGGCCACCAGCATCGCCAGGTAGCGCGTTTTTTCGACCGAGACGCCGGCCGCATCGGCGGCATGCGGGTTTTCGCCGCAGGCACGCAGGCGCAGGCCGAAACGGCTGTGGTAGACGACCCAGTGCACGATCGGCAGCAGCGCGAAGGCCAGGTAGACCAGCGGCGAGTGGCCGCCGAGCACGCTGCCCCAGAGCCAGCCCAGCACCGGCACGCCGGCCAAGGCTTCGGTACCCGGCAGCACCACGTTGCTCAGGCGCGCCGCGCCCAGGTCCGGCGTGCGTCCGCCCTGCTGGAAGATGTACTGGGCCACGACAAAGGTCAGGCCGCTCATGGCGATGTTGATGGCGATGCCGGCGACGAGCTGGTTGCCTTTCTGGGTGATCGACACAAAGGCCTGCACCATGGCGATGGCGACCGAGGCGGCGATGCCGGCGGCGATGCCGAACCACGGGTCTTGCGTGCTGAAGCCGACGGCGGCCGAGACGAAGGCGGAGGCGAGGATTTTACCTTCCAGGCCGAGATCGACCACGCCGCTGCGTTCGGCGAACAGGCCGGCCAGCGCGGCGAACATCAGCACCGGCGCGTTGCGGATCGTCGAGACGACGATATTGGCGATATCAAAGTCCATGGCTTATCCCTTGCGCGTTGCGTTGATCAGTTTCAGGAGCGGCTTGGCGTAGAAGTTTTCCATCGCGCCGCAGAACAGGATGATCAGTCCCTGGATGAAGACGAAGGTCTCGACCGGGATGTTCGGCTTTTCCAGCGACAGGTCGAAACCGCCCTGGATCAGCGCGCCGAACAGCACCGAGGACAGGAAAATGCCGACCGGATGCTGGCGCCCCATCAGGGCGATGGCGATGCCGACGAAACCGGCGCCGGCCGGGAAGTTCAGGCTCAGGTAGTGGGTCGAGCCCATGATCGAATTGACGGCGGCCAGGCCGGCCAGCGCCCCCGAGATCAGCATGGCGACGATGATCATGCGGCTGATGCGCACGCCGGCGTAGTGGGCCGCGTGCTGGTTCAGGCCGGTGGCGCGCAGCTGGTAGCCCCAGGTTGAACGCGATACCGCGATGCCGTAGATGACGAGGGCCAGGATCGCGATCGGGAAACCGATGTTCAGCGGGGTGTCGCCGAAGACCGGGAACCAGGTGTTCAGGGTCGGCAACGCGGCCGAATCGGCGAACACGCGGCTGGCCGGATTCTGCTCGCCCTCGGGGATCAGGTATTTGACGATGATGAAGTTCATCAGGCTGGCCGCGATGAAGTTGAACATGATGGTCGTGACCACCACGTGGCTGCCGCGCTTGGCCTGCAGGTAGCCGGGCAAAAAGGCCCATAGGGCGCCGAAAATCGCGCTGCCCAGCATCGCCAGGGGGATCACAAGCCAGGGCGACATCGTCGCATCAAAAGCGAGCACCGCCAGCGTCAGGCCGAGGCCGCCGAAATACATCTGGCCTTCGGCGCCGATGTTGAACAGGCCCGCCTTCATGGCGATCGAGACAGCCAGGCCGGTGAAGATGAAGGTGCTGGCATAGAACAGCGTATAGGCCAGGCCTTCCGGATTGACGATCGCCGAATCGACCAGGATGCGCATCGATTCCGCCGGGCTTTCGCCGAGCAGGTGGATTACCAGCGCGGCGACCAGCAGCGCCGACAGCAGGTTCAGGAGCGGCAGGGCGACGCCCGTCGCCCAGCGGGGAAGTTCAGTGGTTTTCATCTGTGTCATGACTTGTGCATGCCGCCCATCAGGAGGCCGATGCGGGTAGTATCGAATTCGTCGATGTTCAGTTCGCCGGTGATGCGTCCGCCAGAGACGACCACGATGCGGTCTGCCAGCGCTCGCACTTCTTCCAATTCGGTCGACACCAGCAGGATCGCCACGCCTTCGTCGCGCAGGCGCAGCAGCTGGGTGTGGATCGATTCGATGGTGCCGATGTCGACGCCGCGCGTCGGCTGGCCGACCAGCATCAGTTTCGGCGCGGCCGACACTTCGCGCGCGATCACGACCTTTTGCTGGTTGCCGCCCGAGAGCAGGCCGATGCGCAAGTCCGGATTGTTCGGGCGCACGTCGAAGGCCTGCAGCAGGTGCGCGCAGCGCTTGGCGACCGCGTCGAAATCGAACAGGCCCCAACGGTTCTTCACGCGGTCCTGGTAGCCGAACACGGTGTTCTGCATCACCGAGAAGTCCTTGATCACGCCGTCGCGCAGGCGGTCTTCCGGCACGTGGCCGATGCCCAGTGCGCGGAAGGTGGCGGGCAGGCCGTCGGCATTCGTGCGGCGCGCGAAGGGCAGGGGCTTGCCTTCGAGTTCGACCGTACCAAGCGTCGGCAGGCGCATGCCCGACAGGATTTCCATCAGTTCGCTCTGGCCGTTGCCCGACACGCCGGCAATGGCGACGATTTCGCCGGCGCGCACCGTCAGGTCGATATCGGCCAGGAGGCGCACCTTGTTCGCGTCCTGCAGCTGCAGGTTCGTCACTTTCAGCACCGTGGCGCCGGGTTTGAAGGGCGCGCGCGGCAGGTTGCCTTCGATCGGGCGGCCGACCATCATGTTGGCCAGCTGCTCTTTCGAGGTGTCGCTGGTGCTCACCGCCCCCGAGACGCGGCCCGCGCGCAGCACCGTCACCTGGTCGGTGATGTCCATGATCTCCTGCAGCTTGTGGGTGATCAGGATGATGGTTTTGCCCTGTTCCTTGAACAGGCGCAGGATGTCGAACAGCGAGGCCGTCTCCTGGGCGGTCAATACCGCAGTCGGCTCGTCGAGGATCAGGATGTTGGCGCTGCGGTAGATCTGCTTCAGGATCTCGACGCGCTGCTGGGCGCCGACCGACAGGTCGTGGATGGTGGCCAGCGGATCGACGTCGAGACGGTAGCGCGTGCAGATTTCGCGCAAGGCCTGCTCGACTTCCTTGCGCTTGCGCGCCAGCTGGAAGCCGCCTTCGGCGCCCAGCATCACGTTATCGAGCACGGTCATGTTCTCGACCAGCATGAAGTGCTGGTGCACCATGCCGATGCCGAGATCGATGGCTTCGTGGCTGGTGCGGATGGTGCGTTCCTGGCCGTCGACCAGCAGCTGGCCGCTGTCGGCGTTGTAATAGCCGTACAGGATGCTCATCAAGGTGGATTTGCCGGCGCCGTTCTCTCCGATGACGCCGTGGATCGAGCCCTTGGCGATCGAGAAGCTGACGTCAGCGTTCGCTTGCACCGGCCCGAAAGCCTTGCTGATGTTGCGAAATTCTACGGCTGGCTGCATGGCGATCAGTAGTGAAGAATGATGAATGTAATGACTTAAAAAGCGCGCCGGACCGGAAAACCCGGTGCGGCGCGCCTCTGTGAGAATGAAAAAAGGGTCTTAGACCGGGCAGCGGCTGGCGGCGCGGTAGTCGATCACCTTGATCTTGCCGCTGATGATGTCGGCCTTGACGCCATTCACGCGCTTTTCCATTTCCGGGGTGACGACCTTGCGGTTGTCCTTGTCCAGCACCCAGTCCACGCCGCCTTCTTTCAGGCCCTTGTGGGTGACGCCGGCTTTCCAGCTACCGTTCTTGACTTGCATGAACGAGTCGTAGACGGCGAGGTCGACGCGCTTGACCATCGAAGTGAGCATCGAGCCCGGATGCAGGTAGTTCTGGTTCGAGTCGACGCCGATGGCCAGCTTGCCTTTTTCCTTGGCCATCTGGAGTGCGCCCATGCCCGAACCGCCGGCCACCGCGAACACGACGTCGGCGCCGCGGTCGAACTGCTGGCGTGCCAGCTCGCCGCCCTTGGCCGGGTCGTTCCAGGCCGCGCTGGTGGTGCCGACCATGTTCTGCATCATTTCGATCTTCGGCTGCTGCGCCTTGGCGCCCTGGCCATAGCCGCAGGCAAACGCGCGGATCAGCGGAATGTCCATGCCGCCGACGAAACCGATTTTCTTCGACTTCGAGGCCATTGCCGCGGCGACGCCGACCAGGTAGGAGCCTTCCTGTTCCTTGAACATGATCGAGTTCACGTTCGCGCCCGGCGCGATCGAGTCGATCAGCACAAACTTCACGTTCGGGAATTCCTTGGCGACCTTGGCCACGGCCTGGGTCTGCGAGAAGCCGATGGCGGCGATCATGTCGAGTTTTTTACGCGCCAGGCCGCGCATCACCTGCTCGGCTTGCGTGTCGCTATTGGCCTGGACTTCGATGTACGAAATCCTGGTTTCTTTCTTGAAGCGCTCAGCGCCTTCGAAAGCGGACTGGTTGAACGATTTGTCGAACTTGCCGCCGGCGTCATAGACGATGGCCAGTTTCGGATTCGCCGCGACTGCGCCGCCGGCGACGCACAGCGCCGCGATGGTCATGCTGAGTTGCTTGAATTTCATGAATTAGCTCCTGGAATTTCGGTATTGTACCCGGCGCAACGGCTGCGTTGGGAGGGGCGGGCTAGAGGCAAGGCTCGACACCCCAGGGGCTGCAGCGTGCAGCCCGGGTGCAAAGCCTTGTCGATGCCGTGCGGATTGTGTCAGCCCGGGACATTTCATGCGGTTACCATTTGTATCGGAGCCCTTCCTTGGGCGGCGCTGCGTGCGCGGATGTCGCGATATCGCAACAGCAAACGCGCAATAACAAGTACCCGGCAGGGGGCAGCAATCGAGCGAATGGCCCACTTTGCTCAAGCTGCCAAATATGCATCACTCAAGGGATGCAAGGCAAATACGATTTTACTTGGCAATTTATTCTGTGGAAATATAAATGCTGACAAGCCTGGGCATTTTTTTCCATCAAGCCACAGTTTCGATCGCCTCCAGCGTCTTCAGGGCGGTGCTGAAGCGCATGGTGAGAAAGGCCGCGATACGGCACTGCGTCGCTGCCAGGTAGGGGATGGTGAAGTGGTCCGAGTCGGGGACGATCTCGTCGAGGATCAGGTTGCCGAGCTTTCCGCACAGCTGGTCGGTATGCGAATGCGGCACGATGTCGTCGAACTCGGCGCGCAGCACGTAAGTGGGCACCTTCAGCGAGGGCGCGTGCTTGATCGATTCGAAGCGGTGGCGCAGCATGTATTCGATCGGCATCGCGCGGAACCTGCGCTTGGCGATCGCCAGGATCGAATCGTAGGGCGTGATCAGCACCACCGAATGCGCCGGCCGTTCCCTTGCCACCTGCACCGCAACGCCGGAACCGAGGCTGCGGCCGACGATCGCGATGCGCTCCGCGTCGACCTGGCCAAGGCTGGCGAGCCAGTCGAAGTGGGCGCAGCCATCGTCGATCATCAGGGTTTCGGCAGGGTCTCCGTGGGAATTACCATAACCGCGGTAATTCATCGCCAGCACCGTCATGTTCGGGAACAGGTTGCCGGCGTCGCGCACGACCCACGACACTTCTTCGGAACGCCCGCCGAAATACAGCACCGCGGGCCGCGGTCCGGGCGTACGCGGCGTCATCAGCCAGCCGCAGAGGCGGGTGCCGTCTTTCGCGCGCAGGACGATCGGGCGGGTACGGTGGCCGCTGCTGCGCGGATTGGCCACTTCCGGAACGATGGTCGGATTGAACACCAGCCGGCGCTGGTTGGCGGCAATCGCAGCCGTCAGGCCCAGCCACAACACGCTGGCGAACCCCGCCATCCCTGCCGCCATTTTTTTCGAAGTGTTCATGGCCCGAGTCTAACTCGACAGTATGAAAAGTTCTGTGCGCCATGTCGCCATGCATTGCAGCATGAGTGTTGGTCGGTGGGACAGTATGCTTTTTGCTACATGGGCAGGGTCGACTGCCTGCTTCAGGTAAGATTGCCGCTCGATTGCCCATCCGACAAGGAACCCCCGTGCACTTCCTGCTGACCTACGATCTCGCCCCCGATTACCTCGAGCGCCGCGCCGAATTTCGCAATGAACACCTGAAGCTGGCGTGGGAAGCACAGCAACGTGGCGAGATGCTGCTGGCCGGCGCGCTCGATGAACCTGCCGACCGGGCACTGCTGGTGTTCAGTTGCGACAGCGCCGAGACGCCCCAGATGTTTGCGGCAAAAGACCCCTATGTGACAAACGGCCTGGTACGCGCCTTCCACGTGCGGCGCTGGAATACCGTTGTCGGCGACATGGCGGCGACTCCAGTGCGTCCGGACTAAACGCAAACCGTCCCGCTGATCCAGCCGTCAGCGCGGCACCAGTTTCAATACCAGGTGCTGGGTGGTCGCCACCAGCGTGCCGGCGCCGAGGACGGCAATGCCGCGCGGCGCGTTCAAGCCGCCGGGCAGGGGCCCGAGCACGTTGTTCTGGCTGCCCGCCACGCCGATCACGGTGCCGACTGCGCCATCGGTGCCGATGCGCCGGATGGTGCCGTTGCCGGTGTCGGCCACGAACAGGTTGCCGGCGCCGTCGATCGTCAGCCCGGCCGCCCGGCAGAAACGCGCGGCGCCGGCACGGCCATCGGCGCTGCCGCATTGTCCGGCCGCGCCGGCTAGGGTGCGCACCTCGCCCGATGGGGAAATTTCACGGATCGTGGAGTTGGCCGTATCGGCCACGTACAGCCAGCCGTCTTCATCGACCTCGATATCCTGCGGCTCGCAAAAGCGCGCGGCATTGCCGCGGCCGTCGCTGCTGCCGCAGGCGCCGGCCGTGCCGGCAATGGTGGTGACGTTGTTGGCGCGGTCGATGCGCCGGATGGTGTGGTTCAGGGTATCGGCCACGTACAGGTTGCCCTGGCGGTCGAGCGTGATGCCCTGGGGTGAGCAGAAGCGCGCCGCGCCCCCATTGCCATCGATGCTGCCGCACTGGCCGGTGCTGCCTGCCAGGGTGGTGACGGCGCCGGCGGCGCTGATCTGGCGGATCGTCGAGTTGCCGGTGTCGGTCAGGAACAGGTTGCCGCCGGCATCGACTTCGATGCGGGTCGGCGCGTTGAAGCGCGCCGCCGTGCCGGCGCCATCCTGGCTGCCGATGGCCCCGGTGCTGCCCGCGAGCGTGACGGCCACGCCCTGGGGCGAGACCTTGCGGATGGTGGCGCTGTTCTTTTCGGCGATATACAGGTTGCCGTCGGGCGCGGCGACGATGCCTTCGGGGCCGTCGAAACGGGCGTTTGAGCCGGAACCGTCCTGCGAGCCGCCGCATTGCGGGCACAAGCCGCCGGCGACCAGGAACACGCCGGTGTCAGGGGGCGGCTGGCCGGGGCCGGGGTCGTGCGGCCGGTCGTCATCGAAATCGGTATAGCCGAGGCCGACCGAGACGCCGCCGCCGCAGGCGGCCAGGGCGGCGCACAGCATGAGGGAAACAAACCGATGCACGGCTTGACGGAAAGTGGGCAGGGGCATGGCGTCTCCTTGTCGTTGCAGGCGAGCGTGGCGGTGTATCCGCCTTTATTTTATTGAGATTAATCATTGCCCGCATGTCGCGGTTGAGCGCGATCAAGCGTGTGCGGGGTGCGGTTTTGTTTCGCGTCTGCAAGCTCCCTCGGGTACACTTGCCCGGCTATTCAATCCGGGCAGGAGACCCCATGCAATCCGCTGTTAACCTGTGGCCGCTGCTGGGCGTGGCCGTCATCGCCGCCGGCTTCCTGCTGCGCGCCAATCCGGTGCTGGTCGTGGTTGCCGCCTGCGGCGTGACCGGCGCCGCCGCCGCCATGCCCTTCATCCATGTGCTCGAGTCGCTCGGCACCGCCTTCCTGAAAACCCGCAACCTGCCGCTGGTGCTGCTGCTGCCGCTGGCCGCGGTCGGCCTGCTCGAGCGCTTCGGCCTGAAAGAGCATGCGATGGCCAGCATCGCCAAATTCCGCGCGGCCACCAGCGGGCGCCTCTTGATCGTCTACCTGTTCCTGCGCGAGACCTCGGCCGCGGCCGGGCTTACCAGCCTGGGCGGGCATCCCTCGATGGTGCGCCCGCTGGTGGCGCCGCTTGCCGAAGGCGCTGCCGAGGCACGCAACGGCACAATTTCGGACGCGCTGCGCTACCGCATCCGGGCGATGGCGGCCGCCACCGACAATGTCGGCCTGTTCTTCGGCGAAGACATCTTTGTCGCCTTCGGGGCCATCGTGCTGATGCAGACCATCCTGCGCGCCGAAGGCATCGAAGTCGATCCGCTGCACATGGCGATGTGGGGCATTCCGACGGCGGTGTGCGCCTTCATCATCCACAGCTGGAATCTGCGCCGGCTCGATGTGGCGATTGCGCGCGAAGGGGAGGGCAAATGACGCCGCTGGCCACGCCCTCGTCGATCTTTTCGCTCGACTTGCTGTACCTGCTGGTGGGCGGTCTGCTGGCCTTTGTCGCGCTGCTGACCCTGCTGGACCGCGCTCACCCGCGCCGTATCACGTCCGGCCTGTTCTGGGGTCTGTACGCCGCGGTCTACCTGGCCGGGGACTTCATGGCCCCGGCGCTGGCCGGCGCCATCATGCTGGCGATGGCGCTGCTGGCCGGTTGCGGCCTCGTCAAACCGGGCAAGCACGGCACCCTCGATGAATCTGCGCGCCGTGCCAGCGCCGCCCGGCTCGGAAACCGGCTGTTCCTGCCGGCGCTGGTGATCCCGGTCGTCACCGTGCTCGGCGCCACCCTGCTGAAAGACGTGCAGATCGGTGAATTAGCCCTGTTCGACAAGGCGCACCTGACCCTGGCCAGCCTCGGCCTCGGATCGCTGCTGGCGATCGTCGCGGCCTGCTGGCTGACCCGCGCCACGCCCGTGCAAAGCCTGCGCGAAGCGCGGCGCCTGGTCGACGCCATGGGCTGGGCGGTGACGCTGCCGCACATGCTGGCCGTGCTTGGCCTGTTGTTTACCGAAGCGGGCGTCGGCAAGGCAGTGGCGGCGGTCACGACCACCTGGTTCGACGTTGATTCGCGCTTTACCGCCGTGGCGCTGTATTGCATCGGCATGGCGCTGTTCACCATCATCATGGGCAATGGCTTCGCCGCCTTTCCGGTGATTGCCAGCGGTATCGGGGTGCCGGTGTTGGTCGGGCAATACGATGCCAATCCGGCAGTGATGGCTGCCATTGGCATGTTCAGTGCGTATTGCGGCACATTAATGACACCGATGGCGGCGAACTTTAATATCGTCCCGGCGGCCTTGCTGGAGTTGCCTGACAAGAACGCCGTGATCAAGGCGCAAATTCCGACCGCGCTGCCGCTGCTGGCGGCAAACATCGTCCTCCTTTATTTCCTCATGAACTTTTCCTGAATTTTCCTAACCGAGCGATCGCCATGAAAAAAACTGTGCTGCTGACCGGATTCGAGCCCTTCAATGGCGCGACCATCAACCCGGCCTGGGAAGCGGTGCGCGCGCTCAAGGGCTGGAGCGGCACGGACTTTTTCGTCGAGGTGCTGCAGCTGCCCTGCGTATTCGGTTTCGCCAACCGCGTGCTGCGCGGCGCGATCGACGAAATCAAACCGGCCATCGTGATCTGCGTCGGCCAGGCCGGCGGGCGGGCCGACCTGACGCTCGAGCGGGTGGCGATCAATCTCGACGACGCCCCGATCCTCGACAATGACCGACAGCAGCCGGTCGATGCGCCCATCGTGGCGGGCGCACCGGCGGCGTATTTCGCGTCCCTGCCGGTGAAAGCCATCGTCGCCGCGATGCGCGAGCGCGGCTTGCAGGCCTCGGTATCGCAGACGGCCGGTACTTTTGTCTGCAACCACGTGTTTTACGGGCTGATGCACCATATCGAAGGCAGCGGGGCGCAGGGCGGCTTCATCCACGTGCCCTACCTGCCGGAGCAGGCGGCTGCTGTCGAGGGCGCGCCGTCGATGGCGCTGGCGCAGATTGTCGAAGGCTTGCGGGCGGCGGTGGAAACCGCGGTGCGCGGCGGGGATGATGTTGCGGTCGCCGGTGGCGCCACCCACTAATCGCCGTTCGGCTTCAAGATCTTCAAGAACGCGCGCACCACCGGCGCATCGTCCTGGCCGGTATAGGTAATGTACAGATTCGCCGACGGCGGATCGGTACGGATCGGCAGGAACACCACCCCCGGCCAGCCGATGCGGCTGGTCGTCTCGGGCATCAGGGCCACGCCCAGGCCGGCGCCCACCATCGCCAACAAGGTCTGCGGTTCGGCCGCTTCCTGGAAAATCGTCGGCTGGAAGCCGGCATTGATGCAGCACTGGACCAGGTAGCGCGGCTCGGCCGACTGATTCAAGTGCAGGGAGAGCATCGGTTCCTGGGCGATGTCGGACAGCTCGATCGCATCGCGTCCTGCCAGCGGGTGGTGCTTGTGCACGGCGACGCAGACGTTCTCGCGGAAGCACAGTTCCTGGCGCAGGTTGGCCGCCTTCAGTTCCTCGTCTTCCAGGCGCGGCTCGCGCCAGAAGCCGACGTCGATCTGTTTCGAACGCAGCGCTTCGAACTGCTGGTCGGGGCCGGATTCGTGCAGGGTCCAGGTCACGCGCGGGAATTCGGTCTGGAAGCGTTCCAGCAGGCTCGGGATCGGTCCCCACATGGCGGAACCGACGATGCCCACCCGCAGGCGTCCGACTTCGCCGCGGTCGATCTGGCGGATGGTGTCGATCGTCATGCGCATGCGCCCCAGCATGTCCGACGCTTCCACCATCAGCGCCTTGCCGGCCACGGTCAGCTCGAAACTGCGCGTGGTGCGCGCGAACAGGCGCACGCCGAGTTCCGATTCCAGTTTCATGATCTGCTGGGACAGCGGCGGCTGCGAAATGTGCAGGCGCTCGGCGGCGCGGCTGAAGCTTTTTTCCTCGGCCACGGCCAGGAAGTATTTCAGCTGTTTCAGGTCGATCGACATGGCATGCGCTTCAGGCGGCGTGTGAGTTCAGGGCCACGGCCAGGCGCGAACCCACCAGGGCGTTGTGCTTGACCAGCGCGATGTTGGTCGCCAGGCTGCGCCCGCCGGTCAGCTCCTTGATGCGCGCCAGCAGGAAGGGCGTGACCCGCTTGCCGGTCACGCCCTGCTGCTGCGCCTCGCCCAGCGCCTGCGCGGTGATGCGGTCGATCTCGTCACGCGGCATGGCTGCTCCCTCCGGCACCGGATTGGCGAGCACGACCCCGCCGGCCATGCCGAGCTGCCACTTGGTGCGGATGAAGTTCGCCTGTTGTTCAGCGGAGTCGAGCTGGAAGTCGGCCGTAAAACCGCTGTCGCGGGTGAAAAAGGCGGGGAAGCCGGCCTGGCCGACGCTCACCGTCGGCACGCCCAGGGTTTCCAGGTATTCCAGCGTCAGGCCGATGTCCAGGATCGATTTCACGCCGGCGCAGACCACCGCCACGCTGGTGCGCGCCAGTTCCTGCAGGTCGGCCGAGATGTCGAAACTGGTCTCGGCGCCGCGGTGCACGCCGCCGATGCCGCCGGTGACGAACACCTCGATGCCGGCCAGCTGCGCGCAAATCATCGTCGCCGCCACCGTGGTCGCGCCCAGCAGGCGCTGCGACAGCACATAAGCCAGGTCGCGCCGGCTCACCTTGATCGCGTCCGGGGCGGTGCCGAGCTGCTCGAGCTGCTCGTTCGACAAGCCGATGCAGATCTTGCCGTCCATGATGGCGATCGTGGCCGGCACTGCGCCCGCGTCGCGGATGATCTGCTCGACTTCGCGCGCGGTCTGGACGTTCTGCGGGTAGGGCATGCCGTGCGAGATGATGGTCGATTCGAGGGCGACGATCGGCAGCCCGGCGTTGCGGGCGGCGGCGACTTCGGGGGAGAACAGCAGGAACGAATGCATGGTGTGGTCAATCAGACGTGGGTGAGGGCGCCGAAGGTGTCCGGCGCCAGTTGCGGGCAAACTGTTTCGCTGCAGGCGAGCGTCATGGCTGCGAGGCGCAGGCCGCGCCGGCAGGCCAGCGCCAGGTCGTTGCCGCCGCCATGCAGCGACAGGCAGACCGCGGCGGCAAAGGCGTCGCCGGCGCCGGTAACGTCGACCACGGTCGCCGCCGGCGCCGCCAGGTGCTCGACGCCGCCGGGGCAGGTAAACAGCACGCCGCGCGCACCCAGGGTGACGATGACGTCTTCGGCGCCCTGTTCTTGCAGCGCGCGGCAGGCTGCGGCCAGCGCCGCATCGTCTTTCAGGGCGCGCCCGACACGCGCCGCCAGTTCGCCCGCGTTCAGGATCAGCAGGCGCACGCCGTTGAGCGACGGCGGCAGCCGGTTCATCTTCGGCTCCGACACCGCGACGATGACCAGCGAAATGCTGTCGAGCGCAGCGTCGCGCTGCAGCGTGGCGATGGCTTCCATCGGCAGATTCAGGTCGGCCACGATGAGGGAGGCGCCGGCGCGCTGCTGCTGGCGCATGGCGAGGAAGGACGGGGTGATGCGGTCGTAGAGCGCCATGTCGGCCAGCGCCACCACCATCTGGCCGTCGGCGTCCAGTACCGCGGTGTAGGTGCCGCTGCCGGCGTCGTCCAGCCTCAACGCGCCGCGGGTGTCGATGCCGACGCTCTCCGCCTGAGCGAGCAGGGCGCGCCCCGACGCGTCGTTGCCGACCGCCGTTACCAGCGCCACCTGGGCGCCCATGCGCGCCAGGTTCTCGGCAATGTTGCGGGCGACTCCGCCGCAGGACTCGGTGCCGCATGCCGGGTTCGAACTGCCCATCGCCAGCGGTCCGCTTGCCCTCAGCTTGCGGTCGATATTCGCCGCTCCCACGCATAGGATTGGCCGGCCGTCGGGCAGCACGTAGGCGCGTCCCAGCAGGCGGCGTTCGCGCACGAGCGTGGCGATATAGCCTGCCACCGCCGAGCGCGAGAGGCCGAGTTCGGCGGCGAGATCCTGCTGCGCAATGAAGGGATTGGCGCGAATCAGCTCGTACAACTGTTCTTTTTTCGAGAGTTCAGTCACAAGTGGAGGCTTTATTAAACAACTGTTTTTAATTATAGACAAATGTTTAGTTGCCATCAACACATTTGTCGGCTTTATCAGATTGTAACTTTCTGCCTGGCAGGTGCGAGACTTAATTTACCGCCATTTATTTGATTGCCGTATAAATAGGCAAGTGAAATGGTATTTGCCATACATATCCGGGATAATGCATAGTTATAAGAATCGTAGTCATCAGATTATTTGGTGCTCCCTCCGCACGCCTGCCTCGTCACCCATCATTCATCGTTCAGATTCAACAGAAGGAAACCCCATGTCCAGCAATACCCCATTCGAAGCCGCCGACCTCATCCGCGCCCGTAAACCTGGCTTCGCGCCGCGTGTGGCGATGATCCTCGGTTCCGGGCTTGGCGTATTGGCCGAACAGATGACGGATGCGGTCTCGATCAGCTACAGCGAACTGCCCGGTTTCCCGATCAGCACCGTGCACGGCCACGCGGGCGAGCTGGTGCTCGGTACCTTGGCTGGCGTGCCGGTCGTGTGCATGAAGGGCCGTGGCCACTTCTATGAAGGCTATGGCGCCAACGTGATGACCTCCGCCGTGCGCACCTTCAAGCTGCTCGGCTGCGAGATGCTGCTGGTGACCAACGCCGCCGGTTCGCTGCGCGCCGAAGTCGACGCCGGCAGCGTCGTCGTCCTGAATGACCACATCAACATGCTGCCGGGCAGCCCGATGGCCGGCCCGAACGACGAGCGCTTCGGCCCGCGTTTCTTCAGCATGGCCAATGCGTATGACGCCGAACTGCGCGACCTGGTGAAGGCGACCGCCGCGGATAAAGGCATCACCGTCGCCGAAGGCGTGTATCTGGCCGCGCCGGGTCCGAACTTCGAGACCCCTGCGGAAATCCGCGCCTTCCGCGCGCTCGGCGCCGATGTCGTCGGCATGTCGGTGGTGCCGGAAGTGATCTCGGCGCGCCACTGCGGCCTGAAAGTGGTGGGTATTTCCGCGATCACCAACCTGGCCGAAGGCCTGTCGCCGTTCGCGCTGTCGCACGAGCAGACCCTGAAGTACGCGGCGGTTGCCGCCAAGGACCTGGTCACCCTGATCCACTCGTTCACCGAGCGCCTGGGTGCCATCCCACGCACCGCAGCGCAATAATCGAGGACCTCCATGTCACGCGCATTCATCCTCCTGCTTGACTCCTTCGGCCTGGGCGCGCTGCCCGATGCCGAGCAATACGGCGACACGGGCGCCAACACTTTCGGCCACATCGCCGCATGGGCCGCGAAAGAGGGCAAGCCGATGTCGCTGCCCAACCTCGAGCGCCTGGGGCTGGCCGCTGCCGCCCACAAGGCCAGCGGCGAATGGGCCGCCGGCTTCACCCTGCGCGACGGCTTTACCGGCGCCTGGGGCGCGGCGCGCGAACAGTCGACCGGCAAGGACACGCAGAGCGGCCACTGGGAAATCGCCGGCGTGCCGGTGCTGTTCGACTGGGGTTATTTTCCGAAGACGGTGCCCTCGTTCCCGCAAGAGCTGACCGATAAACTGCAGGAGCTGACCGGCGTTCCCGGCTGGCTCGGCAACTGCCATGCCTCGGGCACCACCATCATCGACGAGCTTGGCGACGAGCACGTCGCGAGCGGCAAGCCGATCCTCTACACCTCGGCCGACTCGGTGCTGCAGATCGCCGCGCACGAAGAGCACTTCGGCCTGGAGCGCTTGTACGAAGTCTGCGAAGCGGCCTACGAACTGGTCAAGCCCTACAACATCGGCCGCGTGATCGCGCGTCCTTTCCTGGGCGAGAACGGCAAGTACAAGCGCACCTCGAACCGCCACGACTATGCCGTGCCGCCGACCGCGCCGACGCTGCTCGACCACGTCAAGAACGAGGGCGGCGAAGTGATCGCGCTCGGCAAAATCAGCGACATCTTCGCCGCGCAAGGCGTGACCCGCCTGATCAAGGGCGTCGACAACATGGCGCTGTTCGACCGCCTGCTGGAAGTGGCTGATGAAGCGCCCGAAAAATCGCTCAGTTTCGTGAATTTTGTTGACTTCGACATGCACTTCGGCCACCGCCGCGACGTCGCCGGTTATTCGAACGCGCTGCACGAACTCGACGCGCGCCTGCCCGAATTCATCGCGAAACTGAAAGACGGCGACCTGTGCGTCATCACCGCCGACCATGGCTGCGACCCGACCGCGCCGGGCTCGGACCACACGCGCGAACACATCCCGATGATCTTCTTCGGCCCGAACGTCAAACCGCAAGCGCTGCCGATCGCGGACACTTTTTCCAGCATCGGCGCCACGCTTGCCAAGCACCTCGGCGTCAAACCCCTTTCCAACGGAACCGCACTGCTATGACCCAGAACCTGGACTTCAAACGTAACACCGCCGTCGGCCTCGACCTCGGCTGGGTGAACAGTATCAAGGTCAACCGCAATGCGGCCGACCGCCGCGCCGCCAGCCTGGCGAACCGCCGCACGGTGAAAAAGGAATACCAGGCCGCCTGGCTGATCCGCGCCGTGCAGTGCATGGACCTGACCACCCTCGGCGGCGACGATACCCCGGGCCGCGTCGAGCGCCTGTGCATGAAGGCGATGCGCCCGCTGCGCGCCGACCTGATGCAGGCACTCGGCATCGAATCGCTTACCACCGGCGCCGTCTGCGTGTATCACGAAATGATCGGTCCGGCCGTCAAGGTACTGCAGGGCCGCTTGCCGATCGCCGCCGTGTCGACCGCCTTCCCGGCGGGCCTGTCGAGTTTCGAGACCAAGATCCGCGAAATCGAGTTGAGCGTCGCCGCCGGCGCCACCGAGATCGACATCGTCATCACGCGCCAGCACGTCCTGATGGGCAACTGGCAGGCACTGTACGACGAGATGGTCGCCTACCGCAACGCCTGCGGCGAGGCCCACGTGAAAGCCATCCTCGCCACAGGCGACCTGGTCACGCTCGACAACGTGGCCAAAGCCTCGTGGGTCTGCATGATGGCCGGCGCCGACTTCATCAAGACCTCGACCGGCAAGGAAGGCGTGAATGCCACGATTCCGGTATCGCTGGTGATGGTGCGTGCGATCCGCGAATACTACGAGCAGACCGGCTTCCAGGTCGGCTACAAGCCGGCCGGCGGCGTGTCGACCGCGAAGTCGGCGCTGCAGTACCTGACCGTCATGAAGGAAGAGCTGGGCAACGACTGGCTGCAGCCGCACCTGTTCCGCATCGGCGCCTCGAGCCTGATGACCGACATCGAGCGCCAGCTCGAGCACTACGTGACCGGCGCCTATTCGGCCGCACATCGCCACGCGCAACCTTAAATACCGAACGGATTCGTCATGCCAACTATTAACGAGATTTTGCAAACTATGGACTACGGCCCCGCACCTGAAAGCACCAAAGAAGCACAGGCGTGGCTGGACCAGCATGGACGCCGCTTCGGCCTCTTCATCGACAACGAATGGGTCGATGGCGGCGAGACCTTCGCCACCAACAACCCGGCCGACGGCACGGAACTGGCCCAGGTCGCCCAGGCTTCGAACGACGACGTCGAGCGTGCCGTCGCTGCCGCCCGCCGCGCGCAGCCGGGCTGGGTCGCGATGGGCGGCCACGGCCGCGCGAAAGTCATGTACGCGATCGCGCGCCTGCTGCAGCGCCACGCACGCCTGTTCGCCGTGCTGGAAACGCTGGACAACGGCAAGACCATTCGCGAAACCCGCGACGCCGACCTGCCCCTGTCCGCGCGCCATTTTTATCACCACGCCGGCTGGGCCCAGCTGCAATCGGAAGAATTCGCCGACTACCGCGCCGTGGGCGTGGTGGGCCAGATCGTTCCCTGGAACTTCCCGGTGCTGATGCTGGCATGGAAAATAGCGCCGGCGCTGGCCGCCGGTAACACCATCGTCTTCAAGCCGGCCGAGTACACCTCGCTGACCGCGCTGCTGTTCGCCGAGATCTGCCAGCAGGCCGGTGTGCCGGCGGGCGTGGTCAACATCGTCACCGGCGACGGCCGCGTCGGCGAAGCCATCGTCAACCATCCGGGCATCGACAAGATCGCGTTCACCGGCTCGACCGAAGTCGGCCGCCTGATCCGCAAGAGCACCGCCGGCAGCGGCAAGAAGCTTTCGCTGGAACTGGGCGGCAAATCGCCCTTCATCGTGTTCGACGATGCCGACCTCGATGCGGCTGTCGAAGGCCTGGTCGATTCGATCTGGTTCAACCAGGGCCAGGTCTGCTGCGCCGGCTCGCGCCTGCTGGTGCAGGAATCGGTCTACGACCGCTTCATCGCCAAGGTCAAAACCCGCATGCAGAACCTGCGCGTCGGCTCGCCGCTGGACAAATCGAACGACATCGGCGCGCTGGTCGATCCGGTGCAGCAGCAGCGCATCCATGGCCTGGTGGAAGCCGCCCGTGCAGAGGGTTGCGAAATCTGGCAGCCGGCCTGCGAAGCACCGCTGGCTGGCTCGTGGTACCTGCCGACCCTGATCACCGGCGCCTCCACCTCGGCTGCGGTGGCCCAGACCGAAATCTTCGGCCCGGTGCTGGTCGCGATGAGCTTCCGCACCCCGGGCGAAGCGGTGCAGCTGGCGAACAACACCGTCTACGGCCTGGCCGCCTGCGTGTGGTCGGAATCGATCTCGCTGGCGCTGGACGTGGCGCCGCAGATCAAGGCCGGCGTGGTGTGGATCAACACCGCCAACCAGTTCGACGCGGCCTGCGGGTTCGGCGGCTACAAGGAATCGGGCTTCGGACGCGAAGGCGGCAAGGAAGGCATGTACGAATACCTGACGCCGCTGTCGGAAGATGCACGCCCGGCCGCGCCAATGCTGGCCGCGAGCGGCTCGGCCCTGACGGAAGTGCGCCAGGCCTCGAGCGGCAACCCGTTCGCCGTCGACCGCACCGCCAAGCTCTACATCGGCGGCAAGCAGGCCCGCCCCGACGGCGCCTACAGCCGCGCGATCAAGGGCGCGGATGGCGCCTTCCTGGCCGATATCGGCGAAGGCAACCGCAAGGACATCCGCAACGCCGTGGAAGCGGCCCATAAAGCGGCCGGCTGGTCGAAAGCCACTGCCCACAACCGCGCCCAGGTGCTGTACTACATCGCCGAAAACCTGGCGATCCGCGCCGAGGAATTCGCCGCGCGCCTGGCCAGTATGACCGGCGTGCGCGATCCGCAACGCGAAGTGGCGGCATCGATCGAGCGCCTGTTCTACTGGGCCGCCTGGGCCGACAAATACGACGGCCAGGCCCACCAGCCGCCGATGCACGGCATCACCGTCGCCCTGAACGAGCCGGTCGGCGTGATCGGCGTCATCTGCCCGAACGAGAACCCGCTGCTGGGCTTCATTTCGCTGGTGGCGCCGGCGCTGGCGCTGGGCAACCGCGTCGTCGCGGTGCCGTCCGAAGCCCATCCGCTGGCCGCGCTCGACCTGTACCAGGTGCTCGATACCTCCGACCTGCCGGGCGGCGCACTGAATATCGTCACCGGTTCGGCCGACGAGCTGGCGCGTACCCTGGCTACCCACGGCGACGTCGATGCGCTGTGGCGCCACGACGGTTCGCTTGAGGGCTGCGCCGAAGTCGAGCGCCTGTCGAGCGAGACCCTGAAGCGTACCTGGGTCGGCGGCGGCAAGGGCCGCGACTGGTTCGATGCCAAGCAGGCGTGTGGCCGAGTGGTGCTGCAGCATGCCAGCCAGGTGAAAAACGTATGGATCCCATACGGCGTCTGATTAAGTAAATAAGGCGGTCACGTTCGGCAAGTGACCGGTAGGGTGGGCGGGTCTCCCGCTCACGCGTCGATAGTTGGCATATGGCGGTTCGATCACGATATCGGAGCCGATAACTATCACCGCGTGGGCAGCAGAGCTGCCCACCCTACGTCGTTTTTCAGCGAGATCGATATGGTCGCGCTCAACACTGATCAAAAAGAGAGGCGAACATCATGTTCCTCCCCCAAGAAATCATCCGCAAAAAGCGCGATGGCGGCGTCCTGAGCGCCGAGGAAATCCAGTTTTTCGTCCGCGGCATTCCCGGCGGTGAAGTCACCGAAGGCCAGATCGCGGCCTTTGCGATGGCCGTCTATTTCAAGGACATGAACATGGACGAGCGCGTCGCCTTTACGCTGGCGATGCGCGACTCCGGCCAGGTGCTGGAATGGACATCGCTGGACCTGCCGGGGCCCGTGGTAGACAAGCATTCGACCGGCGGCGTCGGCGACGTCGTCTCCCTGATGCTCGGGCCGATGATCGCCGCCTGCGGCGGCTTCGTGCCGATGATCTCGGGCCGCGGCCTGGGCCACACCGGCGGTACGCTCGACAAGTTCGATTCGATCCCGGGCTACAGCACCGTGCCCGATCCGGAACTGTTCCGCCGCATCGTCAAGGACGTCGGCGTCGCCATCATCGGCCAGACCGCGCAGCTGGCGCCGGCCGACAAACGTTTCTACAGCATCCGTGACACCACCGCGACCGTCGAATCGGTGGCGATGATCACCGGCTCGATCTTGTCGAAGAAGCTGTCGGCCGGCCTGGACGCGCTGGTGATGGACGTGAAAGTGGGCAGCGGCGCCTTCATGCCGAGCTACGAGAAATCGGTCGAACTGGCCGAGAGCATCGTCAGCGTGGGAACAGGCGCCGGCACCCGTACCTCGGCCATCCTGACCGGCATGGACGAGTCGCTCTGCCATGCGGCCGGCAACGCCGTCGAAGTGCGCGTCGCCATCGACTATTTAACGGGTAAATCGCGCCCGGCACGTTTGCACGAAGTGACGATGGCGCTGTGCGCCGAGATGCTCGTCATCTCCGGCCTGGCTGCGAACGACGCCGAAGCACGCGTCAAGCTGCAAGCCGCCCTCGATTCCGGTGAAGCCGCCGAGCGCTTCGCGCGCATGGTGGCGGCACTGGGCGGCCCGGCCGGCCTGATGGACAAGCCGGACGCCTACCTGGAGACCGCGCCCGTCATCGTGCCCGTGCCAAGCGTGCAGGAAGGCTTCGTGGGCAAGGTCGACACCCGTGGCCTCGGCCTGGCCGTCGTCGCGCTGGGCGGTGGCCGCGTGCGTCCGCAGGATGCGATCGACTTCGCCGTCGGCCTGACCGGCCTGGTGGAACTGGGCGACCGGATCGAAGCCGGCCAGCCGCTGGCGATGGTCCATGCGCGCACGCTGGAGGCAGCCGAGCAGGCCGTGCGCCAGGTGCAGGCGGCCTACCATGTCGGCCTGGCAAAGCCGGCAGCCCAGCCAATGATCCACCGCACCATCCGCCCGGAGTGAAGAGTATGAGCTACGAAAAACTGATCGATGAGGCGCGCGCCGCGCGAGAACTGGCCTACACGCCGTATTCGAAATTCCAGGTCGGCGCCGCCCTCGAGTGCAAGGACGGCCGCATCTTCCGCGGCTGTAACGTCGAAAACGCCTCTTACGGCCTGACCAACTGCGCCGAACGCACCGCCTTCTTCTCGGCGATTGCCGCCGGCTACAAGCCGGGCGACTTTACCGCACTGGCCGTGATCGGCCAGACCGACGGCCCGATCGCTCCCTGCGGCGCCTGCCGCCAGGTCGTCCTGGAACTCGGCGGCAACGAGCTGCCGGTGATCTTAACCAACCTGCAGGGCGATATCCACGAAACCACGGCGGCTGGCCAGCTGCCGAATGCGTTTGGCGGGGCGAACCTGAACACGTAATCGTTGCCGTAAAAATGAAAAAGCGCTGTCCACGTTGAATCGTGGCAGCGCTTTTTTGTCTGGCTTCCGATTACATCTGCTGGAACAGGTGAGAGTGGTTGCGGCTCACCTCGAGTTCGCCGGGATAATTGCGCACCTTGAGCATCTGGCGTCCCCGAATGTCGCGCGCGACTTCGGCGATGGCGTCCACCCGCACCAGGGTCGAGCGGTGGATGCGCCAGAATTCATCGGGGTCGAGCTCGTCGGCCAGTTCCTTGAGCGTCTTGCGGATCAGGAGTTCCGCCGTGGCGGTTTGCACGCGCGTGTATTTTTCGTCGGACTGGAAAAACAGGATTTCGCGCGTGCTCACCATGCGCAGGCTGCCGCCGACCTGGGCCTGGATCCAGCGCAGGTAGTTGGGCTTCGGCGGAGTGCCTTGCTGCAGCAGGCTGCCCAGTTGCGCGAGCTGGGCGCCGATGTCCTGGGGCGCCTGCGGTAGCCGTGCGCGCAGGCGCTCGCAGGTGGTGGCCAGGCGTTCCGCGGTGACGGGTTTGAGCAGGTAGTCGATGGCGCCGCCCTCGAAGGCGTCGACTGCGTACTGGTCGTAAGCGGTGGCGAACACGATGTGGCAGCGGTTGTAGAGCTGGCGCGCGGCCTCGATGCCGCCCATGCCGGGCATGCGGATGTCGAGGAAGGCGATCTGCGGCTTGTAGCGCGCGGCCAGTTCCACTGCCTCGATGCCGTTCGAGGCCATCGCCACCACCTCCAGCGCAGGCCAGACTTCGGCCAGGCGGGCGCGTAGCTGCTCGCGCATCGCCTCTTCGTCGTCGGCGATCAAGGCGGTAACTGGCATCACGCACCCTCCATCATCTGGTAAGGAATGCGCACCGACGCGCAGGCGCCGCCGCCGGGTGGCGCTTCGATCACCAGCTCCGCCCGGGCGCCATACAGCAGTTGCAGGCGCTCGCGGATGTTGGCCAGGCCGACGCCTTCGTCTGCATGCAGGTCGATGCCGGCGCCGTCGTCGCAGACGTCGACGATCAGCGTGGCGCCGTCGACACGGGCCCTGACCGTGATGGTGCCGCCTTCGATCTTCGGTTCCAGTCCGTGCTTGATGGCGTTTTCGATCAGGGTCTGCAGCATCATCGGCGGGAAGGGCGAGCTGCCGAGGAAGTCCGGCACTTCGAAGCGCACCTGGAGCCGTTCTTTCATCCGCGCCTGCATGATGGCGAGATAGGCGCGCGACAGTTCGAGCTGCTTGCCGAGCGTGGCGCCGCCGCTCGAGCGCATCTGCGGCAGGGTCGACCTCAGGTAGGCGATCAGGTGGGTATGCACCCTGGCCGCTTCAGGCGGGTCGGTTTCGATCAGGCGGCCGATCAGGGCCAGCGTGTTGAACAGGAAGTGCGGCTCGACCTGCGCCTGCAGCGCGGCCATTTGCGCTTCGGTCAGGCGCCGCTCGAGGTTGGCGACGTCGGCCTTCAGGGTGGCGTCGCGCGCCACCAGCTCGGCGCGGCGCTTGCCGCCGGCAGCTACCTTGATCCCGAACGACACCAGGATGTACCAGAATGCCGGCTCGGGCGTATTCACGATCGCGAAGAAGACGAACACCAGCAGCCAGGTAATGGCCAGCTGGCGCCACTCGACGACGGCAAGCCAGTCGAAGAAGGCCCAGCCGAGCTTGGCGGCTTCCTTGAAGGCTTCACGCATGAAGTCGATGGTCCGGTTGATCTGGCTTGCCTGCACGTTCAGTCTCCGAGCGGGGTGGTCTTGTCTTTGTTAATCGCCAGCAGCGCGTACTTGATGGCAAGGAAAATGGCGAACAGCGTCAGGGCCAGCGGGATGACGGTGATCGCGCAGGCCACGATGACGGCGGCAAGCAGCAGGGCCGGCCATGGCAGCGCCGAGAAGGTGCGCAGGCCGCCGCGCAGGGTGTGCATGCAAGCCTGGGCGGCATTTTCGAGTTCGGCGGCAAAGGTCTGGAAAGTCGTGGTTTTCATGCGTGTGCTCCTCGGGGGTGGTGAGTCGATGGAGTCACTTTAGCCCTGTTGGGCAGCCGGCGCGCGCCTGCTGCGACGAAGCGCGCGTTTCATGGGCTCACCGGTAGCGCCGGGCGACGAACGGAAGCCGTGCGGTCCTCCCAGTAACGCTTGAGCAGGCCGTAGAACTCGGTGTCCGCCGTTTCGCCGTGCACGATCCAGCGTTCGGGCATGAAACCTTCGCGCCGGAACGCGAGCTTTTCCAGCACCTGGCGCGATCCGGCATTGCGCGGGTCGATGTCGGCCTCGATCCGGTTCATGCCCAGCGCACCGAAAGCATGATCGAGCACCGGCCCGAGCGCTTCGGTCGCATAACCCTGGCCCCAGTGCCTGCTGCCGAGTACATAGCCGAGGTCGCAGCGGCGGTTGCTGCGGTCGAAGGCGAACAGGCTCGCAACGCCGACGAGCTCGCCGCTGGCCTTTGCCACGATACCGTAACGCAGTCCGCTGGCATCGGCATAGCCGGCGGCGGCGGCTGCCAGCATTTCCTCGGCCTGCGACATCTCGGTCCAGGCGCTGCGCGACCAGTAGCGTACGACCTCGGGATCGGAAAAAATCGCGAACAGGGCAGGGCCATCGCCGTCCGCCAATGGACGCAGAATCAGGCGTTCAGTGTGCAGGACGGGCGGCAGTGGTTCGGGCATGTCGTTCTCCGGTCAGAGCAGGGTCGTCTACCCCGCATGGCTGAGTTTGCGTTAGATCAAAGGTGTCGCCATTCTTGTACTGGACGTTCGTCCAGTGCTTTAGCATTGTCCTGTTATCGCCGGCGAATGGGCATATACGCAAAATGATATGACGGCATCACGGCGTGCGTTTATATTACCGGATCGGCGTTGAGCAATTGCATTTTTGCAACGCGTCGCACACGGCTGGCGCTTGACTGCTTTACATTCGCGGCGCAGACGCGCACATTGCCAGAATTGTTTCGCAAACAAGGGAGAGAGTGCATGAACGAGTCCAGACCCGAATCGATGTCCGCCTTCTGGATGCCTTTCACGAACAACCGCGACTTCAAGGCCAATCCGCGCCTGCTGGTCTCGGCCGAAGGCATGTACTACAAGGACGTCGACGGCAATTCCATCCTCGACGGCACCGCCGGCCTCTGGTGCGTGCCCTGCGGGCATGCGCAACCGAAGATCGTCAGCGCGGTGCGCGAAATGGTCGGCCAGCTCGACTTCGCACCGACCTTCCAGATGGGCCATCCGGCCGCCTTCGACCTGGCCGAGAAACTGATGGACTACACCGGCCACAAATTCGGCCACGTGTTCTATACCAATTCCGGCTCCGAGGCCGTCGATACCGCCCTGAAGATCGCGCTGGCCTACCACAAGGCGCGCGGCGAGGGCGGGCGCACCCGCCTGATCGGACGCGAGCGCGGTTACCATGGCGTCGGCTTTGGCGGGCTGTCGGTCGGCGGCATCGGCCCCAACCGCAAGCATTTCGGACCACTGCTGCCGGGCGTGGATCACCTGCCGCACACCCACAACCTGCTGAAAAACGCGTTCTCGCGCGGCGAGCCGGACTTCGGCGCCGAACTGGCCGACGAACTCGAACGCCTCGTCAGCCTGCACGACGCTTCCACCATTGCCGCCGTGATCATCGAGCCCGTCTCCGGTTCCACCGGCGTGCTGGTGCCGCCGAAAGGCTACCTGAAGCGCCTGCGCGAACTCTGCACCAAGCATGGCATCCTGCTCATCTTCGACGAAGTGATCACCGGCTTCGGGCGCCTGACGACGCCATTCGCCGCCGACTATTTCGACGTCGAGCCGGACATGATGACGACCGCCAAGGGCCTGACCAACGGCGTGATTCCGATGGGCGCGGTGTTTTCCAAGCGCTTCATCCACGACGCCTTCATGGAAGCGCCGGCCGGCATCGAACTGTTCCACGGTTACACCTATTCCGGCCACCCGGTCGCCTGCGCTGCCGCGCTCGCTACTCTCGAGGTATTCCAGGACCAGCAGATCCTGGAGCACGCCAGGGCCATCCAGCCCTACTGGGAAGACGCGGTGCACTCGCTCAAGGGCCTCCCGCACGTGATCGACCTGCGCACCATCGGCCTGGTCGCCGGGATCGAACTCGAGCCGATTCCAGGCAAGCCCGGCGCGCGCGCCTTCCAGGCGTTCAAGAAGGCCTTCGCCGAGGGCATCCTGATCCGCACCACAGGCGACATCATCGCGCTGTCGCCGCCCCTCGTTCTCGAAAAACAGCACATCGACGACTTGTTCGGCAAGCTCGCCGGCGTCCTGAAAAACCTCGACTGAAGAGACACAGCATGAATCCACTAGACACCATCGGCCACTTCATCGGCGGCCAACTCGTCGGCAAGGCCAGCGAGCGCCATGCCGAGGTCTTCAACCCGGCGCTGGGCGAGCCTTGCGCGCGTGTGGCGCTGGCCAGCCTTGACGACGTGAACGCCGCCGTCGCGGCCGCCGGCGCCGCCTTCCCGGCCTGGTCGGCGACGCCGCCGCTGGCGCGCGCGCGCATCCTGTTCAAGTACCTGCACCTGTGCCAGCAGCATGCCGACGACTTCGCCGCGCTCATCACGCGCGAGCACGGCAAGACCTTCAGTGACGCGCAAGGCGAAGTCGCGCGCGGCATCGAGATGGTGGAATTCGCGGTCGGCATTCCGCAGATGCTCAAGGGCGAATTTACCGACCAGATCGCGCGCGGTATCGACGCCTGGTCGATGCGCCAGCCGCTGGGCGTGGTGGCCGGCATCACGCCATTCAACTTCCCCGTCATGGTGCCGATGTGGATGTTCCCGGTCGCAATCGCCTGCGGCAACACGTTCGTGCTCAAACCCTCCGAGCGTGACCCGTCGCCCTCGCTGCTGCATGCGCGCCTGTTGCAGGAAGCGGGGCTGCCCGATGGCGTCTTCAACGTGGTCCAGGGCGACAAAACGGCGGTCGATGCGCTGCTCGACCATCGGGCCGTGCAGGCCATCAGTTTCGTCGGCTCGACGCCGATCGCCGAATACATCTACAGCCGCGGCAGCGCCGCCGGCAAACGGGTGCAGGCCCTCGGCGGCGCCAAGAACCACATGGTGGTGATGCCCGACGCCGACATGGACATGGCGGTGGACGCGCTGGTCGGCGCCGCCTTCGGCTCGGCCGGCGAGCGCTGCATGGCGATCTCGGTGGTGGTGGCGGTCGGCGACGCCGGCGACAAGCTGGTGAACGCACTTGCCGAACGCACCGCCAAACTGAAGATCGCCGACGGCATGAGCGAAGGCGCGGAAATGGGGCCGGTGGTGACCCAGGCGGCGCGCCAACGCATCGAACGCCTGATCGGCGAGGGCGTGGAGCAGGGCGCCACGCTGGTCGTGGACGGGCGCGGCCATACCGTGGCGGGCCGCGAGAACGGCTTCTTTGTCGGCGGCACCCTGTTCGACCACGTCCTGCCCTCGATGAGCATCTACCAGGAAGAGATCTTCGGGCCGGTGCTGTGCGTGGTGCGCCTGCCGGACGTCGGCAGCGCGGTCGAGCTGATCAACGCCAACGAGTACGGCAACGGCGTCGCCGTGTTCACGCGCGACGGCGGCGTGGCGCGCGAATTCGTGCGCCAGATCCAGGTGGGCATGGTCGGCGTGAACGTGCCGCTGCCGGTGCCGATGGCCTTCAACAGCTTCGGCGGCTGGAAGCGCAGCATGTTCGGCGACCACCACGCCTACGGCCCCGAAGGCGTGCGCTTCTACACCCGCCACAAGGCGGTGATGCAGCGCTGGCCGAATACGGCGAGCGCGGGGGTGGAGTTTGCGTTCCCGCAGATGAAGTAGGGTGGGCACCTGTGCCCACGCGGACGTACGCGTCCCGTCAGCCGCACCAGGTAACGCAGCAGTCGAACACCAGCACTCCAACAAAAACCAGGGATGCACATGATCGAGACCCTCCAGCACCTGCCGCCGGCAGCCGATTCGCACGGCACGCTTGCGGCCCAATTTACCGACCTGGCGCCGCCCTTGACAATGCGCCAGGCAGCCGTCGAGTCGGCGCGCTGCCACTATTGTTACGACGCCCCCTGCATGCGCGCCTGCCCGACCGGCATCGACGTGGCCAGCTTCATCCGCAACATCCACGACCAGAACATCAACGGTGCCGCCATCGGCATCCTCAGCCAGAATATTTTCGGCGGCAGCTGCGCGCGCGTCTGCCCCACCGAGATCCTGTGCGAGGACGCCTGCGTACGGAATAACCCGGCCGAGCGCGAGCCGGTAAAAATCGGCCTGCTGCAGCGCCACGCGGTCGACAACGCGACATTTGCTGGCCACCCGTTCGCGCGCGGCCCTGCCACCGGCAAGATCGTGGCGGTGGTGGGCGCCGGCCCGGCCGGCCTGTCCTGCGCGCACCGCCTGGCGGTGCTCGGGCACGATGTCGTCGTGTTCGAGGCCAGGCCGAAACCCGGCGGCCTGAACGAATACGGCATCGCCAAATACAAGCTGCCCGGCGATTTCGCCCAGCAGGAGGTCGACTTCCTGCTCGAGATCGGCGGCATCGACATCCAGTATGGCCAGGCGCTCGGGGAAAACCTCTGGCTCTCCGACCTGCACGCACGCTTCGACGCAGTCTTCCTCGGCCTGGGCCTGGGCGCCAGCCGCCGGCTTGGCCTGACGGGCGAAGACGCGCCTGGCCTGATGGCGGCCACGGACTATATCGCCGCGCTGCGCCAGGCCAGCGACTTGTCGAACCTGCCGGTGCCGCGGCGCGCGGTCGTCATCGGTGCCGGCAATACCGCGATCGACATGGCCGTGCAGATCCGGCGCCTCGGCGCCGACGAGGTCACGCTGGTCTACCGCCGCGGTTTCGATGCGATGAGCGCGACCGGCCACGAAATCGAGATCGCCAGGCTTGAAGGCGTGCGCATCCGCACCTGGGCTTCGCCGCTGGAGGTGCTCCTGGGCGAGGACGGCCGCGTGCTCGGCATGCGCTTCGAGGAAACCCGTCTCGACGAAGGCCGCCTGGCGCGCACCGGCGCCATCATCGACATCGCCGCCGACGCCGTGTTCAAGGCCATCGGCCAGGCAATCGAGGCGCCCCCGCCGGACGATGCACTCGCGCAAAGCCTGTGGCAGGAGGGCGCGCGGATCACCGTCGACGGCGCGCTCCGCACGACGGTACCGGGCATCTACGCCGGCGGCGACTGCGTCTCGCTCGGCCAGGACCTGACGGTGCAAGCCGTCCAGCACGGCAAGCTGGCCGCGCTGGCCATCCATAACGATTTTCTAGCGGGGGCAGCATGGCCGACCTGAGCATCAATTTCTGCGGCATCAGTTCTCCGAATCCGTTCTGGCTGGCCTCCGCGCCGCCAACTGACAAGGCCTATAACGTCGTCCGCGCCTTCGAAGCCGGCTGGGGCGGCGTGGTCTGGAAGACGCTGGGCGAAGATCCACCGGCGGTGAATGTTTCGTCGCGCTACTCGGCCCACTACGGCAAGAACCGCGAAGTCATCGGTTTCAACAACATCGAGCTGATCACCGATCGCAGCCTCGACATCAATTTGCGTGAAATCACCGCCGTCAAGAAGGCCTGGCCCGACCGCGCGATGATCGTCTCGCTCATGCTGCCCTGCGAGGAGCCGCTGTGGGCCGCCATCCTGCCGCTGGTGGAAGCGACCGGCGCCGACGGCATCGAGCTCAATTTCGGCTGCCCGCACGGCATGCCCGAACGCGGCATGGGCGCGGCGGTAGGCCAGGTGCCGGAGTATGTGCAAATGGTGACCGCCTGGTGCAAGAAACACTCGCGCCTGCCCGTCATCGTCAAGCTCACCCCCAACATCACCGACGTGCGCGCACCGGCGCGCGCCGCGCTGGCCGGCGGCGCCGATGCGGTTTCCCTGATCAACACCATCAACTCGATCACCCACCTCGATCTCGACCGCATGATCGCGTTTCCGGTCGTCGGCGGCGCCAGCACCCACGGCGGCTATTGCGGCTCGGCCGTCAAGCCGATCGCCCTGAACATGGTGGCCGAAATCGCACGCGATCCGGCAACGCGCAACCTGCCGATTTCCGGCATCGGCGGCATCGGCAACTGGCGCGACGCCGCCGAATTCATCGCGCTGGGCGCCGGTTCGGTGCAGGTATGCACGGCGGCGATGCTGCACGGTTTCCGCATCGTCGACGAGATGAAGGACGGACTGTCGCGCTGGATGGATACCCAGGGCTACGCGAACATCGCCGCGTTCTCGGGCAAGGCCGTGCCGAACACGACCGACTGGAAATATCTCGACATGAATTACCAGTCGATCGCCCACATCGACCAGGACAAGTGCATCGGCTGCGGCAAGTGTTTCATCGCCTGCGAAGATACCTCGCACCAGGCCGTTGCCCAGATGGTCGGGGACAAGAGCGGGCGCCGCTACGAAATCATCGAGGATGAATGCGTCGGCTGCAACCTGTGTGAAATTACCTGCCCGGTCGAGGCCTGCATCACGATGGTGCCGCAGCAAACCGGCAAGCCCTACATGAACTGGACCCAGGACCCGCGCAATCCCCGTGCCGAAGTGCCGGCCGCCGGTTTCGTCGCGGAGCCGGCAGCCGGCGCTGCCACGGCCATTGCCACGACAAGGGCAGAACTGCCGGTCTGATTTACCCGCGTCGGTATTGACGTTTGTTACACTGGGTTTGCGTTTGCAACCCGACTGGAGAGGCCATTGTGACGGAACACCGCGCTGTCAGCACCGAACTCTGGAACCACGACCTGGCGCCCACCAGCGCTGCCCAGCGTACCTGGCGCTGGTACCATTTCGCCGCGCTCTGGGTCGGCATGGTGATGTGCATCCCGGCCTATACGCTGTCGGCGAGCCTGATCGAATCGGGCATGTCGGGCTGGCAGGCGGTATGGACGGTATTCCTGGCCAACGCCATCGTGCTGCTGCCGATGCTGCTGATCGGGCACGCCGGCACCAAGTACGGCATTCCATATGCGGTGCTGGCGCGCTCCTCCTTCGGCACCTCGGGCGCCAAGCTGCCGGCCCTGATGCGCGCAATCGTCGCCTGCGGCTGGTACGGCATCCAGACCTGGTTCGGCGGCAGCATGATCTACACGCTGCTGGGCGTCATGGCCGGGCAGCCCATTGGCGGGGAACCGATCACCGGCCTCGGGATCAACCTTGGGCAGCTGCTCTGTTTCCTCGGCTTCTGGGCGGTCCAGTTGTATTTCATCGTGCATGGCATGGAATCGATCCGCAAGCTCGAGACCTGGACCGCGCCCCTGAAAATCGCGATCTGCTTCGTACTGCTCGGCTGGGTCTACAACAAGGTCGGCAGCTTCGGCCCGCTGCTCGACCAGCCTTCGCAATTCGTCGAAGGCGGCAAGAAGGCCGGCCAGTTCTGGAGCACCTTCTGGCCCTCGCTCACCGCAATGGTCGGTTTCTGGGCCACGCTGGCCCTCAACATCCCCGACTTCACCCGCTTCGCCAGGACCCAGCGCGACCAGGTCATCGGCCAGACCATCGGCCTGCCGGCGCCGATGGCCTTGCTGGCGGCGCTGGCGGTGATCGTCACCTCGGCCACCGTGGTCTTGTACGGCAAGGCGCTGTGGGATCCGGTGGACGTTGCCAGCCGCATGACCGGCATCGCGGTGCTGGTGGCCCTGATCGTGCTCCTGATCGACACCGTCAGCGTCAACCTGGCGGCCAACCTGGTTGGCCCCGCCTATGATTTTTCGGCGCTCGCGCCGAAACGCATCAGCTACCGCGCGGGCGGCTACCTCACGGCCGGCATCGCACTGGTAATGATGCCATGGAAAATTCTCGAGACCACCCAGGGCTATATCTTCACCTGGCTGATCGGCTACTCGGCGCTGCTCGGGCCGATCGCCGGCATCATGATCATCGACTATTACTTCATCCGCAAAACCACGCTCGATGTCGACCAGCTGTACCGGCATGGCGGCATTTATTCGTACGGCAATGGCTGGAACCTGGCCGCGATCGTCGCCTTCGTGCTGGGCGTGGCGCCGAACATCCCCGGCTTCCTGAACGCGGCCTTCCCGGCTGCCTTCCCGGATGTGGGCGCTGCCTTCAAGACCATCTACACCTATGCCTGGTTCGTCGGCGTGCTCATTTCCGGCCTCGTGTACGGACTGATGATGAAGGGGCGGGCGCTGCCGGCGCTGCATCCTGCCCCCAACGCATGAACCGCCCCTCATTCCTAACATTCCTGGAGAACCCATGACGACGCTACTCCGCGGCGGCACCATCGTGAACGCCGACCGCGCCTTCCGCGGCGACGTGCTTTGTGAAGGCGACAAGATCGTCGCCGTCGGCGACAAGCTGGAGGCGCCCTTGGGCGCGCTCGTCATCGACGCCGGCGGGCAGTACGTGATGCCAGGCGGGATCGACACCCACACCCACATGCAGCTGCCCTTCATGGGCACCGTCACCGCCGACGACTTCTTCACCGGCACCGCGGCCGGGCTCGCGGGCGGCACCACGACCATCATGGACTTCGTGATTCCCGACCCGAAGCAGTCGCTGCTCGACGCTTACCACACATGGCGCGGCTGGGCGCGCAAGTCGGCCGGCGACTACACCTTCCACGTTGCCGTGACCTGGTGGGCCGATTCCGTGCATGCCGAGATGGGCACTCTGGTGCGCGAGCATGGCGTGAACAGCTTCAAGCACTTCATGGCCTATAAAAACGCGATCATGGCCGACGACGAAACCCTGGTCAAAAGTTTCAGCCGCGCGCTGGAACTGGGCGCGATTCCGACCGTGCACGCCGAGAACGGCGAACTGGTCTACCAGTTGCAGCAGGACTTGCTGTGCCGTGGCATCACCGGCGCAAAAGCGCATCCGCTGTCGCGCCCGCCGGAAGTCGAGGCGGAAGCGGCCAACCGCGCGATCGCGATTGCGAATGTGCTGGGCACCCCGGTCTACATCGTCCACGTGTCCTGCGCCGAGTCGCTGGACGCCATCGCGCGCGCGCGTGCCCGCGGCCAGCGCGTGTACGGCGAGGCGCTGGCCGGCCACCTGGTCATCGACGACAGCGTGTACGCCAGCGAGGACGAAGATTTTGCGCGCGGCCACATCATGAGCCCGCCGTTTCGCAGCAAGCACCACCAGCAGGCGCTGTGGCAGGGCCTGCGTGGCGGCAACCTGCACACCACGGCGACCGACCACTGCACCTTCTGCGCAGAGCAGAAGGCGGCCGGCAAGGACGACTTCACGCGCATCCCGAACGGCTGCGGCGGCGTCGAGGAACGCATGGCCGTGGTCTGGGACGGCGGCGTGAACACCGGTCTCCTGACCCCATCGGAATTCGTGCGCGTTACCTCGACCAACGCCGCCCAGATCTTCAACATGTACCCGAGAAAAGGCGTGATCGCCGTAGGCGCCGACGCCGATCTTGTCGTCTGGGATCCGAACGGCACGCGCACGATTTCCAGCAAGACCCAATTCGCGAAGGGCGGCTTCAACGTCTTCGAAGGCCGCACCGTGCGCGGCATTCCGACGCACACGGTTGCCGCTGGCAAGCTGGTCTTCGTGCGCGGCGACCTGCGCGCCGAAGAGGGCGCCGGGCGCCACATCGACCGTCCGGCGTTTGCGACCCAGACAGCGTAAAAAAAACCAACAACTTCGGAAGAACAACCATGCTTGAGAACCTGCGCATCAACGGCGACCGCCTGTGGGACTCCCTGATGGAACTGGCCCAGATCGGCGCCACCGAAAAGGGCGGCGTCAAGCGCCTCACCCTGACCGACCTCGACCGCGAAGGGCGCGACCTGGTGGTGCGCTGGGCCAGGGAAGCCGGCATGTCGATCACGGTCGACAAGATAGGCAACGTCTTCATGCGCCGCGCGGGGCGCGATAATGCTCTGGCGCCGATCGTCACCGGCAGCCACATCGACACCCAGCCGACCGGCGGCAAATTCGACGGCAACTACGGCGTGCTGGCCGGCCTGGAAGTCGTGCGTACCCTGAACGAGCGCGGCATCGTCACCCAGGCGCCGCTCGAAGTCGCGTTCTGGACCAACGAGGAAGGCTCGCGCTTTGTTCCGGTGATGATGGGTTCCGGCGTGTTCTGCAGCGCCTTCAGCCTCGAGACCGCGTATGCGGCGAAAGACGTGGACGGCAAGACGGTGCGCGAGGAGCTCGAACGCATCGGCTACCTCGGCGAGGAAGAGCCCGGCCAGCACCCGATCGGGGCCTACTTCGAAACCCATATCGAGCAGGGTCCGGTGCTGGAAGATGCCGACAAGGTGATCGGCGTGGTGCCGGCCGTCATGGGCCTGTCCTGGTACGACTGCATTGTCACCGGCATGGAAGCGCATGCGGGCCCGACGCCGATGGGCCTGCGCCGCGACGCGTTGCAGGTGGCCACCCGCATCATGCAGGAAACCGTGGCGATTGCGAACCGCTACCCGCCTTACGGGCGCGGCACGGTCGGCATGGTGCAGGTGTTCCCGAACAGCCGCAACGTCATTCCCGGCGAGGTGAAGTTCAGCATCGACCTGCGCAACGTCAGCGAGGAGCTGCTCAATACGATGCACGAGGAGATGCTGGCTTTTGTCGCCAGGACGCGCAGCGAGTCCGGCCTGGGCATCGAGGTCGAACGCGTGTCCTACTACCCGCCTTGCCCCTTCCATCCCGACTGCGTGAACGCGGTGCGCGCCGCGACCGAGAAGCTGGGCTACTCGACGATGGACGTGGTCTCGGGCGCCGGCCATGACGCGATCTACACTGCGCGGGTGGCGCCCTCGGGCATGATCTTCGTGCCCTGCAAGGATGGCATCAGCCACAACGAGATCGAAGACGCGCAGCCGGCGCACCTGGAGGCCGGCTGTAATGTCTTGCTGCATGCAATGCTGGAACGGGCAGGGGTGGTGGGCTGATAAAATGGCCGCATGCCCAGCAAAACTCCTACCTATCCCGGCCCACTCACCGCGCGCGGCGCGGTGCTGGCCGTGCTGCTGTCGAACGAAGACCAGACCGGCACCGAACCGTTGCGCGGCCGCGTCACCCTGGCCGCCATCGTCCGCACCCTGAAGCGCAAGTACAACTGGCCGATCGAAACGAGCAGCTTTCCATCGAATGCCGCGGACGGCCGCGCAACCTGGGCCACGGTGTACAGCCTGCCGCCGGCGGCCATCGCGCGCGCCCTCGAGCGGGGCGGGCGCGACTGGCTCAAGAGCCGCGCCAGCTCGAAGCGCCAGACGCCACCCGAATTCGATTGATCCCTGCCGCGATGGATGCGCCGGCCGGTGACGACGCGTTCAGGCCAGGGTTTTTTCCATGAACACGGACGGAATGCCGATGCCGGAACGGTGGGGGTAAAGTTCCTCGCGCAGGGCGACGAAGCCGGCATGCTCATAGAAGGGCACGGCATTGAGCGACGCCGACAGGAACAGGCGCTCGATGCCTGCTTGCCTGGCAATGTCCTGCAAGGCGTCCAGCAGCATCGATCCGATCGCGCGACCCTGGGCATCGGGCTCGACAAACACGGCGGTTACCTCGCCGGTCGCGGTGTCCAGCACGGCGTAAGCGAGCAGCCTTCCCGCCTCCTGCGCGGCCATTGCGCCACCGTTCGCTACCAGCTCGCGCAGGGAGTCGGGCGCCGGAGCGGTGAGCCAGGCAGCCAGCACGGCCTCGGTGTAATGGGCGGCGCAGCTGTGGGCGACGGCACGCGTGCGGATTTCCCACAGGGCGCCGAGATCATCGCAGCTTGCTGGTCGTAGTTCGATCATGCCTGTCCTCAAGAACGCCCGAGGGAACCGGTTTCCGGGGCCGACTCTGTTCACTCCAGCTTAGTGGACGTGTCGCAGGAAGTCGAGCAGCACCTGCGCCGCCAGCTCGGCGTCGTCGGCCGTCATCGTTTCGAGCGGGTTGTGGCTGATGCCGCCGTTGCCGCAGCGGGTAAACAGCATGGCGACCTCGGTGAGCTGGGCCATCTGCATCGCGTCATGGCCGGCGCCGGACAGCAGGTCGAAACGCGGCACGCCCTGGCGCTCCACGGCCGCGCCCAGCAGGCCCATCAAACGCGGCGCACAGGGCGCCGCTTGCGCTTCCACGATCTTCGACAGCTTTTCCTCGATGCCGCGCCGCGCGCAGATTGCCTTGATTCCGGCCAGGATGTCGCCCACCGCCGCCAGGCGCAGCGCGTCCTCGGCCGCGCGGATGTCGAGCGACAGCTTGCAGGCGCCCGGGATCACGTTGACCGAGCCGGCGGGCACCTCGAGCTGGCCGACGGTGCCCACCAGCGAGGCGACGCCGCTGCAGCGCTGCTCGACCAGCAGCACGATCTCGGCGGCCGCAGCCGCGGCATCGCGCCGCATGCCCATCGGCGTGGTGCCGGCATGGCTGGCCACGCCGGTCAGCTCCACCAGATAGCGCGAGCTGCCGACAATCGCCGTCACCACGCCGACCGGCAGCGCGCGTTCGAGCAGCACCGGACCCTGTTCGATGTGGACTTCGACGAAGCCGAGCAGGTCTTCGGGCTTGCGCGCAATCGATGGGATGGCGGCAGGATCGCTGCCTGCCTGGCACAAGGCTTCGCGCATCGATACGCCGTCGGCATCGAGCGCGTCGAGCAGCGCCATATCGAAGCCGCCGGTGATCGCGCTGCTCCCCAAAAACGTGCTGCGAAACCGCACGCCTTCCTCTTCCGCGAAGCCGACCACCTCGAGATGGAAGGGCAGGCGTTCGCCGCGCGCATGCAGGTGGGCGACGACCGCGATCGGCAGCAGGATGCCGAGGCGGCCATCGTACTTGCCGCCGTTACGCACGGTGTCGTAGTGCGAGCCGGTCATCAGCGTCTTTGCATCCGGGTCGAAGGCGGCGTAGCGCCCGACCACGTTGCCTACGGCGTCGATATGCGCTTGCATGCCGGCGTTCGCCATCCATTGTGCGATCTGGGCGGCGGTACGCTGATGTGCCGGGGTCAGGTAGGCACAGGTCAGGCCGTTCTCCGCATCGCTCCATTGCGCCAGGTGTTCGCACCAGTCCATCACCTGGGCGCCGAGCTGCGGCGTGACGCCAAGCAGCGCGTTCAGGCGGATTTCTGCAATGCGGTGTACCTGGCGCAGGGCCTCGGCGAATTCGTCGGCGCGGGCGTTTTTCAGGCGCCGCGCGAAGGTCTCGACGATGGCGCTGCGCGTCAGGCCGGTTCCGGTCGGCCCCTTGACCGCCAGGATGAAGGGAAAGCCGAACTTCGCGTTGTAGTCCGCGTTGAGCTGGTGCAGGCGCGCGTATTCTTCAGGACTGCACAGGTTCAGGCCCGACGCAGCCTGTTCGCCCCTGGACTCCTGGGTCAGCTCGCCGGCAATCGCTGCCTTGCCGGCCAGTTCCGGGTGCGCGCGCAGCAGCTGCAGGCGTTCTTCCTCGCTGGCCTGGTTGACGGTCTCGGTCAGCGCATACTTGAGCGCGGCGACGCTGGCGAACGGGCGCCTGGCAAACGCCCGTTCGGGGATCCAGGGCGAATGCTCGTAGATGCCGTCGAGCTTTGCAACGAAGGCGGCGGCGTCAAGGGTGTTCAGGCTTGCAAGGGTCGTCATGAAGGCCTCTCTCGATGGAACGGTCCTAGTGTTGCACCAGTGTGCGCGCCGCCTGGCTGACCTGGTCGCGCAGCCACTTGTGTTCGGGCGAGCCGTGCACGCGCTCGTGCCACAGCTGATAGAAGCGCATCGGCGGAAACTTGATCGGCATCGTGAAGGTTTTCAGGGGCAGGGTTTTTTCGTAGGCGCGCATGAACTGGCGGCCGGTGGTCAGCACCAGGTCGGTTTGCGTGAGCATGTAGGGGATCAGCCCGAAATACGGCGACTCGACCGCGATCCTGCGCTGCATGCCCGAGCGCGCCAGGAAGGAGTCGATGACGCCATGGTAGCCGGGCAGGGTCTGCGTCGGCGCCACGTGGGGCAGGCTGAGATAGTCTTCGACAGTCATGGCGTCGACGCCGGTCCTGCGCGCATACGGGCTGTCGGCGCGCATGGTGCAGACGATCGGGTCTTCGAACAGTTTCGAGATATGCAGGTGGGCGGGCGGCTCGTCCCAGTTGGCGATGACCAGGTCCATGTCGCCGTCGGACAGCATGCGCAGGTAGTCGGTGCCTGCGCCCATGCCGTGGATGGCGACCCGGCTGTTGGGCGAGCCGCGGCGCACGGCGGCCACCACGTTGGGCAGGAACTGGGTGTCGAGGTAGTCCGGGGCCGCGATGTGGAAGGTACGCGCCGCTTCCTCGGGCACGAAGGGCGACTTCTTGACGAACAGGCTTTCGGTTTCGTCGAGGATGCGCTTGGCGGGTTTCAGCAGGCTTTCGCCGTGCTGGGTCGGCACCATGCCGCGCGCGCCGCGCACCAGCAGCGGGTCCCCGGTCAGCTCGCGCAGTTTGCGCAGCGAAGCCGAGATCGACGGTTGCGGCTGATTCAGCTTGAGCGCGACGCGCGAAACGTTTTTCTCGACCAGCAGCAGGTAGAGGATGCGGATCAGGTGCAAGTCGAGGTGCTGCGGCAGGGCGGCCATGTCGAAAAATGTCTTTACGTATATCCGTTCGATTATGTCGAATATACGGTATCTTTCATGTTGTACAAAATGAAATCGGTTTATCTTCGCTGAATTACTGCGACTAATATTTGCTACAAGGATAGTGCATGGACGTGTTCGGATACCTGGCGCCCTACGGCCTCGAATGGCTCAACCTGCTGTTGCGCTGGCTGCACATCATCACGGGCATCGCCTGGATCGGGGCTTCGTTCTATTTCGTCTGGCTCGACAACACCATCCGCCCGCCCGCGCCGGGTTCGGAACTGGCGCAAAAAGGCGTGGCCGGCGAACTATGGGCGGTGCACGGCGGCGGCTTCTACAACCCGCAAAAATACCTGGTCGCACCAAAGGAACTACCGAAGGAACTGCACTGGTTCAAGTGGGAAGCGTATTCGACCTGGCTGTCGGGCTTCGCGCTGCTGGTGATCGTGTATTACCTGAACGCGCAGGCGATGATGGTCGACCGCAGCGTGCTCGAGCTCACCAGCTGGCAGGCGGTCGGCATTGGCCTGGGCAGCCTGGTCGCCGGCTGGCTGGTGTACGACCTGCTCTGCAAGTCCCCGCTCGGCAAACACGACCTGGCCTTTGGCGTGGTGATTTTCGCGCTCCTGGTCGGCGCGAGCTATGTGCTGACGCACCTGCTCAGCGGCCGCGCCGCCTACCTGCACATCGGTGCGATGATCGGCACCATCATGGTCGCCAACGTGGCGCACGTGATCATTCCCGGCCAGCGCAAGATGGTGGGCGCGATGATGGCGGGGCAGCAGCCCGACCCGGTCTACGGCATCAAGGCCAAGCAGCGCTCGGTCCACAACAATTATTTCACGCTGCCGGTGCTGTTCCTGATGATCAGCAACCACTACGCGATGACGTATAACCACCGCCATGCCTGGGCCGTGCTCGCCACCGTGATGGCGGCCGGTGTGCTGATCCGTCACTTCTTCAACCTGCGCCACAGGGGCCGCATCGAGTGGAAGTATCCGGCCGCCGGCGTCGCATTGCTGGCCGTGCTGGCAGTGCTGATTGCCCCCAAAGCGCCGCCGGCGCAGGTGGCGTCCGCAGGTGTCGACCACGCCGCCCGCTTCACGCAGGTAAAAGCCATCGTCGACCAGCGCTGCGTGAGCTGTCATGCGGCGCAGCCGACTCAGCCCGGTTTCGCCACCGCGCCGGCGGGCGTGCTGCTCGACTCGCCGCAGCACATCGCCCAGCACGCCGCGCGCATCTACCAGCAGACCGTGCAACTGAAAGCCATGCCGCTGGCGAACCTGACCAACATGACCGATGCCGAACGGGCGCAGGTCGGCGCCTGGTTCGAAGCAGGCGCAAAGACGGGACAACAACCATGACGACCGAAGCACAACAACAGCAGATCCTCGACTGGATCGACGCCCACTTCGACGAACAAGTCGCCTTCCTCCAGGGCGTGGTGCGCATTCCGACCGATACCCCGCCCGGCAACAACGCGCCGCACGCCGAGGCCGTGGCCGGCATGGTGCAGGCCTGGGGCTGGGAAGCCGAGCGCCATGCCGTGCCGCCCCGGCTTGTTCACGACTACGGCATGGAAAGCATCACCAACCTGATCGTGCGCCGTCCGTATGCGCCAGGCGGCCCGACGGTGGCCCTGAACGCCCATGGCGACGTGGTGCCGCCGGGCGAGGGCTGGAGCCGACCGCCCTATGGTGCGCAGATCGAGGATGGCTTCCTTTACGGGCGCGCCGCGGCGGTCTCGAAAAGCGATTTCGCCACCTATATCTTCGCCGTGCGCGCGCTGGAATCGCTCGGCGCGCTGTTAAAGGGGGGAATTGAGCTGCACTTTACGTATGACGAGGAGTTCGGCGGGCTGCTCGGGCCGGGCTGGCTGCTGGAGCAGGGCCTGACCAAACCCGACATGGTGATTGCCGCCGGCTTCAGCTACGCCATCGTCACTGCCCATAACGCCTGCCTGCAGCTCGAAGTGACGGTGCATGGCAAGGCCGGCCACGGCGCCATGCCGGAGACGGCGCACGACGCGCTGCAGGCCGCCACGCGCGTGCTGAATGCGATCTACGGCCAGCTGCCCGAACTGAAAAAGATCAAGTCCCAGGTGGCGGGCATCGACTCGCCGACGATGCTGGTCGGGCGCATCGATGGCGGCACGAACACGAATGTCGTGCCGGGCAAGGTGGTGCTGAAAATGGACCGGCGCATGATCCCCGAAGAAGACCCGGTGGCGGTGGAGGCCGGGGTGCGCGCGCTGATCGAGGATGCGGTCAAGGGACTGCCCGGCATCCGCGTCGAGATCCGGCGCCTGCTGCTGTCGCAGGCCCTGCGTCCCTTGCCGGGGTCGGAGGCGCTGGTGGCGAGCCTGCAGCGCCATGCGCAGGCCGTGCTGGGCGAAGCGGTGCCGGCGCTTGGTACGCCGCTGTATGCCGACGCGCGCCTGTATGGCGAGCGTGGGATCCCGGCGGTGATGTACGGCGCCGGCCCGCGCACGGTGCCGGAATCGAATGCGAAGAAGGCGGACGAGCGGCTGGCGCTGGAGGATTTGCGCAAGGCGACCAAGGTGATCGCCCTGACGCTGCTGGATGTGCTGGCGGTCTAAGGCTGCCCGGTCGCCCCCGCCTTGCCCAGCGATTCCGCCATCCGCACCAGCTTGACGAATTCGGCGCGATAACCCTCGCTGTCGGCGCCGCGCGCGGCGTTGGCCAGGGCGCCGATCTCGGCAAACGAATAGTCCGCCACCTGCTGTTCGCCGCGCAGGCGCTGGCCGAATGCGGCGACGGCAACGGCGAAGCGCTGCTCAAGCGGGACCGATTCCAGGGTCGCACGTGCCGAACGGGCCAGCACCGGACGCTCGACCAGGCGGCTGGCCGACTCGCCCGGCCGCTTGTAGCGCACCCGCACGAAGCACAGTTCGCCACCCTTCGGCGCCGGCTTGGCCGGCTGGCCCTCGCCATAGCGCAGCGGGTCGACCAGCTGCCCTTTACTCGCGGCAGGGGTGATCTCGTAGATGGCGGTGACGGTATGGCCGGCGCCCATGTCGCCGGCGTCGACCTTGTCGTCCTTGAAGTCCTGGCGGTTCAGCATGCGCGTCTCGTAGCCGATCAGCCGGTAAGCCGCGACCTGGGCCGGGTTGAACTCGACCTGCATCTTGACGTCGTTCGCGATCGGGACCATGGTCGAGCCAAGCTCCTCCTGCAGGGCCTTGCGCGCCTCGAGCAGGGAGTCGATGTAGGCCGCGTTGCCGTTGCCCGACTGGGTCAAGCGCTGGATCAGCGCGTCGTTCAGGTTGCCGCTGCCGACGCCGAAGACGGACAGGTAAACGCCGCTCTTGCGCTTGCCCGCGATGAAGGATTCCAGCTGGCGCGGATCCCTGATGCCGATGTTGAAATCGCCGTCGGTGGCGAGGATCACCCGGTTCACGGCCTGGGCGTCGAAGTGGCGCTCGGCCAGCGCATAGGCGCGCTGGAGGCCCTCGGCGCCGGCCGTGCCGCCGCCCGCGCCAAGGGCATCGATGGCGGCGATGATCTTGTGCTTGTCCCGTCCCGTGGTGGGCTCGAGCGCCACCGCGGTGCCGTTTGCATAGGTGACGATGGCGACCCGGTCCTGGGGGCGCAGCCCTTCCGCGAACAGGCGGAAACCCTGTTTCAGGAGGGGCAGGCGGTCCGCCGGCGCCATCGACCCGGAGACGTCGACCAGCAGCACCACGTTCATCGCGGGCCGCTCGTCCGCCTTCATGTCGACGCCGCGCACGGCGATGTGGAGCAGCTGGTTTCCTGCTTTCCAGGGGCTGGGCATCACCTCGGTCGTCACCGCGAAAGCGTCGCTGCGGGTGGCCGGGCGCGCGTAGTTGTAGGGGAAGTAGTTCACCATTTCCTCGACCCGTACTGCGTCCGGGGGCGGTATCCGGCCTTCGTTGAGCTGACGCCGCACGAAGGCGTAGGAGGCCGTGTCGACGTCCGAACTGAAGGTGGAGACCGGCTGCTCCTCGACCAGTACGACGCTGTTGGCCGCCTTGTCGGGGAATTTGTCCATGCCGGGCATGAACATCGGCGCTGGCGCCATCGACCTGCGCGTCAGCATCGGCGCCGGTGCGTAGCTGTTCGAAGGCAGAATCGATGAACCGCTGACGGTCACCCACTCCTTCTGCAGTTGCTGCAATTGCTGCTGTTGCTGCGCTTGCTGTTGCTGCTGCGCTTGCCGGGCGGGATCCGGCGCGGTGCCGCAGGCAGCCAGCAACAGGGAAGCAGCTGCCATCGCGGGCAGCATGCTGGAGAAGCGTCTCATGACATCACCTTGTAAAAATTATTGTTCGTACAAGATGCGATAGTCACTTTGGTAATGCAATTGCAGTTACAAGTTGTAATGATTTACGTCGTTTGCGAGGGACGGCGCGGGTTCAGCGCGGCACGATCGCGAACTGCGGCTCCCTGCCGTAATCGGGCTTGACGGTGCGTGCCATGAACTGCGCCCAGGCCTTGCGTCCGGCTTCGCCACTGACGCCGGCGGCATAGGCCAGTGCCGGCTGCATGTTCGAGGGGAAGCCGATCGGTTCGGCGGCATAGCCCCCCATGTCACCGATGGGCCTTTTCAGGGCGGCTGCCATCTTGCTGCTGGCGCAGGGCAGGGCGGCGATCTCGGGTCCGACGGTGGCGGCGTAGGCCTGGCGAATCGAGTCGAAATACGGAGCCGACGACGTCGTGCGCACCGTGTAGGTGTAGTTAGCAGCTTCTGTCCAGCAGGCGCCGTCGCCGGTCATGCGCGCGACCGGGAAGCGCGCCTTCCACTTCAGCAGCGGCTCGGCTGCCTTGAAACCCAGTTCCGCCACCAGTCCCACGGCCGAGGTGAAGAAATCGTCCTGCCAGGGCGCGAGCCCGGTGCCCCCGTTGTACACCACCGAGTAGCCGTTGACGATGACGCCCAGCTTGTTCGCGTTGGGGTTGCGGGTGTACTCGGCGTTGTACCAGTCCAGGTTATTGTCGAGGAAGGTGTTCAGGTGGCGCTTGAGCGGATGGCTGTCGGGCGTGATGTAGGCGGCCTGGCCCAGGGTGCGCAGGCTCCATGCCTGGCCGCGCACCTGGTCCGGCGCCAGCAAGCCGCGGCTATCCTTGCGGTAGCCGGGATTGTCGACGAAGACGTTGTACATGGCCCAGAACTGCAGCTCTTCGAGGTAGTAATGGTCGCCGGTGACGAGGTAGGGCAGGTAGGCAAAGCCCGGCTGGTGCGGGGTGTCCGGAATGAGAGGGGAGGCGCACATGTCCTTGCGGCAGGCGGGAAAGGCCTCGTACTTGCCGGTCTTCGGGTTGAGGGTGTCGCCATGATTGCCGAGCAGCGTCATGTAAGGAAAATCCAGCACGCTGACGGGCAAGCCGGTGCGCTTGTCGCGGTAGTGTATCGGCCAGCTGCCGGCCAGGTCGGCGGTGCCGAGCGTGACCATCTTGGCGCGCGCGTCCATGCTGAGAAGGTAGGCGGCGGCCCAGCCGGGCAGCAGCCCGATGTCGATGCGCCCACCCGTGCCGGGCATCGCGGGCACGGCCTGGCCGACCCCCATCGGCTGCGTCTTCGGGCCGTTCCAGCTCGAGGCCAGTGCGGCGAGTAGATCGCCGCGCACCGCCACCGAGCGGTCGTAGTTGGGCACCGCGCGGGAGGCGATCAGGTAGGTGGTGTCGTGGCGCAGGTGCAGCTCTGGAGCGTCGCCGAGCCAGCCGACCTTGCGCCACCGCGCATGGTGCAGGTGGGTCAGCTTCTGCTGCTTGTAGATCGGCTTGCCGCCCACGCTGAGCGTTACGTCATAGGTGATGTTCTGAGGATCGGGCTCGAATGCCCAGGCGTTTTCGACCGTGACGTCGACCCGTGCCTTGCCTGCCGCGCCATACCAGCGGATCGCGAACCGCGCCGCCAGGTGCGGATGGGGCTGGCCTTTGACATCGACCAGCGGCCCGGCCGCCTGCAGTTCAGTTACCACCGGCCCATCGAGCCAGGTTTGCCGTGTTCGTCCCTTCAGGAGGGCGTCGGCCGAGGCGCTGTAACGCTTGCCGTCGATGACCACCTCAAGGATGGTATCGCCTGCGGCACCAGCTTGCATGGCGGGTGCCGCTTTTTTCTTCGCGCCCTTGACCAGGGCAATGGCGATGTCCCTGCCTTCGCCGAGCTGCGGCAGGAGGGTCGAGATGACGGCGTGGCGTACCGACCCGTCGGGGTGGGTGGCCTTGACATCCATCTGCAGCGGCAGCGAGGCGCCGTCCGCCAGCTTGCCGACCAGGTCCGTCCCGCGCGGCAGGTCGCCAGGAGCGAAGACCTGGCCGAAGGTGACCGGCACGTTCGACTGAGCGCCGCGCCCGGTGTTCTCGATCACGACGGCGGTGATGCCGCCTGCGGGAATCGCGGCGCCGTTTTTCGCGGCCGGCTGCCTGGCGCCAGACTTGTTGTCTCGGGCCGACGGATCGGCGCCGTGGCGTTCGGACAGCACACGGGTCGAGTCGAGCGCACCGGTGACGGGCAGGCCAATGAAGCCGGGATCGTCGGCAGCCGTTTTGTTGTCCTGCGCCTGGACGGCGCTGGCGGCAAGGGCGAGCAGGCAGAGAAGGAGGCGGGCAGGGCTGGAAGCTGGTCGCATGCGGTCGAGAGAAGTTGGCGCAAAGGAGAGCACAGTAAAACAAAAAGCGCCCCGAAGGGCGCTCGCTTGGCGCGCTGCCTGCGACTACTGCTTGAGCGTACGCTCGAACAGCTTGTAGATCCGGCGGTACTGGTCGAACCAGCTTTCCGGCTGGGTGTAGGCATGGCGTTCGAGCGGATAGCTGGCCAGTTCCCAGTTATCTTTTTTCAGCTCGATCAGGCGCTGGGCCATGCGTACAGAGTCCTGGTAGAACACGTTATCGTCGACCATGCCGTGCGCGATCAGCAGGTTCCCCTGCAGCTTGTCGGCGTATTCGATCGGCGACGAGACCTTGTAGGCCTGCGGATCGAGGTCAGGCGTATTCAGGATGTTCGCGGTGTAATCGTGGTTGTAACTGGTCCAGTCGGTCACCGGGCGCAGGGCGGCGCCGGACTTGAACATCTCCGGTGCGCGCATCAGCGCCATGAAAGTCATGAAGCCGCCGTAGCTGCCGCCGTAGATGCCGACGTTGGCCGCATCGCCCTGGTGGTTGGCGACCATGTACTTCACGCCGTCCTGGTAATCGACCAGTTCCGGGTGGCCCATCTGGCGGTAGATCGCCGTGCGCCATTTGCGGCCGTAACCCTTCGAGGCACGGTAGTCCATGTCGAGCACGACATAACCTTTTTCGACCAGCAGGTTGTGGAACATCTGCTCGCGGAAGTAAACAGGGAAGCGCTTGGTCGTGTTCTGCAGGTAGCCGGCGCCGTGCACGAACATCACCACCGGATATTTTTTACCAGGCTCCATCGTGGTCGGGCGGTACAGCTTCGACCACACCGGGTCGCCGCCGTCGCTCGACGGCACCGCGACGTACTCGGGCTGGATCCACGCGCGCGCCTTGTATTCGGCATTGCGGGTGTCGGTCAACTTGGCGGCCGCGCCGCCGGTCACGGCGACGGTGGCCAGTTGCGCCGGCATGTAGCTCGTCGAATAGTGGACCAGCAGCTTGCGTTCGTCGGGCGCCAGCACAAAGCGTTCCACACCCTCCAGGGCAGTCACTTCGCGCGTCGCGCCATCCTTGGCGTTCACCGCGCATACTTCATAGCTGCCCGGGTTCTTGCGGTTGCAGAGCATGTAGGCGGTGCTGCCGTCGACGTTCCAGCGCACGTCGCCGGCTTCCCACTTGCCGCTGGTGAGGGCGCGCGCCTGGCCGGCGGGGTCTTGCAGATACAGGTGCGCGTAACCGCTTTCCTCGGACACGTACCACAGCGTGCGGTTGTCAGGCAGCCAGCCGAAATCGCTGTTGTCGTAGTTGACCCAGGCTTCGTCGGTCAAGCGATGCGCCGGTTTCAGCTTGGCCGCCTTGAAATCGATGGTGGCGATCCAGCGGTCCTTGTTGTCCACCGCGCGCAGCATCACTGCTGCAAGCTGGCCATCGGCGCTCCATTGGACCGCGTCGCCACCGTCGGTGATGCGCAGGGGGCGATTGCCCTTCAAGGGATCGAGCTTGGCCGTGGCGCGCAGTTGCGCCAGCGGGTCGGTCGCGATGCCGGGCAGCGTGTCGAAGCTCAGGTCCTGGATCCGGTTGGTCGCCAGGTCGATCAGTTTCAGGGCGTGCGGGGCCGGGTTGTTGCGGCCGACGCGGGTGCGCTCGTCGTCCATCTCTTCGTAGCCCGATTCGGTCACGTAGCGCGGCATCTTGCCGACGCGGCCCTTGTCGCCCCCCTTGGCGGCGGTTACCACGACCAGCCAGCGCCCGTCCGGGGACAGCGCACTGCCTTCGATCGTCACTTTGTCGCCCAGGTAGAACGGGGCCGGCGCACGGGTCGGATCGGCGCGGCGCTCTTCCTCGAGACGGGCACGGCCGGCATCGCGCTCGTCCTTCGCGCGCTTCAGGGTGGCGATCAGGCGCAGCTGCATGTCGCGCAGCGCGTCCGGCTCGAGCGCGGCCGGGTCCTTGGCTGCGCGCGGCAGTGCGGCCGGCGCCTGCAGGCGGCTGGCGCGGTCCCAGCTGAACCAGTCGTGGCCGACGCGGAACTGCACCGCACGCTCATCGCTGGAGAACTGCGGTTCTTCGGCCTTGACGCCGCGCGTGATCTGCACCAGCGCGCCGCTTTTCAGGTCACGCTCGAACAGGTCGCCATTGCGCACCATGATCATGCGGGTGTGCTTGCGGTCGTAGACCACCGCCGGGCTGTCGAGCTTGGCCAGTTCGGCGTCGGCCACCTTGCGCGGTCCTTTCTCGTTGGCCAGGAAGGTATCGCGCAGGTTCGAGCCCGTGCGCTTCTGCTTGAAATACACACTCCTGCCGTCCCAGCTCCACCATGCCTGTTCGGCTGGATTGCCGATCCAGTCCGGGTGAGCCATGGCCTGGTCGAGGCTGATCGGTGTGGGTGCGGATGTGGGTGCGGCCGCTGCCGGGAGTGCCGTCAGCGCGATAAGGAAACTCAGTGCAGGAAGTCGCATCGTGGTGTCTGGTGGGTGAAAGGGAGTGCTTTCCGGCTAGAAAATGCGAATGCATTCTAGCGCAGCCACCATGCAAGGGGGGTGATTGCCTGCGAATTATCCGACGTCGACAGGCCGTAACGCAGGTCAGAGAGCCTGTGACAGGACATGCCACCGCGGGCCCTGCTTGAGCGTGCGCAGTGCCCCTGCCGGGCTGATTGCTTAATATAGTGGAAAGGATATGTGCTTTCAGGTAACTTTTTTTTGCGTCCATCGCTCGGTGGGCGTGGCCATGCAGCATCCGGGGCAATCCAGAGCGCATGAAAACATCGCACGCAATCATGACGATTGGCAGGTACACAAAGTGAAAATGACCGGACCAATGGATGGTGTGTCGAGCCCCGTGAAGTCACGTGAGTTCGACGGCCCGTCGATGAGCGCGGAAACCACGTCGCCGAAGGCGAGGAACCTGCGAATCAGCCTGAAGCAGTGGAAGATGTTTCACGCAGTGATCGACCATGACGGTTTCTTTGGCGCCGCCGACGCATTGACCGTAGCCCGCGCCGATATCGGCGCCTCCACGACCGCCGGCATCAACCTCGTCACGCAAAGCGATGCACCGTCAGTCGTGTCGCCTGTCATCCGCCACGTCTTTACGACGGCGGCCCCGACGCCAACCCCGACGCCAACGCCGACCCCAACGCCAACGCCGACGCCGACCCCGACCCCGACGCCGACGCTAACCCCGACCCCAACGCCGACGCCGACGCCAACGCCGACCCCGACGCCAACCCCGACGCCGCCACCAGGCGTCACGGTCCCGGTCAATTACACGGCCAGCACGGCAGTCATCACCAACCCCGAGCGCGGTTTCTATCGCCACGTCGGCTGCGAGACGCCACTGAGCCAGAGCCAGCTGACCAGCTACCGCACCTCGGGCGGCGAATCGCTGATGCTGTGCGTGTTCTATCTCCGCAACTTCGTGAACTCGCCGATCAACCAGGCCACGCTGACCCTGTTCCAGACGCAAATGGACACGGTGCGCAAGGCCGGTTTGAAAGCGATCATCCGCTTCGCCTACAACGATGCCAATTCGCCTGTCGATGCGACGCCGGCCATGGTCAACACCCACCTGACCCAGCTCGCTCCCTACCTCGCGGCCAACAAGGACATCATCACCGTCGTGCAGGCCGGCCTGATCGGCGCCTGGGGCGAGTGGGGCAACACCAACAACTACGGCGACAGCTACAACATGACGGCGAAAAACATCGCCGACCGTAAATCGGTGGTCGACAAGCTGCTGGCGGTCGTGCCTGCCGAACGCATGGTGCAGTTGCGCATGCCGCTGTTCAAGACCAAGCTGTACACCCCGACCGCGCTGACCGCGGCCGAAGCCTTCACCGGCACCGCCAAGGCACGCCTCGGACACCACAACGATTGCTTCCTGTCGAATTCGTCCGACTACGGCACCTACATCAATCCGTCGGTGGAATTCCCTTACCTGATCGCCGAGACCAACTACGTGGCCTCGGGCGGCGAGACCTGCGGCTACTCGGCGCCGCGCAGCGATTGCCCGACCGCCATCAGCGAAATGACGCGTTTCCACTGGTCCTACCTGAACCTGGACTACAACGTCACCGTGCTGGACAAGTGGAGAAGCCAGGGCTGCTTCACCCAGGTCGATCAAAAGCTGGGCTATCGCTTTGTCCTGAAGAGCGGCGCGTATTCGAGCAGCGCCAAGCCGGGCGGTGGTTTCACCGTGAACCTGCAGATGCTGAATGCCGGCTGGGCCGCACCGTTCAATGCACGTAACGTGGAACTGGTGTTCCGCAATACGGCAAGCGGCGCACTCTACCGCGTCAAGCTGGCGACCGACCCACGTCGTTGGGGTGCAAACCAGACCACAGCGATCAACCAGACCGTGACATTGCCGGCCGCCATGGTCAAAGGCACGTATTCGCTGCTCTTGAACCTGCCTGATCCGATGGCGTCGCTGAGCAACCGTCCGGAGTACTCGATCCAGCTGGCCAATACCGGCACCTGGGAAGCGGCTACCGGCTTCAACAACCTGAACCACACCGTCGGCATCGCTCCTTAAGCCTCGTCGGTAACATCAGCAAAAAGCCGGCTCTGCCGGCTTTTTTTGCGTCCAGAAAAGAAAACAGCCAGGCTGTCGCTGACTGTCTTATCAGAAGGAAGTTCTGGTCGGGGTGAGAGGATTCGAACCTCCGGCCTCTACGTCCCGAACGTAGCGCTCTACCGGGCTAAGCTACACCCCGACTGGGTTCGAGGCGCCGCATTCCGGCACCTCAGGGATAGCCCCAATCTTAAATATTCTCAGTGGTTCCTGTCAACAGCGAAGCTGCACAGCTGGAGCAGGCTCTGCTTGTAGACGCTGTCGGGCAAGCCGGCGATGGATTCGGCCGCACGGCGGCCCGCGGCTTCCGCTTCGCGCCGGGTGTAGTCGAGCGCGCCACTGGCGGTGACGGCGGCCAGCACGGCATCGAAATGCTGCTCGTCACCCTGCTCGATGCAGGCGCGCACCAGTTCGCGCTGTTCAGGCGTGCCGTGTTCCATCAGGTAGATCAGGGGCAGGGTGGGTTTGCCCTCGCGCAGGTCGTCGCCGACGTTCTTGCCGATCTCGGCGGCGTCGCCGGCATAGTCGAGCACGTCGTCGATCAGCTGGAACGCGGTGCCGAGTGAGCGCCCGTATTCGCCGGCCGCCGCCACCTGTTCCTTGCTGGCGCCTGCCACCAGCGCGCCCAGCTCGGCGGCCGCCTCGAACAGCTTGGCCGTTTTCGAACGGATCACGTTCAGGTAGCTTTCGTGCGACACGTCCGGGTCGTGCATGTTCAGCAGCTGCAGCACTTCACCTTCGGCGATGACGTTGGTCGCGTCCGACAGGATCTGCATGACGCGCATGTTTTCGAGGCTCACCATCATCTGGAAAGAGCGCGAATACAGGAAGTCGCCGACCAGCACCGAAGCGGCATTCCCGAACAGCGCGTTGGCGGTCTGGCGGCCGCGGCGCATCGAGGACTCGTCGACGACGTCGTCGTGCAGCAGGGTGGCGGTGTGGATGAACTCGACGACGGCGGCCAGCTCGTGGTGCGCGCTTCCACGATAACCGTGGGCATTGGCAAACAGCAGCACCAATACCGGACGGATGCGCTTGCCGCCGGCGCTGATGATGTATTCCGCGATCTGGTTGACCAGGCTCACTTCCGAATGCAGGCGCTGGCGGATTACCGTGTTGACCGCATCCATGTCGGCGGCGATCGATTGGGTAATGTTGTTCTGTTGTGCTGGAGGGGTAGCGGCGGACAAGGCGAACCTGCGATAACGTTGATATGCGGTTGATGTGCGGGGAAGTGGGGGCGATTATACGTCATGCAAGCATAAGCCGTGCCATTTGGCCAAGTGTCGCGTGTGCCCGGGCGCGGGGCCGATTTTGCGGGCGGCCGGGCTACGTTGCCGCAATGCCACGCGCATTCGCGGACGAAGCCGGCTTTTGACGCACCGTGTCGATCCGTGTATAATTCCCTGTTCCCCGGCACCAGAGAAGCACGACGCAAGCGTCGCCGCAGGGATTTTTATTAAACAATTGATGAGGTTTTCAATCATGTACGCGGTCATAAAAACCGGTGGCAAGCAGTATAAAGTTGTCGCTGGCGAAAAACTTAAAGTAGAACAGATACCGGCAGACATTGGTTCCGAACTCACAATCGATCAGGTCCTCGCCGTTGGCGCGGGCGAGAGCATCAAGTTTGGTGCTCCCCTGGTAGATGGTGCAACGGTGCTGGTGAAGGTCATTTCGCATGGTCGCCACGACAAGGTCCGCATTTTCAAGATGCGTCGTCGTAAGCACTACCAGAAGCGTCAGGGCCACCGCCAGAACTTCACCGAAATCCAAGTGGTTTCGATCAACGGCTAATTGCCCCTCTCTTCAAAGTCATCAAGGAGTACTTAAATGGCACACAAAAAAGGCGGCGGCACTACCCGTAACGGCCGCGATTCAGAAAGCAAGCGCCTCGGCGTGAAGGTGTATGGCGGCCAGGCGATCACCGCCGGCGGCATCATCATCCGTCAGCGTGGCACCCCAGTGCGTCCAGGCACCAACGTTGGCCTGGGCAAGGATCACACCCTGTTCGCGCTGGTCGACGGCACTGTGAAATTCGTCAAGCAAGGCGTGGGCTCGAAGCAATTCGTGACCGTCGTCGCTGCCCAGGCTGTGGAAGCAGTCGCAGCATAATTGACAGGCGCCGCCCAGAGCGGCGCATCCTTGTAAGGCGCAAGCCTTTCATCGAGAGGCTCTGCCAAGGCAGGGCCTTTTTAGTTTTTTTGGCGGTCAAAATGAAGTTTATCGACGAAGCAAGAATTGAAGTCATCGCGGGCGACGGCGGCAACGGCTGCGCATCGTTCCTGCGCGAGAAGTTCCGTCCATTCGGCGGTCCCGACGGCGGCGACGGCGGCAAGGGCGGCTCGATCTGGGCAATCGCCGACCGTAACATCAACACCCTGGTCGACTTTCGCTATTCGAAAACCCACCATGGCCGCCATGGCGAACCGGGCCGCGGCTCGGACTGCTACGGCAAGGGCGCCGACGATGTCTATCTGCGCATGCCGGTTGGCACGCTGATCATCGACAATGTCACCGGCGAAATCATCGCCGACCTGACCGAACACGGCCAGACCGAAATGCTGGCCAAGGGCGGCGAGGGCGGCTGGGGCAACATCCACTTCAAGACCTCGACCAACCGCGCACCGCGTCAAAAGACCGAGGGCAAGGAAGGCGAACGCCGCGAACTGCGCTTGGAGCTGAAGGTACTGGCCGACGTCGGCCTGCTGGGCATGCCGAACGCCGGCAAGTCCACTTTCATCACGGCCGTTTCGAACGCCAAGCCGAAGATCGCCGACTACCCGTTCACGACCCTGCATCCGAACCTGGGCGTGGTGCGCGTGTCGCATGAAAAGAGCTTCGTCATCGCCGACATCCCGGGCCTGATCGAAGGCGCCGCCGAAGGCGCGGGCCTGGGCCACCAGTTCCTGCGCCACCTGGCGCGTACCGGTTTGCTGCTGCACATCGTCGACATGGCGCCCTTCGAAGAGGCGACCATCGATCCTGTGAAGGAAGCGAAAGCCCTGATCAAGGAACTCGAGAAGTACGACGAAGAACTGCTCAACAAGCCGCGCTGGCTCGTCCTTAACAAGCTCGACGTGGTGCCCGAAGACGAGCGCAAGAAGCGCGTCAAGGACTTCATCAAGAAGATGGCCTGGAAGGGTCCTTACTTCGAGATCTCGGCCCTGAACCGCGAAGGCTGCCAGGAGCTGATCAATGCGATCTACATGCACCTCGAAACCAAGCGCGCGACCGACCTGCGCGTGGACGAATCGGTGCAGATGACCGAGGAAGCACGTGGCATCACCTCGATCGATCCGGACGATCCTCGTTTCAAGATCCTTGAAGACTGAGAATATCCCGGTCAAGGCGCGCCCGGCCTTCACGCGTGCCTGGGCGCGCAGCCAGCTGCTGCAGCTGGTCGCGACCGTCAGTTCGCTGGCGGCGCTCATTGCCATGCTCGACCCGGACCGGGTCGCTACAGCAATGGGCCTGTTCCTGGTTGGCGTGAACGGCTACAGCCAGTTCTACGCCGTCTATGTGGGCATGCGCCTCGCAGTTGCCGGGCTGGCCTGGCTGGCGGCGAGCCGCAGCGACCAGCCTTTGCTCGGCGATCTGCTTGCCTTCTTCCTGCTGGCCCAGCCGGCCGGGCGCCTGGTCGCCGCGTTCGCGATCGGCCTGCCGCGCGGGGCCTTGCTGGCCGTGTGCGTAGTCGAGCTGCTGGCGGGCATAGCATTGCTGGCCCTGCGCCCACGCGCAAGCAAACCGCAACACTGAGTCTGAAACGGAGCAGCGCGCCATGAAGTCCGTCATCCAGCAAGCCTCCCGCATCATCGTCAAGGTCGGCTCCTCGCTCGTCACCGACGAGGGGCGCGGGCTCGACCACGGCGCCATCGCCCGCTGGGCCAGTCAAATCGCCGCCCTGCGCGGGCTCGGCAAGGAAGTCGTGCTGGTCAGTTCCGGGGCGATTGCCGAAGGCATGCTGCGCCTGGGGTTTGCGACCCGCCCGCACGACATCCACGAACTGCAGGCCTGTGCCGCCTGCGGCCAGATGGGCCTGGCGCAAATCTACGAGTCCAGCTTCAGCGTGCACGGCGTGAAAACCGCGCAAGTGCTGCTGACCCACGCCGACCTCGCCGACCGCGAACGCTACCTGAACGCCCGCGCCACCCTGACGACCTTGCTGCGCCTGGGCGTGGTGCCGATCATTAACGAGAACGACACCGTCGTCACCGACGAAATCAAGTTCGGCGACAACGACACCCTGGGCGCCCTGGTCGCCAACCTGATCGAGGCCGACGCCCTCGTGATTCTGACCGACCAGCGCGGCCTGTATTCGAGCGACCCGCGCAAGGACCCGAATGCCACCCTGATCGCACAGGCGCAGGCCGGCGACGAAGGCCTGGCCGCCATGGCCGGCGGCGCCGGCAGCAGCATCGGACGCGGCGGCATGCTGACCAAGGTGCTGGCCGCGCGCCGCGCCGCCCGCTCCGGCGCCCACACCGTCATCGCCTGGGGCCGCGAACCCGAGGTGCTGACGCGCCTGGCGGCAGGCGAGGCGATCGGCACCGAACTGACCGCCGCCACCACGCGCCTGACCGCTCGCCGCCAGTGGATGGTCGACCACCTGCACACGGCCGGCGAAGTCGTGCTCGACGCCGGCGCCGTCCAGAAGCTGACCCGGGAAGGCAAGTCCTTGCTGCCGATCGGCGTGCTCGCCGTGAAAGGCGAATTCGGACGTGGCCAGCTCATCACCTGCGTCAGCGAGGCCGGCCTGGCCGTAGCGCGCGGGCTGACCAGCTATACCAGCAGCGAAGTGCGCCGCATCATGCGCCACTCCTCGAATGAGATCGAAGCCATCCTCGGGTATATCGAAGGGCCGGAACTGGTGCATCGGGATAACCTCGTCCTGCTTTGACGCGACCTTTGCACCAGCGCAGTGCATTTATTTGCGACTGTTGCTGCAGACGCACATCTTGAACGTCCGCAACCCAAGCAATGCTTGGTTTTCGTTGCCGCACGGATATACCTGTCGTAGAGTACTTACCAACTCTACTGTATGTATTTCAAGAAAGTGCAAGCATGAAACTCAGCCGTAAGCTTCCTCTTTGTTTTGCCGCCGTTGCCGTGGTCGTTGCCTGCGCCGGTTTCTTCGGGCTCTCGGAACTGAATGGGTCGGTCAAGACCTACCAGGGCGCCGTTGCCAGCTACGCTCAGGCGCAAGGCGTGGAAACGCTCTTGTCCACGTTCAAGACCCAGATCCAGGAATGGAAAAATACGCTCCTGCGCGGCAAGGACGAAGCGCAACGCCTGAAATACTGGAAAGCCTTCCAGGATGGCGAACGCAAGGTGACGGACGAGGTCGCCAAGCTGGTCAGTGGGATGGCCGCGGGCGGGGAGCGCGATGCGCTCGAGCAGTTTGGCCGCGCGCATGCGCAGATGGGCCAGGATTACCGCAAGGGCTACCAAGCCTTCGAGGCCGCCGGCTTCGACCCGGCTGTCGGCGACAAGGCAGTCAAGGGCAAGGATCGGGCGCCGTCCGAACTGCTGGTGAAGGTGCGCGAACAGATCGTTGCAGCAACCGAAAAGAGCGTCGCACAGGCTGATGCGAGCAGCGAGCGCGCCACGCTACTGAGCCTGCTCGCGATGATTGCCGGTTCGGCCGCTGCGATCGCCGCCGGCATCGTCGTCTCGCGTTCGATCGTGCGTCCGCTCAACTACGCCGTCAAAGTCGCGCAGTCGGTGGCCGCGGGCGACCTGCGCACCCCGATCGAGGTCACCTCCGCCGACGAAACCGGCCAGCTGCTCGCTGCCCTGAAAGAAATGAACACCAGCCTGAAGTCGATTGTCGCGAACGTGCGCAGCGGCGCGGAGACCATCTCCGTCGCCGCGGCTGAAATCGCGCAGGGCAATATGGACCTTTCCGGCCGTACCGAGCAGCAGGCCGGCGCCCTGGAGGAAACCGCTTCGTCGATGGAAGAACTGACCTCGACCGTCACGCAGAATGCGGACAACACGCGCCAGGCCAACCAGTTGGCCATCAGCGCATGCGACGTGGCGCTGCGGGGCGGCGAGGTGGTCGAACGTGCCGTCACGACAATGGCGTCGATCAACGCGTCGTCCAGGGAGATCGTGGATATCATCGGCGTCATCGACAGCATTGCTTTCCAGACCAACATCCTTGCCTTGAACGCCGCCGTTGAAGCGGCGCGTGCCGGTGAGCAGGGCCGCGGTTTCGCCGTCGTCGCCTCTGAAGTGCGCAACCTGGCGCAACGCTCGGCGACCGCCGCGAAAGAAATCAAGGCGCTGATCGGCGCCTCGGTCGAGCGTGTCGAGGCGGGCAGCGTGCTCGTCGACGAGGCGGGCACGACGATGACCGAGATCGTGACCAGCGTCAAACGGGTGATGGACATCATGTCCGACATCAGCGCCGCCACGGCGGAGCAGCGCGCCGGCATCGAGCAGGTCAGCATGGCGGTCACGGAGATGGATACGGCGACGCAACAGAACGCCGCATTGGTCGAGGAAGCGGCGGCGGCGGCGCAGGCGCTGCGCGAGCAGACCGTGGCGCTGAACGCTGTCGTCGGCGTGTTCAAGCTCGATGACGATACGGCAAGGCCCGCCGGCGCGCAGCGGCGTGCGGCGCCACAGAAACGCCCGGCGCTGGCCGCGAGGGGCGCAGCAAGCATCGATGCCTGGGAAGCGGCGTAAAGCCTTGCCTACACCACAGGTTCGACCGGTGAAGGTGCAATCAAGCCCTCCGGCGCCGGCGTCTTGTCGGGGAACTCGCACAGATCCTGGATGATGCAGTTCCAGCAGCGCGGACGGCGCGCGACGCAGGTGTAGCGTCCGTGCAGGATCAGCCAGTGGTGGGCGTCGAGCAGGAACTCCTTCGGCACCACCTTCATCAGCTTCATTTCCACCTGGTCGACATTCTTGCCTGGCGCGATCCTGGTGCGGTTCGATACCCGGAAAATATGCGTGTCGACCGCCATCGCCGCTTCGCCAAAGGCGGTATTGAGCACCACATTGGCCGTCTTGCGGCCCACGCCCGGCAGCGCTTCGAGCGCCTCGCGCGAATGCGGTACTTCGCCGCCGTGCTGGTCCACCAGGATCTGGCAGGTGGCGATCACGTTCTTCGCCTTGTTGTTGTACAGGCCGATGGTCGAGATATAGGTTTTGAGTTCGTCGACACCGAGGTCGAGGATCTTCTGCGGCGTGTTCGCTACCGGGTACAGGCGGCGCGTGGCCTTGTTGACGCCGACGTCGGTCGACTGCGCCGACAGCAGCACGGCAATCAGCAACTCGAACGGCGTCGTGTATTCCAGCTCGGTCGTCGGCTGCGGGTTGGCGGCGCGAAAGCGCGTGAATATTTCTAAGCGTTTTGCCGGATTCATGAATTAAGTTTCATCTGGGGGCGGAGTGGCAGCTGCGCGCAGGCGCGCCCGTTCCATGGCGGCGGCGATGATGGCGCGCTTGCGTTCCTTTTCGGCCAGCTCCTCGGGGGTATTCGTCGCTTCCAGCGTGACGGCACGCATCTTTTCGACTGCTTTCGCCGCCAGCCGGGCGTCGTTTTCCTCGCGCTCGCGTTTTAAACGTTCAGTGCGGAAATCGTGACGCGCGCGCGCCGCATCCGCCGCCGCTTGCGACCATGCCGCCCAGCCGGTGGCCTCGCCGTTGGGATCGTCATTGCGCGGCACCATGCTGATGCAGTCGACCGGGCAGGGCGCCACGCACAGGTCGCAGCCCGTGCACAGGCTCGGCAGGATGCTGTGCATCTGCTTGGCCGCGCCGATGATGGCATCCACCGGGCAGGCCTGGATGCACAGCGTGCAGCCGATGCAGAGCGACTCGTCGATGAACGCGACCGGACGCGGGCGCTCGACGCCGTTGGCCGGATTGATCGGAATGACCGGATGGCCGGTGACGCTCGACAAGCGCCGCACGCCTTCGATGCCGCCGGGCGGGCACTGGTTGATCCGGGCTTCGCCGCTGGCGATCGCTTCCGCATACGGACGGCAGGCCGGATAGCCGCACTTGGTGCATTGCGTCTGCGGCAGCTGGTCTTCGATCAGGTCGGCAAGAGTCTTGGTCACGGCGGGGGGGTCGGCTAAAGCCGTCATTATCCGATAAATACCGGTGAAAGGGGTGCGATCCACCTGGCGCTCAAGCAGGCTCTGCATTTAGGTGCTGGAACGTACAGAAGGCAGTCTGTAACCGTGGCTAACTGGCGCTATTGGGCACGCTGCCCGAACCACCTACGGGAGGAATACCATGAAGACGAACATGATTGCCAAGGCATTGCTTGCCATCGCCGTGGCCGCCAGTTTCCCGGCGACCGCCCAGGACCGCAGCTATGAGCGCCAGGAGCGCCAGGAGCGCCGTGAAGACCGCCGCGACTACCGCGAAGACCGGCGCGATATCCAGCGCGAAATGCGCCGCGACATGCGCGATGACCGCCGCGACGCACGCCGCGACATGCGCGACGACCGCCGCGACTATCGCCAGGGCCGCGGCGCCGGCCCGCGCCACGACCTGTACCGCGGCCATCGCCTGCCGCCGACCTACCACAGCCGCCATTACGTGGTCGACAACTGGCGCTCGCACCGCCTGAGCGCGCCGCCGCGCGGCCATCACTGGGTGCAGGTCGGCAACGACTACGTCCTGGCGGCGATCGCCACCGGCATCATCGCCAACGTCCTTCTGGGCAACTGACCGGCAGGGCATTGCAACCGAAGCGGGCATCCGTGAAGGCCGCTGCTATGATGACGTTTGTGTCATGGCAGCGGCCTTTGCTAATATCGGAGAACATAATGAACGAATGGATTATCGCCCCTTTGCTGGCTGCCGATGGAACGGCAACACACCGTCCGGGCAGCAACAACAGCGAGGTGGCCAAGGACGAGCAGGAGGACAGCACCGAAGACCGCCGGCATGGCGACCGGCGCGACAACCACGAGCCGGAGGTCGATACCGACTTCGCGCGTGGCGAGGACCGGCGCGAGGATTTGCCCTGAGCCTGCCCTGAATTGCCAAAAAAAATGCCGCGCAGTGCGCGGCATTTTCATTGCTGCCCGATCCGGTCAGGCGAATTCGCGAATGAACTCGCCGATCTTCGGGCAGATCGTCTCGCGCCAGCGGCGGCCCGAGAAGATGCCGTAGTGGCCGGCTTTCGGCGCCACGAAGTCGCGCTTCATGTTTTGCGGGATCCCGCTGCACAAGTCGTGCGCTGCCTGGGTCTGGCCGGCGCCCGAGATGTCGTCGAGTTCGCCTTCGATGGTGAACAGTGCGACCGTCGTGATGTCCTGCGGACGCACCAGCTGGCCGCCCACTTCCCAGGTGCCCGCCGGCAGGCGGAATTCCTGGAACACGGTCTTGATCGTGTCGAGGTAGTATTCGGCCGGCATGTCGAGCACGGCGTTGTACTCGTCGTAGAACTGGCGGTGGCTCTCGGCCGACTCGTCGTCGCCCTTCATCAGGTGCTGGTAGAACTCGCGGTGGCTCTGGGCATGGCGGCCCGGGTTCATCGCGATGAAGCCGGCGTGCTGCAGGAAGCCCGGATAGACCTTGCGCCCGAAGCCCGGGTAATTGCCCGGCACCGAGTAAATGACTGTGTTCTCGAACCAGGAGAACGGTTTTTCGACGGCCAGGTCGTTCACGGCGGTAGGCGACTTGCGCGGGTCGATCGGGCCGCCCATCATCGTCATCGTCTTCGGCAGCTTCGGGTCCTTGTTCGAGGCCATCAGCGAGATCGCCGCCAGCACCGGCACGGTCGGCTGGCACACCGAAATGACGTGCACGTCCGGACCGACGGCGCGGATGAAGTCCTGCACGTAATAGATGTAGTCGTGCAGGTGGAAGGGACCGTCGGACAGCGGCACCATGCGCGCATCGATCCAGTCGGTGATGAAGACGTCATGGTCGGGCAGCAGGGCGCGCACGGTGTCGCGCAGCAGCGTCGAGTGGTGGCCCGACAGCGGCGCGACCAGCAGCACGGTCGGCTGCGCCAGCGCGGCGAACGCGGCTTGCGGCAGGTCTTTCCGGAAATGCAGCAGCTTGCAGAAGGGCTTGGCGACGGCAGTCTCTTCGACGATGCCGACCGCTTCGCCCTTGATCAGGGTGGTGTCGATGCCGAAGGCCGGCTTTTCGTAGTCCTTGCCCAAACGGTACATTAGCTCGTAACCGGCGGCGATACGCTGGGAAAATGGGGTATGCGCGAAAGGGGAAACCGGGTTCGAGAACAGCTTCGATGACGCATCCGCCCATTGCATCAGCGGGGTCAGGAAGGAGCGTTGCATCTCGTGCAATTGGTAGAGCATATGAATCCTTCTGTGTGGAGCGTGCAGCCTGCCAGACTGTATCGGGCGGGCATATCATCAAATCATTATAGGGTAAGTTGCTTGTCCATTGGAAATATCCATTCCCGGCAAGACTTGCATTTGATGTGCGCTTAACCGGGGTTATACACCCCTTTTTGTTATGGCGTCAGTGATGCGACGCACATAAAAAACAATGCCCCGCAGAGGCGGGGCATTGTGGTTTTCAGGACACTCGACGCATCAATCGAAGACCGGCGACTCGACGCCGAGGATCTTGTGCAGCTTCGGCGAGGTCGTCGTGTACTGCATGTGGATCTTCTTGTCCGGGAAGATGTAGGGCGCCGCGCCGAAGGCGGCCAGCGCCGCTTCGTGGAAGCCCGACAGGATCAGTTTCTTCTTGCCCGGATAGGTGTTGATGTCGCCCACGGCAAAGATGCCCGGCACATTGGTTTCGAACTTTTCGGTATCGACCACCTTCAGCTGGCGCCGCTCGATGTCCAGGCCCCATTCCGCGATCGGGCCCAGCTTTGGCGACAGGCCGAAGAACACCATCAGCATGTCGAGCGGAACGCGGCGCGTGACGCCGTCGGCGCCGGTGACCTTCACTTCGCTCAGCTTGCCGTCGGTTTCATCGAAGCCGGTGACCTGGCCGATGATCAGCTGCATTTCGTATTCGTCGCACAAGGCCTTCATCTTGGCCACCGACGCGGGCGCGGCGCGGAAGTCTTCGCGGCGGTGCAGCAGCACGACCGATTCGGCCTTGCCGACGAAGTTCAGGGCCCAGTCCAGGGCCGAATCGCCGCCGCCGCAGATGACCAGGTTCTTGCCTTCGAACAGGGCCGGGTCCTTGACGCGGTAGTGCAGCTGGCTGCCGTCGAACTTGTCGATGCCGTCAACCTTGATCGTGCGCGCCTGGAAGGAACCGACGCCGGCCGCGATGAAGATGGTTTTCGTGATGAAGCGGGTGCCGGCCGAGGTTTCGACGTTGAAGCGGCCGTCTTCGCGGCGCTGCACGGTCGTCACTTCCTGGCCCAGGTGGAAGGTCGGCTCGAAGGGCTCGATCTGCTTGAGCAGGTTGTCGGTCAGTTCCTGGCCGGTGCACACAGGCACTGCGGGGATGTCGTAGATCGGCTTGTCCGGATACAGCTCGACGCACTGGCCGCCGACGGCCGTGAGCGAGTCGATGACGTGGGCCTTGATTTCGAGCAGGCCGAGTTCGAAGACCTGGAACAGGCCAACCGGACCGGCACCGATGATGACGGCGTCGGCGTCGATGGCGCCGGCAAACGAACTGTTAGGGGCGATGCTGCCCGCATCGTGGTTGGCACTGATAGTCATGCGCGATGGTCCTGTTGATTTTTGAATAGAGGGGCGCTGGAGCGCTGTTTACTGCTGCAGGCCCGTTGCTGCGATGGCCGCTAGTGTGCCATGGATGAAGCGAGGCTGCTGACGACGGTCGAAAACCGCGCCAGCAATTGCTGCGGCTGCGCCAGCTTAGCGGGCCAGCTGTTCCAGCTTGTTCGTGACGTCTTTCCACTGATCGGCGTCGGGCAGGGCCGGCTTGGTCTTCGTGATCGAAGGCCAGGCGCGCGACAGGTCCGCGTTGATCTTGATGAATTGCTGCTGGTCGCCCGGCACGTCTTCCTCGGCATAAATCGCGTTCACCGGGCACTCGGCCACGCAGACGGCGCAGTCGATGCACTCGTCCGGGTCAATCGTGAGGAAATTCGGGCCTTCCCGGAAACAATCGACCGGGCATACATCGACGCAGTCGGTATACCGGCAGCGGATGCACGATTCGGTGACAACGTGGGTCATAACAGTCCTATCTATGGTGGGGAGCTGCGACCGTCAGCGCGAAGCGAGGCCGCCAACATGGCAAAGCACTGTATTTTAGGGCAATTCAGCGTTTCCTACAAATCACGCTTAGACACAATATACATAAGCAAATGGGGAGCGTGACGCCCGATTCGGCCCGTCTCCCCACCATCGGTCCCCCAATTACAGGTGGCGCCCCGCCACCGCGATCGCCGCTGCCGCCATCGCGCCCGATTCGTCGGGTACCGGAACGTCCGCCGTGCCCGCGCCGGCCGGCCCGTTGCGCCCGCGCTCGGCGCACCAGCGCGCCAGTGCCTGCGCTTCGGCTTCGAGCACGCGTTCGATGTTGTAGTACTCGGCCAGGTTCATGGTGCCGCAGCAGGCGCGCCGGTCCTGGCGCGCGCCGGGCGCGTCGCACACCCCGGCGCGCAGCCTCTGGTACCCGAAGCCGAGCGCCGGCGTGGCGCCCTCAGGCCCGGCGGCCTCGCCTTCCTGCTCCGGTTCGGCCACCACTTCGCGGATGGTGAACTGGTGGCGGATCGCCGCGCCATAGCTGGCCGGCTTGCCGTCCTCCGCCGCCAGGCGCAGCATTTCGTTGGCCACGTCGGCGTAGGTGGCGGCAATCTCGGGCGCCGCCACCAGCGCGCGCAGCACCACCCCGCGCAGCCAGGCCGCGACCCGGTGCAGCACGGCGGCGTCGTCCTCGAACGCGGGTTTGCGCTCGAGCGCGAACAGGTCGGCCAGGATGTCGTAGACCGCGCCCGTGAATACCTGGGAAATCGCATGCACCTGGGTGCCGGCCTGGGACAGGGTCAGGTCGTTGTCGGCATTGCGCAGGCCGGTGGTACCGCCCAGGGCCAGGCCGAACTGTTCGGCGATATCGGCCAGGAAGGTCTTGTCGTGCAGGTGCGCCTTGGTCTGCGCCACCACCGCTTCGCACTGGTCCAGCTGCGACAGCGCCAGGAAAATCGCGGTCAGGTCGCCGAAGGCTTCGTGCAGGCCGCCGGTCTGCGGCGGGTTGTCGGCCTCGAGCCAATGCGGTTTCAGGCCGTCGAGCACGGCGTGGCCGGTTTCGTGGGCGACGATGTCGAAGGAGCGGCAGGTAAACACCCGGTCCTTTTGCCCGGCCGGGACGAAGTCGCCGAACTTCAGGCAATTCTGGGTGCGGCTGTAGAACGCGTTCATCACGTTCGGCAGGCCGTAGGGGAAGATTTGCAGCGGCGCCGTGTCGATGCTGCTGTTCCATTGCCAGGGCAAGGGCATTTCACTGCCGCTCGCGGACAGCGAGCGCTGGTACATCGTCAAGGTCTGGCGCACCACGGCAAAGGTGTGGACGGCGTCGAACTGCGGGGTGTCGGGCATGGTCACGAAGTCGCCGAAGGCGTTCGGCTCGACCGGGCTGATGCCGGGGTCGCCTGAAGCGATGCGGGCGTCGCGCGGGCCGGCCAGCACGATGCCCGGCAGGAAGGCCTTGCGCGTGCCCATCTCCAGCACCGACGGGTCCTGCTTCCACATCAGCACGCGCGCGCCGAACGCATACGGCAGCGGCACGTCCGACGCCGGCGGCGCGTCCACGGCGCGCGGCAAGCCCGGTTGGTCGAGCAGTTTGGCCGTCTTGCGGTGCTGGCGGTAGGCCGCGCTCGGGGTGGGAATATAGGCCAGCGGAGGCTGGTCGCGCTCGAAGGTGACTGGGTCATCGGGCAGCAGGGCTCGGTTTTGTTCCATACCATATCCTCAGGTGATCCAACTCAGTGGTTGAGACAGTTCAACGGATACTCTCGCGCCCCCGGGAGATTGGATATTGACCCAGATCAATTGCGTAGTGGACTGGCATCCGACCCATGCAACTGGCATCATGGCGGCTTGTCTTGCGTTCGCAGAGGAAGGAAGTACCGATGGCCGAGATCCGGATTGTCCAGGAACACAAGCTGAACCCCGAGCAGGCACGTGCCGCGGCGCAACAGGTGGTCGACAAAGTGTCGGCCGAACTCGGCATGGAATGCCGCTGGGATGGGGATGTGCTGCGCTTCGAGCGCAGCGGGGTCGAGGGCGCCCTGACCCTGGAAGAACGCAGCGCGGCGCTGCGGATCAAGCTGGGATTGCTGATGAGCGCCTTCGGTCCGGCGATCGAGGCCAAGGCGGCCGACAAGATGCGCCGCATGTTCGCAGCGGCATAAACGTGTTCGCAGGGTGGGCTCTCGAGCCCACGCGGACGCTGATCAGCCCTTGAGCTCTTCGATCAAGTCGATATACTGCTGCATGGCTTCCTCTTGCGAGGTGCCTTTCAGGCCGTCCCAGGCATCGAACTTGGCGCGGCCGACCATGTCGGTGAAGCCTGGACGCTCGCCGCTGGCGTCGCCGTTCGAGGCTTGCTTGAACAGCGCGTATATCTTCAGCAAGGTCATGTTGTCCGGGCGCTCCGGCAGGTTCTTCGAATCGGCCTGGGCCTGGGTAAACTGGTCTTGCAAGTTCATAAAAACTCCTGTTGGCTGGTTGCTGGGTAAGGCTGATACAGGTAGAGATGCCCGGGCGGTGCCGGGCATCGGACCATTACACTGCCAGCAGTTCGACGTCGAAGATCAGGGTCGCGTTCGGCGGGATGGCGCCGCCGGCGCCGCGTGCGCCATAGCCCAGGTTTGCCGGGATGGTCAGGCGGCGCTGGCCGCCGACTTTCATGCCCTGCACGCCTTCGTCCCAGCCTTTGATCACATTGCCGGCGCCCAGCGGGAACTGGAAGGGATCGTTGCGGTCTTTGCTCGAATCGAACTTCGCGCCAGGCGTGCCGTCGTCGTTGCGCAGCCAGCCGGTGTAGTGGACGGTGACGTAAGCGCCGGCTTTCGCTTCGGCGCCTTCGCCGACGACGGTGTCTTCGTACTGCAGGCCGGAAGCGGTGGTGGTATTGGTCATGATATTCCTTCACTATTCTGGTGGAGGGCCGATTGTAGTGCATGGTCTCGTATCATGCGAATTCTGACTACAATGCTGTTTTGATATCGGGATTTCCAAGGCCATGCCAGCACTCCTTCCGTCCGCTTTCCGGGGCCGCGCATGAGCGGCGTCGCCCGCGCCTGGCGCCGCGCGCTGCGCGCCCAGTTTTCCGGACGCATGCTGATGCTGTCCCTGATTCCCTTGCTGCTGTCGCTGCTGCTCTGGGGCGGCCTGCTGTGGGCCTTCCTGCCCGGCCTGCTCGACTGGCTGCATGCGCTGTTCAACCAGTACGGCTGGTTCCAGTCGAGCAGCAGCATGCTGTCGACGCTGGGCCTGGGCGTGCTGAAAGTGGTGGTGGTGCCGATGGTGGCCATCGTCCTGCTGCTGCCGCTGATGATCGGTTCGTCGCTGCTGTTCATGGGCATTTTCGCGATGCCGGCGATCGAGCGCCATGTCGGCCAGCGCGACTACCCGGGGCTCGCGCAGAAAGAGGGCGGCAGCTTTGCCGGCAGCGTCTGGATGAACCTGTCGAGCGTGGCGGTGTTCGCGCTGTTGTGGCTGTGCACGGTGCCACTGTACGCGATTCCGCCGCTGGCGGTGGCGGTGCAGGCGGCGCTGTGGGGCTGGGTGGCCTCGCGCGTGATGAGCTACGACGCGCTGGCCGCCCATGCCAGCGCGCCCGAACGGCAAGCCATCATGCGCACCCACCGCTGGCCGCTGCTGGCGATCGGCATGGCCTCTGGCGCGCTGGGCGCCCTGCCGGGCATTGCCTGGATCGGCGGCGCCCTGGTGGCGGTGGTGCTGTTCCCGATCCTGGCCATCCTCTCGGCCTGGCTCTACCTGGTGATTTTCCTGTTCACCGGCCTCTGGTATCAGTACTACTGCCTGCAAGCCCTGGAAGAGCTGCGCAAGGCGGACACGACTGCGTCTGCGCCGGTCCCGATGCATGGCGACAAGACTGTTTGAGCGGCGCTTGTAGGCGCAAAATACCCGTGCCTGTAGGCATCAATGCCATGGAGATAACTCTGCCGTTGTTTTTTTGCGAAAAAAATCCGGGCAGGTCAAATTTGTTGAACAGGGCTTCATGCAAGACCTGTTGATGTGGTGGAATGGTGACTTGGGCATCGTGAATTTCAACCCACAAAAGTGTGAAACAAAGACGACCTCGGCCACCCGAACAGATCCTCAACGGAATGGCGGGCAGGTTGACAGGCATTGCAGGAAAAACGATTCAAACCGGTTAAGCCATCATGGAAAGCACTCGCCGTTTCAAACGGCCACGTAAGGTATTTCGCGCGGTGCGCAACCTGCACACCCGCTCCGACGGCAATGCCGCGCCAGTCATGGACGCGCAAGCCCTCGAGGCGCCGCAATACGACACCATCCCCCATCTGTCGCTCGTTACCGGGACGGGCACGGGCGCGGCTGTCGCCGAACCCGTGTCCGGGGCCGCCGGCGATCCTCCCGCGGTCGAGCCCGATCACGAGCGCGAAGGCGAGCCGCCGCGCGGCAAGGGCCGCGGCAGGGGCATCCTGATCGGCCTGCTGCTGCTGGCGGTTGCCGCCGGCTCGGCCTATGCCGTCTACGAAACCCGCACCTCGACCCTCCAGGCCAAGCTGTTTGCCGGCATGATGGAAGACGTCAACTTCCGCATGGCCAAGGGTCCGAGCGACTCCATCCGTTTCCCGGCCATGAGCCCGTATGACGCGCGCCTCGGCTACGCGCACATGCCCGCCTATCTGGCCAGGCTGCAGACGCGCGACTACACCATCGACTCGCAGGCGCGCATGTCGCCGAAGATGCTGGAGCTGGCCGAGCGCGGCCTGTTCGCCACCTACCAGGAAAAGACCCGTACCGGCCTCGAGATCCTCGATTGGCAGCGCCAGCCGCTGTTCGGTTCGAGCTTCCCCGAGCGCTCCTACGAGCGTTTCGAGGACACGCCGCAACTGCTGGTGCAAAGCCTGCTGTTCATCGAAAACCGCGAGCTGCTCGACCCGGCCTACCCGAAACGCAATCCGGCCGTCGAATGGGACCGCTTCTCGAAAGCGGTGTTCGACAAGGCCCTGTCCTCGGTCGGCATCGGCGGCGGCGGCCGCGTCGCGGGCGGCTCCACGCTGGCCACCCAGATCGAAAAATACCGCCATTCGCCGGAAGGGCGCACCGCATCGCTCGAGGACAAGCTGATCCAGATGGCCTCGGCCACGCTGCGCGCCTACCGCGACGGCGAAGACACCACCGGCACCCGGCGCCAGATCGTTCTCGACTACCTGAACACGGTGCCGCTGTCGGCCAAGCCCGGCTATGGCGAAGTCAACGGCATCGGCGACGGCATGTGGGTCTGGTACGGACGCGATTTCGCGAAAGTGAGCAAGGCCCTGAAAGGCCCGCTCAACACCAGCGAGGCCGTGCTGATCTACAAGGAATCGCTGTCGCTGATGATCGCGCAGCGCCGTCCCGCCTACTATCTCGGCGCCGGCAAGGCCGACCTCGAAACCCTCACCGACAGCCACCTGCGCGTGCTGGCCCAGTCCGGCGTGATCACGGCGCAGCTGCGCGATGCCGCGCTGCGCGCCAAGCTGCGCCCGGCGCTGGGCTCCGGGGTCGAACCTCCGGCCGCCAACGCCTTTGTTTCGCGCAAGGCCGCCAACGCCGTGCGCAACCACCTCGGCTACATGCTGGGCGAATCGCGCCTGTACAACCTCGACCGCCTCGACATGTCGGTGGTGTCGACGCTCGACGGCCAGGTACAGCAGGCCGTGACCAGCATGCTGCGCCAGCTGACCACGCCCGAAGCGGCGGCAGCGGCCGGCCTCACCGGCAAGGGCCTGCTCGGCAACGGCGACCCGGCCAAGGTGATCTACAGCTTCACCCTGATGGAGCGCGGCGAGAACGTCAATTACCTGCGCGTCCAGACCGACAACTACGACCAGCCGCTCGACATCAACGAACAGGCCAAGCTCGACCTCGGCTCGACCGCCAAGCTGCGTACGCTCGTCACCTATCTCGACATCGTCGACCAGCTGTACCGCCGCTACGAGCCGCTCGACCCGAAAGCGCTGCGCCAAGCGCGCATCGATCCGAAGGACCGGATGAGCCAGTGGGCGGTCGAGTATTTCCTGGCGCTGCCGGCAAATGCCGACCGCAGCCTGAAACCGATGCTCGACGCGGCGATGCAGAGAAAATATTCGGCCAACCCGGGCGAAGGCTTCTTCACCGGCGGCGGCCTGCATTACTTCGGCAACTTCAGCAAGCTCGACAACTCGAAGATCATGACGGTGCAGGAAGCGCTGCAACAGTCGACCAACCTGGTGTTCGTGCGCATGATGCGCGACGTGGCCCGCTACTACATGTTCCAGCTGCCGGGCTCTTCCGCCGCGCTGCTGGCCGACAACAATGACCCGCGCCGTGCCGACTACCTGGCGCGCTTTGCCGACAGCGAAGGCAAGACCTTCCTGGCCAAGTTCTGGAACAAGTACAAGGGCAAGAGCACGGCCGAAGTCAATGCGCTGCTGCTGGCCGGCGTGCGTCCGGTGGCGTCGAAGCTGGCCGCCGTGCACCGCACGATCGCACCGAACGCCAGCCTGCAGCAGTTCGGCGCCTTCATCAAGCAGTCGCTGCCGACCAACGAAGTCGACCAGGAACGCATCGAGAAGATGTACGAGATGTACGCGCCGGCCAACATGTCGCTGGCCGACCGTGGCTATGTCGCGTCGACCCATCCGCTGGAGCTGTGGCTGGTGGGCTACCTGCGCACCCATCCGAAAGCGACCTGGAGCGAATCGGTGGCGGCCAGCGTCAAGGAGCGCCAGGAAGTGTATTCCTGGCTGTTCAAGACGAATCGCAAGAACGCCCAGGACAATCGCATCGCCGGCCTGCTGGAAGTCGAATCCTTCCTGAAGATCCACGCCCAGTGGAAGAAGATGGGCTACCCCTTCGATTCGCTGGTGCCATCCTACGCGACGACGCTGGGCGCGTCGGCCGACCGTCCCGCCGCGCTGGCCGAACTGATGGGCATCATCATCAACGGCGGCGTGCGCAAACCGGTCGAGCGCATCGATTCGCTGCACTTCGCCAAAAACACGCCCTACGAGACCCTGGTCAAGCGCTCGGGCAAACTCGAGCACGAAGTGGTGCTGTCGCCGGAAGTGGCGCGCACCGTGGCCGACGCCATCCGTGGGGTGGTGTCGAACGGCACCGCCAAGCGCGTCAAGACCGCGTTTGCCATGGCTGACGGCAACGTCGTTGCCCTGGGCGGCAAGACTGGTACCGGCGACCAGCGTTTCGACGTGTATGCCCGGGGCGGACGCCTGATCGAGTCGCGCTACGTGAACCGGTCGGCGACCTTCGTCTTCAACATCGGCGAGCGCTTCTACGGCAGCATGACGGCCTATGTGCATGGCCCGCAGTCGGAAAACTACGACTTCACCAGCGCCTTGCCGGTGCAGTTGCTGACCACGCTGGCGCCGAGCCTGATGCCGATGATCGAAGGCTCGCGTGGCCGCGTCCCGGCGCAATTGCTGCAGCCGCAGCCACCGAAGCCGGAATCCAAGCTGGCGCAGGCGCAACCGGCAGCAGCGAAGCCGGCGGACGGGCAGCCGGCGCAAGCGCAGGCCCCGCAGCCTGCAGAACCAAAAGCGGCGGAACCGAAACCCAAGGCGGTGGAACCGAAACCCAAGGCGGCGGAACCGAAGCCAAAGGCGGTGGAGTCCAAGCCAAAGGCGGCCGAGCCGAAGCCCAAGCCGAAGGCGGAGCCGGCGGAATCGAAGCCGAAGGCGGAGCCGGAGCCGCTGCAGAACCCCCTGTTCTGAAGTGAGGGGAACACCCGCTGGCGAACGCGCGCGCCGGGCCAGCCGGCGCGCCGTCTCGAGTATCCGCAATTTCAGTTTCGTCTCCCTGCGCGACCTGGTGGTCGCGGCGGGGCCGACGGTCATTCTCGTCAGCATCGCCTGTTTTGTTGCCTGGCTGCTGGTCGATCCGGCGCCGCCACGCCAGGTGCGCCTGGCCACCGGGCAGGAGCACAGCGCCTACGAAGCCTTCGGCGCCCAATACGCAAACAATCTACAACGCGACGGCATCGCCGTCAGCCTCCAGCCCACGCTCGGCTCCCAGGAAAACCTCGAACGCCTGCAGCGCGGGCAAGCCGACATCGCCTTTGTCCAGAGCGGCTCGACAGTGGGCGAGCAGGCCGGCAAGCGCGGCCTGGTGTCGCTGGGCAGTCTGTTCACCGAACCGGTCTGGCTTTTCCTTCGCGAGAATGTCAAGGCCGACAAGCTGACCGGCCTGCGCGGCCTGCGCATCAACCTCGGGCCGGAAGGCACGGGCGTGCCCAACCTGTTCCGGCAGGTGCTGGCGGTCAATGGCGTCGAGCCGAACGAACTGACCATCGGCGCGCTCGAGAACACGCCAGCGACCGTCGAACTGCTGGAAGGACGCATCGACGGCCTCGTGTTCAGCTCGGCGCCGGAAGCGCCGCTGATCCAGATGCTGCTGCAAACGCCCGGCATCCGCCTGTTCAACTTCAGCCAGGCCGAAGCCTATACGCGGCGCCTGCCTTTCCTGACCCACGTGACACTGCCGCGCGGCATCGTCGACCTCGGGCGCGACATCCCGGCCCAGGACTACCACCTGATCGCGCCGACCGCCACGCTGGTGGCGCGGGAAGACCTGCATCCGGCGCTGGTCAACCTGTTCGTCAAGGCGGCAGTCGAAATCCATGGCGGGACAGGGTGGTTCCAGCAGCAGGGGCAATTCCCGTCGCCCAAATACACCGAGATTCCGGTCTCGAACGAAGCGGCGAAATACTACCGGGACGGCCCGCCCTTCCTGCAGCGCTACATGAGCTTCTGGCTGGCCAACCTGTTCGACCGGCTGTGGGTGGTGGTCGTGGCGCTGGCAGCGCTGGTGATTCCACTGTCGAAGATCGTGCCGCCGCTATATGTGTGGCGCGTGCGCTCGCGCGTCTACCGCTGGTATGGCGAACTGCGCGCGGTCGAGCAGGCCTGGGAAGGCGCGACGCTGGAGAAAGACGAGGCCGGGCGCGAGATCGTGCGCAGCGACCTGCTGCGCCGCCTCGACGAGATCGAAGAGAGCGTGAACCACATCTCGATTCCGCTGGCCTACGCCGACGGCCTGTACGGCCTGCGCGGGCACATCAATATCGTGCGCCAGCGGGTGGCGGCCAGCGTGCTTGCCGTGCCCGGCGCCACCTTGCCCGAGTAACAATTTTTTGCGGAATCCGATTACACTGGCGGCCCCTGTGTACTCCGAAAGAATCCGATGCGTCGTCCGCTTCCCCTCCTGGCCTTGAGCATTGCGCTGGCACTTGGCTCTCCCCATGCGCTGGCCAATCAGGCAAGCGAGGCGCCCGCCGCGAAACGCAACCTGCGCGCCAGCTACACCAAGTACGAAGTCCAGATCCCGATGCGCGACGGCGTCAAGCTGTTCACGACGGTGTATGCGCCCAAGGACAGCAGCCGCAGCTATCCTTTCCTGATGCAGCGCACCCCCTACAGCGCCGGCGTGCAGGCCGAAGGCGAGCTGCGCTACGGCGTCGACTGGTTCCCGGAATCGATCGGGCCGTCGCGCGAGTTCGAGGATGCCGGCTATATTTTCGTGAAGCAGGACGTGCGCGGCCGCTTCATGTCGGAAGGCAAGTGGCAGGAGATGACGCCGCACGGCAAGGCCAAGCGGCTGGCGGGCGAGGGCGAGGAAAGCCAGGACATGTTCGATACCGTCGAATGGCTGCTCAAGCATGTTCCGAACAATAACGGCAAGGTCGGCATCCACGGCATCAGCTATCCGGGCTTTTACGCCGCGGCCAGCATCATCGATTCCCATCCGGCGATCAAGGCCGCCTCGCCACAGGCGCCGATCGCCGACCTCTACATGGGCGACGACTCGTATCACGGCGGCGCCTTCATGCTGGCCGCGAACTTCGACTTCTACGCCGCCTTCACCGAGGCGCCGAACCCGACGCCCCTGCCGAAAACGCGCGCCGACTTCGACTACGGCAGCACCGACGGCTACGATTTCTTCCTCGAGCGCCTGACCCTGGCCAATATCGTCGCCAGCATGAGCGAGCAGCAGCGCGCGCTGTTCCTGCCGAACGTCGAACACGACACCTATGACGAATTCTGGAAGTCGCGCGCCATCGGCCCGCGCCTGAAGAAGGTCAAGGCCGCCGTGCTGACGGTGGGCGGCTGGTTCGACGCGGAAGACCCGGAAGGCCCGTTCACGACCTACAAGGCCATCGAACAGCAGAACCCCGGCATCCAGAACGCGCTGGTGATGGGGCCCTGGGTGCACGGCGGCTGGGCGCGCGGCGAGGGCGCCCGCCTCGGCCACGTTTCCTTCGACAGCAAGACCTCCGAGTACTTCCGCAAGGAGCTGCAGTTCCCCTTCTTCGAGCAGCACCTCAGGAACGGCAAGCCGGCGGCCGCTATTGCCGAGGTCACCGCCTTCGAGACCGGCAGCAACGTCTGGCGCCGCTACGCCGCCTGGCCGCCGGCGCAGGCCACGGCGCGCACGCTGTATTTCGGTGCGAACGGCAAGCTGGAGTGGAAGCAGCCCGCGGCAAGCCCTGGCGCCGGCTACGACGAATACGTGGCCGACCCGAAAAAGCCCGTGCCCTTCATCGGCTACCCGGCCACCGGCGTGCCGCAGGAATACATGGTGTCCGACCAGCGCTTCGCCGCCCGCCGCCCCGATGTGCTGGTCTACCAGAGCGAAGTGCTGGAAGAGGACGTGACGATCGCCGGACCGGTGACGCCGAAGCTATTCGTGTCGACCACCGGGACGGACGCCGACTGGGTGGTCAAACTGATCGACGTCTATCCGGCGGCCTACCCGAGCACGCAGGAAGCGCGCAGGAGCGGCGACGTCGGTGCACCAGGCTTTGCCATGGGCGGCTACCAGCAACTGGTGCGCGGCAATCCGCTGCGCGGCAAGTTCCGCAACAGCTTCGAGACGCCGGCGCCCTTCACGCCGGGCAAGGTCGAGGCCGTGAATTTCGGCATCGGCCAGGTTAACCACACCTTCCGCCGCGGTCACCGCATCATGGTGCAAGTGCAGAGCAGCTGGTTCCCGCTGGTCGACCTGAACCCGCAGACGTTTACCCACATCCCGAAGGCGAAGCCGGAAGACTTCATCAAGGCGACCCAGCGCGTGTATCGCGCGCCGGGAACCGCCTCCGGCGTGCAGGTGCTGGTGACGCCGCGTTAAACGGTCACGCGCCGACCCAGGGCAGCCCGGCCTTGCACCAGCCGCCAATGGTCTTGCGGTGGCCTTCGGCATCCTTGTCGCCTTCGAAGCCTTCGAGGATGTCGAACGAATTGGCAAAACCGAGTTCGGTCGCCACACGGGCGCTGTGGCGCGAGCGCACGCCAGAGCGGCACAGGAAGAGCAGGATGTCGTCCGGGCTGGCCAGCTGCGTCAGTTCCTCGCCAAATTGGGGATTGGGCTGGCCGCCGGGGTAGGTTGCCCATTGCAGCGCCAGGTGCTGGCTGGCGGGCACAGCGATGCGCCCGACCCAGTCGCGCTCGGCGTCGGTGCGCACGTCGACGATCCTGACTTTGGGGTCCGCCTGGACCAGGGCAAAGGCTTCCTGGGGGGTGACCGCGCCGGCGTAAGGCTGGTCGGGAGCACGGGCGCGTGCGCTTGCGAGAATGTCGTCGGTGCTAGTCATGCTGTCCTTGTCAGAAAAACGCAGCCATTCGGTGCGGCCTTGCGAAAACGGTGCACACTGCGTCAAAATGGTGCGCTTTTGCTATTTTGCACCAAAACAGTGCAATCAATGCACCACGTACGAAAACCACGGTGTCCAAAGAGTTTATGGTTAAACTCTCGGCTTGCCAAAGAACGATTGCGTATTTGTTCATGCAAATAAGCTGGCACGCTTTGTGCATTAACTGCAGTAATCAGGCCCAAATTCATTCAGGAGAAACGCATGGCAAAGACCGCCGCAGATGTGCTGCAGATGGTGAAGGACAACGAAGTCAAGTTCGTGGATTTCCGCTTCGCGGATACCCGTGGTAAAGAGCAGCATGTCACCGTTCCTGTGTCGCATTTCGACCTCGACAAGTTCGAGTCGGGCCACGCCTTCGACGGCTCGTCGATCGCCGGCTGGAAGGGCATCGAAGCATCGGACATGCTCCTGATGCCGGACCCGAACACCGCCAACATCGATCCCTTCATGGAAGAGACGACGATGTTCATGCAGTGCGACGTCATCGAGCCGACCGACGGCAAGGGCTACGACCGCGATCCGCGCTCGATCGCCAAGCGCGCCGAAGCCTATCTGAAGTCGACCGGCCTGGGCGACACCGCCTTCTTCGGCCCGGAGCCTGAATTCTTCATTTTCGATGCCATCCGCTGGAAAATCGACATGTCCGGCTGCTTCGTGAAGATCGAATCCGAAGAAGCCTCATGGTCGACCGACGCCAAGCTCGACGGCGGCAACAGCGGCCATCGTCCGGGCGTCAAGGGCGGCTATTTCCCGGTGCCGCCGGTCGACAGCTTCCAGGACATGCGCTCGGAAATGTGCCTGATTCTCGAATCGATGGGCATCCCGGTCGAAGTCCACCACCACGAAGTGGCCGGCGCCGGCCAGAACGAAATCGGCACCCGCTTCTCGACCCTGGTCGAGCGCGCCGACTGGACCCAGAACATGAAGTACGTGATCCAGAACGTCGCCCACAGCTACGGCAAGACCGCCACCTTCATGCCGAAGCCGATCAACGGCGACAACGGCTCGGGCATGCACGTGCACCAGTCGATCTGGAAAGACGGCAAGAACCTGTTCGCCGGCGACGGCTATGCCGGCCTGTCGGACACGGCGCTGTACTATATCGGCGGCATCATCAAGCACGCCAAAGCCCTGAACGCGATCACCAACCCGGGCACCAACTCGTACAAGCGCCTGGTGCCGGGCTATGAAGCGCCGGTCAAGCTGGCATACTCGGCCAAGAACCGCTCGGCCTCGATCCGCATCCCGCACGTCGCCAACCCGAAGGGCCGCCGCATCGAAGTGCGCTTCCCGGACCCGCTGGCCAACGTCTACCTGTGCTTCTCGGCGCTGATGATGGCCGGCCTGGACGGCATCCAGAACAAGATCCATCCGGGCGAAGCGGCCTCGAAGGACCTGTACCACCTGCCGCCGGAAGAAGACAAGCTGATCCCGACGGTCTGCGCCTCGCTCGAAGAAGCGCTCGAAGCCCTGAACGCGGACCGCGAGTTCCTGACCCGCGGTGGCGTCTTCAGCGACAGCATGATCGACGCCTACATCGAACTCAAGATGCAGGAAGTGCAGCGCATGCGCATGACGCCGCACCCCCTGGAGTTCGACATGTACTACTCCGCATAAGCGTTCCGCCTGAGCGCTCGGCATAAACCGGCGAAAACAGCGACCTGTTGCGCTACGGCATCAAAAGCTGTAAGCCTAAGTAACAAACGCGGGGAAGGCCAGTGGCTTTCCCCGCGTTTTTATTTGGATGCGGTATATTCGGCTCAACTTCACTTGCACGGCAACCGTGCTGCTCCTGACGATGCGAATGATAAAGATCGATTTTCGCCGCGGTGCGGCCCTCCTGGCCGGCATGCTGGCGCTGCAGTTCGGCGCCCCGGCCCAGGCCCAGGTCTACCGCTGTACCGATGCAAACGGCAACAAGCTGTACACCGACATGAAGAAGGGCAATTGCGAGTTGATCGACGCGGGGTCCCCCGCACCGCGTCCCCCTGCGGCCTCGGCGATGATTCCGTCGGTGCGCCCGAATAACCCGGCGCCGTCCGCCTCGGGTACGGCGACGCCGCCGGCAAGCCCGGCAAACTTCCCGCGCGTGGACAGCGCGCAGCAGCGTGCGCGCGACGACGACCGCCGCGGCATCCTGAACGAGGAACTGCGCGCCGAGGAAAAGAAGCTGGCGGACCTGAAGTCGGTCTTCAAGAACGGCGAGCCTGACCGCCAGGGCAACGAGCGCAACTACGCCAAATACCAGGAACGCGTGGCCCAGATGCGCGACGAGGTCAACCGCACCGAGCGCAATATCGAGGCGCTGCGGCGCGAAATCGCCAACGTCAGATGACCGAACCCGAGCACGAACGCGAGAAGGGAGGCCAGCAATTCCAGGCCCGCTTCGCCGGCCTGGAATTGCTGGCCTCGAGCGTGCTGCTGGTGGACCGGCTTGATCTCGTGCGCTATGCCAACCCGGCTGCCGAAAACCTCCTCGACGCCTCGCTCAAATCGCTGTCGCGCCAGACCCTGGCAGCGCTGTTTTCGAATGGCGGCGAGCTGGCCGCGCTGTGCGCCCAGGCGCGCGCCCACCAGTACGCTGACCTGCGCCAGGACCTGGCCCTCGAGCGTCCCGGACGCGAAACCCTGCATGTGCACAGCATCGCCAGCGCCATGGACGACGGCGAAGTGCTGGTCGAACTGCGCGAAAACGTCCAGCAGCTCAAGCTCGACCGCGACGAGCGCTTCCTCGACCAGAGCCAGGCCAACAAGGAACTGATCCGCAACCTGGCGCACGAGATCAAGAACCCGCTGGGCGGCATCCGCGGCGCGGCCCAGCTGCTCGAGCTCGAGCTGCCGCCGCTGCACCTCGGCGAACTGAAGGAATACACCCAGGTCATCATCAAGGAAGCCGACCGCCTGCAGACACTGGTCGACCGCCTGCTGGCGCCGCACCGCAAGCCGCATATCGTCGGCGACGTGAATATCCACGAAGTCTGCGAGCGCGTGCGCAGCCTGGTGCTGGCCGAGTTCCCGCATGGCCTGGCGATCCGGCGCGACTACGACGCCTCGATTCCCGAGTTCCGCGGCGACCTCGAACAGCTGATCCAGGCTGTGCTGAACATCGTCCACAACGCTGCCCAAGCGCTGTCCGGCCGCATCGCGCTTGGGGACGCCGAGATCGTTTTGCGCACCCGGGTGGCGCGCCAGGTGACGCTGGCGAAGGTGCGCTACGGGCTGGCATTAGACTTGCATATCATTGACAATGGACCGGGCATCGCACCGGAGATCCGCGACCGTATTTTCTACCCGCTGGTGTCGGGCAGGGAAGGCGGCAGCGGCCTGGGGCTGACGCTGGCGCAAACCTTCGTGCAGCAGCACCTGGGCATGATCGAGTGCGAAAGCCGGCCTGGACTGACGGATTTCCGGATCCTGCTGCCGCTGCATTAAGTGAAAGGTTCACGTTAACGTTCACCGGCGGCAGTGACCCGGCCGCCGCGTCCACCTTTGAACTTCGATTGCGGAAAGCCGAACACATGAAACCAATCTGGATTGTCGACGACGATGCATCGATCCGCTGGGTGCTGGAAAAAGCCCTGGCGCGCGAGAATCTGGAGACGCGCAGCTTTTCCAACGCGCGCGAGGCGCTGGCCGCCTTCGAAACGGAGATGCCCCAGGTGCTGGTGTCGGACATCCGGATGCCCGGCGAATCCGGGATCGACCTGCTGCAGGCCGTCAAGGCGCGCCATCCGGGGCTGCCGGTCATCATCATCACCGCGTTTTCCGACCTCGATTCGGCCGTCTCGTCGTTCCAGGGCGGGGCTTTCGATTACCTCGCCAAGCCCTTCGACATCGACAAGGCGGTGTCGCTGATCCGGCGCGCCCTCGAAGAGAGCCTGCGCGAAGCGAGCGTGGAGGCCGCGCCCGCCGAGACGCCGGAAATCCTCGGCGTGGCGCCGGCGATGCAGGAAGTGTTCCGCGCCATCGGGCGCCTGTCGCAGTCGAACGTCACGGTACTGATTACCGGCGAATCGGGCACCGGCAAGGAGCTCGTCGCCAGTGCCCTGCACAAGCACAGCCCGCGCGCGCGCCAGCCCTTCATTGCGCTGAACACGGCGGCGATTCCGAAGGATTTGCTCGAGTCCGAACTGTTCGGCCACGAGCGCGGCGCCTTTACCGGCGCCCAGGCGATGCGGCGCGGCCGCTTCGAGCAGGCCGAGGGCGGCACTCTGTTCCTCGACGAGATCGGCGACATGCCCTTCGATTTGCAAACCCGCCTTCTGCGGGTGCTGTCGGACGGCCATTTCTACCGCGTCGGCGGGCACCAGCCCGTGAAAGCCAACGTGCGCGTGATCGCGGCGACCCACCAGAACCTCGAGCAGCGGGTGCGCGACGGCCTGTTTCGCGAAGACCTGTATCACCGCCTGAACGTGATCCGCCTGCGCCTGCCGAGCCTGCGCGAACGGGTGGAGGACATTCCGCTGCTGGCGCGCCACTTCCTGGTGCAGAGCGCACACCAACTGGGCGTCGAGACGAAGCGCATGAGCGCCGACGCGATGCGTTTTCTGTCGAACCTGGATTTGCCCGGCAACGTGCGCCAGTTGGAAAACCTGTGCAACTGGATCACCGTGATGGCTCCGGGCCAGACCGTCGAGGTCAAGGACCTGCCGCGCGACCTGACCCAGGCGCCGCCAGCGGCCGAGGCGCCGGCCGCGGCGGCCCAGCCGTCGTCGACGCCGGCCCAGGCCGCGTCGCCGGAGGGCTGGACCGGCCTGCTTGAGCTGCAGGCCGCGAGCATGCTCAGCGCCGGCCAGTTCGAGGTGATGGACACGCTCGGCAAGCAGTTCGAGTCGGTGCTGATCAAGGCCGCCCTGAAGCACACCCACGGCCGCAAGAACGACGCCGCGCTGCGCCTGGGTATCGGCCGCAACACCATCACCCGCAAAATCGTGGAGCTGGGCATCGACGACGCGGGGTAGGGACCGCCGGATAGTGTAAGCTCTCGCCTCCGCCGTCCCATCCATTCCACTCCATGCTGATTAACTGCGTCGCCTACCAGGAAGGCAAAAAACTGTCCGATATTCCGGTCGAGGATATCAGCGAGTACCTGAAACAACCCGATTGCTTCGTCTGGGTCGCGCTGCGCGATCCGGAGCTGAGCGAGCTGGCCAAGATGCAGGAAGAGTTCAGCCTGCACGAGCTGGCCGTCGAAGACGCCTCGCGCGGCCACCAGCGTCCGAAACTCGAGGAATACGGCGATTCGGTATTCGCCGTCGTCCACACCGTCAACCTGAACGGCGACGAAATGTGTTCCGGCGAGGTGGCGATTTTCGCCGGCCCGAATTACGTGCTGTCGGTACGGCGCGATTCGGCCCAGGGCTTCCTCGGCGTGCGTGCACGTACGGAACGCGATCCGCGCCTGCTGAAAATGGGTTCCGGCTTCGTGTTGTATGCGCTGATGGACGCGGTCGTCGACCGTTATTTCCCGATCGTCGACAAGCTCGAATCCGACCTCGAATCGATCGAGGACCGCATCTTCGGCGGCCAGGGCGCGCAGCGCGACAACATCGAGCATTTATACGACCTCAAGCGCAACACGCTGGTGCTGCGCCATGCCGTCATTCCGCTGATGGACGCGGTCGGGCGCCTGCACGGCGGCCGGGTGCCGACGGTCGCCTGCAACACCCAGGAATACTTCCGCGACGTCCACGACCACCTGCTGCGCATCTCGGGCCGGCTCGACACCATCCGCGACACCATCGCCACCGCGATCCAGGTGACGCTGTCGATGGTCACCATCGAAGAAAACGACGTCAACAAGAAGCTCGCCGCGTATGCCGCGATCTTCGCCGTGTTTACGGCCTTTGCCGGCGTCTGGGGCATGAATTTCGAGTTCATGCCCGAGCTGAAGTGGAAGTATGGCTATCCGACGGCGGTCGGGTTGATGTTCGGCGTCTGCGGCTACCTGTATTACCGCTTCAAGAAATCGGGCTGGCTATAGCCCGGGGCTTCAGGCTGCCAGGACTTCGCGCTCGGCGGAGACGACCTGGTTGCGGCCCGATGCCTTGGCGGTGTAGAGGGCGGCATCGGCGCGGCTGATCGTTTCGGAAAAACGTTCACCCTGGCGGAACTGGGCAATGCCGATGGAAACCGTCACCTGGGTCAGCGAACCGAGTTCGCCCAGGGGCAGGGCCGCCACGCGCTGGCGGATGCGTTCCGCGAAGGCCTCGGGGTCGAAGCTGTCGGAGCTCTTCAGGATCAGGATGAACTCTTCCCCGCCATAGCGGCCGAAACAGTCGTTGTCGCGCACTTCGCCCTGGATCGAGGTGGCCACCGCTTGCAGCACCAGGTCGCCGGCGGCATGGCCGAGGGTATCGTTGATCCGCTTGAAACGGTCGAGGTCGATCAGGCAGATATGGAAGGTACCGTCGTTCGCCTGCGCGCCCTGTTCCTCGTCCTGCATGCGCTCCCAGATATAGCGGCGGTTGAAGATGCCGGTCAGCGGGTCGCGAATGGCGAGCTGGTGAATGACGCCGTTTGCATCCTGCAGCCGGCGAAAGGCTTTTTTGCGCGAGGCGTCGACCATCAGCACGAAACACACCATGCCAATCGCCAGGAATTCCAGGCTGAAGGTATACAGGAAGTCCGTGTACTGGTGGGCGTCCACCGGCGGGACCGCGGCGTTACCGTAGAGCTGGTACAAGGCAACCAGACTGGCGCTCATGATGCCGAGCCAGACCAGTCCCGACATCACGCTCCCCAGCAGGATGGCGATGGTCGGCATGGCGATGAACCACATGCTGCCGGGGGAATTGACGCTGCCCAGGTAGACGGATTCGTAGAGTTTGAAGATGAATAAGCTGATCAGGAAACTCTCGCGTGCAATCGAGAGGCTCGCGGTTTTGACGTAGATCCAGGGCGCGGCGATCATCACCACGCCCGCCAGGGCCAGGCTGGAGGCCAGCTGCCAGATCCCCAGCAGCGTGAATTCGAGAACGAACGCGATCACGACAGGCACAGCGAGCAGGGCCAGGTTGAGCAGCCTGACAATGTCGTCCGCCTCTTCGGAATTCGGGTCGACGTCAGGAGGCGTGACGCGCGCGAGCAAGGACAAGTAGCTGTGTCGAAGGAAGTTCGTCAACCGCTCCATAGTTTGTCACCGTCTAATCAAGGATGTATAACCTAGCATTATAGAATGTTGCGAGTTGGAAATGTTCTTTCATCACATTTTTTATGGCGCACTGTCTTTTTTTGGAATGGGATCGGCGCGTGTCGCCGTGGCCGTACTACCCGCGGTAGCGGCGATGATCAGCGCGATCGCCAGCCATTGCAGCTTCGACAAGCGTTCGTCGAGCACGAGATAGCCGGCCAGCGCGCCGATTGCCGGACCGGCGCTGACCAGGATGCCGAACAGGCGGCGCGGCAGGCGCGCCAGCGCCGCAATTTCGAGCGAGTAGGGCAGGATGCTCGACAGGACCGCCACCGCCAGCCCCGCCGCCAGAACGCCCGGGGCGAACAGCGCGGCGCCGGCCTGCGCCAGGCCCACGGGCACCGCGCAGAAGGATGCCACCAGCATCCCCCAGGCCACCGCATGGCCGCCTTCCAGGGTCGAGACGCGCTTGCCGAACACGATGTACATGGCCCAGCAGAAGGCCGCCCCCAGCGCCCAGGCGACGCCGATCGGGTCGAGCGCGGGGGACGACGCGTTGCCGGACACAGCAGGAGCGAGGGGCGACAGCAGCCAGAGGCCAATGGCGGCGCAGGCAACCCAGGCCACGTCGCGCGGGCTGCGCGAGGAGAGCAGCACCAGCGCCAGCGGGCCGGTGACCTCGATCGCGATCGCCACCCCGATCGGAATCCGTGCGAAGGCGGCGTAGATGCTCAGGTTCATGCAGCCCAGCATCAGCCCGTAGACGAGCAGGTTGCGCGCGTCGGCGCGCCCTGGCAGGCGGCGCCAGGGCCGCCAGAAGGCCAGCAGCAGCAGGGCCGCCAGCCCGACCCGCAACGCCGTCACGCCGGCGCTGCCGACCAGCGGAAACAGGCCCTTGGCAAAGGCGGCGCCGACATTCACCGACACCATCGAGGCCAGGATGGCCAGCGCCGGCGCCACCGCGCGCACCGGCTGGTCGGCCTCCAGGCGCGGCAAGCTTATTCCTGCAGCGCGGGCACCGGCACGCCCATCGCCAGCGCCACCGCTTCGGCAACGCGGATGCCGTCCACCGCCGCCGACATGATGCCGCCGGCATAGCCCGCGCCTTCGCCGGCCGGGAACAGGCCGCGCGTATTCATGCTTTGCAGGTCGTCGTCGCGGCGCTTGATGCGGATCGGCGACGAAGTACGCGTCTCGACACCGGTCAGCACCGCGTCTTCCTTGTAATAGCCCTTGATCTGCTTGTCGAAGGCGACAAAGGCTTCGCGCATCGCGACGATCGCATAGTCGGGCAGGGAAGGGGCCAGGTCGGTCAGGTGCACGGCCGGTTTGAAGGAGGGGATCACCGAACCGAATTCGGTCGAGGCCACGCCGCGCACGAAGTCGCCCATCAGCTGGCCCGGCGCGTTGTAGTCGCTGCCGCCCAGGACATAGGCGCGCGACTCGAGTTCGCGCTGGAAGGCGATGCCGGCCAGCGGATTGCCTGGAAAACCGGGAAAATCCTCGGGCGTGATGCCGACCACGATGGCGCTGTTGGCATTTCTCTCGTTGCGCGAATACTGGCTCATGCCGTTGGTGACGACCCGGCCTTCTTCCGAGGAGGCGGCCACCACCGTGCCGCCCGGGCACATGCAGAAGCTGTACACCGAGCGCCCGTTCGAGGCGTGGTGGACGATTTTATAATCGGCCGCGCCGAGGATCTTGTTGCCGGCGTTCGGGCCGAAGCGGCAGACGTCGATCAGCGACTGCGGGTGCTCGACCCGGAAGCCGATCGAGAACGGTTTCGCTTCCACATACACGCCGCGCTTGTACAGCATCTCGAAGGTGTCGCGGGCGCTGTGGCCGACCGCCATCACGAGGTGATTCGTCGGGATGTGCTCGCCGCTGGCCAGCACCACGCCGCGCACCTGGCGCACGCCGTTTTCCTCGCTCACGACGATGTCGTCGACGCGGGTCTGGAAGCGGAATTCGCCGCCCAGCGAAGTGATCTCGGCGCGCATCTGCTCGACCATCTTGACCAGGCGGAAGGTGCCGATGTGGGGTTTGCTGACATACATGATTTCTTCCGGCGCACCGGACTTCACGAATTCGGTCAACACCTTGCGCCCGTAATGCTTCGGGTCCTTGATCTGGCTGTACAGCTTGCCGTCCGAGAAAGTGCCGGCGCCACCTTCGCCGAACTGCACGTTCGATTCGGTATCGAGTTTGCGCTTGCGCCAGAAGCCGAAGGTGTCGACGGTCCGCTCACGCACGATCTTGCCGCGTTCCAGCACCAGCGGGTTCAGGCCCATTTGCGCCAGGATCAGGGCCACGAACAGGCCGCAGGGGCCGGTGCCGACCACGATCGGACGCGGCGCGCCGGCGGGCGGGCGCGCCGCGTCGACGAATTTGTAACCGGTGTCGGGCGAGGGCCGGATGCCCGGGTCTGCCTTGATCCGCGCCAGTGCCGCTCCCTCGTCCCTGACCTCGACGTCGATCGCGTAGATCAGCACGATCGCCGCGCGTTTGCGCGCATCGTAGCTGCGCTTGAAGACGTTGAAGTCGATCAGCTCGCCAGCCTCGATGCCGAGCCGCGCAACGATGGCGTCGTGCAAGGCGTGCTCGGGGTGGTCGAGGGGGAGTTTGAGTTCGTTAATTCGAATCATGTCGGAGTCAGTCGCAATGAGGCAGGGCCAGCAGGTCAATCCTCTATTTTACCGTTGATCCGCTTCCCCGACCAAGGCGCACCCGCTCGGTGCGGGCGCATTCTATTGCGGTGCAATATATCCGAGGCTGACGCGCCCCTTTGCAGGCGGCATTCACGGCAAATGAAAGATGTTGAACATATTTAAAGCCGCGAGCGGCGCTTTTTCGCACGGCGGGCAGTTCGCGCTTTTTTGCCTTGCACTGCACCAGTGCGGAAAATTCAAATCACCGAATTTTTTCGAATTCGGTTTAACTGTTGTTTATATGCACGTTAGAAATTGTTGTTCGTTGACATTAGCAGTTTTGATATGGTTTTATGTCCCCCGTCAGATAACGTTTGAACGCATTCAATCGAAATTTGAGACTGATTAATCTGCTGTCCCAGAAAATCGAGGACGCAGTGATAAAACGCAGTACGTAAGATTTAAAAAAACTTTAACAGGGAGAGTTATGTTGCATTCGGTGAAACAACGTTCACGAGTCGCCACGCTGCGCCGCTCGGCTATTTCGGTCGCAGTCGGCATGTGCTTCATGGGCGCCGCATTGGCTGCCGAAACGGGCGGCCTGCGTATTTCCATTACCAGCCCGCAAGGCGTGCCGGTCGCAGGCGCGACGGTGAAAGTCAGTTCCCCAAGCAGCCTGGTAACCCGGACCGCCGTGACCGAAGCCGATGGCTCGGTCCGTATCGCGGGCCTGGATCCGGCAACGGACTACAAGGTTGAAGTCGTCGCCCCTGGCTACCAGAACTTCGCCGCGACGGAAGTTGCGATCGTCAGCAACCAGAACCCGCTCGTGACCTACACCCTGGGCGCAGCAGGCGCCGCAGGCGCAGCCGCCGGTACTCCTGGCGTGCAGCAAGTCATGGTCTCGGGTTCGCGCCTGGTCCGTGTCGACACGACCTCGGCAACCGTCGGCACCATTCTCAACCTGGGCGTCGTGGAATCGCTCCCGACCGGCCGTAACTACCAGAGCTATCTGCAGCTCGTGCCTGGCGTGAAGCCTTCCGCAGGCGGCAACCCGTCCTCGAAGTCCGGCGTGAACTATTCGGACATCGGCGGCGCAACCGGCACCTCGTCGGACAACGTCTACATCCTCGACGGCGTCGACGTCACCGACGGCAGCACCGGTACCTTCGGTTCGAACATCAACTCCGAGATCATCCAGGAACAACAGATCCTGACCGGCGGTATCCCTGCCGAGTACGCGGGTGGTTCGGGCCTGGTCTCGAAAGTGGTCACCAAGTCGGGTAGCAACGAGTTCCACGGCTCGATCAACTACTACCTCCAGAACGACAACCTGGTCGCCAAGTACGACGTGCCGACCAGCTCCGGTTTCTCGACCTACGATGCGGCCGTCACCCTGGGTGGCCCGATCATCAAGGACAAGCTGTGGTTCTTCGGTTCCTACCAGAAGAAGGCGCGCGAGACCGATGTCGTCAACTTTGGTACCAACCAGTTCATGCGTACCGTCAATCGCGACGAGCGCCTGGGCTTCGCAAAGCTGACCTGGCAGGCCACCGAGAACGACCGTCTGACCGCGTCCTTCTTCAATGACCCGACCAAGATTTCCGGCACCACGACCGCGACCACGCTGAACAACCGCGACACCCGTCGCGTGCAGGGCGGCGAAAACTACAACGTCCAGTACACCCGCGACATGGGCAACCTGCGCGTGAACGCCTACGCTTTCCGCCACCTCGGCGAAGTGTCGGACTACGCGGCCGACCAGTCGCCACGCAACAACGTCGCTTTCCGCAACAACTCGGCCGCGACGCTGGAGCAGCGCAGCCTGGGTGGCTTCGGCACCGACACGATCACCGAACGTAACCGCGACGAAGTCGGCTTCAACGCCGAATACTTCCTCGAGACCGCCAACATGGGCACCCACACCATCAAGGGTGGTTTCCTGGTCTCGGAGAACGTGTACTTCGAAGACTCGCGCTACACCGGCACCGAAAAGGCAATCTACACCTCGATCGCCGCCGCCAACAACGGCGTGAGCTTCGCCGAGTTCATCGGCAGCGGCTGGACCGGTACCCGTGCCATGGTCGCCGCCGACGTCCCGCGCGTCCAGACCGCCATCAACGGCGCTTCCGCCGCTGACAAGGCCTACTACACCAACCTGATCGACACCAACCGCGACGGCGTGGTCTCGGATGCCGAAGTGCGCGCGGTACGCTTCAACACCACCGCCGGCAACCCGGGCGGCCAGGTCAACCAGTACCGCATCGTCGAAGCCCAGGCTGCTCCATACAGCGTGGAAGCCACCGGCAAGGCCTTCTACCTCCAGGATACCTGGACCAAGGACCGCCTGACCGTCGGCGCCGGCGTGCGTGCGGAAGAGTGGAAACACTACGATTCGAAGGGCAACGATTCGGCCAAGTTCAAGTGGAAGCTGGCCCCGCGTTTCAACGTGGTGTATGACCCGACCGGCGAAGGCCGCACCAAGGTCTGGGCCTTCCTGGGCCGCTACTATGACCCAGTGCGCACCAACATGTCCGACTTCGCCGGTAACCTGACCGGTCCGGTCCTGGAAGAGCAAGTCCGCCTGGGCGACCGCTGGCTGACCTTCCGTACCCGTGGTGGTGAAAAGACCCCGGATGCGATCTTCTCGCCATCGACCAAGACCCCGTACACCGACGAGTTCATGCTCGGCTATGCGACGAACCTGGGCCGCGATTACACCGTGTCGATCGCTTACACCAAGCGCCAGACCCGCGACATCCTGGAAGACTACGACCTGCACCTGTACTCGGACCCGACCAACACGCCTAGCATGGAAGGTTATGCGGCGCCAAGTTCGGCCTTCTACCTGCCGTACTCGTACTTCGGCTTCAACGGCGCACCGAACGCGAACTACGTGCTCGGTACCCTGGCAGGCGGCAAGCGCGACTACCAGGGCGTGGAAGTGAGCCTGACCAAGGCCAAGCGCGACAACTGGATGGGTTCGGCGTCGTACACCTGGAACGAAGCGAAGGGCAACACCAACTCGGACAGTAACGCCGACTTCCAGGGTGACTGGATCGCCCTCGACCCACGTGCTCCGAACGCCTACGGTCCACAGCCAGGCAACATCAAGCACCAGGTCAAGGGTTACGCCACCTACTACTTCAACAACGGCCTCGAGCTGAGCGCTGTTGCTAACTGGAATAGTGGCCTGCTCTACACCCGTGCCCAGCTGATCTCCGGCCGCTACCTGCCGGTGATGGACGATGCCTACGTCGTCGGCAACACCCTCGACACCTGGATCAAGCCAGGCGTCATCGGCGCCGAAGAAGGTCCTTCGTACTACACCCTGGACATGCGCCTGAAGTACGCGTACAAGTTCGGCGGCAGCCAGAAGGTCGAGTTCTTCCTCGATCTGTTCAACGTGCTGAACAAGCAGTCGCCTACCGCGGCACTGGCACTGGAAGCCGGTAACGGCCCAACCAAGTTCGGCCAGCCAACCAGCTTCGTCGAGCCACGCCGCCTGTACCTGGGCGCACGCTACTCGTTCTGATCGACGAGCAAGCAAGGAGCGATCGTCTCTGAAACCGGCCCCGAAAGTGAACTGACCCCCTAAAGTTGGACGGTTAAGTTTGCTAGGCGGCCAAGGGCTGGGTTCTGTATTGCACAGGACTCAGCCCTTTTAGTTTCATCTTGATGCGGTCGTGATTGTAGTAG